>NZ_WEHU01000009.1 GCF_009183415.1 Bacillus sp. B1-b2 | reverse complement strand
TTTTTTGGACATTTAAAAGATGAGGTAGACTATAAATCTTGTAAAACCATAAAAGAATTAAAGGCAAAAATAAATCATTACATGGTTTACTATAACAATTATCGATATCAATGGAATTTAAAAAAGATGACCCCTATTCAATATGAGGCCACTGAAAAAGTCCAATTTAAAGGCAGTTGATAGTTCATTTGATAGAACTTTCAACTGTCTTTTTACTGTATAATAAGATTATCAAGTGTTTAGGTGGTATCCAAGTGATCTCAAATCAGGAATCTTTCAACCTTAGTCCATATATGACTTTATACGATATTGTTGTACCAAAAGATAATATGCTTCGAAAAATTAATGAACTGGTAGATTTTACATTTATATTAGAAGAATTGAAAACAAAATACTGTCTGGAAAATGGACGCAATGCAATATCGCCAATTCGTATGTTCAAATACTTACTTCTTAAATCAATTTTTGATTTGTCAGATGTAGATGTTGTGGAACGGTCCAAATACGATATGTCATTTAAATATTTTCTCGAAATGTCACCAGAGGATTCAGTAATTAACCCAAGCTCATTAACGAAATTTCGTAAACTCCGTCTTAAAGATGTGGGTTTATTAGACATACTTATTGGCAAAACCGTTGAGATTGCTCTAGAAAAAGAAATCATTAAGTCTAATACCATTATCGTGGATGCAACACACACCAAAGCACGTTATAATCAAAAATCACCGAAAGAGTTTTTACAAGAGAAATCAAAAAATCTCCGAAAAGCAACTTATCAAGTAGATGAAACGATAAAGGAAAAGTTTCCACCAAAAACAACTACTAACGAAGTAAACGAGGAATTGGATTATTGTCGTCAAGTCATTACTGTTATTGAAACGGAACCACAAATTGCCGAAATTCCAGCTGTCAAAGAAAAATTGAATGTATTAAAAGAAGTCGTAGAAGATTATGCAGAACAACTAAGCTATTCAAATGATCCAGATGCACGTATTGGACATAAAACAGCTGATTCATCTTTCTTCGGATTTAAAACACATTTAGCTATGTGTGATGAGCGAATTATTACTGCTGCAGTTGTTACTACAGGCGAGAAAAGTGATGGGAAATACTTGAAAGATCTAGTTGAGAAAAGCAAAAAAGCAGGAATGACAATTGATAGAATCATTGGTGATACAGCGTATTCAGAGAAAGATAATATCCAGTATGCAAAAACAGAAGAATTTCAACTAGTATCCAAACTAAATCCCCTGATTACACAGGGTAGACGTGCTAAAGAGGACGAGTTTGAGTTTAATAAAGATGCAGGTATGTACGTTTGTCAAGCAGGTCACATGGCAATACGAAAAGCACGAACGGGAAAGAAAAATCAAGGGGAAAATCAAAAAGACACGTATTACTTTGACATTAAAAAATGTACGGTATGTCCGTTCCGGGAGGGCTGTTATAAAGAAGGGGCAAAAAGTAAAACCTATTCTGTTTCCATAAAATCCACTGAACACAAGGAACAAGAAGCATTTCAAAACAGTGAAGAGTTTAAGGAACATGCACGCTCTCGATATAAAATTGAGGCGAAAAATAGTGAATTAAAACATAGACACGGGTATGAAACGGCATCATCTGCGGGTCTATTTGGTATGGAAATTCAAGGAGCTACAGCAATATTTGCAGTTAACCTCAAGCGAATACTGAAACTTCTTAATGAAAAAAAATAAACTAGAAAAGGAAAAAGGCAATTTTCCGCCTAAAAAACCGGCGGAAAATTGCCTTTTTGTATTCATTTGAGATTACAGAAATAAAAAACCTAAGTTTTTCAGTGGCCTCATTCAATATAGGAATCACCTTCTAGTTGCTTAGTCTCTTTTTTTATTGTGTCCTTGACATGGGTGCCAGTTTAGTCATACACGTTCTTCCTTTTATTCTGTACATTGCTTCTTTTTTCCTAATTTATGGCGCATAAAGAAAGTGGCAATAGCAATGAGTAGAACAAACCCTAGACTGACAAAGAATCCTATGCGTATTTCTGTTTCTAATACAGTACCACTTACTGCTGCTATTATTAAAAGAATGCCAACCGAAGCTTTTATCTTATCCCACAATTTATTCTGTAATATCTTAAACGAGGATAGAAGAATGAACGTCCAGTTGTATAATAAAAGAATTCCTGCAGCTGTAGTAATATATTCAAAAAGCCTACCAGGTAGTAATAGTGCTGCAAGAACAGAAGCAAATAACCCAATACCTCCTAATATAAAGGATGGCAATGGTAGCTGGTTCCATTTCTTTAATTTTTTTTGAAAAATGGAAGGTGCATCTCCATCTTTCGCCATTGTAACTAGAAGATTTGTAACTCCAAACAGAGAAGCGGTCATAGTTGAAAATCCTGCAATGATAATTGCTCCATTAAAAACATGCGGAAAGAAAGCTAAAGGAAAATCACCTAATGCTGTTACAAAAGGACTTTCTTTTTCTGTAAAAGCATCCAATGGAACAAGAATCGTTGCAAGTCCTAAAGATAATACATATATAACTAACAATATAATTAGCATATTAGTTCCAGCTTTAGGAGCATCTTTTTTATCTTTCAGCTGCATGGCCATTAAGCCAATTACTTCTATTCCTCCATAAGCATAAAAAGCAAATAATAATGATACCCAGAACCCCTTAAACCCCTTAGGGAAAAAGTCATCCACTTTATTAGGTAAATTTATTGGGTGATTACCACCCTTAATCCAACCAAAAACGGCTGCACATGCTAATACAATGAACATGATAATAGCTGCCGTTTTAATGATAGCTAGATAATTTTCTACTTTATCAAAGCCTTTCGTACCTAGTAAAACAACAAATAGAGATAAAGCTGCATAAATACAGGCGAATATCCATAATGGAACATCTTTAAACCAAAATTGAGAAAGAATAGATAGAGCAGTTAATTGGCTTCCCATAATAAGAATATTAGAAAACCAGTAATTCCACCCACAACTAAAGCCTGCCCAAGGGCCAAATGCCTTATTAGCATAATAACAAAAAGAGCCTTCTTGTGGATCTGCTGCAGTCATTTTGGCTAATTGATTGAAAACAATGTATGTACCCAATGCTGCTAATACAAAGGCAAAAACAATAGAAAAACCAGTTTCTTTAATGCCTAAGCTAGATCCTAAAAAGTAGCCTGTTCCAATCGTACAGCCAACACCAATTAAGGAAAGCTGCCACCATTTTAAGTCACCTGACTGACCTGATTTTGATTCAGAAGTAGATTTTGCCATCAAGTACACCTCAAATATTCATGAAATTCATTCAAAAAACCTGAATGTAAACAAAAAGGATAGAAAGAACAATATACACACTTAGTATGTCTAAAAGGTAATAAAACTATTTACTTTCTACGAATTAGGATTGAAAGGATATATTATCCATTTAAGGAAAATGGTTCAATAGTACCAGTAAGAGAGTGATTTAATATTTTTGTATATCTGTAATAAAAAGGAGAAAAAAATGATTCGCTTTGATAATTATTTATTTGTTATATTGCTTAATGTTGTTCCTATTTTTATTTAGCACACCTTGTAACAGGCATCATTGCTTGTTATTTAATAGAATCCTTATTTGAAAAAGAAAAAAATAGAATAAAAGAGAAACAAACAGATAAGATAAAACTAATAGGTGAAATGGCTGCTTCTGTTGCACATGAGATACGAAATCCGCTAACTGTAGTAAAGGGAGATACTCAATTATTATTAGAGGGTGAGAAATCTACATCTAATCAAATTGATAAAATTACCATTATGTCTTCTAAATTATCTAGAGCTGAAAAAATATAAATGACTATTTGTCTTTGGCAACCATGAATTCTACATATAATGAAGTAATAGACATAATGGAATGTGTGAAACAAGCGGAAAAACTAATGATGCCTTATGCTAAAGAATGTCCAGCTATTAAACAAAGTAGCTACTTCCTATAAAGTGATGGCAGGGAAGGATGAAATGTTACAGGTTTTAATTAATCTCATTAAGAATGGAATGGAAGCAGTTGATAAACAAGGAGAAGTTTTTATTACTGCAGAAAAAAGGAAGGATTTTTGTGCTATTAAAGTGCATGATAATGGTAGAGGAATGTCAGAAGAGGAAGTAGAAAAGCTTGGATCGCCTTTTTATTCCACTAAAACGCAAGGTACAGGATTAGGCACAACAGTCTGCTTCCATATTATTCATCGATTAAATGGGGAGATAGAAATAGAAAGTAAACCAAATAAAGGAACTACTTTTTTCGTATATTTGCCTTTAAAAGTTTAAAGAAACTATCTTTTTAGTTAATAAAATAGGAAAATCAATGTTAATCCATAAATACTAATTGAATTAATGTGATAATAATCACTTTAATTTAAAAAAACTCTATTTTTTTACTAATCCTCATTTATTTTTAATTAAAAAGTGGTATTATATTAAAGGAGTTAAATGAGAAGAAGTAGTTCAACTATTTGTTAATATGGTATAGTCCATTTATTATTTTATGTAAAAAATAACTTCTTTGATTTGTAACTAAAGTTATTTCAATTATTGTATGCAAACTTTTGTGCAGTCAATCACAATAGTTTGTTAAAATTATTTAAGCAAATTTGCTTATAGTAAAGGAGAATTCGTTATGTCAGAAACTACTGCACAAACAAATGCTGAAAATCAACTGGCAAATTCAAATCAAGATCTATTAGATCAGTTGTTAAAGCCAGAGGTACAACAATCTTTGACAACTCTTATTGATCAACTTCCAAAATTAACTGAGTTGGTAAATACTTTAACGAAGTCTTATGATGTCGTTCAAGCATTATCTCAAGACGCAGTATTCAAAAGTGATATTGTTCATGCTACATCAGAAATGATGGAGCCAGTTGTTCATTCAGTTAAAGGATTAGCATCTGCAGCAATCGAAGCTAAAGACCGTGCTGATGAGAGCAACGAAACAATTGGGATTTTTGGATTAATGAGAATGATGAAAGATCCTCAAGCTCAAAAGCTTTTCCGCTTCTTACAAAGTTATCTTCAAATTATGTCAGAACGCGAAAACAACAAGTAATTTTTCCTGGAACTGTTTTCTTATTATCTTAAAGTTTTAAGGTAAAGAAGAAATAGTGACCAATACTTTAGATGGAATAAGGACGGAGGATATACTATGTCAAAACATATTGTTATTTTAGGTGCTGGATACGGCGGTCTTTTAGCAGCTTTAAATGTTCGTAAATTCTACAACAAAGAAGAAGCTAAAGTGACAGTGATTAATAAATATCCTACACACCAAATTATTACTGAATTACACCGTTTAGCAGCAGGAAATGTTTCTGAACAAGCAGTTGCTATGCCTTTAGAAAAATTATTCAAAGGAAAAGATATTGATCTTAAAATTGCTACAGTTGACACTTTCTCTGTAGATAATAAAGAAGTTGTCCTAAACGACGGTTCTAAATTATCTTATGATGCATTAGTTGTTGCATTAGGTAGTGTTACAGCATACTTCGGAATTCCTGGTCTTGAAGAGAATAGTATGGTTCTTAAATCAGCAGAAGATGCTAATAAGATTTATAACCATGTAGAAGCAAGAGTTCGTGAATATGCGAAAACAAGAAAAGAAGAAGATGCAACTATTCTAATCGGTGGAGGCGGTTTAACTGGTGTAGAACTAGTTGGTGAACTTGCTGACATCTTACCTGGAATGACAAGAAAATATGGTGTTGATTACAGAGACATTAAATTACTTCTTGTTGAAGCTGGTCCGAAGATTCTTCCAGTTCTTCCAGATGACTTAATTGAACGTGCTACAAAGAGCTTAGAAAACCGTGGAGTGAAATTCTTAACTGGATTAGCTGTTACAAATGTTGCAGGCAATGTAGTAGACTTAAAAGATGGTCAAAAAATTGTTACAAACACATTCGTTTGGACAGGTGGAGTACAAGGAAATCCTCTAGTTGGCGTTTCTGGTTTAGAAGTAAACCGTGGACGTGCTACAGTTAATGAATTCTTACAATCTACTTCACACCCTGAAGTGTTTGTTGCAGGAGACAGTGCTGTATACTTCCCTGATGGTCCAGAAGGTCGTCCAGCACCACCTACAGCTCAAATCGCATGGCAAATGGGTGAGTTAATTGGGTACAATCTATATGCGCATCTAGAAGGTAAATCATTAGATTCATTCGACCCAATCAACTCAGGTACACTTGCAAGTCTTGGTAGAAAAGACGGAGTTGCAATTGTTGGAGGAAGCTCTACACCATTAAGAGGCTTACCAGCTTCCCTAATGAAAGAAGCAAGTAATATTCGTTACTTATCACATATTAAAGGATTATTTAGCTTAGCTTATTAAGCGATAATTCAAAAGAGAAGCTGTCTAATATAGGCAGCTTCTTTTCTATGTGAATTTTGAAAACGTTATATCAACGATGTGCATTTCATTTATGTCTATATTAAGAAACAGGTAAATAAATCAAAGATATTCGAAGAGAAAGAGAGAAAGGAATCTGTTAATCCATCTAATTAGAGTTATACCTGTGAATTCGGCTATTTTTCGTCATTATTATCCTTTTCAAATCCTTTACTGACTTAGTTTATGGGAGTAATATCATTCTCAGATAGGAAACAACAATACATCGCTTAATCCGTTTGGAGCGGGGGACCCAAAATTACGTGTGTATAACACTAGGGGTGAATCCTTTTTAAAGGTAGGGCAACTCTAAGATGCCCGAATCCGACAGCTAACTCCGTAAGCGTTTTTAGAGGGGAAGAAAACTGGTGATTGTGTTCAACGACCACAGGGTATTCTCTGTGGTTTTTTGCTATGTTTAAATTTTTCTTCTTTAAGTAGAAAGCAAACAGGAAGCGGTATTTAATTGGAGGATGTAACATGAACAGATCAATGGTTAAAAGACTTATTATTGGTAAACCATTAAAATCTAGTGAACTAGGAGAGCAAAAATTAAACAAATTAAAAGCACTTGCTATACTCTCATCAGATGCACTTTCATCTGTAGCATATGGTACAGAGCAGATATTGATTGTGTTAACAGCAGTTGGATTTTTAGCATACTGGTACTCCATTCCTATTGCAATAGGAGTTCTAGTCTTATTACTAGCATTGATATTATCCTATCGACAAATTATTTATGCCTATCCACAGGGTGGCGGGGCTTATATAGTATCTAAAAAGAATCTAGGAGAGAAGGCAGGTCTTATTGCTGGTGGTTCTCTATTAGTAGATTATATATTAACCGTTGCTGTTAGTGTTTGTGCAGGTACGGATGCTATTACTTCTGCATTTCCAAGCCTTCATCCATACAATGTGTTAATAGCTATTATTCTAGTAGTATTTATAACTATCTTAAATTTAAGAGGGGTAACAGAGTCTGCCTCTATACTGGCTTATCCTGTTTATCTATTTGTTTTCGCTATTCTTATTCTTATAGCAACTGGAATATGGAGAGTAATGACTGGACAAGTGCCAGTTGATTTACATTCTTCTATAGGAACAGTGGTACCTGGAATTAGTATCTTTATCCTTTTAAAAGCATTCTCTTCTGGATGCTCTGCTTTAACAGGTGTAGAAGCAATTTCTAATGCTGTAACTAATTTTAAAGAGCCACCTGCAAAGAATGCTGTTCGTACATTAATGCTGATGGGAGTAATACTTGCTGTATTATTTTCTGGTATAACCTTTCTTGCTTACTGGTTTGGAATCACTCCAAAAGCTGAAGAGACGGTCATATCACAGCTTGCTACAGAAGTATTCGGCAAAAATGTGTTATATTATTTTATCCAAGTTACAACCGCACTTATTTTAGTGCTGGCAGCAAATACTGGTTATGCAGCATTTCCTTTACTAGCTGTTAATCTTGCGACAGATAAATATATGCCAAGAATATTCTCTGTAAGAGGTGATCGATTAGGATATTCAAATGGTATCGTCACTTTAGGTGCAGCTTCTATCTTATTAATTCTTCTTTTTAAAGGACATACAGAATTATTAATTCCGTTGTATGCGGTAGGTGTATTTATTCCTTTTACCTTATCACAGACAGGAATGAGTATAAAATGGATTAAAGAAAAGCCGATTGGCTGGAAAGGGAAATTAAGTATTAATCTTATAGGTGCAATCATTAGTTTTAGTGTTTTAATGATCTTGTTTTCAACTAAATTTCCAAAAGTTTGGCCAGTACTTGTGTTCCTTCCAATTATGGTGTTGATATTCCACAAAATTCATCATCATTATAGAAATGTAGCTGATCAATTAAGATTGGAGTATAAAGGAACTTCAGTCAAGTTAAAAGGAAATGTCGTAATATTGCCAGTTGCAGGAATTACAAAAGTTGTTGAAAATTCACTTGAATATGCAGAAATGGTAGGAAGTACAGTTATTGCTGTGTACGTGGCTTTTGATAGAGAAAGTGAAAAATTAATGGAGGAAAAATGGGGGAAGTTCAGACCAGATATTCGTTTAGTTACTTTGTATTCTCCTTACCGAAGTCTAATACGACCATTAAGAAGATTTATAAATGTTATAGAGGAAAAAGCGGCCGAGCAGGATTATCGTGTTACAGTCATCATTCCTCAATTTATCACAAAGAAAAACTGGCATAATATGTTGCATAATCAATCAAGTCTTTTATTAAAAGCACACTTATTATATAAGAGAAATATCATTGTAACTACTGTACCATATGGTTTGAAAATATAACATAAATATAAAAATATGGATAATTTCTTACTCCTTTCACAAACTATGATGAAGGAGCAAGGAATTATCCATTTTTTATTATGCCTTGTAATAGGAGTAAGCTAATGAGAAATTGTTTATTAATTTGTATAATCGGTATGTGCTTTGTCCTTTCAGGTTGTTGGGATCGTTCTGAATTAAATGAAAACTCGATTGTAACTGGTATTGCCATTGATAAGGGAGATAAACATAAATATAAAATTTCTATTGAGTCGACTGCTGCAACAGAATTAAACTACCGAACAGCCCAAGGATTAGCTCCTTCCTTCATCTACACATTTGAAGGAGATACTATAGGAGAGATAACACATAAGTTTAATATCGCTACATCCACTCATTATATTTTTTCACATACTAGAGTTTTAGTAATAGGAGAAACAATTGCAAAAGAAGGAATTTTAAGCTTTATGGACTTCTTTGATAGAGATAGAGAAATAAGAGATGATTTTAACATTGTTATTGCAAAAGAAGGGAATGCTGTTGATTTACTTAGAATAACAAATGACTACCAAAAAGTATCTTCCTTGAAAATTTTTCCTCAATTGGACAATATGTTGAAAGATTGGGGAGGCACACCTGTCATGAAATTGAATGATTACATAAGAAGCTATGCATCTAAGGGGCAGGTTCCCGTCTTGGCCGCTATGACTATAGAAGGGTCAAAAGAAAAAGGTGCGAATATAGAGAATATCACAAAGTCAGTACCAGATGCAGTAGGAAAAATAGATTCGTTAGCCGTTTTTAAAGGTGGAAAATTGCAAGGTTATTTATCCTTGGAAGAAACTAGATTGCTGCTGTGGGTACAAAATAAATTAGAACAAACTAGTTTAACTATTCCCTTTGAGGGAGAAGAAAATAAATATTTTGGAATTAGAGTGCTTCGTTCGAAAACAAAGATAAAAGCAAAGGAAGTAGAGGGAATCCCTCAATTTGATATATATATTGATGCAGAGTCAGTCTTAGATGGATCGGATCAAAAAGTTGAATTAAAAAAAGTACATGCATTTAATGACTTTGAGAAAGAAGCAAACAACTATCTGAAGAAGGAATTTGCAACGTTATTTAAGAAAATGCAAACAGATTATGAAGCAGATATTTTTGGTCTTGGAGAAAAGTTAAGAGATCAGGATTATAAGAACTTCAAAAAATACAAAGAGGATTGGACAGTGGGATATAAGAAAGCAAAAATAAATATGCATTTGAATACTGATATTAAGCGAAGTGGCTTTAGAAATGATAGCAATCATTAACATTTTGATTTTTTCCTAGTAAGATATTTAAAAAAAGTAGGAATATCTGTATGATTGGGAGAGGAAGTTAGATAAATAAGGGAGTGGAGAAAAAATGGGTGTCTCAGAATTAATTAAAAGTAGAAGAACCATAAAAAAATTTAAAACAGATGAAATAGATCAGGAAACATTGAAAGGTTGGCTAGAAGTTTCTACATATGCTCCAAATCATAAAATGACAGAGCCTTGGAAAGTGGTTTTTATTGGAGAGGAAACTAGGAAACAATTAAATCACAAAACAAATTTTGGTAACGCACCAACACTTATTGCGATTCTTTCTCATAAAGGAAGAAATACAGTAGAAAGAGAAGAGAATTACGCAACAGTTTCTTGTTTTATTCAGAATTTTATGTTGCTTGCATGGGAATCGGAAGTAGGAACATTCTGGTCTTCCATTGGTACGTCAAATGCTAATAAAAATGTATTGAAAGTAAGTGAAGATTTTGACTTAGTTGGTGTTATTGCTGTAGGATACCCAGAAGAAATTACAGATATAAAAGAACGTTCTTCCATAGAAGAAAAAATAACCTATTTACCTTAATAGATTCCCTTACAAAAGATTGATTTAGATAGGAACCCTACTAGAATTCTATTGCGATATGTACAATAAGTTATATATAATACGGTAAGAATATATCGCAAATGTCATAAATTATTCGTAATAGATGACTAGGAGGCATGCATATGAAAAAAATACTGTTATTAGCAACAGGTGGAACAATAGCTTCTGTAGAAGGCAAGGAAGGATTAGTTCCAGGGCTATCTGCAGAAGAGCTTCTTCAACATTTTGAGAATGATCCTTCTGAGGTAGAGGTAACCTGCCATATTATCATGAATAGAGACAGTACCAATATGCAGCCTGAACATTGGGTAAAAATGGCTGAATCTATCGCAAAAAACTATCACGAATATGATGGATTTGTCATCACACATGGTACAGATACGATGGCTTATACATCTGCGGCACTATCCTACATGCTACAAGATCTAAGTAAGCCAGTAGTAATAACCGGTTCACAAGTGCCTATTAGTTTTAAACATACAGATGCTAAGAAAAATGTTAAAGACAGTATCCGTTTTGCTAAAGAAGATATTGGTGGAGTTTTTGTTGTATTTGATGGGAGAGTTATTATTGGCACAAGAGCAGTCAAGATGAGAACAAAGAGCCATGATGCTTTTCAAAGTATTAATCACCCTTATGTGGCTTCAATTGAAGGAGATTCAGTTTCTTATTTTTGGAAACCAGCAATGGCTAAAAGGGAGTTAAAGCTAGATACGAAGGTATGTCCAGAAGTTTTTTTACTAAAGTTACATCCAGGAACAAAACCAGAGATTTTTGATTTTATTAAAAACACCTATAAAGGAGTTATTATTGAAAGCTTTGGTAATGGTGGCTTACCCTTTGAAGAAAGAAACCTATTGCCTAAAATAGAAGAGCTTGTTCAAGCTGGAATAGCAGTTGTCATTTCTACTCAATGTTTAGAAGAAGGGCAGGATTTATACCTTTATGAAGTTGGTAGAAAGGTTGCACAATATAACATTATCTTGTCAGCAGATATGAACACAGAAGCAATTGTTGCAAAATTAATGTGGGTATTAGGAACAGAATCATCTCTAGATCAAATTAAATATCGTTTGGAGCAACCAATTGCTTATGATTTATCATTAGCTTGGGAACATAAATAGAGAATATTAATAAAAAACCGAAAATGGTCATAAATGACTATTTTCGGTTTTTTTGTGTTTAAAAATATAATAAGTTGGGTATTTATACCCTTCGTATATCCTCTAAAATATATAATTCCCTTTTAAAAAAGGAATAAACCTATGAAAGTATGGACAAATCTTTGATATGTTTTTTATGTGATGATAGATAGTTTTAATAGATTTAATGAAAATGTGACTATAGTATCATATACTAGTAGAATGATTGATAATAATATAGGTATTATAGAATATTAATTTTAGTGATTATTATAAATAGGTAAAAAGAAATAGGTTTAAAGTTTAATAGATGATAAATCGTGTTAAATGGTCTGGGAGGTATGTAGTAGTGAAAAAGGTTATAGTACCAGGGATTTTCTTATCTGCATTAGCTGCTCCGCTTTTTATAGAAGAGGTGCAAGCTTCTACTAACAATGTTAAATTTGTTCAGGTTGAAGAAGGTTCTGTATTAAATATGAGAAGTGGACCATCTGCTAATTCAGATGTTCTGTCTACCTTAAAAAAGGGACAAGAAGTAATGGTTATTTCAGAAGAGAATGGTTGGTCTAAGATAGCGGTAAATGGTAAAGAGGGGTACGTGTCCTCTTCATTTCTTAAATCCAATGAAACTAGTGTGGTAAAATACGTTTCTATTGATTCCTCTTCTACTTTAAATGTTAGAAGTACACCATCAACTCAATCAAATGTTCTAACTAAAATTAAAAATAATACAGCGGTTGATGTATATTCAGAGGAAAATGGCTGGTCCAAAATAAAGGTAAATGGAATAGAAGGTTATGTAGCATCGAAATACATACAAGCAACTGAAAATACTGCTTCTGATGAAAATGTTACACCAGACAACACACCTGTAGTAACAGAGCAAAAACAACAAGAGTCGGTAACAAAATATGTAAATGTTAGCAGTGGTTCTAGCCTAAATTTACGTACTAAACCTTCCGCTACCTCATCAGTCATCGTAAAATTGGCTAAAGATGTACCTGTTACTGTATATTCGGAATCAAATGGGTGGGCGAAAATTAATGTATATGGAAAAGATGGATATGTTTCCACACAATATTTATCTAGTACTAAAATAAGTGATACTCCTAAGGAAGATAATTCCACACAACAACAAGAGATAAAGCTTGTAAATGTGGAAAAAAACTCATCGCTCAATATGAGAAAAGCTGCTTCGAAAAGTAGTACCATTTTAACAAAGCTATCAGCAGGGACAAAAGTAACAGTACTTTCAGAGTCAAATGGTTGGGCAAAAATAAAAGTGAATAACGTAGAAGGATATGTAAGTAGTGAATACTTAACAACACAAGATACTTCTACTAATCAACCTGAGATAGAAGAACCGGTAAAAGAGACAGAAGAAACGCCACAAGCTATAGAGAAAGTGGTGAATGTATTAGCAGGATCGAGCTTAAATGTTCGTTCTACCCCATCAACAAGTGGGAAGGTACTAACGAAGCTTTCGAAGGATACGGTTGTAACAGTCATGTCCGAATCAAATGGTTGGTCGAAAGTAAAAGTGAATAATATAGAAGGATACGTAAGTAGTGAATTCTTAGCTACCCAAGATACTTCTTCTAATCAACCTGGGACAGAAGAGCCAGAGAAAGAAACACCAGAAACACCACAGACCATAGAGAAAGTGGTAAATGTATTAGCAGGATCGAGCTTAAATGTTCGCTCTACTCCATCGACAAGTGGAAAAATACTTACGAAACTTTCAAAAGATACGGTAGTAACAGTAGTGTCAGAAGCAAATGGTTGGTCAAAAGTGAAAGTGAATAATATAGAAGGATATGTAAGTAGTGAATACTTAGCTACCCAAGATACTTCTTCTAATCAACCTGATACAGAAGAGCCAGAAGAAGAAACACCACAAACTACAGAAAAAGTGGTAAATGTATCAGCAGGATCGAGCTTAAATGTTCGCTCTACCCCATCTACAAGCGGACAAGTACTAACGAAGCTTTCAGCGGGAACGGTTGTGACAGTTGAGTCTGAGTCTAATGGTTGGTCGAAAATAAAGGTGAATAACATAGAAGGATATGTAAGTTCTGAGTATTTAATGGAAAAAGGGAATAGTGATTCTTCAAATGCTACTATAGAAAAAAACTATACGAATTATGATTTAACTTTAGAAGAAATGACAACTATTCAATTAAATGCTGATCCGCAAACAGATAAAAAATATGATACATATATTAGAGAAGATGCAGTAGCCTTTAAAAGCTCCGATCCAACAAAGGGAACAGTCTTAGGAAGTGGCTGGAGATTAAGAGGAGGAGCTGGAACAGAATATTCTGTTGTTAGTACGGTAAGTAGCGGTAAAGTATTGACTATTACATCTAAAATTAAGGGATCTGATGGATATTACTGGTATAAAGTAGGCTCAAGTCAAGGATGGGTGACTGCTAGTAAGGAAGATACATCCTACTATATAAACCCTGATAATTTTATTAATGATTCAGTTTCATCTCTTCAATTTCTAAATTTATCTAAAAAAGCAAATGTCAATGATGCAGAAGTTAATAGCAAAATTTTAGCAGGTAAAGGTATACTTGCAGGTAAGGCATCTTCTTTTATTACTGCTGCCAATGCATATAACGTGAATGAAATGTATCTAATTTCTCATGCATTATTGGAGACTGGTAATGGAACTTCTACACTAGCTAATGGTGTAATGGTGAATGGCAGAATGGTTTATAATATGTATGGTATTGGAGCTTATGATGGATCTGCAGTGTCAAGTGGAGCACAATATGCTTACAATGCAGGCTGGTTCTCGCCAGAAGCTGCTATTATTGGAGGAGCAAGATTCATTGCTGAGGGCTATATCAAGTCTGGTCAAAATACATTATATAAGATGAGATGGAATCCTAGTGCAGCAGATAAGACAGGGGTTGCTACACATCAATATGCTACAGACATAGCTTGGGCAACGAAGCAAGTGAATCAAATCTCCAATTTATATAGTTTATTAAGTTCTTATACATTAGTATATGATATTCCTATTTACAAAAAATAAGGACTGATTTCGACAGTTTCATGGCGAATTTGACAATTTTCGCCATGAAACGAAAAATAAAAATCTTTATAAGGATAGCTTGAATTTATTTAATTTTCGATGGAGAAAGAAGTGCTGTTTTGATTGAGTAACTGGAAACTCCATTGTCGAATTGTATTCTTGTTTAGATAAATGATTTGCAATTTTTCTAAAAAGTAACCCAGATTGTAAATTTGGATTTAGCGCAATAGGAATTCCTTTATTGTTGGCAGCAATGATGTTCGGATCTGGAGGAATATACCCTAGATAATCAATATGTAATTGATTAATAATGTTATCTATTTCAACTTTACTTGGATTAATAAAATTAACAATAAACGATAGACGATTCATCTTTTGTTTTTCTAGTAATCCGATTACTCTATCTGCATCCTGTAATGCGGTTTTGTCAGGTGTAGTAACAATAATAGCTTCATTAGCTGTATGAACTGCATTGAAGAAACCGCCCTCAATTCCAGCAGGTGAATCTATTAATATAAAATCATATAAAGGTTTTATTTCTTGTATCATGTTTACAAATAAGTCTTGATCTAGCTCGGAAATTAGCTTTGTTTTACTACCTGGTATTAAATGCAAGTTTTTCAACGTACGATGGCTGACAATAACATGATTCAAAGAACATATTCCATTTAAATAATCTGATATATCCAGAATAAGGCGATTCGTTAAACCAAGTGGTACATCTAAATTTCGCAAACCAAAGTCTGCATCAATCAAACATACTTTATAGCCACTAACTGCAAGAGAAATCCCTAAATTAGTAGTAGCAGTGGTTTTTCCAACTCCTCCCTTTCCGGAAGTAATGGTAATAATTCTACTCATTTTCCTTAATCCCCCTAAGGCTATTTGAATAAAAGCGGATGATGAAAATACATCTGTTACAAAAAGAGTTGATTTAACCATCTCTTTTTTTTATGCCTAAATAGTTGTTATGTACTTTCTTTTTTTGCTCTATTGAAGTCTAAGCATTGATTTAAGCGTGCATTTAGTTTTCTTTTCTTACTTTTTAATACTCTTTTCCTTAAAAAGAATTGCGTGCAGATCCACAGTAATGCAAGAAAAGTAATGATTACTACTATGATCACAAGTACCAACTCCTTATCTACTTCTATGTTCACTCAAGAAGAAGGAAGAAACAAAATATGACAAATTACCCAATACTATTTTATTTATGAATATTTACTAAGTTGGATTAATTTTTTATCATAGTAAAGTCTATGTCTATTTTCCTATATTAACACAATAATATCGTATTTAACTTAAAAATATCTTAAAAATAGAGATTTAAGATGCTGTAAATACGAGGGATTATTAGATTGTCTTCCTTTTTTCACTTAAGAAAATGATATAATGCTACATTTACCTATATTTCTATTGCATTTTCCTAATCAAACGCTAATATTTATTACAGACTCATTTTATTATACTTATGTAGGGAGAACCATATGAAGAAATTACTATCTATCCTAACGGTTTCTGTTTTTTTCATAGGAATGTATCTCTTTATTTATTTGATCTTTATAGGGCAGAAGGAAGATGGACCTAGTGCTCTAAATGGAAAGATAGATATAGAAATGAATGATATAAAATATGGAGAGATTCCACTAGTTGGAGAGTGGCAATTTATAAAAAATGAATTATATACTCCCGTACAGTTTCAGTCAAGTAATCATTTAGACTCCATTTATACAAATGTTTGGGGCAATTGGAAGAACTTAATGGATTCCAAAAGTGGATACGGGAGTGGAACTTATAGGTTAATTATTAATATGAATGATCAAGAATTGCTACCTGTTTATGGACTGAAAACTACTTCTATCCAAATGGCACATAAAATGTACTTAAATGGAAAACTCATTGCACAGGTAGGAAATCCAAGTAAGAATTCAGACTACATACCAGGTAATAGACCATATACTGTGTTTTTTCCTCTTCAAAAAGGAGAAAATGAATTGGTGATTGAGGTAGCAAACTATATATACCCTCCTAGTGGTGGGTTGAATTTTCCTATCTATTTTGGGATGCCAGATGATATTACGGCTTTAAAGGACAATAAAATTGCACAGGATTGGATACTAGTAGCTATATTTATTTTTATGAGTTTATACTTTTTTGGAGTGTTTTTTCAATGGAGAAGAAATAGATACTTGCTATTTTTCTCAGGAATCTGTTTAGGAATAGGTCTTTATATTTTTTCGCATGGAGAAAAAGTTATCTATTTTGTCCTACCTCATCTATCTTATGCTTCACTTTTGAGGATACAGTATTTCTCTTTATCCATTACCATTATCACACTTTTTGCTTATTTGTTAACAGCACATAAAAAGTATGCTTCACCCAAATTGATTATTCCACTTATTACAACATGTATCATTATGTTAATTTATGATTTGGTATTTATAGAGACTGTACCGAACTTTATATTAATACTTCATACGATTATGGGGATTATTGCTATTGTTTATGCAGCATATATTTTTCAATTGGCATACTTCCATAAAGATAAGGAAGGGTTATTCTTACTGCTCGCAATTTATTCTATTTCGTTTTATGTATTAGCAACAAATATGAATGCCTACACCAACAACTATATTGATAATTGGCTTTTATTAACACCATTTGGAACATTACTTATGTTTTCACTATTACTATCTATGCGTTTTGCTGATTCTTTTAAAGAGAATGAGGAATTGTCATTAGAATTAATAAGAATGAACCGTGTTAAGGACGAATTTTTTGAAAGAACAACACATGAATTCTTAACACCGATTAGTGGGTTGCATCATATTTCTGAATCCATGTTAAAGAATATCAGTCATGAAGACCATTCTGAATGGAGAAAAAACGTAGAATTAATTAACTCATTGAGTATTCGAATGAGTGTATTAGTAAGAGATATTAAGGATTTTGTCAATCTAAAACAAGGTTTAATTAAAGTCGAAAAAACAACAGTAGATTCATACTCGGTTATTGAAATCGAAAAAGCCATTTTTGAAATTATGGCTGAACAAAAAAATATTCGATTGATTAATAACATTCCACGAGATTTCCCGTACATTACTGCTGATGTGAACAGGTTTAGACAAATTATTAGTAATTTACTTGATAATGCACTTAAATATAGTTATTCAGGAGAAGTGGTATTAAGTAGTAAATGGGAAAATGATCGAATCTTTTTTTATATAGCCGATAATGGTATAGGTATTCCAGAAGAAAAATTACTAGATATTCAATTAATGTTTGAAAACCAAGAGAGTGATGATATACAGGGGCTAGGATTAAGAATTGTTAAGCAATTGTTAGATTTGCAGGATGGGAAAATTCAAATAAAAAGTGAAGAAGGAAAAGGAACCATTGTTCAAATCTCATTTCCTATCGCTAATCATGCTCAACATGTTAAATATGAACGTTCGACTACAAAAAAAGAGTTGATTGTTAATCCATTTAATATGGAGTTTCCCTATTATACAAAAGGTGAATTTGATTATACCATTCTAATGGTAGATGATGATATTTCTAGTTTGAAAATAATGATAGATATTATTGAATCCATTCCAGCTAAAGTAATTGCGGTTAATGACGGGAAAGAAGCTTTATTATTACTAAAAAAACATCCTAAAGTAGATTTAGTTATCTCTGACTTAGTAATGCCTAATGTTTCAGGTTTTGAGCTAAGCAAGCAAATTAGAGAAACGCATAGTCTTGTTGATTTACCATTATTAATGGTTATAGATTCATCTTATCAAGCAGATCGTATGAATATTTTACATATGGGTGCGAATGACTCTATTACTAAACCTTTTCATTCAGCAGAGTTTGAAGCACGTGTAAAAAATCTACTTATGATGAGAGAAGCTGTTAATCAATCTATTAAAATGGAAGTGGCATTTTTACAGTCTCAAATTAAACCACATTTTTTATTTAATGTATTAAATACCATAATTGCCTTAAGTTACACAGATGTAGAGAAATCCCGAGAAGTGACAGAGAATTTTGCTGATTATTTAAGAAGTAGCTTTGATTTTCATAATACGAATACGCTTATTCCCTTTAATAAAGAATTACAATTGGTACAGTCGTATGTAGAAATCGAAAAGGTGAGATTTTATAACCGATTTAAGATGACATATGATATTCAGGTTAAAGGTAGCTTTATGGTACCGCCTTTAATTATTCAACCAATAATTGAAAATGCCATTAGACATGGTATCGGTAAAAAAGTAGAAGGGGGAGAAGTGAAATTAACTGTAGTAAAAATAGAAGAGAAAATTTTAATAAGCATTCAAGATAATGGCATTGGTCTATCTAAAGAAATGCTAGAAAGTTTAAAAACGAATAAAAAAGAAGAAGGACATGTTGGGTTGAAGAATATCAATCAGCGATTAAAATACTATTACGGATCAGAATTAGTCATAAGAAGTGAAGTAAATAAAGGAACGACAGTTGAAATGACGATATATTAAGTTTTAGTTAAAGAATAACCTCTAAAAAGGAGTGGTGATATTTGGAAATTTATTTATTAGATGATGAAGAAATGGCATTAAATATATTAGAAATAAAATTAAATAGTCTTTTCCATCATAAAAATGAAGAAATTTTCATTCATAAATTTGTAAACCCCTTACATTTGTTGGAAAGTATGAGGAACGGAGCAAAAGTTGATTTGCTTTTCTTGGATATAGAGATGCCTGAAATGAATGGGATAGAAGTTGCAGAGGAAATTAGTTCCTGGAACCAAGATATTCCTATTGTCTTTTTGACTGCATATAGTGAATATGCGGTCAAAGCTTTTGAATTGTATGTAATGGATTATCTTCTAAAGCCAGTAAGAGTGGAGAGACTACAAAAAACGATAGAAAGATTGGAAGAAAAGAGACAAGAGGTTGCCATGCAGGGAGAATCACCTAGTAACCAAATACATGTCCATTTCTTAAATAATTTTGAAGTTTATGTTGGTAAGGATGAAGCACCTCTTAATTGGAAGACATATAAGGTGAAAGAGCTTTGTGCTTATTTTTTTCATCATAAAGATGCGGTGCTTGATAAAGATAAGATTATTGATAGTTTATGGCCAGATACTCATTATGAGAAAGCCAAAGTGAATTTTTATACCTGTATTTCCTATTTAAGAAAAATGTTTCGAGAAATAGGGTATGAAGAATTAATTCATAAAAATGGAAATGGCTATGTAATGAATTTAAGCTTTCAATCAGATGTGCAAGAACTAGAGTTATTAACTAAGAATGCAAGTATAAAAAAATTCAACCAACAAGATTACGAAAGTGTACTAGATTTATATACAGGAGATTATTTAGAAGGTAACGATTATCAATGGTGTCGATCTAAGCAAGAAGATTTCCAAGAGAAATACTTATTATTCATTGAAAGGTTAGCAAAGGAACTAATGGAGTCACATGTAGATTTAGCTATTCTTTATTTAAAAAAGGCCATCTCTTTAAATCCTTATGCGGAAAAATATTATCAAATGTTAATAAGAATTCATACAAATCATATGCATAAAACGGAAGGTCTTAATGTTTTTAAGCAATTAAAAGAAATGCTAGAAGAAGAATTTGGGGTTACGCCGTCCAGAGAATCAGTAGAGTTATACGAAATACTAAAAGAATTGTAAAGGCTAAAAAAAGAAGCCTTTACAATTCTTTAATAGAGCTATTAATGGAATAGTCCTCTAAATCAATAGTGATGTTATTTCCTGTCATCCAATTGGCTAATTGTTTGCCTATAAAAGGACCCATTGTTAATCCAGATGCCCCTAATCCATTTGCAATAGACAAGCCTTCATACTGATTGACTTTACCGAAAATAGGTAGGAAATCTGCTGTGAATGGTCTATATCCTATTCTCATTTCTTCTAGCTTACTATTCATTAGTTCAGGTGCATAAAAGAATGCTTTATCCATAATTTCTTTCATACCAGCGAGCGTAATATCAGGATTTAAGTCTGATATATTTTCATGTGTTGCCCCAATTACAATTCGATTATTTAATGTTAACAAATATTGATCATGTGGAGGCATCACAACTGGCCATTCATTACAATTACTCTTAGGAATACTTATGTGCATAATCTGTCCCTTTTGTGCATTTACGTCGAAGTTTAATTGAAGAGGCTCTAATAGTTCGTTTGCCCATACACCTGCAGTAATTATAACCTCGTCCGCATAAATAGAAGTTTGATTCTGTAATTGTACTCCTGTAATTCTGCCTTTATCCCAAAGAATCCTTGCATTAGATTGATAATAACGAGCCCCTAATACTATGCTAGCTTCTAGTAATGCATTACGCATTGCAAAGCCATCTACTCTAGCGGCGCCACTAATATGTAAGGCATGAAAATCATTTGTTAAGATAGGAAATAATTCTCTTGCTTCATTAGAGGTTAAGATAGAGATATCTCCAATTTCAGGAGCATCTAGCTTTCTTTTTAACGTTCTTTCTCTCATTTGCTCCAGTTTATTTTCATCAGAATGAAGACATAGTGCACCTACCTTTTTATATCCTATATCTAAATCATGATAACCTGATAGTTGTTCTACTAAATCAGGGTAGTATTTTGCACCTTCTTTAGCTAGCACATACCATCGTTTGTTTCTACGTTGCGAATTCCAAGGACAAATAATTCCAGCAGCAGCTTTTGTGGCTTGTCCAATGTCTTCGCGGTCAATGACAACAACCTCTACACCTTTTTTTGATAGTTCATAAGCGGTTGATGCTCCTAAAATTCCTCCACCAATAATAATAACTTTTTTCAAAATAAATCATCCTTTATTAAAATAGAAACTCATTGTAATAACATAGCCTACTTTAAAGGAAATAAAAAGGTTTATCAATAAAGTGACAAATCTAGTAAATTATTATTTCAGTATGGTAAACTGTCTGTTGAGTAAGAATATTTTTTCTTCTTTATACTTCATCTTTTATAGGAGTCATTCTAATTTCTATCCTTTTGTTTTCTCCGTCCATTCTCCTCCAACTTGTTGAAGTCAAGTGTCTTTTGATATATTTCGCTCTAATTGTAAGAAAAAGACAATTATGCAGAGTAAAGTATGTAAAAGCGGAACTATTAAGGAAATGCAAGGGATAATAATATGAAAAAATGGTGAACTTATTCAAAAAAACCCAAATTGAAATATAACTGTAATATTTCTATTACTTAAATGACAAATTATGATGTTATACTTCTATTTGTGGCGAAAGATGTTTCAAAGAATGTTTTTTCGTCGAAAACAGGTTTTTATTTGAAAAAAGAATGAGAGAGTACTATATTAAAAGAATCTCTCTACATTGAATACATCCATAAATGATACATAGATAGATAAAAATAAAAACGACATTAGATACGTGCAGGGGGAAATGAAATGTTAAAGAAGAAACTAGTAGTACTAAACACAACTCTATTGCTTGGACTAGGTAGCAGCTTAACGATCCCAGCAATTCATGCTAATGCAACACAGCAATCAAGTATTTCTCAACAAAAATCAGATTTGCAAAGCCAGATTACTGACGCGCAAGTAAAGATTGCAGAAGCGCAGAAAAAAGTAGAGAAATTAGATGCTCAAATTAAAAGAGTAAACAAAGCTATTGAAGAAAACCAAATTTTAATAGATGAAACTCAAGTGAAAATGAAAGAAACAGAAGAAGAAATTGCTTCTCTTCAAAAAGCTATTACAGAGTTAGAAGATAGAATTGAAAAACGAAATAATATATTAAAAGAGAGAGCGCGCACTTTCCAAGAAAATGGTGGAAGTGTTGATTATATTGAAGTATTATTTGGTGCGGAGAGTTTCAAAGATTTCGTTGATCGTGTTGGTGCAGTAGCTACAATCATGGAAGCTGATCAAGATTTAATCGCAAGCAACGAAAAAGATAAAAAAGAAGTAGAAGCTAAAAAAGCAGATGTTGAAACAAACTATACTAAGTTAAAAGATATGAAACTAGATCTTGAAGAAATGCAAAAACAAAATGTTGGTCAACAAGAAAGCAATGAACAAGCGAAGAAAGATTTAGAGAATGAAGAAGCATCTTTCAAAGCTGAAAAAGCTGAATTAGAGCAAAAGTATGGTGCATTAAATACACAAGAAGCAAGTGTACAGCAAATAGTTCAACAAAGAGAAACAGATAGTTTAAACAATTTAGTAGCAACATCTGTTGGTAGCAGCAGTGAATCAAAAGCTACTGGAGGAAAAGCAACAGCTATCTCAGCAGGTTATAAATATATTGGGAATTCAACTTATAAATTTGGTGGTGGAAGAACTGCTTCTGACGTGGCAAATGGATTATTTGACTGTTCAGGATTTGTAAGTTGGGCATATTCACAAGCAGGTTATAGTATTCCTGCTAGCACAGATGGTTTAAAAAATACAGGTTCCCAAGTTTCTATTAATAATATTCAACCAGGTGACTTAGTATTCTTCAATACGTATAAAACTGATGGACATGTTGGTATTTATATCGGAAATGGTAAATTCATCGGATCTCAAAGTTCTACAGGAGTAGCTATTGCTTCTATGGACAGTGGCTATTGGAAATCTACATTTAATGGAAGAGTTGTTAGACTATAATTCTTTCAATATAATGCTGAACTTAGGCATTATCTAGTTTAACTACTAGGTAATGCTTTTGTTTGTATATTGTATATATACCCAGTGTTATCAGTGTTTAATCACTAAAATAATGTTTTTACATTAATTTAAGTGATATAAGTGTAATCGTGTATAGGCAAAAAAGTTCTTGACCTCCTAGTAAATCTCATATAAAATCATTAGGCAGAATCATATCATTTAATCTTAATTTCTTTATATTAAATCGGAATGAATACGAAATAGGTATATTCTTTGTGAAAAGATATGCAACACAGTTTTCGATAGGATGAAGTTATGGGAATAGTTACTATTTGTATATAATGATTTAGAACGGAAAAATCATAATAAAAGCTTGAACATATAGAATTTTAAATTGTATTAAAAAATTGGGGGACAAAGGAAGGGGAGAAAGAAATGAAACTAGCAACGGTTAGAGAGTTAACCTTTGGATACGAACATACACCATCCTTAGATGGCGTATCATTTGATTTAGAGTATGGGGAATTTGTTGGAATTACTGGACCTAATGGTGCAAGTAAATCAACCTTGCTAAAATTATTACTTGGCTTATTGAAGCCGTGGTCTGGTGAGGTTTCTATTAATAAAGTTAATTTGAATGGAAAGAAATTAACAGTTGGTTATGTACCACAACAAGTTGCTTCCTTTAATGTAGGATTTCCTAGTACTGTTATGGAATTAGTAAGGTCGGGCCGTTTTCAACAGAAAAAATGGTTCCAAAAAATGAAACAAACAGACCATGACGCAATTAAAAAAGCTTTAGATATGGTAGGTATGTGGGAGTATCGTTTTAAAAAGGTCGGTGAACTATCAGGAGGACAAAAGCAAAAAATTGTGATTGCACGAATTTTGGCATCTGAACCTGATTTATTAGTATTAGATGAACCTACAACAGGAATGGACGCAAACAGTAGAAAAGGATTTTATGAATTTATGAAGCATCAGGTAATCCAACATAATCGAACAGTTATTATGGTTACACATGATCAAGATGAAGTAGAAGACTATTTAGATAAAATTATACACATCGAGAAAGGAGAAAAGGGCGGATGGAAATGTTTAACCTTGAATTCATGCAAAGAGCATTTTGGGCAGGTGGGCTTATTGCAATAATTGCTCCTGTGATAGGTATATATTTAGTGCTAAGAAGACAAGCATTAATGGCAGATACCTTATCACATATTTCTTTGGCAGGAGTAGCTATTGGATATTTTTTTCAAACAAATATTACCTTATCCAGCCTTCTTGTTGTAATTGCAGGAGCATTGGGTATTGAGTATATGCGAAGAGCTTATCATACTTATTCAGAAGTATCGATTGCAATATTAATGGCAGCAGGTTTGTCTTTTGCTTTATTTTTAATGAGTATATCAAGTGGTGGAATGACTACTAGTATGGATCAATATTTATTCGGAAGTATTATTACTATTAGTGCACAACAAGTAAATGTATTAGCAATTGTATCAGCCATTATTATTATTTTCTTTATTATTTTTAATAGACAAATGTATTTAATGACTTTTGATGAAGATACAGCAACAACAAGTGGCATAAATACAAATTTATTATCGGTTACTTTTAGTATTATAACTGGAATAGCTATATCTGTTATTATTCCTACAATTGGTGTGTTATTAGTGTCAGCATTATTAGTTCTTCCTGCTGCATTTTCAATTAAATTGGTGAAAGGATTCAAATGGGTGTTTGTGGTTGCTATCATTGTTGCAGCCTTTAGCATCTTTACAGGATTATTTTCTTCCTATCATCTTGGTACACCACCTGGAGCAACCATTACATTATTGCTTGTAATGATTCTATTAGTTGGTTTTCTTATCCAAAAGCTTTATATGAGCTATCGACGATCTAGTTCGCAAAAAAAATATCAAAAGAATAATGCATAAAAAAGAGTATGTACCCAGTTTATAGGGTACATACTCTTTTTTATAGTAATGCACTGGAAATGGCTTGCTTCGAACACTTATCATATCGGTAAGAGAGGAAATCTCTTACTATAGACAAAAATACGATAACTAATACTCTATTTCAAAGAGAGCATTAATATCCCTTTTGATAATCCACTACATTTTTAACTAAAGGTTCCTTGTTTAAATAGCTAGCTAAATTAGGTAAAAATATATCTTCTATGACTCTACTATCATAGTGTTCTGTGGATCCTGAAGTATGTGGAGTAACGATAACATTTTCTAAATCCCATAGCTTGTTAGTTTGTGGAAGTGGTTCTTTTTCAAATACATCAAGCCCTGCACCAAGAATTTCGCCAGTTTCTAATGCATCAATTAAATCATCTTCTTTTACAAGTCCACCACGACCAATATTAATAAAAAAGCTTGAATTTTTCATTTGTTTAAATTGTTTTGCTTGAAACATATGATAAGTAGCATCGGTTAATGGAAGGGTTACTACTACATAATCACATTCAGGGAGTATTTCATCTAGCTGCTCGGAGGTATACATGGAATCAACATAGTGTTCAGGTTTTCCAGAATTACGAACACCTATAACATGCATGCCAAAAGCTTTAGCTATTTTAGCTGTTTCTTTTCCAATAGCGCCAACACCAATAATACCAATGGTTTTATTATGTATCTCAAGAGTTAAGTCTCTATTATCCCATTCTTTTTTTGTTTGGTTACGTACATATCCATGAATATTTCTTGTTAATCCAAGCATAAGTGCAAAAATAGTTTCTGAAATAGGATTGCTGTGAACACCGTTTGCACTAGTGATGGTTACATTTTGTTCTGATAATTGCTCTAATGGTAGAGTATTGACACCAGCACTCCAGGTTTGAATCCATTGTAAATTCTTGTTTTTAGAAACACTTTCTCTATCGAATTTCCCTCGCCAGCCAAGAATAATTTCTGCGTCTACAAGGTGATTTGTCCACTCTTCTTTTGTTGTGGCAGCAATAATATCCCAATCTAATAATGACGTCTTTAATTTTTCTAGTAGAGTATGATCAATAGAATGAGTAAGTAGTAATTTTCTGCTCATATAATATAACACTCCTTTTTTATTATAGATAATGACTTTGTTCACTACAGAACATATAGAATTATATGATCAAACAAAATCAATCATTATTAGTATTGTATATGAATTGAAGAGAGAATTGTTAATATTAAAATAATTTCTATTGTAAAAACCACATTAACAATCTTTATGTCAATGTGGTTATTAAGTATTAGATGATTTTTTTACGTAAGTATCCTGAAATAGCATCAATAATGGTAACCATAACAATTATACCTAATAGGATAATACCAACACGATCCCAATCCCTAGAGCTTAATGCGAAAATTAGAGGAGTACCAATACCACCTGCTCCAATAACACCTAAGATTGCAGCGGAACGAATGTTGATCTCAAAGCGATATAATGTATAAGATAAGAAACCAGGCATAACTTGAGGTAGAACAGCAAACCACAATACTTGTAGTCTACTTGCACCAGTAGCAGTTAGTGCTTCGGTTGGTCCCATGTCAAGATTCTCCACTTCCTCAGAGAATAGCTTTCCTAGCATACCAATAGAGTGAAGACCTAATGCAAGTACCCCGGCGAAAGACCCTGGTCCAACTGCTTTAATAAATAAAATAGCCATAACAACTTCTGGGAATGTACGTATAAAGCTTAAAACAAACTTTCCTGAACCAGAAACGACCTTACCTTTTGACATGTTGTTAGCAGCCCAGAAAGCGAAAGGTACACATAGGATAGCGGAAATAAATGTACCTAAAATAGCAATAGCTAGTGTGTCAAGAAGTCCTCGTAATAAATCTTCTCCTTCAGGTAAATAAACATAATCCCAGTCTGGATGGAAAATCCCAGTGAATATAGCTTGTGAAATTTGCCCAGCTGTCTCTTTAATAGAGTTTATTGGCATACCGGAGAAAGCCCAAATATACAAGAGTGCAAGCAACACAAATATGACCGTTTTAAATAAGTATTTCTTTTTCGGTTTATTTACTTTAGTGTTTGTTTGGCTCATAGTAATTTCTCCCGTAATTTCGTACTAACATAGTCAATAAAAAGCACGACTATTAATGTAAGTATAATAATAGAGGATGCTCTGTCATATTGCAGGAAGTTAAGGGTACGGTCATAGTACTCACCAATCCCACCTGCTCCGACTAATCCCAAAATGGCTGCAGCACGAACGTTTACTTCAAAGGTGTATAAAACATACGAAGTAAAATGTGCAGTAACCTGTGGAATAACTCCAAAAAATATCCATTGAATTTTGTTAGCGCCGACAGCCGTCATTGCCTCAAGCGGACCAGGATCGATTGATTCAATAGCTTCATATAATAGCTTCGCAACTAATCCAATCGAAAAAATAGTTAATGCGATAATACCTGGCAGTGCACCAATACCAAAGATAGCAACAAAGATAGAAGCTAGTAATAAATCAGGTACGGTTCTAATTAAATTTAATATAAAGCGGAATGGATAAAATATATAGGAAACTCGAACAATATTACTTGCACAAACGATGGCAAGTGGTATGGCAATAATTGCTCCAAAAGTAGTACCGAGAATGGCCATTCTAATCGTTTCAAGCAAAGGTTCTACTATCCTTTCAAAGTAAGCCCAATCTGGTGGCCACATTTGAACAAGAACATCAAAAATATTAGGAAAACCAGCAATTAATTCACTAAACGTTGCATCCGCTTTATAAGCGCTCCACCATAATAGAGCAATAATGAGAATAACAGTAAACATGAACTTTGTTTTGGCTGGTGGCTTAGGTGAATTTAATGTTTTTACATTTGATTCCTTTCCACTCATACTGGCTCACCCAATAATTCATCTTTTTTAATTTCTCTACCATAGATTTGAGAGAAAACTTCGTCTGTTGCTTCATGAACAGGACCATCAAATACTACTTCTCCAGCACGTAAGCCAATGATTCTAGTAGCATATTGACGGGCAAGATCCACAAAGTGCAAGTTAACAATCGTTGTAATTCCATCTTCTTCATTAATTCGTTTTAGATCATCCATAACTTGTTTAGTTGTCAGTGGATCAAGAGATGCTACTGGTTCATCAGCTAATATTATTTGTGCTTCCTGAGCCAATGCACGTGCAATAGAGACACGCTGCTGTTGACCACCTGAAAGCTCATCTGCTCTTGAGTATGCTTTCTCTAAGATGTTCACTCGTTCTAATGCACGAAGAGATAGAGTTACATCTTCTTTCGGAAATAGACCAAGGATAGTTTTCATTGTACTGTGATAACCAACTCGACCTGACAAAACATTTTTTAATACAGATGAGCGTTTTACTAGATTAAAACTTTGGAAAATCATGCCTATATCACGACGGATTTTTCTTAAACCAGCGCCTTTAGCAGCTGTGATTGATTTGCCATCTATTAAGATTTCACCCTCACTAATTTCATGAAGTCGATTAATGGAGCGAAGAAAAGTAGATTTTCCAGCACCTGATAGTCCTACAATTACGACAAATTCTCCTTCATTAATCGTAATGTTGATGTCATTTAATCCTTTTGTGCCGTTCGGATAAACTTTCGTTACATTCTTAAACTGTATCAATTGCCTACCAACTTTCTCATATTTTTAGAAAAAGGAAACTGACCTTTTAAGCTTCTTTTCTCTATTAAATGTCGGATACTTGTCCAGTTTCTAACAGATATCCGGCATTTAATAGAAAAAAGTCCAACCATTTAGAATTTCTAAATGGTTGGCTGGAATAGATGTAATCTGAATTACAAAAATCAATTAAACATTGCTTGACTTATGTACTAAAAAGTAAAAAGTCTTACTATTCCGTTACTTCTTCATTATATTTACGAACGATATCAAACTTGCTATCTTCTGATTCTACATATCCTTCATGAGAGTATACATCAGAGATAATTTGGTGCCCTTCTTTACTCTTACCAATTGCAATAAATGCATCTTGAAGTTTCTTTTTCCACTCATCAGTCATATCAGAACGAACTGAGATTGTATCGTTTGGAATTGCTTCTGTGAATTCGATAATTTTAGTATCTTCAAAAACAGTAGGGTAGTCGCCTTTAACGATATTGCGTGCATCTTGGAATGTTACAGCAGCATCTGCATCTCCATTTAATAAAGCAATTACAGCTTGGTCATGACCTTTTACAGTTACTGTTTCTACATCGCCAGGTACTTTAAGTCCATTGTCTTGTAATTTTCCTACTGGCCATACATAACCTGCAGAAGAAGTTACATCTTGTACAGCAATCGTTTTACCTTTTAAATCTTTTACAGATTCAATGCCTGAATCAGCTTTTACAATAAATTGACTTTTATAAAAATCTACTAATTCATCTGTTGGAGTACCGTCATCATTAACTCCAAAACGTTGTGCTTGAAGAATTACTTCTGCAGAACCTTTATCTTTTGCTAAAACATAAGCAGTAGGAGGTAAGAAACCTACGTCTACTTTCTTAGAATCCATTGCTTCAATGATAGTGTTATAGTTTGTAGATACACTAACTGTAACTGGAATTCCAAGCTCATCAGATAATAGACCTTCTAATGGTTTTGCTTTTGCTTCTAATGTGTCCGCATTTTGTGACGGTACGAATTGAACTGTTAATTCAGTTGGCTCATATCCAGTTGAAGTTGAACCACTTGTTTCACTAGATGACCCTTCATCAGATGATCCACATGCTGCTAGGACACCTGCTAGAGTAAGAGAAAGACCTAGTGTTGCTAATTTTTTAAACATTTTTAAACCCCCAAATGATGTTATATGTTATTACGTGTAAAAATATAACATACCAATGTCGTAAAAGAAGGAATGTTTGTGTAAAAAAATGTTTAATGTTTTGTAAAGATTGTAATTTTAATAGTATGATAGAGTGGTTTACTTTGATATTTGGCAAAAAACCTTTATTTATAGTAGTTAAATAAAAGGTAACTTGCTATAATGATGCTAATATTGGATGAATATTACTTTTACATTCAATAATAATGTTTTTTAGATATAACATATTACATAAGTCCTATTTCTTAAATACATAGTTTGGGAGTTGAAAACTTGAAAACAGAAGTAACGCTATTATTAACAAGTGACATTCATGGAACCGTTTTTCCACTAAGTTATGGAAATAATAGTTCTCAGTCTGTAGGGCTTGGCAGAATTTCTTCCATTATAGCGAGAGAAAGAGCGGAAAATCCTCATACCATTTTGATAGATAACGGAGATTTAATACAAGGAACTCCATTAACCTATCATTATGTAAACTTTTTAGCTCATAAAGAAAATCCAATGATTAGAATACTGAATAAACTTGAGTATGATGCTGCGGTAATAGGAAATCATGAATTTAATTATGGATTGGAAGTCTTAAAGAATGCAGTTAAGGAGTCAAAATTTCCATGGTTATGTGCAAATATTGTGGAGGAAGATTCTGAAAAACCATTTTTAGGTAAGCCTTATATCATAAAAAAAGTAGGATCTATTTCTATTGCTATATTAGGCCTAACCACTCACTATATACCTAATTGGGAAAATCCAAAGAATATAACGGGACTTTCTTTTAAAGATGCATATGAAGAAGCGAAAAGTTGGATTGATTATATTCAAAAAGTGGAGAAGCCGAAATGTATAGTTCTTGCCTACCATGGTGGGTTTGAACGTGATATTCATACAGGAGAGCCAACAGAATCTTTAACTGGAGAAAACCAAGGTTATCTGATATGTGAGGATATTAGTGAATTAGATGTCTTATTAACAGGACATCAGCATCGTGAATTAACAGGAAATGTTCATGGAACAGAAATTGTTCAAGCGAGTAATAATGGGCAATATGTAGGGAAAGTGACCATTGTATTCCATAAGGATGGAAGCATTGAGAAAAAAGAGTCGCAATTACTCTCTGCTGCTGATGTAGAAGCAGATGAAGAAATACTACAACTAGTTAAAGAGTATGAAGAAAGTACACAAAAGTGGTTAGATACACCAATAGGTTTTATTGATGGTGATATGTTAGTAAGTGATCCAATGAAAATCCGCTTGGCAGACAGCCCTCTTATAGAATTTATCAATAAAGTACAAATGGAAAATGCAAATGTCAAGATTGCATGTACAGCATTATTCAATAATGAATCACCAGGATTTAAAAGTAATGTAACGATGAGAGACATTGTCTCAAACTATATCTATCCAAATACTTTTAAAGTGCTTAAGTTAAGTGGGAAAGATATTCGAGATGCTTTAGAGCAAAGTGCGAAATATTTCTCAGTAGAAAATGGACAGCCAATTGTTAATCCTTCCTTTTTATATCCAAAACCACAGCATTACAACTATGATATGTGGGAAGGGATAGAATATACACTTGATATTTCAAGACCTATAGGAGAAAGGGTCGTGCAATTAGAATTTGAAGGTAACCCTTTGAATGATGAGGCTTTCTATGAAGTGGTTATGAACAACTACCGAGCTGGTGGTGGGGGAGATTATTTTATGTTTCAGAATAAACCAGTGATTAGGGAAATACAATTTGATGCTTCAGAGTTAATAGCAAACTATATATTAGAAAGAAAAACAGTAACAGCTACTTGTAATCATAATTGGAAAGTAGTTTGGTGATAAATTCATTAACTTGATTATAGATACACTCTTTTCTGTTTTATTAACTGGAACTAAGAAAAGGATATCATGTAATCAGGTTTTTTTTGTGATTTTTTGCAAGAATTACCATAATTATAGAGGATGAACTACTTACAATGCATGGAAACAAACAGGAAGGTAGATAAAACAAGTTTAACTTATTGACAAACTCTCTTACTTATTAGTAAATTATTCTTAATATTTAGTATTTTGTAAAAAAACAACCAAAATGTAGGAGATGGGGAATATGAGTAGAAAGCCAATTATCGGAATAACCGGGGCATATGTTAATCATAATATATTTATGGAAGGAACCTATGTGCACCATGATTATCAAAAAGCAGTCGCAGCGAATGGTGGGGTACCTATTATACTCCCGTTTGTTCAGGAAGAACTTACTGCGTTTATGGTTGATCAATGTGATGCCTTACTTTTAAGTGGTGGAGAAGATGTCGATCCACAGGAATATGGCATGGATCCACATCAAAAATTAGGAAATACAATCCTACTACGTGATAAAGTGGAGAAAGAGCTTTTAGCTAAAGCAATGAAAAAAAACATTCCTATATTGGCTATATGCAGAGGTGTTCAACTTGTGAATGTAGCGTTTGGTGGTACATTAATTCAGGACATCCCTAGTCAGGTCAAAGATTCTATAAAGCATACTCAATCTGTCAACAGAAGTTTGGACACACATTGGATTACCATAGAAAAAGATAGTAAGCTTGCAAACATTATTGGAGAGGAAAAAACTAGAGTTAATAGCTTACATCATCAGGCAATTGATGTTATAGCAGATGATTTGGAAGTAGTGGCTAGAAGTAGTGATTATATAATTGAAGCCGTAGAACATAAAAAATACCCAAATTTCTTCTTGGGATTACAATGGCATCCTGAATCTATGGCTGCCACTAATGAGAAAATGAATAGAATATTCTCGGAATTTATAAAGAGTGCAATATAGACTAAAAATACATAGAGTTTAAAAAAAGTACATGACTGAATAATTGTGAGAATATAGTGTAATTTAATAAGAGGCAAAAAAAGATGAAAAAAAGTTAGTATTAGATACTAAAATCAGCTAAAATAAGAAGGTAACAAATTATTTTATTTGGAGGTATTTGAAAATGAGCGAAAAAACTTTCACTGTAATCGATGAGACTGGTATTCATGCAAGACCTGCAACTTTACTAGTAAGTGCAGCTAGCAAATTTAAATCTGATATGCAAATTGCTTTCCAAGGCAAATCAGTTAACTTAAAATCTATCATGGGTGTAATGTCTCTTGGTGTACCTAAAGGTGGAGAAATTACTATCACAGCTACTGGTGAAGATGAAGTAGAAGCTGTTGATGGATTAGAAGCAGTTCTTAAAAAAGAAGGATTAGTAGGCTAATACTTAGTAATTCCTGACCCTCTAGAAAGAGGGTCGCCTTTAAAATAAAATATTAAGCGTTTTCAATTGTGGAAACTTGCTAATAAAAGAGAGTAGATTAAGTAATTTCTTAATGAATATCTCCTATTAGCAAGTTTTTTTGCTGTGAAAAAATCTGTTATTGTAAAAATATTCGAATTTTTTGTAAAATGTTAAAAGGAGGGGATATTAATGGTCGTTAAATTGGAACAAGTAGGATGGAAGAGAAATGGAAAATGGATTCTTCAAAATATTAATTGGGAAATAAAAAAAGGAGAGAACTGGGTCCTTTATGGTCTAAATGGTGCAGGTAAGACTGCATTGTTAAATATGATTTGTGCTTATTATCACCCAACGGTTGGGAATATGGAAGTTCTAGGTAGGAGATTTGGGAAAGCAGAACTAGGAGGCTCATTAAGAAGAAATATTGGACTTGTTTCTAATCGTTTACAACAGAGTTTTTACGAATCGGATAGTGCCTTTGAAATTGTCTTAAGTGGGGAATATGCCTCCATTGGACTTTATGAAACTCCTACTGCTGAAGTTAAAAATAAAGCAATTGATTTACTAGAAAGAATGGGAAGTATTCAGTATGCGGACCGTTCTTATAGAAGCCTCTCTCAAGGGGAGCGTCAAAGGGTTCTTATTGCGAGGGCACTTATGTTAAACCCTGAGCTGTTGATTTTAGATGAGCCTGCAACCGGGTTAGATTTTCTAGCAAGAGAGCAATTATTGGAGCTAATTGGCAAGTTATCGAATGATGGAGAATTAAGTATCATTTATGTGACTCATCATGTAGAAGAAATCTTGCCTGAATTTAATCATACTTTTCTGTTGAAAGATGGAGAGAAATTCTTATCAGGTTGTACGCAAGAAATATTATCTAGTCAGCATTTATCGGATTTCTTTTCTATTCCAGTAGAATTAATGTGGAAACATAAAAGGCCATTTCTTGTCAAAAACTAATTTGTAATGGGAAAAGATAGTCTTGTTTGAAGAATATAGGAAGCCATAATCTGTTCTTCAAACAACCTCTTCTTTATTCATTCTCCCATTCTTCATAAACAACAACTCCACCAGTTAAGTCAATCGTATTTCGTTCGCCTTTATATAATAACTTCCCATCCTCTTCCACGAGTAAGTTATCATATGTATATACCTTTTTCCCATTTGGTAAGGTAATAATTACTTGATCCCCAAGTTCTTGCTTAGAAGAAGCAGTCTCTTTGGCAAAATATTTTTCTGTAAAAATATATCCTCCAAAAAGTAAAAATAATAAGATGGTTAATCCTATTCCAATAAGGAGTTTTCGGGATACCTTTGTATTTTTTTCTTCCAATTTATCAGTACGGTTCATGGGATTCTTCACATCCTCTATAATGAAGAGTTATTGGAGCTCTATATGTGTATATAAAATTCCCTACCTTTTAACATATGAAACTAAAAAAGAAAGATGACTTAAAAATAGAAAAACTTGGAATTTATTAATCGTTCATTATTTGGGAAAGTAAATTGTAAATAAAGTGAAAAAATTGAAACTTTTCCTTCTTTATACCGTATAAAAAAGTACAAGAAAATATGGAGGGAGTGTTAATAAGAAAGTGTGCTTCTTTTAATAAAATAGAAAGTGAATGATTGTTATGGAATTATTTGGTACACCTCTTTCTTCTATATATTTAACCATATTGATCGGGTCAGGATGTTGTATTTTACTAACCATATTTTTATCTGACATTTTTAGTGTAGACATTGGCATATTAAATCCCACACTAATTCTGGCTTTCTTTTCTATCCTCTCTGCAGGAGGATATATTATGGAGAAATATACAAGTATCCATAGCTGGTTGATATTGCTAATTTCCACTGCAATTGCTGTTATTATTTCGATTATTCTACATTTCTTTGTATTTGTTCCATTAGCAAATGCAGAAGAATCCTTAGTGTATACGGAAGAATCATTAAAAGGAAGAATAGCAAGAGTAATTGTTTCCATTCCGAAAGATGGTTATGGAGAAATTCTAATAGAAAGCTACAGTGGCAATATTTCTAAGACTGCTACTAGCTTTTATAATGAAGAAATTCCATATGGAACTGAGACGGTAATTATAGAAATAAGAAGTAATGTCGCATATGTAGTACCAAAAGAAGAGGCTTACTGAAATAAAATTTGAGGAGGAACTGGAATGGGTTTAGCATTAGAAATATGGATTATTATTGGAGTAGTAGCAGTTTTACTTATCGCACTTGTAAGTATATTTATAGCAAAATATAAAACAGCTGGTCCAGATGAAGCATTAATTGTAACAGGGAGTTATCTTGGTACCAAAAATGTTCATGTAGATGAATCTGGCAATAGAATAAAAATAATACGTGGTGGAGGAACGTTTATCTTACCAGTATTTCAACAATCAGAGCCACTGAGTTTACTATCTAGTAAATTAGATGTATCTACACCAGAAGTATATACAGAACAAGGTGTTCCTGTTATGGCAGATGGTACTGCTATTATAAAGGTTGGTGGATCTATAAGTGAGATTGCAACTGCAGCGGAGCAATTCCTTGGAAAAAGCAAGCAGGATAGAGAAAACGAAGCAAGAGAAGTGTTAGAAGGACATTTACGTTCTATTCTTGGAAGTATGACAGTGGAAGAAATTTATAAAAACAGAGATAAGTTCTCTCAAGAAGTCCAAAGAGTAGCATCTCAAGACTTGGCTAAGATGGGACTTATGATTGTTTCCTTTACTATTAAAGATGTACGCGATAAAAATGGATACTTAGATTCACTTGGTAAACCTAGAATTGCTCAAGTAAAACGAGATGCCGATATTGCAACAGCTGAAGCAGATAAGGAAACAAGAATTAAGAAAGCGGAAGCAGATAAAGATGCGAAAAAAGCGGAATTAGAAAGAGCAACGGAAATAGCAGAAGCAGAAAAAGAAAACCAAATGAAAATAGCAGACTACAGACGTGATCAAGATATTGCAAAGGCACGTGCTGACCAAGCCTATGATTTAGAGAGTGCACGCTCTAAACAAGAGGTAACAGAACATGAAATGCAAATTAAAATCATTGAAAGACAAAAGCAAATTGAATTAGAAGAAAAAGAAATATTAAGAAGAGAAAAACAATATGACTCTGAAGTGAAAAAGAAAGCAGATGCTGATCGTTATGCTATGGAGCAAGCAGCAGAAGCAAATAAACGAAGAGAAATAGCGGAAGCGGACGCTAACCAATATCGTATTGAATCACAAGCTAAAGCAGAAGCAGAAAAGGTTCGTGTAGACGGATTAGCAAAAGCAGAAGCAGAAAAAGCAAAAGGGGAAACAGAAGCGGAAATTATCCGATTAAAAGGTCTAGCTGAAGCAGAAGCAAAACGTAAAATTGCCGAAGCTTATGCACAATATGGTCAGGCGGCTATATTGGATATGGTACTTGATATGTTACCAGAATACGCTAAACAAGTGGCAAGTCCGTTATCTAATATTGATAAGATTACAGTGGTAGATACGGGTAGTGATGGAAGTAATGGAGGAGCTAATAAAGTAACAAGCTATGCTACAAACTTAATGTCTACGATGCAGGAATCTTTAAAAGCTTCTGCAGGAATTGATATAAAGGAAATGTTAGAGAATCTTTCAGGTAAAGGGAATATTAGACAAAGCTTAGATGAGTTGAATGAAAGCTTGATAGATAGTAAGAAAGCGGAATAAACAGAAGGGGGGCAGATAATATATCTGCCCCCTTTACTGTCTTTAACTATTATTCTTTTAAATCTTCAATGGAATCAATATCCATGTAGCTTGGTACTACAAGTCCTAGTTTTGTTCCTTCTAGGTTTGCTCCTAGGTCTTCAAATTGACCTTCGTATTTTTTAGCATAGTCTTCATGTGTAATTGGTAACCAACCAGCAAGTGATGCATCTAAGCTGCCATCAGCTACTCCAGTCCACATTGGACCAGCTTCGATTTGACTTAATGTTACTTTATAACCTAGATCTTCTAACACTTTTCCAATAACATTTGTACTAGCAATTTCACTATCCCAAGCAACATAACCAAGGGTAATTTTGTCACCGTCTACTTTTTCTACCCCATTTGTCCATTCTGTCACTTTGTCTGCGTTATCTTCAACCCAGCTTGCTGCTGCTTTAGTTGGATCTTCACCTTCATAGATATCCATCATAACTACGCCCATATCGTCTGAAGTCCAATAGAAGTTATCTAATACAGTGTAAGCTTCAGGCATATCATCTTTAAGCCCGTTTCTTGTAATAGTATGAATATTTTCATCCTCACCAAATGAACCCTTTGGATCTTCTAGATATTTTAAATCATATGCTGCGAACATCCAGTGAGGAGTCCAGCCTGTAACAATAATTGGTTCTTCTTTATCATAAGCTTTTTTTAGTGAAGCAGTCATTGCTGCACTTGAGCCTTCAACAAGTGTCCAATCCTCAAGTTCATAATCACTAATAGCTTTATTAGATGCTTTCATTAGTCCAGCACCAGGATCAATTCCAATAATCTCATAATCTACTTGTTCTCCTACAGTAGCATTTGCATCACTTGCACTATCAGATCCACAAGCAGCTAAGCCTAAACTAAGTGTAACAGCTCCTAATAAAGTCATCATTTTTTTCATATTAATTTGCCCCCTTTTTTTTTGTACCCATATTTTGGGTAATTCTATCTAATATAATGGCAAGTACTACTATTGCAATACCTGCTTCAAAACCACGACCTATTTGAATTTGTGTAACGGCACGATAAACATCTGCACCAAGACCAGGAGCACCAACCATTGCTGCAATAACTACCATTGATAAAGCAAGCATGATACTTTGGTTAATACCTGCTAAGATAGTTGGCATAGCTAATGGAAGTTGAACTTTTAATAGTCTTTGAGCAGTTGTACTACCGAAACTTTCTGTAGCCTCTGTAATATCGGCTGGTACTTGTTTAATACCAAGAATAGTTAAACGAATTGTTGGAGGCATTGCGAAAATAACGGATGCAACAACACCTGGTACTACTCCAATACTAAAGAAGAAGATGGCAGGAATTAAGTAAACAAATGCTGGCATTGTTTGCATGAAATCTAAAATTGGTACAACAATATTTCGAACTGTATTACTTTGGGATGACCATATACCAAGTGGAATACCGATAATAATGGAAATAAATACAGAAGAGAGTACAAGTGCTAATGTATCAATCATTGGTTCCCAATAACCTAAGTTGTCTACAAGTAATAAACCAATTAGAGTAAAAAGTGCAACCTTTTTATTTGCTAATCTCCAAGCTAATAGTGCTAATAAAATCATTAGTAAGATAGGAGGGATAAATCCGAAGAAACCTACTAATATATCAACTACGAATTCTAAGGCAATCGTTATGCCATCAAACAAACCTTCAAAAGTAGTAGTTAACCAATCTACTAAAGAGTCAATCCAATCTGCTACTGGTAATTTTGGTAATAAGTTATTCATGCTTCCACTACCTCCACTTTTTCTGTTTCTTCAAAGGAGGGATTATTAATATTATCATTATTTCCAGCTAGTGCCCCGATAACTGCACCTCTTACAAGAAGACCTTTAAGACGATTTTGTTCATCTGTTACAGCAACAGGAATGGTAGCAATAGATACTTTATCGAATAAATCAACTAATAAGGTATCTCCACTTACACAAACTACTTCCTTTTGAAGAATTGCTTCTATATTTTGGTTGTTTTCACTAGCAATCTTAGCATCATCTGCAGTAATAGCACCAAGTAATTCTCTACGCTTATTTACAACATATATACTAGAGATTCCTAATTTTTTCATCATCTCTAACGCTACACGAGGGCCTTTGTCAATATTCACTGCTTCTGCACGTTTCATAATATGGTTAGCAGTTAATACTTTAGATAAGTCAACATCTTCTACAAAGCGTTCTACATAATCATTAGAAGGATTCATTAGTATTTCTTCTGGGGTTCCAACCTGTACGATAGAACCATCTTTCATTAATGCGATTCGGTCCCCAATTCGTAATGCTTCATCTAAGTCATGTGTGATAAAGATGATTGTTTTTTCCATATTTGATTGTAAATCTAAGAGCTCATCTTGCATATCTTTGCGTATTAATGGATCAAGTGCACTAAATGCTTCATCCATTAGAAGGATATCTGGATCATTTGCTAATGCACGTGCAAGGCCGACCCTTTGTTGCATCCCGCCACTCAGTTGATCAGGATATTGATTTTCATAACCATTTAAACCAACTAATTGTAAAGATTCTAAAGCCTTTTGTTTTCGAGTTTCTTTGTCTACACCTTGGATTTCAAGACCAAATTCAGCATTTTCCAAAATGGTTCTGTGTGGAAGTAAAGCGAACTTCTGAAATACCATACTGATTTTTTCTCTACGTACTTTTCGTAATTCTTCTTTTGACATGCTAACAATTTCTTGACCGTCAATGAATATTTTTCCGATGGTTGGATCAATGAGGCGGTTAAACATTCGAACTAGAGTTGATTTACCACTACCTGAAAGCCCCATGATAACGAATATTTCTCCAGGGTTAACTTCAAAACTAGCTTTGTTGACACCAACCGTTGAACCTGTTTTCTTCAGGATTTCTTGCTTTGATTCACCATTATTTAATAATTGAATGGCTTTTTTTGAGTTTTTGCCGAAAATTTTTGTTACATTCTCGACTTTTAATTTTGCCTTACTTTCCATTATTTCACCTCTTTAATTCTAACTGCTCGTAATTTTAAGCACTCATACATTATACATTGTTTTGGTTTGATAGTTCAAACTGTGTATTCTGTTAAAAACAATCATTCTGTACGTACAGAAAAAACTGTACGATATTAACATGGGTATTTCGCCTAAATACTTTAAAATACTACTGATTTCATATAAGAATGATTCTTTACAAATTTTCCAATCATGATAATCTATATAGAGATGTTTTTTATATTAATATGAAGATCTTCATATTAACAACGCTTTTATAATGAATTAATTGTAAAAGTCTACATGCAAGTTTTATGAAAAAGAACGAAGACAAGTAAATGAATATATGGATGTGATTAATATATGAAGGATAAGGATCAGCTAGACATTGCTCGAGAAAGAGTTATAGATGCAGTAGCTCAGAATATTGAACTATATGGAGTATCAGATTCAATAGGTAGATTATATGGTATGCTTTTATTTCAAGAAAATCCAATGACTTTAGATGAAATGAAAGAAGAGCTAGGAATGAGTAAAACTAGTATGAGCACTTCTGTAAGAACATTACTTGAGTTGAAAATGGTCGATAAGGTTTGGAAAAAAGGAGTACGAAAAGATTTATATCGTGCAGAAGAAGATTGGTATCAAACGTTTATTGATTTCTTTACTATTAAATGGAGATCTGCTATTTCTGAGAATGTTACGGCAATGGAAAAGTCCATGAATGAGCTAAAAATGCTTATAGATAATGAAGATACAACCGAAGAAGTAAAAATAATGGCAAAAGCTGATCAAGAAAGATTGGCTAGTGCTATTGAATATTACGATTGGTTAGATCGATTTGTAGACAGTCTAGAGTCACATGAAATTTTTAATTTGGTTCCAAAGAACATAGAAAACAAAAAATGAAATGAATGCTTCCTTAAAGTAACTACTAATACAGATTAACAGCCTGTATTAGTAGTTTCTGTAGGAAGCATTTTTTATGTAGTAAAAAAACCAAAAAAAATTGCGTTTGGCTATCGCACATTTTTGTATTCCTGAATAGGATATAAGGAATTAAGAAAAGGAGGGAATTATTCATGGGTGAAGTTGGTTACGGCGGAGGTTTCGCTCTTTTAGTAGTATTGTTTATTCTTTTAGTTATCATTGGTGCTTCTTGGGGTTACGGCGGATTTTAATAATCCGTTTTATGGGATAGAAAGATAGAAGGAGGAAAAAATATGTACGGATATGGTTATGGCTATCCTAGCTATGGTTACGGCTATGGTGGTACAGGAGCTGGTTACGGCGGAGGTTTCGCTTTAATAGTAGTATTATTTATCTTATTAATTATTGTAGGTGCAGCTTGCTTTAAATGGTAAGTAGTAAGGAAGACTGATTCCTAAATGGAGTCAGTCTTCTTTTTTTCTTGTTACAAATTTAGTGAAACAAATAGTAATTAAATGAATTTGTTTTACGCGGATTTAACTAAAGGAAAGAACTCGGAAGTTGCTATAAATAAAAAAAATAAAAAAATGATAAAAAAAGGTTTAAAAAACAAATGAAATGGGTAGTGGTTTTATTAAAAAAAATTTTGGGTAAAAGGTGCATAAAAAATGTAGAAAACTAAACAATTGCATGATTAATATGATAATGTAAATATATACATATAAATAACATACGTCGATATTTATGGATTCTGCTTATATAAGAACATTTAGTAGGAAAGAAAAGCAGTAATTTTAAATGGGGGTTATTATGTCAGAAAATATTTCTAGTTATTCATCAGAATCTAATCAATTAGTAGATGATGCATATGTAGTTGGAATAGGAGCTTCTGCAGGTGGCTTAGAAGCGATTGAACAATTCTTTTCTCATTTAACAGCTGATACAGGAATGATTTATGTCCTTGTACAGCATTTGTCTGTTAAATATAAGAGTTTTATGCCAGAATTGCTTTCAAAAAAAACCAATATGAATATAGTGAGAATTGCTGATGGGTTAAAGGCAGTTCCCAATACCATTTATTTAAACCCGCCCCATCATTATATAACGATAGAAAATGGAGTATTCCGTGTAGAGGAATATGATAAAAATGTCCCTAATCACTTTCCGATTGATCGTTTCTTTAACTCATTAGCGGAAGAAAAAAAAGATAAGGCTATTAGTATTATATTTTCTGGAAATGGAACGGATGGAACAGAGGGAGTAAAAGCGATAAAAGAGTGCGGTGGTATGGTTATTGTTCAAGAAGAAGAAAGTGCTAAATTTGAGAATATGCCTAAAAGTGTCATTCACTCGGGTTATGCGGATTATATTGAATTACCAGCGAAAATCCCTACAATTTTTCAAACAATGCTTGAGCCAGCTACTATTACATATATGGAAGAAACATTAAATCAAATATTTCATATTATCCATAAAAGAACTGGAATAAACTTTTCTAACTATAAAAAAAGCAGTATTTTAAGAAGAATGGAAAAAAGAATGAATGTTTTAAAGGGCGAAGTACATAGTATGGAGTCGTATTATAAATATTTAGAAAAAAATGCGGACGAAATTGATCTACTTCAAAAGGATTTACTAATTAATGTGACTGAATTTTTTAGAGATCCTAAGGCTTTTAATGAAGTAGAGCGATTAATACCAGATTTAGTGAAACATAAAGTGGATAGTGGTGCTGATGAAATAAGACTTTGGTCAGTAGGATGTTCAACAGGGCAAGAGGCCTATTCATTAGCAATTATTTTGGATCGATATTTAAAAAGTTTGGACTATACCATTGATTTTCGGATTTTTGCAACAGATGTTGATAGAGAGACAATTAAAAGTGCTAGCGATGGCATTTATGATAAATCATTAATTAGTTCCCTGCCGGAGAGTTTAACAAGTCATTATTTTGATGAGCATGGGGAGAAATATCAAGTAAAGAAATTCTTAAGAAAGAAAATAGTTTTTGCTCCACACAATATTACCAAAGATTCCCCTTTTGTAAATATTGATTTAATTAGTTGCCGTAATATGATGATATATTTCCAGCCAGAATTACAGCAAAAAATATTATCTTTATTTCATTTTTCTTTAGTTGATAATGGTATTTTATTTCTTGGTCCTAGTGAAACCATAGGTAAATTAACCACATTATTTGAACCTATCCATTCTAAATGGAAAATATATAGAAGTCGTAGTGGCGGGATATGGGAAGTTAGAGAACCTACTGTTACTTTAGATAATCCCAAGAAAGAACAATTATCAAGAGATTTGAGTCATTCTAATAGTTTCTTCGAGGTTTTACCTACACGTAAACTGGATGTTTTGTATCAAAATTTAATCAATGAATTTATGGATCCTTGTATTATTATTAATGAGAAAAATGAAGTCATTCTTACTTCGAAGAGTGCTAACAAATTACTAACTATTCCTATTGGACAAACAAATTATAGCATTCATAAGCTTGTACCTACACCTTTATCTGTTATTATTGGAACAGCTTTAAAGAAATTAACAGGCATAGAAAGTGAAATTCACTATAAGGGTATAGCAATAAAAATTAATGATGAAGAGCAAGAATTTGATCTAACCATTAGGAGATTAGCTGGAAGTGATACATTAACGGTTCTATCTTTTCATAAAAAAGATGTTTCGTTAGAGAAGGATCATTTCAGTGCTCCCATCTATTTTGACCCAAATACTTCGATTTCAGAAAGGGTAATAGATTTAGAGCAAGAATTATTTTATACACAGCAAAATTTACAAACTACAATAGAAGAACTAGAAACTTCTAATGAAGAACTACAATCAACAAATGAAGAATTAATCGCATCTAATGAAGAGTTGCAAAGTACAAATGAAGAGCTTCAATCAGTGAATGAAGAGCTTCTTAATGTGAATAACGAATTTGAATCTAAAATTAGTGAATTGACTAGTACGACGAATGATCTAGATAATTTGCTCGTAAACACAAGTATAGCTACGATATTTTTAGACAAAGCTCTGAATATCAAGTTATTTACACCTGAAATTCAAAAGATTATTAATATACTAGAAATGGATATTGGTAGACCATTTTTTCATTTAACACATAACCTAGAATTTGGCTCCTTACTTCAAATTGCTGAACAAGTACTACGTACATCAGAAAAAATGCAGTATGAGATAAAAAGTAGAGATGATAGATGGTATACAATGAAGGCAATGCCATATCGCACAGGAAACAATATCATTGATGGTGTAGTAATTACCTTTACGGATATTACAGATATTAAAGCATCCAATCAAAAGCTTATGTTTACCTCAAGTGTTATTGAGCAAACACCAACAAGTATTTGCATAACAGATAAGCATGGAAAAATAGAATTTGCTAATGCTCGATTTAGAAAGCACTTGGGAATAGAGCAAGAACAAATAGAGAATACAGATAAGACCCTATTTGAGTTTTATGAAGATTTTCTTCATGCTACTATTTCTGATGAAATTTGGGCAAATATGTTAACAGGAGAAGCCTGGGTAGGAGATATCTCTTACTATAATGAAGATAAACAAGAAATTTGGGAAAGTGTTAGCATGCTTCCAATATTAAATGAAGATGGTACATTAGCGAATGTCTTGCGGATTGCGGAGGATATAACAGAGAGAGTAAAATCAGAGGATATGTTAAAGAAATCTGAAATGCTTTCTGCTGTAGGGCAATTAGCAGCTGGAATTGCTCATGAAATTAGAAATCCACTAACCTCACTTAAAGGATTTCTTCAATTAATGATGCAAAGTAATGAATATAATAAAGAGTATACAGAAGTAATGTTCTCGGAATTCAATCGGTTAGAGCTTATTATTAGCGAATTTTTAGTATTAGCAAAACCACAAGCATTATCATTCCAATCACTTAGTCTTGAAAAGGTATTAGAAGATGTTCATATTCTTTTGAATACTCAAGCAATCCTAAAAAATGTACAAATAGAAATGAAGGTTCAAGAAGATATTCCATTTATATACGGAAATGAAAAAGAATTAAAGCAATTATTTATTAATATGATTAAGAATGGAATAGAGGCAATGGAAGAGACGGAAGGGGCAATTCGAATTGTCGTTTCTATGGAAAAAACAGAAAAAGTACTTGTGCAAATAATAGATCAAGGAAAAGGAATCCCGAAAGAGCAATTACAAAAAATGGGACAGCCATTCTTTACGACAAAAGAAAAAGGAACAGGATTAGGATTAATGATCAGCCAAAAAATTGTGGCAAATCATCATGGTACCTTACATTTTCAAAGTGAATTAGGTGTAGGTACAACTGTCGAAGTAAGATTTCCAGTTGAAAAAAAGCTTAGTTGATGGATGATTTTATCTCATCAACTAAGCTTTTTATATCCCTTAATTCGTCATACACTAGTTCTAAATAGTCAGATTTGTCATTTTCAATAATAATATTCGTCATAACACCAAGTAAGTCCATAATAGAAGAGGTAGATCTTCTAATAGAATCTAATCTTTTGCTCGTATCTATTTGGATGATTTTTTCTAAGCTTGTGGAATCTGATTGGGAAAGAGAGTACTGTTCTAGGTTTTTATATGCCTGCTCGTCCATATTCACAATGCTTTCTTTCAATTGGAAGAGTTCATATTGTAAATTAATATACTGGTCATGAAATGGCTGACAAAATATATAGTATTGATTCTCTTCTACGTGAAAAGAAGCATTCACTCTAAAAAGAGTAGGTGGATTATTTTTTGTCACCATATTTATTTCCACTGAATCATGAAAATTTTTTTCTAGTAAGTAAGTCTTAAACTTATCTAAACTCTCCGAATCAATGAGCTCTAAGAAATTTTTAGTACAATTAAAAAAGTGATTACATGGAGGGGACTTATCGATGATTCTATAATCTTTCGAAATCTGGAAAAAAGGTATTGGGATATGATTAATAGTAATACTCATCTTTGTTCTCCATGCATCATATTAAGTAATGCTCTTTCTTTGGCATAATGAATAATCCAATTCTTTAGAGAATACTGATCGTTTAATAAATAAATATGATTATCTTTAAGCATCTCAAAGGAATATTCATTTAAAAGTCTGCTTCCAATAATAATATCTGGTTTGTTATTTATATCAGAAAATGTAGAAATATATTGCTCTAATTTTGGAATAGTATAGGACATGGTGAAAGAAATCGCAATTACATCAGGATTCCATTTTCTAGCCATGTATAGAGCATGTTCTAATGGTAAATTAGCACCAAGATTTCTTGTTATCCAACCATATTCTTCAAAGGTAGATGCGCACATTTTTAAGCCAAGAGTATGATGTTCGGCCTCAGGACAGAACAACATAACCTTTCTTGCTTGTACGTTTCCCATTTTTTCTTTTTCCCATTGATATCTGATAATAAAACCTCGCATACGCCAGTTGCTAAATGTTCCTCCGCAACACTAATTTCGTTTCTTTGCCACATATATCCTATCTCTCTTAATGCGGTTGTAATGAGCTCATCATATATAAAGGTAGAACTGTATCCTTTATAATCATATTCTTTTATGATTGCCCAGCATTTATTTAAATCGCCTTCTAATAAAGAGTCGGCTAATTCTTTTGAAGAAGTAAAGACCATTCTCCTAATCCTTTCTCTACTATTTGTTCGTTTTTCGATTTCTATATTTCTATTAGAATATCTATAATAATAAATTATACTATACTAGAGCGATTTTTTTACATTTAAATAGGAAGGTGTCAAAGTGGAAATTCATCAAAAAGATCAGATTGTAGAACGTTTATTTATACGGTTTTATAGAGAATATCCGAGCTTGGAGAAATTCGGTGATAATGGCAAAAGGCGTACAAAGGAAGATATCTATTACCATTTTCAATACCTTGAAACGGCTTATACATTAAGAGAGCTTAACATATTTAAGGATTATGTGATTTGGCTAGGGGAAGTCTTGGAAACAAGAGGGGTAGGTCGACATTTATTATTTATTAATTTTGCATGGTTAATAGAGGAAATAGAAAAATTGGAAAAAACAGATGAGCATGATTTCTACTTAGAAGCATTAAAAAAAGGGATGCAGCTATTAAGTGAAGATGATAATTTGATTTAGGTGAAAACAAAAAAATCTGCTCCATTTCATCTGTTTAAACGGGGCAGATAATCTTCAGGTAAATCAGTATATTAAAGTCTATAAAAATTAGTTGTATTATGGAATAATTGTTCGTAAACGGATAATGTTTTTTCATTCTTTAACCGAGCTATTTCTTTAATGGTATGGTGAATCATACTTGGCATCGTTTTTTGTTTTACAAATGGACCTTCAAATGGCCATGGTCCATCTGTTTCTACCATGATCTGTTCTAGGGGGAATTGTTTAGCTATCTTTTGTATGTTTTCCTCGTATAATATGTCTGGAGTAAATGAAAGGAAATAACCGTTTGCCTTAAGGTGCTCTACTGTCTTATCTTTTCCTTTAAACCAATGAAAATGTGCATGATTATAATTGTGTTTCTCAAGTAAATTAATAACAATTGGTGCTTCTTTGTAAATACTATGTAAGATAATAGGCTTATTCCACTTCTTCGCCATAAGTAAAAATTGTTCCAATAATTCTATGTATGGCTCTAAAGGGTAGAGCTCTGGATGCTCCAATCTACAATAATGTGGTAACCCAACTTCTCCTATAGCTATCATGCTTTCGTGATTATCTTCTATCCATTTCAAAAGTTGACTTATTTCTTCGTCAGAAGGCATTACTTGTTCAGGGTGAAACCCATATGCAGGTTTAATGAAATCAAACTCCTTGCTAAGCTGGAAGTTTTTTTGACTAGAAGAGAGATTCATAGAGACAGCAATAGCGTATGCTAATGTTTGATCATTTTGCATTTCTTTCCTATCTTCGTATGTATATTGATCTAAGTGAATATGTGAATCAATCATTTTCTTCATTTTAATCACCCTTTTAAGCAGGAATAAATCTCTTTTTTATACTGTAAAAAATCTTTTTCTAACCATAGTTCTGAGCTTCTTGGTCTGTCAAATGGAACTTTTATCTCTTTAATAATGGTTGCTGGATTGGAAGAAAGTATAATGATTCGATCTGACAAATAAAGTGCTTCTTCAATATTATGTGTAATAAATAGGATGGTTCTTTTGTTCGATTCCCATATGGATAATAACCATTGCTGCATGTCTAAACGAGTGAATTCATCTAAAGCACCAAAAGGTTCATCTAATAACAATAGTTCTTGAGAGCTTAATAATGCACGAATAAAGGAGGCTCTTTGTTTCATTCCCCCAGATAATGCATTAGGATACTGGTCCGTATAGTCAGAAAGTCCCGCTTTTTCTAACATGGCTGTAGCAATAGCCTTCTGCTTTTTTCCTGATAGCTCTTGTCCTAACATGACATTTTCTATTATTGTTCTCCAAGGAAATAAAGAAGGAGCTTGTGGCATATAGCTAATATGTCCTTTTGTCCCAGTTATGTTCTCGTCATTTAAAAATATATTTCCTTGGTTTGGTTGAAGTAATCCACCTATTAATTGGAAAAGAGTACTTTTTCCGCTTCCAGAAGGCCCTATGATGGAGACGAATTCACCTTTCTTAATAAGTAGGTTAATGTTCTTAAGAACATGGTGTGAGCCAAAGGATTTATCAACATGGTCTATTCTTAAATAATCCACTTTAAACACTCCTTCCTTTTCTGTGTACAAACCACTTTTCTAGTAATTGGATAATAAAGAAAAATAGCAAACTTAAAATCATAATCGCAAAAATAGCAACAAATACACGATCTGTTCGAAAACTAGAAGAAGCTAAATTCATGTATACACCTACACCGGATTTTGCTCCTAGCCATTCCGATATGACAGCTCCCATCACACTATAGGTAGCAGAAATCTTTAAGCCAGAAAAAATGGATGGAAGGGAAAACGGCCATTCTAACTTCCAAAAAAGTTGGCGAGAGTTTGCTCCTGACATTTTCATATAGTGCTTTAATTCTGCTGGTGTTTGCATAAATCCATCTAGACAAGCGATTGTAATGGGGAAAAAGCAGACTAATGTAATGATAATTAATTTTGGTAATAAGCCAAACCCAAACCATATTATTAATAAAGGAGCAAGTACAATAATAGGTATATTTTGCGTTAATATTAATAAAGGATAAATAGCTTTTCTTAAAAAAGTTACTCGGTGAAGTGTGATGGCGATAACTAAACCAACAGCAGTACCGATGAGAAATCCGTATAACGATAATTTTGTTGTTGAAAGCAAATGAAGCGAGAAGGATTCCCAACTGGTAAGTGCTTCCCTTCCTATTGATAGGGGGGAAGGCAAAAGCCATTCTTCTATTTGAAAAAAAGTTACGGAAATTTGCCAAATAATTAATAAAAGAAGGAGAACCACTGCGGGTCTCCAAATTTTGTTCCATGCATTTCTCATGAATGATATTTCTCCGTTAAAGTTGACAAGGTAATGCCATCTGGTTGGTATAGCACCTTAATTTGAGTAATGACATTTTTACTGCCAATTTCCATCATTTTCTTATTCATCTTACTTATTATTTGAAATAGCTCATCCATATTGCCTTCCATGGTCGTTTCTAAAGGGTGGACTTCATATTTGATGCCACTTTCTTGAATGATTTTAATAGCTTCATCTACATAAGGAATAACATCTTCTCCATTTTTTGTTTTCGGAATAATCTGCACACTAATCAAAGAGTTAGCCATATTTATTCGTCTCCTTCTGGTAGAAATTCATTAGTAAAAGCTTTCTCTGCATCTAATTTACTATCAAGTATTTTATTATCATACATCCAATTAGCATAGTTTTCCCAAACGGAAAGCTTCTGTTCTCCCCAACGGTCTGCGTCATCTTGATATTTGGATGCAAGCCACTCTTGGCTTTTCTTAACTAGTTCTTTATCTAAGTCTGGAGCAGCGCTTAATAGAATCTCACTGGCTTTATTCGGATTCTCTATACTGTATTCATACCCTTCAGATACAGCTTTTAAAAATGTTTTCACTGTTTCAGGATTAGAATCAATCATTTTTTCATTCGTTGCAATTACTGGTGTGTAGTAGTCTAATTTATCACTGAAGTCTGTTAGGTAAATCATATTTAATTTTTCTCCACGTAACTCTGCTTCTACACCAGTCCATCCATAATAAATCCATGCAAAGTCTACATCTTTCTTAGTAGCTGTGAAAAAATCTGTATCTCCAATATTTAAAAACTCTACATCATTAACATCTCCACCATCTATTTGCATAAGAGAGCTAATAACACTTTTTTCAACTTCTGACCCAAAAGCTCCGTAAGTTTTTCCAACAAAATCTTTCGGTGATTGAATATTTTTATCAACTGGTGAAGCAAAGCCAGATGTATTATGCTGAATTACAGCTGCTATTGATACAATAGGCACACCTTCTGTTCTAGCTTGGGTAATATTTTCTTGATAACTGATGCCAAAATCAGCTTTCCCTGAAGCAACTAACGCATCCGCACTAGATTCACCAGGTGTAATAATTTCAACATCTAATCCATTTTCTTTAAAATAACCATTTTCTTGTGCTACATATAGTCCAGTATGATTGGTATTAGGTGTCCAATCTAGTACCATTGTTATCTTTTGTAATTCATTTTCTTTGCCTTCTGTACTTGGAGTGGAACTATTACTACAACTAACAAGTAATAATACAGCCACCATTGCTAACATTATTTTTTTCATGAGTAACCCCCAACTTTTTGTATTGAATTAGAAAAGATAAGGAGGAGAATGTTGTAGGAAATTCTTTATTAATAAAAATAAAAAGCGCTCAGTAGGACTGAACGCTTTTAAAATACATGACTAAATAAGGCTAATTATGTATTAAAGAATATACGTTTCCTACGCTGGTATAAACCAGATCAGGTTCAAAGGGTTTTATCTTTATTGATAACTCTCAACCAGAAACACTGGTTCCCCTACAAATTCTTTTCTATTTCATTGTCACCAACTATTATACCAAAGAATATGGATAGCGAAAAGAAATAAAAAAAATTGGTGTATAGGAATAGGTAGGGCATTGCAAACTTTGATGTATCGCGATAATATAAGGGAATGGACTTAAAATGAAAGTGCAAAAGAGAGGAACGTAACATGTCAAATAATTTTAATCAGAATGTACTATCTCGTCGCACATTTGCGATTATTTCCCATCCAGATGCCGGGAAAACTACATTAACGGAAAAGTTACTACTGTTCGGCGGTGCTATAAGAGATGCTGGAACAGTTAAAGGGAAGAAAACTGGGAAATTTGCAACAAGTGATTGGATGGAAATAGAAAAACAAAGAGGGATATCTGTTACATCGAGTGTTATGCAGTTCGATTATAACGATTGTCGAGTGAATATCCTTGATACACCAGGTCACCAAGATTTTAGTGAAGATACTTATCGTACTTTAACAGCAGTAGATAGTGCTGTTATGATTATTGATTCTGCAAAAGGAATAGAAGCACAAACCCTAAAATTATTCAAAGTTTGTAAAATGAGAGGAATACCAATTTTCACGTTTATTAATAAAATGGATCGCCAAGGTAAGGCACCTCTAGAATTATTAGCAGAACTTGAAGAAGTAATGGGAATCGAAGCGTATCCAATGAACTGGCCGATTGGAATGGGGAAAGAATTCTTAGGAATTTATGATCGTTTCTATAATCGCATTGAACAGTTCAGAGTGGAAGAGGAAGAGAAATATATAGCGTTAAATGATGATGGAGAAATCGAAGGAGATCATCCAATTAAAATTGATTCTCTATATGATCAAACCCTAGAAGAAATTATGCTACTTAATGAAGCTGGTAACGAGTTTTCTAGAGAGAAGATTGATAGTGGAGATCTTACTCCCGTATTCTTTGGAAGTGCGTTAAGTAATTTTGGTGTTCAAACATTTTTAGAAACATATCTAGAATTTGCTCCATCGCCACAAGCTAGAAATTCATCTGTAGGAGAAATAGATCCATTATCAGAGGATTTCTCTGGATTTATATTTAAAATACAAGCAAATATGAATCCAGCCCATCGAGATCGTATTGCTTTTTTACGTATATGTTCAGGTAGATTTGAACGCGGTATGACGGTGAATTTACCTCGTGCTGGGAAACAAATCAAGCTAGCTCAATCTACTCAATTTATGGCAGATGATAGAAGTACGGTTAATGAAGCGGTAAGTGGAGATATTATTGGTCTGTATGACCCTGGTTTCTATCAAATTGGGGATACCTTGACTGTTAATAAAAATAATTTTCAATATGAAAAGCTACCACAATTTACACCTGAGCTTTTTGTGAGAGTTACGGCGAAAAACGTAATGAAACAAAAGCATTTTCATAAGGGTATTCAACAATTAGTTCAAGAGGGAGCTATTCAGCTTTATAAAACATTAAAAACAGAAGATTATCTACTAGGAGCTGTAGGACAACTGCAGTTTGAAGTATTCGAGCATCGTATGAGAAATGAATATAATGTAGATGTCTTAATGGAGCATGTAGGTTCTAAAATAGCAAGATGGATAGTAGACGAAGAGGTTAACGAAAATCTTTCTAGTGGTCGAAGTCTACTAGTAGAGGATCGTTATGGGAAAAAAGCTTTCTTATTTGAAAATGAATTTGCTTTAAGATGGTTCCAAGATAAAAATCCAGAAGTTAAATTATATAATCCGATGGATGAAGAATAATAGGTAGTAGTATATACCTAAAAGAGGAGTGCTTACTAAGAGCACTCCTCTTTTTTTTGTGTGATATTTTCTGACATATAAATACGTTTATTTATTTTTAAAATTTAAAGTTTTCAAAAAACTATTTGTATTCACGTGAAAAATAGGTATAATAAAAACAAGTTATCACAAACTTGTCATCTGATGTTAGTTTTTATTACGTGTAATGGGTTAGAAGTGATGTTATAGTCATTCTCTATATTTAGTATTCGTATATACTAAAAAGATTGAATATTCAGTTTTAAACGAGGTGGCTTACATATAAAAAAATCTTAGGGGGAATAAAAACATGAAGAAAAGTTTATCTCTAATGTTTAGCTTGCTATTAGTCCTTGTATTAGCACTAGCTGGTTGTTCTAGTGATGAAACAAGTACAGATGGAGAAACAGAAGGAAACTCATCTGCTGCCTCAGGTAATAGTTTATTAGAGTCAATAATAGACAGAGGTACATTAAAAGCTGGTATTAATGATGCGTTACCAGGGTTTGGATACATAGGGTCAGATGGTAAGAATTCAGGTTTTGATGTGGACTTTGCAAAGGCAATTGCTGCTGGTGTTCTTGGAGATGCAACAAAGGTAGAATATAGACCTCTTTCTGCAACAGACCGTTTTACAGCAGTTCAGTCTGGAGAAGTAGATGTGCTTATTCGTAATACTACTTGGACAACAAACCGTGATGCAGAGGTTGGATTAAGCTTTGCTCCTGTCACTTTTTATGATGGGCAAGGAATTATGGCCCCGAAAGATAGTGGTATTACTACATTAGAGGACTTAGAAGGAATGACAATTGGTGTAGAAACAGGAACAACTACAGAATTAAATTTAGCTGATCAAATGGCAGCTGCTGGTGTCACTTATACTCCTGCAACATTTGATAATGCAGATGCTGTTATTGCGGCATATGAAAGTGGATCTATCGATGCATGGACAACAGATAAATCTGGATTAGTTTCTCGTCAATCCACTTTACAAGACCCTAATGCACATATTATTTTAGATGCTACTTTATCTAAGGAACCATTAGCTCCAGCAGTCAAAGACGGTGATGAAAAATGGTCAGATGCAGTTACTTGGATTGTATATGCAACCATTCAAGCTGAAGAGTTTGGTATTACATCTACAAATGTAGATGAATTCTTAACTAGTGAAAATCCAGAAATCCAAAGATTATTAGGTGTTGAAGGGAATTTAGGAGAGCAATTAGGATTATCTAATGACTTTGCTTACCAAGTAATCAAGCAAGTTGGGAATTATGGAGAAATTTACGATCGTAACTTAGGACCAGATACAGCATTTAAATTAGAGCGAACTCAAAATGCTTTATATAGCGATGGTGGATTGTTGTACTCTATCCCATTCCGTTAAAAAATGAGAAATGAATTGTAAATAGTTAGGAAGGGGATATCTCAAGAAAATAAAAATACTTTGAGGTATCTCCTATTCTTTTATGTGAGGTGAAAGGCATGGAATTAAAGAAGACTTCCACTCCGGTATGGAGAAATAGAAAGATTGTTCCTATTTTATTTCAACTTATCTTCCTATTAATAGTTGGAACAGTCATCTTTTTTATGATTCAAAATGTTATGGCAGGTTTAAAACAAATTGGGTTGACTTTAGGTTTAGACTATTTAAGTCTTAGAGCATCTTTTCCAATTTCTGAATCCTTAATTAGTTATACACCAGCAGATCCATATTTTCGGGCATTGATTGTTGGTTTGTTGAATACTCTAAAAGTTTCTATTTTTGGAATTATTTTTGCGTCAATTATTGGAGTAGTTGTAGGGATTGCAAGATTATCGGACAACTGGCTATTAAGTAAAGTTGCGACAGTTTACGTAGAAGTATTTCGTAATACGCCGCTGTTAGTTCAAATCTTCATTTGGAATTTTGCTGTTTTTCTTCAAATGCCTAAAGTGCAAGAGGCTGTATCAATTGGTCCTTTTTATTTTTCAAACAGAGGTGCTAGTGTACCATGGTTTCATTTACAGGATAACACATTCATTTGGGTAGTTATATTGATTGTATTAGGTATTGTAGGATTTATTTTTTATAAAAAGCTATCGAATTACACGATAGAAACAGGAAAAAAAACATTTCCTCTCACCTATAGTATTGGATTATTTCTAGTAGGTTTTGTTCTTACATATTTTATTTTAGGAAATGGCCCCTTACAAGTTTCAATACCGGCATTTGAAGGTAATAGCTTTGTCGGAGGAACATCCGTCTCCATTGGGTTTTTATCTGTATTGGTTGCATTAACTATTTATACTTCTACATTTATTGCTGAAATTGTACGTGCTGGAATCATCGGTGTTCCGAAAGGGCAGACAGAAGCGGCAAAAGCACTTGGCTTTAAAAGCTCCATTTCTTTAAGATTGATCATTTTTCCACAAGCTATTCGGATTATCATTCCACCACTAACTAGTCAATATCTTAATCTAATTAAAAATTCTAGTTTAGCGATGGCGGTGGCTTATCAGGATATAGTGGGAATTGGAAATACTATTATTAATCAAACTGGGCATACAATAGAGACTTTAATAATCGTTATTGGCGTTTATTTATTATTTAGTCTAGTTACATCACTTGTAATGAATCTGTTTAATAAAAAATTCCAATTGGTTGAAAGGTAGTGAGTCGAATTGGATAATATACAACGGAACAATACGGAAAAAGTGTTGAAAACAACTAAGTTGAATAATCAAACAAAATTACAATTATGGCTCAAGAATAATTTATTCAAAGACTGGAAAAATGCCATATTAACAATCTTAACACTGATGTTTTCTATCTATATTATTTTTAAGATAGGCGGATTTCTAGTAGCAAGTGAATGGGAAGTAGTGACAGAGAATCTTCCATTATTATTTATGGGTCAATTCCCAGTAGAAGAAGTATGGAGATTGTGGACTTCTATCCTTATACTTTCGGCATTACTTGGGGCGTCATGGGGTGTTTGGAGAGGTGTTATCGGACATGTGGCAATGACCATAGGATTTATTTTATTGGTTTTTGGCATTGTACCTTATACAGAAGCATCATCTAAGGTCTATTTATTTACTAGTGTAGCATTAATTTTATTATTCTATGGTATTGGAAGGTTTGTACCAAAGTTAAAGATTCCTATTTTAGTATTATGGATTTTATATATCCCTATTTCATTGGGTATCATTAATGGTTTCGGTATTATGGAACCAGTTAAATCTAATGTCTGGGGCGGATTTTTACTTACATTAATTTTGGCTTCTGTTTCTATTGTTTGTTCTTTTCCTTTAGGTTTATTGTTGGCTGTAGGTAGACGTAGTAAACTTCCTATTATTAAGTATAGTTGTATTATTTATATTGAACTAATACGGGGTATGCCTTTGATCATGGTATTATTTATTGCCCAGCTTCTTCTACCGATGTTTCTTGGAGGGGTACAATTAGATAATGTAGTTCGCGCTATGATAGCTTTTACCCTATTTAGTGCAGCATATCTAGCAGAAAACATTCGCGGTGGATTGCAGTCTATCCCACGAGGGCAATTTGAAGCAGCACAAGCATTAGGATTGAATCAGGCTAAAATGATGATTTTTATTATATTACCACAAGCTTTAAAAGCCGTAATACCAGCTATGGTAGGTCAATTTATTTCGATTTTTAAAGATACTTCTTTAGTAGCGGTAATAGGATTGTCTGATTTCTTAGGTATGGGAGAAAAAATTGCAGCTAATCCAGAATATTTAGGTAAGTATATGGAGTTATATATTGTTATCGCATTTATCTACTTTATATTCTGTTATTTAATGTCACATGTAAGTAAACATATAGAAAAGTCGCTTGGAGTTGGGTATAGATAGGAAGGGGAGAAGAAAAATGGAAAGTGTTTTCTCAGTCGATAAAATAACAACACCTTTAAATAAAAGAGAAGATATTATAACGGTAACTAAATTAAACAAATGGTATGGCGATCATCATGTGCTAAAGGATGTAGACTTAACTGTTAAGCAAGGGGAAGTTATAGTAATACTTGGTCCATCAGGTTCAGGTAAATCTACTTTTATACGCACGATAAATGCATTAGAAGAATTCCAAAAGGGTAGCATTGTAGTGGATGATATTGCATTAACAGATGACTTAAGAAATATAGAAGAAATACGAAAAGAAACTGGTATGGTATTTCAATCCTTTAATTTATTTCCTCATATGACCATCTTAAAGAATATATCGCTTGCACCGATTTGGGTTCGTAAATGGAAAAAAGCGAAAGCAGAACAAATTGCAAAGGAACTATTAGAAAGAGTAGGGATTCCGGAACAGGCGAATAAATATCCTGGTCAATTGTCTGGTGGTCAACAGCAACGTGTAGCAATTGCTAGAGCATTAGCCATGCAACCAAAAATCATGTTATTTGATGAACCTACATCAGCACTAGATCCAGAAATGGTAAAAGAAGTGTTGGATGTAATGAAGACATTGGCGGAGTCAGGTATGACGATGTTAGTAGTAACCCATGAGATGGGCTTTGCGAGACAAGTGGCAGACAGAATTGTGTTATTTGATAAAGGAGAAATTGTAGAAATGGGTAAACCAGAGGAAATCTTTGATAATCCAAAACATGAAAGAACAAAATTATTCTTATCACAGATCTTATAAAAGAGCCCGAGGGCTCTTTCGGCTTGTTGAAAAAGATTATGCAATGAAAATGCCTCCAATTTTATAACATGAGTGTGTTAAAAACTTGTATAAGTAATTAACTCGCTAAATAAGGTATTGGTTTCGGTTACAGGCGTTCGGTTCGCTTTCCATGGGGTTCGAGAAGCTTTATCCGAGGTCTGCCTTTTGCCTACAAGGTATAAAGCTCTCGCAGATTCCATAGGAGTCCCACCACTGAAACATAAATCATCTGGATAAAAATTAAGCTATATTAATAATTTTGTTGTAAAAAAAATTCCACAGCCAATTTGTAGGAATCATCAAAAATAAGCGGAGAATTCCGACTAATGGCAAATATACTGTTAATTTGCTTGCTAATAAGCGGATTTTTCCGGTTAAGTAAGGAAAATGCCTCCGATTTCATGTGTTCTAAGGAAATAGGCGTAATTCTCCGTCTATTTCCTTTGTTTTTCATGGAAGTAACGATAATAAGAGGATTTCTACGACTATTTTTCTAAAAGTGGTTTTTTCCAAATTCTCTATGGTACGAAGCATCCTACATTATTTCATCACTCTTTCAATTTTCTACTATTTCCACATTTGAATGGGTGAAGTGCATAGAATAATCCCTCGTTTTCCATTGTGTTACGAGGGGGTATCTCTATTATCACAAAATTGTCCATAGACAATTTTGTTTTTCAACAGTATGAAAAGAGCCCAAGAGCTCTTTTTTTTGTTAGCTTCAAGTAATAAGAATAAAAGATTTGTAAATTTGTTGGGATTTTTTAGGAGGGTGTATAAAAAGTAACATAACAGCTAAAAATGTTACAGTATAGTTACAGAAGTAAGGTATAGAAAATTAGATGGTGATACCGATGAAGGGGCTTAGTAAATTAGAAGCGATAATGTGGAGTATTGCACTACCAGGATTCAGCCAGTTATTATTGAAAAACTATTGGAAAGGAACCATTCTTGTTATACTGGAATTTATTATTAACGCAGCGAGTCACTTTAATAAAGCCATTATGCTAAGTTTTCTAGGTGATATTGATGAGGCAATTAAGGTAGTGAATTTTCAATGGCTCCTTTTTTATCCCTGTTTGTATATGTTTGCTATGTGGGATGCTTATAACACTGCTATGGAAACGGAAGATGAATACGCATTTTTACCTTTTGTATTTTGTGCATATTTTGTGACAGTAGGAGTGTTTTATTCCACTAAGCTTGAATTATTTGGAGTATTACTAGGTCCTGTTTTTCTACCAATCGTATTTTTGATTCCAGGCATAATATCTGGGGAAATAGTGAAGCGTAGCATCATATTTTATAAAAAGCAAAAGCAAGCTTAATCTTTTAGGATGTCAATAAAATCCTAAATAGTGTAGTAGGAGTTTGTGAAGAACATCACTCTGAATAGGGTGATGTTTTTTGTTACAGGTGCTCATAGTTTAAGCCAAGTGGAAAGAGGCCATTACACAGTTAACTTATATTAAGAGGGTTTGCTATACACTGATACAAATAGTATTACTTTCTCAGTGGCTTCCTCGTAAAACCTCTAGGATTTCATCCATGTAACCGTAGATCATCTGGCATAAAAATTCTATTCAATCTTCCTAAATTACATTTTCAACAAGCTGAGAGCTTAAGTTTTATTTAAAATAGTTTATAAAAAACAAAATTTGTATTGTCAAAGTATTAGGAGTTGGATATAATAGTATTATAATATTTGTATACTACTCAAAGGGGAGTAGCTTTTAGGTTCTAAACCTAAAACAAAGTCGTCAGTTCATGACTTAATGTCATCGGCTTTGTTGGCATCTACGTATGCTTTGCAAGACCTTTGCCTATTTGGCAAAGGTCTTTTTTGCGTACTTTTGTACATACTAACGAAAGAACGTAGCCAAACCTGCAAATAGGGGGTATACAAATAAAAAACAAAAGGAGGAAAAAGTATGGATGCTAGCATGTTGTTAGAATATGGATGGGTATTACTAATTTTAGTTGTGTTAGAAGGATTACTCGCAGCTGATAATGCGGTTGTTATGGCTGTAATGGTTAAACATTTACCACCAGATCAACAAAAAAAGGCACTTTTTTATGGTTTACTAGGAGCATTTGTTTTCCGTTTTGCTACATTATTTATGATCTCTTTCCTAGTAGATGTATGGCAAGTTCAAGCAATAGGTGCGATTTATCTATTGTTTATCGCAGTCCATAATATTTATGGGAAGTACGCGAATAAAGGGGATAAAGAGAAAGAAGGAAAAGAAAAGAAAAAATCTGGTTTTTGGATGACTGTGTTAAAAGTTGAATTGGCAGATATTGCATTTGCCATTGACTCTATGCTAGCTGCTGTTGCTCTAGCGATTACATTGCCAGCTACAGGTTGGTTCTCACTTGGTGGAATTGACGGTGGACAGTTTATGGTTATGTTCTTAGGAGGATTAATTGGCTTAATTATCATGCGTTTTGCTGCAAACTGGTTTGTTAAACTTCTTCATTCTAGACCATCATTAGAAACTGCAGCTTTCTTAATAGTTGGTTGGGTTGGTGTAAAATTAGCAGTATTTACATTAGCACACCCTGCAGTAGGATTCCTAGATGAGCATTTTCCAGAGTCAAAAGGTTGGAAGGCTGTATTCTGGATTGTGTTAGTAGCAATTGCTGTTGGAGGATATTTATTATCTAATAAAGAAGCTGTAAAGACAAAGGAAAGTAATGCACAATAATAAAAAGATTATCTCATGAACAAAAAAGCCATTCCTTATTGAATGGCTTTTTTGTTCGTGGCAAATAATAAGTCTGTTAGTTTGTTTTACCTGATAACTCAGCTTGTGCTTGTTGAACAAGTCTTTTTGTTATTTCTCCACCTACAGAACCATTTGATCTAGCTACAGTATCTGAGCCTAAACTAACTCCAAATTCTTGTGCAATTTCATATTTTATACTATCCATATATTGTTCAATCCCAGGAACTAATAATTTATTTGTAGTAGCCATTCTAATTTCCTCCTATTAGCAATTAGTATTTGTTCATACATATAGAACCAAGAAATGATTCTGTACTACTAATTTATGTGTTTTTTCTATAATAATAAGTGGTAATGATTGTGTATAACGGTTTTATATAGAATTTACCTCAAAAACCGCTAAAGGAAAAAAATAATAAAACAACTGTACGTGATAATGGAGATAAATTATACTTTTAGTTATTGATGATTTTTTTAGAAAGAAAGGAAATGTATCAGAATGAATTTGAGATTCAAAGAATTGCTGCAGAAATTTACACCAGCGCAAATTATTACAAGTTATTACTTAATTGCGGTAAGTGTTTCTGTCCTCTTATTACGATTGCCTGGTGTACATAAAGAAGGAGTTTCTGTTTCCTTTCTAGATAGTGTTTTTACTGCTGTTAGTGCTGTAAGTGTAACGGGATTAACGGTAGTGAATATTGCAGATACATATAGTACCTTTGGGATTTTTATTCTCATTTTAGTTTTGCAATTTGGTGGCATTGGAGTAATGACATTAGGAACTTTCTTTTGGATGTTGCTGCGGAAGAAAATTGGGTTAAGAGAGAGACAACTAATTATGCTTGATCATAATCAATCCAATCTTTCAGGATTAGTGAACTTGATTAGAGAAATAATAAAGATCATTTTAATAATAGAGATTCTTGGAGCCATTATTTTAACTTTACAATTTCATCATTATTATAATGATTGGAAAAGATCCTTATTACATGGATTATTTGCTTCTGTTAGTGCTACTACTAATGGAGGATTAGATATCACAGGTGGTTCATTAACACCCTTTAAGGATGATTATTTTGTCCAATTAGTTCATATTATTTTAATCACATTAGGTGCTATTGGATTCCCTGTATTAATTGAGGTAAAGAATTATTTATTTTTAAAAGGAGAAAACACATCCTTTCGATTTTCTCTGTTTACTAAATTAACAACTATCACATTTGGGTTCTTACTACTATTTGGTACAATTGTCATGATTCTTCTTGAGTGGAATCATTATTATATTGGTATGACCTGGCACGAAATATTTTTTAATGCCTTTTTTCATTCAGCATCCACTCGCAGTGGTGGACTAACCACCATGGACTTAAATCATTTATCTACAGGAACTTTGCTCATCTTTTGTTTTCTTATGTTTATAGGTGCATCACCGAGTTCTGTTGGTGGGGGAATAAGAACAACCACCTTTGCACTAAATTTATTATTTATTTATCATTATGCAAATGGAAATAAGCATATTAAGCTATTTAAAAGGGAGCTTCATGAAGAAGATATCATTAAATCTCTTGTTGTTACTATTTTCGCTACAGGGATTTGTTTAATATCCGTTATTATGTTGTCTATAACAGAGAATCTGCCTTTAATAAAAATTTTATTTGAAGTATGCTCAGCATTTGGAACTACAGGTCTGTCTTTAGGGATTACCCCAGAATTATCAAGCTTTGGAAAATGTGTTATTATGCTACTAATGTTTATAGGGCGTATAGGCTTAACCTCTTTTATCTATATCATTGGCGGAAAAGAGAAAAAAGACAATTTCCATTATCCAAAAGAAAGAATTATTATAGGCTAGAAGTTGCTAAGTATAAATATTTCAGTTCATCATAAGTAAATGGGCAAAAGTATTTCAACCAATAATTAGTCCGAACTATTAGAAGTCATTTTTTCTAGTTGTTCGGATCTTTTTTTTACCTGTTGAATATTGAATTTTAAAATTAGTGGAATGTAGCGGAAGACACTCGACTCCTGCGGGAAATAGAGGAAAAGCTGGTGCTCCGCAGTGAGGACAGAAATAGAAAAAATCTCAGTTGTAGGATGAAAATAGTTAATTTTCCCCCTTTATCCATTCTGTAAAAAGTAGGAAAGAATAGATTGAAGGTAGCTAGCGGAAAATAGAATGTAAGCAAAAAAGGAGTTGAAATTTAAATGGCAAAGCGAAAAGCAGAGCATGATGTGGTTGAAAAATATAGCAAAACACCAAAGAAAAATACACAAGAGACTGAGTTCTCAGCAGAGTTTTCGGGTGAAGAAAACCCAATGAAGGGTGCAAATAGAAATTCAAAACATGGCAGGGAGGAAAGATAATATGAGTAAAAAGAAAGCAAATAAAAAAGAAGCAGCTACAAATGTAGAATTTGGACAAGAGTTTGGTGACGTAAACGCAAGTAAAATGTTTGATACAGCTCCGCTTACAAAAGATCGAGTGAAAAGTAAAGCTGGAAAAAGTAAATAAAATAAAGAAGAAAAGCTAATCCAAGAGAACAATGGATTAGCTTTATCTTTTACAGTTTTATTTTATTTTGAGAAATATCTAGCCATTTTTTAAGTTTCGATCCTTTTAACTCAATAATTGGTTGAGTTAGCGAAATAATCATGTTACTGGAAAGAAACATGGTTAATAAGAGAGAAACAATAACAATCATGATATAGTAATTTGGTGATTCAAATATTTCAGGAAGATGACTTTCTCTAAATATTCGTATAATAAACCCATGCAATAAATAAACATATAATGTGTATTTACCAAACTTGGTGAAAAAGTATTCTTTTTTAGGTACACAAGCGAAAAAACAGAAAATCATGATAAAGCTTAACAAATAGAAGCAAATACGAATACCCATTCCTACTATAATGCCTTCCCCTAAAGCTTCATAAGACTTAGACCCAAATAACCATTGGTAGTTAATAAATGGATAGAGATGAAACCCAATAAATACACTTAAGAAAATGATAATAGAACAAACTCGTGCAAATTTAGATTGAACAAGTTGAAAATGTTCTTTTTTCATATAAAACCCAATAAGAAAGATAGGAAAAAATACAAAAGTTCTTGTTAAGCTCAGATAACTAGAGGTCCATTCAAAGCATCCAATCAAAAGTCCTAAAACTAACGCAATCATTATCCCCAAAATGGGCTTTAGCTTCGCGAAATAAAGTAAGAAGATATTCCAAAAAAATAAACTAACCAAAAACCATAATGACCAATGAGGAGATAAAGGTTCAATTTTAATAGTGGATTTACCGTATAAATAATAGTAGAAAACACTATAAACCAATTGAAAGATTAGGTATGGTACAATTAGCCTTTTTACATATTTTCTTACATATCCTTTTTCAGCAATGCCTTTCGCAAAGAAACCTGAAACCAAAATAAACGCTGGCATATGAAAAGTATAAATAACTTTATAAAGCGTATATATATTTTCATTATCATTGATAAAAGATTGGATAAAATGTCCAAAAACAACAAAAAAGATTAAGAAGAATTTTGCATTGTCAAAGTAGTAATCTCTTCCTTTCATTTACACAACCCTTTCTATTTCAGAGTAAATCCTATTCTCTTATATATCACAAAATCAATATTTTTAGTCTCGATTCATTAAAGTGTTAACGAAAAAACCTGAAAATAACACATAATTGAAAAAGAGTGTTATTTTTGTTTCTTAAAATAAATATGTTGCTTCTCTTCCATATTATTAGTGGTGAACCTGAATTTTTACTTAACTTGGCTATACGCCATAACTCAAGTCCTAATTTTTTGATAACTAAAGGAGTTTTCAAATAATTGTAGAATTATGTAAACAATATGTTGTTGGGGGAGGGGTATCCATGAGCGGAATATCCTATACAGAAGAAAATAGCTTTTTACGAAAAAGGATTAAAGAACTAGAGGAAGAAAATGCAAAGCTGCGTCATAAAAGTTCAATAGAAAATAATAGGTTAGGTTTTGTGCTATTTAATTATAAAGGAGTTATTTTAGATATTAGCCCATCTCTATGTTCTCAATTTTTGGTGAAGCAAGAAGATGTTATTGGGAGAAATATTACTCATTTTATTGAGCAGGAAGAAAGATACATGGTAAGAGAGCGTATACGTAAATTGTCTAAATCTTCATTTAGAGAACCTTTTCATCATATTCTGCCTATTTCTATTAGAAGGAAGAAACAATACTTAGAAATGATAACAGCCCCTCTACCAGAAAGCGCTGGTTATATTACTATTATAGGTAATGTAACAAGAGAAGTAGAAGAAAATCAAAAGAGAGATAAGAAGGAAGTGCTATACAATGAATTTTTTACAGAGGCGCTTGATGGAATAGTTCTTTGGAGTGAAACTGGAAATATTACGGCAGCTAATCGCTCTGCATTAAAAATATTTGAAAGTACGCTGGAAAATATGCTTCAATCAAAAATTAGTGATTACGTATATAAAAAAGATGAAAAATACATGCAGATGATTATAGATCTATACAAAACAAAATCCAATCGAGAAGAACTTCTATTTCTAATGCCTAATGGACAAAAGAAAATATTAGAATTTACCACTAAGCTTCATTCTGTTGAAGGCTTACATATGAGTATTTTTCGCAATGTAACAGAAAGATACAAAATGGAGCAGGCACTAAGAGAAAGTAAAGTGAAGTTTGAAAGTATTTTCGAAGAAGTATTTGATGGAATTATTATATGGGATGAAAACTACCAGATTAAAGATATGAATAAAGCAGCAGAGAGATTACTTAATGAACAGAAGGAAGAGGTTGTTGGAAGACATTTATTAGAGTATCTTCCACCTGGGAAGTCTATTAGCGAGGATATAAAAATAAAAATCATGAAGCTAAATGAAACAGGTCAAAATAGAGGTATTTATACCGTGCAGCTTCCAAATAGAAGAGAAGAAGCACAATTTGAATATCGAAACAAACATAAAATTTATGATGGATTAAGTATTACTACTTTAAGAGATATAACGGAGTATGCTGTATTAGAAGAGCAGTTAAGAAAATCCTCCACATTAAATGTGGTAGGCGAATTAGCTGCAGGTATTGCTCATGAAATAAGAAATCCGATGACAGCATTAAAAGGCTTTATTCAGCTTTTAGAGAGTGGTACAGTTTCAAAAGGAAATGAAATGTATTTCTCTGTTATTAAATCAGAACTGAATAGAATAGAATCCATTGTGAATGAGTTTTTATTACTTGCAAAACCTCAAACCGTACAATTTGTAAAAAGTAATATTGTTCAAATTATGAATGAAACGATTGAATTACTAAATGCCCAAGCAGTATTACACAATGTACAGTTTCAGAAGGAAATTGATACACTACAACCTTCTATTTATTGTGAACCAAATCAAATGAAAAAAGTCTTTATTAATATTATAAAAAATGCAATTGAAGTGTTAGAGGATGGTGGGAATATTAAGGTTAGTATGCAGTATAAAGAGCAAGAAAATTATTATCATATAAAAATAACTGATAATGGAAAAGGGATGAGTAAGGAAAAAATAGAGAGACTAGGAGAACCATTTTATACGACTAAAGAGAAGGGAACAGGGTTAGGGCTTTTAGTTTCCTATCAAATAATTGAAGAGCATAAAGGGAGAATGGAAGTGGAATCTGAGGTAGGTGTAGGCACTACCTTTCATATATATCTTCCTAATCAGTATAAAGAAACGTAAAGAAAAGGGTATTTTTTCGGGGAAAATAATTGAAGCACCGATTGACATAAGGTGCTAATTTTATTATCATCTAATTAGATAAACATGAAATTAGGTGAGCTTATGCAATTAGATAAAATGGTTGCCTTTTATAAAACAATTGGTGATCCAACAAGAATCAAGATAATTTCCTTATTGGCAAATCGCCCTTGGCATGGTCAAGGTTTAGCAGAAAAATTAGGATTAACTGCACCAACTATCACTCATCATCTAAAGAAATTAAGAGAGATTAATGTTGTTTATGAAAGAAGAGATAAGAATACTATTTACTTTTATTTAAATCAGTCTGTATTACTACAACAAACAGAAAGTTTACGGAAACTAGTAACGGAGGATGATAGTACTATGTCTATCACGAAAGAAGAGGAAGCGAAGATAATAGCTAATTTCTTTACAGAGGAAGGAAGGTTAAAAAATATACCTTCTCAAAGAAAAAAGAAATTAATCATATTTAAGCAATTATTAAAAGGACTAGAGTTTGGAAAAAAATATCAGGAAAAGGAGTTGAATGAATATATAAAAAAATATTTTGATGACTATGCAACCATTAGAAGAGAATTTATTATCAATCATTTTATGTATCGAGAAAATAGTATTTATGAACTTAACCCAGAAGAAATGTGGGCAAAGTAAGAGAGAAGGGGAGTTACTATAAATTCTGATAGAAACTCCTCTTGCAAGAAAATGGACTTATTTATAAAATTCAGGTTTTCGATCAGCAAAAATAGGGATCATTTTTCGTACTTCTTTTACTTTTCCTAAATCAACAGAGGCAGTGAGTATTTCTTCTGATTCCCCAGCTTCTGCCACAATATCTCCCCATGGGTCAATAATCATGCTATGTCCTGCAAATACATTATTAGGATCCTTTCCAACTCGATTACAAGCAATAATATAGCATTGATTTTCTATTGCACGGGCAATTAACAAACTGCGCCAATGATCTAATCTTGGTTTTGGCCACTCTGCCACTACAAAAATCGCCTCTGCTCCTTTTGTAGTATGCGTACGAATCCATTCAGGAAATCGAATATCATAACAAATCATACTAGCAAATGAATTCCCATCAAGTGTAAATATCCCTTCTGACTTTCCTGAATCTAGATATAAGTGCTCATCCATAAGTTGAAAAAGGTGAAGCTTATCATAGGTATGCACTACTTTTCCTGTTTTGTCTACAACGATTAGTGTATTGTATATTCCGTTTGCTGTTTTATTAGCTACAGATCCTCCAATAACATGTATCTGGTTTTTTATAGCTACCTCCTGAAGGAATGAAATGGTCTTTAGAGCATCTTTATCTGCAATAGTAGATAGATTTGTTAAATCATATCCTGTTGTCCATAGCTCTGGAAGAACGATTATATCACAATCATTTCCGATGGCTTCGTTCATTTTTGCTCTCGCTACTTGAAAATTCACATCAGGGCTTCCAAAGGCAATGTCCATTTGGATAATACTTATACGATAATTCATTTTTTCACCCTCTATTCAACTATTTCATCTTGCTTTATAATGGTATGCATCTAGCTTATGGTTATATTATAAAATACCATATTACGCCAAGAAAGAATAGAAGTATACTTGTAATTGTTAGAATAGTTTTAATTATAAAAAAGAAGGTGAAGAGATGAATGTTTATGATAAATCTAAATTACTAAACCAATTACCCGACCAGTTTTTTGCTTCATTAGTATTAAAAGTAAATCAATATATGGAAAAGGGGTATGATGTTATTAATTTGGGACAAGGAAATCCAGATCAACCAACACCATTACATATTGTAAAAAGCTTACAAAAAGCTGTAGAGAACCCATCTCATCATAAATACTCCCCATTTAGAGGTTATACCCATTTAAAGAAGGCAGTAGCTGAATTCTATCTTAGGGAATATGAGGTGGAAATTAATCCTAATACAGAAGTAGCCATTCTTTTTGGAGGAAAGGCTGGTTTAGTTGAAATACCTATCTGTTTATTAAATCCGGGTGATACTATTCTATTACCTGACCCTGGTTATCCAGATTATTTATCTGGTGCAACTCTAGTCCAAGCAGAAACAATCATGATGCCGTTAATGGAAGAAAATAACTTTTTGCCAGACTACTCAAAAATCCATCAAGAAGAATTAGAAAAAGCGAAGCTAATGTATTTAAACTATCCTAATAATCCAACTGGTGCAGTGGCAACAAATGAATTTTTTAAAGAGAGTGTTAAACTAGCAGATAAGTATCAAATATGTGTAGTACATGATTTTGCCTACGGGGCAATTGGTTTCGATGGAAAGAAGCCTTTGAGTTTTTTGCAATCAAAAGGGGCTAAAGACGTAGGAATTGAGATATATACTCTATCCAAAACATTTAATATGGCTGGCTGGAGAGTAGGATTTGCTATTGGGAATGAAAGTGTCATTTCAGCGATAAATTTATATCAAGATCATATGTATGTGAGTCTATTTGGTGCTATTCAAGAAGCAGCAGTTACAGCCTTAACAGAGTCGCAAGAATGTGTACAGGAGATGAATTTACTGTATCAACAAAGAAGAGATGTTTTAGTGAAGGGACTTAAGGAATTGGGTTGGGAAGTTACAGCTCCAGAAGGTTCATTTTTTGCTTGGTTAAAGGTGCCAAAGGGCTTTACTTCACAGCAATTTAGTGATTATTTATTAGAAGAAGCGCATATAGCTATGGCTCCTGGCTCAGGTTTCGGGCAATATGGGGAAGGTTATGTTCGAGTAGGCTTACTAACTTCAATAGAAAGAATACAGGAAGCGATAGACCGTATAAGTAGGCTGCCGATTTTTTCAGAGTTGAGATAAGTAACCATGCAAAAGGAAAGAGATAAGAGCGGAAAACCAACAAAATAAACCAGTTTCTAAGACGAAATAATCTTAGTTAAGATGAATAAAAAAAGGTAGTCCATTACACTTGAGACACTTGCTTTCCTCTATTTCTCGCGAAGTAGATTGTCTTCTTTTCTTTTTCATTAAACGATAAGGTTGGTTTTCATTGGTTGAAAAACATCCCAAACACTTTAACTTCTATGTCTACGGATTTCCATTCTATTACTTTCGACTTAGCCGAAGTTTGATTTTGTCGAATAAAGTGATAGGAAATATGATATTCTGAACCTTTTGTCCTATTTTCCTTTAGAAAATTGTCTAATATTGCGAATCTATTTACTTTTATATGGATTCTTGTAATAATTCTTCAAGTAAACATTATTTATTACGAATTTTTCTAAAGTATTGGAACGTGATTAGGAGGAAGAAAGGTGTATTGTAAGAAGGAAGATTTATTATTTTTAATACAAGAAAAAAGGGAGGTAATGATACAAACAGCAAAAGAAAAAGGAAGAGGACATGAAGAAACCATTAGATTAAGTCAAGAGTTGGATCAACTTATATACAAATATCAACTCAGTTTTCATGAAGAAAAAAGAAGAAAACAGCTTGTGAAAAATAAGCCTAATCTTAAAAGAATTATTTGGTCAAGAAAAAGTAGGTACAATATTAAAGAATATTCAGAGGTAATCTACTAATCTTTTATATATAAAAATGAATGGTGAAGGGTAATGGCAGTGTGTTACCTGTTTAAGCAAATCATCTAAATCAATGCCCTTCTAAACTATCCATTTTTTCTACAAGAGTAGTCCCCAATACAGCGATTCTTCTACACTTATTCGATAAGGCTTCATTATATCTATCAAAAGGTTATCCTTCATTATTTCTTAGGAAATACTATATCACTTGGAAAATTTGACAAAACTCTGTTCAGATTATATAATAATTTTGAATTCGAGATATTTTTGAAAAGGGAAGAAATAAAATGAAAGAAAAAGAAATTGAGCAATCATTAAAATTGTTTATTGTCTTATCACGGGCCTATCGTGCAATCAATGAAAATGTAAATAAATTAATTAGTACATATGGCCTGAATCCGACAGAGTTCGCTGTTATGGAGTTATTATACCATAAAGGAGATCAACCTTTACAGCAAATTGGCGGAAAGATTTTATTAGCAAGTGGAAGTATTACTTATGTTGTAGATAAACTGGAGGAAAAAGGTTATTTACGAAGAGTTGCTTGTCCGACAGACAGAAGAGTAACATTTGCTCAAATCACGGAGGAAGGGAAAAAGTTAATTGAAAATATTTTCCCTAATCATGAACAAAAAATCAATGACTTAATGTCAGAATTAACAACAGATGAGAAAAATACTGCAATTGAGCTTATTAAGAGACTGGGATTGTCAGCAGCAAGCAAGTGATAAGTTTAAGCAGTAAATAGTTTTATAAGTGATGTTTGTACATCACTTTTTTTTCGTTGTAAAACGATTTCATGTATAATAATTATTACAGGAATAGAAGAAGAGTAAATAATTTCTTCTAAAATAATAATAATTGGAGGTTGGATTATGAATTTTTCAGAATTTACATACGATAGACCAGATATGGAAGATTTCTCAGCTAAAATGAATGTTCTTTTGAAAGAGTTAGAAAATGCCGATCAAGTAGAGCAACAAATCGATGCAATCGAAAAAATAAATGTGTTACGTAATGATATTTCTACAATGTTTAATCTATGTTATATTCGTCATTCTGTTGATACAAATGATGAATATTATCAAAAAGAACAAGACTATATAGATGATATTTCTCCAAGAGTAGAGGGGTTAGTAACAAAATACTACCAAATACTTGTTCAATCTAAATTCCGTGATGAATTAGAGAAAAAATGGGGAAATCAGCTCTTTGCTTTAGCAGAAGCACAATTAAAAGTTTTCTCTGATGAAATAGTCGAATTATTGCAAAAAGAGAACAAGCTTTCCACAGAATATACAAAGTTAGTAGCCTCAGCTAAGATCATGTTTGAAGGAGAAGAGAGAACACTTGCTCAACTACAGCCTTTTACAGAATCAAAGGATCGTAGTGTCAGAAAAGCTGCAAGTACGGCTCGATTTGCTTTCTTTCAAGATAATGAAGAACAGTTAGATAGAATTTATGATGATATGGTAAAAGTACGAACAGAAATGGCTCATAAGCTAGGATATGAAAACTTTGTTGAACTTGGTTATTATCGTATGTATCGTACGGATTATAATGCAAATATGGTGGCAGCCTTTAGAGACCAAGTAAAAGAGTATATTGTGCCACTTGCTACGAAATTGAAAGAAAGACAGAAACAAAGAATTGATGTAGATTCTTTAAAGTACTATGACGAACCTTTTGAATACAAAACAGGAAATGCAGCTCCAAAAGGCGATCCTGATTGGATCATTGAAAATGGCCAAAAAATGTATAATGAACTATCAAAAGAAACAGGAACATTCTTCTCCTATTTAAGAGAAGCTGGATTAATGGATTTAGTAGCCAAAAAAGGGAAAGCAGGCGGGGGATACTGTACGTTTATTGAAAACTATAAGGCTCCATTTATTTTTTCTAACTTTAATGGTACATCTGGAGATATTGACGTATTAACACATGAAGCTGGGCATGCATTTCAAGTGTACTCTAGTGGCAAATTGGATGTGCCAGAATATTATTGGCCTACTTATGAAGCGGCAGAGATTCACTCAATGAGTATGGAGTTTTTCACTTGGCCATGGATGGATTTATTCTTTAAGGAAGATGTCGATAAATATAAATTTTCACATTTAAGCTCTGCTTTATTGTTCTTGCCATATGGTGTTTCTGTTGATGAGTTCCAGCATTGGGTCTATGAAAACCCAACTGCTACACCAATAGAAAGAAAACAGGCATGGAGAAATATAGAGAAAAAGTATAGCCCACATATTGATTATGATGGAAATGAGTATTTAGAGAACGGTGGTTTTTGGCAAAAACAAGGCCATATATTTAGCTCTCCTTTCTACTATATTGATTATACTTTGGCACAAATTTGTGCTTTCCAATTCTGGAAAAGATCTAGAGAAAATCAAGAAGATGCTTGGAAAGACTATGTAAAGCTGTGTGAACTAGGAGGTAGTATGCCTTTCACAGAACTTGTAAAAGAAGCTAACTTAATCTCGCCTTTTGAAGATGGATGTGTAGCATCTGTGATAGAAGAAATTGATACATGGTTAAGTTCAGTAGATGATAAGAAATTATAAAAAAATCGTGGGGTTATTCCCACGATTTTTTTTATAGAGAAACTCTTTCATTTTTATGTGGTGTTATCTTTACTTGACCATCTTCTAACACTGCACTAACTTCTTTCATTTCAGGATAATCCAGTATTACGTCTGCTAATGGATCTTCTAAGTGTTCCTGAATTACTCTTCTTAATGGACGAGCTCCAAAGTCAGGGTGAGTTCCAAGCTCCACTAATTTATCCTTTACCTCAGAGGTTACATGTAAGGTAATGTTTTGATCATTTAGTGTAGAGTAAAGCTCATCTAGTAAGATATCTGTTATACGGAGTAGATGCTCTTTTTCTAACTGCTTGAATTCTATGATAGCATCAAAACGATTTAGAAATTCTGGCTTGAAGAAGCTACCTAATGCTTGTAAAAGATTGGACTCTTCTAAAGCCAGATTATTACCAAATCCAACTACTTTTGCTTTTTGGCCAACACTTGCATTGCTTGTCATAATGATTACAGAATCTTTAAAGCTTACTGTTCTACCTTGGCTATCAGTTAAGCGCCCATCTTCTAAAATTTGCAGAAATATTGTTTGAATGTCAGGATGTGCTTTCTCAATTTCATCTAATAGAATGATGCTATAAGGATTTCTTCTTACTTTTTCTGTTAATTGCCCAGCTTCATCATGACCAACATAGCCAGGTGGTGATCCGATGATTTTACTAATACTATGTTTCTCCATATATTCACTCATGTCTAAACGAATCATACTTTCTTTTGTTCCAAATAATTCTTCAGCAAGTGTTTTAGTAAGCTCCGTTTTACCTACACCTGTTGGTCCGACAAATAAAAAGCTTCCGATAGGTCTGTTTTTCGCTTTTAAGCCAGCTCGGCTTCTTCTAATTGCTTTTGCAACTTTTTTTACTGCTTCTTCTTGCCCAATTACTTTAGATGCCAAGCTTTCATTTAATGTTTTCATTTTTTTCTGTTCATCTTCTTGTAATTTACCAACAGGAATACCTGTTTTCTTTTCAATAAGTTCTTGAATGAGCGATACATCAATAACTGGTTTTTCTTCTAATTTAGTTTCGTTTAAGGCACGCTCTAATTGCTGTTCTTCTTTACGTAACTCTGCTGCTTTTTCGTAGTTTTCTTCTTTTAATGCTAGATCTTTCTCTTTATTAATAGTTAATAAGCGAGTTTCAATTTCCTCTGTACTTTGGTAGGTTGAGGAAAGATTCACTTTTGAACCGGCTTCATCCATTAAATCGATGGCTTTATCTGGTAGGAATCGATCTTGAATATAGCGGTCAGAAAGCTCCACACATGCTCTTATCGCATCTTCTGTATATAAGACTTCATGAAAGGTTTCATAACGATCTTTTAACCCATTTAGGATGAAAATAGCTGATTCAGCAGAAGGCTCACTTACTTGCACAGGCTGAAATCTACGTTCTAATGCAGCATCTTTTTCAATTTGTCGGTACTCTTTTAGGGTCGTTGCTCCAATGATATGAAGTTCTCCGCGAGCAAGTGCAGGTTTAAGGATATTACTAGCATCCATTGATCCTTCTGCAGAGCCAGCACCAACTATTTGATGTATTTCATCAATAAAAACAATAACATTCTTTCTTTGCTGTATCTCTTGAATAACTTGTTTCATTCTTTCCTCGAATTGTCCTCTAATGCCTGTATTTGTAACAAGAGAAGCGACATCTAATAAATATATTTCTTTATTTTGAAGCTTTTTCGGAACAATTCCTTCTGCAATTTTAAGTGCTAGACCTTCCGCAATGGCTGTTTTTCCGACACCAGGTTCGCCGATCAATACAGGGTTATTTTTGTTTCTACGATTAAGAATTTCAATAACACGATTAATTTCTTCTTCTCTACCAATAACAGGATCAATAAGACCTGCATTTGCTAGATGGTTTAAATTCTTTCCATATTTATCAAGGATACCATCTTTATTTATATTCTTATTCATGGTCGCTTGATTAGCTGATTTATATGAGCCAGTTTGATTAGATTGGCTTAATGATTTATATAATTCATCGAAAGGGAAGGAGTGAAAACCGATTGGATTAGTTTGTGTCATTTTTTGTTTTTCTGTTTGATAGCAAGAATGGCACAGATTTATCATGTGTTCATGGTTGTTCACTACATATCTTACACTTACGTTTGCTTGTTTTTCTTGGCAAATTTGACAGTTCATCATAAATCCTCCTTTAAATCTTTGACTAAAGTTGACCTTTTGTAATTATGATTATACTTTGACCTTTTTTGACTTTCAAGAATTTTGCTTGTGTTTACATTGTGAATTTATGGAAATACGTTAATTTGTTATTTTTTAATAAAATAGTTTTAAAGTTCCTGAAAAGCTCGTCATTGTTTGTCCATTTCTACATATAGTTGATGTAGGGAGGGAAGTCAGTGAAAAATAAATGGAGCGCTTGCATACAACTGGCAGCAGTATATGTTGGAACAGTAGTAGGAGCTGGATTTGCAACTGGTAGAGAAATAGTTGTCTTTTTCTCACAATATGGATTCTATGGTTTAATAGGAATATTAATAAGCGGCATCATTTTTGCTTATTTTGGATCAAAATTAATGCGAATTTCTGTAAGAATAAAAGCCACTTCATATCAGCAATTTACCGTCTATCTGTTTGGAAAGTATATAGGGAATATTATAAATCTTGCATTATTGCTTATGTTAATTGGGGTTTGTGCAGTCATGTTTTCTGGTGCGGGAGCTGTGTTTGAAGAACAGCTCGGAATTAATAAAACGTTTGGTGTGCTTTTTACCATTGTGCTGGCTCTAATGGTTATGATGGTAGGTACGAAGGGGCTTTTTGCGGTTAATACATTTGTTGTGCCAATCATGATTAGCTTTAGTCTCATATTATTTATACTATCTGTTAATTTGCCTGGATTTGGTGAGAAGATTTTCCTCTTTCAGGACGTTAGCTTAAAAATGTTTACATCACCGTTTTCCTATAGTGCTTTAAATTTAGCCTTATCCATTGCAGTACTTGTTCCGGCCGCTACAGAAATTGGCGATGAAGAAGTAGTGAAGTGGGGAGGAATAATTGGTGGAATAGCTTTAATGTTAATACTTATATCAAGTCATTTTTCCTTAATGATGCTTTCTGATGTAGAACAATTCTCTATCCCTATGGCTACTATTATGAAAACATTAGCTCCACAACTTTCTTGGGTTTATATATTAGTTATTTATGGAGAGATTTTCACATCTGTAATTGGAAATATTTACGGATTAGAAAGACAATTAAGAAGCTACATTCCATTACCAAGCATCGTTATTATTGGAGGGATTATTTTAGTTTCTTATCTTATTAGTTTTGTTCAATATGGTACTTTATTATCTTGGTTATATCCTGTATTTGGCTACATAAGTTTACTATTTTTACTGTTTTTATGGATTAAACCATTACCTGAAAGAAGATAAAGATAATAATTATTTAATAGGTTTGAGGGGGCCTGAAAGAAATGGTCCTTCAGCTTGTAGGAAAAGCAATCAGAAAGATAAAATATAATTTTCAGCCAGGTGGTTGTAGTGGAAGTGGGGAAACTCCTGTGTGATCTGGGAGGAAACACCAAGTCAATGGAAGGGTTTCTCGACAGCCTAAGGGACCATTAAAAATAATGGTCCCTAAACTAAACTTATATTTTAATTAATCAATGCCTGTAATGGGGAAGGTATTCTTCCTGCGCGATTAATTAATTTGGCAGAACTAAATGGGTTGACTCCCATAACGGGTGCTCTTCCTAATAAGCCTCCAAATTCTACTATTTCGCCTTCTTTCTTACCTGGAACAGGAATAACGCGGACAGCAGTTGTTTTTTTATTTATCATACCGATTGCTGCTTCGTCTGCTATAATGGCAGATAAAGTTTCCGCACTTACGTCTCCTGTTAGTGCAATCATATCTAATCCAACAGAACAAACACATGTCATTGCTTCTAGCTTTGATAGAGTAAGACTCTCATCAAGTATTCCTCGGATCATCCCGTTATCTTCACTTACTGGTATAAATGCACCACTTAATCCGCCAACATAGCTACTTGCCATAGCGCCGCCTTTTTTTACTGCATCATTCATTAATGCGAGTGCTGCTATTGTACCGTGAGTACCTACACGTTCTAGTCCAATTTCTTCTAGAATTTCGGCAACACTATCGTTTACGGCATTTGTTGGAGCAAGAGATAAATCCATGATTCCAAATGGGACGTCCAATCGCTCTGCGACTACTCTGCCAATTAATTCACCAGCTCTCGTAATTTTGAAAGCTGTTTTCTTAATGATTTCAGATACTTCTCCAAGGTCGGCATCAGGATATTTTTTTAACGCACTTAACACTACTCCTGGCCCACTAACTCCGACATTAAGAACTACTTCGCCTTCGCCAGCTCCATGAAAAGCACCTGCCATAAATGGGTTGTCTTCCACAGGATTACAAAAAACTACCAGCTTGGCACAAGCTAATCCATTTTGGTCCTTTGATAACTCAGCAGCTTGCTTAAGTACCTTACCCATTGTTTTAACAGCATCCATATTTATACCAGACCGAGTAGAGCCAACAGAAACAGAAGCACAAACACGATCTGTTACAGTCAAAGCCGTAGGGAGAGCATCCAACAAAGTTTGGTCACCTTTAGCAATCCCTTTATGTACAAGTGCAGAAAAGCCACCAATAAAATCTACATGTAAATCTTTGGCTGCTTTATCTAGTGTTTTAGCTAACGTTATAGCTTGTTCAACTGTAGAATTTCCTAAAATTTCTGCAATAGGCGTAATGGATATACGTTTATTAATAATAGGGATTCCGTATTCCTTTTCCACAGCGTTTGCGACTGTAGTTAATTCACGTGCATAGTTTGTAATTTTATCATAAACTGCTTGGTTCATTTTATTAAAATCTGAATCTGCACAATCATATAAGCTTATACCCATTGTTACTGTTCTTATATCTAAATTTTCCATTTGTACCATATTAATTGTTTCCATCATTTCATTTAAAGCAATTTTCATCATCATTACCTTCCTTCTTATACACGGTGCATGGATTGAAAGATTTCTTCTAACTGTATATTAATCTTTAAATGAAGCTCGTTGCTTAACTCATCTAACTGCTTTCTTAACTCATCTAGATTTTCTTTATCAGAAATATCCACTAACATCATCATGGTAAAGAAATCTTGGAGAATGGTTTGACTAATGTCTAAAATGTTGATGTTGTTATTGGAAAGAATAGTGGTAACCTTACTAATTATGCCGACTTGATCCTTACCAATTACACTAACGACTGCCCTACGTTGTTGAGTCATTTTTTCACCTCATTATTTTGTTTATCTCCTGAAATAATCAGAGAGAGTATAGCTTTTAGCTAAATATGTATGGAGAAATAAAACCCCATTACTTAAATGAAAAGAGTGCTTAAGTAAGACTTTAATAGGTCTCTTTTTAAAGGAGTACTATTTTAGATTACTTAAAACAAGTTTAGCCCTTAAAGCATGGATAACAATCCGCTTTAAGGGCTAAGAAAAACCTCTTTACATGTAGTAAGTAATGGTTAATCTTCTGTCCTTTTACCTGAGATTGTGAATCCTTCGGTGCCGTTCTATAAAGATACGGTCTCTCCAGAAGCTGCTCCAGTTATAGTGTGATCCATAACATTCATAGCACGCTATTATTTAAAATATAAAATGATGTTAACAGTTTTTTTCTATCTGGTCAAATGATTATTTTTTATTTCGAAAACTCAGATAATACATATATTAGTCATTTGGATAAAAGAAAGTTTATTGCTTATGATAAGAATAAGGATGGAGGTGATTATATGTCTAAAGCTAAAAGAGAACAAGAGAGAGAATGGACTGTACGTAAACAAAAGCAAAAACCACATGGTAAAGTTAAAACAAAGAAGGAGCTAGCAGAAGAGTAGTTTCTTCCTTATTATATATGTAATTAAAGCGGATACAAAAAAAGAAGTCATAGAAGGAATACACATCCTTTTTGACTTCTTTCCTTTAAAAACTTATTTTATGATACGATAGTTTTTATGGTTAACAACTGTTCTTTGCTCTAGCTCTAGGTCACGATAATTGTTCATATATGTTAAATCGACAATCACTGAATTTTCATTTACTTTTTCAACAATTCCTTGCAGTCCTCTAAACTCAATGATATTACCAACCTCGGCTCTTTTCACTAGCAATCTCTCCTTGTCATCCCAGTTTTATTTATAGAATCTGTCTAACAATAAATAACTCTATTATTAGAGCGTATTCGCAAAGTGTAATGAACGTTCCATTTGAATATTTTATGTATACGTAATAGATGGATACACATGTACTAAATAGTTTAAGAGAATAATATTTAGTCATAATATTATATTCCCAGTAAAAAAAGAAGAGAAATATCACTTTAACTGGAAATAAAGAATCAAAATTGATTAGAAGCTATTATAACATAATTATCTGAATTATACATAAGATAAAGTTTGAATTAAGAAAACTTTAGGAAAAATTTACAATCGAAAGATTTTACTTTGCATCATCAAGGAATTATTTTAAAATATGAAGAAATGTAAGCATTAAATGGAAGGAGTATTTGAATGGAAAATACAGCAATCGAACAAGTATTAAATCAGCTACAATCAAAGGAATTAGAATCATATAGAGTCGGAAAAAATGATTTTTTGACATTTCGTGCAGTATTAGTAAAAAGGGAAGATTTTAAACATTTTAGAGGAATTGCAGAAATTGGTGGAGATGTTACCTATTCCTATTTAGATGAACCGAGAAGCTGATTAAACAATTGAATAGCTTGCTTAAATATAAACTGTAGACAGACTTCCATAGAGGGAGTAGGAGAAGAGGTCTACAGTTTTTTGGATATCAATTTCTTCTATTAACCTACGACTATCAAAGAAAATAGGATTAGATTAAATGATTTTTCAAAAGGTATAATACTCCATTTACAAAATACTTATTGTTTATTTTGCCTGGAATGTTTTTTTAATAATTCTATTATCCTTTGTTTAGAATCAGTGGAGTCATTACCTTTAAACCCATAGAGAAAACTAGTAGCGAGTTTCTTTTTCCATATTATTTGCCCTGGCAAGGACATGTTCTCTTCATTCAGAATGAATTCTAATATTAAAGAAGAATGATTCGCGTTGATCGGTAAATCAAACTCTGAGTGAAAGCGTAATCCATTTGGACTTATATCATGCACATACGCTTTTCCTTTTTGAGAACTTATTGTTGAATGATCATCCTGTTGGTTAAAAGTAAATTCTGCTTCAATATGTTCATTAAATTGATAACGAAAAGATTCATGACGTTTATATCTCATATGTACACCCCTTAACTACGAAGAACAATATGTTTCATAATAAAACTTTTTTGTCATATAATTCAAGTGCTTTTGTGATGAGAGAATTGAGTTAGGAAGATATATGAAAAAAATTCACAAAGATTTCATTATTTATTAAGCTACTATATATATTATTTAATACTATTGTTAATTATTTTGTATGGATTGATAATTTTTGATTGTCTTGAATTAAAAGAAATGCTATCCTTTGTTTTGAGATGTATTTATATAAACTTAACTTGTCTACATATTTTAATCTATATTATTACATTTTCTTATGAATTTTAGAAAATGCTAGTAATGAGTTGTATACGAAGTGCTCTTTGTTGCTTAACAATACTATTACTTAATAAGGTGCTTTCAGTTTACAATGGTAGGAATAAAGTTATATATTAATTATGGATAAGCAAGAGTTTTCCTTTGCTTTTTGGGCTTTTAAGTTTAACTAAGTATACGAAATTGTTCACATCTTATTTAAATTATTTTGAAGGAGTTTGATTCATTTATGTTAGAAAAACAATTTAAAGTGATTGCAGATACAGGAATTCATGCAAGACCAGCTACATTATTAGTACAAGCTGCAAGCAAATTTGATGCAGATATTCAATTAGAGTACAAAGATAAAAAAGTAAATCTTAAATCTATCATGGGTGTTATGTCTTTAGGTATTGGCCAAGGTGCAGAAATTAAAATTATTGCTGACGGTAGCGATGAGCAAGAAGCTATTAACGGATTACAAGAAACTTTAAACAAAGAAGGTTTAGCAGAATAATGAGTTTCTTACAAGGAATTGCCGCATCTAGTGGAATAGCCATTGCCAAAGCTTATCGCCTAGTAGAACCTGATCTTTCTTTTGAAAAAACGACTGTAGCTGATGCTGACTTGGAAATCAACCGTTTTCAAGAAGCTTTAAGCAAAGCGAAAGGCGAATTAGAAGCTATTCGTGAAAAAGCACATAACGAACTTGGAGCTGATAAAGCTGCTATCTTTGAAGCACATTTATTAGTTTTAAGTGATCCAGAATTAATCACACCTATTGAAGATAAAGTGAAAGCAGAACTTGTTAATGCAGAAGTTGCATTAAAAGAAACGACTGATATGTTTATCACGATGTTCGAATCAATGGATAATGAGTATATGAAAGAAAGAGCTGCTGATATCCGTGATGTGACAAAACGTGTTATGTCTCATCTTTTAGGCGTACACTTAGCTAACCCAAGCATGATTTCTGAAGAAGTAATTGTAGTAGCAGAAGATTTAACTCCTTCTGATACAGCACAGCTTAACCGTCAGTTTGTTAAGGGTTTCACAACAGACATCGGTGGTCGTACATCTCACTCTGCTATTATGGCTCGTTCTTTAGAAATTCCAGCAGTAGTTGGAACGAAAAAAGCAACAGAAGAAATTAACAATGGCGATTTAGTTATTGTTGACGGATTAAAAGGTGAAATCCATATTAATCCAACTCCAGAAGTAGTAGCTAGTTATGAGAAAACAGCTGCTCAATATGAAGAACAAAAAGCAGAATGGGCCAAGCTTGTTAATGAAAAAACAGTAAGCTCTGACGGCGTTCATGTTGAACTTGCTGCTAACATTGGAACACCAAATGACTTAGAGGGTGTAGTAAACAATGGTGGAGAAGCTGTAGGTCTATATAGAACTGAATTCTTATACATGGGAAGAGACCAACTTCCAACAGAAGATGAGCAGTTTGAGTCTTACAAAGCGGTATTAGAAGGCATGAAAGGTAAACCAGTTGTTGTTCGTACATTAGACATTGGTGGAGATAAAGAACTTCCATATCTTGATCTTCCAAAAGAAATGAACCCATTCTTAGGTTTCCGTGCTATTCGTCTATGCTTAGAAGAGCAAGATATTTTCCGTACACAGCTTCGTGCATTATTGCGTGCAAGCTCATACGGAAACTTGAAAATCATGTTCCCGATGATCGCTACATTAAATGAGTTCCGTGCAGCAAAAGCTTTACTTGAAGAAGAAAAAGCTAATTTACTTGCTGAAGGCGTTACAGTAGCGGAGAAAATTGAATTAGGAATCATGGTTGAAATTCCATCTACAGCTGTCCTTGCAGATCAATTTGCAAAAGAAGTAGACTTCTTCAGTATTGGTACAAATGATTTAATCCAATACACAATGGCTGCAGACCGTATGAATGAGCGTGTTTCATACCTTTACCAACCATATAACCCATCAATCCTACGTCTAATTAAAATGGTTATTGATGCAGCTCATAAAGAAGGTAAATGGGCAGGTATGTGTGGAGAAATGGCTGGAGATGAGACTGCAATTCCATTGTTATTAGGTTTAGGTTTAGATGAGTTCTCTATGAGTGCAACATCTATCTTAAAAGCTAGATCACAAATCCTACAGCTATCTAAAGCAGAAATGCAAGAATTAGCTGCAAAAGCACTTCAAATGTCCACTACTGAGGAAGTTATGGAAGCTGTTAAGGCTGCTACAAAACTTTCTTAATAAAGTGGTTTAGCAAATTTATATAGGGGGAAAAATAAAAATAGCAATAGCTACTTAATTTGTTAGCTTAACGCTATTCTCATTTTTCCCCTTATGAACTGACTAGAGAATTCTAGTCAGTTTTTTTATTGAATTTAAATAATTTAGGGTTGATATGATATGAAAGTGGGAAGCTATTAAAGGAACTGCAAATATTTTTGGATTATTTTAATTATGTTAAGGGAAGTAAATTGTTAGGAGTTAAGTATTATTTTCTGGCATAATGTAAAAAAGGGGTAGCTGGATGTTAGGTAAATAAACATATAAGGAGTTGGATGCTAAGAAATGGAGTTCTATCAAAAGGAAAAAGAAACAGTTCTACAAGAAATTCAGTCTACAGCAAATGGTCTTTCTTCTGAAGATGTAAAAACTCGTCTTGAGAAAGATGGGTATAATGAGTTACCAGATAAAGAAAAAATGCCTGTTTGGAAGCTGTTTCTGGAAACATTTAAAGATCCAATGGTTATTGTATTATTAGTAGTAATTGTAATTCAGCTTATAATGGGAAAGTTTGTCGAGTCCATTATCATTTTTCTTGTATTATTACTTAACTCGGTCATTAGTGTGATACAAACGAAAAAAGCGGAAAGTTCATTAGATGCTTTAAGGAGCATGAGTGCACCTGAAGCGAAAGTAAGAAGAGATAATACCAATATGACTATTCCTGCACGTGAATTAGTTCCTGGAGATATCGTCTTTTTGGAAGCGGGAGATTATGTTCCAGCCGATGGGCGTGTTATTGATAGTGGTTCTTTAAAAGTTAATGAAGGAATGTTAACTGGAGAATCAGAAGCTATTGAGAAGCAGGATATTGTTATTAAGGAAGATGCAGCACTTGGTGACCGTATAAATATGGTCTTTAGCAGTTCTCTAGTATCCTACGGTCGAGCTACATATGTTGTTACAGGAACTGGAGAGAAAACAGAGATTGGGAAAATTGCTGACTTACTAAATACAGCTGAAGAGAAACAGACGCCTCTGCAACAAAAGCTAGCAGACTTTAGTAAGAAATTAGGAGTAGGAATTCTTCTATTATCTATTGTTATATTTGCTATTCAAGCAGCCCGAATCTGGTTAGGTGACGAAACTGTTGATGTTACAACTTCCATTTTAAATGCCTTATTATTTGCAGTAGCTGTTGCAGTTGCAGCGATACCAGAGGCTCTTTCTTCTATAGTAACAATTGTACTCTCAGTTGGTACAAATAAGATGGCAAAACAGAGTGCGATCATTAGAAAGCTTCCTGCTGTTGAAACGTTAGGCTCTACTAGTGTCATTTGTACGGATAAAACTGGAACACTAACCCAAAATAAAATGACTGTAACAGATTACTTTATTCCAGAAGGAACAAAAGAACATATCCCTGCTAATGAATCGGATTGGAATCAATCTGAACGACTTCTACTTCAAATTGCAGTATTATGTAATGATTCCTACATAAATAAAGATAATCGAGAAATCGGCGATCCAACAGAGGTTGCACTGATCAATTTCTACAATGATAGTGGAAAAAGGGATTACGAACAAGTTCGCTCTCACTATAAAAGAGAGTCTGAATTACCATTTGATTCGGATCGTAAACTAATGTCTACCTTGAATACTATCGATGGTCAACACCTTATGCTCATTAAAGGTGGACCAGATGTTATGTTCAATCGGGCAACTAAGATATTAATCAATGGAGAAGAAAAAGAGTTAACCAATGATTGGTTGACCAAGTTACAAGAAGCAAATGAAAACTTCTCTCATCAAGCTTTAAGGGTCTTAGCATATGGTTATAAATCTATACCTGAAAGTAAGAAAACACTTACCATTGAGGATGAACAAGAAATCACTTTAGTTGGTTTAACTGCAATGATGGATCCTCCAAGAGACGAAGTGTATGAAGCAATTGAACATACGAAGAATGCTGGTGTCAGAACAGTAATGATTACTGGAGATCATAAAACAACAGCACAAGCAATCGGTCGTAAAATAGGACTAATGAATGAAGAAGATATGGCATTAACGGGACAGGAATTAGATGCACTATCTGAGGAAGAATTAGATAAAAAATTGGAAAGCATTTCTGTTTATGCTAGGGTTTCACCAGAAAATAAAATAAGAATAGTAAAAGCGTGGCAAAAGAAAAATCGAATAGTGGCAATGACAGGAGATGGTGTAAACGATGCTCCTGCACTAAAACAAGCGGATATCGGTATTGCAATGGGAAGTGGAACAGATGTTGCAAAGGATTCTGCCGATATGATATTAACAGATGATAACTTTGTATCAATAGTTAATGCAGTTGGAGTTGGTAGAACAGTATTCGATAACATTAAGAAATCGATAGGATATTTATTTGCAGGTAACTTTGGTGCGATTATTGCTATTCTCTTTGCGGTAATAGCAGGGTGGGCTAATCCATTTACAGCTCTACAACTTCTTTTCATCAACCTAGTAAATGATTCTTTACCAGCGATTGCCTTAGGTATGGAAAAATCGGAGCCAGGCGTAATGAAGCGAAAGCCTAGAGACGTAAATGAAGGTATATTTGCAGGAGGAACGTTAAGATCAGTTGTAACTAGAGGAATATTAATAGGTGCAGCTGTAATTGTTTCTCATTACATCGGCTTACAGCATTCAGAGGAATTGGGAGTAGCGATGGCATTCACAACCCTAATTCTTTCGCGTTCACTTCAAACCTTTGCTGCACGATCTAATACGCAAACAATCATTGGAGTTGGGCCATTCTCGAATAAATATGTATTAGGTGCTGTAGGTATTTGTTTTGTTCTTTATCTTATCACAATCTTACCATTTGCAAGAGGAGTATTTGCGATTCCAGCAACTTTTGGTTTCAATGAATGGTTAATAGCTACACTTCTCGCAATAGGAGCAGTTATTTTAATGGAAATAAGTAAAATAATTCAAGTGAAGTTTATGGCAAAATAAACATGGAAAAAGACTATTAAGATTCTTCCTTACAAAAAAATAGAAGGAGAATCTTAATAGTCTTCTTACTTTTAGTAGACTGTTCTTTGTAAATGTTTAATACTATAAATAGAAAAGGAGTTGGTTCCATGTCAACTGTAAAGACAAGCATTATTGGATTTATTGGTATTGGCGTTATGGGTAAAAGTATGGTAAGAAACTTAATGAAAGATGGTTTCCAAGTAATAGTACATAACCGTACTAAGAGTAAAGCAGAAGAATTATTAGAAGAAGGTGCTAAATGGGCTGATAGTCCAGCAGAGATAGCGCAAAAAGCAGAAATTATCATTACAATCATCGGGTATCCGAAAGATGTAGAAGAAGTATACTTAGGAGAAAATGGACTTATTAACCATGCTAAAGCAGGTAGTTATTTAGTAGATATGACTACCTCCACTCCTACACTTGCGAAAAGAATATATAAAGAAGCAAACAAGAAGAACATTTATACATTAGATGCTCCTGTAAGTGGTGGAGATATTGGAGCAAGAGATGCTAAGTTATCTATTATGATTGGTGGGGATTCTGAAGCTTTCGAAGCTATTTATCCTGTGCTTTCTTGCTTAGGAACGAATATTGTTCATCAAGGACCAGCTGGTTCTGGACAACATACGAAAATGTGTAACCAAATAGCGATAGCTTCTAACATGATTGGAGTATGTGAAGCCATCATTTATGCAGAAAAGGCTGGATTAGATCCAGAAAAAGTATTAAAGAGCATTTCCTCTGGAGCAGCAGGAAGTTTTTCTCTAAGTAATTTAGCTCCAAGGATGATCAAGGGTGATTTTGATCCAGGCTTTTACATTAAGCATTTTATTAAAGATATGAGAATCGCTTTAGAAGAGGCAGAGAAAATGAAGATGGAAACACCAGGGTTAGCACTGGCTGAAAGCTTATATAGTCGTCTTTCTGCTTTAGGGGAAGATGAAAGTGGTACACAGGCTTTATATAAATACTGGAATAAGTAATAGATGTAACTAATTTCTATTAAGATCCATTAGGAGGCTGTAAGTCAAACCACCTAATGGATCTTTTTTTCTCATCATAAAACAAAAGACTAGTTAGTAGGAGTAGTTAAATAAAGTTCTAGTCGATTACATGCTTCTTCTAATGTCTCCATAGAATAAGCAAAAGAGATGCGGAAATATCCTTCTCCTAATGGTGAAAAAGCACTCCCTGGTACTACAGCAAGGTTAACTTTTTCTACTAAGTCTAAGCAAAATTCAAAGGAGTTCATGTGTGGAATTGGCACTTTAATAAAGAAGTAGAAAGCACCATCTGGCATTACTACATCTAAGCCAAGCGTAGATAAGCGATTAAAAATATAATTTCGACGTTTCTTATAATCTTCTCGCATAGGTATGGCGTCATCTATTCCTGTCGTTAGAGCTTCATAAGCTGCTCTCTGTGAGATAGATGAAGCACAAGTAACATTATATTGATGTACTTTAAGGATTTGTTCACTGAGATATTTAGGAGCATATAATAACCCTATTCGCCATCCTGTCATGCTATGAGATTTAGATAATCCATTTATTACAATCGTTTTTTCACGTAAATATTTTGCAATGGAAACATGTTCTTGATCATAAATTAATTCACTATAAATTTCATCTGCTAAAACAAAAATTTCTTTGTCTTCAAGAAATGCAGCTATATCCATAATTTCTTGTTGGGATAAACTAACTCCCGTTGGATTAGATGGATAAGGTAAAACGATACATCTTGTTTTGTCCGTAACATACTTTTCTATGATATCTTTTGTGAAACGGAATGCATTTTCACGTATATCCGCATATACAGGAACCGCACCACTTAAGGTGATAATAGGCTCATATCCTGGATAAACAGGACCTGGTAGGATAACCTCGACACCTTCTTCTAATATAGTGCGAAAAGCGATATCTATTGCTTCGCTTGCTCCAGTAGTTACGATTACTTCTGTTTCTGGTTGATAGGTTAATCCGTATTTTTTATGAACAAAAGAAGAAGCAGCTGTTCGTAAGTCTAAATCACCTGCATTATGTGTATAAGAAGTGAAATTAGCATCTATCGCGTGCTTTGCTGCTTCTTTTATATGTAAAGGAGTAGGAAAATCAGGCTGCCCAATTGTTAATGACAACATATCTTTCTTCCCAGCTACTAAATTAGAAAATTTCCGTATACCAGAAATTTCAATATTCTTCACTTTTTTATTAATTAAATGTTCCATATGCTTTCTCCCATCTCTTTCATTCTTTCTATTTATCATAACAAATACGGTGTTTCTTGAACATATTCTATCCATAAAATAAAAACAGAGAACATGTCTCTGTCTCACGTATTTATAGAAGTATTCCTCTCTTTAATAACCATATTCCCAGTCAATTTCTTCTGCTAGTAAATATATTTTCTCATCTTCGCTCAACACTTGCTTTTGGTGAAAAATGTTGTCATCTGACAGATTGTTCCAATTGGTAATATCGATATGCTCAATCACTTTAATGGATAGATCAGAAAGAATAAGAATAGCTGTTCCTTTCAATTTGTTTCACTCCTCATACATATAATAAATGTATCTTGTTTTTCCTAATTATTTCCTCATACTCTTATGATTAATTTATTCATAAGGAGTTAATTCGTATAGTTGATTGTTACAATTTTCACGAAATAGTCATAAATTAATTCAGCCTCGGTAATTTCCTGCTATTTCAATAAGATTAGATTCCATATAACCTTTACATAAAAAAGGTTGTTTGATTAATAATTTCCATTTATTATGAGTAGAAGAAGAAATGTTTACCAATTATTAATCATTAGCTGTAATGATGATTATTATACGGTCAAGCTTTATAACAAGTTTGTTCCGAGTTGCTTTCAGGATGCTTATAAAGCACTCTAAAGGCATCCGGGTATCAGGCTTTCTAAAGAAGTTGTGTCTCACAGTATTTCCATGCTAATCTTTGCGAAAACAAATATAACTAGTAAAAAATAAAGGTGGGTGTACTACAACCTTATAAACAATGAAAGGCGGAATATACATAATGGAACCTATAAAACAGGAGCAACGATTAGAAAAAAAGGGGCTAGCTCTGTATTTTACTTTGCCAATTATATCTTGGGCCTTATATGATGCAGCAAACACGATATTTTCATCTAATATAAATACGATATTTTTCCCCTTATACTTACAAGAAGTGGTGGGAACAAACGAAACACAAAATCAAATAGCTTCTACCTTTATTTCTTATGCAAATAGTGTTGCAAGCTTATTTTTAGTGCTATTTTCTCCTTTATTTGGAGTGATTATGGATAGAACTGGTAAAAAGAAAAAATATATTATCATACTGACACTTCTTACTGTGATTGGCACAATAGCTATGGGGTTATCGGCTAATTTAGAGGATAGTGGCTCGCTATTTGGTATTCCGTTATCACTTGCTTTAGTTATTCTTTTCTTTGTTCTTTCAAAATTTACTTATCATTCTAGCTTAGTATTTTATGATACGATGATATCCGACTTAGGAAATAAGGAACAAATACCACTAATATCTGGTTTTGGTGTGGCAGTTGGTTATATCGGCACATTGATAGGTTTAACGGTCTATCTTTTTATTGACGATGGACAATACCAGCAATCCTTTATTCCAACAGGAATTTTATTTTTATTACTCTCCTTGCCATTATTTTTCTTTATAAAAGATACACCAAAACAAGTGGTTGAAAAACAATCTATTCTCTCTGGTTATAAAGAAATAATAGAGACGTTTAAACAGTTAAAGAAATACCGTAAGATTTTTACCTTTATGATTGCATACTTCTTCTTAAATGATGCGATTGCAACAACGGTCGCTATGATGTCTGTTTATGCTAAAGCGATTGTAGGATTTAGCACTGGTCAATTTATTTCCCTTTATTTAGTTTCGACTATATCCAGTATTATTGGTTCATTTGTATTTGGTTATATCACAAAGAATCGAGGAGCTTATCTATCTATTCGATATGTCGGAATTTTAATGGTAGTAGCTTTAATTATAGGTACTATTGCTTGGAGTCAAGCATTGTTCTGGGTTGCAGGTAGTTTATTTGGAATTGCGCTAGGAAGCATGTGGGTAACTACTAGAACGTATATTGTTGAGATAACTCCAGAAGATAAAAGAGGGCAATTTTTTGGATTATTTGCTTTCTCAGGAAAAGTATCTTCTATTATTGGACCATTGCTTTATGGAAGTATCACTTTAATATTTGCAGATCTAGGCAATATAGCAAGCCGTATGGCTCTTGGATCCCTTATAATTCTCACAATAATTGGACTAATTGTTCATGCAAGAATCAAAGAGGAATAAATAATAAGTTTAAAGGAACTTTTTCCTAGGAAATTATAGATGAATACTGTAAGAACAGATAGCTTTTGCCGATATAAAAAGTAAGTTTTTTAATCTGTGTTAAACAAGCTGATAATAGCTTGTAAGGAAAGGACAAAAACATGAAGAAAGATAAAGGGATTCTTTTAGAGAGTGGAACAAATGAATTAGAAATTGTTGAATTTAATGTAGGAAGAAATAACTTTGGAATTAATGTTATTAAAGTGAAAGAAATCATTAATCCAGCTCCTATTACTCCCATTCCTCATTCCCATCCCTATGTGGAAGGAATTATTGAATTAAGAGGAGAAGTGTTAACTGTTGTAAACCTTGCAACTGTGTTAGGATATCCACCTTCTGATCAACCTGAAAAAGACAAATATATTGTTTCTGAATTTAACAAAACAAAAATCATTTTCCATGTTCATAATGTTACTCAAATACACCGTATTTCATGGGAAGATATAGAAAAACCATCAGAAACTTATTATGGTGCAAATAGTCAAATTATTGGTGTTGTAAAGTTGAATGGTGAAATGATTCTACTATTAGATTTTGAAAAGATAGTGGTAGAAATCAATCCAGAATCAGGAATCAATGTACAGCAAGTAAAAAAATTAGGTGATAGAGAAAGAAGTAATAAAAAATTAATGGTAGTAGAGGACTCTCCACTATTAAGAAAATTACTAGAAGACACATTAAATGCTGCAGGATTTTATCAGATTGAATTCTTTGAAAATGGTCGCGACGCTTTAACATTTCTTAAAAATAGTGCTGAATCAGGGAAGAACTTGGAAGATATTGTTCAATTAATGATTACAGATATAGAAATGCCACAAATGGACGGACACCATTTAACTAGAGTAGTGAAAGAAGATAGTAACTTAGCTGGTCTACCTATCGTTATTTTCTCTTCTTTAATAACAGATGATTTAAGACATAAAGGTCAAGTGGTTGGAGCAAATGCTCAAGTAAGTAAGCCAGAAATTAATGAGCTTATACAGATTATTGATAGAATTATTTTGTAAATGAATAAAGCCAATTTTCTCTATATCGTAATAGTGATATAGAGGAAAATTGGCTTTTTCTATAGGGAAATTAATAACTTTCACCGAGTTTTTTGAAAACAGGTTTTTGGTATTTTTTTTGCTGTGGTGGGTTATTTGTTGGTAACTCTTTTACTCCTGTATATTGAGATAAGAGTTTTTTTGCTTGAGTTAAGGAAAGAGTTGATTTCGGATTTCGTATACTTTGATTAAGAGATCCTAAATGTGGTAACTCCTCAAAATCTTTTTTACATGGAGGAAGGTGAAATGTATAGTTTTGGCATTCAATTAACAAATCGGATTGTTGCTGACTATATTTAGGATTATTGGAGAAGTGTAGTCCAATTTTCTTTGCTTTACCCTCTGCAACTAGCTTGTGTAAACTATCCTGCTTTAGCCTGTATAAAAATTTAGGGTTAGTGGCAGTCTTTGCATGTCTATTGACAACGGATATTGCTTGTAAGAGGTTTTCTGTTGTTAGTTTTAAAGGTGGTGGATGCTTTTGAAAGTTATTTTTCAAATCTAAAATCTCCTTTCTCCATTGCTATATTTGTCATTATACTATTTTTATCTTGGAAAAACTAGCAGATAGTAGTTTTAGATATCATAGTCCCTTATTCGAGGTGCAGATGACTATTTTTACTACTGATGAGTGGTTCATCTTGAAGAAGGATAGCACTAGATGTATAAAAAGTTTTAGCCATATTTTTATAAAGAGAAGCATAGTATGTAATACTTTATAGGCACCACTAGTTGAAGTGGTACCTGTAAGCTTTATCTGTAGCTTATGGCTCTAGATTTTAGTGCTTGCCAAGAAGCAATAAACCGTTGCTTATTTACTTTTACATCTTTCCGTCCAGATAATGGGTCATTTAAGAAAACAAATTGATCATTAAAGCCCACTAATACAACAGCATGAAGATCTAACGGTGTTTTAATTATTTTTCCATTATGTTCCCATTCTTCCCATCTATCAGGTAATTTATAATCACCAGTTGTCCAAACTACAATAGGATAGCCATTTTTTACATGCTTTTCTAAGTCAGCAAAAGAGTAATTTGTTAGATTCACCGCTCTCTCAGGTAGATAGCTATTCACCAAATCCTCCATTGGTTTATCAAATACTGCATACCCAGGATTCTTTCCTGTCATATCTCCTACAAAACCTACGGAAGGATCTCCCCATTTAATAATGTTTCCATTCTTTCTGACCAATAAATCGGTGTCTTTTTGTATATTTTTATATAGCTCAAGTTTATCTACTTTTACACCTGCATAGTTTAAAACCATGGTTAAGCTTGTAACCTCACAACCATATTTTAATTCAGGGTTCTGATTGATGAGAGGGACGTCGAGTAACACATGTTCACTGCTTATAGGTTTTGTGACCTCATATGTTAGGTTTTCATAATTAGGTGATTTTGAATTAGAAGCTGTTTGCTCCCATAAAGGCTGAAACACATGAAGCAAAGGTATAGTGAACAGTAGTAATTTTAACAAATACATATATTCCTCTTTCTATGCCAACTCCTACTTTTAATATGACGAAAAATCTAGCTGATTATAACCATCATCTTTCCAAGAGATGTTTGTATATTGGTGTACTTAAAATTTCTCTTTTCTACCCATTCTTTCTGTTTAACACTATATGGTATAATGATTAAAAATATTTTATGTGGATTATTCTGGTATAAAATAATCAGTTGATATAACATGATGTGTCCGACTACGAGTTATAGAAGGGAGGCTCCCGAAATATGGATGCATTAGATATTTTGTCTGATTTAGATCATGTCATCCCTTTCTTTCAAGCGATATTTAGTGCAGATGAGCAATCAGTTATTGGCTATGAGGTGCTAGGAAGATACTATGGTAAAGATGGTATGGAAAGTCTTGGAGAATTTTTCTTGGATGGAGAAATACCTGAAGAGTATAAACAAGAGGTTGATCACGTTATTCTTACAAAGGCTTTAGAGAAGGCACTTACCTTAGAGGAAGATGTCTTGCTGTTTATTAATAGAGATGCTGATTTACTAATGTACGATGATGGAGAAGTATTCTTACAAACATTGTTAGAGTATGAAAAGAAGGGGATAAGTCTTAGCAGAATTGTGCTTGAGATTTCAGAAAGAAATTATAATGGACAGTACTATCATTTAGATCATCTCTTGACGTATTATCGTACATATGGAATTAAGATTGCTATTGATAAAATGGGCAGCGAAAGTAGTTACTTAGATCGAATAGGAGAGTTAGCGCCAGATATTTTAAAAATTGATCTTCTTGCACTACGCTCTACTTCTACTTCACATACATACCAAAATGTGTTATTTTCTCTTTCGATGCTAGCTAGGAAAATTGGAGCTACATTATTATTTGAGAATATAGAGATGGTGTATCAATTAAAATTTGCTTGGAAGAATGGTGGGAGGTATTACCAAGGGTATTATTTACACTATCCTGAAGAAGACTTTATTTCTCGTTCTAGTAGAAAAGAAACCTTAAGAAGTTTATTTCACGAATTTATCTTAGCAGAAAAGAAAAAACTATCAGCTATATTTACTATTACAGAAGATTTTCAAGTGAAAATGAATGAACTTTTAGTAAAAAATCGAAAATACACAACGTATGAAGAATTGCTTAAATATTTAACAGATGATTTAAGGGATATTGCGTTTAGAATGTATGTTTGTGATGAAGATGGCCAGCAAAAGTCAGCAAATATATATAAGGTAGATTCTAGTTGGATTCTGCAGCCAGAGTATATGAATAAAAATTGGAGTTGGCGACCATATTTCTTAGAAAATATTATTAAAATGAGAAACGAAAAAAAGGGGATACTATCCGATATTTATAGTGACATTGAAACAGGTGAAACGGTTAGGACATACTCCTATCCATTAAATTCAAAAGAGTATCTTTTTGTAGATTTGTCTTATAATTTTCTTGATAAAATGGATTTATTGCTAAATTAACCAGGATAAAGGGAATTTTCCTTTTATTCTGGTTTTTTACTGTTTTAAAAGGGAATAAAGAAAATATATCGCTTTTTATGAGTGAAAGATTAAATCTGAACATGCTACTTACCGTACTATGTAAGTTTTGAAATGAACATATACTTATAACAATTAGACATGTGAAAAACAACCTAACAAATAGAAAGGATGATTTTTCTTGAAATATACATATTCCATCTTTCTAGTAGGTATTGTGCTATTATTTGTTTGTTATACTCCCGACGTGAAGGCTGAATCTTCTTTAACTAGTAAAGAGGAGGTAATTACATTTTTAGGAAAAGCCTTTAATGCCCAAGTATCATTAAATAAACAGGCAAGGACATTAGAAGAAATGGAACAATCATTATCGCCTTTTTTCAATAGAGAATATATACTAGCATTCTTAGAGGATAATTTAGAAGGAACAAACGGAGAATATCGTACATATAGAAGTATTTATTCTACCAACTATATACCGTATTTTCAGTATTCTAACAGTACGAAGGTAGAAATAGGTGAAGATAAGATATTGGTTTATGATTTTCATGATTCTATCCATTATGATGGTGTTGAATATAAAGGCTCTTATGAGGGGTTGCTTCTTAGTAACATAAATGGCCATTGGCTTGTAACGAATGAGCTTAATGATAGAGAAGTTAAGGCAATGAAAAAAACAAGAGAAAAACGTCTAAATAGGCTTATCTATATGCCGTATGACATTTGGTTTGGTCAGAAAACAAGCGGTAAAAATTATGCTAGTAAAATGAAAAAACCGAATATAGACAAAACAAGATATGCAAATAGCGCTAGTAGTCAATCCATTTCGGTTTATGCTTTTTAACCCTATACTTCAATATTTAGAGCTGTAGTTATTTTCTCCAGATCAAATCCATAAATAACAGAGTCATCAATAATGAATGTCGGTGTCGAAAAAGACTGATATTTCTTTATTAATTCCTTTTTCGCAATAGGGTCTTTTTGTATATCTTTTATTTCAAAATCAAAGCCATGTTCTTGTAAAAATAATTTAGAGTATTCACAAGGAGGGCAATCTGGCTGTGTATAAAGAATAATTTTATGCATGACAATACCTCCCTTTCTTTCTTCATCTATCATACCTAGAATGCTATTAGTTAGCAATTCTTTTGTATGTGCAAGGTGATATCTTTCTTTGATTTATCGTTTTTATTAAAAAAAGATGTGTTTTTTTAAAGTTTTATTTGGACAAACTCTCTACAATCTTTTATTCTGTTATTATTGGCATTTACACAAAATAAGAATTGATTGGAAAATTAGTTAGTAAAGTGTATAGAAACATGCTAATAGTGAAACCTATGTAATACTAGGTTTGTTTGAAAGGAGAGAGAGCATGTCACAATTACAAGGCATATTAACAAGATTAAAAAATTTACAAGAGCAGGCTACGGGGGGAGAACCTAGTCAGCGTTTCTTTGAGGTAAATGGAGAAAGAAAATGTCAAGTAACATTTCATCCAAAAACAGAAACATTTGAATTAGAAGTATATAATGATAAAGAAAAACCAAAAAGATATCAATTTGACAATGTTGATATGATTACAATTGAAATTTTTGACTTAATTCAATAAGCTACACATAGAAAAGTTGTTTTCAAAGAAAGAAGATTAGACATAGGATATTTTCCTATTTAATGTTTAGTTCTCTTTTTAGAAAGCAACTTTTTTTGTATGATAGCGAGAAAGAAGAAAATACTATACTACTATGGAGGTGAATAACCATGATGCCAACTGTCATATGTCCAGAATGTTTTCATAAAGAGGACTTAGAAAATGTGTTAACTGCTCAATCTAATCAGAATGTTATTTTTCAATGTAAGGAATGTCAGTTAGTAATTAAGAACATTAAAACAAGTAAGGGTTAAAGAAGCATAATGCCGAGAACTATGTTAAAATAAGGTTGATAAAATAATATTAGGGAGTTTTCGGCTATGGCGAGTATTCACAGCGGAGAGTTTTTAGATGTCTTATGGAAAGATTTATTAATTCCTTCTGAAAGAGTTGCACATGTTCAAATAGGTAATAGTTTAGAACATGCCCTACTCGTTTTAACAAAAAGTGGTTATTCTGCTATTCCTGTTTTAGATGCACAATATAAGCTTCATGGGCTTATTAGTGTACCCATCATTATGGAAAGTATATTAGGATTAGAACGAATTGAATTTGAAAAATTAGAAGAGTTTAAAGTAGAGAGTGTCATGTTAACAGATAATCCAATAGTACATTTAAATACACCTTTCTTAGAGATAATTAAACATTTAGTTGATCATCCTTTTATTTGTGTGGAAGACGAAGAAGGATACTTTGACGGAATCTTAACTAGAAGAGCTATTTTAAAAAGATTAAATGGTTATTTACATCAAAATTTCCAAGAGAAATAATCTATATAACTGCTAACTCCTCCTCCTTTAAAACCCCTTATTATCAAGTATGCTATGAATAACAATGAGGAACCATAATTATGTCTACAATTTCTGAATTACAATTATTAACAGTGTTAGCACAAGAAATGAATATGCGTAAAGCTGCAGAGAGATTGTTTGTTACTCAACCAGCATTATCACAGCGGTTACAGACGATTGAAAAGGAGTGGGGAACTTCTTTATTTATTCGTTCTCAAAGAGGGCTAACCTTAACACCTGCTGGCGAATTGGTAATAGAGTTTGCAAAGAATACACTTGAAAAAGAGGAAGAAGTTCGTGAGTCTATTCACGGACTAAAAGAGGAAGTATATGGTACATTAAAACTTGCTGTCGCAAGCATAGTTGGTCAGAATTGGTTGCCAGCTGTTTTAAAACGTTTTGTGGAGCGTTACCCTCAAGCTAAAATATCTCTTGTAACTGGGTGGAGTAGTGAGATGATAAAATCGGTTACGGAAGAGAGTATGCACATTGGTATAGTTAGAGGTGCTTCGGATTGGAAAGGAGTAAAAAGACATTTATTTGATGATCCTTTATATTTAGTAGATAAAGAAATTGAGAACTTAGATGATTTGCATCACACTAATCGACCTTTTATCCAGTTTAAAAGTGACTCTAACTATTATGAAGAAATTCAAGTATGGTGGCATAGAAACTTTCAAATACCTCCTAAAAATACAATAATTGTAGATCAAATAGAAACATGTAAACAGCTTTCTTTTAATGGAATCGGTTATAGTATTTTGCCATCAATTGCTCTTCAAAAAGCAGAAGGCACTTTATCGAAGATTCCTTTATATAATGATCATAATGAACCAATTAAACGTGCAACTTGGTTAATTGGTTATGAAGCGTCTTTTCATCTTAAACAAGTTCAAGCATTTTTACAGATTGTTAATGAATATTTAGAAGAACAAAAAATAAGTAGTTTTAGGTTAGAGTAGCGAAAACGAGAATTTATGACTTGTTTTCACTACTTTTGTTTGGTAAAGTAAAATTTAGTGTTATATATACATATTGGAGGTAAAGCAAATGAAAATGATGGATGCAAATGAAATTATTTCATTTATTCAAAATAGTACGAAGTCAACACCTGTAAAGGTTTATGTAAAAGGTGATTTAGAATCAGTGACATTTGGCGATAATATTCAAACATTCTTAAGCGGAAATTCTGGTGTAGTATTTGGAGAATGGGATGAAATTAAAGAAGTTTTAGCTTCAAACAAAGATAAAATCAGCGATTACGTATTAGAGAATGATCGTAGAAATTCTGCCATTCCTTTATTGGATATGAAAAATATTAAAGCACGTATTGAACCAGGTGCAGTTATCCGTGACCAAGTAGAAATCGGTGATAATGCTGTTATTATGATGGGAGCAGTTATTAATATCGGGGCAGTTATTGGAGAAGGAACCATGATTGACATGGGTGTTATTATGGGTGGACGAGCTACTGTAGGTAAAAACTGTCACATTGGTGCAGGAGCTGTTTTAGCAGGGGTTATTGAGCCACCATCTGCAAAACCTGTTGTTATAGAGGACGATGTATTAATTGGGGCTAATGCGGTAGTTGTGGAAGGTGTAACAGTAGGAAAAGGTTCTGTTGTTGCTGCAGGAGCTATTGTTCTTGAAGATGTTCCAGCTAACACGCTAGTTGCAGGTGCACCAGCAAGAGTAATTAAAGAAATTGATGATAAAACAAGAGCGAAAACAGAAATAATGCAAGAACTTCGTCAATTATAAGTTAGGTTTGAAATGCGTGGAATTCTTCCACGCATTTCTTGTATCATTAAGGACTAAAAAAACTGAGAAAAGACCGAATAAGTAGAGTACAGCAGGAGATAAAGGGGGATATAATATGAAGCAAATGAGTTTAGTAGAAATTCGAAGAGCATTACATAGAATACCTGAAATTGGTTTTGTAGAATTTAAAACTCAAAAATTACTTTTAGAAATCATTCAGTCTATAAGAAATGATAGAGTCGAAATCAAAACTTGGAAAACAGGTATTCTTGTAAAGGTTAAGGGAAGTAACCCTACTAAGATTATTGGTTACAGAGCAGATATAGATGGCCTTCCTATTATAGAAGAAACCAATCTTTCTTTCTCCTCTATGCATGCTAATGAAATGCATGCATGTGGGCATGATTTTCACATGACAATTGCAATAGGGGTTCTTCAACATCTTATTGAAAATCCAGTGGATGATGATGTTGTATTTATTTTTCAACCTGCAGAAGAAGGACCAGGTGGCGCAGAACCGATGTTAAAAAGCGATGAATTTAAGGAATGGAAACCTGATATGATCATCGCGCTACACATTGCTCCAGAATATCCAGTTGGCACAATTGCTCTAAAACCGGGTTTGTTATTCGCTAATACATCAGAGCTTTTTATTGATTTAAAAGGTAAGGGAGGACATGCTGCCTATCCTCATCAGACAAATGACATGGTTGTTGCTGCTTGTTCGTTAGTTTCTCAATTACAGTCAATCGTCTCTAGAAATATTAATCCTTTAGAAAGTGCTGTTGTTACTATAGGTAAAATTACAGGAGGGACTGTTCAAAATGTAATTGCAGAAAATGCTAGATTAGAAGGTACTATGCGTACTTTATCTAGCAAGGCTATGGATAAGGTGAAAAATCGTGTACAATCCCTTGTTAAGGGGACTGAAATTGCCTTTGATTGTTCGGCTAAGATTGATTTTGGTAGTGGATATTATCAAGTATTTAATAATGAAAAACTTACGGAAGAATTTATGGAATTTACCCGTACAGAATCAAATGTAGAAGTAATTGAATGTCAAGAAGCAATGACTGGAGAAGATTTTGGTTATATGCTGAAAGAAATTCCTGGTTTTATGTTTTGGTTAGGCGTGGATTCACCTTACGGGCTACATCATAGTAAACTAAATCCAAAAGAAGATGCATTGGAAGTTGCTGTGCAATTACTCTCCTCTTATTTAAAAAGGAAAGGTAATGAGAAGGGAAGCTGAAATGAGTAAATAGATTATTCTTAAAGTGGGAATTTGAAAAAACCTAAACTAATACGAAATTCATTTGAAATTTGTATTATTGTTTAGGTTTTTCTTTAGCTGTAGTGCATTTGTTCTAGCAAATGCAAGGAAAATAAATTTTTGATTACTGATTCTGCTTATTAGGCATTGAAATTTTCTATGTCAATTTAGCCTTTATCGTTTCCAATAATAAAGGGAGTTTCCGGTTTTTTAATTCCGTTTTCCTCGAGAGAAATACCTGCTTTTTCTTTAATTAAACGTTCAATTCCCCATTGTTCTCCATTAACTGTTTTAGCAAGAATACGAATAGTAGTACTTGCTACTCCTAAATTTTGTATTCCTATCACATTTGGACCATCCGTTATAGCAGGATTATCCATCGCGATAGAATCACATGCTTTTTGTAGAATTTCAATTGTCTTAGGGATATCATTGTTATTAGACACCACAATATCTACTAATGCTTGCATATCTCCTCTAGAATGATTGCTTAATAATGTTATTTCGCGATTAGGAATAAAATGAAGGGTACCATCTGCTGATCGTACCTGAGTTGTTCGTAGACCCACTTGCTCCACTGTACCTGAAAAAGCAGCAATGGTCACTAAATCTCCTACATCTAACTGTCTTTCTAATAGTAAGAAAAAGCCTGTTACAATATCACTAACTAACCCTTGTGCGCCAAAACCTACAGCTAAGCCAATGATTCCAGCTCCAGCTAATATAGCAGTTGCATTTATGCCAAATAATTGAAGAATAGTAATGATTAGAATAAAAAACAACAGATAGGAAATTAAGTTATTTGTTAAACTCTCAAGAGTAAATGCTCTTCCTTTTGAGATAGCGTTTTTTTGGGTATAAGTCTCAAATAATCTACTAACAAAAGCTTTAGAAATCTTTTTAATAACTATGTAGATGATTAGAACAATTAGAATTCTAAGTGCTACTAAGCCAATTGAAAGTAGCAATGTAACCCAATCGATATTTGTTAAGTAATCTTTCAAATAATTCCATGTTGTCATAATGGTCTCCTTTATGATAATTTTCATTGAGTTATTCCCTAAATTGCTGTGAATTAAACAAAGAAGCTTAAAAAAATGTACACATAGAGAGATATAGTACAATCATTATTAATATGTTAGTATTAATGAGTAATGTAACATTAGTTACTAAATCAAGAAGTCAAGTAGGTAGGTTAACTTAAGTTAGGTAAGGAAATTTGTTTGATCTACTATGTTTGGAGGATTTAAAGTTGAGTAAAGCATTTGCAATTATAGGTTTAGGTAGATTTGGTGGGAGTATCTGCAAAGAACTAACAGAACTTGGCATGGAAGTTATGGCAATAGATAAAAGTGAAGAAAAAGTAAATGAATACGCTAATTTGGTTTCACATGCAGTAGTAGGTAATTCTGTTGATGAGTCTGTATTGAAAAGTCTTGGTATCCGTAACTTCGATCATGTAATTGTTGCAATTGGAGAAGATATTCAAGCTAGTATCTTAACAACCCTTATGCTAAAAGAGCTAGGTGTAAGTCATATAACAGTAAAGGCACAAAATGATTACCACGAAAAAGTCTTGAAAAAAATAGGAGCAGATGCAATTGTTCATCCTGAAAGAGATATGGGCAAACGTATTGCTCATAACATTGTTTCTAACAATGTATTAGACTATTTGGAGTTATCGGATGAACATAGTATTGTCGAAATTAAAGCAAGTCATAAGCTTGATGGACGCTCGATATTAGATTTAGACATTCGTGCTCGTTATGGTATTACTATTGTTGCAATAAAAAGAGAACAAGAAATTATGGTTTCTCCACAGGCTACAGAGCTTATTAAAGAAAATGATATTTTAATTGTTATTGGAGCAGATTCTGATATAACTCGATTTGAGAAGAAGGTTATGTCTTAAAGATTGGCTGTTGGATATGAATCTATATAAAAAGGATGTCTCATTAGAGACATCCTTTTGATGTTTATACTTCCATGATAATTGGAAGGATCATAGGTCTACGTTTTGTCTTTTCATATAAAAATGGGGAGATAGTATCAATGATTTCATTCTTGATCTCAGACCATTGAGTCGTTTTGCGATCCATCACCTTTGTTAGATGCTTACTAATTAAAGTTTGAGCATCGTTAATAAGGTCTCCAGATTCACGCATATAGACAAATCCGCGAGAAATCAAGTCTGGTCCAGCTGAAATTTTAAAATCTTTCATATTGATACTTACTACAACCACTACTAAACCTTCTTCAGAAAGAATTCGACGATCTCTTAGAACAATGTTTCCGATGTCTCCAATTCCACTTCCGTCAATATAAACAGATCCTGAAGGGATTTTTCCTGCGACTTGAGCAGAATCACTAGATAATGCAAGCACTTCTCCATTATCCATGATAAAACAATTTTCTTCTGGTACACCACAATCAACACCAGTTTGAACATGGTTTTTCTGCATACGATATTCACCATGAATTGGCATAAAGAACTTAGGCTTCATAAGTCGTAGCATTAGTTTTTGTTCCTGTTGTCCACCATGACCAGAAGTATGGATATTATTTAGAGGACCATGAATAACTTCAGCACCCGCACGGAATAGCATATTAATGGTCTTGTTTACACTCAATGTATTTCCTGGAACAGGACTAGAAGAGAATACTACAGTATCTCCAGGAATTATTTGAATTTGTCTATGAGTACCATTAGCAATTCTGGATAGTGCCGCCATAGGTTCTCCTTGACTTCCTGTACATAAAATAACTACTTGATTAGCTGGCAATCGATTGATTTGTTGTGGTTCAACAAATGTCTCTTTAGGAGCTTTAATAAATCCAAGCTCTAATCCAATATTAATCGCTGCTTCCATACTTCGTCCAAAAACAGCAATCTTACGACCAAATTCCACAGCTGCATCCGTTACTTGCTGTAGACGGTAAATGTTAGAAGCAAAGGTAGCGAAAACTAGTCGACCATCTGCTTTTCTAAAAATATCAAAAATACTTTTTCCAACCATCTTTTCAGACATTGTAAACGTTGGAACCTCACTGTTTGTACTATCAGACAATAAGCAAAGTACGCCTTCTTTTCCTATTTCTGCCATTTTCGTTAAGTTAGCAGGTTCACCAACAGGAGTGAAATCAAACTTAAAGTCTCCAGTGTGAACAATATTACCTGGTGGAGTTTTTACAACTACTCCATAGGAATCAGGAATACTATGAGTTGTTCTAAAGAAAGAAACAGAAGTTTTGCGGAATTTGATAACGTCATCCTCTTGGATTTCGTGCATTGTAGTTTGTCTTAATAATCCATGTTCTTCCAATTTATTTCTAACAAGCGCAAGTGCTAATTTTCCTCCATAAAGTGGAATATTAATCTGTTTTAAAAGATAAGGTATTCCACCGATATGATCTTCATGACCATGTGTAATAAATAATCCTTTTATCTTATCTACATTTTTCTCAAGAAAGGTATAATCTGGTATAACGTAATCAATTCCTAATAGCTCGTCTTCTGGGAATTTAATTCCAGCATCTATTAATATAATTTCATCTTGGAACTGAACTCCATACGTATTTTTACCGATTTCCCCCAATCCACCTAGGGCAAATACAGCCGTTTGATCATTTTTTACAAATTTCATTATTCAATCTCCAATACTGTAAATTCTTCACCTTGATTTTCATACTCTAAGAATGCACCATCTACAAGTGTAACAAACTCAATATTATATGGTTTTTCTGCCAACTTTGTTCTAACGTCTCTTTCAGAAATACCTTTAACATAGATAGATTTAGTTTTCTCTCTAACTGGTACCTCTAATCTTGAATCTTGATAGTATACTTTATAAATCATTATAAATCGCTCCTTAATTAATAATATCTTCTTTTATTATATAAAAATTAAACATGATTTTCATGTTTTTCATCACCAATTTAGTATCTAATTAACATAACGAGGAAATGATAATGCTTCCCTATTTAGGGATATATGTATTTATTCCTTATATAGAAAATGAGCAAATCGTTTAGCAAAAAGCAAAAGATAATAAAAGGCCAGACTCAACTACCACAATTGCTTGTACATAGTAGTGGTATAAAGAACCACTATTATACGTGGTGGCATGGGTCAGACCATAGGAAATACCTTTACTTTTAAACTAAGCTATTGTCTTTTTTCTCAATAAATCTTTCCACTGTTTTAAAAGCTTTTTCTTGAGCTTTTTTAACATAGTGGATCATCTCCTTATTCCTATTTTAAACCATTATTGTACAAAGTAAAGTCATCAGTTAAGTTTATCTGTACAATTTGTCCAAAAATAGTTTAATTTTGTACTTTTTGTATGCAGTTTTTGATATTTGGCTACGGCAATTATTCTAATTTTTTCTATATATTATTAGTATATGATTTATTTCTAAAAATTCTCATGGATATTATTGGGAATTAGTGTTGTGGGTTCTATTATCAGTTGAGGAATTTGTCCAACCAAAAAAATGGGTTGGACACTAAAATAATGGTTAGATGTAAGAAAGGGAAGTATCATTTAATCCTATCTTTCAATTGGAATGATATCTTCTGTAATAGCAAACGGATCACTTTCATTTATATGATCATAAAACATGATACCATTTAAATGATCAATTTCATGTTGAAATACTATGGCAGGTAATCCCTTTAAGCGAATCTTAATAACATTTCCATCAATGTCTAATCCTTTTACGGTTATTCTTGCATACCGAACAACGAATCCAGGAATAGATTCATCAACAGATAAGCAGCCTTCACCAGTAGTTAAATAAGACTTCTCAACAGAATGGCTAATAATTTTTGGGTTAAGAAGGGCATAGCTGTATTGACTACCATCTAGATCTTTTACATGTACAGCAATCATTCTTTTCGAAATGTTTATTTGTGGAGCGGCTAATCCAACTCCTCCTCTGAGATTATACTTTTCAGCGAGTTCAGGATCTTGGCTATTTATTAAGTAGTCCATCATACTTTTTAAAATTTTTTTATCTTCTTCTGAGGCAGGAATATTAACTTCTTTAGCTACTTCTCTTAAACAAGGATGTCCATCGCGAATGATATCCTCCATTGTTAACATATTGTTCACTCCTTATAAATCCTTTTACTATTCACTAGTCTAGCAGAGAAAAATAGAAAAGTTAAGATGGTTGAATTCTAAAGAACAAAAAGTTGCTTCTTAATACCTATCATACTTTTATGGACAAGTTAATATGCTATAGTAACAGAAATAATCATTTGAACAATATTTGGTTAAGGTAACTGCAATTGTATATTACGACACGAATAGATATATTGATTACGTAAGGAGGAAACAGATGAAGAAAAAAATTTTATTAATTGTTACTATGTTCTTATTATTAATTCTAACAGCATGTGGAAAATCTACTAGTGAAAAAATGTATGAAAAACTAGAACAAGTAGTTTCCATAGAGAAGGGGTTTGAAGAACAACAAGAGCCACTAGTGAGTCTAGAAAAAAAAGAACAAGAAATTTATTCGGAAATTATTACATTAGGGTTAGATCAAATGGATGAAATAACAGCTTTATCTAATGAAGCTTTAGAATCCATTGAAAAGAGAAAAGAATTAATGAATGAGGAAGAAGTAAGTATAAATCAATCTAAAGAAAAGTTTGAAATGATAAAAAGTGATATCGAAAATTTAGATGAAGAGAAGGATAAGGAAATAAAGAAGAAAGCAACTACTTTATACGATACAATGCTAGAGCGCTATGAGGTACATGGGGAGCTATATAAACATTACATAGAAGGCCTAGCATTAGATAAGAAATTATATGAAATGTTTAAAGAAGAAAATGTAGAGATGGAAGAACTAGAGAGTCAGGTTCAGAAAATTAATGAAGCATATGAGAAGGTTTATACTAATAATGAAAAGTTTAATGAGCTAACAAAGAAATATAATGAATTAAAGTTGGAATTTTATAAAGATACTGGTATTAAGTTAAAGGAAAGCGAATAGAGATAAACTTTTGGTCTATAAGTTGTACAAGCTACTCATTTCGTATTATTTACGAAATGAGTAGCTTGTGTCGTTTTAGGCTTTTTTTGTATGAATTTCAAAAAAATGTTATTCGACAAATAATTATTATAACACAGTTCAAATTAGTGTTAACTGTATGGTACAGTTTGTTTGATGTAATTAATACAGTTACATAATGTTTGTGTAAAAAAATAATAAAAACTTCGTGCATAAAGATTGACGGATAATATTTTTGTATATTAAACTTATAAATGTATTGAAAGTTGTATTAATCTTAACAAGTAGATTATTGATACAGACCATACGGAAACCGAATTATTTTTAAGACGTTTTATCTATCGATTTTTGTGGAAAACTGTTTAAGTGTTATTATTTGTTGCTTAAAGCGATCGTGTAACTAGTAAGCGTTAACTATTTTAGTTATTTACCACATCCGACAAACTTTAAACACAAGTAATAGTATGAAATCGTCTTTTAATAGGAAAGGAAAGGGTGGCTTTAATGGCTTCTAAAACTAAGAAGGCACAATTAGATGTGCAAGCACAACTTGAACAAGTTGAAAACCAATTTCAAACACTTCAGATCTTAAATGAAGAGGGCGAAGTTGTAAATGAATCTGCAATGCCTGATTTAAGCGATGAGCAATTACAAGAATTAATGACTCGTATGGTATATACGCGTATTCTTGATCAACGCTCAATTTCATTAAACAGACAAGGTCGCCTAGGCTTCTATGCACCTACAGCTGGACAAGAAGCTTCACAATTAGCTTCACAATTTGCATTAGAGAAAGAAGATTTCATTCTTCCTGGATATCGTGATGTTCCTCAAATCGTTTGGCACGGACTTCCTTTATACCAAGCATTTTTATTCTCTCGTGGACATTTCTTAGGAAACAAAATGCCTGAAGGTGTTAACGTTATTTCTCCACAAATCATTATTGGTGCACAATACATCCAAACTGCTGGTGTAGCACTAGGAATGAAAAAACGTGGAGCTAAATCTGTAGCAATTACTTACACTGGTGACGGTGGTGCTTCACAAGGTGATTTCTACGAAGGAATTAACTTCGCAGGTGCTTTCAAAGCTCCAGCAATCTTTATTGTTCAAAACAACCGTTTTGCAATTTCTACACCAGTTGAAAAACAATCTGCTGCTAAAACAATTGCACAAAAAGCAGTTGCTGCAGGTATCCCTGGTATTCAAGTAGATGGTATGGATCCATTAGCAGTTTATGCTGCTGTTCGTGATGCACGTGAAAGAGCTGTAAATGGTGAAGGTCCTACTTTAATTGAAACTTTAACTTACCGTTATGGTCCACATACAATGGCTGGTGATGATCCAACTCGTTACCGTACTGCTGATTTAGACAGCGAATGGGAAAAGAAAGACCCTCTAGTACGTTTCCGTAAATTCCTTGAAAACAAAGGAATCTGGAGTGAAGAAAAAGAAAACGAAGTAATCGAACGTGCTAAAGAAGAAATTAAAGAAGCAATCAAACTTGCTGACGAAGCTCCAAAACAAAAAGTAACTGACTTAATGAACATTATGTATGAAGAGCTACCAGCTAATCTTCAAGAACAATATGAAATTTATGCAGCAAAGGAGTCGAAGTAAGCCATGGCGCAAATGACTATGATTCAAGCAATCACTGATGCGTTACGCACAGAATTACGTAATGATCCAAATGTATTAGTATTTGGTGAGGACGTAGGTGTAAACGGCGGTGTATTCCGTGCTACAGAAGGTCTTCAAAATGAATTCGGAGAAGATCGTGTATTTGATACTCCATTAGCAGAATCTGGAATTGGTGGTTTAGCAGTTGGTCTTGGAATTCAAGGATTCCGTCCAGTACCTGAAATTCAATTCTTTGGTTTCGTTTATGAAGTAATGGATAGTATTTCTGGACAAATGGCTCGTATGCGTTACCGTTCAGGTGGCCGTTACAATTCTCCAGTAACTATTCGCTCTCCATTTGGTGGTGGAGTTCATACTCCTGAGCTTCATGCTGATAGCTTAGAAGGTTTAATGGCTCAACAACCTGGATTAAAAGTAGTTATCCCTTCTACACCTTATGATGCAAAAGGATTATTAATTTCAGCTATTCGTGATAACGATCCAGTTATTTTCTTAGAGCATATGAAATTATACCGTTCATTCCGTCAAGATGTACCAGAAGAAGAGTACACTATTCCACTTGGTAAAGCTGATGTTAAACGTGAAGGTAAAGATTTATCTATCATCACTTACGGAGCTATGGTTCAAGAATCGATTAAAGCTGCTGAAGAATTAGAAAAAGAAGGCTACTCTGCTGAAGTTGTTGACTTACGTACAGTTAGTCCATTAGACATTGAAACAATCATTGCTTCTGTTGAGAAAACAGGAAGAGCAATCGTTGTTCAAGAAGCACAAAAACAAGCAGGTATTGCTGCTAATGTTGTTGCTGAAATCAATGATCGTGCTATTCTTAGCTTAGAAGCTCCAGTTCTTCGTGTAACTGCACCAGATACAGTATTCGCATTTACACAAGCTGAAACTGTATGGCTTCCAAATTTCAAAGATATCATTGAAACAGCTAAAAAAGTTCTAACTTTCTAATATAGATAAGTTTGCATGAAATAAATTCTAAACAAATTGTATTTTTAAAAATTAGGAGGTTTGATTATATTGGCTTTTCAATTTAGATTGCCTGACATCGGTGAAGGAATTCACGAAGGTGAAATCGTAAAATGGTTTGTTAAACCAGGCGACACAGTAAAAGAAGACGACGTTCTTTGTGAAGTTCAAAATGATAAAGCAGTAGTAGAAATTCCTTCTCCAGTAGAAGGTAAAGTAGAAGAAGTACTTGTAGAAGAAGGGACTGTAGCAATCGTAGGAGATGTATTAATTACATTTGATGCTCCTGGATACGAAAACCTACAATTCAAAGGCGATCATGGTGATGAAGCACCTGCTGAAGAAGCTAAGCCAGAAGCTGCTAAAGAAGAAGCACAAGCTCCAGCTGCTGAAGAAGTAGATCCTTCAAAACGTATTATCGCAATGCCATCTGTGCGTAAATATGCACGTGATAAAGGTGTTAATATTCAACTAGTTTCTGGTACTGGCAAAAACGGACGTATCTCTAAAGAAGATATTGATACATTCTTAAATGGTGGAGCTGCTCCTGCTGCTGCTGCTGAAACTACAACAGAAGCACCTGTTGCTAACGAAACAGCTACTAAAGCACCACAACCAATTGCTATTCCAGAAGGTGATTTCCCTGAAACACGTGAAGCAATGAGCGGAATTAGAAAAGCTATTGCAAAAGCAATGGTAAACTCTAAGCACACTGCACCACACGTAACATTAATGGATGAAATCGAAGTTTCTAAATTGGTTGCACACCGTAAGAAATATAAAGATGTTGCTGCAGCAAAAGGTATTAAATTGACTTTCTTACCTTATGTAGTTAAAGCTTTAACAAGTGCATTAAAAGAATTCCCAGCATTAAATACATCACTTGATGATGCAACGAACGAAATCGTTCATAAGCATTACTACAACATCGGAATCGCTGCAGACACAGAAAAAGGTCTTCTAGTTCCTGTTGTTAAAAATGCTGATCGTAAAGGTATTTTCAATATCTCTAACGAAATTAATGAACTTGCTGGAAAAGCAAGAGATGGTAAATTAGCTCCAACTGAAATGAAAGGTGCTTCTTGCACAATTTCTAACATTGGATCTGCTGGTGGACAATGGTTCACTCCAGTAATCAACCATCCTGAAGTAGCTATCCTAGGAATTGGTCGTATTGCTGAAAAAGCAATCGTTAAAGATGGAGAAATTGTTGCTGCTCCTGTATTAGCACTTTCTTTAAGCTTTGACCACAGAATGATCGATGGAGCTACTGCTCAAAATGCAATGAATCATATTAAACGTTTATTAAACGATCCAGAACTATTGTTAATGGAGGCGTAAGTACATGGTAGTTGGAGATTTTCCTATTGAAACAGATACTATAGTCATTGGTGCAGGTCCTGGTGGATATGTTGCTGCAATTCGTGCAGCTCAACTTGGACAAAAAGTAACAATTGTTGAGAAAAACGTATTAGGTGGAGTTTGCTTAAACGTTGGATGTATTCCTTCAAAAGCATTAATTTCTGCTGGACATCGTTATGAGCATGCTATTCACTCAGAAGATATGGGTATTACTTCTGAGAATGTAAAAGTAGATTTCACTAAAGTTCAAGCTTGGAAAGATACTGTAGTTAAAAAGCTTACTGGTGGAGTTGAAGGATTATTAAAAGGTAACAAAATTGATATTGCATACGGTGAAGCATATTTTGTAGATGCTAACACTTTAAAAGTAATGGATGATAAATCATCTCAAACTTATACTTTTAAAAATGCTATTATCGCTACAGGATCTCGTCCAATTGAGATTCCTACATTCAAGTTCTCTAAACGTGTATTAGATTCTACTGGAGCTCTTGCATTACAAGAAATCCCAGAAAAAATCGTAGTAATCGGTGGAGGATATGTTGGTACTGAGCTTGGTGGAGCATATGCTAACTTTGGTACTCAAGTAACAATTCTTGAAGGTGCTGACGAAATTCTTGGTGGATTCGAAAGCCAAATGTCTGGATTAGTTAAACGTAACTTAAAGAAAAAAGGTGCTGACATTATTACGAAAGCAATGGCTAAAGGTGTTGAAGAATCTGACACTGGTGTTGTTGTTAAGTATGAAGTTAAAGGCGAAGAAAAAACAGTTGAAGCTGATTACGTATTCGTAATGGTTGGAAGAAAACCTAATACAGACGAACTTGGTTTAGAACAGGTTGGTATTGAATTAGCGGAACGTGGTATTATCAAAACAGATAAACAGTGCCGTACTACTGTAAGCAACATCTTCGCTATTGGTGATGTTATTACTGGTCCTCCACTTGCTCATAAAGCATCTTACGAAGGTAAGATTGCTGCTGAGGTAATTGCTGGACATAATTCAGAAATTGACTACTTAGGAATTCCTGCTGTAGTATTCTCTGAGCCAGAATTAGCTACAGTTGGTCATTCTGAAGCGTCAGCTAAAGAAGCTGGAATTGAAGTAAAAGCTTCTAAATTCCCATTCGCTGCAAACGGTCGTGCATTAGCACTAAACGATTCAGAAGGATTTATGAAACTTGTTACTCGCAAAGAAGACGGCTTAGTAATTGGTGCACAAATTGCTGGACCAAGTGCTTCTGATATGATTGCAGAATTAGGTTTAGCTATTGAAGCTGGAATGACAGCTGAAGACTTAGCAATGACTATTCATGCTCACCCAACTTTAGGTGAGGTAACGATGGAAGCTGCTGAAGTTGCTATTGGTAGCCCAATTCACATCTTAAGATAATCCTTAAAAAAGACCTTCTTATAAGAAGGTCTTTTTTTCATACTATTGAAAGATAAAATTCTCTATGGTCAATTTGTGAAAATGGAGATAATCCTCCCTCGAAACATAATGGAAAACGAGGGATTTTTTTATGTAATTCTCCCATTCGAATATGAAAATAGTTGGAGATTGAAAGAGCGATGAAATAATGTATGATACTTCGTAACATAGAGAATTTGGAAAAGACCACTTTTAGAAAAATAGTCGTAGAAATCCTCTTATTATCGTTACTACCATGAAAAACAATGGAAATAGACGGAGAATTACGCCTATTTCCTTAGAATACTTGAAATCGGAGAGATTTTCCTTACTTAACCGGAAAAATCCGCTTATTTGCAAGGAAATTAATATAATATTTGCCATTAGTCGGAATTCTCCGCTTATTTATGATGATTCCTCAAATTGGCTGCGGAATTTTTTAAAACATATTAATATAAGCTTAATTTTAATCCAGATGATTTATGTTTCAGTGATGAGACTCCTATGAAATCTGCTGAAGCTTTATACCCTGTTGGCCCAAGCGTGGACCTCGGAAAAAGCTTCGAGCCCCATGGAAAGCGAACCGAACACCTGTAACAGAAATCAAAACCTTATTTAGCGAGTTAATTACTTATACAAGCTCTCGACACACTCATGTTATAAAAAATGGAGGCATTTTCATTGACATCATCTTTTACATACTGTTGAAAAATAAAATTTTCTATGGTCAAAAAGTGAAAATATCGGTGAAATACCTGGTAAATTCATTAGAAAACGAGAGAGCTTGTATGTACGACACACCAATTCAAATGAAGAAATAGTAGAATCCATGCGGTAATATTGGACATCATCTTTTTTACTATAGATTTTATCATTTTGATGAAGTGATTAGAAATATTCTAGTAAAAGGAAAGGATTTTTAATAAGTTTATGAAGAGACACATATACTATCAATAGTAAGCTTGTTCAAATGGTGGTGTTTCTTTGAAGGTTTATACAACTATTATATTTCAATTAATGGTTTGGAGTGGTTTTTCCGTTATTGAATGGTTATCTCACCGTGATTTAGTTCTCTATAAAGTGATAATGTTTGGTGTCTTTTTTTATCTAGCCATTATTATTGGTAATTATATTATCCGATCTCCTAGAAAAACGCTACTTGCTACTATAATCAGTTTATCTATATATGGTTCCTTTCATCTTATTATGAGTATAATCACCTTAGTTTAATGATAAGATTACCCTTGATATGATGAAAAAGTAAAGTGAGATGGACAAGATGAAGGGATAAAATAGGGGTTACAAATAACTTGATGAATTTTACTCATAAGTGATGACCCCTACGTAGATGATTCTAGAGGGGCCTTTCAGTGGCTTCCTGGTAAGTCCCACAGTATTCTCCTTCTGTTACGCAGAACAACTGCATAGAAATTACCATGAGTTTTCTAAATCACTTTATCAAACAATATGAAGCGTCAGGATAATGATATCATCCTGACGCTTCATTATGATGTAGTAAGAAATTTTACAAATTAACGGATAGCTCGATGCTCTTTAATAACACGTAGCTTTTTAAAATCATAATCTTCAGGCCCCTGAACGGGCAGTCCTGCTTTCAAATTTTGTCTAATGTACTCAAGGTTGTCTTCCGTAATAATCTCTCCAGGAATAAAAATTGGAATGCCTGGTGGATACACCATAATAAATTCCGCGATCACTCTTCCAACAGATTCATCAAACTCAATCAATTCTGTTTCAGAATAAAAAGCATCTCTAGGTGTAAGTGCTAGAAGAGGAATATTTGGAAGCATTACTCTTGCTTCCACTTTAGACGCTTTATCTAGCCTCTCTGCAGCAAGAGCTTTTAATGCCTCAATCAATATATTTGCTTCTCTTTCCGAATCTCCAGGTGTAACAATACAAAGAATATTATAAAGATCAGACATTTCTACTTCTATATTGTAATTCTTGCGGAGCCACTCTTCTACTGTATGTCCTGTTAAGCCTAGGTCTTTAACAGAAATAATCAGTTTAGTTGGATCAAGGTCATATGCAAAATCTTCATTGAGAATTTCTTCGCCAACGCAATATAAATGATCAATATCATTTATTTGTCTACGAATGTATTGAGCAAGGTCGATTGTTTTGTCTAGTAATTGTTTACCCTCTGTAGCAAGACGTTTTCTCGCAACATCTAAGGATGCTAATAATAAATAAGAAGTACTTGTTGTTGTTAACATACTAAGAATAGATTGAACTCTCTTATAATTAACCAAATTGCCTCTCATATTAAGAATGGAGCTTTGAGTCATAGATCCGCCTAATTTATGTACACTAGTAGCGGCAATATCTGCTCCTGCTTGCATAGCAGACATAGGTAAGTCATCATGAAAATGAATATGAACTCCATGTGCTTCATCCACTAGAACAGGTATTTGATAAGAGTGAGCTAAATCAACGATCTTCTTTAGGTCTGCAGCTATCCCAAAATAAGTTGGATTTATCACTAATAATCCTTTAGCATCGGGGTGCAGATCAATCGCATGTTGAACAGCTTCTTTCGTAATACCATGAGAAATACCAAGATCTTTATCTACTTCTGGATGTATAAAAATAGGAATAGCACCAGCAAAAATAATGGCAGACATAACGGACTTATGAACGTTTCTAGGGACAATTATTTTATCACCTGGGCCACAAACACTCATAATCATCGTCATAATTGCTCCACTTGTTCCTTGTACAGAAAAGAAAGTATGATCAGCACCAAATGCCTCAGCTGCTAGCATTTGTGCATGTTTAATCATCCCTTTAGGCTGATGCAAATCATCAAGTGGTCCAATATTTATTAGGTCAATGGAGAGGGCGTTTTCTCCAATGAAATCTCTAAATTCGGGATCCATTCCATTTCCCTTCTTATGTCCAGGAATATGAAATTGTACAGGATCCTTTTTTGCATGCTCTAATAATCCGTGGTATAACGGTGTTTCGTGTTGTGACAATTTATTACCACACCTCTTTTTATATAGTATTTTTATACAACATCAAGCGAATTTTATTAAGTAATTTCCAATAAATGCTAGAAATTATTGTTCTTTTTTAGCCCGCTATAAATCGTCTAATTCGACTACCGTCTATTAGTTTGACCCTTATTTTAAAATATAAAAATCATAAAACAAAAGAATTATAGCATTTTTTATTTTCTTTGCATACAATAAGTTTCTACTATACTGAAAAGATTTATTTTTAAAAAATATAACTACCATTTTTACAATACCAATAAATGATTCATATAGCAAAAACAATGTGTGTAATAACAAAATAAATAGGAGGTAGGTCTATGAGATATTAAAGTAGGACGTTTTACTTTCTCTCGTTCATCTACTACAATAAAAATGGATGAACAGGAGAAAGTAAAGGTGAGTGAATAGAATGGATTATTCTTATCCGATTGATTTAGATTGGTCAACAGATGAAATTGTGACAGTAGTTTCTTTTTTTGAGTGTATTGAAAAGGCATATGAAAATGGGATAGATAAGTCAGAGCTTATGAATCAATATCGTTTGTTTAAGCAAATTGTTCCGGGGAAATCACAGGAAAAAAAAGTATGTGATGAGTTTGAAGAAGTAAGTGGTTATTCTACTTATCGTACAATAAAAAAAGCTAAGGAACTATCGGAAGGTCTTAAAGTGAAAATGCCATAAAAAAGGGAAGGCGCAAAACGCCTTCCTTTTTATTTTGTGGATAGTTTATAGATAGGCAAAAGAGTTTGAAAAGTTTCCTCTATATAAGCAACAAGTGCATCTCCGTTACTTACTAATGGGTCATCTGCTTTTATATGTTTACCTACTAGAAATTCTGCTTTTTTCACATCACGAAATCTAGTTAATACAGATTCTATGTCCGTATCTTCTACTCTACTTGCATCTTTTTTCATATGATCCATCGACAGATAAAATTCACTTGGGATAATTTTCTTTAATTGTTCTAATTCCTCTAGAAAAAGAGTAGCAATTTCCTCTTTTCTAGGTAACTCATATATATAAGCAAGCCAAATAAATAGATGATCATCAAATAATCCTACCTGAAAGTGAGGATGCTGTTTATAACCACGTTTATTAGATGCAATGGCTAACCAAGTATCTTTAGGCGGATTAACAGTGCGTCTTGCATGCTTAGCAATATGTAAAAACATTTCCTGGCCAAGCTTTGATGATAATTGTTCTGTGAGCTCTTGACCAATTTCTTTAAATTTAGGTTGAATTCTTTCTTGAATAGCCTCCATTCTAGAATCAAGTCCATCGATGGAGAATGTTTCAAAATCTGCTTTAGTAAAACCAGTAAATGACATTTTATAACTCCTTTAAGTTTACCTACTAAGTAGAAGGGTAAATAGTATATAAATGAAAGCAAGCAATTTAGTTATTAACTTACATACCGTTTGCTGCTCAATTAGTTGTCCATATTGTAGCATACATACTTTCGATAATGAAGGAATATGCGTAGATAAATAGGCGTTCACACAAAAAAGGAGCAAGCTTATTGGTGTTTACATAAGATATGAATAAACACGGTAATGTAAGTCGATGAAAGGGGTGTACTGTCGATGAAACAATTGATGAATGTAGCTAGTAAATTAGAAGTGGAAAAGAAAAAGCGAGCTGTTCTTCGGTTGGAAATGGATTATGAGTTAGCTACTTTATTTGAAGCGATGAATGAGAAGAACGAAAAGCAAAAAGTAGAGAGTAAAAGTAAGCTAGAAAGAATTAGGCAGGAACTTCTAAAAATGAATGCATTATAATGAGTATAGGAAATAATTCAAAAATCATGTAACTTCTTGGGGGAAAATATTCTCAAAGTTAGTTGCATGATTTTTGATTAAAAGTAAACGTTAAAAAAGATGCATATTCTTATATTATATTGTTTATGTAAAGCTTTGTTTTAATCTTGAAGTATGATAAAGAATTTTATAAGCTAAAATATAGAAAGAAATAGAAAAAGTTGTAAAGAAGGTAGATAGAATGACAAATTGGCAGGAAGTTGATACATATGCAAAAGAGTGGATAAAAGAGGCTGGAGAGAGAATAAAGAAATCTTTTTCTACAGAACTAGTAATTTCAACGAAATCAAATAAAAATGATCTTGTTACACAAATTGATAAAAGTACAGAAGAGTATTTAATAGCCCAGATTAATCATGTTTTTCCTTCCCATCGTATACTTGGGGAAGAGGGAATTTCTGAGACTCTGGATAATCTAAAAGGAATAGTATGGATTATTGATCCAATAGATGGAACAATGAATTTTGTGCACATGCAACGTGATTTTGCCATTTCGATTGGTATTTATGAGGATGGAATAGGAAAAATTGGCTTGATTTATGATGTAGTAGCAGGAGAGCTATATCATGTATTTAAAGGGAATGGGGTTTATATGAATGAGACTCCATTGTTGCCTCTAGCAGAAGTTAAGGTAGAGGAAGCCATCATAGGACTAAATGCAACATGGGTAACAGAGAATAAAAGAATTGATCCAAGCTTACTATCTCCGCTTGTTAAAGAAGCAAGAGGAACAAGATCCTTTGGGTCCGCTTGTCTTGAGCTGGCGTATATAGCTGCAGGACGCATGGATGCTTATATCACGTTAAGATTATCTCCATGGGACTATGCGGCAGGAAAAATAATGATAGAAGAATTAGGAGGGAAAGTTACTACCTTGAGGAATGAGTCATTAAGTTTATTGGGACAACAATCTTTCTTTGCATCTAAGCCAGGCTTACATGATGAGCTATTATCGAAATACTTGCTTAATGGAGCTTGGTAATAAGCTTTAAGCTTCACTTTTATGTTGCTGTCTCCATTTCTTTTTTTTCTGAACTCCACTGATTACAATACATAAGAAAAGAATGAAAGACAAAATGGCACCTATATAAACTTTTTCTAAAATAAAAATCTCAATGCTTACAAAGCTTATGACCCCATAGACTCTATGATAAAATAATGGGTGTTTATCTAAATTCATTGGTAGTCTCCTTTACATTTGTTCATTTTTACTTTAAATGACAGTCTGCATGTATGTATAATGATACTTGCGATAATAGATTACACAATATATATGAAATTTAGTTTAATTTAATTTTAAGAAAAAATAATTTTTAATATAGCGTTTTCACTAAAGTTTTTTTTATTAATATGAAAAAGCATTTAGGTTTCTACAATTTTATGTGGTATAATGACTCAGTTATAACATTATTTTAAAAATAAAAGAGATTCTAGATAGACATTTTAGGTAGGAGTGAAATTCTTGAAAATTAGAGAAGATATTCGTAATATCGCTATTATTGCCCACGTTGACCACGGTAAAACTACATTGGTTGACCAGCTATTAAAACAATCAGGAACTTTCCGTTCAAACGAACACGTTGAAGAACGCGCAATGGATTCCAATGATTTAGAAAGAGAACGTGGTATTACTATTTTAGCAAAAAATACTGCTATTCAATATAAAGATACTCGTATTAATATTTTGGATACACCTGGACATGCTGACTTTGGTGGAGAAGTAGAACGTATCATGAAAATGGTTGATGGAGTACTACTTGTTGTAGATGCTTACGAAGGTTGTATGCCACAAACTCGTTTTGTATTGAAAAAAGCTTTAGAGCAAAACTTAACACCAATCGTTGTTGTAAATAAAATTGACAGAGACTTTGCTCGTCCTTCAGAAGTAATTGACGAAGTAATTGACTTGTTTATTGAATTAGATGCTACAGAAGAGCAATTAGAATTCCCTGTAATTTATGCTTCAGCTATCAACGGTACAGCAAGTACTAACCCAGAAAAACAAGACGAAAACATGCAATCATTATATGATGCTGTTGTAGAACATATTCCTGCACCAGTTGATAATCGCGAAGAACCATTACAATTCCAAGTAGCTCTTTTAGATTACAACGATTATCTTGGAAGAATTGGGATCGGTCGTGTTTTCCGAGGCACAATGAAAGTCGGCCAACAAGTAGCTTTAATGAAATTAGATGGAACAGTAAAACAATTCCGTGTAACAAAAATCTTTGGTTTCTTCGGATTAAAAAGACAAGAAGTACAAGAAGCTTTTGCTGGGGATCTAATCGCAGTATCTGGTATGGAAGACATCAACGTTGGGGAAACTGTTTGTCCTTTTGATCAACAAGATGCTTTGCCAGTATTACGTATTGATGAGCCAACTCTTCAAATGACTTTCTTAGTAAATAACTCTCCATTTGCTGGTAAAGAAGGAAAGTATTTAACTTCAAGAAAAATCGAAGAAAGATTACGTGCACAATTAGAAACAGATGTAAGTTTACGTGTTGATAATACAGATTCTCCTGATGCTTGGACTGTATCTGGACGTGGGGAATTACATTTATCAATTCTAATCGAAAATATGCGTCGTGAAGGTTATGAACTACAAGTATCGAAACCTGAAGTTATCGTTCGTACTATTGATGGAGTTCGTTGTGAACCAATTGAGCGTGTTCAAATTGATGTTCCTGAGGAGCATACAGGTTCTGTAATGGAATCTATCGGAGCACGTAAAGGTGAAATGTTAGACATGATTAACAATGGAAACGGACAAGTTCGTTTAATTTTCAACGTACCTGCTCGTGGGTTGATCGGTTATACAACTGAATTCTTAACATTAACTCGTGGATATGGTATTATCAACCATACATTTGATAGCTACCAACCAATGGCTACTGGTCAAGTAGGTGGCCGCCGTCAAGGTGTGTTAGTAAGTATGGAATCTGGTAAATCTTCTACTTATGGAATTATGCAAGTAGAAGACCGTGGAATTATCTTTGTTGAAGCAGGAACAGATATTTACGAAGGTATGATCGTAGGAGAACATACTCGTGAAAATGACATCACTGTTAACATTACAAAAGTAAAACAAGCAACAAACATTCGTTCAGCGAATAAAGACCAAACTTCAACGATGAAGAAACCAAAAATCATGACACTTGAAGAGTCTTTAGAATATCTAAATGAAGATGAGTATTGTGAAATAACTCCTGAGTCTATTCGTCTTCGTAAAAAGATTTTAAATAAATCTGAACGTGAAAGAGTTACAAAGAAGAAAAAATCAGCAGAATAATATAGACAAAAGAGGTTCAGAATCTTTCATTCTGAACCTCTTTTTTATTATAGAAAAGAAAACCCTGGGCTATGCCAAGGGTTTTAAAAAGCTTACAGCGAGGTACGAAAGAAGTTCCCTTGTTGCCATCATAATTCGTTCTCCAACTGAAATAAAGTGGAAGAAGGCATTTCAGTTTAGCCAATAGAAGAATTAATTATGATGGGAGCAATTTTTCGATAATTTTATTTATAAATAGTTATTACTAAGAAGAAGTGGTACAAGGATTAAGTAAAAATAATAAAAAGGAAAGAGCAATATAAACTCTTTCCTTTTTACTGATACAAGGAGTGTAAATAGAATTTACCAATCATCGTCCTGTGGCTTGTTTTGATATAAAACAAAGTTTCCAGAATCCAGGTGTTTTTGTGTATTCTTAGCTATTCTTTGATCACATTCTCTACACATATATGTGTGAATTGGTCTATTTCTTAAACGTTTTGCTTCAAAAGAATTATCATTCAGTTCCTCTACTATATCGCACATAACACATTGTACTTTCAAATTTTGACACCTCTAATCTAAAAGAATCTAGGCAAAAAAAGATTATAGGCTAATTATAGTACAAGTTAGAATAGAATGAAATCGATATTAGTCTGTTATATGATGATTTGATTGTTCATCCTGTTCCTCTTCTAATTTTTTCTCTTCCCCTGTATTTAATTTTTCGTCTGACTTTTCTATACCTTTCATTGGTTCTCTATTAATATTATCAGAAGGAATTTCAGGAATTATTCTACCTGTGATATCTGCTAGCTCATTAAAGATCCCTTTAATGGGGTGTCCTTCGTCAATATCTTTTCCAATTTCTTTTAATCTTGCTGTGATGTCAGGATCAGCAACAACTAAAGCATTGGCTCCGTCTGGGTCATTCTTCAAACTTTCTGTTACTGCATATTTTAAAGAACCAACTTCAGAGCGATCAAGATCTTTATTTACATCAAGTCCAACAATGGCATATTTACCAATAACTACTGCGGTCGCATCATTAACATTTTCAATACTAGTAGAGAGGCTTACTAGTCTTTGGGCAATTTCTTGTCCTGTTTTACGATCTACTTCCTTTATTGTGGAATTATTTACATTTCTAACATGTGTAGGATTATTTTCAGTTTCTGTGCTTTGATATTCATCTACATTTTTATTACAACCAGCAAGTAAGACTAAAAAAGAAGCTAATAAAAATACTTTTTTCATCCTTAGTACCTCCAATATTTATTTGAATGACAAAAAATTCTTTGCTTTAGACAACGGAAATGACTCCTTGAGATTAAAAACCTGTCTTTTTCTCCATCCTTCTTAATTATTGTGCAAAATATCTTCTATCTTTATTCGATAAAACATATATTTAACCAAGGTTCCATCCGTTACAAAAAAAAACAAGAGTAAACCAAGACGTATTAGAGCAGGAGGCATCGGTTTGAGTAAAATTTATGTATTAGATACAAATGTCTTGTTACAAGATCCATATTCTATTTTTTCCTTTCAGGATAATGATGTAATTATTCCAGCAGTTGTATTAGAAGAGGTAGATAGTAAGAAGCGGTATATGGATGAAATTGGAAGGAACGCAAGACAAATTTCTAGACTAATCGATAACTTGAGAGAAACTGGAAAGTTACATGATGAAATTCCTCTCGAAAACGGAGGAACAATAAGAATAGAGTTAAATCATCGTTCCTTTCATGAATTACAAGAAATATTTGTAGAAAAGACGAATGATAATCGGATATTAGCAGTCGCTAAAAATTTATCTATAGAAGAAAGTAAAAAAGAAAATGGACGAACTGTTATTTTAGTAAGTAAAGATACACTTGTTAGGGTAAAAGCAGATGCAATTGGATTATTATCAGAAGACTTTTTAAGTGATCGGGTAGTGGAGAATGAGCATCTATATCCAGGATTTATGGATATACATGTTAATATTGATGTTTTAAATCGTTTTTATGAGAATGGACAGCTTCCAATTTCCGACATAGGAAAAGGAACGTTTTTTCCTAATCAGTTTTTACTATTAAAAGACGCTTTAGGATCATCTTCATCCGCATTAGGAATAGTAGATAGCTCAAGAAATTTTATTAAGAAATTAATTTTTGATCATGAGCATATATGGGGAATTCGTCCAAGAAATGTTCAACAGACCATGGCAATGGAATTGCTATTGAAAAAAGATGTTCCTTTAGTGACATTGATTGGAAAGGCTGGAACTGGAAAGACTTTATTAGCTCTTGCTTCTGGTTTAATGCAAACAGAGGATTTTGGAGATTATAAAAAGTTACTAGTAGCAAGACCCATTGTGCCAATGGGAAAAGATTTAGGGTATTTGCCAGGAGAAAAAGAGGAAAAGCTAAGACCTTGGATGCAGCCTATTTTTGATAATCTAGAGTATTTATTTAACACGAAAAAACCTGGAGAATTAGAGGCTATCCTTGCAGGTATGGGCTCTATTGAGGTAGAAGCATTAACCTATATTAGAGGAAGAAGCATTCCCGATCAATTTATTATCATTGATGAAGCACAAAATTTAACTAAACATGAAGTGAAAACGATTTTAACGAGGGTAGGAGAAGGTAGTAAGATTGTTTTAATGGGCGATCCTGAACAAATTGATCATCCGTACTTAGATGCCTTTAATAATGGCTTGAGCTATGTAGTAGAGCGTTTCAAAGATCAACCAATAGCTGGGCATGTGAAGTTGGTTAAAGGGGAGAGATCTAGCCTTGCACAGCTAGCAGCTGATCTATTGTAAATTCATTTCTGAGGAAAAATATAGGTAAACAGGTAGAGTACTTCTACCTGTTTACTATTAACTGATATGAAAAGTTTGGATGTTTTTTATTGGCTCTTGGTCTCTTCCTTTACTTCTTAGGTAAAGGTGAACAGGACCATCATATGTAAGCGGTTTTCCTTGTTTGCAAAACAAAAGATACATATCATCTAGAATTGATAATGGAAAGGTGAAATTTTGTGTTGTTGTAGATATGTTAATATTTTTTGATTTGTTCGTAGGCTCCGAATTTTGAATAAAAGGAGAGAGTGGCATGTAAAAAGTGCCTGTAATTAAGGCTACCTTTTTAAATGTTTGCTTCTCAGGTAGCTTTGCTCCTTGCGTTATTTCACGATCCCAATGTTTGGATGCCTCTTTCGTATATTCTTCTAAGGTATTTTTGTCTTCTTGTTGAGAGAATAATGTCTCTTCTGTCAGTTTCCGATCATCAAATATCCAGACAGTAGGATCAATCGTTATAGGAAACTTGATTAAACCACTTACTTGTATAATAGAATCCATCCATTTGCCCTCCTTCAAAATAGTCTAAATATAGTATAGCTTGTTATGTTTCATCTGTCATGGAATGACTAATTTTCACTTTGAGAGGATAGTTCTTGCATTTTCTTAGGGTTGAGTTTAAACTTTATTAATAGGATAATCGCTCGGAAACGGGGGGGATAGGGATTGACTTCTGATATTATTATTAATCATAAAGAAAAAGCTAATGAACTTCTAAAAGCTGATGCAGAGAAGATACTGAAGCTTATTAAAGTTCAAATGGACAACTTAACCATGCCTCAATGTCCTTTATATGAAGAAGTATTGGATACGCAGATGTATGGGCTATCCAAAGAAATAGATTTTGCTATCCGTCTTGGATTAGTAGAAGAACAGGTTGGTAAAAAAATACTAGATGAGTTGGAGAAGGAATTATCCGTTTTGCATGAAGCATCTATAAGAAAATAAAAAGCAAACTCAAACAAAGTAAGCGTTGTTTGAGTTTTTTTAGTGCAGGTTGTAATTCCATTTTAAAGCTCCTTTTTATACATAATAGGAAGACTTCCACCTCTTAGCAGGAAAAAAAGAAATAATAGCGAATAATTTTCTTTAAGAGAAATGAAATAAGGGATGCGATACAATGTTTAAAAAAATTATAAAATCCTATGATTATACCATTATTATTACAATGGTATTGTTAATACTATTTGGATTAATCATGATCTATAGTGCGAGTATGGTATCAGCAGTCCAATATTATGGGGAAGAACATAGTGACTTTTTCTACAAAAAACAAATAAAAAATATCCTAGCAGCTGGTTTTGCCTTTATTGTTATAGCTTTGGTTCCATATAAGCTATTTTTAAACAATAAGATTTTGGTTCCTATGGTGTTTGGATCGATTCTTGTTCTAGGAGGAATATTCTTTCTAGGTAGCGTATTTGGTAATGCACAAAGTTGGTATAAGTTTGGTACAACAAGTTTGCAGCCAGCTGAGTTTGTCAAACTCTCTGTTATTATTTACTTATCAGCCATTTATTCCAAAAAGCAGGCTTATATTAATGAATTTAATAGAGGTGTTGTTCCTCCATTAGCATATTTAGTTATTGTATGTGCCCTTGTTACAGCACAGCCTGATTTTGGTACTGCAGCTATTATTTTTATGATCGGTGCGACCATTATTTTATGTTCTGGAATGAACGGAAAAAATCTATTTAAGTTAATGCTAATAGGGCTAGGATGCATAGGATTAATAGTAGCTTGTATGTCATTAGCTGGAAAGAGTGTTTTCACAGAGAAACAAATGGCTAGGATTTTTGTATTTATGGATTCTCCCTTTGCAGAAGATGTTGTATTAAAGTCGGGATATCATATGAGTAACTCGCTTATTGCTATAGGATCAGGTGGCTTACAGGGATTAGGATTAGGTCAAGGTGTACAAAAGCTTGGCTATTTAACAGATGGACATACTGACTTTATTATGGCTGTAATAGCGGAAGAACTAGGGGTTTTCGGTGTCGGCTTTGTCATAATAGGAATTAGTTATATCGTATTACGGGGCATATACACAGGGTTAAAATGTAAAGATCCTTTTGGCAGCCTTCTTGCTATTGGGATATCAAGTATGATTGGAATTCAAGCCTTTATCAATATCGGTGGAGTGTCTGGATTAATTCCTTTAACTGGGGTACCTGTTCCATTTATAAGTTATGGAGGCTCTTCTCTATTACAATTAGCAATTGGAATGGGAATACTAGTAAATGTATCCATGTTCGTAAAATACGAGCGAGTATACAAAAACAAAGAAGAAACAGTTGTTGAGATACCAAAGAAAACCACGAACAGATTTGCTCGTTCTAATAGAAGTTCTTATTAGTAGTAATATAGGTTAAGGTATAAGTACTAAGCAAATTATCCTCGAATTATTAGGTGATTTTTACTCCATCTATCTCCTTATAATTCAGGTTTTTTTGTGCTTAGAATACAAAGTTTAAATATCCTTTCTTGGATTTCTCTTTGAAAATACCCTATAATAAGTAAGTGGGCATAGCTGTAATATGATTTTAAAACATCTTCCAAATTATGAAAGGTACACTTTTTTGTAAAAAAAAGAAGATAATTGGCTAAAAATATGGTTTAATAACAGAAGGGTCTTTTTCAATATTATTATAATGTTTATTGTGAATAACGGCACAAGTGACCGTTTGTATATAATAATAAAATTTTCTTATGGATGAAGTTCCTATAGGAAGGGGAGAAAAATAAAGTGGCAAACCATCGTGCTTATTCAGAAGCAGGACTTGACCAAAAACAATCAGAAACAAGTGCATGGAAGGACTTTTTAGCGCTTATAAAGATAGGAATTGTTAATTCAAATTTAATCACTGTTTTTACAGGTGTTTGGTTAGCTATTCAATTTACCGGTACAGGATTTTTAACGAATATTGATACCATTTTACTTACTTTAATAGGATCTGCACTTATTATGGCAGGCTCGTGTGTGTTAAATAATTATATTGATCGTGATATTGATCCGTTAATGGAAAGAACAAAAGCTAGACCTACTGTAACGGGTACAGTAACACCAACTAAAGCGGCAATATTAGGTTTTTCATTTCTAGCATTAGGAACTATTGCTTTACTATTTACGACAATTACTGCTACAGTTATTGCTTTAATTGGAGCTTTTAGTTATGTAGTTGTTTACACGATTTGGTCAAAACGTAAACTAGTATCTAACACCGTAATAGGTAGTTTTTCAGGAGCTGTTCCTCCATTAATCGGGTGGGCTGCAATTGATCCTAGTCTAGACGTAATGGCATGGAGTTTATTCTTAATTATGTTTGTTTGGCAACCACCACATTTTTATGCACTAGCGATTAGAAGAGTAGAAGAATATCGTGCAGCGGGAATTCCGATGCTACCGGTTGTTAAAGGGTTTGAAGTGACCAAAAAACATATTTATTTATGGATTGTAGTATTATTCCCACTACCATTCTTATTGCACACGATTGGAATTCCGTTTCTTATTTTAGCTACTTTGCTAAACATAGGATGGGTAATCACCGGTATATATGCAAGTAAGAAAAAAGACGAATATAAGTGGGCAACAGCAATGTTCGTTTATTCTATTCAGTATTTAACTATACTATTTGTCTCAATGGTTATTTTTACATTAATATAAAGCTCTTTGTAAGTTAGGTATGGGGATGGACGGAAAACAAAAAGGGTAAATATTTATGGAGTGGGGTTTCGAATGAATTTTAATGTACCGATATTACCAACAATTAGTACTGCTTTTATCGTAATTAGTGCCATTTTTGTGGCAATAGGATGGAGTTTAATTAAGAAGGGGAAAATAAAAGAACACCAAAAAGCTATGACTTTTGCAGGGATTTTTGCTGTTTCTTTCTTCATTATTTATGCTTCTAGAACCATTTTTATCGGGAATACATCATTTGGTGGACCTGATGATATTAAAATTTACTATACCATCTTCCTAATTTTTCATATTACTTTGGCTACAGTCGGTGCCGTTTTAGGGATAACGATGCTGTACACTGGATATAAACAAAAATATGCTATACACAGAAAAATAGGACCTACTACTAGCATTATTTGGTTTTTCACTGCTATAACAGGAGTAGCTGTATATATCTTGTTATATGTGATCTACCATGGTGGAGAAACAACCTCTGTTATAAAAGCAATACTAGGATTTTAAAAAACGAAAGCATCTCATATTGAGGTGCTTTTTTATTATACTAGTATAAATTCTTATGAAAATTCTACTTATTCTATTAAATTTTTTTAAATTAAGTTATACTAATTAATAATGATAGCACATATATTAATAGAAATAATGCTAGAGAGGGGGAAATCCTCTGAAAATTTTAATAAGAAGTCTTGTAATCATTGTTATATTAATTGCTGGTGCCCTTTATTTTAGTATTACAGATCAAGGTGATAATCCAGAAATTCTGGTTGATAATGAAGATAATCCAACAGAAGAAGAGAATCTGCAGCAAATAAATCAGGAAAATCAAGGACAACCTGTACCATCAGAAGGGTTAGGAACCTTAATTGGAAAGAGTGTAAGTGAGCTAGAAAGCTTATATGGTAAGCCAGCTAGAGTAGATCCTTCTGCATATGAGTATGAGTGGTGGATATATAATCAAAATATTGCCGACTATTTTCAAGTTGGTGTCTTGGATGATAAAGTAGTGACTGTTTATGCTATTGGATCAAATGTGAACATTTCGCCTTATAAAATTGGACAAGAGGTAGGAGAGATTTATACCACTACACCAATAGAAACAAATATTAGTTTAGATTATGAAAATTCATCTTATCGTTTTGAATTGTCTGAGGATGAAATAAATAATAGACCTTTAATTCAAATGGGTAATTATTATGCACAATTATATTTTGATAAATTTACAGGAACATTGTCAAGTATTCGTTACATGGATAAACGAACATTGCTCCATTTACGCCCATATGAATTAGTTTATAGAGGAGAATTATTAGAGACAGATGAAGCAGTAGAAAAGGATGAAGCTGTTGAGAGAGGGAATGAGCAGCAAATATTAGATATGACTAATGTCTTAAGAAGTAGATTTAATCTAGGAACAGTTGAATGGGATCAACAAACAGCGACTGTTGCCCTTGGTCATAGCCAAGATATGCACGATACAGAGACTTTCTCTCATACATCCGATAAATTTGGAGATTTAGAAGAACGATTAAAAACGGGTGAAGTATTTTATCAAGTGGCTGGAGAGAATATTGCTGCAGGATATGCAGATGCACCAGCTGTTATAGAGGGCTGGTTGAACAGTAAAGGCCATCGTGAATGCTTGCTTAATGAGAAGTTTACTCATCTAGGAGTAGGAGTTTACGATAAGTATTTTACTCAAAATTTTATAGAAAAATGGTGATTAAGTATGGTAAGAAGACCACGACTAGTAATAGACGGTTCTTCCTACCATGCTTTTTTTTAAAATGATATTTAGTGTTCTAGCTTTACTATAATCGTAGGAAAATACCCTATTTGTTTAATCAATAAAAAATGAAGGAAGAAGAATGCACACTTCTGCTATGATGACATACAGTAAATATAGGCATATGTATGGTATCGAGGTGAAAAGGTATGGCTAACAAACAGCTTCATCCTTCTATAGAGGAATTTAAAGCATTTATAAAAGTAAATCCAAAAATTATGAAGGAAGCTAAAAGTGGAAAGGTTACTCTGCAGGAGCTTTATGAGGATTGGTACTTGTTAGGACCAGATGACCCAAGGTGGACAGAATTAGAAGAAGGAAGTACAGGACATAAGCAGGAAGATTCAAAGGATAAGGACAAAGAAGGTACAGAGAATAAATCAGTTTGGATGTCCTCCATTATGGATACGTTGAAAAATATGGATCAAAATCAGTTACAAGGCTATATTGCTAATCTAAATCAGGCATTAGGAACTATTCAAGGTGTAATATCTCAATTTTCAGCAACTAATAATTCTAGTGGAAAATCAGCAGATTCTAATCCGCAAAAACCAACTGGTCCATTTTCGTTCCGAAAAGATTAACTAGGAGGTTTTTTATCATGAGACAGAATGTTAAAGAATACATTTCACAAAGTCAAGAGCTGCAGCAATTCTTAAGAGAGCAACCTTATTGGTATCGGTCTTTAAGTAGAAATCCTAATGAATTAGAAGCCTTTGAGGTTGCTTCCTTGCAATATTATAAAAAAACAATTCCAGATCATGTACAAAAATTCTCCAATGGCGTCCAAATGGCATCTATGATGGTTAGCATGTTTCAAGCAATGAACGCACAGCAATAATACCATAGAAACAAAACAGGAAGCATGAATTCATATTATTAAGATAAATGGTCATACTAACTCCATACTATTAAATGTACTGGAGTGTTTTTCATGAAAAAAATACTTACATTCTGTTTTCCTGTTTTTCTATTGGTAGCTGCTTGTACAAATGATATACCTGATAAAGAAATCGTTCCTAAAAAGAAGTCAGAATCAACATTTTTATCGAATGAAGTAGTACAAGCTTCTATTAATGAGCAAGCGGTGGATATACTTCAAGTTGGCCATGTAGTAAAAGGAAGTAGTGTGTATGTTGAATGTAAAGTGAATGGATATTCATTTCGAGAAAACAAGGAAGGCAAGTCTGTTAAATTAGTACTAGCAATAGATGGAAAGAATAAAAAGGAATATCATACTGCGGCATTTGTTATTCCAGATTTTCCAGCTGGTAAGCATGAACTCACGCTCTCATTAGTATCAGAGGAAGATCAATCCATGTTAAGTAAGAAAACATTTGATGTGTTAATAAAGGAATAAATAGTCTCTCTCCTTTTCTTTCTTTTATATTTCATGTAAAATAAAGAAGGAGGTGACAGATACGTGCTTGCTACAACTGAAATGCTACGAATGGAAGAGGAAGCAGAAATCATTGCACAAATGATTTTAGAATCAGAGGTTGCAGAACAATACCGTATTTGTTTGTCTATTCTACACTCAGATAAGGAAACACAGCGAAAAATACATTCCTTCAATCAGATGAAGGAATTGTATGAAGAAGTACAACGCTTTGGTAAATATCATCCAGAATATAAGAGAGTTATGATGGATATTAGACAGCTGAAACGAGAAATGGACTTAGATGTCAATGTGGCAGAGTTTAAAATAGCTGAAAACGAACTGCAAAAGCTATTAGATGATGTTAGTGTCATTATTGGCCACTCAGTATCTACGTATGTAAAAGTACCAACAGGTAATCCATTTTTTGAATCAGGTTGCTCAACTGGAGGATGTGGAAGCGGAGGAAGCTGTAGTTGTTCTGCATAATATAAGTTAAAAGCAATGGCCAAATGGTTCATTGCTTTTTTTAAAGAGAGTCATTAGCATCATTAGATTTCCTTTTCTAATCTGTTGTACTTATGTTAGAATGATGAAAAAATACGAAACTAAAGGAGCTAAAGAATGCTGGGGCAGAGGCAAGGAATTATTGTTTGGTTATTTTCGCTGAAACAAGCGAAAATGTTAAGAAGGTATGGGAATGTACATTTTATCTCAAAACGATTAAAATACGTAGTTCTATATACAAATCAAAGTGAAGTAGAAAGTTTAATGGAAAAGATACAAGCACATTCATTTGTGAAAAAAGTGGAGCCTTCTTATAAACCTTTTCTCAAGTTAGAATTTGAAAATTCAAAACCAGATAAAGCAAAAGAATATGATTACAAAATGGGAATTTAAATAGAAAAGCAGTATGAGTAATTAGGATTCTAACTATTCATACTGTTTTTGTCTATTTTAGAAAAGGCGAGTTTCATTGTGGAATAAAAAAAACCTACAGGCAAAAACCTGCAGGATCCTTCTATATCCTAAATTAGGAAAGAAGGTAAAGGGAGAGGAGAAACCGGAGGAAGAACTTATGGGGAAACGTAAGTCTTCTCCGCGGTTGGCAACAACATCCTCGAATAGATGTCGTTACTTACATTATCCCCAGCAATGGGTCTCTTATACATAAAAACATAAATTTTCTTTTTGTGGCGTTAAATTCGAAGGTTCATGGAACAATAACGATAAAATGTTGGCTCACTAAATGCTTTATGGTAGGATAGGAAAGGAAATAAAAGTATTTGTTAATAAGATAAGTTGTGGTGATGAAATGAGAGTTGTATCTGGAAAAAATAAAGGTATTTCCTTAAAGGCAGTACCAGGTAATTCTACAAGACCAACTACTGATAAAGTAAAAGAAGCTATTTTTAATATGATTGGTCCTTATTTTCAAGGAGGAGAAGGACTCGACTTGTTTGCTGGTAGTGGCGGACTTGGAATTGAAGCATTAAGTAGAGGCTTGGATCATGTTATTTTCGTAGATAGAGATGGGAAAGCCATACATACTATTAAAAGCAATATAAGTAGTTGTAAGTTAGATGAACAGGCGGAAATTTATCGTAATGATGCGGATCGTGCACTAAAAGCACTTATAAAGAGAGAAAAGAAATTAGATTATATTTTTCTAGACCCACCTTACAAAAAACAACAGTTAGAAAAATTGTTAACCATTATTTCGGAAGAAGGGTTATTAAAGGAAGACGGAATCATCGTTTGTGAACATGGTTCGGAAATTTCTTTACCTGAGACTATTAGTGGTTTTCTTCAAGTAAAGCATGAGAAATATGGAATCATTGGTGTTTCAATTTATTCAACTAATGGAATAATGGAGGATTAATAATGGCGAGTATAGCAGTATGCCCAGGTAGTTTTGATCCTATTACCTATGGACATATCGATATTATTAAGAGAGCAGCCAAGGTATTTGACCATGTATATATTTGTGTATTAAATAATTCAGCAAAAAAGCCCTTTTTTTCTGTAAAAGAAAGACTGTCTCTCATTCAAGAAGTGACGAAAGACATTCATAACGTGTCTGTGTCCTCCTATGAAGGGTTACTTATTGATTATGCAAAAAGTGTCAAAGCCAATGCTATCATTAGAGGATTAAGAGCAGTCTCAGATTTTGAATATGAAATGCAGATTACCTCTATGAACCGTTTGTTATCAGATGAAATCGAAACATTTTTTATCATGACAAATAATCAATATTCCTTCTTAAGCTCAAGTATTGTAAAAGAAGTAAGTAAATATAATGGAGATATCTCAGAACTAGTTCCAAAAGTAGTAAACGATGCCCTAATGGCAAAATTTAAGCAAGAGTAAAAAGACAGCCTATATCCAATAGGCTGTCAGCTTGTAGAAAAAGTATATTAGAAAGATAAAATAGAATTTTTATCCAGATGATTGTAGTGGAAGGGGTGAGACTCCTGTGGGATCTGCGAGACAGCTGAGACCCTGCAGGCGCATGCGCCGAAGCGGCTCAGCGCGAGCCCCACGGAAAGCGAACCCCTGTAAAGGAAATCATCCCCCTATTCAGCAGGGTGTTTAAATATACAGCTTTATATTCTCACTTTACTCCATAGAGGGGTTTCTCGACAGCAGGACAGCCTATATCCAATAGGCTGTCCTTATTAAATTTCACGCCTAAAGGCTAATCTTTTCCATAGTACAATGATATAGATAAAAAGGGAGAGAATGGTGATAACAGGCCCCCACATATTAATGGTTTCAAATGCTTGTTCAAAGAAGCTTTTTTGATTTTCACTAAATCCAGGAATGGCAATGGCAGGTGCATTTTCTTTTAAGAATAATGTATTAAACCAATTCCATGCTAAGAACGTATATACTCCTGCAAAAGTAGCTTGTAGCAATCTTGCAAAAAAGAATGGTTTAAAGCGAATATCTGTTTGGGCAAGAATACTGGCAACCTGTGCTTGCACACTTAAACCACTAAAACCTAAAATAACACTAGTAATGATTGCTTGGTGTAACAAAGAAGTATCAACCTCGCTTGTCAATTTGCTTCCAGTCGTTATTTCAAAAATTCCTGCTATTAAGGGAATGGTTAACTCACCCGTAAAGGTAAAAAACGAAAAAATAGGCTTTAATAATTCCCCAATATAGGATGTAATATTTAAATGAAGCAGAAGTCGATTGATAACAGAAAATAAGATAATAAATCCTCCAATCATTAATAATGATTGAATAGAGGAGGAGACAGCATCGCCCATTAATTTTCCTAGTGGGCGTTTATCTTTTAGTCGAGTATGATGAAGTTCACGGAAAGCTCTTTTAATAGAAGCCTTTTTGGTTTCCTTCTTTGTTACTTTCTCCTCTCTTCCGTAAAATCGCATACATAACCCAACTGTAAAGTTCGCTAAATAATGAGAAAATGCAAGTAAGATGCCGAGTTTAGGATTGTTAAAGAAAGCTGCCGAAACTGCCCCAATAATAAACATTGGATTAGAAGCATTAGAAAAGGATGCAAGTCTCTCTGCTTCAATTCTTGTTAATTGTCCTTCTTGACGCATTCTTGCGGTTAATTTTGCCCCTGTTGGAAATCCAGAAACCATTCCCATTGCCCATACAAACCCACCAACTCCCGGTACTTTAAAGAGCGGCCTCATTACAGGTTCTAACAAAACACCAATAAAACGTACCACACCAAATCCTATTAATACTTCAGACAGAATCAGAAATGGAAGAAGCGAAGGAAACACAATAGTCCACCATGTATTAAGTCCATCCTTAGATGCTTCCACTGCAATTCCTGGGAAAGAAATTAAGGCAAGTACTAAGAGAGAGGCAGACAAGGCTAGAAGTGCCGTCTTCATTTTAGACCGTAACAATATAATTGACTCCCTCCTTTAGAGCAAACAGATAGGCTCTAATTTTATGTAAATGAGGATAGCAAACCATGCTTTTGTACAATGGCTTGTACAGAAAATAATGATATTTAAATATCCCTCTACCAACCAATATACTCATAACATAAAAAAAAAGACCATAGAATTATGTAGATTGAATTTACAAGAAAGAGGTTGGTGAAAATTATGACACGACCAAAAGTTGGTCTTGCTCTAGGGTCAGGTGGTGCAAGAGGGCTAGCTCATATTGGGGTATTAAAAGTGTTAAAAGAAGCAAACATCCCCATTGATTACATAGCTGGTTCTAGTATCGGTGCTATTATTGCTTGTTTGTACGGAGCAGGTTTGGATGTTAATCGTCTTTATACGATATCAAAATTTTTTCAGCGCAAGTATTATTTGGATTTTACAGTACCTAAGATGGGGTTTATTGCTGGAAATAAAGTGAAAGAATTAATTCACTTATTTACATATGGAAGAAATATAGAAGAGTTAGATATTCCTATTTCCATTATTGCGACTGATTTACATTCAGGAGAGAAGGTTGTTTTCAAAAAAGGTCCTATTGCTTCTGCTGTACGTGCAAGTATTTCTATTCCTGGCATATTTGTTCCTGAGAAGATAAATGGAAGATTACTAGTAGATGGTGGAGTAGTAGACAGAGTTCCTGTTTCAGTAGTAAAAGAGATGGGAGCAGATATAGTTATTGGAGTAGACGTTGCTATCACGACAAATCAAATAGAAATAAATAATATCTACGATGTTATGATGCGATCCATTGAGATTATGCAGATGGAATTAGTCCAATCAAAAGGACATGTTACGGATGTTATGCTAAGACCTTCTGTTGGAATGTTTAGTAGCAAAGCATTCGTAGAAGTGGAGAAAATAATAGAGATAGGGGAAGAAGAGGCAAAAAAATACGTGAATGAAATCAAGAAAAAATTTAATTTATAGAAACAGAGCTGAAAAGTATAAAAAGCAAAAATCATTCCTATACTTTTCAGTTGTCCCTTCTTATTCCTTCATGATTGGTGGTTGTTTAAAATCCATCTCGAGTAGGGATTGTTGAGCTGTTATTGGTGCACCTAATGCATATATATGAGAAGCACGGATATCCAATTCAAGTTGATCATGCTGAAAGGAGGATATCTTAGAGAGCATAGGAAGAAGGAAATTTTTTTTATTTTCTTTTAGATAATCTCTTCCTTTTTTTGTCATTCCTAATAATCTGATATATGCTGGTTTCTTGACAGCTTTCATTTCTGCTTTAGTCGTATTTGTTAAGATATGTAAACATACCCTTTGAAGCCTTGTCCATGTATATCTTTTTGTTTTAATAGCGGTTAGAAATGCTTGAAAAGACTGTGCTTCCTTCGCAAATTTTAATAGTCGGTGTTCTAATCCTTCCTCTATTTCAAATATATGAGAAAGCTCCTGTGCTGTCAGCTGGAGGAGTCTGAACTTTAAGTATGGCCAGTAATTTTCCCAAGTATGATAGGTGTGATATGTATCTCTATAGGTTTGTAGAATGGAGTATGTACTCTTCGGTAAATATGGCTGAATAGCCATCATGTTTTTGTGCTTTCCTAACTCTTTTCTAATACTTGTTGCACTAGCTATTGTATCAGATGTGAATACTTCATCATGATAACCAGCTAGTTTGCGCGGAATAGTCAGAACTTCCATCTTATAGTTGCCTTTTTGAACAGCTTTATAATATTCGAATCCAAGTATATTATTTGGAGTTTGAAGATCAAGAGTTTTCACGCTTGTTCTTTTATTTAGTTCTTCTAAAGCAAAAGACCTTGCTTTAGGATAGCTGTAGCCTTTCTTGATATATTGTTTTACAAGGTCATTTTCTTCCTGTTGATGAAGTGCTAGAAATTCATAGGTTTCTTTAAAGTCATTTATATTACCAGATTCACTTCCGAAGCATACATAGTCACAAAGCATGCTATTAAGTAAATCTACTGCTCCAGATGCGAAAACCTCGGCATGTTGTGTAGCGAAAGAATACGGTAATTCAATAACCATATCGATACCAGCTTCTAAAGCCATATTCGTTCTAGCCCATTTAGAAACAATTGCTGGCTCCCCACGCTGTAGAAAGGGACCGCTCATTACAGCTATAACGATATCTGCATTAGATTTTTCTCGTGCCTGTTGCACATGATGTAAATGTCCATTGTGTAGTGGGTTATATTCTACAATAATACCAACAGCTTTCATTGTTATCTCCCTCTTGAAATTTTTTATAGTTATTTAGTGTCAATTCTATACTGTATAAATGAGTTTATCTTAAATGTAGATGATAGAAAAGAGGTAGCTTACAAAAGAAGAAAAGCTATAATAAAATAAAATGATTGCATTTATGTTAATTATGGGTAGAATAGAAAGGAAATTACTATTAAATGAAGGTTGATAAGATATACAGCTTATCATTTACTGTAAAGAAAAAATATTGACAAATAATTATATGACAGCTATAATTACCTTTGTTGCCTTGGGGTGATATATATGAAATGGACGTTAAGCCAGTTACAAAAATATCGAAGTAAGGAAATGCCAATAGATGAAACGGTAAATATGGATGGTATTATGAAAATTGATCCAAACATACGACGTGTTTCGCCTATTCATATAGTTGGGCGTACAGATATTGATTCAACAAAAGTGACCTTTCATTTACAAATTAAGGGCTCACTAGTGTTGCCTTGCTCTCGTACTTTAGTAGACGTGGATTATCCAATTAATGTTGAAACAACAGAAACCTTCCTTTTAAAAGTTTCAGAATATGAAATGAATGAAGAGGAAGTTCATCAAGTAAATGGAGATGTAATTGACCTAGAGCCAGTTATATCGGAAATTCTTTTACTTGAAGTACCAATGCAAGTCTTCTCTGAAGATACAAGAGAAGAGGGTGCTCCTCAATCTGGGAATGATTGGGAAGTAATCCAGGAAGAGGACCAACAGAAAAAAGTAGATCCTCGTTTAGCTGGACTTGCTAAATTTTTTGAAAATGAGTAATGAATGCTCAAAATTTTTTGAGCAGCAAAGAAAAATTTTGATAGGATTAATCCTTTCATTACTTTCTTAATACTCTTTAAGGAGGTGGGAAGAATGGCTGTACCTTTTAGAAGAACATCTAAAACTGCGAAGAGAAAACGTCGCACACATTTTAAATTACAAGTACCTGGTATGGTAGAATGCCCAAACTGTGGTGAAATGAAACTTGCTCACCGCGTTTGTAACGCTTGCGGAACATACAAAGGGAAAGAAGTAGTTAGCAACTAACTCTTCTAAGAAAAAGACACAAGGACTTATTGGTTCCTTGTGTCTTTTTCTTATTCTATAGAGTGTCATTATTATATATAGGAGGATAAGATGATAATTGTTAGTGCATGCTTAGCAGGTCAAAAAGTCCGGTATAATGGTACAGATTGCTTACATAATTGCATCATGGAGCTTATAGAAAAAGGTCGTGCTATCTCTGTATGTCCAGAAATATTAGGGGGATTCCAAACTCCAAGGGAGCCTGCTGAAATTATTGGTGGTGATGGCTACGATGTACATGATGGAAATGCTATTGTTGTAGATAAGAAAAGAAATGACGTTACACAAGCATATCTAGAGGGTGCATATAAGGCCCTTCAAATTGCGCAGGATTGGAATGCCAAGTTAATAGTTTTAAAAGAAAATAGTCCTTCTTGTGGAAGTGGATTTATCTACGCAGGAAGCTTTAATGGCGTGAAAAAAGAAGGAGTAGGTGTTACTACTGCTTTGTTTAGAAGAAAAGGAATAGAGGTTATTTCAGAACATTACATAACAACTGATGTATTAGCAAGATTTTAAACAACCTTTTAATAAGCAATGATATAAATGGACAAAGATTATTCATTTTTTCTTTTTCAAAACAGTAATATTCAGTCTATCTTTTCTAGTAGATGCATATGTATGAATAAAAAACACTAGGAGGGATTTACTGATGTCGACAACTAGACAAGATGCTTGGTCCAATGATGAGGATATATTGCTTGCGGAAATTGTACTACGACATATTAGAGAAGGTGGTACACAGCTTCAAGCATTTGAAGAAGTAGGCAAACTATTATCAAGAACAAGTGCAGCATGTGGGTTTCGTTGGAATTCATATGTGCGTAAACAATATAAATCAGGAATAGAAGTAGCTAAAAAACAGCGTAAGCAAGTAAAGAAGTCTCCTGTTGAAGAACAGCCGCTAGAGAAAAATGTTCAAGTAGAGGCTACTGAAAAGAAAGTAGAGTATGCCGATTTTAATGAGGTTTTGGCATATTTACAAGGCTTACATGCTAAGTCTGTAAAATGGGATAATAATGATGTGGATTCTGCTGTAGTAAAAGAGAAAACAAAAGAATTAGAAGAGAAGTTACTTCTTCTTCAAAAAGAGAATGAGGAGCTACAAAATGAATTAGATACGATCGAGGATGCTTATAAAGCCTTAGTTGATCTCATGGAAAAGGCAAGACAAATGGTGGTCCTGAAAGACTAATTCATGCATGTATGTTAGAAATCAGACTGATAGAAGCTCCATATTTCCTATTACTAAGATTATTCCATATCAGTCTGATTTCTTATTTGAAAAAATAACAAATGTTCCTCCTATTGACTAATTCTTCCGATATTGTACATTCTTTTTTTGAGTGTATCCGCCATATAACCTCCATTTCCTTCCTAACCATAACAATCTTACGCATAATAGCAAACTCCATTTAGAGTCTGTGTTTCCCAAAATACATTAATGTATGACATTTTATAGAAAAATAGGAATCTTTTTTAGATTATCTAAGTTTTTTGTACTAACAATTATTCTGAAAAATGTTAAGATAGTACTAAAATGTTAAGAATTTAAGGAGTTTTAAATGAAGATTGGGATTATTGGTGCAGGTGCTATTGGATTATTATGTGCCTACCAGCTAAATAAAAAGCATGATGTCACTTTATACGTTCGTTCCGAGAATCAGTTTAAAAAAATAACCGAAAACGGTTTATGTTACACCTTTAAAGAAGAGACAACCTGTGTACAAATCAACGTTAAGTACTTTAGTGAATGGTGTGGAAAAGAAGATTGCACGATTGTAGCTGTCAAGCAATACCATCTAGAAGGAATTTTTCATAAAATAAAGCAATTTTCAAATGACATGATGTCTATTATGTTTGTTCAAAATGGAATGAGTCATTTATCAGCTATTAAAGAGTTAGAATTTAGGAATGTGCTAGTTGGAATAGTGGAACACGGAGCATTAAAAGAGAATCTTCACTCAGTTATTCATACGGGAATTGGTTCCACCAAAATGGCTACTATAAAAGGGGAAGAAGGAAGCAATATAGTAAGAGAGCTAATCGAAAGTGATTTATCTGTCTTTCCGTTTATTCATGAACCAAATTATGAGCTATTTATGCAAAAAAAGTTATTTGTAAATAGTATTGTTAATTCCTTAACAAGCATTCTTAAGGTCAAAAATGGAGAATTGTTAAAGAATGAGCAGTATAAAAAATTAGTATCCTTATTGATGGAAGAGATTATTCAAGTTTTAACTCTATCGAAAGAGGAAGCAATTGAATATCGCCATTATTGTTTTCAAATCATAAAAAATACCGCAAATAATAAATCTTCTATGTTAAGAGATCTAGAAGCACATAAAACAACAGAAATTGATGCGATCTTAGGATATATCATAAAAAGAGCTGAAAGTATTCATATGAATGCATCTATCTCCACTTCTTACTATTATATGATTAAAGGAATGGAACAAGGAGAAGAGGGGAGTGGATTGAATTGTTAAATTTCACCTCCAACCTTTTAAGCTTTTTTGTGGTTTTTCCTATATTTATGTTGTTTTTTATATTTGTTATCAGTAAAATGATTACAAAAAAGCAAAGGTTTTCTATTCAGTTGTCTATTGATATTAGTACCATTTTTTTTGTATTTGCTGTTCATTTTATCGTGAAAGAAATCTCAACTATTCATTTATTACCTTATGTCATTATCTTTCTTTTAATAGTAGCTTCCATACTTACCATCGTACAATATAATATAAAGAAAGAAATCAAAGTAAGGAAAATTATAAAAGGTGTTTGGCGTTTAACCTTTCTTCTTTTTTTCCCTTTCTATTTAATAAGTATGGTATATGGGCTTATATCATCGATTATGTCCTCCCTTGGATGAATGATCAGTGATGATAGGCAAACTTATTCTCTTTTACCAGGATAGAGTGCTATACTACTAGGAAGTAGATATTTTACTATCATAAAACATACTAGGGTACAATACATATTAGCAAAAACTTGTATAGCAGAAAGGAAGTACATAAATGGAGATGATAAATCTCTCTTTGCCTGTGGCAAATAAGTTTGTAACAGATTATCTAAACGAAAACCATACATTAGAGGATTTTTTTCATTATTCTTATCTTAATAAACATAGTTACGAGGAAAGAGTAAAAGAATTAAATGCACGTAAATTTATGAGAAATGATGTAGCAGACTATATGGAGAGCTACATGAGTAAATTCCCACAAAGCTCGAAGGTTAAAGCTTCATTAGACAAACTAAGAGAGCCTAACAGTGTGGTTGTGATAGGAGGACAACAAGCAGGTATATTGACAGGGCCATTATATTCTATTCATAAAGTGATTAGTATTATTTTACTTGCAGAGCAAAAGGAAGAAGAATTAGGCATTCCTGTTGTACCTGTTTTTTGGGTAGCTGGTGAGGATCATGACTATTTAGAAATTAATCATATTTACTCTCCAGGAAAAGAAAAAATGAGGAAAATGGTTTTTCCTAAGCATGTAGTCGATAAAAAAATGGCTTCTGATATCACTTTAGATAAAGAAGTCTGTTTAGAGTGGATAGAAGAAGTGGTAGAAAGCTATGGAGAAACAGATCACTCTCATGCTTTATTAGAGCTATTACATACAGCTATTAATCAATCTGACACAATCGTGGACTTCTTTAGTTATCTAACCATGCAGCTATTTAAAGATTTTGGACTACTATTAGTGGATTCAGGCGATAAAGAAATTCGTAAATTAGAAAAGGAAATATTTTTACAACAACTAGATCATTTTGAAGGAATTGCCGAAGCAGTAACTTCTCAGCAGCAGCTAGTAAAAGATAAAGGATATTCGCTTGTTATAGAAATGAGTGAAAATCCAGTTAACCTTTTCTATTATGATGAAATGGAGCAAGAAAGAGAATTGCTTCAATATGATGCTTCCACTAACAAGTTTGTTGGCAAAAATGAAATAGTATTTACGATAGAGGAACTCAAAGAAATTGCTAGCGAGTTTCCACATCGATTAAGCAATAATGTAGTAACAAGACCAATTACACAAGACTTATTATTTCCAACACTTGCCTTTATTGGAGGGCCAGGAGAAATTGCATACTGGGCAGAATTGAAGCAAGCATTTGAATACTTAGATATCAAGATGCCACCAATTATGCCGAGGTTGAATATTACACTTTTAGAAAGAAGTGTAGAAGCAGATATCAACGAATTAGAGTTATCTATAGAAGAGATTCTGATGAAAGGGACATCTGACAGGACAGCCCAATTTTTAGATGCTGTATCCAATAAAAGCATAAATGACCTAATTAGTGAATTACGTGAAACCATTCATGCTACTTATCTAGACCTAGAGCAAGAATTGAATAAGGATTACAAAGGAATGCTTCCGCTATTATCTAAGAATGAAGATTTCTTACTAAATCAATTACAATTCTTAAAAAATAAAATCGATGACTCTACAAAAGAAAAGCATGAAGTGATTGTAAATAAATTTAATCGGATAGAAAGAAATTTAAAGCCTGAGGGTTCTCCGCAAGAAAGAATATGGAATATTACTTATTTCTTAAATAAGTATGGTTTTGACTTCTTAGAAGAAATAATGAAATTACCAATGACCTTTGATGGGACACATAAAGTAATTAAATTATAAGGATGAAAAGGAAAGGCGAGATTTATTTGCCTTTCCTTTTTTGCGTTCTCTTTTCAAAATTTCTAAAAATAGGTGTAGTAAAAATTTCTTTTATTGCAGGAAATATTAAAAATTCATAGAATTTTATTAAATAGTGGAGGAAAGTGGGGGAATGTGGTACATTGAGGGAAGAAGGTGGGGAATGCGGGTATGTTCATGGGAGAATATCATCATAATGTCGATACAAAAGGACGAATTATCGTTCCCGCTAAGTTTCGAGACAATTTAGGTGAAACTTTCATATTAACCCGTGGTTTAGATCGTTGCCTTTTTGGTTACCCATTAAGTGAATGGACCATAATAGAAGAAAAGCTGAAACAATTACCCTTAACGAAAAAAGATGCTAGAGCATTTACTCGTTTTTTCTTCTCAGGAGCTTCAGAATGTGAAGTGGATAAACAAGGACGAATAAATATTGCAGCACCTCTTGTACAATATGCACAATTGGAAAAGGAATGTGTCATATTAGGAGTCTCCAATCGCATTGAAATTTGGGATAAAACAGAATGGCAAAATTATTTTGCGGAATCCGAGGATTCTTTTGCAGAAATTGCAGAAAATATGATTGGATTCGATATTTAATATCCCAAAATACATAAAAGAAAATTATTGACAGGTGGACAACATGTTTAATCATACAACCGTACTTTTAAATGAAGCAGTAGATGCACTTAATATTAAACCAGATGGAATTTATGTAGATTGCACACTAGGTGGTGCAGGACATAGTGAATTGATTCTTTCCAAACTTTCAGCAGGCGGAAGACTAATTGCTTTTGATCAAGATGACGTAGCGATTAAAAATGCTGAACAAAAATTAGCACCATATAAAGAAAACTTAACGATTGTAAAAAGTAATTTTAGATACTTAAAAGAGGAACTTCTAAATCTAGGTATCACACATGTTGATGGAGTTTTATATGATCTTGGTGTTTCTTCTCCTCAATTAGATACACCAGAAAGAGGGTTTAGCTATCATCATGACGCGCCGTTAGATATGCGAATGGATAATGAAGCAGATGTCACCGCATATGAAGTGGTAAATCATTGGAAATATGAGGATTTAGTAAGGATTTTCTTCCGTTATGGAGAAGAGAAGTTCTCGAAACAAATCGCCAGAAAGATTGAAGCTGCTCGAGAGCAACAACCCATTCAATCAACAGCAGAATTAGTAGAATTAATTAAAGAAGGAATTCCTGCACCTGCTAGAAGAAAAGGCGGACATCCGGCTAAGAGAATTTTCCAAGCAATTAGAATTGCTGTAAATGATGAGCTTGGTGTATTTGAGGATTCTTTAGAACAAGCTATCTCCATTTTAAAACCAGGTGGAAGAATTAGTGTTATTACCTTCCATTCACTTGAAGATAGAATTTGTAAATCCACTTTTAAAAAGGCAAGTGACTTGCCGCCATTACCACCAGGATTACCTATTATACCTGATGAATTTAAGCCAGAATTAAAGCTAATAACAAGAAAACCAATAATTCCTTCCGAACAAGAATTAGAAGAAAATAATCGTGCAAGATCTGCAAAGTTAAGAGTAGCTGAAAAAAATAATTAAAAAGATTCAGGAGGTAGTTAAATGAGCAACTTAGCGAGAAAAATGCAACAAGAAAGTATACAGCAACAGGAAGTAAAGTCGATTAAGAAGGTTACGAAGCATGCCAAATCATTATTATCTCCTGGAGAAAAAATCCTTGGTGTTACTTGTGCAGCATTAATTTGTTTAGGTGGAGTAACAATCATCAGTAATCAATCTAAGATTTACGATGTGAACAAGGAAATTCAAACAACTCAAAGCTCTATTGCTGTATTAGAAAAATCAAATAAAGAGTTAGATGCTCAAATAAGTAACTTAAGCAATTTTGAACGTTTAAGAGAAGTTGCAGAAAAATTAGGATTAGATTTTAGTAAAGATAATGTAAAGGTTGTGCAATAAGCAATGATTCGAAAACAGCCTAATATTAATGTGGGAGCAGCCATCCTTTTTGCCTTTTTTTGTCTGCTCTTTTTTGTATTAGTTGTTCGCTTTGTCTATATTCAAGCAACAGGTGAGGTTTCTGGGACCGTTCTTGCGGCAGAAGCAGATAAAAGACATAATTCAAGTCGGACATTAGAGGCATCTAGAGGCAACATTTTAGATCGTAATGGTGAGGTTATTGCAGAAGATGCTGTGTCTTATAAACTGGTTGCAGTAACAGATGCAGAGCTTAGTAAAAATGATCCGAGTAACCCAGTACATGTAAAGGATCCAGAAAAGACAGCAAAGGAATTGGCAAAATATATTGATTTAGAAGAATCTGAGATTTATAGAATTTTAACAAAAGAAGGAGCTAAGCAGGTTGAATTTGGTACTGCGGGGAAAGACCTTTCTTTTGATGTGAAAAAGAAAATTGAAGAATTGAAGTTGCCAGGAGTACTTATTACAGAAGGCAAGAAACGTTTTTATCCAAATGGAATGTTTGCTTCACATGTTATCGGTTATCTAGAAGAAAAAGAAGACGAAGATACAGGTACATTCACGGAAACTGGTAGACTTGGAATTGAAGGGAGCTTGAATTCCCTCTTAACAGGAACAAATGGAAGTATGAAATATAGCAAAGATTTTTGGGGATATATTTTGCCTAATAGTAATGAAAAAGTAGTTGCAGCCAAAGATGGGGACAATGTGACACTTACTTTAGATAAAAGAATACAGTCCATCTTAGAAGATTCAATGAATAAGGTAGTAGAAGAGTATAATCCGAAAAAAATCATTGCTATTGTTGCCAACCCAAAAACGGGAGAAATCTTAGCGATGAGTCAAAGGCCTTCCTTCGATCCAGTAACAAGAGAAGGTATTTCAGATACATGGCATAATGAAGCCATTGAAACATCTTTTGAACCTGGTTCTACGATGAAAATCTTCACTTTAGCAGCAGCTGTGGAAGAAGGCGCATTTAATCCAGATGAGCAATATCAATCTGGAAGGTATGAAGGTATTGGAGACCATAATAATGGTGTCGGTTGGGGACCAATAACTTATTTAGAAGGAGTTCAACGTTCTTCTAACGTAGCTTTTGCCAAACTTGCGAAGGAAAAATTAGGGTTTGATAAGCTAAGAGAATATATAACCAAATTTGGCTTAGATCAACCTACTGGTATTGATCTCCCAAATGAAGCTAATAGTCAAATTGTTTATAATTGGCCAATTGAAAAAATTACGACTTCATTCGGTCAAGGAACAGCTATTACTCCTATTCAGCAAATACAAGCTGCTACAGCGATTGCGAATGATGGGAAAATGGTGATGCCTCATGTAATAAAGGAAATTCGTGATGCTTCAGGTAAACTTGTCAAGAAAGCAGAGACAGAAGTAACAGGAACTCCTATCTCAGCTGAAACAGCAAAGGAAGTTAGAGATATTCTGGAAACAGTCATTACGAGCGAAAAAGGAACAGGCTATAACAAATATAATATCGAAGGATACGATGTGGCCGGGAAAACCGGGACAGCACAAATTCCCAAAAGTGGCGGTGGCTACTTAACAGGTCATGATAATTATATTTTCTCCTTTTTAGGAATGGCACCAAAGGATGATCCAGAATTAATGATGTATGTTGCTGTTCAACAACCTGAACTAGAAGGAAATGAAACAGGCTCCGAACCAGTTTCTGAAATTTTTACGACAGTTATGAAAAGTAGTTTGCAGTATATGGATATTGCACCAACCAAAATGGTTGCTACTAAATCTGTTGAAATTCCTAATCTATCTGGTATGACGGTAGAAGAAGCGAAGAAAATAGCGGAAGAAACAGGCTTAACAGCTATTGTTATAGGAAACGGTAATACGATTGAAGGTCAACTTCCAGAAGAAGGACAGTCTTATCTAGAGGGCGAAAAGATCATACTCAAAACAAATGGTGAACGAACAGTTCCAGATATGACAGGCTGGTCCTTAAGAGATGCTATAAAAGTGGCAGATCTTCATTCTTTAAAATTAGAATCATCCGGCAGCGGATATGTGGAAACACAAAGCATAAAGGCTGGTTCTACGGTCGAAGAAAATGCAGAATTGACGATTACTTTGAAAGAACCGGAATAGAGCTTTTGTTTAGGTAGCTTTACTACATGATTGTATGTGGTAGAGCTTTTTTTAATGGCTTAGGAGAAAATATTTGTTATAGTTATAGAAAAGGAGGCGTAATATGTGTCATAAACGGAGAGAAGAATCAGATGAATTGCGGATATGGCGGGCGTTAAATGCGAGATTCCCGTTAGCAGACGAAGAAACACGATATTTTCATAATTTGCTAAAGGGGTGGGAGGGAGAGAAAAAATTTGATTCTTATACAGAAAACGTTTCGAAAGGAAATGTAATTTTAAATGATTTGCTATTTGAAGTGAGTAATACAATATTTCAAGTGGATTCTATCATGATTAGCGGTGAAACATTATTTTTGTATGAAATTAAGAATTATGAAGGAGATTATTATTATGAAAACGACCGCTTTTTTACTAAAAGCCAAAAGGAGATAAGTAATCCCCTGATACAATTGAAGAGAACAGAGACATTACTTAGACAATTACTTCACAAGCATGGATATTCTATTCCAATTGTGAGCAATGTAGTATTTATTAACCCCGAATTTTTCCTCTATCAAGCACCACTTCAATTACCAATCATTCATTGGAATCAATTAAATCGACATATTCTCCATTTGCAACAGAATACAATTCCACTTAAGAAACGTTCAAAATTGATAGCAGAGAAATTGAATTCCCTTCACCTAGAGGAAAATCCGTATAGAAAAATTCCTTCTTATCAGTATGAGGAGATTCAGAAAGGGATTTTATGTGCTGGGTGTGGCAGGTTTGGGTTTAGGGTTGTGGGGATGGGGGTGGAGTGTACTTTTTGTAATCATATTGAAAGATTTGAAAGGGCTGTATTAAGAACGATAGAAGAATTCAGAGTGCTATTTCCTAATAGTAAAATAACGACAAAAGCGATAAGTGAGATGTGTGGTGGAATTGCATCTCTAAAGAAAATTAGACGCATATTAGAAAGGAATTTTAAAATGAATGGTGTGCACCAATGGGCATTCTATAATGACATGGATGAGGTAGATTAAATAAATGTACGCTGAATTATGAAAGGCCAAATGTAGAAAAACCCAGCGAAAAGATCGTTCATAGCGAAAATGAAAGCCCAAATGAAGAAAACCCAGCGAAAAGATCGTTCATAGCGAAAATGAAAGCCCGAATGAAGAAAAACCCAGTGAAAAGGTCGTTCATAGCGAAAATGAAAGCCGAATGAAGAAAAACCCAGTGAAAAGGTCGTTCATAGCGAAAATGAAAGCCCGAATGAAGAAAAAACCAGCCGAAAGGTCGTTCATAGCGAAAATGAAAGCCCAAATGAAGAAAAACCTAGCGAAAAGGTCGTTCATAGCGAAAATGAAAGCTCGAATGAAGAAAAACCCAGCGAAAAGGTCGTTCATAGCGAAAATGAAAGCCCGAATGAAGAAAAAACCAGCCGAAAGGTCGTTCATAGCGAAAATGAAAACCCAAATGAAGAAAAACCTAGCGAAAAGGTCGTTCATAGCGAAAATGAAAGCCCGAATGAAGAAAAACTCAGCGAAAAGGTCGTTCATAAGCCCTGTTAAATTTCCATCTCCCTAAACCTCCCCACCCCACTTCCCGTTCTATTCCCACAAGTACAAGCATATATTGGAACGAGTTCGTATAAAGGAGGTTCCATTTGTATGCGGGTTTCAAATGTGACCGTGCGTAAACGGTTGATGATAGCGTTATTGGCAGGGATTGTTATTTTTCTAATTATTGATGTTCGATTAGCTTATGTTCAGTTTTTCCTAGGGGACGAGCTAACAACCAAGGCAAAGAATTTGTGGAGTCGTCAAATTGCGTTTGAGCCGCAAAGGGGAGAGATTATTGATCGAAATGGAGTGGCTTTAGCTACTAATATCAGTTCCCCAACCGTATATATTGTGCCACGGCAATTAAAAGATCCAGCAAATACCGCAGAAAAATTAGCGGAGGTTTTAGAAGGAGATAAAGAGGCTATCTATAGCCAAATTACGCAAAAAGAAATGAGTGTACGGATAAAAGAGGGTAGAAAGATAACCCATGAAAAAGCAAAAAAAGTACGAGCACTAGATATTGATGGTGTTTATATTGGCGAAGATTCAAAGCGATCGTATCCATTTGGAAACTATTTATCTCATGTTTTAGGTTTTACAGGAATAGATAACCAAGGATTAATAGGATTGGAATTAGAATATGATGATGAATTGAAAGGGCAAAAAGGATCTGTGCAATATTATTCTGATGCGAAGGGGCAGAGAATGAATGATATGGCAGATGACTATGAAGCACCCAAAGATGGAAATGATTTAATGCTAACGATTGATTCGAAAATCCAAACAATTGTGGAAAGAGAATTAGAAATAGCTGAACAAACGTATAATCCAGATTCTATTATAGCCATAGCGATGAATCCGAGAACAGGAGAAGTATTAGCTATGTCCAGCAGCCCTGATTTTGAACCGACTGACTATCAAAATGTTGATTCGACTATCTACAATCGAAATTTACCCATTTGGAGTGCCTATGAACCTGGGTCAACCTTTAAGATTATTACTTTAGCAGCAGCATTAGAGGAAGGAAAAGTAGATTTAGATAAAGATACTTTTTATGATAAAGGCTATGCAGAAGTTGGTGGAGCTAAGTTAAAATGTTGGAAAAGTGGAGGACATGGTTCTCAAACATTTTTAGAGGTTGTACAAAACTCCTGTAACCCGGGTTTTGTCGAACTAGGAGAGCGTTTAGGAAAAGAAAAATTGTTTAAGTATATTAAGGATTTTGGATTTGGTGAGAAAACAGGTATAGATTTAGCGGGAGAAGCCAAGGGAATTCTCTTTAATTTAGATAGAGTAGGACCAGTAGAACAGGCAACTACAGCATTTGGTCAGGGGGTTGCAGTAACTCCTATTCAACAAGTAACAGCATTGTCAGCTGCCATCAATGGCGGAACCCTATATACACCATATGTGGCGAAAAAATTAATTGACCCTGAGACAGGGGAAGTGTTAATGGAAAAAGAACCTACTGCCAAACGCCAAGTAATTTCTGAAGAAACTTCTAAAGAAATAAGAAGAGCTCTTGAGAACGTGGTAGCAAAAGGTTCTGGTGGAAAAGCGTTTGTAGAAGGATATCGTGTTGGGGGAAAAACAGGGACTGCACAAAAAGCCTCTAACGGGAAATATTTAGAAAATAATTATATTGTTTCATTCATAGGCTTTGCTCCAGCTGATGATCCAGAATTAGTTATTTATGTAGCTGTAGATAATCCAAAAGGAACCGTTCAGTTTGGTGGAACAGTAGCTGCTCCTATTGTTGGAGCAATGATGGGAGATAGCTTGAGGGCATTAGGAGTTGAACCAAGAGAAGATCAGATTGAAAAGCAATATAAATATCCAGATACACCATTAATCGAAGTACCAGATTTAGTAGGACATACGAAAAAAGATATTAGCGAAATGTTTATTAATTTAAAAATTGATTCAACTGGAAGTGGAGAAAGTGTTATTAAACAATCTCCAGCGCCTGGAACAAAGGTACAGGAAGGATCAACCATTATTATTCAGTATAATTAATGGTAGAAGTTAGCGGCCATTTATTGTGCCGCTTCTATTTATATAAAGAGCTGTTTTTCATAAAGTTCCTTATTTTTGAATACAAATTTAATAACAACAAAGCGTGCTTAAAGCAGTATCTAGAATGGGAAAAAGCTTGCATCTTTTTTGAACAGCATAGCGAAAAGTTTAGGAATCATGTAAAATAAAATACGCTAAGGAAAAAACACTCTATTTGTTAGCTTGATTAGTATATAATTAAATTTTGTTGTGTAATAAAAGTACATTCCATAATCACGAACAAATAGTAGGAAAAGATTCATTATACATATGGAGTTAGAGAAAAGAGGAATTAATGCGATGCGTTTAAAAGAGCTGATACAATGTTTACACCCATATACTCCTTACACGGGAGAGGATGTAGAAATACAATCGATTGAAAATGACAATCGCAAAGTGTCAAAGGGTAGTTTATTTATCTGTATCAAAGGATTTACAGTAGACGGACATGATTATGCTAAACAAGCATATGAAGCGGGAGCTGTAGCCATCATTGCTGAGAAAGAATTATCATTACCAATACCAGTTATTGTAGTAAAGGATACGAAGAAAGCAAGCAGTATACTCGCAAATGTTTTCTACCATCATCCTACTCAAAGCCTTCAATTGATTGGAATAACAGGAACGAATGGTAAAACAACTACAAGCCATTTAATTGAAGCTATTTTAAGAGAAGCCAATAAGAAAACAGGTATTATTGGAACAATGTACACAAAAATTGATGAAGAAATTCAAGAAACAAAAAACACTACTCCTGAGGCAGTTACTTTACAAAGATTATTCCATCAAATGGTCGAACGTGAAGTAGAAACAGCGGTTATGGAGGTATCTTCTCATGCACTTGTAGAAGGAAGAGTGTTTGGATGTGACTATGATATAGCAGTATTCACTAATCTTACACAAGATCACTTAGATTATCATGGAACAATGGAAGGGTATAAAAGAGCAAAAGGACTTTTATTCTCAAGACTAGGAAACACCTATTCCAATACAAAACCTAAGTTTGCTATATTAAATAATGATGATCCAGTAAGTCATGAATATGCAAACTTATCACCTGCACATGTGTTGACATACGGAATAGACAAAGATGCAGATGTTATGGCAAAGAATATAAAAATGACAGCTAATGGTACATCTCTTGATTTGATTACGCCTTTAGGTGAATTCTCCTTGCTTTTAAAAATGGTAGGGAAATTTAATGTATATAATATTTTAGCAAGTATTGGGGTGGGTATTGCTAGCCAAATCCCAATGAAAACAATAATAGCTGCTTTAGAGAAAGTAGAAGGAGTGTCTGGTCGTTTTGAAATGGTTCATGCAGGTCAGAACTTTTCTGTAATTGTTGATTACTCTCATACTCCAGATAGCTTAGAAAACGCGCTGAAAACTGTAAGGGAATTTGCAGAAAATAAGGTATATGTCATTGTCGGCTGTGGTGGGGACAGAGATAAAACGAAAAGGCCTTTAATGGCTAGAATTGCATGTAAGGAAGCAACACATGCCATTTTTACTTCTGATAACCCAAGAAGTGAAGACCCAGCTACGATCTTGCAAGATATGGAAGCTGGTGTATCTAGTATGGAGAATTATAGCATTATTCCTGATCGAAAGGATGCCATCTCTACTTGTATGAAAAATGCTCAAAAAGGGGATGTGGTATTGATCGCAGGGAAAGGGCATGAAACCTATCAAATAGTTGGTACAGAGGTATTGGACTTTGATGATCGATTAATTGCTAAAGAAGCGATTGAGGGGAGATAAAATGGCACTTTCCTATCATCTCATTCAAGAGGCATTTCCGGAAACCAAAGGATTTGTACAGGAAAATCTATTATTTGAAACAGTGTCATTCGTAGCAAATATAAAACAGCCAAAGGGATTATTTATCCCTATTCAATATGAAACATTCGTTACAGATCTGAAACAGGCAATTAACAATGGAGCAATTGGAGCAGTATGGGAAAAGGGAGAGAAGCCACCATCTTACACACCCAATCATTTTCCCATCTTTTATACTAATGATTTAAAGGAAGGCTTACAAAAAATGATAGCAATATATGAGAAACAATTAAATAATCAAGCAAACTCAACAAATTTTATCTTTTCGAAAGATTTAAGTCTTAATCAGGTTGTGAACACATATGATATAGCGGTAATAAAGGAACAAGTTTCCTTACTAAATTTCAATTGGAAAGGAGAGGAATAAAATGCAGGAGAAGGTTATTTTCTTTACTATCGTTCTTGGGTTTTTAATTACTGTGTTAATTTCTCCTTTTTTTATTCCTTTCTTGAGAAGATTAAAATTCGGACAAAGTATTAGAGAAGAAGGACCAAAATCACATCAAAAGAAAACAGGTACACCAACGATGGGTGGACTGATGATTATTTTATCTATCACAGTCACAACTTTGGTTATGATAAATAAGTTTTCAGAACCAACCATTAAAACCTACCTGTTGTTGCTTGTGTTACTTGGTTTTGGTTTATTAGGATTTTTAGATGATTTTATTAAAGTAGTTATGAAACGTAACTTAGGATTAACTTCTCGACAAAAATTATTAGGGCAAATTATCATATCGCTGATTTTTTACTTTGTACTAAGAGAAAATGAATTTTCAACTGCTGTTTCTATTCCATTTGTAGAACAACCAATTGAGCTTGGATGGTTTTATGCCTTGTTTATTATTTTCTGGCTAGTTGGATTCTCCAATGCAGTTAACTTAACAGATGGGTTAGATGGATTAGTTTCAGGTACAGCGGCTATTGCATTTGGAGCATTTGCTATATTAGCATGGAGTCAATCTCTGTTTGAAATTAGTATCTTCTCTGTAGCCATTGTAGGAGCTGTATTGGGATTCTTAGTTTTCAATGCACATCCAGCAAAAGTATTTATGGGAGATACAGGATCATTAGCGTTAGGAGGGGCTATTGCTGCAATAGCTATTTTAACTAAATTAGAAATTCTGTTAATTTTAATAGGTGGTGTCTTCGTTATTGAGACTCTATCTGTTATTCTGCAAGTAATCTCCTTTAAGTCTACAGGAAGAAGAATATTCCGCATGAGTCCCCTACATCATCATTACGAGTTGGTTGGATGGTCGGAATGGAGAGTAGCTGTTACTTTCTGGACAGTAGGGTTACTATTTGCTGCTTTAGGAATTTATATTGAGGTGTGGTTATAATGAAAGAAATAAAGAATTTTCATCATAAAAAAGTCCTTGTGTTAGGATTGGCGAAAAGTGGAGTAGGAGCTGCTCAATTGCTTCATAAACTAGGAGCGTTTGTAACAGTAAATGACAGCAAGCCATTACACGAAAATCCAGAAGCACAAGGGTTATTAGAGCAAGGCATAACGGTTATATGTGGAAGTCATCCAATTGAATTATTGGATGAAGGTTTTCAGTTAATAGTTAAAAACCCAGGGATTCCTTATCATAACCCAATGATTAAAAGAGCGGTAGAAAAGCAAATTCCTATTATTACAGAAGTAGAGCTTGCTTATCTTGTATCAGATGCGCCGTTTTTAGCTATTACAGGTTCGAATGGAAAAACAACTACTACAACACTTTTGTTTGATATGCTAGATATAGATAAGAAAAAGCCTTTAATCGCAGGTAACATTGGTACAGTTGCTTCTAATGTTGCGCAGGAGGCAAAAGAAGATAATCAGATTGTGATTGAGTTATCATCTTTCCAGTTAATGGGGATTGATCAATTTAAACCAAAAATTGCGATTATCACAAATATCTATGATGCTCATTTAGATTATCATGGAACAAGAGAAGAGTATGCTAGCGCGAAAGGGAATATCACACAGAATCAAGATGCAAATGATTATCTTATTGTAAATATAGAACAAGAGGTAGTCATGGAAATTGCTAATAGAAGTAATGCAACAATTATTCCGTTTTCCACAAAACGGGTTCTAGAATTTGGTGCTTATGTGAAAGATGGATGTATTTATTTTCATGATGAGAAAATCATTTATGTAAAAGATATTGTGCTTCCTGGTAACCATAACTTGGAGAACATTCTATCTTCTATTGCTGCTGCTAAATTAACTGGTGTATCCAATGAAAGTATTTTTAAAGTGTTAAATACCTTTACAGGGGTGAAACATCGTCTTCAATACATTGCAGAAGTGAATGGACGTAGATTCTATAATGATTCTAAAGCAACCAACATTTTAGCAACTGAAAACGCCTTAGCAGCTTTTGACGCTCCTACTATTCTACTTGCTGGTGGACTAGATCGAGGGAACGAATTCGATGAGCTGATTCCATCTTTAAAAAATGTAAAGGCAATGATTACATTTGGACAAACTGCTCCTAAATTAGAGAAGATTGCAGAGCTTGCTGGAATAAAAACAATTCAACGTGTCGATAATGTGGACAAAGCAGTGCCTGTTGCTTATGACCTTTCAGAAGAAGGAGATGTTATTCTTCTATCTCCAGCATGTGCAAGCTGGGATCAATATAAAACTTTTGAAGTCAGAGGAGACATTTTTATTCATGCAGTGCATATGCTTAAATAAGGGCTTGTCTCGAAGTTGATTTCTACAATTGTTACCAAGTGTTAGTTGTTTAGTGGAAAGAGAATAGAGTAATGTTGCATTATACATAGAATGGTAAAATCAGTGTATTTTACCAAAACAGCATGGAAAAGAAAATGTACCGTTTCAAATTCTTCATAAAGTCATGTTAAAGTGACTTCTGCTTATTTCATGGCTACATGTAACGGAATCGTTTAAATATATCATGAAGTGTCTGCTATCAATATCTGGTATTTAAGTTATTGATAGCAGACACCATTATATAGATGAAACGTTATAGTAGCATTTCCGCTTTTTTCTTCGCAAGCCCTAATCTTGCATTTTGAGGTGTTAACAATGGCATCAAAAAAAACTAGTCCAGATATCATCTTAATGATTATTACTTTTACGCTTTTGGCTATCGGTCTAATTATGGTATATAGTGCTAGTGCTGTAATGGCTGAGAGAAACTTAGGGGATTCTTTTTATTTCGCGAAGAGGCAAATGCTGTTTGCGGGTGTTGGAATAGCTGCCATGATATTCATCATGAATCTTGATTACTGGATTTGGCGTACTTGGGCTAAGCCTATTATTCTTGTTTGTTTTGCTTTGTTAGTAATTGTGTTAATTCCTGGTGTAGGGTTAGTACGTAATGGTTCTCAAAGCTGGATAGGTGTAGGAGCCTTTTCTATTCAACCTTCTGAATTTATGAAAATAGCGATGATTATCTTTTTAGCCAAATTTCTTTCAGAGAACCAGAAACATATTATCACAGTAAAAAAAGGATTGTTTCCATCACTGGGGCTTGTTTTTCTAGCTTTTGGTATGATTATGCTTCAACCAGATTTAGGAACTGGTACAGTTATGGTGGGGACGAGTATTGTCATGATTTTTATTTCCGGCGCACGAATTAAGCATTTTGTTATTTTAGGTTTAATTGGAGTAGCAGGATTTGTTGGACTTGTTGCATCAGCTCCATACCGGATTAAAAGGATTACTTCCTTCTTAGATCCATGGTCTGATCCTTTAGGAAGTGGCTTTCAGATTATCCAATCTCTCTATGCTATTGGACCAGGAGGGCTGTTCGGCTTAGGGTTAGGCGAGAGTAGACAGAAGTTCTTCTATCTTCCCGAACCACAAACAGATTTCATTTTTGCTATCCTATCAGAAGAATTAGGCTTTATTGGTGGATCACTTATTCTCTTATTATTTTCTTTATTATTATGGAGAGGTATTCGAATTGCACTAGGCGCACAAGACCTTTTTGGAAGTTTTCTTGCAGTAGGAATCATTTCAATGGTTGCTATTCAAGTAATGATTAATATCGGTGTAGTATCAGGGTTAATGCCAGTAACAGGAATTACTCTTCCGTTTCTTAGTTACGGAGGATCCTCGCTAACCCTCATGCTAATAGCCATAGGAATACTCCTTAATGTTAGTAGATATTCAAGATATTAGGAAAAGCACATATGCTTTTTCTTTTTTTTTGAAAAAAATATTATTCTCTAGAATATTATCTATTTTCACATTTATAAAAATCACTTTGCAATTATTGCATTTTAAATATACAAGTCACCAAAGAGTTTACAGTTCTTTTTCAATTTAAAGAAAGAGCTAAAAGAGGTTTAAAATAATGTAGAATAAGGTATCTCAATAGTTGGGATAAAAATTTTTTACAAATGCATTAGATTATTTCTGTTTTTTACCAATTCAAGATATAATAGGAATACAATAAATTTAAAGCAGTAGGAGAGAAGTGAAGGCATGAGAATTGTAGTAAGCGGTGGAGGAACGGGTGGTCATATATATCCTGCGTTAGCCCTTATTAGAGAAATTAAGAAACAAGTAAAAGAGGCAGAGTTTCTTTATATAGGAACAGAACAAGGACTAGAAAGCACACTTGTAAAAAGAGAAGAAATCCCTTTTAAAACGGTACATATAACGGGTTTTAAGCGGAAAATTTCCCCGGAAAACTTGAAAACAGTCTGGAGATTTATTTCGGGTGTTTCTAAAAGTAAAGCTATATTAAGAGAGTTTAAGGCAGATGTAGTAATAGGAACAGGGGGATATGTTTGTGGCCCTGTCGTTTACGCAGCTAGTAAAATGGGGATTCCAACCATCATACATGAACAAAATAGTGTTCCAGGCCTTACCAATAAATTTTTAAGTAAATATGTGGATAAGGTTGCAACATGCTTTGAGGAAGCAGCATCGTTTTTTCCGAAAGAAAAAGTGGTCTTAACAGGTAACCCTAGAGCGTCTGAAGTGTTAAATCAAGATGGTATTAAGGGACGACTATCAGTTGGATTAAAATTAAAGGATCCTTGTGTTCTCATAGTAGGAGGAAGTAGAGGAGCTAGACCTATAAATGATGCGGTTATAGCAGCATTGCCTTCTCTTGGTAAAAAGCCTTATCAGGTATTATATGTTACGGGAGAAGCCCACTATGAGTCAGTGAAAAAGGAAGTTGCGTTAGTTGGAAATCCGAGTAATGTAATAATTAAGCCATTCGTACATAACATGCCTGAAGTATTGACAAATATGGATTTAACTGTAGCAAGAGCAGGAGCAACTACATTAAGTGAGCTTACTTCACTCGGCATTCCAAGTATCTTAATTCCAAGTCCATATGTTACAAACAATCACCAAGAAAAAAATGCTCAATCCTTAACAACTAATGGAGCTGCCAAAATGCTTCTTGAAAAGGAGCTAGATGGAACCAAGCTAGTTGAAGAAATAGATACTATTATGTTACAGAAGGAAGTATTACATAATATGAAAGCAGCCTCTAAAAAATTAGGTATGCCAGATGCAGCTATCCGTTTGTATGATGTTATGAAAGAAGTTGTTAATAAGCGAAAGCAACAGAAATAGGAAGATAAATTCTATTTTCAAGTTTTCACTTTGCGATTAAAATGGTAGACTTGTTTCTGTGCAATAGTATCGGAAGTAATCTCTTAGGGGAGCATAGACCTTTAGATTACATAGAAATATGAGGTGATTTCTTGGCAAAAGGGAAGGTTGTATCTTTAGAAGATCGTATACCTAAATTAAAAGAACAACGTCGTAAAAAGGCAAATAGGCGACTTATTTTCTTACTCCTATTATTCTTCCTGATCATCATTTGTGTTATTTACTTTCAATCACCTTTGAGTCATGCAAAGAGCATTATTATTAAAGGAAATCAAATGTATTCAACGGAAGATATAGAAAAGATCAGTGGATTAAAAGAAGGGGTAAATATCTGGTCCATTAATCGTGATAAAGTATCATCAGATTTAAAAGAAGATGGTGGCATTCAATCAGTAGATATATCAATAAAATTCCCTAATAATCTACAAATAACCATTCAGGAGAATAAAAAGGTCGCCTATTTATTAGATGGTAATCAATATATTCCTGTTATGGAAAATGGCGAAGCACTGTATGGAAAAGTTGCTTCTAAAATTCCTACTGATGCTCCTATTATTAAGAATATGACAAAGAAACATGCGAAAAAAATTGCAAGGCTTAGTGAAGAACTTAATAAACTGCCAAACGTAGTTTATAATGCTATTTCTGAAGTAAGTTATACGCCCAAAGATACAGACTCCAACCATATAACAGTCTATATGAATGATGGAAATCAGGTGTTAGCAACTCTTTCCTCTTTTGCAGAAAAAATGGAACACTATCCTTCTATTTTAGCTCAATTGAATACCGATAAAAAAGGGGTTATCGATTTAGAGGTTGGCTCCTATTTTAAAGCGTTTGATACGGAAGAGGAACAGGGAGAAGGAGAAGAAAATAGTGAAGAATAGTAAGAGAAGAAGAAATGTGATATTTTCTTTCGTTTTTCTCGTACTTGGATTTATGATAGCTTTTTCTTTCCAAATCACTAATAAGGAGCAGAAACAACCTATATTAGATGATAGTCAATTTGAAAAAGACCTGGCTATACGTGATGAATTAATTGAACAAGAAGAAAAAAATAACACATTGAATAAAGAATTAATAAAGACTCAAAAGAAAATAGTGGAAATTGAAAAACAACTTTCTAGTGAAAAAAGTACCTATTCCAACATGGCCGAAGAAGCAGAGAAATATAGATTGCATCTAGGTAAAGTCGCAGTAAAAGGTGAAGGTGTGCAAATTACTTTAGAAGATGGAGATTATCAACCAGAAGAAGATAATGTGAATAATTATTTGGTTCACGAGCATCATGTATTTAGTGTGATTAACGAATTATATATATCAGGTGCCGAGGCAATTAGTATTAATGGTCAGCGGCTCTCACATAATTCCTATATCCTTTGTAATGGCCCAGTTATCGAAGTAGATGGAACTCAGCACCCAGCTCCCTTTATCATATCTGCCATTGGCGATAGCAAAGTATTAGAAGGAGCCATTAATATAACAGGTGGCGTGAAGGATGCACTTGTAAATGAGAATGTAAAGTTCACATTGGAAAGAAAACAAGCTATTGAAATGGAACCAATCATTGCTAGCAAGTAAATAGGAGAAAGAATGGTGAGTGTGAAGACAAATTTTCTTGTTATGTCTGGGATCACATTAATTATTGGGTTTATGATTGCAATCCAGTTTCAGACTTTAAAAGAACCAATAGAAAGAGATACAAGAGATACTTGGGAATTAAGACAAGATCTTTTACATGAGAAAGAAATAGAGCTACAGTTATTAAGCGAAATTCGTGCGAATAATACAAAATTAAATGAGTATGAAAGTAAAACAGAAGATAGCAAAGAAAGTATCCTTCAAGAGACATTAAACGAATTAAAAGTAGAAGCTGGATTAACGGAGGAAACTGGAGAAGGATTAGTTCTTTCTATTGAACCAGTAAATGAAGAGATTCTTTTAGGAGAGCAAATAGGCTATGTTACGGCAGAATTATTACAAAGGCTAATGAATGAGCTTTACTTATATGGTGCAAAGGAAGTAGCGGTTAATAATAATAGGTATATTAATACATCTGTTATTAGAGAAATAAACAATGTATTAAAAATGGATGGCATCGCTATAAATGAACTTCCTTTAGAAGTAAAGGTATTAGCAAAAGATAAAGATAGTGCTGAGAAATTATACAACCATATGAAGGTTTCTAAATCTGCAGATGAGTTCTTTCTTTCAAATCTTCGGTTGATTGTACATGAACCAAATGAAAATACAACGATTCCACGATTTACTAATACTATTAACACAAAATATCTAAGTCCAGTTAATGGGGAAGAAGGAGGCGGTTTATAAATATGTGGCTGCCTGTATTCGGATTAATAGTAGGAATTATATTAGGGTTATTAACAGATATAAAAATTCCCGAAGAATATGCGAATTACTTATCCATTGCAGTATTGGCTGCCCTTGATACCCTTTTTGGAGGCATTCGGGCCTATTTGCAAAATATTTTTGATGAAAAAGTCTTTGTGTCAGGATTTTTCTTTAATATTGCATTAGCGGCAAGTTTAGCTTTTCTCGGTGTTCATCTTGGTGTAGACTTATATTTAGCTGCCATTTTTGCTTTTGGTGTTAGATTATTTCAAAATATATCACTAATAAGAAGAATTCTTCTTACTAAAACAAATAAAAATGATTCCGAAAAAGTTGAAAAAAATTGACATATAAAAAAGGGAATATATTAGTTTTGGCGAATAGTTTAACTATTAATAAATTTAAGTTTTTAATAGAAATAACATGGATGAATAAAGTATTAAGTAAATAGTCCTGTTTATTCTGTAAATCTTTAAAAATCTATTGACACATAGTAAAAACTTAGTGAAAATATGGTGTTGCTTCTTTTAATATAAGAGAAATTGCATCTATAACTTCTTAAAAGTATAAAGTTATGTAGCTAGGGAAATTAGACAATAATTCTTTCTAAAATTGATGATTTATTTGTCGACTTTGACAATACTTGTTGTTCACTATATTTAAAATGCAAAAGGAGGTGCCCGAGAATGAACAGCAATGAATTATATGTAAGTCTTGACATCGGTACATCCAGCATAAAGGTAATCATTGGTGAAATGATTAAGGACTCTTTAAATATAATTGGTGTAGGCATCGTCCCATCAGAAGGTTTAAAGAAAGGTTCTATTGTGGATATAGATGAAACCGTTCATTCTATCCGACAAGCAATTGAACAAGCGGAAAGAATGGTTGGTATGGAGATTAAGCAAGTAATTGTTGGCGTATCGGGAAATCATGTGAGCCTGCAAAACTCTCATGGAGTAGTTGCAGTCTCAAGTGAGAATCGTGAAATTACAATTGATGATGTATTAAGGGTAAAAGATGCTGCGCAAGTGATATCCATCCCGCCAGAAAAAGAAATTATTGATATCATTCCTAAACAATTTATTGTTGATGGATTAGATGAAATTACTGATCCAAGAGGAATGATTGGTGTTCGTTTAGAAATGGAAGGTACTATCATTACTGGAAGTAAGACAATCTTACATAACACCTTAAGATGTGTAGAGAGAGCTGGATTAGAAATTCAAGATATTACTTTACAGCCTCTTGCTTCAGGCTCCTTTGCACTATCAAAAGATGAAAAAAACCTTGGAGTTGCCTTAATTGATATTGGTGGAGGATCAACTACTATTGCAGTCTTTGAAAATGGCCATTTAAAGGGAACAAGTGTCATACCAGTTGGAGGAGATCACATAACGAAAGACATTTCTATTGGTCTTCGTACTACGACTGAGGATGCAGAGAAGATTAAGATAAAGTATGGCTATGCTTTTTATGATCATGCTTCTGAGGAAGAGGTTTTTAGTGTTCCTATTATAGGAAGTGATCAACATCAGCAGTTTAATCAACTAGAAATTTCTGATATTATAGAAGCAAGATTAGAGGAAATTTTTGAACTTGTTGGTCATGAACTTGCAAGATTAGGAGTATATGATCTTCCAGGAGGATTTGTTTTAACTGGAGGGGTAGCAAGTACTAAAGGTATTCTAGAGCTTGCGGAAGATATTTTCCAAAGTCGTATTAGAATGGCTATACCAGACTATATAGGGGTAAGAGAACCACAATATACTACAGCTGTTAGTTTAATAAAGTTCTCCTATAAAAATAGTAAGCTTCAAGGTGGTAATATACACCAGCCAGTTTCTGTTCCTGCTGAGCAAAGAGAAAAGAAAGCTCAAAAACAACTTGTTCCTAATCCATCACAGGAAAGAGCACAAGCTGAAAAGGGACCATCTAAATTTAAGAAATTTATGGGATATTTCTTTGACTAAACAAGGATAATGTGTATTTTAAGAAACAAAATAGAAAATGGACAAGCTATTAATTTGTATGATTGGTATGTTACTCCATATCACCAAAGAGATCTTTTAGACGCGGACAGTTCGATACTGCTTAATATCGACGATTAGGAGGATTTGTCATGTTGGAATTTGATACAAATATAGATTCACTTGCTGTAATTAAAGTTATTGGTGTAGGTGGCGGTGGTAATAACGCTGTTAACCGTATGATAGAACACGGTGTACAAGGGGTAGAATTTATTGCTGTTAATACAGATGCACAAGCATTAAATCTATCGAAAGCTGAAATTAAAATGCAAATCGGTGGTAAATTAACTAGAGGATTAGGAGCTGGAGCTAATCCTGAAGTTGGAAAAAAAGCTGCTGAAGAAAGTAAAGAGCAAATTGAAGAAGCACTTAGAGGTGCTGATATGGTATTTGTAACTGCTGGTATGGGTGGTGGAACAGGTACAGGAGCAGCTCCAGTTATCGCTCAAATTGCACATGATTTAGGTGCATTAACAGTTGGGGTAGTTACTAGACCATTCTCCTTTGAAGGAAGAAAACGTTCAACTCATGCAGCTAGTGGGATTACAGCATTAAAAGATGCAGTAGATACATTAATTGTTATCCCAAATGATCGCTTATTGGAAATTGTAGATAAATCTACGCCAATGCTTGAAGCATTTAGAGAAGCAGATAATGTATTACGTCAAGGGGTACAGGGTATCTCTGATTTAATTGCGACACCTGGATTAATCAATCTAGATTTCGCTGATGTAAAAACAATTATGGTAAACAAAGGATCAGCACTAATGGGTATTGGTGTAGCATCTGGAGAAAACCGCGCAGCAGAAGCAGCGAAAAAAGCCATTTCTTCTCCTCTTCTTGAAACTTCCATTGACGGAGCACAAGGAGTACTGATGAATATCACAGGAGGAACTAATCTTAGTCTTTATGAAGTACAAGAGGCAGCGGACATTGTTGCATCAGCTTCTGACCAAGATGTAAATATGATTTTTGGTTCTGTTATTAACGATAATTTAAAAGATGAAATTGTTGTAACAGTTATTGCAACAGGCTTTAATCAAGACCTATCACAGCCACAAGCTGGTAGACCAACTTTTGGAGCAATGAAGCCGAATGCGAATAATACAACAAATTCAACTTCTTCTGTAACAAGAGAAGCAAAAAGAGAGGAAACACATCCTCCAAAAGAACCAGTAAGAAATACAAACACACAACAACAAAGTGAGGATACATTAGATATTCCTACTTTCTTAAGAAATCGAAATCGTAGAAGATAATAGCTATTAGTTTAATAAAATAAACACAAAAAAGCCTAGGAGTGAATCCTAGGCTTTTTTGTGCTTTTGAAAATGGAAGCTACATAACTAGAATGCTATTTTATATTGGAGAAAAGTCAATTTTCCTTCCTACAGGAGCACAGCCATTCCGAAATGGTGAGTATGGAAAAGGTGTTTATATGTGTAGGCAAATGCTTAATAGTGGGTATTAGAAAGCATAAATTAATGAAGCCTCAATGGATTACTATTTCCAAGTAGATATAGTTTCACTTTTTCAATGGCTTCTCGAAAATTTTGGACATTACTAATTTTTCGAAGAGAGTCCGAATCAAAGCCATCAGCCCCTGATACTCGGTCCAAAAGGGAAGAGAGCGACCATACCAATTTTCTATATTTCTAAAAGTGCTTTCTTTCTCCCTCTAAAAAATACTGAAAACGGTGAATTAGAACTAAAACTATGACTGCACGAGGAATAATGACAAAAAGTGTGTGAAATAGTGAAAATTTCTCGTTTTCTGATTACAGAAAGTGACAGAATTTCAAAGGGAAGTAAGTTATACTTTTTCGTATCAGATTAATAGAGAAAAGTATATAAACTATTTTCTTTTTCTTATCCAAGAAGATAATGAGTTTATTTACATAAAGTCATCTAAAGAAAGGAACCACATTGAATGTTGCTTTTCGATAAGGCTGCTAGTAGAGAGGAGGAGTTACATGTTTGGCCATGTATCTGGATGTAATTTGGCTATTAAATTTTTTATTTGACAGCTTACTACTATATTTAACTGGTATTCTGTTGAAACGAAAGATTACTCATTGGAGAGTCTTAATAGGAGGGCTAATTGGATCAAGTATTATCTTGTTAGCTATCACACCATTAAGTTCTATAACTAGCCATCCTTTCTCTAAGTTAATGTTTTCAGTTGCAATGGTAGCAACTGCTTATGGATATAAGAAATTCCGATATTATATTCAAAATTTAATGCTTTTCTATGTAGTTACTTTTCTAATTGGTGGTGGGTTAATCGGTGCACATTATTTTGTACAATTTGACTTTGATCTTTCCACCTCCGTTCTTTTCGCAAGTATAAGAGGATTTGGTGATCCTATTAGTTGGTTATTTGTATTACTTGGCTTCCCCCTAGCTTGGTATTTTTCTAGAAGGAATATAGAAAGCATAGAAATTACGAAAATTCATTACGACCAACTTGTAGACGTTACGTTTCAATTAGAAGAGAAAAGTATCACAGTAAAGGGGTTAGTAGACAGTGGAAATCAAGTCTATGACCCAATCTCAAGACTACCAGTTATGTTTATTAGCATGAATAACATACAAGATGATATTCCTGCAGAATTAATTAGACTTTCAGAGAAGCCAGAAGAGCTTTTAGATGGAAATCAGGAAATTCCAGTGAAATGGGAAAGTAGGCTGAGAATTATTCCATATAAGGTAGTAGGTAAAGATCATCAGCTTATCATAGCTATTAAGCCTAATGAGCTTACCATAAGGAAAGAAGACGAAGTTATTGTGGTTAATAAAGGGCTAATTTCATTTACTAAACAAGTTCTTTCATCTGAAGATGCGTTTGAATGTATTGTGCATCCGAAAATGATGGTAGGAAAAAGCACATTAGAAGAAAAAGTCAGTTAATATACTATACTCAAAATTTCATCATTTAGAAGGAGGAAATATAAATGTATAAATGGAAGCTTCGCATATCTTTTCTTTGGTATAAACTTTTAATGAAACTAGGCTTAAAAACAGATGAAGTTTTCTATATTGGTGGAAGTGAGGCATTGCCACCACCGTTAACAAAAGAGGAAGAGGAAATGCTTTTAGCAAAACTTCCAAAAGGAGATCAAGCGGCTCGTTCCATATTAATTGAACGAAACTTACGCTTAGTTGTATATATCGCTAGAAAATTTGAAAACACAGGTATTAATATTGAAGACCTTATTAGTATTGGAACAATTGGTTTGATAAAGGCTGTCAATACTTTTAACCCGGAGAAAAAAATCAAGCTAGCTACATATGCTTCAAGATGTATCGAAAATGAAATATTAATGTACTTAAGAAGAAACAATAAAATACGTTCAGAGGTTTCTTTTGATGAACCACTGAATATTGATTGGGATGGGAATGAATTATTACTATCTGATGTAATGGGTACAGAAGATGATATTATTACAAAAGATCTAGATGCGAGTGTAGATAAAAAATTGTTAGTGAAGGCTTTGCATCAATTATCGAAAAGAGAAAAGCAGATCATGGAACTACGCTTTGGCTTAGGAACAGGGGAAGAAAAGACCCAAAAAGATGTGGCAGATATGCTTGGAATCTCACAGTCCTATATTTCCCGTTTAGAAAAAAGAATCATTAAAAGATTGCAGAAGGAATTTAACAAAATGGTATAAAAATTTTTTCAAGCAATTCCTTGTCCTATAAAGGTTTAATTGAAATTCACGTAAATTGGAAATTTAACAAAAATTTTAGAAATGCATATTTTTCCCTCTCAAGGAAATACTGTTTTTTGTACAGCAGCTCCTGTGAGGAGGGAAACAGATTGACTCGAAATAAAGTAGAAATTTGCGGTGTTGATACATCAAAACTTCCAGTGTTAAAAAACGAAGAAATGAGATTGCTCTTCAAGCAAATGCATGATGGAGATACCTTTGCAAGAGAAAGTCTAGTTAATGGAAATCTCCGTCTCGTATTAAGTGTCATTCAAAGGTTCAATAACCGAGGAGAATTTGTAGATGACTTATTTCAAGTAGGTTGTATCGGTCTAATGAAATCAATCGATAATTTTGATTTAGGTCAGAATGTGAAATTTTCCACCTACGCTGTTCCAATGATTATTGGAGAAATACGTAGATATTTACGTGATAATAATCCAATTAGGGTTTCTAGATCTTTAAGAGATATTGCCTATAAGGCACTACAAGTTAGAGAACGATTGATGAATAAAACATCAAAAGAACCCACAGCAGAGGAAATCGCAAAAGAACTTGATATTCCTCATGAGGATATTGTATTCGCATTAGACGCTATTCAAGACCCAGTCTCTCTATTTGAACCAATTTACAATGATGGTGGCGATCCTATTTATGTCATGGATCAACTCAGTGATGAGAAGAATAAAGATATTCAATGGGTGGAAGAATTAGCACTTAAAGAAGGTATGCGTCGTTTAAACGATCGGGAAAAGCTTATACTTAGAAAAAGATTTTTCCAAGGAAAGACACAAATGGAAGTGGCAGATGAAATAGGAATCTCACAAGCACAGGTTTCTAGATTAGAAAAAGCCGCAATCAAACAAATGAATAAAAACATTCAAAGCTAGAGATAGCTTAAGAAGGGTTAGGACACTTGGTAGTAGGTGGAAAAAGCTTCCTACTTGTAAGTGCTCCTAAGCCTTTTTTTAGTTAGATAATGGGACTTAATATAAAAGTCAGCTCATATAAGTATACCGAATTGTTTTTTCCATATAGAAAAGGTTGTGTTATCTTGTATTATTTGTAATAATATGATGTTTTACTATGACCAGTCTACACACATATGGTAAACTAAAACAAAAAGATGAGGTCATAAAAATGGAACCTTTTACTTTAGAAAATAAAGAATTTCTTCGTATCAAAAAATGGGAAGATTCATTTCCATTTTTAGTAGCTGGTTTCACGACTAAAAATGGCGGGAAAAGTACTGATAATAAGACTAGTTTAAATATGGCATTTCATGTAGATGATACCAAAGAAAAGGTTGTAGAAAATCGCCAAATTGTAGCGAGTAGACTTTACTTTCCATTAAGTCAATGGGTAGGTGCTGAACAAACACATAAGAAGCGTATTAAAGTAGTGACAAAGGCAGACATTGGATCTGGCTCCAGTGATTATGAAAGTGCAATTAAAGATACAGATGGCTTATTTACATTAGAAAAGAATGTTCTATTAACATTATGTTATGCTGACTGTGTTCCATTGTATTTTATACATCCTAAAACAAAAGCCATAGGTATTGCACATGCAGGTTGGCAAGGAACTGTTCAACTTATTGCCAAGGAAATGATAGAGATATATGCAGCTCATCAAATCCCAGCAGAGGAAATTCAAGTTGTAATAGGACCTGCTATTTCAGATCGCTATTATAGAGTGGATAATCGAGTAATTGATAAAGTAGATAAGGTAGTACTCAACAAAGAAAAGGCTTATCAAATGGTATCACCAGGACAATATCAATTGAATTTACAAGAAGTAAATAAGCAAGTATTAATGCAATCAGGGGTAAGAAAAGACAATATCGAAATCACCAATTACTGTACTTTCCACGATATGGATTTCTTTTATTCTCATCGAAGAGACAATGGAGATACAGGAAGAATGATGAGCTATATTGGATGGAGAGAGGGTTTGTAAACAGCTATGTTAGTAAAGGATAATTTAGCAGGCATAACAAGAGAAATAGATGCTGCATGCAAACGAGTAAATCGTTCAGCTGATGAGATAACATTAATTGCTGTTACGAAATATGTTACAATAGAAAGAGCTAAAGAAGCAGTGGAAGCAGGAATAAATAATCTTGGGGAAAACCGAGAAGAAGGATTGCTAGCCAAGTATGAGGCATTTCAAGAACAACCTAATTGGCACTTTATTGGTTCATTGCAAACAAGAAAAGTGAAGGGTATTATTAATCATGTAGACTATATCCATTCATTGGATCGCCTTTCTTTAGCGAAAGAAATACATAAAAGAGCAACTAAAGTGATCAAGTGTTTTATTCAAGTGAATGTATCTGGGGAAGCATCAAAGCATGGATTAAATCCGAATGAAGTTCTTGATTTTATTAAGCAATTAGAAGAATATGAAAATATACAAGTTGTCGGATTAATGACAATGGCTCCATTAATGGAAGATAAAGAAATATTGCGCAGTTGTTTTAAAGAGTTAAAGAACTTACAAACAAAAGTACAAGAATTAGCGTTATCTTTTGCTCCGTGTACAGAGCTTTCTATGGGAATGTCCAATGATTATGGAATTGCTATTGAAGAAGGTGCGACAATGATAAGAATTGGAACTGCACTAGTAGGTAACGAAGAATAGGAGGGGAGCACCTGTGAGTATAAAATCAAAAATTAAAACATTCTTTTTCTTAGATGATGAAGAATATGAGGAAGAAGAGCAAAGACGATATCAAGAAGAAGTGGAAGAGCCAGCAAGGAACTTTAAACAGCCGGTACAACATGCACCACATATTCAACCTAAAAGCAATAACCAAAATGTTGTCAGTTTACAAAGTGTCCAAAAAGCATCAAAGGTCTATTTATCAGAACCTAGAGTATATGCGGATTCGCAGGATGTGGCAGATCAAATAAAAAATAGACGTGCAGTGGTTGTTAATTTACAACGTATTGAAAAAGATCAAGGCTTAAGAATTATTGATTTCTTAAGTGGCACTGTATATGCCCTAGGGGGAGATATACAAAAGATTGGATCAGATATATTCCTTTGCACACCTGATAACGTAGAAGTATCAGGTAATATATCTCAAATTTTACAAGAGGCAGAATATGAAAATACGAGGTGGTAGAAACTAATGAATTCGATAATTATTATATTATCTTACTTATTACAGTTTTATTCTTATGCGATTATTATCTATATCTTTATGTCATGGATTCCTAATGCAAGAGAAACGGCAGTTGGAGTTTTCCTTTCAAAAATCTGTGAACCTTATTTAGAAATTTTTAGAAAAATAATACCGCCACTTGGAATGATTGATATTTCACCAATTGTTGCTATTTTTGTTCTTAACTTAGCTGGAAGAGGAGTAGTTCAATTATTTTATTGGCTGTAATAATTCTATCTCATATAGAATGACCCAGGGCATCTAGCCCTTTTTTTATGGAAAAAAGGAGTAAAGCACATGTCTATTTATCAGCATTTTCGCCCAGATGAAAAAGAATTTATTGATCAAGTGTTAAATGTTAAAAATTATGTAGAAAGCACGTATTCTCCCAAGTTGACTGATTTTCTTGATCCTCGTGAACAAAGAATTTTAAGTCTTATCATAGGAGATAGCCAAGAAGTGAAGTACAAGCTATTTGGTGGGTATGAACAAGCGGAAAGAAAAAGAGCGATTCTTTACCCAGATTACTATGAAGTTAGTACAGAAGATTTTGGTTTGGCTTTACTAGATGTAGATTATCCTAAAAAGTTTGTTACTATTGAGCATCCAAAAGTTCTGGGGAGTCTGATGTCACTTGGATTAAATAGAAACAAATTCGGAGATATTATCATAAATAAAGAAGACGTACAAATTATTGTAGAAAAAGAAATGGAAGATTACGTTCGTTTACAATTAGACTCTATTGGAAAATCAAAAGTTAACCTAATTCCAACTTCACTCGAGAATATCCATTCTACAGATGAAGATTGGATGGAAGTCACTATGACCACTTCTTCTTTACGGTTAGATAATGTAATAGCAAACATGTATAAGTTTTCAAGAGAAAAAGCCAAAAATTATATAATACAAGGATTAGTTAAAGTTAATTTTGCCGTTAACGAGAATATATCGTTCGTTTGTGAAGAAGGGGATGTTTTCTCCGTAAGAGGCGAGGGAAGATCAACTATTAAATCAATAGAGGGAAAAACAAAGAAAGATAAGTTTCGAATAGTAGTTGGTAAATTGAAATAGAAAGAATAAAATAGGACTTAAGATTCATCCATAAAAAAACTTAGTTTTTTTATGTAGGTTCTATGATACAATAATTTTTAGTATCAATATTTTTCACGTTTCTGCTTATTTTTCAAAAAAATTGCAGGAAAAAAAGAGCACCTGTCGAAATATAGATTCATACATACAGAAATTGAAGCTTGGGAGGTGGCATTATGCCATTAACACCGTTAGATATTCACAATAAGGAATTTGCAAAGGGGTTCCGTGGATATGATGAAGATGAAGTAAATGAATTTCTAGATCAAATCATTAAAGATTATGAAAATATTATTCGTGAGAAAAAAGAACTAGAAGAAAGATTAAGTGAGCTTACCGACCGAATCGGCCATTATAATACGATTGAAGAAACGTTGAATAAATCCATTGTTGTAGCACAAGAGGCAGCGGAAGAAGTAAAACGTAATGCCCAAAAGGAAGCAAAACTAATCATTAAAGAATCAGAGAAAAATGCAGATCGTATTGTTAATGAATCTCTAGCTAAAGCAAGAAAAATCGCTTTAGAAATTGAAGAATTGAAAAAACAATCTAAAGTTTTCCGTACACGTTTCAAGATGCTAATTGAGGCTCAATTAGATATGCTAAACAATGATGATTGGGATCATTTATTAGAATATGAATTAGATGCTTCTGAATTAAATTCAACAAAATAATCCGTCTTGTCTTGACTAAATATCATAAAATGAAATATAATTTTTTAACAATAGTATATTCATGTGCGTTGATAGGGATAGTAAAACTTTCAATAGTAAACTTATAAAAAGCAGCGAATCAGGGGATGGTGGAAGCCTGATATAAGTAGAAGTTTGAAAATCACCCTGGAGTCCTTTTCTGAAACAGTAAGTAAGAAAAGGCGGTTCATACCGTTAACAAATGTCTGAGTGGATAAATGTTTTTTTATCTATAAGGGTGGTACCGCGGGAAATAAAAGCCTTCTCGTCCCTTTTTTATGGGATGAGAAGGTTTTTTGCTGTGTATAAAAGTATATAATAGAAAAGCATGGTACAAAGGTTGGACGAACGAACATGAAAATGAATAATTTATGTGGAGGATATTATGGAATATAAAGATACATTACTTATGCCAAAAACGGCTTTCCCAATGAGAGGGAATTTGCCAAATCGTGAGCCAGACATTCAAACAAAATGGAATGAAATGGACATCTATGAAAAAGTGCAAAAACGAACAGAAGGCCGTCCTTTGTTTGTTTTACATGATGGACCTCCTTATGCTAATGGAGATATTCATATCGGGCATGCTTTAAACAAAATTCTAAAGGATTTTATTGTAAGATATAAGTCTATGACTGGATATCAAGCACCATATGTACCAGGTTGGGATACACATGGTCTGCCGATTGAACAAGCTTTAACCAATAAAGGGGTTAAGCGTAAAGAAATGACGATTGCAGAATTCCGTAAACTATGTGCTGAATATGCATTAGAGCAAATTGATAGTCAACGTGAACAATTTAAACGTCTTGGTGTTCGTGCTGATTGGGAAAATCCTTATATTACGTTAGAACCTGCTTATGAAGCACAACAGATTAAAGTATTTGGTGAAATGGCGAAAAAGGGTTATATCTACAAGGGATTAAAGCCTGTTTATTGGTCCCCAACAAGTGAATCAGCACTTGCAGAAGCGGAAATTGAATATAAAGATAAACAGTCTGCTTCTATCTATGTTGGTTTCCCAGTGAAAAATGGAAAAGGTGTATTAGACCAAGATGTACAAATTGTTATTTGGACAACAACTCCTTGGACTATTCCTGCAAACTTAGGGATTTCTGTACACCCTGATTTAACCTATGTAGTGGTTGAAGAAAAAGGAAAGAAATACTTAGTAGCAAAAGATTTATTAGAAAGTGTAAAAACAGAGATTGGCTGGGAAGAAGCGAATACTGTGAAAGAAGTAAGAGGAGCTGAGCTAGAAAATATTTTAGCTTCGCATCCAATATATGGGCGTGACTCATTAGTAATGCTTGGTGAGCATGTAACAACAGATGCTGGAACTGGCTGTGTACATACTGCACCAGGTCACGGGGAAGATGACTTCTTAGTAAGTCAGAAGTATGGCTTAGAAGTATTATGTCCAGTTGATGACAAAGGTGTTATGACTGACGAAGCACCTGGCTTCGAAGGGTTATTCTATGATAAAGCAAACAAACCAATTACAGAAAAATTAGAAGAAGTTGGAGCTTTATTAAAACTTCAATTTATTACGCATTCCTACCCACATGATTGGAGAACGAAAAAACCAGTAATTTTCCGTGCAACAGCACAGTGGTTTGCTTCTATTAAAGATTTTAGAAGTGATTTATTAGCTGCTGTTAACGAAACAAAATGGGTTCCTGCATGGGGAGAAACAAGATTATTTAACATGGTTCGTGATCGTGGGGACTGGTGTATCTCTAGACAACGTGCTTGGGGAGTCCCAATTCCCGTATTCTATGCAGAAAATGGCGATAGCATCATTACAGATGAAACGATTGAGCATATCTCTAATTTATTTAGAGAAAAAGGTTCTAATATCTGGTTTGAAAAATCAGCAAAAGAATTATTACCAGAAGGATTTACACATCCAAGTAGTCCAAATGGTGAGTTTACAAAAGAAACAGATATTATGGATGTATGGTTTGATTCTGGTTCTTCTCATCAAGCAGTATTGGAAGAGAGAGATGATCTTCAAAGACCAGCAGATCTATATCTAGAAGGATCTGATCAATATCGTGGTTGGTTTAACTCTTCTTTATCAACAGGTGTTGCTGTAACTGGGAAAGCTCCATATAAAGCGGTACTAAGTCATGGATTTGTATTAGATGGTGAAGGTCGCAAAATGAGTAAGTCATTAGGAAACGTTATGGTTCCGGCAAAAGTCATGAACCAATTAGGTGCTGATATCCTGCGTCTATGGGTTGCTTCTGTAGATTTCCAAGCAGATGTACGTGTATCTGATGCAATCCTAAAACAAGTAACAGAAGGATACCGTAAAATTAGAAATACTTTCCGTTTCTTATTAGGAAACTTAGCAGATTTCAATCCAGAAACAGATGCATTATCATATGATGAGCTACGTGAAGTAGATCAATTCATGATGGTGAAATTAAATAAATTAGTTAAGAATGTAACAGAGTCTTATGATAAATACGAATTCTCTACTATTTATCATCAAATTAACAATTTCTGTACATTAGATCTTAGTTCATTCTATTTAGATTTCTCTAAAGATGTATTGTACATTGAAGCAGTTGATAATAAAGAGAGAAGAGCTATTCAAACAGTTCTATATGAAAGCTTAATGAGCTTAACAAAGTTAGTTGCGCCAATTCTTCCGCATACTGCTGATGAAGTATGGGAGCACATTGATTCTGTTTCAGAAGAAAGTGTACAGCTTACTGACTTCCCAGAGTATACAGAATATGACAATAGTGCAGCAATTGAAGAGAAATGGAACAGATTCTTAGAAGTACGTGATGATGTGCTTAAAGCATTAGAAGAAGCACGTAATCAAAAAGTAATCGGTAAATCATTAGCAGCAAAAGTGACTCTATATGTGAACGAAGAGGTAAGTAGCTTGTTGAATTCTATCCAAGAGAACTTAAAGCAATTGTTCATTGTATCAGGTTTTGAAGTTGCTGGTGAATATCATTTAGCTCCTGAATCAGCACTTAAGCTTGAAAATGCGGCTATCGTAGTAGAAAAAGCAGATGGTGAAACATGTGAAAGATGTTGGACAGTTACAACAGATGTTGGAACTGTGGAAGAACATCCAACACTATGTGCTAGATGTGCGACAGTAGTTAATGAAAATTATTCTGCTTAATTGAATAATTGAAAGTAGGAAAGTTGATTACCTCGTGAGAATGTATGCGGGTTGATCAGCTTTTTTATTTGGTTAAGTAGCCTAGCTAATATAAATGTGTTAAAAGTGAGAAATAGATATTTAGCTTTTATTCACTTAATCAATAGCAAAATCCTTCCAGCTCCGTTAATAGTTGTTATGACTGTTAAAAGTTATAACGGTTGATACTTGATTTTTAGTAAAAACTATGCATATCAAAGAAACGGAGGTAATGGAATTGAATTCAACTATTGAAGAGCTTTATACAGAACTCCGTCTTACACAAATAGAATTAACAACTACATTAAGAGTCAAAAGAGAATCTAAAATTAATAAATATATTGAAGAAGAGCTCCGCGATGTAGAGGAAACGATGCAAAAATTAGAAAGTGGCAATTTCGGGATGTGTGAAATGTCTGGAGAATTACTTCCGGTAGACTTACTTGCAATGATTCCTACTATTAAAACAAAGGAGGATATAAACGGGATTTATTCCTACTTTCGAAAATCGATTCATTAAGCGAACAAAAAGGAGAGCCAAGCTACCGTTTTTACCTTGTTTATGCTAAAATGCTAGAGGAGACTCGAGAATTGGAGGAAACTTTAGTGTTTTATTACATAATTGCATTATTCATCGTTATTTTGGATCAATGGACAAAATGGTTAGTAGTAAAAAACTTGGAACTTGGTGAAAGCGTAGAAGTCATTAAGGATTTCTTTTATATAACTTCCCATCGTAATAGTGGAGCTGCATGGGGAATATTAAAGGATCAAATGATTTTTTTCTATATTATCACTATCATTGTGGTGCTAGGTCTTGTTTATTTAATTAAAACAGGTACTAAAGGGAAATTGTTATATGGAGTTTCCTTAGGATTAATTTTAGGTGGAGCAATTGGTAACTTTATTGATCGTGTTAGACATCAATATGTAGTAGATTTTATAAATACGTATATCTTCAATTATGATTTTCCGATATTTAATATTGCAGACTCGTCTTTAGTAATTGGTGTGATTTTATTAATCTTCGTCATGCTGAAGGAAGATATAGCAGCAAAGAAGGAGAAAAAAGATGGAAACAAGGGAACATATCATTCAGAGTGAACAAGTAAATGAAAGAATTGATAAAATTCTTTCCACTTTAGATTCAGATTGGTCAAGAAGTCAGGTTCAACAGTGGATTAAAGAAGGTCATGTAACAGTAAATGGAAAAGTAGTGAAAACAAAATATAAAGGCGTTTTAGATGACGTTGTCACTATTTCCATTCCTGAGCTGACTGAATTAGATGTATTAGCAGAAGAAATGGATTTGGAAATTTATTATGAAGATCAAGATGTCATTGTTGTTAATAAACCAAAGGGCATGGTAGTGCATCCAGCTCCAGGGCATACGACAGGTACATTAGTAAATGGGTTAATGGCACATTGTAAAGATCTTTCTGGAATTAATGGTGTGATGAGACCAGGGATTGTGCACCGAATTGATAAAGATACTTCTGGCTTGTTAATGGTTGCTAAAAATGATGCAGCACATGAAAGCTTAGTTAATCAATTAGTAGCAAAAACGGTTACTAGAAAGTATAAAGCTTTAGTGCATGGGTCTATTCCACATGATTATGGAACAGTTGATGCACCAATTGGTAGAGACACGAAAGATAGACAAAGTATGGCGGTAGTAGACAAAGGTAAACACGCTGTTACTCATTTTCATGTTTTGGAAAGATTGGATGGCTTTACTTTTGTAGAATGTCAATTAGAAACGGGTCGTACTCATCAAATCCGCGTTCATATGAAGTATATTGGTTTCCCACTAGTAGGAGATCCTAAATATGGACCAAGAAAAACAATGGATATTGGTGGACAAGCACTACATGCCGGTATTCTTGGATTTAATCACCCGAGAACAGGAGAATATTTAGAGTTTGAAGCACCTTTACCTAAGGAGTATGAAGAGCTACTAGATAATATAAAAAATAATCGTTGACATGAAAGCTTCTCTATATTAAGATAGATTTAGTTGAATAAGTCCTTTAAATCAATCCCGTGAGGTTGAGAAGGAAACGGTGAATAGCTACTAGGATAGCTATATAGAAAACACGTGTATCCTCTCATCCATTAGGGTGTGAGGATATTTTTTTTTACAAAATGAAACACAGCATGGAAGGTGATCGAGATGTCGCAAAAGGCACTTGTACTAGACGACCAAGCAATAAGACGAGCATTAACAAGAATTGCTCATGAAATCATTGAAAGAAATAAAGGAATTCAAGATTGCATTTTGGTAGGAATTCGAACAAGAGGTATTTACATTGCGAATCGCCTTGCAGAAAGAATTGCTCAAATTGAAGGGAAATCAATTGAGGTTGGAGAGCTAGATATAACTCTATACCGAGATGATTTATCTAAAAAAACGAAGAACGAAGAGCCACTAGTAAAAGGTTCTGACATTCCAACAGATATCCAAGGACTAAAAGTTATATTAGTAGATGATGTGCTATACACTGGCAGAACTGTTCGAGCTGGTATGGACGCACTAATGGATATGGGAAGACCAGCCTCCATTCAACTTGCCGTACTTGTAGATCGCGGTCATAGAGAACTACCTATTCGAGCTGATTATGTTGGGAAAAATATTCCAACATCTAGTTCAGAAAAGATAGTGGTAGAACTACAAGAAGTAGATGGACATGATGAAGTTAATATATTTGAAAAGTAAATAGAGCCCTTTTAAAGACAGTCCTGTGAGACTGAAAAGGGGAGTAAATAGAAATGGCTTATTTAAGCTTATCTAAAACCCCTTTTTTGCTGTGCAGAAAAGGGGTTTTATTGTTTCTTCTATAGGGGATACTAACAAGCAATTATATACTTATTATTTTTTTTATGCAGAAAGAGGAGACAAATATGACAGAAATGAAGATAAAACCCTTATTAGGAATAAAAGATAAACCAACGACCATGCAGTGGATTACACTAAGCTTACAGCACTTATTTGCCATGTTTGGTTCAACTATACTTGTACCATACCTAATTGGGCTAAGTCCTGCAGTAGCACTTATCTCAAGTGGACTTGGAACCATTGCTTTTCTTCTTATCACACAATTTAAAGTACCAGCATACTTAGGTTCATCATTCGCCTTCATTGCACCAGTTATCGCAGCAAAAACAGCTGGCGGGCCTGGAGCAGCAATGATTGGAACATTTATTGCTGGGTTAGTATACGGAATAGTAGCACTAATCATTAAGGGAGCAGGTTACCGTTGGATCATGAATATCCTGCCTCCGATTGTAGTAGGACCAGTTATCATGGTAATCGGATTAGCACTAGCATCAACAGCAGTTAACCAAGCAATGTACGAAGCAAACGGAACAGCAGATCAAAAATACAGCTTGCTTTACTTATCAGTAGCTCTCGTAACATTACTTGCTACTATACTTTTCACGATATTTGGTAAAGGGGTTTTAAGCTTTATCCCGATTCTAGCAGGAATTATTGTAGGATATGTTTATGCAGTTATTGTTGGAGTAGTTAACTTCCAAGGGGTAATCGATGCAAAATGGTTTAGCATGCCAGATTTTATCTTCCCATTCGTTGATTATGATGTGAATATCTCGATGGCAATACTTGGATTGTTTATACCAGTAGCCATTGTAACTTTAACAGAACATATTGGACATCAGCTAGTATTAGGAAATGTAGTAGGAAAAGATTATATTAAAGATCCAGGTTTACACAGAAGTATTCTAGGTGATGGTACTGCAACAATTATTTCTTCCCTAATGGGTGGACCTCCGAAGACAACTTATGGTGAGAATATCGGAGTACTTGCTATCACAAAAGTATTTAGCGTATATGTTTTAGGTGGAGCAGCAGTATTCGCGATCATCTTCGGATTTATTGGAAAAGTAACAGCACTAATTGAATCAATTCCAACACCAGTTATGGGGGGAGTATCCATTCTACTGTTCGGAATTATCGCTTCATCAGGATTAAGAATATTAGTAGAAGCAAAGATTGATTTCAACAACAACCGTAACCTAGTAATTGCCTCTGTCATTCTTGTAGCAGGTATTGGAGGACTTTCCTTACATTTCGGAGATGACTTTGCACTAGAAGGAATGGCTTTCGCAGCAATTCTAGGAATTATCTTAAACTTAGTACTACCAGGAAGAGAAAAAACGAAAGACATCGTAGCAGAAGACAATTCAAAATAAATTACACCTTTTAAACAAGTACAGAGAGACTTATAAGGGTGCCAAAAAAGCAGGTATAGGGAAGCATGAGAGTATGAGAAATAGTACTGCTCTGCTTCACTCTATACTAGTAGAGATTTTTTGACGCCCTAACAATAAGTTAGGGCGTCTTTTTTTAAAATGAGTGGAGGTAGGATAATGGAGAACTTACTAACTACAACAGATTTAACACTTGCAGAAATCCATGAAATCTTAAGGGAAGCACAAAATTTTGCAAATGGAGAAGCCTGGAATCCAGGAAATCAAAGTTTTGTTGCAAATCTTTTTTTCGAAGCTAGTACAAGAACGAAAAGTAGCTTTGAAGTGGCTGAAAGAAAGTTGGGCCTTGAGGTGATTCCATTTGAAACCACTACTTCTAGTGTAGTAAAAGGAGAAACACTATATGATACAGTTCGAACGCTGGAATCAATAGGGGTTAACGCTGTTGTAATAAGGCATGAAGAAGATCATTATTTCGATGAGCTGGTAGGGAAAATTAATATCCCAGTAATCAACGCTGGAGATGGTTGTGGGCATCATCCGACTCAATCTCTGTTAGATCTTCTCACCATACAGCAAGAATTCCAACGCTTCAATGGCTTAAAAGTGAGCATTATCGGTGATATTCGCCACAGCCGTGTTGCAAGAAGTAATGCAGATGCATTAACAAGACTCGGAGCACATGTCGTTTTCTCTGGACCGAAAGAATGGTTTGATGAAACAGTACTCCAAGATGCAAATTATGAAGATATTGATACAGCGATTGAAACCTCTGATGTTGTGATGCTACTAAGAGTTCAGCATGAAAGACATGGAGAAGGTAAGGTGGCATTTGATAAAAATATGTATCATAAGCAATTTGGATTAACAGTAGAAAGAGAAAGAAAAATGAAGCAAGGATCCATCATTATGCATCCAGCTCCTGTCAATCGCGATGTAGAAATTGCCGATGAGCTAGTAGAGTGTGAGCGTTCCAGAATTTTTAAACAAATGGAAAATGGTGTTTATATTCGAATGAGTGTATTAAAAAGATCACTACAATCAATTGAAGGAGGAAACAAATATGTCAATTCTAATCAAAAATGGCCAGTTGTTCAATAATCAAGGGGAATTAGAAGTCAAAGACATCTATGTTGTTGGAGATGTTATCCAAGAAATTGGGGCAGATTTACAGGTCGAAGCAAATGAAGTAATTGATGCAAAAGGAAAACTTGTTTCCCCAGGTTTTATTGATCTACATGTACATTTAAGAGAACCAGGTGGCGAAAAGAAGGAAACAATAGCAACAGGTACCATGGCAGCGGCAAGAGGTGGATTTACAACGATTGCAAATATGCCAAATACAAGACCTGTTCCTGATACAGTAGAAAATTTACATAGTTTAAATGAAAGAATCAAAGAGACAGCGAATGTTCATGTATTGCCATATGCCTCAATCACCATTCGCCAATTAGGGGAAGAACTGACAGACTTTGCTGCACTTAAGGAACTTGGAGCATTTGCCTTTACAGATGATGGAGTAGGAGTGCAAGAAGCAGGACAAATGCTTAAAGCAATGAAGAAAGCAGCAGAGCTAGACATGGCGATTGTGGCACACTGTGAAGACAATAGCTTAATCAATAAAGGCTGTGTCCACGAAGGAGAATTCTCAAAAGCAAATGGATTAAACGGAATTCCAAGTATTTGTGAATCTGTTCAAATAGCAAGAGATGTTCTTTTAGCAGAAGCAACAGGCTGTCACTATCATGTATGCCATATCAGTACAAAAGAATCAGTACGTGTAGTAAGAGATGCAAAAAAAGCGGGAATTCGCGTAACAGCAGAAGTATCACCACATCATCTTTTGTTAACAGATATGGATATCCCAAGCATTGACACAAATTATAAGATGAATCCTCCTTTAAGAGGAATAGAGGATAGAGAAGCATTAATAAACGGCTTGCTTGATGGAACGATAGACTTTATCGCAACAGATCATGCTCCACATACAGCAGAAGAAAAGGCGCAAAGTATCCAACTTGCACCATTTGGGATAGTTGGCCTGGAAACAGCATTTCCTTTACTATATACAAGGTTTGTGAAAAAAGGATTAATGACGTTAAAGCAACTAGTAGATTATTTAACTACGAAACCTGCTGAATCTTTTAAACTAGATGCTGGAAAATTAGAAATAGGAAAAGCAGCAGATCTTGTCATTGTAGATTTAGAAAGTAAAGATGCAATAGATCCAAATTCATTTTTATCCAAAGGAAGAAATACACCATTTGCTGGCTGGGAATGTCAAGGATGGCCAGTTACTACTATTGTAAGTGGGAAAATTGCTTGGAGAAAGGAAAGTGTACACGCATGAAAAAACAATTAATTCTAGAAGATGGAACGGTACTAATCGGCGAAGGATTTGGAGCTGATACAGAAAAAGTTGGAGAAGTAGTATTTAACACAGGAATGACAGGCTATCAAGAAATTCTCTCAGATCCATCTTATTGTGGGCAAATTGTTACATTAACCTATCCTCTTGTAGGAAATTATGGCATCAATCGTGATGATTTCGAGTCCATAACACCAGCCATTCATGGATTTATTGTGAAAGAAGTGTGTGATTTTCCATCTAATTGGAGAAATGAATTATCATTAGATGAATTTTTTAAGCAAAAAAACATTCCAGGTCTTGCTGGAATTGATACGAGAAAGCTGACACGCATTATTCGTCAATATGGAACATTAAAAGGTGCCATTTGTGGAATGGAAGAAAACGTGCAAGAAGTGATAGCTAAGCTAAAAGGAACAAATTTACCTGTTGATCAGGTTAAGCAAGTATCTACAAAGAAGCCATATCCAAGTCCAGGTAGAGGATCAAGAGTAGTACTAGTAGACTATGGAATGAAGCATGGTATTTTACGAGAATTAAATAAAAGAGATTGCGATGTAATCGTCGTTCCTTATAACACAACAGCAGAAGAAATTCTGCAACTAAGCCCAGATGGTGTGATGCTTTCAAACGGACCTGGAGATCCCAAAGATGTGCCAGAAGCTATTGAAGCGATTAAAGGAATTATTGGTAAAGTACCAATGTTCGGTATTTGCTTAGGTCATCAACTATTCGCCCTAGCTAGTGGTGCTAACACAGAGAAAATGAAATTTGGACATAGAGGTTCTAACCATCCAGTAAAAGATTTATTAACTGGAAAAGTTTCTTTAACCTCACAAAATCATGGCTATACCGTAGAAGAAGAGTCTATTAAACATACAGAACTAAAAGTTACTCACATTGCCTTAAATGATGGAACAATTGAAGGATTACAGCATAAAGAGTACCCAGCATTTACCGTGCAATATCACCCAGAGGCATCTCCTGGACCAGAGGATGCAAACTACTTATTCGATCGTTTTATGGAAATGATACAATCTCACAAACAGGAAGGTGTCGCAAATGTCAAAGCGTAAAGATATTAACAGCATACTAGTAATCGGATCAGGACCAATTATCATTGGGCAAGCAGCAGAATTTGACTATGCAGGAGCACAAGCTTGTATTGCTTTAAAGGAAGAAGGATACCGTGTTATCCTTGTAAACTCTAATCCTGCAACCATTATGACTGATACAGAAATGGCTGATAAAGTATATATTGAGCCATTAACACTTGAATTTGTTAGTAGAATTATTCGTAAAGAAAGACCAGATGCGATTCTTCCAACATTAGGTGGACAAACAGGCTTGAACCTTGCTGTTGAATTATCAGAAGCAGGTGTCTTAGAAGAGTGTGGAGTAGAGGTGCTTGGTACGAAATTATCGGCGATTCAACAAGCAGAGGATCGTGATCTTTTCCGCCAACTAATGAACGAGCTAGGAGAGCCAGTGCCAGACAGTGAGATTATTCATAACATGGATGAAGCAAAAACATTTGTTGCCGAAATTGGATATCCAGTCATTGTACGCCCAGCATTCACTTTAGGTGGAACCGGCGGAGGTATTTGTCATAATGATGCAGAATTAGAAGAAATCGTAACAAGTGGATTGAAAAACAGTCCAGTAACTCAATGTTTATTAGAAAAGAGTATTGCAGGTTTTAAAGAAATTGAATACGAAGTAATGCGTGATAGCAATGATAATGCCATTGTGGTATGTAATATGGAAAATATTGATCCTGTAGGAATTCATACAGGTGATAGCATAGTAGTAGCACCAAGCCAAACGTTAAGTGATCGAGAATATCAATTACTACGAAATACATCTTTAAAAATCATTCGCGCATTAAAAATCGAAGGTGGCTGTAATGTTCAGCTAGCACTAGATCCAGATAGCTTTCAATACTACATTATTGAAGTAAATCCAAGGGTAAGTCGCTCATCCGCACTAGCAAGTAAAGCGACTGGTTATCCAATTGCTAAACTTGCAGCAAAAATTGCTGTGGGCTTAACACTAGATGAGATGATGAACCCTGTTACAGGAAAAACATATGCAAGCTTTGAGCCAGCACTTGATTATGTGGTAAGTAAAATTCCACGCTTCCCATTTGATAAGTTTGAATCTGCGAAGCGTAACTTAGGAACACAAATGAAAGCAACCGGAGAAGTAATGGCAATTGGACGTACATTTGAGGAATCTCTATTAAAAGCGATTCGTTCTCTAGAAGCAAAGGTATATCATTTTAGCTTAAATGCAGCAGATGAAACAAGTGATGAATTATTAGAGAAACGAATCAGAGTAGCAGGAGACGAACGTTTATTTTACATCGCAGAAGCATTGAATAGAGGAGTAAGCATTGAAACCATTCATGAATGGAGCAAGATTGATCTGTTCTTCCTTTACAAGTTACAAGGTATTATTACGTTTGAAAGAGAACTGGCAGTACATCCATTCGAGTATGATTTTGCCAAAAAAGCAAAAGAAAAAGGATTTGCTGATATTCAACTTGCTAAACTATGGAATACAACAGAAATGGAAGTGTATAACTGGAGAAAAGAGATTGGCTTAATTCCAGTCTATAAAATGGTAGATACATGTGCTGCTGAGTTTGAATCAGAAACACCATACTATTACGGTACGTATGAGGAAGAAAACGAATCGGTTGTGACAGATAAGAAAAGTATTGTAGTCCTTGGCTCTGGACCAATTCGTATCGGCCAAGGGATTGAGTTTGACTACGCAACCGTTCACTCTGTATGGGCAATTAAAGAAGCTGGGTATGAAGCAATCATCATTAACAATAATCCTGAGACGGTTTCTACTGATTTTAGTATCTCAGATAAGCTATACTTTGAGCCACTAACGATTGAAGATGTTATGCATATAATCGATTTAGAAAAACCAGAAGGAGTGGTTGTTCAATTCGGTGGGCAAACAGCGATTAATCTTGCAGGTCCATTACAGGAGCGTGGAGTGAAGATTTTAGGAACATCTCTAGAAGATTTAGATCGTGCAGAAGATCGTGATAAATTTGAACAAAGCTTGCGTGACTTAGGCATTCCTCAACCAGAAGGAAAAACAGCATTAACAGTGGAGGAAGCATTAATCGTAGCAAACTCAATCGGCTACCCAGTGCTAGTAAGACCTTCGTATGTGCTAGGTGGAAGAGCGATGCAAATTGTCTACAAAGATGATGAATTAATTCCATATATGAAAAATGCGGTTAAAGCAAGTCCTGGTCAACCAATCTTAATTGACCGTTATCTAACAGGAAAAGAAATTGAAGTGGATGCAATTTGTGACGGTACAGATGTTGTCATTCCAGGAATCATGGAACATATTGAGCGTGCAGGTGTCCACTCTGGTGACTCGATTGCGGTGTATCCACCACAAAGTCTATCAGCAGAGATTAAGCAAACATTAGTAGACTATACGACAAGACTGGCAAAAGGCTTAAATATTGTTGGGTTGTTAAATATCCAATATGTTGTGTCAAAAGGGAGTGTGTTTGTTCTAGAAGTAAATCCACGTTCAAGTAGAACAGTACCTTTCTTAAGTAAAATTACAAATGTACCAATGGCAAAATTAGCGACAAAAGTGATATTAGGCAGTTCTCTAAAGGATCAAGGCTACACTTCTGGGTTAGTACCAGAGAAATCGGGTGTCTATGTCAAAGTTCCAGTATTCTCTTTTGCGAAATTAAGAAGAGTGGATATTACATTAGGACCTGAAATGAAATCTACTGGTGAAGTAATGGGGAAAGATATTACGCTTGAAAAAGCTCTATATAAAGGGTTAATTGCTTCAGGAATGAAAATTAAAACATTTGGAACAGTGCTTATGACGATCGGGGATAAAGATAAGGATGAAGCTTTACAACTAGCGAAGCGTTTTACCAATATTGGTTATAGCTTAATGGCAACAAGTGGTACAGCAGAATTACTAGAAAGTAATAACATTCCTGTTCAAATAGTAGATAAAATTGGTGGAGAAGGTACAACACTAATCGATGTTATTCGTAACGGTCAAGCACAGTTTGTCATCAATACGTTCTCAAAAGGTAGTCAGCCAGCAAGAGATGGATTCCGCATCAGACGCGAATCTGTGGAAAATGGTGTACCTTGCTTAACATCCTTAGATACAGCAGAGGCAATCCTTCGTGTGGTAGAATCTATGACATTCTCAGCAGAGGCGATGGAACATAGCGAACAACAAGCGGAGGCAGTATTAGTATGATAAGAAACGAAATCTGTACAGTAGTGGAACAAAAAGAAATTGCTGAACATATTTATGAGCTCACCTTAAAGGGTGAGCTTACTGCTGAAATGAAAGAGCCTGGTCAATTTGTGCATATAAAGGTAACTGATATGGCTGCACCACTTTTAAGAAGGCCTATCAGTATTTGTCGAATCAATCAAGAACGTCGAACATTCACGATGATTTACCGTGCTGAAGGTGACGGAACAAAGCTGCTCGCAAAAAAGACTTCAGGTGAGGGAATTGATATTCTTGGTCCACTAGGAAATGGTTTTCCAGTAGAGGAAGCAAGTGTAGGTCAAACAGCTCTATTAGTTGGCGGTGGAATAGGCGTACCACCTTTATATGAACTAGCAAATCGTTTAGTCGCGAGAGGTGTCAAAGTCATTACTGTATTAGGTTTTCAAACAGCATCTGTTGCTTTTTACGAAGAGAAATTTGCAGCCATTGGGGATGTATATGTGGCTACAGTAGATGGAACATATGGAACACAAGGCTTTGTTACAGATGTAATTGCACAAAAAGGATTAGATTTTGATGTTATGTATTCTTGTGGTCCAACTCCTATGTTGAAAAATTTGGAGAAAAGCTTTCCAGATAAAAAAGTGTTTATCTCTTTAGAAGAAAGAATGGGCTGTGGAATTGGTGCATGTTTCGCTTGTGTTTGTCATACGGCAGAAGATCCAACTGGATTTAGTTATAAAAAGGTTTGTACAGATGGACCAGTGTTTAAGGCAGGGGAGGTTGTTATATGAATAGGTTACAAGTAGAGCTTCCAGGTTTAAGTCTTAAAAATCCTATCATGCCTGCATCAGGGTGCTTCGGATTTGGACGTGAATATAGCAATTTATATGATTTAAGTGAGCTTGGCGCTATTATGATAAAAGCAACAACGGTAGAGCCTCGTTTCGGAAATCCAACACCACGTGTGGCAGAAACAACTTCTGGAATGCTGAATGCTATTGGTTTGCAAAATCCAGGGCTATCTGGTGTGGTTGGAAATGAATTACCTTGGCTAAGTCAATTTGATGTGCCTATTATAGCTAATGTAGCAGGATCTTTAGAAGAAGACTATGTAACAGTTGCGAAAGAGATTTCTAAAGCATCAAATGTCAAAGCACTGGAACTAAATATTTCATGTCCTAACGTTAAAACAGGTGGAATTGCATTTGGTACTATTCCTGAGGTTGCAAAAGACTTAACAAAAAAAGTGAAAGAAGTTTCTGAAGTACCTGTTTATGTAAAGCTTTCTCCTAATGTAACGAATATTGTGGAAATGGCAAAAGCTGTTGAAGCGGGTGGTGCTGATGGAATTACGATGATTAATACATTAGTAGGTATGCGTCTTGATTTAAAAACAGGTCAGCCAATTCTAGCTAATAAAACAGGAGGGTTATCTGGACCAGCTGTTAAACCAGTAGCAATTCGTATGGTTTATGAAGTAAGTCAAGCAGTAAGCTTACCAATAATCGGAATGGGTGGAATAGCATCCGCAGAAGATGTACTAGAATTTTTCTATGCAGGAGCAAGTGCTGTAGCAGTAGGGACTGCTAACTTCGTAGATCCATTTATTTGTCCAAAAATAATTAATGAACTTCCAGAGCTACTAGATCGCTATGGATTTGAACATATTTCTGAAGTAACCGGAAGGAGCTGGAGAAAGCATGAACAATTCGCTTATCATCGCGCTTGATTTTGCTAATAAAGAGGAAGTGTTTACTTTCTTGGACAGCTTTAAAGAGGAGTCTTTATTTCTTAAAGTGGGAATGGAGTTATTTTATAAAGAAGGTCCAAGTATTATCCATGCTTTGAAAGAGCAAGGACATCATATTTTCCTAGATTTAAAATTACACGATATTCCAAATACAGTTGGAAGTGCAATGAGAAATATTGCTTCACTAGGCGTTGATTTAGTCAATATTCATGCAGCAGGTGGTACGGAGATGATGAGACGAGCAGTAGAGGGGCTGGAAGCTGGAACCTTATCTGGCATGAAACGTCCGAAATGTATTGCTGTTACACAGTTAACAAGTACCTCCGAAAGTAGAATGCACCATGAGCAGTTGATTAAAGTACCATTGCTTGATTCGGTCTTGCATTATGCGAGTATTACCAAAGATGCTGGTTTAGATGGTGTAGTATGTTCTACGTTAGAAGCTGGTCCTATTCGAGAAAAATTAGGCTCTGAATTCTTAACAGTAACTCCAGGAATTCGTTTAGCTAGTGATGAAGTGCAGGATCAAGTACGAGTAGCAACACCTAAAATCGCAAGAGAAAGTGGCGTTTCCAATATTGTTGTTGGGCGTTCGATTACAAGAGCAGAAAATCCTTTTGAAAGCTATCGATTGTTTAAAACAGATTGGGAGGGTATTACTATATGAAACATGAAATCGCAGCGCAATTATTAGATATTAAGGCCGTTTTTTTACAGCCAAACGACCCATTTACATGGTCTTCTGGACTGAAATCTCCTATTTATTGTGATAATCGCTTAACTTTGTCTTATCCAGCAGTTCGTAAAAATATTGCAAGTGGCTTAGCTTCGTTAATCAAAGAACATTTTCCTGAGACAGAAGTGGTTGCAGGGACTGCCACTGCTGGTATTCCGCATGCTGCATGGGTAAGTGATATTCTAGACTTGCCAATGGCATATGTACGTTCGAAAGCAAAAGAGCATGGAAAAGGGAATCAAGTGGAAGGTAAAGTAATGCCAGGCCAAAAAGTGGTGGTAGTAGAGGATTTAATCTCCACAGGTGGAAGTGTTATCACGGCAGTGAAAGGCTTGAGAGAAGCTGGCTGTGAAGTACTAGGAGTTGTATCTATTTTTACATACGAACTGGCAAAAGGGAAAGAGTTGCTTGAAGAAGCAGAAATTGCTGTTTCTTCTTTAACTGACTATACTAGTTTACTAGAAGTGGCTAATGATAAAGGATATATTGAAGAAGCCGATTTAACGAGTTTAAGAGCTTGGAAGGAAAATCCGGAGAAGTGGTAATAGAGTTTAAGACAGCACTTGCAATTGAGTGCTGTTTTTTCTTTGTAATTAGTTTTATTATAGCGATCGTTTTGTTAACATGCATAATTAAAAGGATTATCCAATTATTAGTAGAATATGTTGATGAAGTGCTTTAGACGGAGGAAGGAGAGGATAGTAATCTATGACAAAATTAAATAAGTATCTAATAATCACTTTTTTATTTACCTATATTGTTTGGGGTATTATCATTGCTTATACCCAAATAAGTAATATTTCGTACAGTACTTCTATTTTCATGCTAATATTGTATATTATAGGCGTGTTAGCTCCTATGTTTACAGCTTTAATACTCAATAAAAAAATGATTTCCAGCGATGAATTTTATCAATTCTTAAAGAATAGCTTTATTCCCCCTAAAAACTATAAATGGTTTATATTTATCGTTATAATAACAGCAATCTTTCAACTTCTTCCTTTTTCCTTACTTGGTGGCGAAAAGAATGGGCCACTTTATCTTATGGTTTTGCAATTCCCTCTCTTTATCATAATTGGTGGTCTGGAAGAAGTAGGGTGGCGAGGACTTATGCAACCTGAAATGGAAAAAAGATTATCTCCATTTTTAAGCACATTAATTATAGGTATTGTGTGGAGTCTTTGGCACTTGCCGTTATTTTTCATTATTGGAACATATCAATATGAATTTTTAAATTTCTTCACATTCAGCCTTAATACGATTTCATTTTCATTCCTATTATCAGTTATTTATCATCATACAAAAAGTGTTTTTAAGTGTATCATGACACACGCATTATTGAATAGTATATCTTCTGTTTATGTAATTAAGGAGTCATTATATGCTGAGTTATGGATATTAGCTTTATCACTTTTCATATTTTATCTAGCATCTCTTGGTAACATAAATAATCAAAGCCGAAAAATATGAAAAGTGAATTAATAAGAATTATTCGGCTTTAATAAAAAGCGAGAGTAGTACACTCTCGCTTAGCATTTCCACTTATTCCTTCTTCAACCGAATAACCGTCTCTTCATCAGGTGTAACATAAACTGTTTGCTGATTATCATATATAACAAAGCCGGGTTTCGCTCCACTAGGCTTTTTCACATGGCGTACTAGCGTAAAGTCAACTGGAACTGAACTGGATTGTCTCGCTTTACTGAAATAAGCAGCAAGTTTTGCAGCTTGCAGTATAGTTTCCTCTGAAGGCTCTTTACTACGAATTACTACATGAGAACCAGGAATATCCTTCGTATGAAGCCAGATTTCATCACGTGCTGCCACACGATTGGTTAAATAATCATTTTGTTTATTATTTTTACCAACCAGGATCTCAGTTCCATCCATAGAAAGATAATAATCTAATACAGGTTTAACATTTTGTGGTTTTTTATTATTCTTTTTCTTTCTTTCGCGTAGATATCCCTCTTCTACTAATTCTTCTCTAATTTCCTGAATATCTTTAGGAGAGGCAGAAAGAATTTGTTGATAAAGAGTTTCAAAGTATTCGTATTCAAGCTCTGCTAAACGAATTTGTTCTTTAATTATTTCCACCGAATTTTTCGCTTTTTGATATTTAGTAAAATATTTTTGCGCATTTTCCGATGGACTTAGTCGCGGATTCAATGTAATCTTCATCATTTTACTATCTTCATCATAGTAATTGATTACTTCGATTTCAGACATCCCTTTTTTTGCTGCATAGAGATTAGCTGTTAATAGCTCTCCAAGTAATTGATATTCATCGGCATTCTCTGCTTCTAACAATGATCGTTCTAGCTTTTTAATTTTTTTGCTATTCTTATCTCGTTCATTCATGATAAAGCGTTCTAAATCATTGCTTTGTTGCTTTACACGATCTCGCTCTGCTTTTCCAAAATAATAGCGATCAAGCATTTTACTTAAGGTTGGAAAGGTTTTTATCTCACCTTTTATATGCTCTAATGGAAGAAAATAAAAACTTTCTTTTTCAGATGTAATAATAGAAGGGGAGTAAGTGCCTTTTTTCACAGGTTCCATAACTGTTAGGAAAGCTTTAGGTAATGTCTCTTTATTAGCAAGACCTGCGCGATACATAATTTCCTTTGCGATTAATGGAGAAAATCCAGCAAATTGTTGTACTAACTGCTTGTCTAATTTTCCACTGTTGAAATCTATAGCTCTTAAAATATCCTCTTCAGTAGCTGTATACGGATCTTGTTTCTCCTGTGCGGGCGGAGCTTTATATTCATAGCCAGGCAAAATAGCGCGGTGACTGTTCACTGCATAGGAAATATGTTTAATACTATCTAAAATAGTATTCTTGTCTCGATCCACTAAAATAATATTACTATGTCTACCCATAATCTCAATCATAAGCTTTTTGTAGGAAGTATCGCCAATTTCATTTCTTCCTCTTATTTCTAATACAATAATCCGTTCATTATCTATTTGATAAACATCTTCTATAAAATAACCCTCCAAATGCTTTCGTAACAGCATACAAAACATTGGTGGTTCTTTTGGATTTTCGTAGGATTCTTCTGTAAATTGAATACGTGCATAGCTAGGATGAGCCGATAAAAGTAATTTTTGATTCTTTCCATTAGCACGTACAGATAAAATAATCTCATTTGTAAAAGGCTGCTGAACTTTATTAATTCTGCCTCCAAGTAATTGTTCTTTTAATTCAAGTGACATTGCTCTTGTAAATAAACCATCAAATGACATAACTAACAACCTCATTTATTATAAATTCCTGTCTTTACTCTATCTCTTAATGAAGATAAATACAAGGATTTGAAATGAAATAGATGACCGAAGACGTTTATTAGGGAAGAATCTTTTTATTTACTATAAAGCTATTACAAACAAATTATTAATTTCATCACAAACATGAAAGAATAATTCATTTTTTTGTCCAAGTCTGAATAGAATTCTCTTAGAGTGGTGTTGGGACAACTATGTATGTTAGTTACTAGCATGTTAACGTTGATCCAAACAGCTACGATTTCTTCGCTACTACTAATTTTAGCGAACGGTGAATGAAAAAAGGGGGAAGTGTGATGGCCGGATGAATTATCATGAATTGAACGAAAAAGAAGTTGAACAAACATTAAACACTGATTTTTCGGCTGGGTTAACAGATGATAGTGTAAAAGAACGACGAAACCAGTTTGGTTTAAATGAATTAGATGAGGGAGAGAAGCAATCTTTATGGCTTTTATTCTTTAGTCAGTTTAAAGATTTTATGGTAATCGTTCTTTTAGCAGCGACACTTATATCTGGTTTGTTAGGTGAATATATTGATGCGATTGCAATTATTGCAATCATCATCTTGAATAGTTTCATTGGCTTCTTTCAAGAGATTAGAGCAGAAAAGTCGCTATCTGCCCTTAAAGAATTATCACAGCCTCATGTAAATGTTCTAAGAAACGGTGAATGGGTAAATATCCTATCGAAAGAATTAGTTCCTGGTGATGTCATTAAGTTCTCCAGTGGTGACCGCATTGGAGCAGACGTGAGAATTATTGAGTCTAGAAGCTTAGAGGTAGAAGAATCTGCACTAACAGGTGAATCTGTACCAGTTTCTAAAACCGTTTCTGCTATTAAAAACAACAATCTAGCATTAGGCGATATGGAAAACATGGGCTTTATGGGTACAATGGTTTCTAGGGGAAGCGGAATTGGGGTTGTTATTGGAACAGGAATGAAAACAGCAATGGGACAAATTGCTGATCTTCTGCAAAATGCAGATTCTGTGACAACACCGTTGCAAAGACGTTTAGAGCAATTAGGAAAAATACTAATTGTAACAGCTCTATTCTTAACTGTTTTAGTAGTAGTTATTGGTGTATTCCAAGGAAATGATTTATATACAATGATTATCTCTGGTGTCTCCTTAGCAGTAGCTGCTATTCCAGAAGGATTACCGGCGATAGTAACCATTGCCTTATCATTAGGCGTACAGAAAATGATTAGGAAGAATGCGGTTGTAAGAAAGCTTCCTGCAGTAGAAACATTAGGGTGTGCGTCCGTTATTTGTTCTGATAAAACAGGGACATTAACACAAAACAAAATGACCGTTACAAAGACATGGATTGGTGGAAACACCTATACAGTTGATGGAATTGGTTATGATCCTAAAGGAAGCTTCTATCTAGAAGATAAGAAGATTGATCCAAATAAAGACAAAGCACTTCAACAGTTATTAACATTTGGAATGCTTTGTAATCATGCAGAAATTATGCATAAGAATAAAGAGTTTGTCTTAAATGGAGATCCAACAGAGGGTGCATTATTAGTTGCTGGAATGAAAGCAGGCTATGATCGCAATCAACTACTAAATACATTTACTATTGTGAATGAGTTTCCATTCGATTCTACTCGAAAAATGATGAGTGTTGTTGTTAAAGATCCAACTGGCAGACAATTTATTGTCACAAAAGGTGCTCCAGATGTATTAATAGGTGTAAGTAAATCGATTCTATTTGAAAATCGTTCGCAAAACCTGGGGACAGACCAAAAAAAGGTCGTACAACATGCGATAAATGGACTTGCATCACAAGCATTAAGAACCATTGCAGTTGGTTTTAGAGAAATTTCAGCAACCACTATGGTTTTACATGAAAGAGAAGCAGAAAAAGATCTAACCTTTATTGGTCTTCAAGGAATCATTGATCCTCCTAGACCAGAGGTGAAACAGGCTGTTAAAGAATGTAAGGATGCTGGAATAAAGACAGTTATGATTACAGGGGATCACGTAATTACTGCAAATGCGATTGCCAAACAATTAGGTATTGCGAATAGTCGTTCTAAAGTAATGGAAGGTAAAGAACTTTCCAATATGAGCATTAGTGAATTAGAAGATGTTGTCGAAGATGTTTCTGTATTTGCAAGGGTTTCACCAGAACATAAATTAAAGATTGTTCAAGCTTTCCAAAATAAAGGACATGTCGTGGCGATGACTGGTGATGGAGTAAATGATGCACCTGCCATTAAGAAAGCGGATATTGGAATAGCAATGGGGATTACTGGAACAGATGTTGCGAAAGAAGCTTCTTCCTTAGTCTTAATGGATGACAATTTTGCAAGTATTAAGTCTGCTATCATTGAAGGAAGAAATATTTACGAAAACATTCGTAAGTTTATCCGCTATTTGCTTGCTTCTAATGTTGGGGAAATTCTAGTTATGTTATTTGCTATGATTTTAGCTCTACCGTTACCGTTAGTTCCCATACAAATTTTATGGGTTAACTTAGTAACAGATGGATTACCAGCTATGGCGTTAGGATTAGATAGACCAGAAGATAACGTAATGAAACGAGGACCTAGAAATCCTAGTGAAGGGGTGTTCTCGAGAGGATTAGGCTGGAAGGTAATTTCTAGAGGATTCTTAATAGGGATTTCTACTCTACTTGCCTTTATGTTTGCTTATGATAATAATCCAGAAAATCTCGAATACGCTCAAACCGTTGCATTCATTACATTGGTACTAGCACAGCTTATCCATGTATTTGACTGTCGAAGCGAAAAATCGATATTATCTCGAAATCCTTTTGGCAACATGTATTTAGTTTGGGCAGTAATATCATCCTTAGTATTAGCAATAGGTGTTATTTACATCCCATTTTTACAAGAAATTTTCCATACAGTGCCAATTCTAATGAACGATTGGCCAATGATCATCGGACTCGCATCAGTCCCAACATTTTTACTAGCTGGATCATTTTTATTAAGTAAATCAAAATAAAATATGATATAATACAAAAAGGTAGTAGAGATAGCTCTATTACCTTTTGTTTATTTTATGAAAATAAATTATAATGTAAATAAATTTACACTTAGAAGTTTATCAACAGTCTGAATTATAATGTAAATAAATTATAAATATGGTATTATAATATTTTATATCACCTAACCTATTAATCAATGAAAAACAACAAAATATCTTCACTGTAATGGATGTGTAAGTATGGTTAAAAGTATGACAGGATTTGGAATGGCAAAAAAAGAACTACAGCATTTATCCATTCATATCGAAATTAAGTCTGTTAATCATCGCTTTATTGACCTCATTTTTAGAATGCCTAAGCAATTCTTATATTTGGAAGATCAACTAAAGAAAATAATTTCTAATGATATACATAGAGGTAGAGTGGAAGTATACGTAACCCTTGAAAGCAAAGGGAACACAGAAAAGAAAATTGTTGTTAATTGGTCATTACTTGACCAATATCATGAATTACTAACTAATCTTAAAGAAAGATATACCATAAAAGAATCGATATCACTTCAAGACTTAGTAAGTAAAGAAGATTGCTTTGAATTGCTTGACCACGAACTAGACACAGAGGAGTTAGCAAGTGAATTGGTCACTGTGTTTAGTGAAGCAGTCGTACAATTAGAACAAATGCGTAAGGTAGAAGGATTAGAGTTGAAGAAAGATTTAATTAGTCATTTAAAGCGACTAGAAAGTCTTCTATCTCGATTGCAAGAGGTAGCTCCACAAGTTGTTGAGCAGTACCGAGAAAAATTAAAGGCAAGACTTGATAAGTTTCTTATAGAACCTGTAGATGAAACTCGTCTTATTGCTGAGGTTGCCATATTTGCTGATAAGGCGGATATTAATGAAGAATTGGTTCGTTTAACTAGCCATATTCAACAATTCTACTTTATTTTAGAAGAAACTACACCTGTTGGAAGAAAGCTTGATTTCCTGCTACAGGAAATGAATCGAGAAATTAACACAATTGGTTCAAAAGCTAATTCATCTGTTATTGGGACGTTGGTAGTAGAGTCTAAAAGCTGTCTAGAAAAAATAAAGGAACAGATTCAAAACATTGAATAAGTGGGTTTAGAATAAATCTTCCTAGTTAACACTAAAACTAATTAGATTGGAGTAATAGGATGTCCATTAAATTAATAAATATTGGATTTGGTAACATCGTTTCTGCTAATAGAATCATTTCTATTGTTAGTCCAGAGTCTGCTCCCATTAAACGCATTATACAAGATGCTAGGGATAGGGGTTCACTTATAGATGCAACATATGGCAGAAGAACAAGAGCCGTTATTGTCATGGATAGTGACCATGTTGTTCTCTCAGCAGTACAGCCAGAAACAGTTGCTGCTAGGTTAAATGATCGTGATGATATGATGGATGAAGGGTAGGAGAAGGATTTGGTAGAAAAGGGACTTTTAATAGTATTATCTGGACCTTCAGGTGTAGGGAAAGGTACTGTTAGAAAAGAAATATTTTCACAAGAGAATACTTCTTTTGAATATTCTATTTCCATGACAACGAGACTCCCACGTGTTGGTGAAGTAGATGGAGTTGATTATTTCTTTAAATCTAGAGAAGATTTTGAGGAATTAATCGAACAAGGAAAGTTACTAGAATATGCAGAGTTTGTTGGGAACTATTACGGTACTCCAGTAGATTATGTAAGAGAAACTACTCTAAAAGGAAAAGATGTCTTCCTTGAGATTGAAGTAGAAGGTGCTAAGCAAGTAAGAGAAAAATTTCCTGATGGATTATTTATCTTCTTAAGTCCACCGAGTCTCTCAGAATTGAAGAATCGAATTGTGACAAGAGGAACAGAAACAGAAGAAATTATTAATAATCGAATGCTTGCAGCACGAGAAGAATTAGAAATGATGCACCTATATGATTATGTTGTAGAAAATGATACAGTAGAGAATGCTGTTAAAAAAATCAAAGCAATTATAGTGGCAGAGCATTGCCGTAGAGAAAGAGTAGAACCTAAATATAAAAAAATGCTGGAGGCTAAATAATTTATGTTATATCCATCTATTGACAAATTAATGACGAAAATTGATTCCAAATATTCCTTAGTATCTGTAGCTGCTAAAAGAGCTAGAAAGCTACAAACAAATGCTAAGCCACAATTGACTAAGTATGTTTCTCATAAAAATGTTGGGAAAGCATTAGAAGAAATTAACGAAGACCAATTAACATACAGAGTGAATATACCAGCTAACTTAATCGAAGACTAAGATTGAGAAAAAAATACTAATTCTATTAAAAGACTTAAGCAAAAGGATGATCAAATTTTGCTAAGTCTTTTTTCGTGGACATACCTAAAAAATAATACTATGCTTATGTGTAATGAATGTAATTGACGAGTAAAATATCTATGGAGGAAGGAGGCAGTCCGATGCTAACAGGAAAGAAGATTCTTCTCTGTGTAACAGGAGGGATTGCTGTATATAAAGCGTGTGCGCTGACAAGTAAGCTAACACAAGCAGGGGCAGAGGTAAAAGTAATGATGTCTGATTCTGCCATGCAATTTGTTAATCCACTAACATTTAAAGCTCTATCTAAAAATGAAGTGTATACAGATACATTTGATGAAAAAGATGCGAAAGTAATTGCTCATATTGACTTAGCTGATTGGGCAGATCTTATAATAGTGGCACCAGCTACTGCCAATGTAATAGGAAAGCTTGCTAATGGCATTGCTGATAATATGATAACTACCACCCTTCTTGCAGCAACTAGTGATGTCTGGATTGCACCAGCCATGAATGTACATATGTATGATCACCCAGCTGTGGTGAAAAATATGGATACTCTTGATCAATATGGATATCGATTTATTAATCCTGGAGAAGGTTATTTAGCTTGTGGGTATGTAGGAAAAGGAAGACTCGAAGAACCAGAAATGATTGTTCAGCATGTCGAGAATCACTTTGCGAAAGAGAAACATTTAGCAGGAACTACAGTACTTGTTACAGCAGGTCCAACTCGAGAAAAAATTGACCCTGTACGCTTTATTTCTAATCATTCAACTGGAAAGATGGGATATAGTATTGCACGTGTTGCAGTCGAACAAGGAGCTAATGTTATTTTAGTTTCAGGTCCAACTCACTTAAATCCTCCAAAAGGAATAAAAGTCGTAAAGGTTGAGAGCACGGAAGAGATGTATCAAGCAGTAATGGAACACAGTGAATTAGCAGATATTATTATAAAGACTGCTGCAGTTAGTGATTATAAACCAACTGTTGTGCATGAACATAAGGTGAAGAAACAAGATGGACCAGAAATACTGGAGTTTACTCGGACGAAAGATATCTTACTAGAGTTGGGAAAAAGAAAGAAGGACCAAATCTTAATTGGATTTGCTGCAGAAACACAGAATATGGCACATTATGCGATGGATAAATTAACCCGTAAAAATACCGATATGATTGTGGCTAATAATGTTAATAGACTAGATTCTGGGTTTGGAACAGACACGAATCTTGTAACCATGTATAAGAAAGATGGAAGTATAATAGAATTACCGCTTCTTTCAAAGGAGAAAGTGGCTGAAAGGATACTAGAACAGGCTACTAAAATGAAAGAAGCTGGTCAGATATGACTGTAGCTAAGGTGATAGTGGATGTACCGGCTAAACAGACGGACAGGCCATTTGACTATCTTATCCCAGAGTGGTTGGAAGAGGTCATTCAACCAGGGATGAGAGTAATCGTTCCTTTTGGTCCAAGAAAGGTCCAAGGGTTTGTAGAAAGTGTTGTAGCTACCTCTACTTTTAAATCACTAAAGAAAATCTCGGAACCAATGGATCTAATCCCTGTATTAAATGAAGAGTTATTATCCCTTGCAGATTGGCTAAGTCATTCAACCCTTTGTTATAAAATATCTGCCTATCAAGCAATGCTTCCACCAGCTTTAAAAGCGAAATATCAGCGGAAAATAAAAAAAGTATTGGGAAATGAAACAGTACTAGATCCGTCCATTATAGAGCTTTTAAAAGACAAGGAAGAAATAGCATGGGAAGATGCATTGGAATCAGTTTCTCATTCCACTCTTCAAAAAGAAGTGAAAAAAGGCACAATTGAGGTTATCTATGAAGTTAAATCAAGAGGACAAAAAAAGAAAGTGAAGCATATTTATCCTCTAATGGGTAGAAAAGAACTTCAGCAATATCAGGAAACTATAAACAAAAATGCTAAAAAACAACATTCCCTTCTATTATATTTTATAGAAAACCCAAAACCGATAGAACAAAAGAAGCTTTTAACACATCTAGGCATCTCTACTGCTGCTATTAAAGGGTTAATAGAGAAAGGTGTACTTGGTGAAGTGGAGCAAGAAGTCTATCGTGATCCATATGAGGAGAGAGTATTTGAAAGAACGAAGTCACTATCTTTAACAGAGGATCAAGCAGAAGCGCTTGCGCCCATTTGTGAAGCTGTAAAAAATAATCAGCATGAAGTTTTTCTTCTATATGGTGTGACAGGTAGTGGGAAAACAGAAGTGTATTTACAGTCTATTGAGAAAGTATTACAAAAAGGGGAAGAAGCGATCGTTCTTGTTCCAGAGATTGCTCTTACTCCACAGATGGTTAATCGCTTTAAAGGTCGATTTGGCGATAAGGTGGCTGTTCTTCATAGTGGTTTATCAGTTGGCGAAAAGTATGATGAATGGCGAAAAATTCAAAGAAAAGAAGTAAGTGTAGTTGTAGGTGCTAGATCCGCTGTTTTTGCACCATTTGAAAACTTGGGCATTATTATTATTGATGAAGAGCATGAGATGACCTATAAACAAGAAGAGAATCCAAGATATCATGCTAAAGATGTGGCAATTGAAAGAGGATTAAAACATAATTGCCCCATTGTTTTAGGGAGTGCTACCCCTTCTTTAGAAAGCTTTGCAAGAGCGCAAAAAGGGGTATATCAGCTACTGTCTTTACCTAATCGAATGAATAACCAGGCGTTACCTAAGGTTGAAATCATTGATATGCGAGAAGAGCTTCGAGATGGAAATCGCTCTATGTTTTCAGGTGTCTTAATGGAAAAATTAAAGGATCGACTAAAGAAAAAAGAACAAACTGTCTTATTTTTAAATAAACGTGGTCATTCCTCTTTTGTTATGTGTCGTGATTGTGGATATGTAGTAAAGTGCCCTAACTGTGATATTAGTTTAACGTATCACCGTTACCAGAACCAAATGAAGTGTCATTATTGTGGCTTTGAGGCCCACACACCAACTATATGTCCGGAATGCAATGGGGAGCATATTCGTTATTTTGGAACAGGTACACAAAAGGTAGAAGAAGAGCTAGCGAAAATCCTACCAGAGGCGAGAGTTATTCGTATGGATGTGGATACAACTAGCAGAAAAGGCTCGCATGAGAAATTGCTTGATAAGTTTCAAGAGGGAGAAGCAGATATTCTCCTTGGTACGCAGATGATTGCAAAAGGCCTTGATTTTCCTAGAATTACATTAGTTGGAGTTCTTTCAGCAGACACGATGCTCCATTTACCAGATTTCCGTTCATCAGAAAAAACCTTTCAATTACTAACACAGGTTAGTGGTAGAGCTGGTAGACACGAATTGCAAGGGGAAGTAATCTTCCAAACATATACGCCGGAGCATTATAGCATTGAGCTTGCAAGTAAGCAGAATTACGATCTTTTTTATCAAACAGAAATGCAAATAAGAAGACAGCATGCATATCCGCCGTACTACTTCCTAACGATGATTACTATAAGTCATGAGGAATTAATGAAGGTAGTATCTATATCAGAAAAAATAACAAGTGTGATAAGGCAACGTTTATCACCGAAAACGGTTATACTTGGTCCAGTAGCTTCGCCTATATCAAGAATTAAAAATCGTTATCGATATCAATGCTTAATTAAATTCAAGCAAGAACCTCATTTAGAGGATGTACTCAAATCGGTTTTAGATCATTATCAGCAAGAGATAAGTTCAAATGGCTTGCAAATCTCTATTGATGTGAATCCGCATATTTTGATGTAAGAAAACCCTTAGGCAGTGGAAAACTTGCTTAAGGGTTTTTTGATTAGATTTCCTTCTCTAAATAATAGATACCAACTCTTATATTTTGTCTATGGTTTCCGAAATGCTCCCCAAAAAGAGTTAATCCTCCTACTTTCTTTGAGTCTTGTTCTGCAGCTATTTTTAGCGTTAAAATAGGAGATTGTTCTAATTGAAGATCATCAATCGTTACACTTGAAAGTGGCTCCCCATCAATTCCAGTATCAATTTTATTAATACGAATTGTTTTTAATAAACCATACTGACTAAATTTATCATTCCACCAACTAGGGGTATAACGTCCTCGAACATCTGAAAAGTTACCAGGAACGGTATAGGTTCCAAGTTTTACATTATTCATATAGAAAGTAATATCACTTGGCCAAACATTATTGGATAAAGGAAATTCAGAAGCGAGTTCCAAGCTTATTTCCACCATTTCTGGAATTTGGTTAGGTGATAAAAGGTTAGGGATTTTATATTCTACAAAGCCTTCTGACAGCCATAGGAGCTGTGTATCTACTCTTTTACTATCCATGAAATATTTAGGATCATCAGGCTTCCCAATTACCTCCTTTTCTGTTGCGATTCCGCAGGTAGGTTTTGCTTGAAAGTCTGTGTAATGCCCAATTTTTAGATCTGTTAAATGAAGTAAATATTCTTTAAAAATCTTTTTCGGAAACTGTATGTCAATATGATCGATAGCCAGCTGTACTATTTTCTGAAGCCCTGATTTTCCAGGAGTTCTTATAGACTTTACAATCCCAGCTTCTTCTAACTTTTGGACATGTCTAGTCACAATTGCGGGACTAATATTTAATTGTCTAGCTAAATCTGAAATGTTACTCTGATTGTTTGATAGAATTTCAATTATTTCAATCCGTGTTTCACTACAGAGTGCTTGGTAAACATGGAAGTAATCTTTAGAAACTTGAATTTGCAAAATGTATCATCTCCTTTAACCAAAAGATTAAATAAAAGCTTGTACAATAATTGTATCACTCTACTTGTTTAACTACAACAGAAAACACTGTGAATATTGATAAAATAAGATTGACAACGCTTTCTTTTGTTGTTAAATTGAAATTGTAAAACAAATATAGGAATTTCTTTAACTAAATAGTTAAAGAATAGAGTGACATGAAATGGGGAGGGATTTAGATGGGTACTTCGAAGAAAAGGTGGAAACTATTTGGAGTGTTAGGTTTATCCATTGCATTAATGACAGGATGTAGTAGCTCAGGTGCAAGTAGTAGTGCTGCAAAAAATGAAATAACTTTTTGGAATCCATTTACAGGACCTGATGGAAAGAACATGCAAGCAATGGTAGATGAATACAATAAGACCGATCCAGAATTCAAAATCAAGAATATCTCTTTAAAAGAAACAGATATGTATACGAAAATTCCTACCATTGTAAATTCTAATAAGAATATTCCCGATTTAACGATTGTCCACGCAGAACGAATTAAACAATTTAAAGATAATGATATGTTGACATCCTATAATGAGTTGTTAGCAGACTATCCAGAGATAAAAGCAGAAAACTATGTTCAAGAGGCATGGAATATAGGAGAGTTAGATGCTGAACGCTATAGTATTCCATTGGATATACATACATTTGGCCTCTATTACAATAAAGACTTAGTAAGTAAATATTTACCTGCAGCGTTAGATGATAATATTGTGACATTTGCTGAAATAGAGCAAGTAGGAGAAGTATCGAAAAAAGATAAAATAGCTTCTATTGGTGTTTCTTGGTTAAAACCAAACTTCTTATCTCTATATGCACAAAATGGTGGCGTATTATCAGAAGATGGTATTCAACCTACTCTAGATAATCAAGCAGGAAAAGACACATATAACTTGTGGAAGAATTTAGTGAAAGATGGATACACCACAAAGGATGGAGAAGATCCTACTCAAATGTTTTTAACTGGTAAAGTTGTTTTTCTTCCAGAAGGAATTTGGATGCAAAATCAAGTGAAACAAAGCAAAATCAACTGGGGATTAACCAATGCACCACAGATTTCAGATGACTTGTCGAAAACAGTTAACTGGTCTTCTTCCCATCAATTCGTGATGTTTAAAGATGAATCTCGTAATGAGGAAAAGGAAAAAGGAGTGATGGAATTTTTAAATTGGGTTCGAGATAACTCGATGGAATGGGCGAAGTCAGGGCAGAATCCAGCAACTTTATCACTATTAGAAGAGGAAGAATATAAACAAATGCCTCAAGCTTTTTTCTTATCAACACCAGAGCAACAAGCAACTCTAAAAATCTTTGACTACAAATACAACGGTTATGTATCAGAAGCACTTGATGCACACGCAGGGGATGCTGTGTTTGGAAAATTAGATGTCGATAAAGCGCTTACTCAGATGCAAAAGGAAGTAGCGGCGAAGGTAGAAAAAGATAATTCGAATTAAGTAGATAAAGATAGAAAGCAAAAAAGCATAACATATTTTTATATGTGTTAAGACTCAGACTGTAGACAAACTTCTAATGGACCCTCAAGAGTAAATAATGTAGCGCATTTAATGATTTGCCTGAAAAGAGCTGATAAGGTTCGCTTACCATAGGGCTCTCGTAAATGAGCCCCGTGGAAAGCGATCGGTAAGCACAGACTAACTATATTAATGAGGAGCCTCACCCTTAGAAAGTAAATCAGTTGATAAAAATAATGGGTATTCCTCCTAAATCATTTTTATTACAAGCTTAGGCAAATCATCGTTTTATATATGTTTAGCCTAAGTCTGTATTCTAGACTTCCGTTAATAAATCATTTTCTTTATTTAGAAAAAAAGAAAGGGGAGAAAGGGTAATGGAAACAGCTCCTAATCTAAAAAAAGGGAAGCAAATAGAATATAAGAAATCGAAGAAAATCTCTTTTGCTCCATGGTTGTTTTTAACTCCACATTTACTCATTTTCGGTGTGTTTTTCCTTATTCCAGTTTTCTTTGGCATCTATATTTCCTTTACAGAATGGGATTTAATAAGCTCTCCGACTTTTATTGGATTAGATAATTATAAAGAGATATTACTTCAAACAGATTCTATTTTTTATGAACAGCTTCATACTGGGTTGAAGAATACGTTCTTATTTGTATTATTTGTTGTACCATTCTGTATTATTGTACCACTACTGCTTGCAAGTGCATTAAATACCAAACCAGTACTATGGAAATTCTTTCAGTCGTTATTCTACTTACCATCCTTATTCGCTATATCTGCTGTAGTAATCATTTGGACACTAATGTTCAATGTAACCTATGGACCTATCAATAATATTTTAAAATTAGAAACAGTGTGGACTGGAACACAACCTTATGCATGGATTGCTTTAATAATTGTTACTGTTTGGTGGTCGATTGGAGGGAATATGATTATTTATCAAGCTGCATTAAATGGAATTTCAAAGGATCTCTATGAAGCAGCTGACATAGATGGTGCCTCTACTTTCCAAAAGTTTATAAAAATTACTCTTCCAAGTATTCGTGGCCAACTGTTGTATACGGTGGTTATTACTACGATTGCTCACTTTAATGTTTATGGTCAGCCTTTAATGCTTACTGGTGGAGGACCTACTGATTCAACAAGAGTACTGTTAATGGATATTCAACAAAATGCATTTGGTTCTGGTCAGTCTATTGCTGGAATTTCTTCTGCTATGGCAGTGATTCTTGGGCTATGTATTATGGTCATAGCATCACTACAGTTTTTTTTCCTACGAGAGAAGAAGAATTGAATCAAGGGAGGGATACATATGAACGGAAAGAGAATAAATCCATTTCCAAAGATAATCGCCTTTGTGTTTTTACTTGCGATGTCCATCATTTGGGTTATTCCATTAGTTTGGGGAATTGTAACATCCTTTAAATCAGAAATAGAACTTCAATCAGTTGGATTTAAGTTTCTACCTATTGAATGGGTGCTTTCCAACTACACATCTTTACTAGTAGATAATGCAAGTACTCCGTTAATAAGATGGTTTACTAATTCTTTATTTATCTCCATTTCTCATACTCTATTAGTTTTAGTAGTTGTCACCATGTCTGCTTTTGCTTTTAGTAGATTAGAGTTTAGAGGCAAGCAATGGTTATTCTCCTTTTTATTGGGAACCATGATGTTTCCAGCAGTCGTTAATTTAATTCCACTGTATAAAATTATTGATATTCTAGGTTGGGTAAATTCTCCGATTGCTATGATCGTTCCTGGAGCAGCGGGTGTATTTAATATTTTCCTAGTGAGGCAATTTATGAATAATATTCCAACTGAATTTGATGAAGCCGCAAGAATGGATGGTGCAACAGATTTTCAAGTTTTAAGAAAAGTGATACTACCTTTAATCAAACCAGTTCTACTGGTAGTCTCCTTATTTTCCTTTACAGGCTCTTGGAATGACTTCTTATGGCCATCTATTGTATTTAATGATGTAGAGAAGATGCCGATTACACCAGGTCTTCAATTACTACAAGGCATGTATCAGGCACAACCAACTCTATTAATGGCTGGGGCACTAATTGCCATAATTCCAACCTTTATTCTCTATTTGTTTGCTCAAAAATATTTCCTAGATTCCATGTCCCTATCTGCAGGGGTGAAGGGATGATGAGCAGAAGATTGGAGAGGAATTTAGTAAGGATTGTCGGTGTATGGCAAATAATAGATGGACTAATTACGATTTTAGTATATGGTACCTTGAAGAAAGTAGGAGGAGCAAATCTTATTGAAAATACTAGTTTTGCCTATATGAAAGCGATGGAATCTATTGTTGGCAGTATCTATATATTTATTGGTATTTTTGGTGCTGCTCTAATCGGACTTGGTATGTTTAACTTGGTGTGTGCGAAAAAATATATAAAAGATGATCAAGTACATGTAAAAGTTGCTTTATGGTTATTCATATGTGGAGCATTTAGCTACATCATTATGGATATTGTTAGTGTCATTTTATGTATGTCTGCTGGACTAATTATTCTAGCGAAAAATAAGAGTATTAAGCAGTTAACTATAAAAAGAAATCAACATATTGGAGGCATTAACTAATGAATAATCTACATCCTACCCCGCAGTTTAGAAGAGATAAATGGCTATCTTTAGATGGAAAATGGGATTTTGCATTTGATAATGAAAAGAAAGGGGATAAAGAGAAGTGGTTTCATACATTTCCAAAAGGAAGTCTCATCGAAGTACCCTTTACGTATGAAACAAAATTAAGTGGGATTCACCAAGAGGAACATCATGAAACGGTATGGTATGAAAGAATAGTAGAAATAGATGACTTAGAGAAACATCCTATTGTTCATTTTGAAGGAGTAGACTATGAGGCTTTTGTCTATGTAAATGGTAATCTTGCAACTAAGCATCGAGGTGGTTATCATGCTTTTTCGGTAGATATTGCGAAGTTCGTTCATGTTGGAGAAAATAAATTGACGGTTAAAGTAACTGATTCTAAGGATTGTTCCCAACCAAGAGGGAAACAACGCTGGCAGGATGAGAACTTTGGGTGCTGGTATGTGCAAACAACAGGTATATGGAAATCAGTTTGGATGGAATATGTTTCTCCGATGAATATAGAACATGCAAAAATTACTCCCTTATATGATGAACAAGAGATATTGATTGAATTAGATACGAATATTCCTATTGAAGCAGATGGTTATAGAGTAGAAGCAACAATTAATTTTGATGGTAAATTGATTAATTCACTCTCGGCTATCCTTATAGATGGATCAGCTTGCCTTCGAGGAAGTGTACTGGAACGAAAAGATCCATGGACAATGAAAACGTGGAGTCCAGAGAACCCGCATCTATATGATTTGCACATATTACTGTATAAAGAGAATCAATTATTAGATGAAGTACATTCTTATTTTGGAATGAGAAAAATATCGATAGATGGAAACAGAATTCTTCTTAATAATAGAGAATTGTATCAACGTCTTATATTAGATCAAGGCTACTGGCAAGACTCTGATTTGACACCCCCAAGCGTGGAAGCTTTAGAAGAAGATATAAAAAAAGTATTGGAGTTAGGTTACAACGGTGTAAGAAAGCATCAAAAAGTAGAAGATTCGCGTTTTTTATATTTAGCAGATAAATATGGGTTATTAGTCTGGTTAGAAGTAGGATCTACATATGCATTTAATGATCGTGCAGTTAAAAACTTTACACATGAATGGCTAGAGATAGTAAAACAAAGCTATAACCATCCTAGTGTTATTACATGGGTTCCTTTTAATGAGTCATGGGGAGTTTCAGCTATTCATCACAATAAAAAGCAACAAGCATTTACAGAGAGTATTTATTATTTAACGAAAACATATGATCAAATGCGCCCTGTAATCACGAATGATGGTTGGGAACATACTATTTCTGATATCATTACCCTTCATGATTACGAAGAATTTGGAAAACTTTTTACAGAACGCTATAAAGAGATGGATTATGTCCTATCGAATAGAAAGCAATTCAATAAGGATTTTTATCCATTTGCAGAAAACTATTCTTATAAAGGCCAACCCATTATTATTTCCGAGTTTGGAGGTATTGCATTCCAAACAGAAGAGGGATGGGGGTATGGAAATCAAGTGAAAGATGAAGAAGCATTTTTTAAGAGGTTTGAAGATATACACTATGCGATTCAGGACTTAGATTATGTGGTGGGATATTGTTATACACAGCTTACAGATGTTCAACAGGAAGTGAACGGGCTTCTTACAATTGACCGAAAACCAAAGGTATCAATGGATAGGGTTAAGAAAATTAACACAAGAAGAATGAAACCATAGGAGGAAGTCAATGAATAGAGTGGAATACCCGAGACCTCAGTTCGTGCGCTCAGAGTGGATGAACTTAAATGGAAAATGGCAGTTTGAGTGGGATGATAAAAATGAGGGGTGGAAGGATAAGTACGCTAATCAACAAAAGCTAGCAAGAGAAATAAATGTACCTTTTGTCTATCAATCTAAACTTAGTGGAATAGAAGAACAGGCCATTCATGAATATGTTTGGTACAAAAAAGAAGTGGAATTAGAGAATCATAAAGACATGGTGACTTTGCTTCATTTTGGCGCTGTTGATTATCATTGTAAAGTATATGTGAATGGCCAATTTGTTGGTGAACATGAAGGTGGACATACTTCCTTTTCATTTGATATAAGTGATCGTTTAGTGGAAGGAAAACAAACTATTACCCTTTTTGTACATGATCCATTTGAGGATGAAACCATTCCTCGTGGGAAGCAGTTTTGGCAAGAAGAATCCAGAGGGATTTGGTATACCAATTCTACAGGTATCTGGCAGACTGTTTGGTTAGAGCAGGTAAAGAATGAGCATATAGAAAAGGTTAAATTCACCTCAGATTTTGATAATGGGATGATATGGTTGGATCTTCTTGTAAGTGGTGCTACAAATCTTAAGGAGAAAAATTGGTTTTTAGAATATACGATAAGTTATAAGGATGTTGTGATAGCAGAAGATCGAATAAAATTAACGAGCCATACTAGTAAAAGAGCAGTTGATCTTATCCAAAACAAAATTTTCCGTTCTAATTTCCATGATGCAGGATTTGCTTGGACACCTGAGAATCCTAACCTTTTTGATGTGAAATTAGTATTAATGAATGATTCAGGCGACGTACTTGATACAGTAAAATCTTACTTTGGTTATCGAAAAATACATACAGAAAGCAGGATGGTGTTTTTAAATAACAAGCCATACTATCAAAAGTTAGTATTAGACCAAGGATATTGGCCAGACGGATTATTGACAGCACCAACAGCAAGTGACTTAAGTAAAGATATCGAATTAGCAAAAGAGATGGGCTTTAATGGTTGTCGAAAGCATCAAAAAACAGAAGATCCTTTATTTATGTATTATGCGGATAAGTTAGGATTCTTGGTTTGGGGGGAGTGTGCTTCTGCACCTGTATTTACAGAAAAAGCGGCAACTAGATTAATGAAGGAATGGATGGAGATTGTGGATAGAGATTATAATCACCCGTCTATCGTAACATGGGTACCGTTGAATGAAAGTTGGGGTGTTCCTAATATCCATTCTGATAAAAGACAACAGCAATTCTCTAAAACAATGTATCATCTATTACATGCTATCGATGGTACGAGACTAGTCATTTCTAATGATGGATGGGAAGCTACAACAACTGACATATGTGCCATCCATAATTATAATCATGGAAGACTGGAAGAAAAGACGAAGTATGAATATTTTAAAGAAACTCTTTCCTCTGTTGAGAACCTAATATCACATGCACATGGCAAGTGGCAGGTATATGCAAATGGATACGCTTATCAAGGAGAACCAATCCTTCTAACGGAATTTGGAGGAATAGGATTTAAAGTAGATGATCAAGTGGGATGGGGATATACTTCTGTGCAATCAGAAGAAGAATATATAGAAGATTATCGACGTATTATGGATGCTATCTTTCAATCAAACGGGTTATGGGGATATTGCTATACGCAGCTTACAGATGTAGAACAAGAGATAAATGGACTGCTTACTTATAAACGAAAACCGAAATGCAAACTTTCTATCATAAAAGAAATAAATAATCAGTATTTACCTGATAGACTTCAATTGGAATCATAGAACAATAGAATTTTAAATAATAATAGAATATGGTGTAAAAAGTCTGGGATCGAAATAAAGTGTACCCTTTGTAAAGGACATTTTATAAAAAGCCTATGCTGCCATAAGAAGATGATTTCTGTATTGAACAGGAGTCATCTTTTTTAAGTTCCATTGGTATCTATAATTATTGTAATAA
>NZ_WEHU01000080.1 GCF_009183415.1 Bacillus sp. B1-b2 | reverse complement strand
CGGGTATTTAACATCTAAATCACCAACCTATGTTTGATAATTATATTATATCAAATTAACGCGGTGAATAGATGTAGTTATCATTAAAAAGAATAGCTGTCGAGACTTTCTCGACAGCCTGAGTGGAGTTAACTACTCCACTTCTTTTTTTGGGAACTATTTAAGACTAAAGGCGTATATAAAAATAAATCACTAGTATGTTTCTTATTTTAGCAATTCTTCATAGTATAAAAAGAGGAAATACAGTGATCAAGGTATAAAACTAAAAGGAACGAATAAAAAGTGCTCTATATAGCAGGAATATTTATTAGAAATGGAGAAAGTGAAGAGCGGATTCGAAAGGAGATTCTGTGTGATCAATCAAAAAGTATATATTATATTAACTGACACAGGAACACTATTTACTAGATGTATAAAGTTATTTACAAGAAAGCCACATAATCATGCCTCTATTTCCTTAGATGCTAATTTAGGGCAAGTATATAGCTTCGGTAGGAAAAAACCTAATAATCCATTTATTGGGGGATTTATAAAGGAAGACATCCATCATGATTTCTATCGAAAAAGTAAATGTGTGATCTATTCCATTACCGTAACAGAAGAACAATATGAAAAAATAATGGAAAAAATCAAGAAGATGGAAGAAGATAAGAGGCATTACCGCTACAATTTAATAGGGCTATTGTTTATTTTATTTCGCATTCCATATAATAGAAAAAACGCCTATTTTTGCTCTCAATTTGTTGCTTCTATCTTAAATGAGAGTGGCGTGATTTATTTCGAAAAACCACTTTCATTAATGACTCCTTATGATTTATTAGATGATTATAAGATGCAAAGAATTTATGAAGGAAATTTACAAGGCTATCCGATTAGTATGTCTAATATTGTTGCCTAATTATACTTTTATTATTATCTTATTCATAGGTTATTTATCCATGTATTTTATTTATTACTAACTCAACTTTCGCAGAGTGAAATCGGCAAATAAGACTTGATATAGCTTGGAAGGCCAGAGATCCACTGCTCAAGTTGACTTAGTATCAACTTTTTGATTTTCTTATTCGTCTGTTTTAGTG
>NZ_WEHU01000008.1 GCF_009183415.1 Bacillus sp. B1-b2 | reverse complement strand
CATTTTTATAATCATGAAAGATACCAAAAACGACTAAACGGCCTTAGCCCTATGGAATATAGAGTTAAAGCCGCTTAAATCAATTTTATTATTTCCACTGTCTACTTGACAGGGGGCAGTTCATTACACAACAAGTGGGTTTTTCTAAGGTTAATAACATAAATATTATGGGAATTAGGACACTTGCCTAAAAACAAATTGATACATGAAGAATAATTTATAGAGAGAGGAGGGGGATTAATATGGTTGGATATGGCTATCCTTATCAAACACAACCAATGGTTCCATTAGGAGTTCCAACCCAAGGAGTATCACCTGCGAATTATGGAGGTGCACCGTATATGGCAACTGGTGGAGTACCAGGCTTAGCAAGTGGTGCTTGGTTTGCTTTCTTTATCATTTTGTTCATTGTTATCATTTTATTTTGGGGTGTATGGGCATTTGGTGGCTATTATTATTAGTACCAAAGATTATAAAGATGGTTGTTAAGAAAAAATGTATTATGGATTATTTTAGACTAAGACACATGTCGAAGAACCAGAGTGTCTTAGTCTTTGTATTTAAATAGAATCTACATAACAATCTAAAAGAAAGAAGATAGAGCATCCGAAAAATTCAAAATATATTACTTGAAACTCTACAAATATCCCTTAGTATTAAAAGAGAGGGGAGTGGGTAAAAATTGACTAATAATCATTATCAAGAAACGTGGGATCTAGAAATTTTCTTTCCAGGTGGAAGTAATTCTTTGGAATTCCAAAACCATTTAGCAGAAATAGAAACAGAGGTACATACTTTTTCATTATTGGTGCAATCATTTGAACAAACTGGTGTATTAGACAAGCAGAAAGAGGAATTACTTCAAATAATTAATCGATTTGAACTTGTAGTAAAAAAGGTCAGACAAGCTGGTGCCTTTGTTAGTTGTCTTGAAGCACAAAATGTCGAGGATAAAGGCGCAAGTATTCTAAGAGGAAGAGTTACAGAATTAAGTGCCAATTTTCAAAATGTATTAACTCAATTAGATCAAAAACTAGCGCATTATAAGGATGAAGAGTGGAAAACACTATTTGCTGGAAGTAATTTAGAGGAGCTATATTTTGTATTGTCTGAAAGACGAACTTCTGCCTTAGAAAAACTTTCGGAGCAAAGTGAGATGCTAATAAATAAGTTAAGCATTGATGGCTACCATGGTTTTGGTCAAATGTATGACACCATTGTAGGCTCTATTCAGATTCCATATGTAGAAGAAAATAAGAAACAGATGCTTTCTGTTGGTCAAGCTGCCAATAAATTTTCTGATTCAAGTCGTGATGTAAGAAAAGCAGTTTTTACCGAATGGGAAAAGGCTTGGAATAGCCAAGGGAATTTATTAGCGAAGACTTTAAATCATTTGGCAGGTTTTCGCCTTAACGTTTATAAAATGAGAGGATGGGATACTTTCCTAAAAGAACCTCTTGATATAAATAGAATGCAAGAAAACACACTAATGACCATGTGGAAAGTAATTGGAAATAATAAAAAGCCATTTGTTCAATTTCTAGAGCGTAAAGCAACACTATTAGGATTGGAAAAATTAAGCTGGTATGATTTAGATGCTCCACTTGGTAAAGTGCAATCTAAAATGACCTACCAAGAGGGTGCCGATTTTATCATTAATCAGTTTGCACAATTTGGTCCTGAAATGTCCTCATTTGCACAAAAAGCTTTTGACGAAAAATGGATAGAAGCAGAAGATAGAAAGGGCAAAAGACCTGGAGGCTTTCATACGTATTTCCCAGAAAGCCAACAATCTCGTATTTTCATGACTTATTCTGGAACACCTTCAAATGTTTCTACTTTAGCACACGAATTAGGGCACGGATTTCATACATATGCTATGAGAGATGTACACACGTTAAACAGAAATTATGCCATGAATGTAGCGGAAACAGCTTCTACTTTTGCAGAAATGATTGTGTCAGATGCTGCATTAAAAACAGCTAAAACTGATGAGGAAAAACTGGCTTTATTAGAGGATAAAATTCAACGATCAGTCGCTTTATTAATGAATATTCATGCTCGTTTTATATTTGAAACAAATTTTTATAAAGAGAGACAAAATGGAATTGTTAGTAAAGAAAGATTAGATGAATTAATGCTAGATGCACAGAAAGAAGCTTATGGAGAGGCCTTAGAAGAGTACCATCCTACATTCTGGGGATCGAAATTACATTTTTATATTACAAGTGTTCCTTTTTACAATTTTCCATATACTTTTGGCTTTTTGTTTTCTCTTGGTATTTATGCGAAAGCATTGGAAGAAGGAGCTAATTATGAGGAAAAGTATATAGCTTTATTAAAAGATACTGCAAGTATGACAGTAGAAGAATTAGCTATAAAGCATCTGCATGTAGATTTAACAAAAGAAGATTTTTGGGAAAATGCCATTAAACTTTGTATAGCAGATGTAGAAGAATTTTTAGCTTTAACAGTCAAATAATAATTGTGACATTATATAGAAAAGGAGATCTCGTCTATCTGAAATAGAGCGAGATCTCCTTTTTTATAACAAAGCTATATTTTTCTCCATCTGAAGTTTCCAATCATGAGGAAGGATAATACTACTAATAAAAGTAAGTAAACTAGAGGGGAGAAAAAAGTATTCCCTAAAAAACTAAGTGTTAATATGCAACCTGCAGCAGTAATAGGTAAACCTGTAAAATAACCGCTGCTTTCTGTAATATTGAATCTAGCTAAACGGAAGGCTCCGCAAACCATGTACAACACAGTACAAAAAGCACCTAATGCGCCAAGTGGAGCTAATCCTGCTTGGTAAATTAAAAGGGCTGGCGCAACACCGAAAGAAATGATATCACTCATTGAATCCAGCTGTTTACCAAGCTCAGATTCAATTTGGAATTTCCGAGCTGCCATACCGTCTAGTCTATCTGCTAAAGCAGCAATAAAAATTAGTAAAAGGCTTAACTCCAAATTTCCTTTTATTGTATGGATAATGGCAAAAGCCCCAAGAGAAATGTTTGTTAATGTAAGTGCATTAGCTAATTGTGTCTTACATTTTTTTTTCGTTGATTCTAAGACTCCTTGTAAAGACATCCTATTCACTCCTAGTATGAAAATGCATTCATACACTTTTTTATATAATAATATATAATTCTAATGTAAAATATGAATATTGGTAAAGAAAAATTTCACTTTTTGGGGGATTGTTTTATTGAAAGAAGCTATTTATCGTTCTCTAATTGAGCTAACAAATGGAAAATGGAGCTCATACTTAATAAAGAAATTTGCCTATTCTAAAAGTAGTCAAGTTATCATTCCTTCTTTTGCAAAGATGTATAAAATAAATGTAGATGAAATGCAGCAATCATTAAAGGAATATAAGAGCTTACATGAATTTTTTATTAGGAAGCTCAAAGATGATGCTAGATCCTTTCCTCACTCTCCAAATAAAGTGATTAGTCCTGTTGACGCTGTCATAGAGGACTGTGGGGAAATAAACAGGGAAAAAAGGATAATCGTAAAAGGAAAGTCTTATTCTATACTCGAAATGCTAGGAAATGAACAACTGGTAGATAAGTATACAGACGGACAATTTATGGTATTGTATTTAAGTCCAAGTGACTATCATCGTATACATAGTCCTGTTTCGGGCTCTATTACAAAGCAATGGTCATTAGGATCAAAGTCTTATCCAGTAAATAAATATGGATTAAGATGGGGTAAGGATACTTTATCTAAGAACTATCGAACAGCTACTGAAATACATACAGACTTCCATTCTCATATTTGTATGGTGAAAGTAGGAGCGATGTTTATCAATTCTATTGTATTATCTCATCAAGGAAATAAACTTATTCAAGGGGAAGAGATGGCATATTTTTCTTTTGGTTCCACCGTAGTTTTACTCTTTGAAAAGGATTCATTTGAACGTAATCCATTACAATCTGTTCCATACAAAGTTAAAATTGGTGAGATAATTGGTGAGTTAAGGTCAAAATAGCTTTTAAAGATAAATAAAAAAAAAGCTGTGATTCAAGTTACTACGCACATAATCTACAGAGAGGGATCGGATATCCTACGAAAGATTAGTGGAGTTTACTTGCTGATAGACAGCTTCTTTGTCTATGTTTTAAGAAGAAACTTTTATTTTATTACTTAAAGACCGTCGGTGAATCTCTGTTTCAATGAGACGGATAAAATCGGGACTTAGGTCGAGTTCCCTTGCTTTATGATAAGACTCAATTAATAACTCATCTGACAATTTCCGCATGCCAGAAACACCTCCATTCATTATAAAAAAATAGTATTATTTGCTATATTTGAAAGAAATACTGTTTTACGTTGTTTTTGTGTAAAGTAAGTGTATGGAGAATGTTCTATATCATATATTCAATGGAAACAATTAGATACTTTTATGAACAATCTGTTTTCTATATCATCTTGGAAGTATTTTCAATATTTATTATGTAACCTTACTTTACCAAAAATAAACACTTAGAACAACTGTTCTGTTATCCACAATTATTAGTGGATAACCTGTGATTATATTGTTAAAAAGTGGGCGGGATATATATAATACAAAGGGTATTATGTGAATAAGTTTATCCACAATTGTTGAAATATGCGTATTTTGTCGAAAACTTTTTCTGTCTAGATAAAAAAAACCGTCATATTCTATTCTTCAAGGCTAGAAAAAGGTATAATATTATTTTCGTGTATTAATTAGTACTTCTTAGAAAGAGCAAAATAATCAGTAGACTTAAGATAGCGAAATTATGTCAAACTAAACTTGAGTAATAAACTACCATTCCGAAAAAATAGAAATGTACTATATGTTTTTATAATAGAACAATATTTATAAGCATGGCTGTTAATGACATAAAGGATTACCTTAGAGAGGTGTATTAATCATGTTTAATCAATTTTTACCAGATCAATTTGTAAAAAGTATATTAGAAATATCCCCTGCTAGTCTGAAAGAAAAAGGGATAAAGGGAATTATTACTGATTTAGATAATACGTTAGTGGAATGGGATCGACCGCTTGCTACTCCTGAAATAATAGAATGGTTTGCGGAAATGCAACGTCATGACATTAAAGTGACAATCGTATCAAATAATAATGAAGATAGAGTTGGTGCTTTTTCTACCCCATTACAAATTCCTTTTATTTTCGCAGCAAGAAAGCCATTAGTAAGAGCTTTTAAGAAGGCTATTTTCCAAATGGAAATAAAAAAGGAAGAAGCAGTAGTTATTGGAGATCAGCTGTTAACAGATGTATTGGGAGGAAATCGTGGTGGTTTTCATACAATACTAGTGGTTCCTGTTGCTCAGACAGATGGATTTATGACAAGAATTAACCGAAAAATTGAAAGAAGAATATTAAATTGGTTTAGAAAAAACGGCAAATTAACTTGGGAGGATTAATAAGTGACAGAAAGAATTCATTGTATTGGCTGTGGAGTGGCCATTCAAACAGAGAATAAAGAGGAGCTAGGATATGCGCCTCCTTCTTCATTAGAGAAGGAAGAGGTTATCTGCCAAAGATGCTTCCGATTAAAGCATTATAATGAAGTACAAGATGTATCTTTAACAGATGATGATTTCCTAAAAATATTAAATGAAATTGGACAAAGTGATAGTCTTATTGTAAAGATTGTAGACATCTTTGATTTTAATGGTAGCTGGTTACCTGGCTTACATCGATTTACTGGAAAGAATAAAGTTCTTCTAGTAGGAAATAAAGTAGATCTTCTTCCTAAATCAGTTAAGCAACAAAAAGTGGTTAACTGGATGAAGAAGGAAGCTAAGGATTTAGGTTTAAGACCAGAGGATGTTTATTTAGTTAGTGCTGAAAGAGGAAAGAATATTAAAGAGGTGCTTGAGGCAATTGACTACCATAGAAACGGTAAAAATGTTTATATTGTAGGTTGTACTAATGTAGGAAAATCTACTTTTATCAATAGAATTATTAAAGAAGTGTCTGGTGAAGAGAATGTCATAACAACGTCTCATTTTCCTGGTACAACATTGGATGTAATAGAAATTCCACTTTCAGATGGTAAGTTCTTAGTGGATACACCAGGGATTATTAATCATCATCAAATGGCCCATTTTATTGATAAAAGAGATTTAAAGGTTATTACTCCTAAAAAAGAAATTAAAGCAATGATCTTCCAATTAAATGAGCAACAAACACTGTACTTTGGTGGACTTGCACGCTTTGATTTTGTTAAAGGACAACGAAGTAGCTTTGTTTGTTATTTCTCCAATGGGATTAATATTCACCGTACAAAGTTAGATAATGCTGATTCATTATATGAGAAACATGTTGGAGAGTTACTAACTCCTCCAAGACCAGAGCAGTTAGAAGATTTCCCTGAACTTGTTCGACATGATTTCACTATTAAAGAGCCTAAGACGGATATTGTGTTTTCAGGATTAGGCTGGATAACAGTTAATGAACCAAATATTCAAGTATCTGTTTATGTGCCTAAAGGGGTACATGCTCTATTAAGGAGATCATTAATTTAAAAAGTAAAGTATCTTCTTATAGATTTATTTGTTCAGCTTTCGTAAATAGAAGAAAAGAAAACTGATTAATAATTTCAAGCTAGGGAGAGAGTGAGAATGAAAAAATATGTGGTTATTGGTGATCCTATTAAGCATTCTATGTCACCAGCTATGCATAATGATCTTTTTCAGCACTATGGATTAGATGCCAACTATGAGCGGTATCATATTAAAAGGGGTATGCTAGAGCAAGGCCTAATGGGCTTAAGAGATAGGAACGTGAATGGCTTTAATGTTACCGTACCACATAAAACAGATATTATTCCATTTCTAGATGAATTAGATCCTTTAAGTAAAGCTATTGGCGCAGTTAATACAGTAGTTTGTGAAAATGGAAAGTGGATTGGTTATAATACAGATGGAAATGGCTATCTACAAGCACTAAAAAAGCAAATACCTGATTTAAGTGAACAAAAGGTCTTGATTATAGGTGCTGGTGGTGCTGCAAGAGGAATTTATTTTACATTAGCATATGATGGTGTAAAATGGATAGATATTTGTAACAGGACGATGGAGAAAGCTATAGCTTTAAAAGAAGAGTGTCCATTTGCTGTTGATACTAAGATATTAAGCATACACGAGGCTGAGAAACGTTTAGGAGAGTATTCCCTTGTCATACAAACCACTTCCATTGGGATGTCTCCGAATATAGTAGAGTCACCGTTAGAGGTAGATAATATCAATAAAGACGCATTTGTAAGTGATATCATATATAACCCTTTGCAAACAAAGATGCTAACATGTGCAAAGGAAAAAGGTGCTAATATCCAAAATGGTATAGATATGTTTGTATTTCAAGGCGCATTAGCATTTGAAAAATGGCAGGGATTCTTTCCTGATACAGAAAGAATGAGAGCAAGTGTGTTACGACAATTAGGAGGATAAATACATGTTAAAAGGTAAACAAAAAAGATTTTTAAGAGCAAAAGCTCATCATTTAAACCCTATATTCCAAGTGGGAAAAGGTGGAGTAAATGAGAATATGATAAAACAAATAGGTGAGGCACTTGAAGTAAGAGAATTACTAAAGGTCAGCATCCTACAAAATTGCGAAGAAGATAAAAATCAAGTTGCACAAGAATTAGCAGAAGGTACAAAAAGTGAGCTTGTACAATTAATTGGACATACCATTGTATTGTATAAAGAATCAAAAGAAAATAAAACAATCGTATTACCATCTTAATTCAGTAGAAGAGGCGAGTACTATGAAACGAGTAGGAATATTAGGTGGAACGTTTGATCCTCCACATATTGGCCATCTTATCATAGCAAATGAGGTACTCCATGCGAAAGAATTGGACGAAATATGGTTTATGCCAAATCAAGAGCCACCACATAAAATAAAGACAGTAAGTGTTCTGAATGAACAGAGAGTTCAAATGCTTAAACTTGCAATCAGTGGTTATGAAAAGTTCCTTATTCAAACAATTGAGTTGAATAGAAAAGGAAAATCGTATACATTTGATACAATAAAAGTGCTAAAAGAAGAGTATCCAGAAATAGACTTTTATTTTATCGTTGGTGCTGATATGGTAGAGTATTTACCAAAATGGCATAAAATCGATGAACTAATGAAATTGGTAAAATTCATTAGTGTGAATCGTCCTAATTATCAACTTGAAACAAGCTTTGATGTTGATTATGTAGAAGTACCTGATGTAAATATTTCATCTAATCTTATTCGTAATAGGATTGAATCTGGTAAGACTATTTCCTATTTAGTTAGGGATGAAGTGGAGCGTTATATAAAGGAGTACCGTTTATATGAATCGTGAGGATGCATTAGCTTTAGTGAAAAAACAGCTTACGGAGAAACGTTATATTCACACAATTGGTGTTATGGATACTGCCATTAATCTTGCTGAAAGATATGGAGAAGTAAAAAAAAAAGCAGAATTAGCTGCTATCTTTCACGATTATGCTAAATTTCGACCGTTGGATGAAATGAAGCAAGTGATAGTAGAGCAAAATATGGATCCTAATCTTTTGTTGTTTCACTCGGAGTTATGGCATGCTCCAGTAGGTGCTTATTTAGTGGAACAAGAAGCGGGAATTATAGATGAAGATATCTTAGGTGCGATTCGTTTTCATACATCAGGAAAGCCGAATATGAGTTTGTTAGAGAAGATTATTTATCTTGCTGATTATATTGAACCAGGTAGAGATTTTCCTGGTGTGAATGAGGTAAGAGAATTAGCGAAAGAAAACTTGGACAAGGCATTTTTTCAGGCAGTTAAGAATACGATTATATATTTAATAAGAAATAATCGTGCCGTCTTTCCACTAAGTGTAGATACTTATAATTATTATAGTAAAAAATCTGGAGGTTGATTAAATGGATGAACGTAAAGTTTTAATGACTGCTGTAAAAGCAGCTGATGATAAAAGAGCAGAAAATATTGTAGCTTTAAATATGAAAGGAATTTCCCTGGTTTCAGATTATTTTGTTATTTGTCATGGTAATTCTGATAAGCAAGTACAAGCTATTGCAAATGAAATTAAAGAAAAATGTGGTGAATTAGGATATTCCATTAAGCGCTTAGAGGGCTATAATGAAGCAAAATGGATTTTAGTTGATTTAGGAGATGTAATTGTTCACGTTTTCCATCGTGATGAAAGATTATACTACAACTTAGAGAGATTATGGGGAGACGCACCTATTGAAAATATCGAAAGCGTCATTAATTAATGAGCTATGAAAAGTTTGCCTATCTATATGATCATCTCATGAGTGATGTACCATATGGTGAATGGGTAGATTCAATAAAAAAGGCATCAGAGGATTATCAAGTAAAAGGTAATCATTTGTTAGACCTTGCTTGTGGAACAGGAGAATTATCCATTAAGCTATCTCAAGCTGGTTTTCAAGTAACTGGTGTGGATTTATCGGAGGATATGCTTAGTGTTGCTCAAGCTAAAACGTCAGAAGCAGGGGAGTCTATCTTTTATTTAGAACAAGATATGTCTGAGCTTGAGGGACTTCCTATGTTTGATATCATTTGTATATGTTGCGATTCCTTAAATTATTTAGAAACAGAACAACAGGTTGTAGATACATTTAAGGCTGTTCACAAATATCTAGATGATAATGGACTATTTGTTTTTGATGTTCACTCTTTGTACAAGATGAATTCACTGTTTATTAATCAAACATATGCTGTTAATGATGAGGATATAAGTCTAATTTGGCAATGCTATGAAGGGGAATATCCAAATAGTGTAGAACATGACTTAAGCTTTTTTCAACTAGACGAAGAAACGGACATGTACCGCCGATATGATGAAGTTCATTTACAAAGAACATATCCTATTGATCAATATAAAGAGTGGTTAAAGCAAAGTGGGTTTAGCATTCAGAAAATAGAGGCTGATTTCACAGAAGGTCTTATTGAAGAAGAATCCGAAAGAATTTTCTTCTTTTGTAAGAAAAAATAAAATATAAGCTAAAGAGGGAATGATTCTTTATGAATCATTCCCTCAGGCTGTCGAGAAACCTCGACAGCCTTTAATTTTTTTGTTTTTACTTTATCTATTCACCGCGGTAATTTGATATAATATACTTATCTAATATAGGTTGGTGGTTTAAATGTTAAATACCCGTTCCCATACTCAAAATGAAGTAGAATTTGTTCTTTTAGATGAACTTGTTCCAGCTAATCATCTCTTACGAAAAATTGATAAACACATTGATTTTTCTTTTATCCTCGATAAAGTCCGTCCCTATTATTCCGAAGACAATGGTCGACCATCTTTAGATCCCTTGATTTTATTTAAAATGATGTTTATTGGTTATTTATATGGTATTCGTTCGGAAAGACAACTGGAACGGGAAATCCAAGTAAATCTCGCTTATCGTTGGTTCCTTGGCCTGAAAATTTCTGATGCTATTCCCCATCATTCTACTATTAGCTGGAATCGTTGTAATCGATTTAAGGATACCACTGTCTTTCAAGATATTTTCGATGAACTTGTTCTTTTGGCGATCAATCATAAAATGGTTGGTGGAAGAGTTTTGTTTACCGACTCTACTCACTTAAAAGCGAATGCCAATAAACATAAATACACCAGAGAAACGGTGAAAGTGGAAACACGTGAATATGTGGAAGAGTTAGATAAAGCCATTGAGGAGGATCGGGTTGCGCACGGAAAAAAGCCCCTCAAGAAGAAGGTGGAAGTGGAGGAAACGAAGGAAATTCGGGTCAGTACAACGGATCCTGATTGTGGCTTTATGTCCCGTGATAATAAACAAGAGATGTTCTGTTATTTAGATTACCGCACAACAGATATGAAGTTTAATATCATTACGGATGCCTTTGTTACGCCAGGAAATGTTCATGATTCTGTCCCATACTTAAATCGTCTTGATCGTCAAATCGAACGTTTCCAATTTAATGTGGAAGCTGTTGCTTTGGATTCTGGTTATTTAACGAACCCTATTTGTAAAGGAATCATAGAACGAAATATTTTTGGTGTCATCGCACACAGAAGGTATAGCCCAGTAAAAGGGCTCTTTCCAAAATGGAAATTCACCTATGATAAAGAAGCAGATTGTTACACTTGTCCAAATGGTCAGACACTACCCTATCGAACAACCACTCGCGAAGGATATCGCGAATACAAATCAGACGCTAAAAAATGTAAAAGTTGTCCCTTTCTTTCCCAATGCACGCGTTCAAAAAACCATACAAAAATAGTAACACGTCATATTTGGGAAGAAAATAAGGAGAAGATTCGGTTAAATCGTCTTTCTAAATCTGGAAAGGTTCTTTATAAATTTAGAAAAGAAAAAGTAGAGCGAAGCTTCGCAGATTCAAAAGAACTGCATGGGCTTCGCTACTGTCGGTTACGCGGTAAACAGAAGGCAGCGGAACAAGTATTAATGACAGCTGCCTGTCAGAACATAAAGAAAATTGCCATGCATCTATCCAAGCTTGGATAGATGCATTTTAGAGTCTTTTTCTTTGAACCCCCCAAAAAAAATAGAGCCAATAAGTTCCAAAATCCATAAAAAAACAAAAAAATTGTAGAGAAAATGATACTTTCTCTACAAGCTGAGGGAATGATTCTTTATGAATCATTCCCTCTTCAGCTTGTAATAAAGTGATTTAGTAAGAAGAATATGAATATTTATACAGCTGATTGTAGTAGAAGGGGTGAGACTCCTACGGGATAGGCGAGACAGTCCGAGAAGAAAGCAGGTGCAAAGCAACGAAGCAGCTCAGCGCGAACCCCTGTAACGGAAATCATCCCTCTATTTAGTCATATATTTTAATTAACCAGATACCCATCTTTCCATTGCGAGGGTTCTCAACATTCTGAGGGAATGAACCAATCTAAAATTCATTCCCTTTCTTGAAATAAAAAAAATATTTTAAGCAGGGATTTTCCTTTTTAACAAGAATTATTATATAGTTACTTATTGTTTGGGAGCAGAGACTAAATGATTTAAGGAACTTAGATCATCTTCAAACTTTAATTGTGTTGCTCTAAATAATTGATTAAAGATGTCTCCAAGATTTTGCTCCATAATTTGAAGCCCTTCTCCTGTAATGCCTCCCTTAACATTCACCTTCTCCTGCAGTGTTGGTAAGGTATAAATTTCTTTCTTTAGTAATTCTCCTAAGCCAATTAACATTTCACTTGCTAATTTTGTTGCCGTAACGGAATCAATTTCTGTTTCTTCCACAGCTCCTTCAATAAATCTTTGCGTAAGATAGCTGAAAAATGCTGGACCACAGCTAACAATATCCGAGGCTACTCTTGTAATATTGTCCTCAATCTCTAAAGGGGTGGAAAACTTCTCAAATAATGTCCATAATCTTTCCTTCCATGCACTTGTACATTGATTACTATATGAAAATAAAGAAACACCTGCTAGAGCTCTATTGGTGATGCTTGGTATTATTCTTGCAACAGAGCAAGAAAATACTGTTTCAAGTTGAGCAGGGTTAATGGGACTAGTAATGGAAACAACACATTTATTTGCTGTTAATGAAGGAGAAATACTGTTGGCAACACTAAATATATCATGAGGCTTTACACATAGAAAAATGAGATCCGCATTTCTTGCAACTTCTAAACTACTAGTAGAAAGATTAATTTTTTCGTACTCTGCTTTAATAGCTAATGCTTTTGTTTCTGTCCTATTATAAATAAACAAATCCTCAGGGGAAATAGCATTTCCTTCCAACATTGCTTCTATTAGGATTTTCCCCATATTTCCAGTTCCAATCATTCCGATTTTCACGTATCTTCCCCCCTATAATGAGCGGTTTCTCATATAACGATATGAAATAGTATTACAAAATATGCCTTTGAATGGAGGAGTACTTATATTGTCTCAGCTAAAGAAACATAAAAAAATCCTTATCATTATTGGAATTGGGATCTTTCTTTTCATTTGTTCCCAACTATATTTACATATGGAACAAGAAAAAGTGAAAGAGGAAAACTTATCTTTCGAAGAAACTTTATATGGTGCAGAGGAAAAGGGGGAGGAGCCAGAAGTAATAGTGGAAACAGAAACATCTACAGAAATAGTCGTTGATATAAAAGGAGCTGTTAACTATCCAGGAGTGTATGAGATGACTACAAGTGACCGAGTTCATGATGCCATTAAGAAGGCAGGTGGAATAGTGGAGGAAGGAGATGATTCTGTTATTAATTTTGCTATGAAATTAACAGATGAAATGGTTATCTATGTCCCACTGAAAGGAGAAGAAGGTATAGAGTCACTGCTTACACCTGAACAAAATCTCCATGAGAAGAATGAAGAGGGGGTAATTAACATCAATACAGCAGATGAAAGCCAATTACAAGAAATTCCTGGAATTGGTCCATCAAAAGCAAGAGCAATTATCGACTACAGAGAAAAAAATGGTGTATTTTCAGAAAAAGAAGATTTAAAGAAGGTTAGTGGAATAGGAGATAAAACATATGAAAAGCTAGAAAATTCTATCACTATATGAGTTCTACATACACCATATATTGACGAGAATGTGACGTATATTGACGGAGAGTGGTGTTACTTATAAACTAAATGAGGAAATAAAAAAGTGAATTGTCATATTAGGAGTGAAGTACAGTGGATAGGATCTCATGGAATGAGTATTTTATGGCTCAAAGTGAACTATTAGCATTAAGAAGTACATGTACAAGGTTAGCTGTTGGAGCCACGATTGTCCGTGATAAACGTATTATAGCAGGAGGATACAACGGAAGTATTGCTGGAGGTGTGCATTGTATAGATGAAGGTTGTTACGTGATAGACAATCATTGTGTTCGCACCATTCATGCAGAAATGAACGCATTATTACAATGTGCTAAATTTGGTGTTCCAACTGCAAATGCTGACATTTATGTAACTCATTTTCCTTGTCTACAATGTTGTAAGGCAATTGTACAAGCTGGTATTAAAACTGTATATTATGCAACTGAATATAAGAATCATCCTTATGCTATGGAATTATTTGCACAAGCAAATATATCTGTTGTACAAGTAGAAAAAAAAGACATTGAACTAGTGGATAAAGCAAATGAAAAAAAGGAATTCGTAGAACGGATGATGATGCACTTAAAGGAACATAAAGACATAGCGTTTATGAAAGAATTAGAACAAGAAGTCACTCAATTATTTACCTCTATTCCAACAGAAAAAAGAAAGAATTAATGTAATAAGTGGCTTACTATCTTGTAAGAAAAGGAGAGATGCAAAATAAATGGAAAGTTGGTTTTTTTAGCTATTTCTGCGTTACTAGGCTTACTAGCTATATTTGTTTCTTTTTATGTAAGTATTATTTTCTTCTCCTTTTTCTTTTTATGGCTAATCTTATGGAGAAAAGTAACGGCTATAAAGTCTTTGGTCTTGCTTGCTATATTTCTTCTTTTGTTAGGAAGAGGTTGGCAATTTCAACATAGTAATCATTCTGAGTTAGAGGAGGGAACTACGACCTTTTCTATTACCTTTACAGATGCCTCTAAAGTGGATGGTGACAGGTGGAATAGCAGAGGGAAAGAGCTCAGAGTAAAAGAAGAGTTAGTCATCACCTACAAAATAAAAACAGAAGAAGAAAAACATTGGCTAGAGAATAAAAGTTTTATTGGGGAAACTTGTAAAGTAGAAGGCGTACTAAAGGAACCAAATATAGCTAGAAATGAGAATGCTTTTGATTATAAGAAGTACTTATCTAATGATGGAATACATTGGATTTTAACCTTAGAGAATATTCCGAATGCAACCTGTAAAATGTCAGGTTTTAATATGGTTAACATGTTAAAAGTATGGCGAGAAAAGGGCATACAAAGAATAGAGACCTATTTCCCTACAGAAATCGTTCCTATAGCTTCAGCACTAATTTTTGGAGATCGAGAATGGATGGAAGAAGATTTGCAGCTTGCATACCAAAGATTAGGGATTGTACATTTACTTGCTATATCAGGATCTCATATAGTAGTACTTGTTGGAATAATTTATTATCTTCTTATTCGAATAGGAGTTACAAGAGAGAAAAGTAGCTTCATACTAATGATCATCCTTCCTTGTTATGCTATCCTTACTGGTTTGGGACCGTCTGTTATTAGAGCTGTCCTTACCTCCATGTTACTTCTTATGAAAGTAAGCTCTCCTCAACTTGCAAGGCTACCAACAATCGACATATTAAGTATTGTTTTCATTTTGTATTTACTAGTTAAGCCAAGTATTATCTTTGATATTGGATTTTTACTATCTTTTACTGTAAGTTACTTTCTCATAATCTCCTCCAATATTTTAAGAGACTCACAAGACCATCCTCTCAAAACCTATCTTTTCACCACCTTCATATCTGAATATTCTGTTCTACCTATACTATTAACCTATTTTTATGAAATCCCTACTCTTTCATTATTAGCAAATCTAGTATATATTCCTTTTTTCAGTGTTTTGGTTTTACCATATGTAATAGTATTGTACTTTCTATCTTACCTTCTTTTAGAGCATGTAATTTGGATTGCGTATCCTTTAAGTTACTTACTGACAGTATCTGATTTTCTTGTTCATAAAATCTCAAGTTTTCCTTTCAGTGTTGTTATTCTAGGAAAGCCCACTATATTGTCGTTATTACTATATATAACAAGCCTTCCCATTTTCTTTTACTGCTATGAAACGGTAGGGAAGAAGAAAAAAAGGTGGTTATATAGTATACCAATTGGCTGCATGCTATTTCATTTTGTATGTAGCAATTATTCCTCTGAAGGGGAAATCACATTCATCGATGTAGGACAAGGTGACAGTGCATTAGTAAGACTACCATTTAATAAAGGAACATACTTGATTGACACTGGGGGAACACTTGAATTCGAGAAAGAAAAATGGCAAGTGAGAAGAGATCCTTATGAAGTAGGACGTAAGGTATTGGTACCTTTTTTAAAGAGTAAAGGAATTTCTGAGATTGATAAATTGATTCTCACTCATGGTGATATAGATCATATTGGAGGTAGCGTAGCAGTATTAAAGGAATTAAAAGTAAAAGAAATCTTAATGCCTAAAGTAAATAAAGAATACACTTCGGAAGAAAAAGAAATCTTCCTAATTGCTCAAAAGAAAAGAATACCTATTCAATTTGTGGGAGGAGGAGACTATTGGAAGAAAGAGAATGCTGATTTTACTATTTTGTCGCCAATACACGAAGAATATGAGAGTGAAAACAATGGTTCCATAGTGTTGTTGGCAAAAATTGCTGGATTATCCTGGCTATTTACTGGTGACTTGGAACAAGGCGGGGAGCTGGATTTGGTGAATGAGTATCCTTCCTTGGAGGGGATTGATATTTTGAAAGTAGGTCATCATGGAAGTAAAACTTCTACTTCTGCTGAATTTATAGATAAGCTTAAACCGAAAATGGCCATTATATCAGTTGGAGTTAACAACTTATATCAACACCCGAGTGAAGAGGTATTGAAAGTATTAGATGATAATAATGTAAAGGTATTACGAACAGATCAAAATGGAGGCATTTCTTTCTTTTTTTCAAAAAAAATACGCACATTTCGTATTCAGATTCCATAGAATATAGCAAAAGCTAGTGTTGTTATCTTTCCCTAAAGGAAAAATCACTAACATATTACCTAAAAAATACTTAATCTAATTGCATGAAATTTTGCATGTCATCTTCTATTTATTAGAGTAAGGCATGTCACTAGCTTTTTTTAGGCATTCTACTTATTAAATGCCACGATCTATATTAGTGCACCGTAACACTTTAAGATTCCTAGGCCTTAAGGTGTTACGTTCATTATAGATTAGAAAGAGGGTTCCAATTATTACACTTTCTATCCTGTATAAAGGCAGTAGAAGTTAGAGAAAAAACTTTTATTAAGTCTTATATAGGAATAGGAAAGGTTTTATGGAGAACTCTCTTTCTGTTATGCTATAAATACAAGAAATTTAAGAATCACATCTATTTGGATTGAAATAAGCAAGTTGTGAGGAATGGAGTAAAAATGATAGAAGAAATATGGAAAAAAATAAAGAAAAAGGAATTTGATATCGTGTACTTAATGTATGGGTTAGAATCCTTTTTAATAAATGAGACAAAACACTTATTATTACAAACTCTTCTTACAGAGGACGATGAAGATTTTAATTTAACAACATATGATTTAGAGGAAACACCGATTGAGGTTGCTTTAGAAGATGCAGAAACCATTCCCTTTTTCGGTGAAAGAAAAGTAATTGTTTTACATAATCCGTTTTTCTTAACTGCAGAAAAAACCAAATCAAAAGTAGAACATAATATAAAAAAACTAGAAGAATATCTAAATGCACCGTCTCCATATACTACAATCCTCATCATTGGCGATTACGAGAAATTGGATGAAAGAAAAAAAATAACGAAGCAATTAAAAAATGTTGCTACTGTTCTAGAAGCAAAAAAATTAAATGAACAAGAGTTGAAAAAATGGGTTAAACAAAGAGCTGCTTATAATTATGTGGAAATAGATGAAAAAGCTTTAGATACCTTACTAAGCCTTGCAGGTACAAATCTGTCTTTATTGACAACAGAAATCGATAAGATGGCTCTATATGTAGAAGATTCCAAATTAATTACATCGGATATTGTAGAATCATTAGTTGCTAAATCTTTAGAACAAAATATATTTACATTAGTAGATAAGGTGATATCCAAAAAAATCGATGAGGCTTTAAGAATTTATTATGATTTGCTCAAACAAAATGAAGAGCCATTAAAGATATTATCTATCATTACAAATCAATTTCGATTAATTTATCAAGTGAAGGGACTGGCACAAAAGGGGTACGGACAGCAGCAAATTGCTACAGTGCTAAAAGTGCATCCGTTTCGCGTAAAACTAGCAGCAGGACAGGCTCAGCGCTTTACAGAAGTAGAATTAACAAGATGTATTAAATTATTTGCAGATGCTGATTATCAACTGAAGACTGGTGCAATGCCTAAGAATATGGTAATTGAAATGATTTTGTTTCGATTAGGAGAGAAAACACACTAAAAAGTTTGTTTAGCATGTTGATAAGAGTGATTTAGAAAAAAATTATGGTATTTTTAAACAGTTGTTCTACTTTCCAAGAGTGAGACTCCGTGGGAACTGCGGAAAGTGTACTGAGAAAGTGTTGATATGTATAGATACATATGAGTTAAGAAAATCTTTAGTAACCAATTCTTTATCGTTTGGAGAGGCGTCCAGTTGACTCCTACGGGATTAGCGAGACAGTCCGAGTGTTTCGCCAGCCTAGAGCCGAAGCAGCTCGTAAGTGAGCCCCGTGGATAGCGACTGGTAAACCTCGGAAAACAAAAACTAAACTTTATTCAGTTGTTTACTATACTTGGATAAAGATAGTATTACTTTTCGGTGGCTTCACCAGCGAGACCTCCACGCAAATCGAACTCCTGTAAAGGAAAACAATCTTTTCGGAGAAGTGACTAAATATACTACTAGGAACATTCTGTCCATCTTTATATAGTTTGTCTACCGGTCTGAACAAACTACTAGTTTTGTTGTTTAAACTATTTTGTTTTGAACAAAAATTTGAGATAGAAAATATTAATAAATAGATAGATTTTTAAGAATCACCATATGTCTGTCTTGTTAGAATAATTAAACAAAATAGAATAGTTAGAGGGTAGTTACTATCAATAAACTATCCTCTTTTGCTATATTTAAATAGAGCTTTATAAAAAGGGAGAGTGAACATAGTGGAAGAGAAAGAATTAGAATTTTTAAAAGAAATAACAGATAGTCAGAGAACTTCCGGGAACGAGGATGCCGTAAGAACCTATCTCAAAGAAAAATTTTTACAGGTTGCAGACAAAGTTGAAGTATGGGGTCTTTGATGGCAACACTAGGCACGGAAGGTCCTCGAGTGCTTGCTGCTGGTCATATTTGTCTTTTTCTTTCATTCCCTCTGTATAGGAGTTATCACCAGTTAATAAATAGCCTCTTTCATCATTTGAGATCCCAGCTAACCTATATTGTAAATGTGTTACAAGTCTTTGCATTTCTTTTTCATCTTTTAATTTTTGATTATAATCTTCAGTTACATGAAGGCTATAGTTACTATAAATACCTATACCAATCATAGCTGATAGGAAAAGAATAAAGATAATAATTAATTGTGTTCTAATTTTCATTATAAAACCTCACTTTATGTTGTAACCTACTAGTAATATCGGCCATCATCAATGATCTTACATATGAACCAAACAAACTGTGTATTAGTCCTTCTTTTGCTTCCGCACAGGAAAATATTGTTCAGAAATCTTTTTAGAAATAGCGTCATACTATAAAGGATTTTAAATGTAAGGAGAGGATCTAATGGGAAGAGCAAATAGTCAAAGTCCATCAAAAAATAAACATTCTTTGCCTCAAACTCCAAAGGAGCTGAAAATCGCTCCAAATAAGGTAGATGAGGAATTTGCAAGAGAGTTGGGAGAAACACCAAAAATAAGACCTACTAGACCTAAATAAATATATAGTTGTTGCCCAAAGTAAATTTATGCAATAAAAAAAGGCTATCTTCTAAGATAGCCTTTTTTCTACTCATTAAGCGTTAAGAGCATTTTTTCTTTTAGCTAAACGAGATTTTTTACGAGCAGCAGCATTTTTATGAATAAGACCTTTTGCAGCAGCTTTGTCTAATTTACTAGCAGCTTCTACAAAGCTTGCGTTTGCAGCAGTTGCATCGTTAGTAGCGATAGCAGCCTCAGTCTTTTTAACAGCAGTACGCATTGTTGATTTAACTGTAGTGTTTTGAGCGTTACGAGCTTCACTAGTTTTTACACGTTTGATAGCAGATTTAATATTTGGCATTTACTTTCACCTCCTAAAAAGAAGCATCAAGTTAATTATTTAAACTCGATATATACATTCCTAAAAAACTTAAAGAACAAGAGATATTTTATCAAACGACAGCTAATAATGCAATACTATCCATTCAATTTGAGAAATATGAATTTTTTTAGTGTTAGAGGAAATGCTAAATTTAGGATTAATATTAGAGAAGGAAGGGGATTGTTATGACTGAAAAATTAGATTTAAGTAGGTATTCCATTAGAACAGATTTAGCAATTGAAGCAAGAGATATTGCCTTACATAATCAAAAACTAATTAAAGATGAGCAAGATCAATCACAGTTGGATGGAGTAATTATTAAGGAAAAAGAAGAGAATGGCATAAAGATGTCCTATGTAGAGGTGAAGGAAAAAGGAGAAGAATTGATAGGAAAGAAAAAAGGAAAGTATTTAACTATTGAAGTGTTAGGTATTAGGCAACAAGATACAGATCTACAAGAGAAAGTAGAAAAAGTATTTGCTAAAGAATTTTCTCAGTTTTTAAAGCAACTGAATATTGGGGAAGATGCATCTTGTTTAGTAGTAGGGCTTGGTAACTGGAATGTCACTCCAGATGCCTTAGGTCCAAAAGTATGTGAAAACATTCTTGTAACAAGACATCTATATGAGCTACAGCCAGAAAATGTTCAACAAGGTTATCGTCCTGTCTCAAGTATTGCTCCAGGTGTTATGGGGTTAACTGGTATTGAAACAAGTGACATAATTAAAGGAATAGTAGAAAAAACCAATCCAGATTTTATTCTTGTTATTGATGCACTTGCTTCTAGATCCATTGAGCGTGTTAATTCTACTATTCAAATATCTGATACTGGAATTCATCCAGGGTCAGGTGTTGGGAATAAACGAAAGGAATTGAGTCAAGACACATTGGGGAGACCTGTAATAGCAATTGGGGTGCCTACGGTTGTAGATGCAGTTTCTATTACAAGTGATACGATTGATTATATTTTAAAGCATTTTGGGAAAGAAATGAAAGAAGGAGATAAACCTTCGCGTTCTTTAGTTCCAGCTGGCATGAGTTTTGGAGAGAAGAGAGTATTAAAAGACGAAGATCTTCCTGAGGAGCATCACCGTAAAACTTTCCTCGGAATTATTGGAACACTTCCAGAAGAGGAAAAAAGAAGACTTATTCATGAAGTCTTATCACCAATTGGACATAATTTAATGGTAACACCTAAAGAGGTGGATGTTTTTATTGAAGATATGTCTAACTTACTTGCAAACGGGTTAAACGCAGCACTTCATAAAGCGATTGATCAAGAAAATGTTGGTTTTAATACACATTAATACTAGTAAGTTCTAGTAACTCTATTATTTGCATATATTTTTAGTAGAATTACTAGAACTAATTGAAATACACAGGCTATTCTCTTAGATTGTTGTTTGTTCGATTCTACTCTTTTTCCATCATCTAAGGTACCTATATCATAAGGTTAAATGAACAACAACCATCTTCAAGTAACCAAAAGTATAAAGAAAGATAGAGGTGGGATTAGAGTGAAGCTATTTACGCTAAGTGCTATAGGTATTGCTATGCTTATGTTTGTTTGTGTTCTATTTGGAATGCAGCAGGCAAACAGTGGGATACATAAAATGAGAGGCTATGAAGACAGTGGTTTTGACCAGGCAGTTTCCATACAGAGTGAAGATGGAAATGTAGAAGCAACCATGCTAGGTGAAAATGTGACAAGTCAAGATTTGGCGCAAAAAAAACAACAGTTAGAGGAAATGAGAGCATTTAACTTATTATCAAGTATGGGAAAAGGTTTAGCAGATACGATTTCTTCTCTGGTAGGTAAAGGAGTAAGTTTGATTGGAGATACCATGGAAGAGAAGGATAAATAGAAAAGCGTAAGTAAATCCTTTTACTTTTCGTTGAATCTTATTCATCACACTGCTATAATCAAAAATAGTGTATATGCGCGATTATTGTAGGAGTGAACAAACGAATGAACAGAGAAGAAATGTTAAATAGACAATCAAAAATTAGGAATTTTTCCATTATTGCACATATAGATCATGGGAAATCTACATTAGCTGATCGTATTTTAGAAAAAACAAATGCTTTAACAGCACGTGAAATGAAAGATCAGTTGCTAGATTCTATGGACTTAGAAAGAGAACGTGGAATTACCATTAAATTAAATTCTGTACAGCTGAAATATCAAGCGAAGGATGGAGAAATCTATACTTTGCATTTAATTGATACACCGGGGCATGTGGATTTTACATATGAAGTTTCCCGTAGTTTAGCTGCATGTGAAGGAGCAGTGCTAGTAGTAGATGCTGCACAAGGAATTGAAGCTCAAACCTTAGCGAACGTATATTTAGCAATTGACAATGATTTAGAAATTGTACCAGTTATTAATAAAATTGATCTTCCAAGTGCAGATCCTGAAAGAGTTAGAAATGAAATTGAAGATGTCATTGGTTTAGATGCATCTGAAGCTGTTCTTGCTTCTGCAAAAGCTGGTATTGGTATTGAAGAAATATTAGAACAAGTGGTAGAAAAGGTTCCTGCACCAGAAGGAGACCCTGAAGCTCCGCTAAAAGCACTTATATTTGATAGCTTGTATGATGCGTATCGTGGTGTTGTCACCTATATTCGTGTGGTAGAGGGTACAGTTAAGCCTGGCGATAAGATTCGCATGATGGCAACAAACAAAGAATTTGAAGTAATCGAGGTTGGTGTGTTTACACCAAAGTCTACTCCAACGAATATGTTATCTGTTGGAGATGTAGGATACTTAACGGCAGCTATTAAGAATGTCGGTGATACTCGTGTTGGTGATACCATTACTAGTGCCAAAAATGGAGCAACAGAAGCTTTACCTGGATATAGAAAATTAAATCCAATGGTATATTGTGGATTATATCCAATCGATAGTGCCAAATTTAATGACTTAAGAGAAGCTTTAGAGAAATTAGAACTAAATGACTCTGCACTACAGTTTGAACCAGAAACTTCTCAAGCATTAGGTTTTGGATTCCGTTGTGGTTTCCTTGGATTATTGCATATGGAAATTATTCAAGAACGTATTGAGCGTGAATTCAAAATAGATCTTATCACAACAGCACCAAGTGTTATCTATGATGTTATTATGACAGATGGTTCACAATTAAAAGTGGATAATCCTTCGGCAATGCCTGATCCGCAGAAAATTGAAAGAATCGAAGAACCATATGTAAAGGCAACTATGATGGCTCCGAACGAATATGTTGGTGCAATTATGGAACTTTGTCAACTTAAACGTGGTGTTTTCATTGACATGCAGTACATGGATGAGACTCGTGTTAAGATTACTTATGAAATTCCACTTTCTGAAATTGTGTATGATTTCTTTGATCAATTAAAATCAAATACAAGAGGGTATGCTTCTTTTGACTACGAGTTGATTGGTTATAAAACTTCAACACTTGTGAAGATGGATATTCTTCTAAATGCGGAGCAAGTGGATGCTCTTAGCTTTATTGTGCATAGAGACTTTGCTTATGAACGAGGAAAAATCATTGTAGAAAAATTAAAAGAACTTATCCCTCGCCAACAGTTTGAGGTTCCAATTCAAGCAGCAATTGGCCAGAAAATCGTAGCTCGTTCGACTATTAAGGCAATGCGTAAAAACGTTTTAGCAAAATGTTACGGTGGAGATATATCTCGTAAGCGTAAATTGCTAGAAAAGCAAAAAGAAGGAAAAAAACGTATGAAACAAGTTGGATCTGTTGAAGTTCCACAAGAGGCATTTATGGCAGTATTACGTATGGATGACTCAAACCCAAAGAAATAATAAGGAAATAGATGTGCAAGAAGCTTGCTAACGATACAATATATTGTTATAAGTAGGAGGTTAAGTGTCATTGCGGCACTAACCTCCTTTTCTTATACAAGGTATAGAAATTTTGTACACTACCGATTATTTTTAACTCTTTGAAAATGACATCATTTAATAATAGACAAGGTTTTCTTGCAAAGTTCTAATTATATCTACAAGTGGAAGCTTTACTAATATAAATGTTTTTAAAGCCCTATATTTACTAAAGAAAAGCAATATAAAAAAAGGTTGTGAAGAATTGATAAAAGCAGCATATATTCATATTCCATTTTGTGAACATATATGTCATTACTGTGATTTCAACAAGGTTTTCCTAAAAGGACAACCTGTTGATGAATATTTAAGTGCATTAGAGCAAGAAATGAAATTGACGGTAGAAACGTATGGAAAGCAACCTCTTTCTACCATTTTTGTTGGAGGAGGAACACCTACTAGTTTATCTGCAAGTCAATTAGATAGATTATGTGCAATGATCAATAAGGAGCTTTCTCCTTTACCAAAGATAGAATATACATTCGAAGCAAACCCAGGTGATTTAACAGAAGATAAATTAAAAGCCCTATATGATGGTGGAGTGAATCGATTAAGCTTTGGTGTTCAGTCCTTTAATGATGACCTACTTAAGCGTATTGGACGGACTCATAAAGCTACAGATGTATTTTCTTCTATAGAGGCAGCAAAGAAAATTGGCTTTGATAATATAAGTGTTGATTTAATTTATAGCCTACCTGGACAAACTATATCTGACTTTAAAGAAACACTTGATACAGCTTTTCAATTAGATATTCAACATTACTCAGGTTACTCGTTAATTATTGAGCCAAAGACAGTATTCTATAATTTAATGAGAAAAGGGAAGTTACCAACACCAGGAGAAGATGTAGAAGCAAATATGTATGGTTTGCTCATGGAAGAGATGGAAAAACACGGATTTAAACAGTATGAAATTAGTAATTTTGCCAAAGCTGGATATGAAAGCCTTCATAATCTTACGTATTGGAGCAATGAAGAATATTTCGGAATTGGTGCAGGTTCCCATGGTTACGTAGCAGGTGAAAGAAGATCTAATTTCGGACCTCTAAAAAAATATATGCAACCACTTGAAGAAAAACAATTTCCTCTTCTAGAAAGACATCTTGTTACAAAGGTGGAGAAAATGGAAGAAGAAATGTTTCTCGGATTGCGAAAAAACGTCGGAGTTAATTTAGATGTTTTTAAAGAGAAATTTGGTGAGAATCCATTAAATCTATTTGATCAAGAAATTCAAAGCTTATTAGCAAAGGGTTTAGTCGTTGTAGATGATAATCATTTACGTTTGTCGTCATCAGGTAGATTTTTAGGGAACGAAGTATTTCAATCCTTTATTGGAACATTGAAATGATGGTTGTGAGGCTTATCTACTAGTAAGGGTGGGCCTTCACAACAAACTTATATAAATAGCAAAGGGAAAAATTTCTTATAAAAATCAGGTGCAAATGATTGACATAATCCCCTCATTTTTGCTAATTTATATATAGATTTAGCACTCACGTATAAAGAGTGCTAACAGAGGTGATTAATGTGTTAACGGATCGTCAATTACTAATATTACAGGTGATTATTGATGATTTTATTTCATCTGCACAACCAGTTGGCTCAAGAAGTTTATCTAAGAAAGATAATATAACCTTTAGTTCGGCAACCATTCGTAATGAAATGGCTGATCTAGAAGAGTCAGGTTATTTGGAAAAAACACACTCCTCATCTGGCAGAGTTCCGTCAGAAAAGGGATATCGTTTTTATGTGGATCATTTATTAGCACCACAAAAATTGAAGAAATCAGATATGATGGAAATAAACTCCTTGTTTGCAGAGAAGATATACGAATTAGAAAATATTGTACAAAAATCCGCGAAAATATTGTCTGATTTAACAAATTATACTACTATAGTCCTTGGACCAGCAGTAAAGGAAAATAAGCTAAAAAAGATCCAAATTGTACCTTTAAATAAACAGACAGCTATTGCAATTATCGTCACAGATTCAGGTCTTGTTGAAAATAAAATGTTCCATTTACCAGAAAATGTTGAGGCATCAGAAATAGAACAATTAGTTAATATACTTAATGAAAGGCTAGTTGGAGTTTCAATGGATAAGCTTCATAATAAGATCTATAAAGAAGTAGCATCCATACTTAAACAACATATTAGTCATTATGAATATTTTATTAGTTCTCTTTCTGAAACGGTAAGAATACCAACAAATCAAAAATTGTTTTTTGGTGGAAAAACGAACATTTTGAGTCAACCTGAATTTCATGATATTACAAAAATTCGCAATCTCTTAAATATGATTGAAAAAGAGGAAGGAATTCCAGACTTAATACGTAATAATACAACAGATATAAGTATCAAGATTGGTCGGGAAAATAATAATAGTGCTATGGAAAACTGTAGTATTATATCTGCTTCCTACAGCATTGGAGAAGAAAATATCGGCTCTATAGCCATTTTAGGTCCTACAAGAATGGAATATTCTAGAGTGATTAGTTTACTGAATTTCTTATCTCATGATTTAACAAAGGTTCTAACAAAACTGTATCAGTGATAGGTGAGATGTCTTACAGAATACAACAACCTATTCTGTAAGCATTACATTATTTATTCCTTTAAGGGAGGTGAACAAGTTGGCTGAAGAGAAAACAACTAATAACGAAGAATTAGACCAACAAGTAGTTAATGAAGAAGAGAAAGTGGAAGCCGTATTTGAAGAGGTGGAAGCAGCTCCTTCTGATGAGGAAATGGGAGAACTACAGGTAGCTAATGAAAAGATTGCTACATTAGAGGCTAAGCTTGAAGAAGAATCTAATCGTTATATCCGCTTACAAGCAGATTTTGATAATTCACGTCGAAGAGCTAGACTTGATATGGAGGCAGCACAAACTTATCGTGCACAAAGTCTAGTAATGGACTTATTACCAAGCATTGATAACCTAGAAAGAGCACTAAAAATGGAAACTGTTGGGGAACAATCCCAAAGTCTTTATACAGGTGTAGAAATGGTCTATCGTAGTTTGCTAGAAGCTCTTAAGAAAGAAGGAGTAGAAGCAATCGAATCAGTTGGTAAAGAGTTTGATCCACATCTTCATCAGGCAGTAATGCAAGTAGAAGTGGAAGGAACAGAACCAAATATGGTGGTAGAAGAGTTCCAAAAAGGGTATATGTTAAAAGATAGAGTAATTAGACCCGCAATGGTTAAAGTAAGTCAATAAAGGATTACATAATAAAATTTAGGAGGGAATTTTCATGAGTAAAATTATTGGTATTGACTTAGGTACAACTAACTCATGTGTAGCTGTACTAGAGGGTGGAGAGCCTAAGGTTATTCCAAATCCAGAAGGTAACAGAACTGCTCCATCAGTTGTAGCATTTAAAAATGGAGAACGCCAAGTTGGGGAAGTGGCAAAACGCCAATCTATTACAAACCCTAACACAATCATGTCTATTAAACGTCATATGGGTACAGATTATAAAGTTGAGGTAGAAGGTAAAAACTATTCTCCTCAAGAAGTTTCTGCTATTATTCTTCAATACTTAAAAGGTTATGCAGAAGAATATCTTGGAGAAACAGTAACGAAAGCAGTTATTACTGTTCCTGCATATTTTAATGATGCAGAGCGTCAAGCTACTAAAGATGCTGGTAAAATTGCTGGTTTAGAAGTAGAACGTATTATTAACGAACCTACTGCAGCTGCATTAGCATATGGTCTTGATAAAACTGATGAAGACCAAACAATTTTAGTATATGACCTTGGTGGCGGAACTTTTGACGTTTCTATCCTTGAACTAGGTGATGGAGTGTTTGAAGTAAAATCTACCGCTGGTGATAATCGTCTAGGTGGAGATGACTTTGACCAAGTAATCATTGATTATTTAGTAGAAGAATTTAAAAAAGAAAATGGTATTGATTTAAGTAAAGATAAAATGGCATTACAACGTTTAAAAGATGCTGCTGAGAAAGCGAAAAAAGACTTATCAGGAGTAACTTCTACACAAATTTCATTACCATTCATCACTGCAGGAGAAGCTGGACCACTTCATATGGAAATAAGTCTTTCACGTGCGAAATTTGAAGATTTATCAGCTGACTTAGTGGAACGTACTATGGGTCCTACTCGTCAAGCGTTAAAAGATGCTGGTTTAAGTGCTTCTGAAATCGATAAAGTTATCTTAGTAGGTGGATCTACTCGTATCCCTGCTGTTCAAGAAGCTATCAAGAAAGAAACTGGTAAAGAACCGCATAAAGGTGTTAATCCAGATGAAGTAGTTGCAATGGGTGCTGCAATCCAAGGTGGTGTAATTACTGGTGACGTTAAAGATGTTGTATTACTTGATGTAACTCCACTTTCTTTAGGTATTGAAACAATGGGTGGCGTATTTACTAAATTAATTGATCGTAATACTACTATTCCAACATCTAAGTCACAAGTATTCTCTACTGCTGCTGATAGCCAAACAGCTGTAGATATTCATGTACTTCAAGGTGAACGCCAAATGGCTCAAGATAATAAGACATTAGGTCGTTTCCAATTAACGGATATCCCACCAGCACCACGTGGAATTCCTCAAATTGAAGTATCTTTTGATATTGACAAAAACGGTATTGTGAATGTTCGTGCGAAAGATTTAGGCACAAACAAAGAACAAACGATCACAATCAAATCTTCAACAGGTTTATCGGATGAAGAAATTGAAAAAATGGTAAGAGAAGCAGAAGAAAATGCTGAGGCTGATAAACAGCGTAAAGAAGAAGTAGAATTACGCAATGAAGCAGATCAACTTGTTTTCACTACTGAAAAAACATTAAAAGATTTAGAAGGTAAAGTAGACGAAAGCGAAGTTGCAAAAGCAAACGAAGCAAAAGAAGAGTTAAAAGCTGCTATCGAAAAGAATGAACTAGAAGAAATTCGTACGAAGAAGGATGCACTTCAAGAAATCGTTCAAAACTTAACAATGAAGCTTTATGAAGAAGCTGCTAAACAAGCTCAATCTGCAGAAGGTGCTGACGGTGCTACATCTAGCAAAGATGATAATGTCGTAGATGCAGAATTTGAAGAAGTTAAAGACGATAAGTAAGAACATATATAGCTCTAAGCATTTACAAAAGTCAAAGTCAGGTTATCTTGACTTTGGCTTTTCTTTTTCAATGTATTTATTTTTATAAAGAAACTATTGTACTTTAGAAAAGCATAATGATAAAATAGCATTTATGTGAAAAGATTCGGGGAGTGGTAATCAATCATGAATAAAAGGGATTACTATGAAGTTCTTGGGGTATCAAATAGTGCCTCTAAGGATGAAATAAAAAAGGCATATCGTAAGCTTTCTAAACAATATCATCCAGATATTAATAAAGAACCAGATGCTGATGAAAAATTTAAAGAAGTCAAAGAAGCGTATGAAGTATTAAGTGACGATCAAAAAAGAGCACATTATGATCAATTCGGTCATACTGATCCGAACCAAGGTTTTGGCGGAGGCGCTGATTTTGGTGGTGGATTTGGTGGCTTCGAAGATATTTTCAGTACTTTCTTTGGTGGTGGAGGATCAAGAAGAAGAGATCCGAATGCCCCACGCCAAGGAGCAGATTTACAGTACACAATGACACTATCTTTTGAAGAAGCTGCTTTTGGAAAAGAAACAGAAATTGAAATTCCAAGAGAAGAAAATTGTGAAACATGTAGTGGAACAGGTGCTAAGCCTGGCACAAAACCAGTAACATGTAAACATTGTAGCGGTACAGGTCAGTTAAATGTTGAGCAGAATACACCATTTGGTCGTATTGTGAATAGAAGAACATGTAACCATTGTAATGGTACTGGTAAAGAAATTAAGCATAAGTGTTCAACCTGTCATGGAACTGGTAAAGTGAAAAAACGTAGAAAAATAAACGTGAAAATCCCAGCAGGTATCGATGATGGTCAACAACTAAGAGTAACTGGTCAAGGTGAACCAGGAGTTAATGGTGGCCCAGCAGGTGACTTATATGTTGTATTCCAAATCAGAAGACATGAATTCTTTGAACGTGATGGAGAAGATGTGTACTGTGAAATGCCTATTACGTTTGTGCAAGCAACACTTGGAGCAGAAATCGAAGTGCCTACCATTCATGGTAAGGTAAAATTAAAGGTTCCAGCAGGAACACAAACAGGTACAAAATTCCGTCTGAAAGGAAAAGGTATTCCTAACGTTCGTGGATATGGTCAAGGAGATCAGCATGTTATCATACGTTTAGTAACACCAACAAAACTTACGGATAAGCAAAAACAAATACTACAAGAGTTTGCTGATGAAACTGGAAACTCTTCACACGGCGAAGAAGACGATAGCTTCTTTTCTAAAGTAAAAAGAGCATTTAAAGGTGAATAATCATTAAAGGAGTTGGTAGAAAATGAAATGGTCAGAAATTACGATTCATACAACAAATGAAGCAATTGAACCTATTTCAAATATTTTACATGAAGCAGGTGCTAGTGGGGTAGTCATTGAAGACCCATATGAATTATCAAAGGAAAGAGAAGACCAGTTCGGCGAAATCTACCAACTTAATCCTGATGATTATCCTGAAGAAGGAGTTTTAGTAAAAGCTTATTTACCGATAAATAGCTTCTTAGGTGAAACAGTTGATGCGATAAAGGAAAATATTAATAATCTTGTATTATTTAATATTGATATCGGATTAAATAAGGTTTCCATTATGGAAGTAAATGAAGAAGAGTGGGCAACAGCATGGAAAAAGTACTATCATCCAGTAAAAATCTCGGAGAAATTTACAATTGTTCCAACTTGGGAGAACTACGAGCCTGTAAATTCAGATGAATTAATTATAGAATTAGACCCAGGAATGGCATTCGGAACGGGAACACACCCAACGACTGTATTATGTATCCAAGCTTTGGAAAGAATAGTAAAAAAAGGAGATGCTGTTATTGACGTTGGTACAGGATCAGGTGTATTGAGTATTGCTGCTGCGATGCTTGGTTCAAGATCCGTTACAGCACTTGATTTAGATGAGGTTGCAGTAAAATCAGCTAAATTGAATATCAAGTTGAATAAAGTACATGAAGTTACCACTGTTAGTCAAAATAATCTTCTTAATGGTATTACAGAGCAAGCTGATGTTATTGTTGCGAATATCCTAGCTGAAGTGATTCTAAGGTTTACAGATGACGTAGCAAGGCTTTTAAACAAGGATGGTCATTTTATTGCATCTGGAATCATACTTCAGAAAAAAGAAGAAGTAAAAGAAGCGATTATTGCTTCAGGTCTTGAAATAATTGAAACAGTTCAAATGGAAGATTGGGTAAGTATAACTGCTAAAAAAGTCAACTAATGAACAGTTTAACAGAGGAGGAAGAATTAGGAAGTCTCGTTTAACGATTCTTCCTTCTCTATTGTTTATAAGGAAAGTAGGTATATCTATTGCAACGGTATTTTGCTAATAATGTAGGAAATAGTTTTATCATAAAAGACGATGACTATCACCATATTGTCCGTGTCATGCGTATGGTTGAAGGAAATGAAATATATTGTGTAAACAACGCCCAACAAGTAGCACGTTGTACAATAGAAAATATTACCGAAAACCAAGTGAATGCAAAAGTGGTACAATGGTTGGAAGAGGAAATAGAACTTCCTATTCATGTATCTATTGTGAGCGGACTGCCAAAAGGGGATAAGCTTGAATGGATTATCCAAAAAGGTACGGAGCTTGGAGCAAATAAGTTTATCCCTTTTATAGCAGCTCGCTCTGTTGTTAAATGGGATGAGAAAAAAGGGGATAAGAAGCTAAATCGCTGGAATAAAATAGCGAAAGAAGCAGCCGAACAATCTCATCGAACAAAGGTCCCTGAGGTTTGTGCACCAGTTAAATTACAAGAACTTATTCAGTACGCTGAAGGCTATGATATGAAAATTATTGCATACGAAGAAGAAGCAAAGCTTGGAGAGTCAGCCAATTTAGTAAAATCATTAAATGGGATGAAAAAAGGTCAATCGCTACTCGCTGTTTTCGGTCCTGAGGGCGGAATAGGCGAAAAGGAAATTGATTTATTAACGAAACATGGATTTACAGTATGTGGTTTAGGTCCAAGAATATTAAGAACAGAGACAGCACCGTTGTATTTATTATCTGCTGTTTCCTATCATTTTGAATTAAAGTAATGGAGTGATGAAACATGCCAACAGTTGCTTTTCACACATTAGGATGTAAAGTTAATCACTATGAAACGGAAGCTATCTGGCAATTATTTAAACAAAGTGGCTATGAGCGAGTAGAATATGAGCACCAGTCTGATGTATATGTTATTAATACTTGCACAGTAACAAATACAGGAGATAAGAAAAGCCGTCAGGTCATTAGACGAGCTGTTAGAAGAAATCCTGATGCTGTTATATGTGTAACAGGGTGCTATGCTCAAACATCACCAGCTGAAATTATGGCAATACCTGGTGTGGATATTGTAGTCGGTACGCAAGATCGCGTGAAAATGCTTGAGTATATTGAACAATATAAGCAAGAAAGACAGCCAATTAATGCGGTTGGAAATATTATGAAAAATCGTGTTTATGAAGAATTAGATGTTCCATCCTTTACAGATAGAACAAGAGCTTCCCTTAAGATACAAGAAGGATGCAATAACTTCTGTACTTTCTGTATTATTCCGTGGGCAAGAGGATTAATGCGTTCAAGAGAACCACAAGAAGTTATTAGACAAGCACAACAGCTTGTAGATGCAGGTTACAAAGAAATCGTATTAACAGGAATTCATACAGGTGGCTATGGTTCAGATATGAAAGATTATAATCTAGCTAACTTACTTCGTGATCTTGAAACACAAGTTAAAGGATTAAAACGTCTGCGTATTTCTTCCATTGAAGCAAGTCAAATTACGGACGAAGTAATTGAAGTTTTAGACAAATCAAAAATAGTAGTAAATCATCTTCATATTCCTATACAATCTGGATCAGATACTGTATTAAAAAGAATGCGAAGAAAATATACAATGGAATTTTTTGCTGAAAGAATTACTCGTTTGAAATCAGCTTTACCAGGTCTAGCCATTACATCTGACGTTATTGTTGGTTTCCCTGGCGAAACAGAGGAAGAATTTATGGAAACTTATAATTTTATTAAAGATCATAAGTTTTCAGAGCTGCATGTATTCCCTTATTCAAAGAGAACAGGTACACCTGCAGCAAGAATGGATAATCAAATCGATGAAGAAGTAAAGAATGAAAGAGTTCATCGTTTAATTGCTCTATCTGATCAGTTAGCAAAAGAATATGCTTCAACTTATGATGGAGAAGTAGTAGAGGTTATTCCAGAAGAGTTATATAAAGAATCTGGGAATGACAAGCTATATGTTGGATATACAGATAATTACTTAAAAGTAGTTTTCCCTGGGACAGAAGACATGGTTGGAAAGATTGTCAAAGTAAAAATTACTAAAGCAGGCTATCCAGTTAATGAAGGACAATTTGTCCGTGTCTTAGATGAAGTAGAAGAGCAAGAAGCAGTTGTGTCTTAAGAAGAAGTATAAATAAAATAAATCCTATTTAATAGCAAAAATATTAATTTGAAGAAGTGCCACCTAAGCAAAAGTGTCACGGAAAAGCTAAATAGCTACTTTCTATCTGACACTTTTGTAGTTTTACATAAAGTAAAAAAATACTCTCATACTAAAGGAGAATTCCCATGAATATTGCAAAAATGATTGACCATACACTATTAAAAGCAGATGCTCAAAAAGATCAAATCATTACCATTTGTGAAGAAGCAAAAACATATAACTTTGCATCCGTTTGTGTAAATCCAACTTGGGTTAAACTAGCGAGTGAACTATTAGCGGGAACGGAAGTAAAAGTATGTACCGTTATTGGGTTCCCATTAGGAGCAACTACTTCAACTACAAAAGCTTTCGAAACAGAAGATGCTATTAAAAACGGTGTTACTGAAGTTGATATGGTTATTAACATTGGTGCATTGAAGGATAAGAATTATGATTTAGTAAGAGAAGATATTAAAGCTGTAGTAGAAGCAGCTAAAGGGAAGGCTTTAACAAAAGTTATTATTGAAACAAGTCTTCTGAATGATGAAGAAAAAGAGATTGCATGTAAGCTAGCTGTAGAAGCAGGAACTGACTTTGTAAAAACTTCAACTGGTTTCTCCACTGGTGGAGCTACTGTAGAAGACATTGCTCTAATGAGAAAGACAGTAGGACCTGATATCGGTGTTAAAGCATCTGGTGGTGTAAGAAGCAGTGAAGATACAGAAAAAATGGTCGAAGCTGGAGCAACTAGAATTGGTGCAAGCTCTGGTGTTGCCATTGTAAATGGTCTAACTAGTAATAGTGATTACTAATAGAACGTAGTAAAACCTTAAGTACAGCGTTTATCGTTGTTACTTAAGGTTTTTTTGATGAGGAATGATATCATTTTTATGATAATATTAAGAATATTACTATGTATTAGTGCCTATTTTATTAATTAGCTTTTCGATAATTACTAGGTGTTACACTCATCATCTTCTCAAAGTTACGATTAAAGCTTCTGATATGTTGATAGCCTACTTTTTCTGCAATTTCTGTGATTTTAGCATCAGTAGTTCTTAGAAGCTGTGCAGCTAACGTAATTCGATGGCCATTCAAAAATTCAACAAATGAAACTTTGAGTACTTTTGTAAAAAATCTTGATAAATACGAATAATCATAACCAAACTGCTGTGCTAAATCCTTTAATGAAAGCTCCTCTGTAAAATGATTTTGTATATAATTCAATAAATCATGAAGCAGATAATCTTCTCTTTTCGCTTCTTCTTCTAATACAGTTTGTTTTAGTAATTCATCACAAATTAAATAAAATACTCCTTTCTTCGCAAATAAAGTAGATTCATTTTTAACCAAGATAGTGTTAGTTAACTCCTGTAAGGGAGGGGACAAACGAAAAACAGGATGGAGTAATATTTTATTTTTACTAAGTTGGTAAAATTGATTAACAAATTCGGGAGAAAAAACATAAATCCAAGCATGGTTCTCTTGAAAGCTTTGTAAGCTATGAATTTGATTGGATAAAATTAAAGCGCATTCATTTTCTTGGAGGCGATATGTTTTGTCCTGAATAGTAACATCTAATTCTCCTTCATTCACCATAATTAGCTCTAAGCTTCTGTGGAAATGAGGAAAATTTTGAGGTCTATATGCAGAGATACGGTCAAAATCACCATTGTTTCCAAAATAATTGGATTGATAAAAAAGCATTTGTTTAACTCCTTACAAGTCAAATTTTGTCCACAATTATACAATTTAAGTGCTAGTTACGTCAAACATAGATGACTAAAATAAATCTGAGATAAAAAAATGAAAAGAGAGGTACCATTATGGATAGAAATTGGAAGAATGGAGAGATAGATATGATTTGGAATAAAAATAAGGGATTTACTTAGTTAGCTCGTTCTTCTTTTCATGTATATGGTCAGTCATAAATAATAATATCCTATTTAAATTTAAATAGAAAGTGTGTAGATACCTATTGAATAATTACCAATGGATTTGGAGTTATGTACAAAGAAATAAAAAGAAAGTAGTAATAGCATCTTGTATCTTATTGCTAAATTCTATATTAGTGGTTCTTATTCCTCTATTGAGTGGAGTATTAATTGATGATGTAATCGGAGATAATCAACTCTCTTTATTAATTCCTATTTTGTTAACAATGATTGGTGTGAATTTCATACGTACAGTTACACGTTATATATACCAAATGATGTACGAACGAGTAGGTCAGGATGCGCAATTTGATATTAGACAGAGAATGTATGAAAAATTACAAGAGCTTGACTTTGACTTTTTTAATCATCATCGAGTGGGAGATATAATGGCTAGAATGACAGGGGATATGGACGCAATCCGTCATTTTGTTTCATGGGTTTGTTACAACATAGCAGAATGTGTTATTTGGTTTTTAGTTGCCATTATCGTAATGTCTAGTATTGATTGGCGCTTAACCATTGCATTAATTATTGTAACTCCATTTATATTTGTGTTTACAAAAAAGATGTCTAATGAGGCACATCCAGTTTTTTTTGAAATTCGAGAAAGTTTCTCTAGACTAAATTCTATGGTAGAAGAAAATATCAGTGGAAATCGTGTGGTAAAAGCATTTTCTCGTGAAGAGTATGAAATTGAAAAATTTAATTCCTTTAACAAGGATTATCGGAAAAGAAATATTGATTCAGCAGATGTATCGAAAAAATATCTACCGTGGTTAGATGGTTTTGCAGGGGTATTAAGTGTTATTACTTTAGTGTTAGGCGGATATTTCGTAATGGATGGTAGTATGTCTATTGGTGACCTAGTTGCATTCAACGGGTTTATGTGGCTTTTGAATGTACCTATGAGAATGAGTGGGTGGCTCATTAATGATGTTCAACGATTTAATGCATCTTGTGTTAAAATTCGAAATTTGCTTCAAACAGAGCCGCAAATAGCAGTAGAGGAACGTGATCCTACTAAAGAAATTAAAGGCTTTGTTACATTTGATAATGTGTCCTTTGCCTTTTCAGATGACCCAAAGACCCCTATTTTGAAGAATGTTTCTTTTCAAGTGTCTCCAGGGCAAACTGTTGGAATTCTTGGAGAAACTGGTTCAGGTAAATCCACCCTTGTCAATCTAATAGCAAGGTTTTATGACCCTACTGAAGGTAGAGTGTTAATCGATCAAACAGATGCTAAAGAATGGCCTGTTAGGAAGCTAAGAAATCAAATATCTATGGTAATGCAGGACGTTTTTCTATTTTCTAACACGATAGAAGAAAATATAGCTTTTGGGAATCCATTTCTTCAAACGGATCAAATTCAACGAGTTGCTCAAATAGCTGATGCTCATACATTTATTACTAGAATGCCAGAAGGGTATCATACAATCGTAGGAGAGCGTGGAGTAGGTCTATCAGGCGGGCAAAAGCAGCGTATATCCTTAGCAAGAGCCTTAGCGAAAGATCCATCTATCTTAATCTTAGATGACACTACTTCTGCTGTAGACATGGAGACGGAAAGTAAAATACAAAAAGAGCTAAACGAGTTAACGAAAAATAAGACGACTTTTATTATTGCACATCGAATTTCCTCAGTTAGAGATGCAGATTTTATCTTAGTTTTAGATAAGGGAGAAGTGAAAGAAAGAGGAACTCATCAAGAATTAGTTGCAAGAAAAGGGATTTATTATGATGTTTATCGTAGACAACTTGGATTGCAAGAACAGGAAGAAGGGGGAGCAACAATTGGCCCGCAATAAATTTAATGTAGATGAAGAATTAGAAACGGAATTTAACTGGAGTCATTTTAAGCGAATTGGTGGTTATATTAAACCATATAAAAAATCATTATTTGTTACCTTAATCCTTATTCTTATAGCAAATGCTGCAAGTATGCTTGGTCCGTATTTTACTAAGATAGCTATTGATGAGATTATTCCGGAGAAAGATGTACAATCGCTAATTTTTATTAGTATTCTCTTTGTACTCTCTCTTTTTGTTATAGGGATATGTATGAGATATCGTATTCAATGGATAACAGATATAGGGCAGAATATATTAAAGGATATGCGATTAGATATCTTTCAGCATTTACAAAAGCTACCTTTCTCGTATTTTGATAATCGCCCACATGGTAAGATTCTGATTAGAGTAGTAAATTATATTAATACATTGAGTGATCTTTTAAGTAATGGATTAATTAATCTTATTTCTGATATTTTAAGTGTTGTTATTACACTTGTCTTTATGTTTGCTATTGATGCAAAGCTAACGTTATATAGCCTTGCGTTACTACCAATTCTTGGAGTCTTAGTATGGGTTATTAAAAATATGCAGCGTAAAGCCTATCAAATCTTAAGTAATAAGCAATCAAATTTAAATGCCTATATACATGAGAGTATTGCTGGTATCAAAATTACTCAATCCTTTGCTAGGGAAAAAGAGAATTTTGAAATTTTTGAAGAAGTAAGTGATGAAACACGAACTTCGTGGTTAAAGGCAGTAGGGATTCAATTTTTATTATGGCCAGGAGTGCAAAATATTTCTGTGTTGACAACCTGTCTCATTTATTTTGTTGGAATACGTCAAATTGGGGTAGAGGTTACTACTGGAACATTAGTTGCGTTTATAGGATATGTTAATAACTTCTGGAATCCAGTTATTAATATGGGGAATTTCTATAATGCTTTAATAACAGCTTCTGCTTATTTAGAAAGAATCTTTGAGACCTTAGATATTGAACCAGAGATTAAAGATAATCCTAAAGCCATTTCGATGCCTACCATAAAAGGAAATGTAAGCTTTGAGAAGGTGACATTCCGCTATGAAGAAGGTAAAAACATATTAACAGATGTTAGCTTTGATATAAAAGCTGGTAGCTCTATTGCATTAGTTGGTCCAACTGGTGCTGGAAAATCTACTATCATTAACTTACTGAGTAGGTTTTATGATGTGAATGAAGGAAAGGTAAAAATAGATGGAATCGATATTCGAGACGTAACGTTAAAATCTCTGCGATCTCAGATGGGAGTTATGCTTCAGGATACTTTTGTGTTTTCGGGTACCATTCTTGATAATATTCGCTATGGAAAATTAGATGCTACTAAAGAGGAAGTTATTCAAGCGGCAAAAATAGTAAGAGCACATGATTTTATTAAGGATTTGAAAGATGGATATGAAACCGTTGTAGAAGAAAGGGGAAGTACACTTTCAGCAGGACAGAGACAATTAATTTCTTTTGCAAGAGCACTTTTAGCTAACCCAAAGATTTTAATACTGGATGAAGCAACTAGTAGTATTGATACAAAAACAGAAGAATTGCTTCAAGAAGGAATTACAGAATTATTAAAAGGAAGGACTTCTTTTATTATTGCCCACCGACTGTCCACTATTAAAAACAGCAGCCAAATATTTTACGTAGATGGTGGGAGAGTAGTAGAAAAAGGAACACATTCGGAACTAATGGAGAAAAAGGGTCTATATTATCATCTTTATCAGTCGCAGTATGACTTACTACAGGTAATGTAGAATAAAAGTTAATGCTAAATTAAATCCCGAATTAGACATGATCATTCACTCTAATTCGGGATTTCTGTTTCATTTTCTTAATTGATGTTTTTTGTTTACAATCAATATTTATGTATTTTCATAATCAATTGTCCAAACCGTTCTGCAAAGGGAAGAACAATGATGGAGGAAATAATATTAAAGATTAAACTTGCATGAGCTAGCTGTACATCTTTATCTAGTGTCATATACTGAACGAGATCTGCTAAATAAGGAATGAATGGAAGAAAAAAAATGACTCCACCGATATTTAGCCAAATATGTGCATAAGCACATAATTTAGCGCTTTTATCTGTTCCTAAAGAAGCGATGTAAGAGGTAATACATGTACCAATATTAGAACCTAACATGATGATGATAGCTATTTCTATTGGCAGTAAATCCGCATGTAAAAATCCCATCATCATTCCTATGGTAGCAGTACTAGATTGTATCAGTGCTGTAACACAAATACCTACAAAAAGAGCAAGTAAAGGATGATCTGCAAGATGGAGAAAAAATGGTTGAACATAGCTGCTTTGTTCTAGCATTTCTGCAAAATAGTTAAAGCCTCTCATGGTGGTAAAAACGATAGAAATACCAAGGAATATAAAACCGATACTACGTAATTTTTTCTTATTAATTAAAATACACAATACACCAGTAATCGCAAGTGGAAGTAAATAATTATTTAAATCAAAGGTAATGAATTCTGTTGTAAATGTGGTTCCGATGTTTGTACCAAGAATAATGCCTATAGATTGAGGGAACGTAAGGATTCTTGCAGCTATTAATCCAATCGTTAAAACCATTACGGCAGAACTACTTTGTAATAAGGCGGTTAGGAAAATGGATAGCAAAAACCCTTTCCACGGCTTGTCCGTTACTTTACCTAGCCATTTCTTTAAGGACTGAGAAGATAAATCAAATAATCCCGCTCTCAGCAAGGTCATGCCATATATAAATAAAAGAATGAATACTAAAAACAATAGAATATAAATCATATTTGCTCCTCCCTTTATTTCACTTTATGCCTAAGAAAAGGAGGACATGCTGAATAAAAGACAGAATTTCACAAAAAGTGATTTTTTATGAAATGAGATGATCAATTTCTGTTTAAAACACTTTTTAATAGGGAAAAAACGGGAATAAGCGAAGTATTTATGACATGTATTCAGTAAAAATATCATGTTAGCACCTATTTTTAAAAACATTTGCTTCAACTGTGCTAAATACAGTTGACCTTGTTTCCTAGATATAATATAATGTCAAGGTACATGGAAACCATGTTGATGTTAGTGTGTTGTGTTCGGAGGGAGGGAAAGAGAATGTCTAAAACCGTCGTTCGTAAAAACGAATCGCTTGAAGATGCTCTTCGTCGCTTCAAACGTTCAGTATCAAAAACTGGTACTTTGCAGGAAGCTAGAAAGCGCGAATTCTACGAGAAACCAAGTGTGAAACGTAAGAAAAAATCAGAAGCAGCAAGAAAACGTAAGTTCTAAGAGAGGGTGTAACGAAATTGAGTCTTCTCGAACGCTTAAACAATGATATGAAGCAAGCGATGAAAAACAAAGAAAAAGATAAACTAGTTGTTATTCGAATGATTAAAGCTTCCCTTCAAAATGAAGGAATTAAGCTTGGTAGCGATCTTTCAGAAGAAGACGAGTTATCTGTCCTTTCTCGCGAAGTAAAACAACGCAAGGACTCCCTCCATGAGTTTGAAAAAGCAGGTCGTATAGATCTTGTTGACAAAGTACGTGCGGAGTTACAGCATGTTGAAATATATATGCCAGAGCAACTTTCTGAAGAGAAGCTTTCTGAGATTGTAAAAGAAACAATTTCAGAAACAGGAGCAACTTCTAAGAAAGAAATGGGAAAAGTGATGGCTGCTTTAATGCCTAAAGTAAAAGGAAAAGCAGATGGTTCACTAGTAAATAAACTTGTACAACAACACCTTTCATAAATCGCAAATGTTTTAAAGGCTACAGTTACCACTGTAGCCTTTTTACTTATTTATAAGTTTTTTAAAAAAGATAATATTAAATGAAACTTATTGAAATATTAAACGTATACATACTATACAATTAGACTAAGCATAGGAAGGAGGGGGAATGTGAGATTAACAAAAAAAATATGGTTATTTCCACTTTTATGTCTTCTTCTACTATCAATGATTCCATCTATCATTTATGCTAATGATGAAGAGAAGGTATATGTTATTCCAATTAATGATACAGTTGAAAAAGGGTTAAGTGAATTTATTGATCGAGCCATCACGGAAGCAGAGGATAATCAAGCAGTTGCAATAATATTTGAAATGAATACTCCTGGAGGCGATGTTCAGGCTGCTACTGAAATTGGTAAAAGAATTTCAGAGACAAATATTAAAACCATTACTTACATCAACCAAGATGCGATATCAGCAGGTTCGTATATTGCATTAAATACAGATGAAATATATATGACAGATGGCAGTAGAATAGGCGCATCAGGAGTAATTGATGGTCAAGGAAATGCAGCAGATGAAAAAGCTCAATCGTATTGGATTTCTGCTATGAAAGGGGCAGCAGAGAAACATGGAAGAGATCCTATTTATGCAATGGCGATGGCAGATAAATCGATTGAAATCCCTGAAATGAAGGAAGCGGGTACTTTTTTAACCTTAACCTCCACAGAGGCTAAGGCGGTTGGCTATTCAGAAGGAACGGTAAGCAGTGTAGAAGATATACTAACAGAATTAAATCTGGAAGAAGCGAACATAGAATATATAGATGAGAGTTTTGCTGACAAAGTTGCAAGATTTGTTACAAATCCCATTGTCATACCTATTTTGTTATCCATAGGAAGCTTAGGGCTCATTATTGAGTTATATTCTCCAGGCTTTGGTTTACCAGGATTAGCAGGAATTTCTTCTTTACTATTGTTCTTCTACGGTCATTTAGTAGCTGGCCTTGCAGGCTATGAGAGTATTATCTTATTTGTCATTGGTGTACTGCTTATTATATTAGAATTCTTTGTTGTAGGTGGAATAGCAGGAATTCTTGGTATTGTTGCTGTATTTACTAGTATGTTTTTAGCTAGCGGAAATATTATGGTAGTTGGAATCAGCCTTCTCATTGCGATGGCAGTATCTATTATCGCATCTATTCTATTAGTAAAGGTGTTTGGTAAAAAGATGAGATTCTTTAAGAAAATGATCTTAACAGATTCAACAAATACAGAAAGTGGATATGTATCAAATACAAATCGACATGACTTAGTTGGTCAGACTGGAACAACCTTAACTGCATTACGTCCAGCAGGAATGGTTGTAGTAGGGGAAGAAAGACTTGATGTAGTGAGTGAAGGAAGATTTATTGATAAAAACGCAGTAGTAATAATTGTTAAAGTAGAAGGTTCACGGATAGTCGTAAGAGAAGAAAGAGGCATAGATATACAAAAGGAGGATAACTGATGTTAGTTGGAGGAATAGAAATTTTTTGGATTGTGGTGGTTGTTCTTGCCATCATTTTAGTAGGGATTTTATTAACATTTGTTCCAGTGATGCTATGGATTTCAGCATTAGCTGCTGGAGTAAGAATCAGTATTTTCACATTAATTGGAATGAGATTAAGAAGGGTTATTCCAAGTCGAGTTGTTAATCCATTAATTAAAGCACATAAAGCAGGTTTAAATGTAACCATTAATCAATTAGAAAGTCACTATTTAGCTGGTGGTAATGTCGATCGCGTAGTTAACGCATTAATCGCAGCTCATCGTGCAAATATTGAGCTATCATTTGAACGTTGTGCAGCTATTGATTTAGCAGGAAGAGATGTTTTAGAAGCTGTACAAATGAGTGTTAATCCTAAAGTAATTGAAACGCCATTTATTGCAGGTGTTGCGATGGATGGAATTGAGGTAAAAGCAAAAGCAAGAATTACAGTTAGAGCAAATATTGAGCGATTAGTTGGTGGAGCTGGCGAAGAGACAGTTGTAGCCCGTGTAGGGGAAGGTATTGTCTCAACAATTGGTTCTTCAACGAATCATAAAAAAGTGTTGGAAAACCCAGATATGATTTCACAAACCGTATTAGGAAAAGGTTTGGATGCTGGAACAGCATTTGAAATTCTATCGATTGATATTGCCGATGTTGATATAGGTAAGAATATTGGTGCAGAATTACAAACAGAGCAAGCGGAAGCTGATAAGAAAATTGCGCAAGCTAAAGCGGAAGAAAGAAGAGCAATGGCTGTTGCACAAGAACAGGAAATGAAAGCGAAAGTTCAAGAAATGCGTGCAAAAGTTGTAGAAGCAGAAGCAGAAGTACCAATGGCTATGTCAGATGCTCTACGCTCAGGAAATATTGGAGTAATGGATTATATGAATTTACAAAATATTACTGCAGATACTGAAATGAGAGGTTCAATCGGAAAATTATCTGATGACCAAAAAAACAAAGACAATGAATAGAACCAAAAGAAGGTGAGTTTTTCTTGGAGTTTATTGGAATAATAATTGCAGTTGTCGGATTTCTCTTTTCTTACTTGGAAAATGAAAAGAAGAAAAAGAAACAAAATGAAAAGCCTAATCAAAAGCCAAGTAAAGAGCTAAATCAAAAGTCTAATGAAAAGCCTAAAAAGCCACCGATTATTATTGATAATCCTTTTAAGACACTAGAAAAGACGGACAATTCTACTTTAGAAAATATTCGTTCTTTTCTTGGAAATGAGGAGAATAAGCAAGATACTTCTTCACAAGAAATAGAGGATTTAAAAAGGCAAAATGAAAGGTTAAAAAAGAAGCTGAAATTAATTGAACAACAACGACTTTCTTATAGTAAGGTAGCTGATACGAGCCCTGAAGCAAGCAAGAGTAATTTATTTACAAAAGATAATGCTGTTGAAGCAATTGTTTTTTCGGAAGTGCTTTCTGCTCCGAGAGCAAAGAGTCCACATTATTCATATAGAAAATCAATGACAAGAAAATCAAATTAAATGTAAGAAAGCTATCACAAGATACTTGATTATTTTCAAGTAGATGTGATAGCTTTTTTTATTTTTCTTAAAGTAATCTCTTTTCATTGAGTTGCTGATGCAATAGCATTTCTTAGGCATATTGTACACTTCCATGAATATGATGTTAGTAACAGTATTTAGGTTTACCGTCTCAATAAGAGTCTACGTATGAGAGATGGAAAGGGGTTCTTTTTTTATGGCAAAAAAATGGGGACACAGCTTGCGGAACTGGATGAATAAGAACTTAGAACTTCCTCAAGATGTCATGATGGACTTACCTAGAATCACCATGATTGGTCAAATACATATTTATGTAGAAAATCATCGAGGATTACTTACCTTTTCAGATAAAGAGCTAAGATTGCTTCTTAAACAAGGGCAGTTACTGATAAAAGGAAAAGGCTTTGTGATAAAAACGATTCTTCCAGAAGAAATATTGTTAGAAGGGAAAATAGATCAGGTTTTATACATAAATGAGTGATTTGGGAGGAAATTATGAAAAATCATTGGATGGAGTATTTAACAGGAGTAATAACAGTGAAAGCCACAGGGAAAGGCTTAGAAAGATTTCTAAATAAGCTAATGAAAAATGACATCTCTGTTTTTAATATAAAAAAACACGGAGTTCAAACCATTACCTTTCAAATAAATTTAAAGAATATCCACCTTTTGAGACGTGTTGTTAGAGGTAGCGGCCTCAAAATAGAGTTTCAGCGTCGAGCTGGAGCTCCCTTTCTATATAAGAGAATTTGGAAGAACAGTGGTTTTGTTATTGGTTTATTTTTATTTTTAGGACTAGTTCTTACCTTTTCCAATATGGTGTGGGGAATCGAAATTAAAGGAGCAAATCCTGCAACAGAATATCAAATTCGAAAAGAGTTAGACAAAATGAATATTAAGATTGGAGAATTTCAATTCTTCTCGAAGGAGCTTGATGCTATTCAAGCTGAGTTAACCAATAATATAGACGCCATTACTTGGATTGGTGTGGAGTTAAAGGGGACAACTTATCATTTTCAAGTGGTAGAAAAAGATGAGCCAGAAAAGAAAGAAGAAGAAGTACCTCAGAACATTGTAGCAGCTAAAAGAGCCACCATTGTAGATGATTTTATAGAAGAGGGTAGTAAACAATATAAAATGAATCAAGTGGTGAATAAAGGGCAATTGTTAGTTTCAGGAATGATTGGGAAGGAAGATAATACGAAGACTGTCTCGGCTAAAGGAAAGGTATGGGGGGAAACATGGTATAACTCCGAAGTAGTGATTCCATTAGAAACTAATTTTCAAGTGTTTAATGGAAATGAGAAGCAGAAACAGTATGTGAGTATTGGAAAATGGGAAATACCTGTATGGGGATTTGGAAAAGTGGCATTCAAGGACTTTGAACAAGAAGAGAATACCAAGCCGATTAGGTTTTTTAAATGGGAGTTACCGATTAATACAGTAAATAAAACATATAGAGAAAAAGAAATAGTTGTACGAGGGTATACAGAAGAAGAAGCGATTGAAAAAGGAAAAGAAGATGCTAGAAAAGATATCTTAAAACAAATTGGAGAAGATGGGAAAATTAAGGAAGAAAAAATTTTGCAACGTGAAATAAAGAATGGTAAAGTAAAGTTAAAGCTTGCTTACACTACAATAGAAAATATTGCAAAAACACAACCTCTAACGCAAGGAGATATCGAATGACAGAAGATTTAAAAACAATGAATGTCATACTAAAAGATCCGAATGAAGCAATTGCCTTACTTGGTAACGGCGATAGTAATTTGGAGATACTAGAAAAAGAATTAGATTGTAACATTGTAACTCGAGGTGAAACTTTACTGGTTTCTTCTAAAAATCCTGATTCTATTGAACTTGTTGGGGATATTGTAGAAAAACTCTTACAGGTAATTAGAAGAGGAATAGTAGTAAGTCAAAGAGATGTCATTTATGCCATTTCATTAGCAAAGAAAGGAACCTTAGAATATTTTGGTTCTTTATATGATGAGGAAATAGCGAAAACAGTAAAAGGAAAATCTATTCGTGTAAAAACCATCGGACAAAGTGAATACATACGTTCCATTAAGCGTAGTGATTTAGTTTTCGGTATTGGACCAGCTGGTACCGGTAAAACATATTTAGCTGTAGTAATGGCTGTAAATGCGCTAAAAAGTGGCAAAGTTAATCGCATAATACTAACTCGACCAGCAGTTGAAGCTGGAGAAAGTTTAGGGTTTTTACCAGGTGACCTAAAAGAAAAAGTCGATCCTTATCTAAGGCCTTTATATGATGCCTTACATGATGTTTTAGGAATGGAACATACTACTAGGCTTATCGAAAGAAACACGATAGAAATAGCTCCTCTAGCATATATGCGTGGTAGAACGCTAGATGATGCTTTTGTTATACTAGATGAGGCACAGAATACCACTCATGCTCAAATGAAAATGTTTCTTACTAGACTTGGCTTTGGCTCCAAAATGGTCATTACTGGAGATAAAACACAAATTGACTTACCAAAGGGTGTTAAGTCTGGGTTAGTTGTAGCAGAACATACATTAAAAAATGTATCAGGCATTAGTTTGGTGCATTTACAAGAAAGCGATGTTGTAAGACATCCATTAGTTGCTAAAATTATAAACGCATATGGAACACAAGATGTTTGAAAGAGGAACAATATTTCAGAGTAGAGGGAAGCTTTACTATGAAATATTGTTTTTTTGTCTAAAAAGCGCATAACGAAAAACTGGATGTATCGGTCTTTTATTAACAGGAAATGGGATTTATTACGAAAAAAGATGAAAACTATCGAAAAAACTGTTATCATTTTACATAACATAATCATTTATTCAACTTTTTATATAGGAGATATTTTTCTTCTGATTGTGTTGGTAACAAAAGTCAAAGATTATAGGAGCTAGTTAAAATGGCAATAAATAGTATAGAGAGTGGGAAATACATAAATTTTAAGATAATCTTATTCTGAATATGGTGATCATTTCAATGTGTAAACTGGATACACATAGCAAAATGGTGAATGAAAAGATACCTTTGAAAGATAGGAGGTAATGATGAAAATACTACAAGCAATTAAAAACCAAAAAAGTAAAATAGTAACGAATACATTTTTAAATATACTTCTATTTCTTCTAATTGGACTAGTCCTTTTTTTAACAATGTATGGAAATGTAAAGCCTGAACAGTTGAATGTAGAGTTGTTTTCTGTAGCTGATCAAACAGTTAGGTCTCCGATCACAATAGAAGATAAAGTTAGCACAGAAAAGAAGAAAAATGACGCGATTAATCAAGTGCAGGATGTTTATGTGGTTAATAAAGAAATTGCACAAAATAGAGTAGACTTAATAGCATCCATTTTTGACTCTGTAACAGAAGTAAACAATGAAGAGGAAAAAAAATTAGAAGAAGAGAGAGTGAAGGCTGAAAAGGAAAATGCTAGCGCGGTAACTCCTCCTTCTATAGATGAAAAGCTAGTTCTGTTAAAAGAGAAATTAACAGAGGAAGTATCTAATAACATTATGGATAGCTCTTTAAAATCATTATTGGCATATGCGGAGGATGATTTAGAGATAGCTAAAGATATTACTGTAACAGCTATACATACTGTGATGAATAGTAAAATACCATCTGATGAAGTGGAAAATGCTAAAAAGAGAGTAGAAGATAATTTAAAGAATACAGATGGACTAAATTCAGATTTAAAAAGTGCAAGTATAGATTTAGGTAGATTTGCAATTATTCAAAATGAATTTTATGATCCGTCCTCTACAGAAGAAATGCGTCAACAGGCTGAAGATAGCATTGAGCCAATAAGAATTCTGCAAGGACAAATAATTGTAGAAGAAGGACAACTAATTAGCAGAGAGATTCACCGACAATTAGAATTAGTAGGATTATTGGATAGTGATAATTCCATTCAGCCAATTATTGGATTGAGCTTAATTATCTTATCTTTTCTAGCATTAGTATATTTCTATTTGATTAGACAAACAGCGAGAAAAGAAAAAGGTATTCAAACATTAATAATGGTAACAATTATTTTTGTTGTAACTATCTTGCTAATGAAAACTGTTAGTATATTTCAACAATATGAATACACTGAAATCGGTTATATCTTTCCAGCAGCAATGGCTGTTATGTTAATAAAAATATTACTAGATGAAAGATCTGCTATTCTTGTCACCGTTATTCTGTCCATTTGTGGAATGATTATGTTTAATGAAGGTGTAGCAAATATCTTTAATGTAAAAATGGGTATATATATTATTGCTGGTGGACTTTCTGGCATCCTATTTTTAAAGAATAATAATCAAAAATCCAATATTTTACAAGCGGGATTCTTTATTTCTTTAATTAACATTGTCACAATATTCTCCATGTTATTTTTACAAAATGGACATTATGATGCAAAGGAATATGGAATATATATATTAATGGCTATCACTTCAGGTGTTCTGTCAGCTGTTCTGACTATTGGGATATTGCCATTTTTTGAGACTGGTTTTGGTATTCTATCTACTATGAAGCTCATTGAGTTATCTAACCCGAATCACCCGTTGTTAAAAAAGATATTAACAGAAGCACCTGGTACATATCATCATAGTGTAATGGTAGCAAATCTTGCAGAATCAGCTTGTGAAGCAATAGGAGCAAATGGATTGCTAGCTAGAGTAGGATGCTATTATCATGATATTGGGAAAACGAAAAGACCACAGTTTTTTATCGAAAATCAAATGAATATGGGGAATCCTCATGATCGAATTCCACCACAAGCAAGTAAGAATATCATTATTGCACATGCAACAGATGGTGCACAGTTACTTAGAAAATACAAAATGCCAAAAGAAATTGTGGATATAGCAGAACAGCATCATGGTACATCCTTGCTAAAATATTTTTATTTTAAAGCAAAAGAAAAAGGGGGAGAGTTAAAGGAAGCTGATTACCGTTATCCTGGCCCGAAAGCACAGACACGTGAAATTGCCATTATTGGAATAGCCGATAGTGTAGAAGCAGCTGTTAGAAGTCTTAACTCACCAACTCCAGATCAAATTGAAACATTAATTAAGAATATTATTGCAGATCGGCTACAAGACGGCCAATTAGATGAATGTGATTTAACCCTTAAAGAATTAGACGTAGTGAAAAACACTCTTTGTGAAACCTTAAAAGGTATTTTTCACTCAAGAATTGAGTATCCAGATATGAAAAAAGTAAAGGAAGAAGAATAAATGAATTTAGAAATTGATTTTATGGATGAAACAAATAAAGTATCAGAAATGGAGATAAATCAGTTAAGCAAATTACTACAATTTGCAGCTAGTCAGCAAAAGCTAGAAGGAGAAATCGAGCTCTCCGTTACTTTTGTAGATAATAATCGCATTCAAGAAATAAATAAAGAATATAGAGAGAAAGATCAACCAACAGATGTAATTTCGTTCGCAATGGAAGAGCTTGGAGAAGGAGAGATTCCACTTATGAATAGTACACTTCCAAGAATGCTTGGAGATATTATAATCTCCGTTGACAGAGCAAAAGAACAAGCGGAAGATTATGGGCATTCTTATAGTAGAGAGCTCGGATTTTTAACCGTTCATGGGTTTTTGCATTTACTTGGGTATGATCATATGACGAAGGAAGATGAAGAAATGATGTTTTCACTTCAAAGGGAAATATTAGATGAGTTCGGATTACAAAGATAATAGGACACGAAAAAACAGTCAACTATCCTCCTTTCGTCTAGCAGTTATTGGTATTTTTACTGCAGTTAAGCAAGAGAGAAATATGAGAATACATGTAATCTTTTCTATCTTGGTCCTTCTATTCGCATTCTATTTTTCCTTATCAAAAATAGAGTGGATATGTATTTTGTTTAGTATAGGTATGGTTATTAGTATGGAGTTGTTAAATACAGCAATAGAGCGCGTAGTGGATCTAACAACATCAGAATTTCATCCATTAGCGAAAGAAGCAAAAGATATCGCAGCAGGAGCTGTATTCGTTTCTGCCATTGTTTCTGTCGTAGTAGGATGTATCATCCTTGTACCAAAATTAGTAGAGGCACTATATATTTGGATTTAAAGTTGGATAATAAAAAATCCACTTCTTTCGTTGGAAAAAACGAAGAAGTGGATTTTTTTTCTTTTTGCTAACGAGTAAATTTATTATTTTCTTTCTTCAGATACCCTACTATTAACTATCTTGCACTTTATTGATTCCTTACAATAGTTTATAATTTGGATACAGTACATCATTCATGTCAATTTGAAAACGTTTGATTATTTCATTAGAATAAGAGTAGCTTATTTAAATAAGACTGTTGGAAAACAGACTAAATAAAAGATGACTTAGGCGTTAAGAAGATCAAGGCAGGAAGTTTACTATATAAACATAATGATGAAAAGAGGTATGTTCGATGCAAAATGAGCAATTAATTGTAGAAGCTAATGCAGCAAGAGAAAAAGCGTATGTTCCTTACTCAAAATTTAAAGTAGGAGCAGCCCTTTTATCAGAAAATGGTACAGTATATCATGGTTGTAATATTGAGAATGCAGCATATAGTATGACCAATTGTGCAGAACGAACAGCTTTATTTAAAGCTGTATCAGAAGGAGATACGGTTTTCAGCAAGCTTGTTGTGGTAGCAGATACAGAAGGCCCTGTATCACCTTGTGGAGCATGTAGACAAGTAATATCTGAGCTATGCCCACATGATATGGAAGTTGTACTTACTAATTTAAAAGGCGATGTAAAAACTCTTACTGTCGCAGAATTATTACCAGGAGCATTTTCACCGGAGGATTTAAATGAACATAACTAATCAAACAGAACACAAATCAGGATTTATATCTATTATTGGAAGACCAAATGTTGGAAAATCAACTTTCTTAAATAAAGTTATTGGTCAGAAGATTGCTATTATGAGTGACAAACCACAAACAACTAGAAATAAAGTACAAGGTGTACTAACAACAGATGATGCACAATTAATCTTCATTGATACACCAGGTATCCATAAACCTAAGCATCGCTTAGGAGATTTTATGATGAAGGTCGCACAAAATACTTTGAAGGAAGTAGACCTAATTCTTTTTATGGTAAATGCTGAAGAAGGATTTGGAAAAGGAGAAGAGTTTATAGTAGAGAAGTTTGAAAATGTTAAAACTCCTATTTTCTTAGTCATTAATAAAATTGATACTGTTCATCCAGATCAATTATTCTCCATTATTGAGTCTTATAAAGAAAAGTATCCATTTAAAGAAATTATCCCTATTTCAGCATTAGAAGGCAATAATGTAGACACTTTACTAACGCAAATAAAAAAATATATGCCTGAAGGGCCACAATATTACCCAGCAGATCAAGTGACAGATCACCCTGAAAGATTTATTGTGTCTGAATTAATTCGTGAAAAGGCACTTCATCTAACTAGAGAAGAAATACCACACTCATTGGCAGTTGTTATTGAAAAAATTGAGAAAAAACCGAAAGATGTTGTCCATGTAATGGCAACCATAGTGGTGGAAAGAGATTCACAAAAGGGAATAATTATTGGGAAACAAGGAAGCATGCTAAAGGAAATTGGTAAAAGAGCAAGAACCGATATAGAAAATCTTTTAGGAAATAAAGTTTTTCTTGAGTTATGGGTAAAAGTACAAAAAGATTGGCGTAATAAAATGACTCAGTTAAGAGACTTTGGTTTCAGAGAAGATGAATATTAATTGGGCACTAATCTAGTTTACTTTGCATAATTTTAGAGGTATTTATAAATTATACATGCAATCAATTTACAATATTTTCGTCACATGATTTTATAATGTCAGGCTATGATAAATGTAAGGTTAGAATTTAGCTAGTTAAAAATCGAAAGGTGGGGTTTTTTATGCTAGACTTTACCTGGAAAGTTTTTTCCCAAACAGGTAATATTGATACTTATCTACTTTTTAAAGAATTAGAAAAGGGTAATCATGAAATACCAGGATCGCAAGAGGAGGAGCTAGCCGAAATTGACTTTCCCATCTCATAGTTCTGTCTTTATATAGGGATGGTGGATGTAATGCTAGAGAAATGTGAAGGAATTGTTATTAAATCCATTAATTATGGTGAAACAAATAAAATTGTTACTCTATATACCCGTGAATGGGGAAAGGTCGGGGTTATGGCAAGAGGTGCTAAAAAGACAAACAGCAGGCTCGCAAGCGTAACTCAACCTTTTGTATATGGTCATTTTCTAGTACAAAGAAGTAATGGACTAGGGCTTTTACAACAAGGGGATATTGTATCAAGCATGAGAAGGTTAAAAGAGGATATTTTCTTAACTGCATATGCTAGTTATATTGTTGAATTAACGGATAAATGTACAGAGGAAAAAAAACCAAACCCATTTCATTTTGAATTACTTTATCAAACGTTAAATTTCATGAATGAAGAGTATGATAAAGAAATTTTGGCGAATATTTATGAAATGAAAATGCTAAATGTACTAGGACAATATCCAACTTTAGATAAATGTACCTTCTGTGGAGCAACAGAAGGACATTTTTCTTTTTCAATAAGAGAAGGTGGATTATTATGTCATCGCTGTATAGATCGAGATCCTTATCATTATAAGATATCGCCTACTGCTGTTAAGCTTTTACGAATTTTTTATCATTTAGACATTGCTCGGCTAGGCAATATTTCTGTTAAAGAAACAACTAAAAAGGAAATCACCACTATCATTGATGCGTATTACGAAGAGTATTCAGGTTTATACCTAAAATCTAAAAAGTTTATCCAATCAATGAATAATTTAGGAGATGCTTTTCAATAGGTAAATCAATCTTCAAGACGTAAAAAGCACTTATATTCAGACGGTTGACAATTAAAATAATATTAGTTATTATTTCTGTAACTAATAGTGTTGTGTTGATAAGAAAATAGTACTTAATTAAACCGTTGAATTAGCGAGCTTGGGATAGTGAAAGCCAAGTGCCTCGGCATTAAGGAAGGCGTTCTTGGAGCAACTTCGTATGAAGGTGGCTAAAACTTGTTTTAGCAAATAGGGTGGAACCGCGGGAAAACTCTCGTCCCTATGTCTGTTAATGAGACATAGGGACGGGAGTTTTTGTGTTCCCACACTTCTTTCCAATATGCTATGTCCATTTTTAGTTGCTCTGTATGCTAGAAATTGTTTTAAAAAATGGTAGTTGTTTAGGGCAAATGGTAAGTTGATTTAAAATTTTTTGGAGGTGTATTCAGTTAATGAATATTCAAAACATGATTCTAACATTACAAAAACATTGGTCTGAGTATGGCTGTATCTTAATGCAAGCATACGATGTAGAAAAAGGTGCAGGAACAATGAGTCCATACACTTTCTTAAGAGCAATTGGTCCAGAGCCATGGAATGTTGCTTACGTAGAGCCATCTAGAAGACCTGCAGATGGAAGATATGGTGATAACCCAAACAGACTTTATCAGCATCATCAATTTCAAGTGATAATGAAGCCTTCACCAGATAATATTCAAGAGCTTTATCTAGATTCTTTAAAAGCATTAGGAATTAATCCGCTTGAGCACGATATTCGTTTTGTTGAAGATAACTGGGAGAACCCATCATTAGGTTGTGCTGGACTAGGCTGGGAAGTATGGCTTGATGGAATGGAAATAACTCAATTCACCTACTTCCAACAGGTTGGTGGTTTAGAATGTAAACCTGTTTCTGTTGAAATTACTTATGGAATTGAAAGATTAGCTTCCTATATCCAAGACAAAGAAAATGTCTTTGATTTAGAATGGACAGATGGTTTTACCGTTAGAGATATTTTTTATCAGCCAGAATTTGAGCATAGTAAATACACGTTTGAAACATCTGACACAGAAATGCTATTTAACTTATTTAATACGTATGAAAAAGAAGCACATCGTCAAATGGAAGTAGGTCTTGTGCATCCTGCCTATGATTATGTATTAAAATGTTCACATGTGTTCAACTTGCTTGATGCAAAAGGAGCCATTTCTGTTACAGAAAGAACTGGTTATATTGGAAGATGCCGAAATTTAGCTCGTAAAGTGGCAAGAACATTTTATGATGAAAGAGAAAAATTAGGTTTCCCAATTCTAAAAGGCAAGGAGGTTCAAGAGAATGAGTAAGAAGGATTTATTATTAGAGATAGGTCTTGAAGAAATGCCTGCTCGTTTTATTACGTCCAGTATGCATGCGTTGCAAGAAAAAATGGAAAAGTGGCTAGAGGAAAAACAATTAGCATATACATCTATCCAAGCCTTTTCTTCACCTAGAAGATTAGCAGTTCTTGTTAAAGGTTTAGATGAGTCTCAGAAAGATTTGGAAGAAGAAGCGAAAGGCCCTGCTAAAAAAATCGCACAAAATGATGCTGGTGAATGGTCAAAAGCTGCAATGGGATTCACTAGAGGGCAAGGATTAACGGTAGAGGATATATACTTTAAAGAGATAAATGGAATAGAGTATGCCCATGTGAAAAAATTTATTAAAGGACAATTAACTAGTGAGCTTTTACCACAGTTAAAGGAAATTATTTTGAGTCTTACATTTCCTAAAAACATGCGTTGGGCAAATAATGATCTTCGTTATATTCGTCCTATTAAGTGGCTAGTAGCTCTTTTTGGAGAAGAGGTCATCCCGTTTTCTATCGCGGATGTTCAAACAGCGAATACGTCACTTGGTCATCGTTTCCTTGGAGGGGAAATAGCCCTTCAACATCCAGCAGATTATGTAGAGAAAATGTTAGGTCAGTATGTAGTGGTAAATCAAGCTGAGCGCAAAGAAGCCATTGTTTCTCAAATCAAGAAGCTGGAAGAAGAAAATGATTGGGTTATTCCAATAGATGAAGAATTGTTAGAGGAAGTAACCAATTTAGTAGAGTATCCAACAGCACTATACGGTACTTTTGAAGAGTCATTTCTAGAGTTGCCAACAGAAGTATTAATCACTAGTATGAAAGAACATCAACGTTATTTCCCTGTTAAATCGAAAGAGGGTAAATTATTACCATTCTTTGTTACTGTTAGAAATGGAGATCACCAGCATCTGGATAAGGTTGCTAGAGGGAATGAAAAAGTATTAAGAGCAAGACTTGCTGATGCAAATTTCTTCTATAAAGAAGATCAGAAATTAGTAATTGATGATTTACTTAAGAAGTTAGAAGCTATTGTGTACCATGAAGAAATTGGTACATTAGCAGAAAAAGTAAGCAGAGTAAGAAAGATTGCCTCTGGTTTAGCGGTACAGCTGCAATTATCAGGAGAAGAGCAAATTGACATAGATCGTGCAGCTCAAATTGCAAAATTCGACCTAGTTACTAACATGGTTTATGAATTTCCAGAATTACAAGGCTTAATGGGAGAAAGATATGCACTTCAAAAGGGTGAAAAGAAATCAGTTTCAACCGCTATAAATGAGCATTATATGCCTAGACATGCAGATGATCAAACTGCTCCTAGCAATGTCGGTGCAGTACTAGCTCTTGCAGAGAAGCTAGATACTATTTGTTCGTTCTTTAGTATCGGAATGATCCCTACAGGTTCACAAGATCCATATGCATTACGAAGACAAGCGACAGGTATTGTACAAACATTGATTGATAAAAATTGGGATATCTCTATTGAGTTTCTTATTGATCTATCTATCAGTGAACTAGTGGAAACATCTAAAGTAGATCATGCAGAACTGAAACAATCTATCCTATCATTCTTTAAAATGCGAGTGAAGCATATATTGCAAGAATTAGGCATTAGATATGACATAATAGATGCAGTATTGGGCATTAAAATTGGAAATGTATCTAATGTAGTAAGAAAAGCAAAAGTGCTTGAAAACCATAAGAGCGAGGTAGACTTTAAAGAAGGTATAGAAGCATTAAGTCGAGTTGTAAACATATCGACTAAGGCTATGAATGTATCTGATGTAAATACCGATTTATTTGAAAATCAATACGAAAAAGACTTATATAAAGAATTTAAACTTGTTAAGGAGAAAGCAACAGGTAATGTGAGTGAGGAAGAATACTTTACCTTATTATTCTCTTTAAAGAAATGCATATCAGCATACTTTGACCATACAATGGTTATGGCAACTGATGAAGCAATAAAAGTAAATCGATTAAATCAAATGGTAGAAATCGCTAACCTCATTACGGAATTTGCAAGTGTTAACGAAATTTTAGTCAAGTAAGTGTCAATAGATAAGGAAGTTACTAGGTAGGAGAAATCCTTCCTAGTTTCCTTTTGTTTAAAAGGCTGCTTGGTTTAGATAGAAGGGGCTGTTTAAAACCACCTTTTATAAGCTTGACTAGATTGCGAATGGAGAAAACAGTAGAAAGTATTTGGTAACAATTAATACTTTTTCTTTTGATTCTAATGATTTCGTATATAATAGGTAGTGTAAATCGTTACCTAATTGAAGGTGGTGAAAAGGCAATCGAACTGAATAAGCGGCAAGAAACAATTTTAGAAATAGTAAAAGGAAATGGTCCTATTACAGGAGAGCATATAGCTGAAAGATTAAATCTCACAAGAGCTACGCTTCGACCCGATTTAGCTATTCTTACCATGTCTGGTTATTTAGATGCTCGACCACGAGTTGGTTACTTTTATACAGGAAAGAAGTCAGAACCATTAATAACTGATAATATTCGAAATATATTAGTAAGTGATTACTATTCACACCCCGTATTGGTTCAAGACAACACTTCTGTTTATGATGCTATTGTTATAATGTTTACAGAAGATGTGGGAACCATTTTTGTTGTTGATGAGAATTCGACATTAACAGGTGTGGTTTCTCGTAAGGATCTTTTACGTGCAAGTATAGGGAAACAGGAGTTAACGTCACTACCAGTTGCCATCATCATGACTCGTATGCCGAATGTCACCTATTGTTTTGCAGAAGAAAAATTAGTGGATGTCGGCACGAAATTAATGGATCATGAAATTGATGCGTTACCTGTGGTGACAAAAACAGAGAAAGGTTTACTTGTAATTGGAAGAGTATCGAAGACCAATATTACAAGGGCATTAGTGGATCTTTCTAATAATAGCAATAAAGACATGGAGGAACCGAATGACTGAGAAACAAATAATTTATGTGGTTTCTGATTCTGTTGGTGAAACAGCAGAACTTGTAACAAAGGCTGCTATAAGTCAGTTTTCTGGACATAATGTAAATGTGTTAATTAAGCGATTTCCATTCGTTGAAGATAAGTCTAATGTACATGAAGTAGTAACACAAGCTAAACTAGAGCATGGAATGATTGCATACACCTTAGTTAAGCCAGAGATGCGAAATTATATGAGCGAGCTTGCTCGTCAAGAAGGGGTTTATGCCTGTGATATTATTGGTCCAATAATTGATCAGTTTCAAGTACTTTGGGGGAAAACTCCTTTATTTGAGCCAGGATTAGTTCGCAAGCTAGATGAGGACTACTTTAAGAAAGTAGAAGCAATTGAATTTGCTGTAAAGTATGATGATGGAAGAGATCCAAGAGGACTAGAAAAGGCTGATATTATATTAATTGGTGTTTCAAGAACATCCAAAACACCTCTGTCTCAGTTTTTAGCACATAAAAGGGTGAAGGTTGCCAATGTACCAATTGTACCAGAAGTTGACCCGCCAAAAGAGCTTTTTGAAGTCCCTGCAAGTAAATGCTTTGGTTTGAAAATTAGTCCTACTAAACTTAATAATATTCGTAAAGAGAGATTAATTTCTTTAGGGTTAAGTGATCGAGCAAGTTATGCACAAATCGAGAGAATTAAAGAAGAAATCACATATTTCGAAGATATAGTGAATCAAATTGGATGTCCAGTTATTGATGTTACGAATAAAGCAGTAGAAGAAACAGCAAACATTATTCATAACCTTTATTATCGTTCAAAATATAATTCTTAAATGACTACTAGGAAAGGCTTTGTCAGGTAGGGACAGAGTCTTTTTATATGAATAATATAGAACAAAAAAAGATGGAATTTTAAATGGATTTATACTATAATAAAAAATTGTGATAAAAAAGTATCATATTTAGGTTTAGAGTTGGCTTTTTACGAATAAACTATTTATTGAGAGAAGTCAAGGGGAATATTTAAAAAGTTTTCGACATTACCTCTTTATTAGAAATTTTATCTAACAAGAAGGAAAATGTGGAGTGATGTAGAATTAATAGTACATTAGGAAGACTTATGGTATATGTTGATGCAGACTCCTGTCCAGTAAAAGAAGATATTGTCGAATTAGCTTCTGTTTATGAGTATGAATCGTTATTTGTAGCATCCTATGCACATATGCGTAATACTCCAGATAACTATAACTGGAAATATGTTGATATGAGCAAAGAAGCAGTGGATTTATATATCATGAACAAGGCAAAAAAACATGATATTGTCATTACTCAGGACATTGGTTTAGCCTCTACGTTATTATTAAAAAACATAATAGTCCTTTCACCAAGGGGAAGTATTTATGATGAATCCAGTATAAATACAGCACTTGACTTGCGGTATTTGTCTGGAAAGGCTAGAAGAGAAGGCATTCATTCAAAAGGGCCGAAACCATATACAGAGAAAGATCGTCAAAAATTTAGAAAAAATTTCTTGAGAATTTTGTCGAAAAATGAAGGAGATTAAAGAGAGAATGTCGAATAATCTCATCAAGTAGGCAAATAGTAGGGAGATGTGTTGAAAAATGGTGGCGCGCATTCCTGAAGAAAAACTAAATGAAATTAAACAAGCTATAGACATTGTGGATGTTATTGGTGAACATGTTTCTTTAAGCAAGCAAGGTAGAAATTTTATTGGACTTTGTCCTTTTCATGGTGAGAAAACACCATCGTTTACCGTTTCCCCAGATAAACAAATCTTTCATTGCTTTGGTTGTCATGCTGGTGGAAATGTTTTTACTTTTTTAATGGACCTAGAAGGCACTTCTTTTTTAGATGTGGCTTCTCAATTAGCGGATAAAGCTAATATTGATTTAGGTGTGGAGCTTGCAGAAATAGAAAAGAAACCAACTATTCCTCATGATTTACAACAAATGATAGATGCTCATGAGTTATTAACTAAATTTTATCATCATTTGCTTGTAAATACAAAGGATGGTCAGCATGCATTAGAATATCTTTTAAATAGAGGCTTTACTTTGCCAGTTATTGAGAAATTCCAAATAGGATATACCCTTAATTCTTGGGATTTAGCAGTAAAGTTTCTTGGTAAGAGAAAATTCGATGAATCACTAATGGAAAAAGCTGGTTTGATTATTAAGAGTGAGCGGGAAGAAAAGCACTTCGATCGTTTTCGAGATCGAATTATGTTTCCAATCAAAAATCGTAATGGTAGCACAATTGGTTTTTCTGGTCGAGCACTGGGGGATAATAATCCCAAATACCTTAACAGTCCTGAAACACCAATTTTTAATAAAAGCAATATACTTTACAATTTTGACAGAGCAAGGTCTATAATTAGAAAACTTCAGCAAACGATATTATTTGAAGGGTTTGCAGATGTTATTGCAGCAAGTCGAGCAGGAATTGAAAATGGAGTAGCTACAATGGGAACCTCATTAACAGAGGACCATATTGCACTTATTAAAAAAAATTCAAAAAATGTAACTATTTGTTATGATTCAGATTCTGCTGGAATCGAAGCCGCCTATCGTGCAGGTCAGCTTTTACTAAGAGCGAATTGTACGGTAAATGTGGTTATGTTGCCAGACGGGATGGACCCAGATGATTATGTTAATCAATTTGGGGAAGATAAGTTACAACAGGAAATACTTCATGGAAGTATCCCTTTCATGGGTTTCAAGTTAATATACTATAGGCGAGGTAAAAATCTTCAAAATGAAGGAGAAAAACTTGCTTATATCGAAGAAGTATTAAGCGAAATTGCCAAGCTTGAAAAGGCAGTGGAAAAAGACCTGTACTTAAGGCAACTTGCTGAAGAATTTTCTCTTTCATTGGATGCGCTAAAGGAACAGGCGCAGGAACTATCTAAATTAGCTCCTATAAAGAAAGATTCCAAATCTTCGGAAAGCATTGTACCTGCTAAGCAGTTTACGATTCGTAAACGATCTACTGGACTGTTACCCGCATATCATACTGCAGAAAAACATCTGCTTGCACATATGCTCAGAAGTGAAGATGTTTCTTATAAAGTACAAGTATCTTTGCAAGGAAAAACTTTTAATATTGATGAGCATCAAGCTATATTTACCTATCTTCTTGCGTATTATGAAAGTGGTCAAAGTTCTGATACAAGTTCTTTCATGAATTTCATTGATGATCCAGATCTCCAACGTATTGTTGCAGAGATTGAAATGATGGAAGTCAATGAAGAAGTAAGTGAGATTGAGATTTCAGATTATATTAAGCAAGTTATTAATTATGAAAAGCAACTTGAAATAAAAACAAAGAAACAATTGCTAAAAGATGCTGAGCGTCAAAATGATTTCTTGAAAGCTGCTCAAATTGGCATGGAAGTTATAATGTTAGAAAAAATGTTAAAATAATACTATTTATGATGTCTTGATTTTTTGGAAGGAGGGGGACATATGGCTGAAAAGTCTACCCGTTCAAAAGAAGTTGAAACGGAACTAACCCTTGATCAGGTAAAGGAACAATTAACAGAAGTAGGTAAGAAAACTGGAGTACTTGCATATGATGATATTGCAGAGAAGTTATCTAGTTTTGAATTAGATTCTCATCAAATGGATGAATTCTATGAGTTTTTAGGAGACCAAGGAATAGAATTAATTGGTGATGGTGAGGACCAAGCGCCGAATGTTCAAGAACTTTCTAAGAGTGAAGAAGAGTTTGACCTAAATGATTTAAGTGTACCTCCTGGAGTGAAAATAAACGACCCAGTTCGTATGTATCTTAAAGAAATAGGAAGAGTTGATTTACTTTCTGCCGAAGAAGAAATCAAATTGGCTAAGCGCATTTTAGAGGGCGATGAAGAAGCGAAACGAAGACTAGCAGAAGCTAACCTACGTCTAGTTGTCAGTATCGCTAAAAGATATGTAGGACGCGGTATGCAATTCTTGGACTTAATTCAAGAAGGTAATATGGGATTAATAAAAGCAGTTGAGAAATTTGATTATGAAAAAGGCTTTAAATTTAGTACGTATGCTACATGGTGGATTCGTCAGGCTATTACAAGAGCTATTGCTGACCAGGCAAGAACGATTCGTATTCCAGTTCATATGGTTGAAACAATTAATAAGTTAATCCGAGTGCAACGTCAATTATTACAAGATCTTGGTCGCGAACCAAGTCCTGAAGAGATTGGGGAAGATATGGATCTCTCTCCAGATAAAGTTAGAGAAATTCTAAAAATTGCACAAGAGCCAGTATCTTTAGAAACACCTATTGGTGAAGAAGATGACTCGCATTTAGGTGATTTCATTGAAGATCAGGATGCTACATCTCCTTCAGAGCATGCTGCATATGAGCTTCTTAAAGAACAATTAGAAGACGTATTGGATACTTTAACAGATCGTGAAGAAAATGTATTAAGACTACGTTTTGGACTTGACGATGGCCGCACTAGAACACTAGAAGAAGTAGGGAAAGTATTTGGTGTAACTCGTGAGCGTATTCGTCAAATAGAAGCAAAAGCATTGAGAAAACTGAGACATCCAAGCAGAAGCAAACGATTAAAGGATTTCTTAGAATAAGTAGAACTCCTTTAAGGTCTACTAGTAAAATGGAAAAAGAAATAGTTCACTTCCTACAAGAAGTAGCTATTTCTTTTTTTATCATGCTAAAAAAGGAAGTGAGCAACTTACATGCAGGAACAAAGAAAAGAGATTATTTTAAAGGAAATTAACTATTGGAAAGAAAATAGAATGCTTCCTGAACATTACTGTGATTTTTTACTTACCTTATATACAGAAGGTAATGGAGAGGAAAAAAGCATTAAACCCGAGAAAAGTAATAAATCATTACTAATCCTTTCATTCATCTTTTTAGCTCTTATACCAACTTCTATATTTTTATTATATTTTACTGAATTGTCTTTTATTTTGCAAATGGCTATTTCACTAATTTTTCTGATTTTTTCTTTTGGCGGAGTTTTTTTGTATAATAAAAAACAGCAAAGTGTGGATGTGCCAACAACGACTGCAGCCATTATCTTTCTGTTAATGAGTGTTAGGATGGTCCTAGAATTTTTCTCTAATAATATAATATTTCTATATATTATTTTATTGTTAAATTGTGCAATATGGTTTTATAGTGGGAGGAAATATAAGTTATTATATTTTACTATCTCTTCCTATATTGGTGCGGTAGTACTTATTCTGTTAATTATATTTAAATATATATAAATATTCAGTTGAAATGTGGTGTAAAAATGAATTCAGATAAATTATCGAAACGTTTAGAAGCAGTTGCAACATACATACCAAAAGGATTTAGCTTTGCTGACATAGGTTCTGATCACGCTTATTTACCTTGTTATATGGCTAAAAAGGATAAAATAAGCTTTGCAATTGCGGGGGAAGTAGTAGATGGTCCATATAATTCTGCAGTGAAGCAAGTCAAGCTAGAGGGATTAACTAGTAAGGTATCTGTTCGTAAAGGAAATGGACTAGAAGTAATTCAACCGAGTGAAGTTCAGTGTATCACCATTGCTGGAATGGGTGGAGCTCTTATTGCAGACATCCTTGAGCAAGGGAAGGATAAACTTGAAAATGTCAATAGATTAATTTTACAGCCTAATGTTAGTGCCTATTCTGTTCGTAAATGGTTATACTCAAACGATTGGGAATTAGTAGCAGAAGAAATACTAGAGGAAGATGGGAAAATCTACGAAGTGCTTGTAGCAGAACGTGGAAATCAACAAAGTAAACAAGAGGTACTAAATGAAAAACTAATGTTATTAGGACCCTTTTTACTAATAAGTAAAAATAAAGCATTCGTAAAAAAATGGATGCAAGAGAAAAACAATTGGATTAGAATTTTAAACCAATTAGATGCTGCTCCTAAAACGGAAGAAAATAAAAAGAAAAGCCAAGAGCTTCAAGCAAAAATTCAATTAATTAATGAGGTGATTGGACATGAAACAAATTAATGGCTATGAAATCATTTCTTTATTTGAGCAATTCTCTCCCAAAGCACTAGCAATGGAGGGGGATAAAATTGGGTTACAAGTCGGGGATTTAAGTCGACCAGTTGAAAATGTTATGATTGCTCTTGATGTTTTAGATGAAGTAGTAGAAGAAGCAATCAGATTAAAGGTGAATTTAATTATTGCTCATCACCCACCTATTTTCAGAGCGTTACAAAAAGTAACAATGGACAATCCCACAGGTAGATTAATGCACAAATTAATCAAACATGAAATATCCGTGTATGCTGCTCATACAAATTTAGATGTTGCTAAAGGTGGAGTAAATGATTTATTGAGCGAGGCATTAGGATTGCAGAATGCGGAAGTACTGATACCAACATATGAAGATAAACTAAAAAAATTAGTTGTTTATGTACCAGAAGAGCATGCTATTGCTGTAAAGAAGGCGATAGGAGATGCTGGAGCTGGAGCGATAGGGAATTATAGTCATTGTGCATTTTCTACTGACGGTATAGGTGAGTTTAATCCAAGAGAAGGTGCCAAGCCTTATATCGGAAGTATAAATCAGGTAGAGCAGGTGAAAGAAGTAAGGGTGGAATCTGTTATTCCATCATCTTTAGAAAAGAAAATTCTAAAAGCTATGTTTAATGCTCATCCTTATGAAGAGGTAGCATATGATGTTTACGATTTATCTATAAAAGGGGAAGAATTAGGGCTTGGCAGAATTGGAAAAATAGAAGAAACTACTTTGGGAGATTTTGCTAATCACGTGAAACAAGTGTTAGATGTAGATCGAGTTCGCGTAGTGGGTAACCTAGATGCTAAGGTTAAGAAAGTAGCTGTTTTAGGTGGAGATGGAAATAAATATTACTCCCATGCTAAAATGAAGGGCGCAGATGTTTATGTGACTGGAGATATGTACTATCATGTAGCACATGATGCCCAAGCTGTTGGATTAAATATAATTGATCCAGGACATAATGTCGAAAAAGTAATGAAAAAAGGTGTAGCCAAACTATTAACACAAAAGTGTTTAGAAAAAGGGTATCAGGTTAATATCTTTCCTTCTACTATTCATACGGATCCTTTTACATTTATTTAATAAGAATATGATTATGACAGAAGAATAAAAAGCAAGGAAGAAAAAACACTTTTTCTTCCTTGCTTTTTTAGGTTTATTGTTTAGCTTTTACTTTAGGTAAAATTTTATTCAATGGTACTTTCTTTTCTAAATGCCAAGTTGATTCATCGTCTTCCTTATATTGTTCTAGAAAGGCAATTACTTCTTTTGTGATAGGAGTCGGAGTAGATGCACCTGCTGTAACAGCAACTGACTCAGCACCTTTCAGCCAATCAAGTTTTAATTCTGAAATATCTGCAATTCGATATGCTGTTGTATGTGCTATTTCCTCTGAAACTTGTGCTAGACGGTTAGAGTTATTACTCATTGGGTCACCAACAACGATTAAAACATCTGCTTCTCCAGCTTGTTTAGCCACTGCCTCTTGTCTAACCTGTGTAGCTAAACATATTTCTTTATGCACTTCAGCCTGTGGGAATTTAGTTTGAATGCTTTCCATCAAGTCAATAACATCCCATTGACTCATTGTTGTCTGATTTGTGATGAGGATTTTATCGTTTTGAATGTCTAATTGCTCGATATCTTCTAGATTTTCTACAAGGGAAACTGCATGTGGAGCGACTCCCACTGCACCCTCAGGCTCTGGATGCCCCTTTTTCCCAATATAAATAATATAGTAACCTTCTTTTTCTTTTTCTTTAATTAAATCATGTGTTTTTGTAACGTCAGGGCATGTAGCATCTAAGGTTATAAGGCCTTTATCTTTAGCAATTTGACGAATTTCTGGAGAAACGCCATGTGCAGTGAAGATTACAGTACCTGTTGTTACTTTTTCTATAATTTCTTTGCGGTTTTTTCCATCTAATGTAATAATGCCTTCTTCTTCGAATGCATCTGTTACATGTTTATTATGAACAATCATTCCAAGAATGTAGATTGGACGCGGTAATGTCTTATCTAAGGCAGCATTTCTGGCAATAACCATGGCATCTACTACTCCATAGCAATACCCTCTTGGTGCGATTTTAATAACTTTCATTTCCGATTCCTCCTGCTTGGTACTTCTATAAGAATATATCTAAATATAATATAGTAGCTTACAATTTTAAAAAGAACGTAACATGTCTATTATATATAACATAGGACATATTGACAAAAAATAAATAATTTAAAGGAGGAAAAATGACCCTTAGGAGAGAGTAAATCACTATATAATTACTAAAGAACCTAATTGGAACAATGTAAACATGTATCAAAGCCTGCATCCCTGATTATCAGGTGAAAACGGATGAGAGAACACCAGTGAAATAGTGCATCTTCTGATTTACAAAAGATGCCGATTTGTTATTTCCATTAAACGATCTTAGGTATGAAAAGAAAAGCATAATCTTTAACTAGGATTATTAATTTTCAAGGAATAGGATGGAGTATTCAAGGATACTAAACTGGCAAATGGCATGAGTTCGAGTATGGCATCATGCGACAGAAGTAATAATATTAGTGATTCCTATCAAATCAAAAATCATATAGAGCAAGAAAAAGAGTGTAATTGTACATATTACCTTAACATTTGCAAACAAATAAAAAAATTAGAATGAGATAAACACATTCTAATTTATACATAGAGTTTAGGTTTTGAAGCACCTTTTGATGGAGTAGAGACTTTTTCTATTTCGAAATCATCCTTTATGTCTTCATTTGTGATAGGTATACTAGTTTGTTTCTTCTTAGTGGTAGTACTTTTCTTTATTGATATTTCTGTGTCAGGTGAAATAGTAGAATCTTCAACAGGTACAGTTGTTTCTGTGTCTGTATTCGTATTCTTTAACCCTCTATAAAGTTTCCACATAGCTGGGATATTTCTAACCATTGGACCGTATTGATTAATCATTGGACCTAGTTGACTGGCTGTGTTTAAGAATTTTTGGGAGTTTGCCAAGAAACCGTTAATAGAGGAAGGGTTTGTTAAAGTTTTTAAAATACCACCACCACTTGCTGCGGCACTTCTTGCTCCTTGCGTTACATTAGAGGAGTCTGCGTTCCTACTCCCGCCAAGAATTTTCGATAGTAGTCCTCCACCTCCACCACCATTATTATTTCTCATAGGTGCTCCGCCTCGCCCCATTGGACTTTGGAAATTAGATGGTCCTCGCATACCTGACATTCTATTGCCGCCCATTGGTGGCCCCTGAAAAGGATTTCGCTGCCTTGATGGCATCATAAATAGGCCCTCCTTTTATATCACTTCTTTATAGACTATGCAAGAAGTGACAAAGTGTTTAGGATTAGGTAGTTTTTTTCAGCTCCTTTTAGAAATAAAGAAGTAGAAGCCTGATTCTTAGAGGATAATATAGTAAGAACATATAGACAAGTTGTCCCAATATGAAAAAAGCCCCAAATAATAAATAAGGTAGTTAATATAGCCATTTGTACAATTATTGATTATAATAAAATGATGGACAAAAGCGGAAGGTAAATGCCTAATCTAAGTACTTGCATTTATCTAGCTATTAAGGAGTTAGAAAAAATGAGTAATAATCTATTTAAACAGTATAATTTAAAGCCCTTTATTATAAAAGCTATTGATGAATTAGGTTTTCATGAACCAACAGAAATTCAACAAAAGTTGATTCCCCTTGTACTAAAAGGAGAAAGTGCAATAGGGCAATCACAAACAGGAACAGGTAAAACACATTCTTATGTTCTCCCAATAGTAGAACAAATTAACCCTGAAAAAAACACGGTACAAGCAGTAATTACTGCACCTACAAGAGAATTAGCAAACCAAATTAACCAAGAAATTCTTAAAGTGGTTAAGCATTCAGAAGTTCCTATTACTACTCGTTTATTCATTGGTGGTACTGATAAGCAACGTACGATTGAAAAATTAAAAACCCAACCACATATTGTAGTTGGTACTCCAGGCAGAATTAATGACCTTGTTCAAGAACAAGCTTTATTTGTTCATACAGCAAAAACATTAATTGTCGATGAAGCAGATCTTATGCTTGATATGGGCTTCATTGAAGATGTAGATCAGATTGCTGCAAAAATGCCAAAGGATTTAAGTATGTTTGTTTTCTCAGCAACAATACCGGAAAAACTTAAGCCTTTCTTAAAAAAATATCTAGAGAATCCAACTTACATTCATATTGAGCCAAAACAATTAACAGCAGCTAAAATTGAACATGTACTTATTCCATCTAGACATAGAGATAAAGTCGAAACGGTTCATGAAGCATTAGTAAACTTTAACCCTTATTTAGCTATTGTATTTACTAATACAAAACAAAAATGTGATGAGGTAGCAAATGGATTATCCAATAAAGGTTTAAAAGTTGCGAGGCTTCATGGTGGATTAACACCAAGAGAAAGAAAGAAAGTAATGAAGCAAATCCTTGATTTAGAGTTTCAATTCATTGTGGCAACAGATTTAGCAGCAAGAGGAATTGACATTAAAGGAATCAGTCATGTAATTAACTATGAACTTCCTTCGGATTTAGATTTCTATGTTCACCGTGTAGGTAGAACAGCAAGAGCTGGTTATTCAGGAATTGCTTTAACCATTTATGAAACTTCCGATGAGGACAAGCTAAATCAATTAGAAAAACTAGGTATTGAGTTTAAAAATATGGATTTGAAAAATGGTGAGTGGGTAGAGATTGAAGACCGTAATCGCCGTAAAAATCGTAAAAAACAAGTGGATGAGATTGATATGAAGGCTAAATCATTAGTGAAAAAGCCGAAAAAAGTTAAGCCTGGTTATAAGAAGAAAATGCAAAGACAAGTGGAAAGCATTAAGAAAAGAGAAAGACGTGTTAGTAACAGAAGTAGTAATAAGAAATAAAGAGTAGTGAAGGAGTGTTATATTTGCTTAAAATTGGATCGCATGTTTCGATGAGTGGGAAGAAAATGTTACTTGCTGCAAGTGAAGAAGCAGTTTCTTATGGTGCTAATACATTTATGATTTATACTGGGGCACCACAAAATACTAGACGAAAAAAAATAGAAGATTTAAATATTGAGGCAGGACAACTTCATATGCTCGAGCATGGTATTACTGATATTGTGGTACATGCTCCATATATTATTAATATTGCAAACACAACTAATCCAGCTACTTTTGAATTAGGGGTGAATTTCTTACGAAGTGAAATTGAAAGAACAGAAGCTTTAGGTGCTAAGCAAATTGTGTTACATCCTGGTGCACATGTAGGCGCAGGTGCTGAAGTAGGCATTAAGAAGATTATTGAAGGTTTAAATGAAGTCCTAACTGGAAATGAGCAACTACAGATTGCATTAGAGACGATGGCAGGTAAAGGTTCTGAATGTGGAAGAACATTTGAAGAGTTAGCTATGATAATGGATGGAGTTACGCATAACGATAAACTTTCCGTTTGCTTTGATACATGTCATACACATGATGCTGGCTATAATATAGTAGAAGATTTTAATGGTGTACTGGATGAGTTCGATCGAATCATCGGTATCGATAGATTGAAGGTCCTGCATGTAAATGATAGTAAGAATGTAAAAGGGGCTGCAAAGGATCGCCATGAGAATATAGGGTATGGCCATATTGGTTTTGAAGCATTGATGAATATTGTTCATCACCCACAATTAATGGATGTACCCAAGATATTAGAGACTCCTTTTGTTGGAGAAGATAAAAATAACAAGAAAGCTCCATACAAATATGAAATTGAAATGCTACGAAATAAGGCTTTTAATAGTAATCTACTAGAAGATATATTGCAACAGTCTTAAAAGGGTAGAAATCAGGTAGAAACCACGAGATAGCCCATACTCGTGGTTTCAAATTAAGTATAGTTAGTTATTTTCTGCAAATAGATTAAATAGCTCATTCAGTTCTTTTGCAGTTTGTGGACTTGTCAATTTAGCCACTTCTCGAATTAATTGAGCACGTTCAGTTGGTTTAAAAATATTCACCTTACGACCATTAAGATGTGTAGCAAGCTTTTCTGATTCTTCTGCTGAAATCGCAATCTTAAACTGTTTACTATACTTCATTAATTCAGTAGAAGTTATGTTATTAATTTTGTGGTTGATAATATTTTCGAAAATTTTCATGTCATCACTCCCCATTTTAAAGATATGTGGGTAAGTGAAAAAAAGTGCTATTTTTTTGAAAAATTCTTTCTAACTTTACAATTTGAACATAGATTTAGTATACTGTTTTTGATAAATACAATGATGAATTCTGTTTTAATACTACCAAAAGTAAATATTTAACCATATAGATGTGAAAACCTTTCATTTTTTAGAAAAGGGGTGAACAAATGAACGTACAAAATGCACTAGACGTCCTGAAAGAAAAAGGCTATAAGCATACAGATAAGAGAGAAGATATATTGGAGTTATTCTCTAATGAAAATAAGTATCTAACCGCTAAGGATGTTTTAGACTCATTAAAGAATGATTATCCAGGATTAAGTTTTGATACGATTTATCGAAATTTATCCTTATTTGAGGAATTAGAAATTTTTGAAATGACAGAGTTAAACGGAGAAAAACACTTTCGTTTTACTTGTGCTGGACATCACCACCATCATCATTTCATATGTTTACAATGTGGAAAAACAAAAGAAATTATTACCTGTCCTATGGAAGAGGTTCAAGAAAGCCTAAAGGGATATGATGTTTCCGGGCATAAATTTGAAATATACGGGAAATGCCCAGAATGTATTAATTAAAAAAGCTAGATGCAAAAAAGACAAATATCTTTGCATCTGGCTTTTTATTTTATATTATTTTCTACTTGTTGATTTAGCCCATGTTTCTACCCATTGATATGCTTCATTCCATGTTGTTACCCTTTTCACTCCATTTGGAATAGGCTCTCTATTATATGGAGTATCAAACAAAATAACGGGAATGCCACATTCTTCATGGATATTAACCGCATTATCATGTTTATCTTCAAAGAATATATCTATTTTATGTCGCTTAGCTGCTGCTATTTTATCATGTGTTCCGATAAGCTCAATATGGTCAAAATGAATTCCATTGTTAACAAACCATTCTTTAGTAACCTCTAAAAGCTCAGAGCCTCTTGCACTTATAAAATAAAGCTCATACTGTTTAGCCCAATCTTGCAAAGCAATATTAGCTCCTTCAGCAAGGGGAGATGCAGCATAAATTTTTGTTTCATTTTGAAGAAACCATTGATCAAATTCGTCTTTTGGTACGTTGACTAAAGGGTAAAAATCATATTGAACAACATCATCTAACGTAATGTTTAATTGAAAGCTTTCATTTAAATATGGAACAAAGGTAGCTGGACTTGTAATGGTTCCATCAATATCAATTCCAAAACGCAATTTCTTCATATGTATAAACTCCTTAAAATTAATTCTCTCTCTATAGATTAACAAATGATGATGTAAAGGGAAAGAGGATACGGTTTAAAAGAAATACAGTAAAACATTTACAGCTATAAAAATTTAGGTTCTGGCAATGATAATAAATGCTCCTATATAAAGAAAGCGAGGGATCATCAATGCCAGAACAGAAAAGCAATGAAGGTTACAATCACGATCTTGAAAATAGAGAGCAAAATTTATCACCTGTTGATTATCTAGAAGAGACATCAGCAGAAATTGCAGCACCTATGAATTATACCCCTGCACCAACCATCCGAAAAGATGTAGCAAGAGAAAAAGAAGGTACAGGCGGGAGAGGTGTAGGAATCACTGCTTTAGTGATATCTATCCTATCACTGTTCGTCATGCCAATTCTATTAGGAATAGTTGGTATCGTATTAGGGTTTGTAGCAAGAAGAAGAGGAGCTGTGTCTACAGGCACATGGGCCATTTCTTTAGGTGCAATATCCATCATTATTGGGATATTTCTCGCACCCTTCTTTTAACTAAAACCTTGCTAAATGAAAAAGGTCAGATCGTTTAAGATCTGACCTTTTTGTATACTATTAAGAACCAACCGATTCGTTTTCTTCTGCTGCTTTTTTTGCGAAATATTCAGCAGCAATGATATCAATTTCTTTTTTCAGTTCTTCTACCATTGTTTCTTCTGGTACTTTACGAACTATTTTGCCTTTGCGGAATAATAAACCTTCTCCACGAGCACCAGCAATACCAATATCAGCTTCTCTTGCTTCGCCTGGTCCGTTTACAGCACAGCCTAACACTGCTACTTTTATTGGTGCTTTAATAGTAGAAATATATTCTTCCACTTCGTTTGCAATACTAATTAGATCTATTTCAATACGTCCACATGTAGGACAAGAAATTAATGTTGCTGCATTAGAGGATAAACCAAAAGATTTTAGTAGCTCTCTCGCTACCTTCACTTCCTCAACTGGATCAGCACTTAAGGAGATACGTAATGTATTTCCTATTCCTTTACTTAGAATAGCACCTAATCCTGCCGCACTTTTTACAGTACCTGCAAATAAAGTACCTGATTCGGTGATTCCTAGATGTAATGGATAATCAAATGCTTGAGCTGCTTTTTCATAAGCTTCAATAGCTAAGTTTACATCTGATGCTTTCATGGAAACGATAATATCATGAAAGTCTAAGTCTTCTAGAATTTTAATATGATGTAATGCACTCTCTACCATACCATCTGCTGTAGGATAGCCATATTTCTCAAGAATTTTCTTCTCTAATGATCCTGCGTTTACACCAATTCGTATAGGAATTCCTTTAGCTTTAGCAGCTTTTACAACTGCTTCTACTTTTTCCCGTTTACCAATATTACCAGGATTGATACGAATTTTATCTGCTCCGCCTTCAATAGCCTTTAAAGCTAAACGATAGTCGAAATGAATGTCTACTACTAAAGGTATATTAATTCGTTTCTTAATTTCACTAATTGCATCAGCAGCACGTTCATCAGGACATGCCACACGGACTACCTGGCAACCAGCTTCTTCTAGACGCTTTATTTCAGCAACAGTTGCTTCTACGTCATGTGTTTTAGTTGTTGTCATACTTTGGATAAAAAGTTCATTACTACCGCCGATGGTTAAATTACCAACTTTTACTGGACGGGTTTTGGTACGATGTATTAATTCACTCAATGGTGATTCGCTCCTTTAAACATTGTTGGCATAGCCAAAAAATAATATAACACTTTTATATTTGTTCAAAATATACCCTCTTATTGTAACAATGAATCATTGAAATTGACAAGAAACTTGCTAATTTTAAAGTTGTCTTTTTTCTGGTAATCTATTGTTTAGGAAGAATTAGTTGTAGGTAGGGAATAAATATGTTTTTCCTATTTGCATATCTTCAGGATTTAAATTATTATTTAGTGATTTGAAATCTTTTACAATTGTTTCTAGACTTACAGAAATACCTCCTTCTGTATAACCATCTATTATCGTCAGAACTGTATCTCCTGCTTGAACTTCTTGTTGGAAATACTGTAAAGACGTTTGTTGATGAGCTTGTACCTCAATAGAAGGCTCTTCTACTTTTGTTTGAAGTGTTCCTTCACTTAAATCTATATAAATAACATATACAGTAATAATAACGGCAAGGATCATAAAAATTCGTTTCATTAAATAAACCCCCATATTTTTCGTATTGAATAAAATAAAAACAGTATAGCTTTTGTTTCTACTTTTTATTTTAAAAAATATATATGCTTGTCTCAGTTTATTTATGACAAGTTTACTAGTAGGGGGCAAATTTAATGGGATACTTGAGATATTACCTAACCATCAATTATAAAAAAGAAAGAAGGCCGACTTGAAGATAGTGGTTTTTTAAGTAACCTTCTTTAGTCAGCCTTTTCTCTTTATTCCTTATTTTTTGGACTATTTTCCAGTGGTATTTCTTTGATCACTAAACAAACAAGAAAAAGACTAATAAACCAATTTAAGATTGCTCCAAATGGAACTACGGTTTGTAAAGAGTCCATGATAGCAAAGAAAATAACAGGAATAGTAGTACTATAAACAGTGATTTTCCAAATGGCTGTATATGAAAGTGTTCTACCAAAAATCTTACTGAATAAATTTCCAAATATCGCAAGTATTAACGTTTGGAAGGTTTTGTATATAATCATAAATAGAATATACGTCACTACAATAAGAGTAATGATGATTGTTGACATAGTATCCATTGATTCTAAGAATGATACTACCTCATCTTTAGTTAATGTTAAGTTACCGAAAGAGGAATAATCCATCATTTGAGTTTGTCCAGCAGTAACAATGACAAATTCATTCTTTAAAAGAGCAACAGAGTTTCCATATGAACTAATTCTACTAGGGTCATACGTACCAGTTGAGTCGACAACGATAGTTATATCAGATTTTTCTATAATAGTTGGTTCTTTTTCATCCGTAACTAATGTGTTATTACTAATAGAGAAATCAGGTACTTCTTCTTCTAAAGTCATGGTGAACGTATGAATAGCTTCATTTATTCCTTTAGTCATATAATACAAAGTTGGGATAGAAGCTATAATTGTTAAAAGTATTAAGTAAACAACCGTTTTTCCTACTCCTTGAGTACGGTAGCTTGCTATATCTCTTGGTGAGAAAAGGCTCCTATAGAATTGCTTAAAAATATTCATCCTGACACATCCTTCTAAGATTTCATTAATATTGTATCTTTGCTGTATGTTATATACAAGTCAGAGTATTTGATTTGCTTAAAAAAATACGATATACATAACTTAAATACTATATCTATTTACGGAGTGAAAAAGTGGTTTTATGGATATTGTTAATTGGATTATTATTGATCTAACATTCTTAATAGTGTTTGTAGGCTTAGTATATCCAATTATAACAAGTGATCTTTTTATTGTATTAGGGAATATTTTAAACGGTCTATTCCTCTCATTTGAGAAATTTAGTTTATTGATTTGTGTAATACAAAGGATGTTTGTTAGCTTTTTGTTCCTTGCTAACTCGGTTTCTAATTGGATTGGACTAAAGTGGTTCAAAACTGGGAGTAGGGGAATTGCAATTGGTTTATTGGCGGGGCCGTTTGTTATTCCAGTCTTGGGAAAAATCCTCTGACCATTTTTAGGAGCAGCAATTGCAGAGCTTTTGGTAAGTAAAGGGAATTGGAAGGACTCTATAAAAATTGTAATAGGTTCCTTAATCGGATTTTTTATAAGCATTATTACAAAAGGAATAATCCAATAATTATGATTGTTTACTTCTTTTTTTGTGATACTTTAATAATTTTAAGTAAGTGCCTTAATAGTAGGCACTTACCTTTTACTTTTCCTAGTTCAACCCACAAATATCGGCAGGACAGTTTTGACAATCTACTGCTCTTTTTAAATAGGCTAAATTTTTTATTGTTATCTTTTTATTGCAATAAGAGATTACTTCTCTTTCTCTGAGATCCTTTAGTATTCTTTGTATTACTTCTCTTGTCCCATAGCATAAATTAGCTAGTTCTTGATGAGTTATTGGTAGGTCAATCAAGATACCTTCATTCGTTCTTACGCCAAACGAATGACTTAAGCGAATAAGTATACTATATAGTCCGCCTTTTTTTCCGTTCATTAATAGGTCTTGGCATTTCATGTTTGCTTTAATATATCCTGAAGACAAATAGCTTGTTAAAGAGATTAATGTGTTTGGGTCATTTAGAGCTAAATCTTCAAATGATTTCCGGTCTATAGCAATTAATTCACAATCTGTAAGAGTTTTGGCGAAAAAGTGGTACTTAGGCGAGTGTTTAAATAGCTGGTATTCCAATAATAAATCTTCCTCGTGTAGAATCTTAATAATAAATTCCTTTCCATTTACATGTAATCTACCAAGAGAAAGTCTACCACTTAATAGAATATAAACCTTTTGAACAGGATCTTTTTCTTGAAATAAAAGGGTACCGCTCTTTACCTGAATTAGATTATCTAAATCAAAAAAATGTTGAATCAATAAACTATATAATGATAGTTGTACTTCATGCATATGAAGGCACTCCTTTATAATGAACCTCTTACCTTGATTAAAGGACATTGTGAAATGTTTGTCAAATTACAAATGGATAATTTTGTAATTTAATTTATGGGTTTAATCTTTGAAATGATACGGAAACCCTTATGTATCAACGTAAATACTAAAAATGACAATTTATTGAATTAACGTACCATCATTTGAACTATTCAATCTTATACTAGGAAATGTGACCTTCCTCACCTTATAAAGAGATGGTTAGAATAAGCAAAATAAAATAAATGATTAACTTTTCATTTGTTGGGTAATTTATATATGTCAATATTAAGCAAAATATTTGAAAGTAAGAGTTTTATTTGTTAATGTTAGTTTAAAGTCTTTCTATATAAAGAATGCTATCAAAGGGGTTAGCATGTATGGAAAGAAAATATCATACATAAATAGGAGGAATTTAACATGTCTTACTCATTACCACAATTACCTTATGCATATGATGCTTTAGAGCCTCATATCGACAAAGAAACAATGAACATTCACCATACGAAACATCATAATACTTATGTTACAAACTTAAATAACGCTTTAGAAGGTAATTCTGAGCTATTATCTAAAACTGTAGAAGAATTAGTATCTAACTTGGATGCAGTTCCTGAAGCAGCACGTACTGCTGTTCGTAACAATGGTGGTGGCCATGCTAACCATTCATTATTTTGGGAAGTTATTTCTCCTACTGGTGGAGGAAACCCAACTGGCGATTTAGCTACTGCTATTGATAGCAAATTTGGTAGCTATGAAAACTTCAAAGAAGAGTTCGCTAAAGCTGCTACAACACGTTTTGGTTCTGGTTGGGCTTGGTTAGTAGTTAATAATGGAGAAATAGAAGTGACTAGTACACCAAACCAAGACTCTCCATTAATGGAAGGTAAAACTCCAATCTTAGGATTAGATGTTTGGGAGCATGCATACTATTTAAATTATCAAAACCGTCGTCCTGAATACATTAACGCATTCTTCAATGTAATTAACTGGGAAGAAGTTGGAAAACGTTATTCAGCTGCAAAATAATCTAGTTAAAATCCTGTAAGCATCATTGCTTACAGGATTTTTTTGTTTACAATGATATGTTTCTTTTTCACTTAGAGATAATAAATGAATAACGAACGATATTTTGTTAGAGACTACTCAATAACAAAGGGGAGTTTCTAACATGAAAAAAATATTTGGTAACATTGAGCTTACAAAAGACCTTAAAATTTTATTATTAATGGGTGGCTTATACGCATTAAGCATTGCGCTCTCTAATACATTTGTGAATGTGTTTTTGTGGAAGCAATCTGGAAACTTTAGAGATTTAGGATTATACAATTTAGCGATCATTTTGCTGCAGCTTATCACATTTACATTAGCTGGTAGATGGGCGAAAAAAATTGATCGAGTAATTGTATTAAGAATAGGAGTAGCATTTCTCACTCTGTTTTACTTGTCGGTGCTGTTAATCGGGAATAATGCCTCTACTTTCTTATTATTATTAGGTTCTATACTAGGTATTGGGAATGGCTTTTATTGGCTTGGTTATAATGTACTTACTTTTGAGGTGACGGAACCAGAAACAAGAGATTTTTTTAATGGATTTCAAGGATTATTGGGATCAGTTGGAGGGATGATTGGTCCAATGATAGCAGGTTATATCATATCTTCTTTAACAAAATCAACAGGGTATATGATTGTTTTTGGGATATCTCTAGGTATGTTCTTACTAGCTGTTGTATTGTCTTTCTTTCTAAAGAGAAGAGGAGCAGAAGGGAAATATTATTTCAAGAGGATTTTACAAGAAAGAAAAAACGACAGTAATTGGAGAATGATTACTAATGCTCATTTTTTTCAAGGCTTACGAGAAGGTGTTTTTGCGTTTATTATTACGGTATTTGTCTATATAGCAACTGATAGTGAATTGGCATTAGGAAAATTTGGTTTGATCAATTCTGGGTTTTCTCTTTTAGCATACTATGTGGTTTCAAGAATGATAAAGGCGCACAATCGAAACAAATCCATTTTATTTGGAGGAGTTTTACTTTTTCTATCTATATTTATTATTGTATTCGATTTATCGTATATAAAATTATTAATATATGCAGGTATTATAGCAGTAGCCTATCCTTTAATTCTTGTACCTTATACTAGTATTACATTCGATGTCATTGGCAAAGGTTGGAATGCAAGAGAAATGAGAATTGAATACATTGCAGTAAGAGAATTGTTTTTAAATATCGGAAGATTGTTTTCAGTTGTCATGTTCATTATTGGGGTAAGTTTATTCAATCCTAAAACAATCATTCCGATCTTGCTTATTATATTAGGGTGTGGACATTCGATTATTTACTTCTTTACTAGGAAAATTAAATTAGAATCTATATGAGACCAAAGCAACTATGGAGCAAAACTAACTGCTTCCAAAGTTGCTTTTTTTGTTCATTAAAAGAGGAAAAAGGATTTTTAAAATTACCAATATTAACTAGTATTCTACTAATAATTCCCTTAGAATGGATATTAAGGAAAGAAATAGAGAAAGTGGTGTCATTATGGAACGGGAAACTAAAAAGCGTAAGAACCAAATATTACTAAGAGTAAATGTCTTGTTTTTTTCCGTTTTCTTACTATTTTCCGTTTTAATATTAAGACTAGGATTCGTTCAGATTGTATATGGTGATGATTATAAAAAAGAAGTAGAAAAAAAAGAAGATGTCATCATAAGTACATCTGTACCTAGAGGAGAAATTTACGATCGCTCAGGAAAAAGTATTGTTAGTAATGTAGGGGAGAATGCTATTACCTATACTAACTGGGGAGATAGTGCGGAAGAAATGAGGAACACCGCAGAAAATTTAGCTAAATTAATTGAAATGGATTCAGAAGAAAATATAAGCAAGATAACAGAGATGGATAAGAAAGATTATTGGATTTTAATTCATCCTGAAGACGCAAAAAAGAAAATCTCTAAAGAAGAAAATGATGATTTGCTTCAACAATATAAAGAGGAAAAGAAGGAATACCAAAAGAAATATAACAACCTTTTACGTGATAGAGTAACAGAAGAAGAAATAAATTCTTTTACAAAGCTAGAATTAGAAACGCTTGCTATTTATAGAGAATTTTCCAGTGGTTATTTTTATACTCCTCATATTGTTAAAAATGAAAATGTAACAGACGATGAAATTGCTATTATAAGTGAGAATTTAGAGATGCTCGGAGGAGTAGATACTGTTCGCGACTGGGATAGAACATATGCGTTCGATTCTACATTAAAAACAGTTTTAGGCACTGTGAGTACAGCACAAAGAGGTATTCCGGCTGAACAGAAAGATAGTTATCTTTCAAGAGGTTATAGTATGAATGACCGTGTAGGTCTTAGTTACTTAGAAAACCAATATGAAGATGTTTTAAAAGGGCAAAAAAAGAAAGTGAAATATATAAAAGATAATACTGATAAAATTGTGGAATCAGAAGTAATTTCTGAAGGTTCTTCTGGAAATGATTTAGTCCTTACTATTGATATGGATTTACAGCAAGAGGTAGAAAAGATAATAGAAGAAGAGCTTAAAGCAACAAAGCGAAATTATAGTGCTACCCATTTGCTAGATAGAGCATTTGTAGTACTGATAGACCCACATACAGGTGAAGTCTTAACAATGGCAGGTAAACAATTAGGAACAGACAGCAATACTGGTGAACAAGTAGTACAGGACTTTGCTTTAGGAAATATTACTACATCCTACAGTGTAGGGTCTGTTGTCAAAGGAGCAATGGTCATTTCGGGCTATAAAGAAGGAGTTTTACGTCCTGGTGCTAATACTATATTAGATGAAACTATGCAAATAAAGGGATCACCTCCATTTAGTTCATGGAAAACGATGGGATATATAAACGATTTAGTGGCATTAAAGCAATCATCCAACGTTTTTATGGCCAAAACGGCTATAATGATTGGGGAAGGACGTTATGGGTATAACCAACCGCTAAATATTAACTTAGATGCTTATTCTAAGATTCGAAATACCTTTAGTGAATTCGGTTTAGGAGTTAGAACTGGTATTGATTTACCTAATGAGATGACAGGCTTTAAAGGAGTTATTACTCCAAGTTTACCTGCTAATTTAATGTTCTTATCTATAGGTCAATTTGATACGTATACAAATATGCAATTAGCACAATATATTTCCACCATTGCTAACGGAGGATATCGTATTCAACCACATTTAGTGAAGGAAATAAGAGAATCTTCATTAGAAGAAGGAAAGCTTGGGAACCTCGTTCAAGAAGTACAACCAAAAGTATTAAATAAACTAGATTTAGAAGAGGGTTGGATTGAACAAGTGCAAAAAGGGTTTCGAATGGTAATGCAACTTGGGGGAACAGGGAGTATTTTTTCCAGTTCACCTTATAGCCCAGCAGGAAAAACCGGTACTGCTCAAGCAATTTATGATGGACCGTTAAAAGATTACGCTAAAGCATCTGTTATGAGTGTAAGTCTTATAGCATATGCACCATCAGAAAATCCAGAGATAGCAATGGCTGTAATGGTTCCATGGGTATATACAACAGACAATGGTCCATCACCAAATCTTCAAATCGGCAAAAGGGTAATGGATAAATATTTTGAAATGAAAAAATGAGTAATGTGAATTTACTTTTATAGAAGTAAGAAATAATAAAATTGAAAAAACCAACTAAGATATAAATCTTAGAGTTGGTTTTTTCTTATTTATTAAGTTTTATTTCATGAAAGGATCACCATCTGGGAAACCTTTAATGAACGGAAAAGATACTACGATTTTCTAAAGAATGGACTTAACAATTAATTCCAATGAGTTATTAATAGAATATTCGACAGAATTCTATTACAATAGATAAAAGAATACGAAAAAGAAAGTGTGATAAAAAGTTGGGAACTAAGAAAAAAAAGAAAACATTACCAGTGCGCCTTAATATTATTTTCTTTTTTGTCTTTTTATTATTTTCTGCTTTAATTTTACGATTAGGCTTTGTGCAGATAGTCTATGGAGAGGACTATAAAAGAGAATTAGAAAAGACAGAAGATGTGACAGTAAATACATCTGTGCCACGGGGAAAAATGTATGATACGACCGGTAAAGTAATTGTGGATAATGTTGCAGAAAAAGCAATAACCTATACGAACACTGGTGAATCTCAAGAAGTAATGATAGAAACAGCTGAGAAATTATCCGATTTCATTGAAAAAGATACGAAAAAAGTAACAGAAAGAGACAAAAAAGATTATTGGATCTTGAAAAATGAAAAAGAAGCAGCAAAAAAAGTCTCTGATAAAGAAAAGGAAGAGTTAGCAGAAAAGTATCCTGATAAAGATGAGTATAATGATAAGGTATATAAACTTCAGTTAGAAAAAATCACAGAGAGTGATTTAAACACTTTAACGGATCATGACTTAGAGGTGCTAGCCATTTATAGAGAATTTATAAGTGGATATAAATTCACACCTCAAATGGTAAAAAATAAAGATGTTACTGATGAAGAGTTTGCCATTGTAAGTGAAAACTTAGAATCACTTCCTGGTGTTGATACGACAACTGATTGGGAAAGATCTTATGCATTTGAAGATACGTTGAAATCAGTATTAGGAAATGTTAGTTCTTCTGAAAAAGGTTTACCAGCTGAAAGACTTGACTATTACACATCAAGAGGATACAGCTTAAACGACCGAGTAGGAACAAGCTATCTAGAGTTAGAATATGAAGATGTATTAAAAGGTCAAAAGGAAAAAGTTCGTAATAAAACAGACAAAAGTGGTGAAATAGTAGATACAGAGGTTATTACAGAAGGAAAAAGAGGAAATGATTTAGTTCTTTCTATTGATATGGAACTACAAAGAGAAGTAGAGAAAATTATCGAAGAAGAATTAAAGGTAGCAAAAACATCTGCTGGAACTAAATTACTTGATCGTGCCTACGTAGTCTTAATGAATCCTAATACAGGAGATGTTCTTTCTATGGCTGGAAAGAAATTAGTTACAAATGAGGAGACTGGCAAGGTAGAAGTTCAAGATGATGCTTTAGGAAATATTACAACTACTTATAATGTGGGATCTGTAGTAAAGGGTGCAACCGTTTTGACTGGATATAAAACAGGTGCTATTACACCAGGAACGGTTTGGAATGATACAGAAGTTAAAATTGGACAGACGGTAAAAAAATCTTGGACAACTATGGGACCAATCAATGACTTAACTGCCCTTCAAAGGTCTTCAAACGTTTATATGTTTAGAACTGTAATGCAAATGGCACAAGCTAATTATGTATATGGTCAACCATTATCTGTTCAACTAAAAGACTTTACATTACTTAGAAATGAGTTTGCACAATACGGTCTAGGTATTAGAACAGGAATAGATTTGCCAAATGAACAAGTTGGGTTTAAGGGACAAGATACTCTACCAGGTTTCTTACTAGATTTATCTATAGGACAGTATGATACGTATTCTAACATGCAACTAGCTCAATATGTTTCTACCATTGCAAATGGTGGAAACCGCATGGAACCTCATATTGTAAAAGAAATAAGAGAACCTGTTGCTGATGATAGCGAACTAGGTCCTACCATTGAAACAATTAAGCCTAAAGTTTTAAACAAATTAGATTTAAAAGAAGAATGGATTGAAAGAGTACAACAAGGGTTTGAGATGGTAGCTCAAACACCGAAAGGAACAGCTTATTCCAATTTAGGTGGAAAAGACTATTCACCAGCAGCAAAAACAGGAACTGCAGAAGCATTTTATGATGGTCCAGATCGAGCAGATTATGGAAAAGAGCCACCGGCAGTTATGAACTTAAGTTTAATCTCTTATGCACCATCAGAAAATCCCGAAGTAGCAATGGCAGTAATGGTACCTTGGGCATATCAAGGAAGCGTAGATAATGGAGCAAATAAAAAAATTGGTGAACGAGTACTCGATACCTACTTTAACTTAAAGAAACAGAGAGAAACACCAGAAACAGAAGAAGCACAAGAAACAGAAGAAACACAAGCAGAATAATTTAGTAAGAATAGCTTTTAAGTATTTCAACCAAGAAGACCCGAATTATAAGGCGATTTAGATATCTATCGCTTTATAGATTGGGTTTTTTTGTGCTTTGGGGTAGGAAAAAAAGAGTAGTGATGATACATACCAAAAAAACAGTAAACCTAACAGAACTCGACAGTTTTTTTATTTACATTTCCTTTACATTTATTTAAAACTCAGTTAACACAAATAGAGTATATTTATCATTAATTAGATTAATATTCTATTCTTATTGAAAACTCACAGTAAATTGAGTTATAGGAATTTCAGTGTTTTATTGTTTGGTTATTTTATCTAATGATGTCGAATTTTCTTTGTTAAATACAAATATACTGTTAATCCAATTTATTGGAAATGATAACGTCATATTTAGCTTAATAAATCATTTGAATAACAAAAGAATGAATAAATGCAAGCTCTTTAAGTGAAAAGGTACATGGAAAGCTAAGCTTGGCTTTCCGTCTTACTATTGGAAAAACAATGGGACTTCAGTAATGATAGAAAATGTAAGATACTGGCATTTTTTTGAAACAATAAGAATGACAGTGTTAACAATGTAATAAAAATTAGGGGGATTCATAATGAACACAGTATTTGCAGAGCAAGCTAAAAAGGATTCAACGGATACGAACCAAACGAATGGGTATAAAAGCAGTGTTTATCAAACCAACCAGTTAAACCTTTGGTATGGAGATAATCATGCATTAAAGAACATTGATTTAGATATTAAAGAAAATGAAGTGACTTCTATTATCGGACCATCAGGTTGCGGTAAATCAACATATATTAAAACATTAAATCGTATGATAGAACTAGTTCCAGGTGTGAAGACTAGTGGGGAAATTAACTATCGTGGAAGAAATATTTTTGACAAAGAATATGGCGTAGAAGAATTACGTACAAAAGTAGGAATGGTATTCCAAAAACCTAACCCATTTCCAAAGTCTATCTATGAAAATGTTGTTTATGGACCAAAAATTCATGGAATTCGTGATAAAAAAGTATTAAATGAAATTGTAGAAAAAAGTTTAAGAGGGGCAGCAATTTGGGATGAAGTAAAAGATAGACTTCATCAGAATGCTTTTGGTCTTTCCGGTGGACAACAACAACGTTTATGTATTGCTAGATGTTTAGCAATTGAGCCTGATGTTATTTTAATGGATGAACCAACTTCTGCACTTGATCCAATTTCCACATTGAAAGTAGAAGAACTAATACAAGAATTAAAAGAAAAGTATAGTATTATTATTGTTACTCATAACATGCAGCAAGCTGCTCGTATTTCGGATAAAACGGCTTTCTTCTTAAACGGTGAAGTAGTGGAATTTGATGTAACAGATAAAATCTTTTCTAATCCAAGTGATCAAAGAACAGAGGATTATATTACAGGTCGTTTCGGGTAATTTAACATCTTTTACATTAAAGGAGTTTTTGTATGCCGGTTAGAGAGAAGTTTGAAGCAGGTTTAAAAGAGTTACAATCAAGACTAACAGAGTTAGGCGAGTTTTCTATTCAAGCACTTCAAAAAGCAACTGTAGCACTTGAAACGAAAAATATCGAATTAGCACTTGAAATCATTGATGACGATTCGAAAGCAGATAGGATGTACGAAGAAATAAATGATTATGCCATTTTATTAATAGCTAAACAAGCTCCTGTTGCTATTGATTTACGCAGAATAATTGTCGGCATTAAAATTGCGACAGATATAGAAAGAATTGCTGATTTTGCTGTAAATATTGCTAAAGCAACCATTAGAATTGGAAGCCAAGAATTAGTGAAACCTATTATTCATATAAAGGAAATGGTTAGAATTAATCAAGAAATGCTCTTACTTGCCCTTCAAGCATATAACGAGGAAGATACTAAGTTAGCTCGTAGAATAGCTGAAATGGACGATCAAGTAGATGAATTATATAGTATTGCGTTCTTAGAGTTAATTGAAATTAGTAAAAACCAACCAGAGTTTTTGCAACAAATTTCTCATTTAACTTTTGTATGTCGATATCTAGAAAGAGCTGCTGATCATACTACAAATATTGCAGAAAATGTATTTTATTTAGTTAAAGGTCAACAATATGATTGGTAAAAAAACAGCCTACTAGCATTCAAATGCTAGTGGGCTGTTTTTTTATTTATTCTGTCAGTATCTCTGCTATTTTTTTTAGTGACATATCACTATTTAAGGGGAATGATCCTACTTGTATGTCTGTATGATAGCCATTATCCGTTACATACCTTTCAAATTCTCCCTTATCTCCTATAATCTTATTCTCAAATAATGTTTCTGCAATAGTCGAAATACTCATACCACTATTTATTTGTAGTGTGTAAGAAGTGGTTTCTTCTTGCTGTGTATTTGTTTCTGGTACATTTTCTTCGACACTTTGAGGTACGGATAAATCTTTCTGTAAGGAGTTAATTTTATCTTGCATTTCCTGATACTCAGAGTTCTCCAAAATAACTAAATTCTCTTTTTTTACGCGTTCTTTGGCATCTTCTAACGTATATGTCGGGGGAGGAGTATCCTTTTCTTCTATGAAAAAGTAATAATAAGAACCAATACTACTAACGGTAATAAGCATTCCTAATGCAAAGGAGCGAACATTTTGTTTAATCATCTTCCATCTCCATCTCTTTCCTTAATAATTTGTTGGACTTGAGATACAGATAAGGAAGATTGTGCGGCAATTTTATCAAGAGGTATCCCTTGACCAGCAAGAGTCCAAACTTGATGTTTAATGATTGCATGAACTGAATCAACAGAAGGAGTGACGATACCTTCTGGAAACGGCCTATTCATTGGCGGTGTATGTATAGAGTTAAATTCTTCATCTCCAATCATTAATTCTTCTTCTAATACTTTTAATTTTTTCTTGATTTTATATAGTTCCTGCACTTGTTGAATAGACATTTGGTCTAAGTCGTTTCGGAGGTCCTTTATAGGATCTCTTAGGAAAAAAGAGACAAGTAAAACTAGAAGAGAAATTCCAAGTAAAATAATCATAAATAAAAACATAATTCACCTCTAAACTAATGTCGTATATATGGGTATAAAGGTATTCTACCATTAAATAAAGAGATTTCCTATTTTCCTTCTAATGAAGTAACAGTAAGACAAGATTCGATTTTCTAGCGAAACCTTCCATAAAATGTCGTATCACTAAATAATTGTTTCTATTATATTTGTCGAAATTAGGTTCATTCAAACACAAGAAAGGACAAGAAAAAAAAATTATGGCTTACTAAGCTAAATGACAGTAAGTTCAAGCATTTTACGACAAAATCTGTTCGTTGTGGCAATAGAGATTAGATGATAACATAATAGTATAAATGAGAAACAGGGATATAAAGCTTTTTATAGTGAATGAGAAAGAAAACAGTATGAAAATGATAAGAAAGAGGTGCTATTTCTATTGATTGAACAAATTTTAACACTTAGAAGTAAGGGGTTATCTTTTCGCAAAATCGCAAAGGAATTAAATTCTACTGTTGGTAAGGTTCAATACCAATGGAAAAAGTACATGAGTGATCAAAAAGAGGAGCTTTTATTGGTACAAGCTGAAGAAAAGATGGAGGCTATTCCTAACACTACTGACATAACAAATAATTTTTGGACAAGTATAGACTATATAACGAAGAATAATGGTATGGAAGCCTGGTTATTAGCAGAGGATGCTACTCTCGTTCTTTGGAGAATACCAGAAGGGAAATGGCAATTAATATCCACTTATTACACAATTGATAAAAGTGAATGCTCTCTTGCAGTAAAGATCAATGATATTACGAGTATTATTTATAATGGCAAAAATGCACATAGTTCGCGATTCATACCAGTTAATCTCGAGCAAGATTCGTTATTCATTGAGAAACTACTACCAAATAGAAGTTATTGCTTTGAAATTGGTGTTATAGATGTATATCAATCTTTCTTACCAATATTACAGTCAAATCCCCTTCAAACACCGAGAACTTCGATTGAGCAGGTAGGAAACATGGAACAAGACATGAAAAATTGGGAGAATAACCATACTACTGTACCGAATTGGATTGAGCATGTCAGCACTTATAGCTATTATGAATTAGAAGAGCATGAGGATGTGAAAAAGAAATGAATTATTCTTACTTTCAATTTATTGTATTAAATAATATACCATTTATGCATTTTTTTTCAAAAAATAAGAAAGAAAAGATAGAGTTCTACTCTGCTACTATTCCATTTATAGAGTTTCTATCTGAAATGGAAAGAGAGAGCTATTCTTATACACCTCAACTTGTTATTCCACCAATTTTTATAGAGATAATGGACATGCAATCCTTCCAAGAGGAAATGACTGAATTTTTAGAAAAATACGAGAGGAAAGATGTTTATACCTATTGGATGGAAAAAAATAAGAATTTAAATACTGTACTAAAATCACTTTTAAAAGAAAATAAAGTAGAATTACTAGCCACTCCTGTTTCTAACTCCAGTGTACCAAATCTCTCAACGAGCACAGGGCTTAAAATCCAAGTAGAGATGTCTCTTGCTATACTTGAGGACCATTTAGCATATCAACCCACAGGCTTTTGGTTCCCGAATGGTAATTTTGCTCCTGGAATAGATTTATATCTAAAGAAGGCAGGCTTACACTTCAGCTTTTTAAATAGTAAAACAATTTATATGAGCGACCCACTCCCTTCTGAAGAGGGAATAGCTGTTAGATCACCACATGAATTACTATTTTATCCGGTAGAAGAATCCCTTTATGAGGTAATAAATAGTAAGAACTATAGTAGAGCCATTTGGGAAGAAGAGCTATTAAAGCTTCTTTCACATTATAATCATTATAGTAATCGAGCCATTATTACCATTCCTATCGAGCTTAATCAGTTTATGAGCTTTAAGGAAGATTGGAAAAAGAGTATTCGCTATTTAATGGACGAAGGATACATGGTTAATATATCTTCTACGATGTATGAAAAGCAGTTTAATGAAAGTATAGATGCCGTTCATCTTTCTAGCTCATCCTTATCCTTCAATAAAAATCACGTAATAACACGTAATAGTCATTGGTATCCTAGCCTTTCCTTCTTAGAAAGAGAAATCGAGCAATGGAAACAATGGAGACTAGAAAAAGACAAGGAAAGACTAGTCAAACAATTAGAAAAAGAATGGATTATGTTAAGCGCTCTATTATATCAAGATGACGAGTTGGAAGTATTAAGGGTTCATAACCACTTAGAAGCTGCTAATAAACTAAGTAAATACATGAAAGAATCAGTAGATCACGATTGGTTACTAGAAAGAGAGCAGCAAACTCCTATCCTAAGTTCAACTATCTTTCTTGGAAAAAGAGAAGATAGGAGTGTGAAATCGAAAAGAACAAAGAAGATTCTTATTCTATCATGGGAATACCCGCCAAATTTAATCGGAGGTTTAGGGACACACGTTGTTGGATTATGTAAAAGTCTTATTAAGAAAGACTTTGAAGTTCACCTTATAACCGCACAGGATATTAAGCAAGAGCCTATAGATATGGAAGAAGAAGAGGGATTATTCGTATATCGGGTGAAGCCAATATATAGTCAAGAACAAAACTTTATTCACTGGATCGGTGGTTTAAATCTTGCCATGTGGGAAAAAGCGATGGAAATCTATCAATTTGTTTCGTTTGATCTCGTTCAAGCACATGATTGGTTAGTGAGTTCAGCTGCCATAACCATAAAAAATCAATTAGATATTCCTTTAATCTCCACCATACATGCTACAGAACATGGAAGAAATGGTGGAATATATACAGAAATGCAGAAATTTATTCATGAGAAGGAAAGGCAATTGATTCAGGAATCACAGTCTTTAATTGTTTGTAGTGATTTTATGAAAGAAGAGTTACAATCTATTTTTCAAGTGGAAGAAAAAAAGATTCAGGTTATACCTAATGGAGTAGAAGTGACAGGAAAGAAGAAAGTATCCATAAAATCCGTTGAACATCTTTCCTTAGATACTAATAAGAAAATTATCTTTGCCATGGGAAGAATGGTAAGAGAAAAGGGATTTGGGACTCTTTTAGAAGCAGCTAAAATACTGCATAAAAATCGCTCGGATTTATTCTTTATGATTGCAGGTATTGGGCCAATGTATGAGGAGTATCAAAGATTTATTGAAAGAAATCATTTAACAGAGTCAGTACGGCTAATAGGATATTTAAATGAAGAGCAAAAAAATGCTTGTTACTCTATAACAGATATTGCTGTTATACCAAGTTCGTATGAGCCATTTGGCATTGTAGCATTAGAATCATTACTATTTTCTATTCCAACCATCGCTTCTAATACAGGTGGCTTGAGTGGAATCATGGAGAATCATGTAACAGGTGTTTATATGGAGCCAAATAATGCAGAAAGTTTAGTAGAAAGTATAGAGTACCTCTTAGAGAATACAGTTATGGGAAAGGAAATAGGTGAAAAAGGCAGTGAATTAGTCAGACAATTATTCAGCTGGAACCGAATTGGGGAAGAAACGAGTAGAGTTTTTCAAGAGGTTATTGTTCAGTTTAAAGTAAGAGAATTCCTTGAAAGTAAATAATAAGAAGAAGTAGGTGGGGAAAATGAAAATTGAGGCAGAAATACGCAATGAGTTTCACTCTTCTATGAAAGATACGCCATTAAATAAATTAGCGACTACTCCTGGAATATGGCTGGATGGAAAAATTTATTGGATTCAAAATGGCTATGAAAAATTGATACCAGAACATGCGATTTCTGTACATGTAAAAAATATTCATAAACACTCTAAAATTCAATATAATGAGATTTTTGTTCGAAACCACTCCTCAGAATGGAAGGAAATGAAGATATTATTATTAAATCATTTTACCAACCCTTTTAAAGAGCATGTTGCTTTTGTGGCTCCAACAGAGAATGTCATCTATCATTCTGTCGATGATGAATTATTTTTAGTAAATGGGGTAAATAAAGGGAACAGTATGGAGCAAAGGACAGTTCAGCCTATATGGAATGTTCATACGGATCATATCTGGAATAATTTTAGTAAAGGTCAACTAAAATATCAACCTATGGCAAAAGGATCTTGTGTTAGTATTTTCTCTTTAAATATGGAAATTGAGCCACAATCAACAGACCAATGCCAAGCTTGGTCCATTCATGGACAAAGTAAAAAAGAATTATTAGATTTTAATACCGTTCTATTAAAAACAAGTACTAGCATTTCCTAACAAAAAGTGTTATCATATAAAAGTCGTATGCACGAACTAGATACCTATAGTTTGGAGGGAAATAAACATGCGTGTAAACATTACGTTAGCTTGCACAGAATGTGGTGATCGTAACTACATTTCTAAAAAAAATAAACGAAATAACCCAGATCGTCTTGAGCTAAAAAAATATTGCTCAAGAGAGAAACGTACTACAACTCACCGTGAAACAAAATAAAACAGAAGGGATCTCCCTTCTGTTTTTTGTTATTTATTTACTCATCTGACATGTATAAATTATTATTAAGAAAAAAGGCTGGTGTATATCCTTGACTCTCGTTCAACAGAAGAAAGAACTTCGACAAATGATGAAACAGCAATTGAGTAAATTAGAAAGACCATCATATGAACATTTATCCTACCAGATTGCACAATATTTATATAAAGATAAAGATTTTCAATCAGCAGCTCACATAGGCTTAACACTCTCTCATATTCCAGAAGTGGATACATACCAATTAATACGTGCTTGCTGGGAGCAAGGCAAAAAAGTGAGTGTTCCAAAATGCTTACCACATTCCAAAGAAATGGACTTTCGCAGCATAAATAGCTTTAATCAACTAGAATGCGTCTATAGTAATCTATATGAACCAATTGTAGAACAAACAACAAGTACGGAGAGTTCGGAAATAGATTTGCTCATTGTTCCTGGATTGATTTTCTCTAAGGCTGGATATAGAGTAGGGTTTGGTGGCGGATACTACGATAGATATTTAACCAATTTCCAAGGGAAAACCATTTCTTTATGTTTTACCATGCAACTATTAGACAAAATACCTGTTGAAGAGCATGATAGAAAAATACAAAAGATTATTACAAATGAGGGAGTTTTCCGTGTTATCTAATATAGTATATATTATAGCAATTGTATGGGGGTCGTATTACGCCTATAAACACCATTACCTCTCTAAAAGCGGAGGTATAGCAGCTATATTTGTTGGAATAGCAATAACTATCGGTTTTGGTGGAAGTGGATTATTTTTGCTGTTTGCTTTTTTTATCTCATCTAGCTTGTTGTCTAAATATAAAAAGCATTCTAAAAGAATAATGGAAGAGAAAACAAGTAAAGGTAATTCAAGGGATTATTTACAGGTTATCGCAAATGGTGGATTAGCATCTATCTCTGCTATTTTATTTTTCTTCACATCAGAAACTATTTGGATATTAATTTTTTCCACATTTTTAGCAGCTGCTAATTCTGACACTTGGGCGTCGGAAATAGGAAGCTTAAGTAAGAGAAAACCTTTTTCATTAAAAACCTTTAAAGTAACCACAACAGGTACTTCAGGAGCAATCAGTTTACTTGGTACATTTGCATCTATAATAGGATCACTATTTATCGCTGCTTTGACATACATAATATTTCCTATTTCGTTTGTAGAATTCAGTATGATAGCTCTATTAGGTTTTATGGGAAGTTGCATAGACACTATTCTAGGTGCATATATACAAGTTGAGTATATGTGTAAACAATGTAAGAAAGTGTATGAGATACCTAAAATTTGTCATGATAAAACAGTTCGAATAAAGGGATATACATTATTTAATAATGATGTAGTTAATTTATTATCAGGTCTTTTAGCAGGATTATTAGGATTTATCCTTTTTCATTAAAAAGTTCGGGATAAAATTAGGTGAATGCACCAAACTATAGAATAGGAGGGATGTAAAATGCAAAAGTGGTTCTCCATCATTCTAATAGGTTTAGGTGGGTATTATTTAATTCAAAAAAGGTATAAATTTTTAAATTCTATTCTAAGAAGCCCCTATATTAGAAAGTATGCCATTCGCATAATCATGAGCATACCAGCTATTAGAAAGACAATGATGAACAATGTTTTTGGGAAGTCAAAAGATACTATTTATCAGTAGTTAATAAGTTACAAAAAATAGAAACAAGGCATAGAGGCTTCCTTTATGATGAAGCTCCATTTAAGAAAACAAGATTTATCTTACATGAAATCTATGTCTTGATTCTGCTCTGTAAGATAAAAATAAATAGTTATTATAAATTAGAAATTTGTTGTCTAAGTACTACAGGCTCCTTACTTTCCGTTATAAATAATACCAGAAGATGATTATTAGCAATCAGAATAACAGGCATAGAACTTCCAATCGGACTAATAGTAGAGCCATCTATTTTTGTAATTCCCAGGAAATAATTTTTATATAATCCTTCTGTTAACTGCCCAATTATCTCGGCAGTTTGTTCTTGTGAGAATAGATTAATACGAGAGTCATTAAACTGAGTTAAGTCCGATAATAAAATCCTTGTATGATAATCCTCTAGTGAAATTCCAAACTTATTCAAAACACTTTTATAGGCAAACTCAATATAATCATCTGTTTCGCTTATTAATTCTTGTTTCCACTCTTCCTCTACATTTGATTTAGGTGTATGAAAAACGAAAGGCTTATCATCATAGGTTGAATTAACAACGAATAAGGTATCTCCAGAAATTCTCTGTGAGCTAAAGATACTGCCGTTGCTATCATGCACCTCTGCAAAGTGGAAGGATACAGCTTGAAACAAGCTACTTTTACTTTCAATAATTGATTTTTCTTCAGCTAGCTCCATTTTATTCTGCTTCCATTCACCCATAGTACTAATTAATTTACCATTTGCAAATAAAAAACTCATATCTTGCCTCAAATAAGCTTGTTTATTAATAGAAGATTGTGTTTTCCAAAATATGCTATATTCATCAAATCTTTTTTTATTATATTCAAGGGAAGTGCTTGCTTTCGGAAATGTAACAGATGGATCAATTGGAAAATAAGTAATGCTTTCCTTCGCAATTTCTTTTTGCTGGAAAATATAAAAAATGAAAATTAGAATGATTAAAGCTAAACTTAATCTAAGAAAATCTTTTCGCATATTGTTCACCACTTCATATAGATTAAATTTCTGATTCCTGATGATTGAAGATGTGCAAGCTTGTCTTTAGTATAGTCTTTCCATTTATATGTAGAACCTTAAAAAAGTATGTGGTCAGTTGATAAAATTGTTATCGGTATCTTGTCAGTATCATATTGAGGTAAATGTTAATATCCTATATACTTGAATTGAAAGCGATTAATCTACAAGGTATAGATAAAGGTAGAAAAAGATAGTTGAGGTACTGATATGAAAACAATTTATGATATTCAGCAATTTTTAAAGAAATATGGAACTATTATCTACATAGGTGATCGTCTAGGAGATTTACAATTGATGAAAACAGAAATAGTAGAACTCGATAAAGCACAGTTAATGAATAAGCAAGATTTTGAAACAGCAATCTTTCTACTTAACCAAGAGATACAACATATGCAAGATGAGAATTCTGGAGGGGAATAAGGATGAGTGAAAAATGGGTTATAGGAATTGATTTAGGTGGTACTACAGTTAAGATAGCATTTCTTTCTCTTGAAGGTACTATTATTGATCATTGGGAAATACCAACAGATAATTCAGAAGAAGGAAAAAATATTACTAGTGATATAGCAACATCAATTCATGAGAAGTTAGTTCAATTGAATCATGCAAAAGAAGATGTTCTTGGTGCTGGAATGGGAGCACCTGGCCCGTTTGATTATGAAACTGGCATCATTTTTAATACAGTTAATTTAGGGTGGCCAGATAATTTTCCGTTAAAAGAGAGATTAGAGCAGGACTTAGGCTTACCAGTTATCATTGATAATGATGCTAATTGTGCGGCTTTAGGTGAGATGTGGAAAGGCGCAGGTGAGGGAAGTAAAGATCTTGTCTGTGTTACTCTAGGAACAGGTGTAGGTGGCGGTGTTATTGTAGAGGGGAATATTGTTCAAGGTGTTAAAGGTGCAGCAGGTGAAATTGGTCATATTACAAGTATTGTAGAAAATGGTGCTCCTTGTAACTGTGGAAAAACTGGTTGTTTAGAAACCATCGCATCTGCAACAGGGATTGTTAGGATAGCTAAAGAAAGGTTAGCGGAAGAACATGAATTAAGTTTGTTACATAGTATGTTGGATCAAGAAGGAAACATAACAGCTAAAGATGTCTTTGATGCTGCAAAAAAAGAAGATAAGCTAGCTAAGTCAGTTGTTGACTTTGTATCCCTTCACTTAGGACTTGTGCTTGCCAATATCGCAAATACCCTAAATCCGGAAAAAATTGTACTTGGAGGGGGCGTTTCTAAAGCTGGAGATATCTTATTAAATTCAGTTAAAGAAAACTTTCTAAAATATTCTTTTAAAAATGTGGCAGAATCTACAATTATCGATGTTGCTACATTAGGTAATACAGCTGGAGTAATTGGTGCTGCTTGGTTAGCGAAAAAATAATTACAATTAAGCTTTTTTATATTTTTATAATGAGTTCTTTTTCTAAAAAAGGGAGAAGAACTTTTTTTTTTGAATTTTTTTGGATTATTTTTGAAACTTTTCACCTTGGTAAATCGTCTGTAATAGAGGGAAATATTATATTTTAATACATAATTATGAAAAATAGATTAAAATAAAATAAAAATTAGATACGAATATATGAATTGCGTAAATATAATTAAGACATTAGGATAATAGGCTAGGGGGATCACTTTTGTTTACAAAAAAAATAGACTTTACTAAGGTTTCACTAATTGCTATAGCTACTCTTTTTCTTTGGGTGAAAACAAATATAGCGTATGTAGTTAGCTTTGACATTAAAATTGAAAACTGGATTCAACAATTCATATTAATTATTAATCCATTAAGTTCGCTGCTTTTTGTATTTGGAATAGCGATGTTTTTATCAGGAAAAAAGCATATAAGATATATCTTTATTGCTAGTGTCGTATTATCCATCATTCTTTATGCTAATGTAGTATTCTACCGAGTATATACTGACTTTTTGACACTGCCACTTTTATTTCAAACTAGCAATATGAGTGATTTAGGGAGCAGTGTAAAGGAGCTAATTCATTTCACAGATATTCTGTATTTTATTGATATAATCGTAATAGGCGTATTAATAAAGAAACAACCGAAATTTATTAAAATAGCAACATATACAAAATGGCAAAAAAGTTTTTTCTATTTGCTCACGATTAGTTTGGCCTTCTTTAATTTGAGTTTAGCAGAAACGCAAAGAACACAATTGTTAACGAGAACGTTTGATAGAGAGATTTTAGTCAAAAACATAGGTGCCTTCAATTATCAGTTGTATGATATCTTTTTACAAACGAAGGCTACAGCTCAAAGAGCACTTGCGGATGGAAGCGAATTAACAGATCTATTAAACTATAATCAAGCTAATTATACGGAGCCTAGTGAATCTATGTTTGGAATAGCAAAAGGAAAAAATATCATTATGATAAGCCTGGAGTCTACACAAAGTTTTGTTGTGAATCGAGAAGTAAACGGAGAGGCTATTACACCCTATTTAAATGAATTTATTAAAGATAGCTTGTATTTTGAAAATTTTTATCATCAGACTGGACAAGGTAAAACCTCTGATTCTGAATTTATCGTAGAAAACTCACTATATCCTTTAGGAAGAGGAGCCGTTTTCTTTACTCATTCAGGAAACGAATACCAGGCAACACCAGAGATATTAAACGAAAATGGTTATTATACAGCTTCCTTGCATGCTAATAATAAGAGCTTTTGGAATAGAGACATAATGTACAAAAGTTTAGGATATCAAAGGTTTTATGAGATAAATGATTATGAAGTAAATGAAGAGAATTCAGTAGGGTGGGGATTAAAGGATATTCCATTTTTTGAACAGTCTATTGATCACTTAAAAGAGATGCCACAGCCATTTTATACGAAGTTTATCACACTAACAAACCACTTTCCTTTTGAACTAGAAGAGGAAGACAAATATATAGAACCATTAACTACTGGGAGTAAGACACTTAATAACTATATTCCGACAGTCCGATATCAAGATGAAGCATTAAAAATCTTTATAGAAAGATTGAAAGAAGAGGGCCTCTATGAAAATAGCGTAATTGTCTTATATGGAGATCATTATGGAATATCAGATAATCATAATAAAGCAATGGCTGAATTGTTAGGGGAAGAAGTAACGCCATTTGTAAGTACACAATTACAAAGAGTACCTTTTGTTATTCATATTCCAGGAATGAAAGGGGAAACCATTTCTACTGTTTCTGGACAAATGGATATCAAACCTACCCTTCTTCATTTATTAGGAGTGGAAACAAAAGATGATATACAATTCGGTTCTGATTTGTTTTCTACTGAAAATAATCCCTTTGTCGTTTTAAGAGATGGAAGCTTTATTACAGAAGAATATGTGTATACAACAGATGTTTGCTATGACAGAGCAACTGGAGAGCAAATAGAGCAGAGTGCTTGTACGCCATTAGTAGAGCAGTCAAGCCTTGAGTTACAGTATTCAGACAGTATTATTAATGGAGATTTATTAAGGTTTTATGATAAAAAGAGTGGAACATTAAAAATACAAGAAGAATGAGAAATAAGTAGTGATTAGCTTCTTACCTTACTAGTGGTAAGAAGCTAATCTTGTTTACATTGCCACTTTTTTCAAGGAATTCTTGTAGATCACACAGAAATCTCAGCCTATAATGTTACAACTGTAAATTTAGCAGACTATTTAGTACATACTCTTGAAATACCTACTACAAAACAGAGAAACAGAAGAATTTTTCTAGAAAAAACATCATAGCCTATAAATAGGAGGGGAGTGTGCGAAATGGACGTTAACATAAGACCAGGAGATACTTTATGGTATTATAGCCAACTATTTAAAGTGCCATTAAATCTTATAATAGATAGTAACCCAACTGTAAATCCTAATAGCCTAACAAGCTCAGAAATTATTAAAGTACCTGGGTTTGTAACACAGGAGTATACAATTAAGCCAGGAGATACTTTATGGAAAATAGCAGGAATTAGAAATATATCAGTTGATAGTTTATTATTACTAAATCAGACATTGAATTTAAATAATCTAGAAGTAGGTCAACAAGTGACTGTTCCCAAAAGAGTTGTTCTCCAATCAGTAAAAGGGAAAAAAGAATACGATTATGGTGACTTAGAAATGGATCTTAAATCCCTTACCAACATTTTTCCTTTTGTAAATTTAAGCACAATAGGAAAAAGTGTATTAGGTAATAATATTTATGCTTTGAAAATAGGTAAGGGAACCAAGAAAATACAGATGAATGCCTCTTTTCATGCGAATGAATGGATTACTACTCCAATATTAATGACTTTTATTAATGAGTTTCTACTTTCTTTAACAAATAATGCTGCTATAAGAAATGTACAGACTATGCCGCTTTATCAATCAGTAAGCTTGACTATTGTACCAATGGTAAATCCAGATGGAGTTAATCTTGTCTTAAATGGACCTCTTGAAGCAAATAAAACAGAGGTATTAGAGATTAATAATGGTAGCACGGACTTCACTGGCTGGAAGGCAAATATCCGAGGAATTGACTTGAATAATCAGTATCCTGCCAACTGGGAAATAGAAAAAGAAAGAAAAGAACCAAAATCTCCTGCTCCTAGAGATTATCCAGGTGATACCCCACTTTCTGAACCTGAAGCGATAGTCATGGCTGATTTGGCAACACGTGAAAAATTTGATAGAATGCTAGCTCTTCATACTCAAGGAAAGGAATTTTATTGGGGATATGAAGGATTAGAGCCTCCTGAATCCTTACAATTAGCGAATGAATTTAATCGAGTAAGTGGATATGAGGCTATTCAATATGTAGACAGTCATGCAGGTTATAAAGATTGGTTTATTCAAGAATTTAGAAAACCTGGCTTTACTATTGAATTGGGGAAAGGGATAAATCCGCTTCCTTTATCTCAGTTTGATGAAATATATAAGGATGTCACAGGCATCTTTTTAGCAACTATGTACATGTAAGGAAGCTACTGTATGAATTCAATAGGTAATATTTAATAATTTTATAAAAGTTAATACAAAAAGCCGAAATATCGGCTTTTTTGTGTTACTATTCAATAAGGGTAAAAGTAATGAATGATATATGGATTTAGGAGTGTGAAAAAATGAGTTGTTTCTACAAAAGAAACATGTTAGCAATCATTCTTCTCTTCACTTTTTTCACACTTATACTGTCCAGCTGCGACATGAGGCAGGGTAATACTACAACAAGTGATAAAGAAGCGAAGGACAAAAAAACAGTAAAAACAATACTTCCTCCAATTAGTCCACAAGATGGAGAGTTTGTTCAGGTATATGGTTGGATAAATAAAAATATTATATGTTATTCAGCTAAAACGGACACAGATTACACGGTGTATACGTATAATCTTCATACAGGAAAACATACCTCGATATATAAGTCCGAATATACACTAGCAAATGTGAGTATTAATGATCATTATTTATTGATATATAATCTACTTTCTGATACAGAGGGCGAAATACATATTATAGATTCAAAAGGAAATAAGCTATTCTCAAAAGCAATAACAAGCTATGAAACCTCATTTGCATGGAATCCATATAATGAAAATGAAGTGCTAATTACTACTTTCTCTAAGGAATGGGAAAGTAAAGTATATAAGCTAGATATAAACAAAAGTACAATAGACGAATTTAGTAAATCAACTCCTTTTCCTAAGTGGATAGCAACAAAAGAAGTAATGTATCTTGATTGGGATCAAGCAAACCCTTCTTTATATGCACCATTAAAAATCTACAATGTAGAATCAAAGCTTGAAAGAGAAGTGCAATTAAATTCTGTCTACTTTGTAGATCAAAGCAAGGATCAGCTTTTTACTATATCTAGTGAATCAGAATACGCTAATGAAGCAATCTATCGTTTTTACGATACAAATCTAGAAGAAAAGATAAGTGTTAGCTTACCAAGGCTTTCTAAGTTCTCCAATTGGACAGTGCCAAACTATACATTTTATGATAATCAGTTAATAACATTTGTTCCAAAGACTGCAGGAGATGCTGAGACCTATCAAGATGGATATGACTTAATTAGTATTAACATGCTTGATGGAGAAAGAAAAGAATTAATAGCAGATATAGAAGATCAACCACTTCAAATATCAAGTGATGGTAACTATTGCTTATATGGATATTATTTAGAAAATCTCATCAATTTGAATACAGGTGAGATTAGCTATCTATTTCCATCTAATTGAACAAATATAGAAATTATGACAGAATAAATAGGAATAACTCGTAAATAAGGAAGGTGTAGAAAATGGCAATAGTAGATGTTACAGTGATACCAGTTGGAACCGAAACACCTAGTGTTAGTATATATGTAGCTGCTATACAAAATGTATTAAAGGGGTATGAAGATAAAGGTCTTATTCGTTTTCAATTAACGCCAATGAATACGATTATTGAAGGTGAATTACCAGTTCTATTTGAAGTTATTCAAGCAATGCATGAAGTACCGTTCGAAGCAGGATTACAAAGAGTGTGTACAAATATAAGAATCGATGATAGACGAGATAAAGTTAGAAAAATGGAAGAAAAATTAGAAAGTGTAGAGAAGCACTTGAATAATTAAGAAAGGAGACTTCCAATGGAATATAAACAAATTCCTTTAGGGCCAATCCAAACTAATTGTTATTTGATTTGGAATGAGAACAAAGATTGCTTAGTAATAGATCCAGGAGCAAATGGAGAAAAACTAATCAAGTACATTACGGAACTAGCGTTAAGTCCCATTGCTATATTATTGACACATGCCCATTTCGACCATATTGGTGCAGTAGAGGATGTGAGAAATGAGTATAGCATACCAGTCTATATCAATGCCAAGGAGGAAAATTGGCTAATAGATCCTAAATTAAACGGTAGTGAGGCATTTCGTTTACCTCAACCAGTAGTTGCGAAACCCGCAGAGTATTTTCTAGATGAAAATCCTAAAATGAAAATAGGGGATTTTGTTTTTCAAGTGTTGGAAACACCAGGACACTCTCCAGGAAGTGTTACCATCTACTTTAAAGAAGAGAATCTTGCATTTGTTGGGGATGCATTATTTTACGAAAGTGTAGGTAGAACTGATTTGACCGGTGGAAATCAGAGAACATTGTTAGATAGCATACATAAAAAACTATTAACACTACCTGAGCATACGATCATATTATCAGGACATGGTAGAAAGACTACTATTGAGCATGAAATGGATCATAACCCATATATTAATGGATTTTAACTATAATAAGGGATGCTAAGCCTAATAAATGCTTGCATCCTTATTTTTTTATCTGACCTGTGTATGATAAGCACATTGGTCACAGCCTGAGATAATATTCTGTTTTTCCACTAATGTAACATCAGTAAATAGGGTCTCAAACATACCAACAAAGAAGGATTGGTGCATCATACAAACCTTATCCTTATGCAATTTAGCAACTTCTTTAAAAGGACAGTTATACACTTCAAAATACAGAGCTGATTGGTCGTCATTCCATTCAAGAGATGGCATTTGACCAGTCATTAAGCTAGCATTCTGTAAGATTCTTACTTTATCATCTTTGGAAAGAATACCAGCATTATTTGTAATACGGATGATTTCTTGTTCCATTAATTCTTTACCAAATTGTCTACCTGTTTCATATAATGCTATACTTCCATCCACTCCTAGCTTTTCAAGCGATTGAAGCAAGATGCTACTTAATAGTTTATAATCTCTAAATGGAAAGCTGAATTGAATCACTTCATCAGATAAACGATATAATCTGCTTGGGCGACCACCTTTTCCTGTCTTTTTTGTTTCCGAAACAAGCATTCTTACATCTTCTAGTTTCGATAAGTGCAAGCGAGCAACATTTGGATGGATTGAAAATTCATCTGCTATTTCTTGTACCGTAACAAATTGATGGCGATTAGTAATATATTGATAAATATAAAATCGTGTAGGATCAGACAGTACATTGGTGACTTTAAGTGTTTCCTCCATAATGGATATTCCTCCTAGGAACTAATTTCCTTCATTATAATATAGCAAACTATCATAAACACGTTAGTAACGATTAGTTTACAAAATGTTCACATTTTCACATGGTATTTGTTCATAAAATATACATATTCACTGTAGGTAAGATGGAAAAAGGACTTAGAGTGGAAGGTATGAAAGTGTACATAGTCTAAGCTTACTATTTATACATAGATTATTTTTTATTAAAATAATAGTTAGAAAAGAAGAATATACAAATAGGAGTAAAAATTATGACTATAATCTGGAAAGAAGTAACACTTGAAGACCGAAATTTATGGAATCAAGTGATGGAATTATATGATAGATCATTTCCTCTTGAGGTGAGAGAACCTCATAGCATTTTCAAAAAAAGTATGAAATATGCTGAAATTTCAAAGCCAAATGCTTTTCACTTTATAGCGGGTATAGATAATGAGCAAGTAGTTTCTTTTGCAACAGGACATTATTTAGCAGAAGTGAATGCGGGATTTATTGTCTATATCGCAACTAACCCGTCTGTTCAAAACAAAGGATTAGGTTCGCAGACATTGTTAACGTTAGAGCAATTATTAAATAAAGATGCTATTAAAGCTGGCTATTCATCCTTAAATCTCGTCATACTTGAGACAGAGAAAGAGGAAAATGCAGAGACAAAGCAAGAACAAGAGGAGTGTCAGAAGAGAAAATCATTCTTTGAGAGAAATAAATACAAAGCATATAAAGAAATAGAGTATGTCCAACCACCATTGTATCAAGAACATGAAGCAGTGCCATTGAACCTACTCATTAAGAATGTCCAGAAAATCGATATAACAATAGAGTATATTTTTCAAATTGTAAAATATATGTATCAGGAAAAATATTTAGCCGTAAACGGGTTAGAGAAAGAGACGATCATAGGGTGTTTACAGAATATGGGATTAGAATAGGGTTTGCCTGTTTTGTAATAGTTGGAGGAATTGGATATTAGCTATACGTATTTAACGGGGACTATAACAAGTCCATCATTTTGTTAAATAACCTAGATTTTAAAAATGATAAGTTAATAAAGGTTCCACATATGATAACCTTAGCATTAGAAAAAATATTATTTAATGAGAAAGTGAACTTAGCAGAATTTAAGCAGCTAATCAATTTATAAACAAAATGTCTATGAACAATTTGTAAATATAGAGGGAAACCCTCTCGTATCACAATGGAAAACGAAGGATTTTTTTATGTACTTCATTTATTTAAATATGGAGATAGTAGTAATTGAAAGAGTTATAAAATATTTTATGATGCTTCTTACCTTAGAGAATTTGGAAAAGACCACTATTAGAAAAATAGTCGTAGAAATCCTCTTATTTTCATTACTTCCATGAAAAACAACGGAAATAGACGGAGAATTACGCCTATTTCCTTAGAACACATGAAATAGGAGGCATTTTCCTTACTTAACCGGAAAAATCCGCTTATTAGCAAGCGAATTAACATTATATTTGCCTTTAGTCGGAATTCTCTGCTTATTTTTGATGATTCCTACAAATTGGCTGTGGAATTTTGTTAAACAAAGTGAAAAAGAAGGAGAAGTTTTTTCCTTCTTTTTTTAGACGGGCAGTCACAAATATTGGTGAAAAAAGTGAGCACTCATCTTATGATCTATAGATACAGTGGATATTCTGAAAAAAAACGATAGTATTTTGTGTAAAATCAGCTTTCAAAGACACCGGATATAAAACGGTGTTTTCTTGATTAATTCCTTAGACTATAAGGGGATTTCAAGAGTGGTTTCTCTATTTTCCTACTGGGCTAGCTGGATTCGAACCAACGAGTGACGGAGTCAAAGTCCGTTGCCTTACCACTTGGCTATAGCCCAATGTAACATTCTAATGATAGTATGCTAAAAAATATTATTTTTATTCGATTTTTTTAGAAATGAAGGAGGAATTTCTCTGATTCTGTCGAAATTACTCATTAAGACATGCAAAAGGTGGTGTAGAAAAAAAGTGTTATCTATTGAAGCTTTAGCTAATCAGCTCATTCGAGATGCTGTTGAGCAAAATGCGACAGATATTCATTTAGTTCCTCGGCAAAAAGAGTCCATTATTCAGTTCCGTATTGCCAATCATCTTCTCTTCAAGCGAAGCATTAATCCAAAAGAAAGTGACAAACTAATCTCTCATTTTAAATTTACTGCTGCCATGGATATTGGAGAAAGAAGAAAACCACAAAATGGTTCTATAACCACCACTGTAAACGGTCAATACATTGGCCTTAGATTATCCACCTTGCCCTCACATCCTCATGAAAGCTTAGTCATCCGAATTCTCCAAGACAACAATATGCTTCCGATGTCTACAATCTCTTTATTTCCTAAAGTGACAAAGAAATTAATCTCTCTCCTAAAACATGCTCACGGCTTAATTATCCTCACAGGTCCAACAGGCTCTGGCAAAACCACAACACTTTATTCCTTATTAAATGAAAATGCACATCTCTATCAGCGAAATGTAATCAGCTTAGAAGATCCAATAGAAAAAACGCAAGATAATGTTCTGCAAATACAAGTAAATGAAAAAGCAGGGATCACCTATTCGACTGGGCTAAAGGCTATTCTTAGGCATGATCCAGATATCATTATGGTTGGAGAAATTCGGGACGCTGAAACAGCTCATATTGCAATTCGAGCAAGCTTAACAGGTCATTTGGTGCTAACAACCATGCATACTCGAGATGCGAAGGGAGCAATTCACCGATTGGTTGAATTCGGGATTAATGAAATAGAAATTGAACAAACCTTAATTGCAGTTACAGCACAAAGGCTTGTAGAGTTAGTCTGCCCTTATTGTGGTGGTAAATGTAAGCCTCAATGCTATAGGCTTGAGAACAGAATGAAAAGAGCTACAGTATTTGAAATGATTACAGGAAGCATGATAAAAGATATTCTGTATCATCGAACCACTTCTATAAATGGTAAATATGTTTCACTAGGATCTTCGATTTCAAAAGGAATAGCATTAGGATTTATCAAAGAAGAGGAATACGAACGGTGGATTTATGATGAAGAGAAAAGCTAAAAGTTGGTCTTTGATGGAGCAGTCGCAATTTTTAAAATGCCTTGGTGAATTATTAGACAGGGGATATTCAGTAGCAGAAGCAGTTCAATCAGCCACTTATTATATGCCACCTAAAAGGGTAGAAGATATCAAAGCCTGCTATGGTTCATTGAAGGGTGGTGATTCATTTTTTGACAATCTAACCCGTTTAAATTTTGATCAACAAGTAATAAGCTTTGTATTTTTTGCAGAAAAACATGGAGGCTTTTCTTCCGCCTTTCAAGATGCGAGTAAAATGATTCAAAACAAATACGAAACGGTAGGAAATATGAAGAAACTTCTTTCTTATCCTTTATTTCTTCTTTTCTTTACTTTTATCTTACTATTCTTTGTTCAAAGTATATTAATTCCTCGATTTAACTCTATCTTTGCTTCCATGGATTTAGAAAGTAATTTTTTTATGAAAATAGTGCAAGTCTTTCACTTCCTTCTTCCTTTCTGCTTTTTTTGTATACTCATCTGCTTCTTACTCATCATTCTATATTACTACCTTCATTTCCAAAAACTCGCAGTAATGAAACGAATTAACCTTCTTGTTGGCTTGCCTGTAATAGGAAGTTATGTCATGCAGTATTACTCCTATATTTTCACACTTCAATTAAGCTATTTACTTGCTAGTGGTTTCTCCATGTATGAAAGCTTACTATTCTTTCAGGAAAATAAACAACAGCGCTTATATGCAGAAGTAGGAGCTACTATTATATTTCAGCTTAGAAAAGGAGTGAAATTAGAAAAAGCATTGAATTCTGTAGAGTTTTTAGATAAAGAATTGTCTCGAATCATTCAACATGGACAAGAAAATGGGAAATTAGATCAAGAATTATATTATTATGGAAGTCATTGTTTAAAGCAAATGGAGGAGAACCTCAGTAAAACAATGAAAATGATTCAACCAGCTCTCTATACGTTTATAGGAGTGTTAATAATATCTATTTATTTATCTGTATTATTACCAATGTTTCAACTCTTAAATGGACTATGAAAGGAAGAAAACGATGAAGAATGAATCTGGTTTTACCTTAATAGAAATGATGATTGTTCTAGTGGTCATTTCCATTCTATTATTAGTGACCATTCCTAATATAACAAAACATAACTCAAAAATTAATACCACTGGTTGTGAAGCTTTAACGAAAATGGTTCAAGCAGAGGTGCAATCCTTTTTCATGGAGCATCGGGAGTATCCAAAAGATATGGATGCATTAGTGGACGAACAATATATTATAAGTGAGCAAAAAACATGCCCAAATGGTAGTGAATTAATACTAACAAATGGTCTAGTTACTGTGTCTACTGATGAATAAGTATGAAGAATAAGGAATCAGGGTTTACATTGGTAGAAATGTTAATAGCACTTTCCCTTTTTACTATACTAGCTTCTTTCTCTATTCTTCTACTAAAGCCTCAACAAACGGCCTTAACAGAGAATAACTTTATCACACAATTACAGGCTGATTTATACTATGGACAAACATATGCCCTTGCAAACCAACAGTTAGTTCAAGTGAAAATTTTCCCTGCTATAAAGCGCTATTACCTACATGAAGAGATTGGTACAGGCTATTTAGTGAACCGATATTATGATCCATCTGTTGAGTTTCTTAATCAATCATCTATTTCTTTTTACATTCTACCAAATGGTAATTTTTCTCGTTTTAGGTCGTACGATTTTAGTATTGCTAATCAAAAGTATAGAATTACCACGCTAATAGGTAAAGGGAGGTTTTATGTTACGGAATTGTAAAGGTTTTATATTAGCAGATTATTTTTTAGCATTATCTATTTGGGCTCTTATTTCCATGACCTTGATACCTATATTTATTCACGTGCAAAAACAGTTTTTAAAGTCGGAGGAGCAAAGGGAGATAAATGAGTTATTTTATCATTATTTGATTGATCAAAAGTTAGAGGAGTTTAGTAGCAATGAATCGGTATTAGAAGGGAATGGAAAACAATATCCATTAACATGGAGAGAGAAGGAGGAGGTATGTGTGTCTTATGAAGATATGTTTCATCAGGATCAAACTATTTGCGAAAAGGTATATACCGAAAATCAATCTCCATTATCAGAATGAAAAGGGATATTTATTTATGGAGATGCTTCTTTCTTTATTTATAACAGTGGTTATTAGTTTACTTTTATCCATTCCTTTACAGATTATTGGTAATCAGCAAATGTTGAAAGTAGAACTAATGGATATGGAATGGGAAGTCTTTTACCTACAGTTAAAGAAAGAAACAAAGCTTGCTAAGAAGGTAGATGTTTCGAACAATAAGCTGCTTCTATATGTAGATGGCAATGTTGTAACTTATGAAAAATATGGAAACATTATCCGTAGAAGAGTAAATGCAACTGGTCATGAAATTGCTCTTCAGCAAGTGAAGGAAGTGCAGTTTCTAAAATCTAATAATGGGTTTCAACTGAGTGTAATAGATCAGAAAAATAGAAAGAAGGATTCGACCATTTATTCCTATTTAAACTTGGAGGGATACTAGAATTGTTAAATGAAAGAGGATTTATTTATCCACTCTCTCTTTGTATCTACTTACTTTTCATCCAGTTTTTATTATTGTTGTATGATGTATATCAAAATAAAAAGGCAATAGAAGTAGAAGCAACTCATAGTATCATACAAGAATATTATTTTCTTAGTGTGATAAAAGAAGTGGAGAATCAATTAGCTCATAATGAAATAGCTAGTTCGAAGGGAATATACTCCTTTATAAATGGAGAGGTTCACTACACTATTAATTCTTCATCCACACAAGAATATAAAATAGATTATAAATTATATCACTTCAATAAGAAGGCTGTAAGTGGTACAAGCTACTTTAATAAGGAGCAAAATAGAATGGTGAAGTGGGTAGAAATCAATTAGTATAAACCATCATGTTTTGGGGAATAATGCTACAAAAAGATATAGCAGGTGATGAAATGAAAACAAATGATTATGTCAAATTCCTAACACAAACATTTGTACAGTATATGGATCAGCCTAGAGAAGAAAGACAGAAATTAAAAGAAGAAAAAAAAGGGAATAAAGAACCTTTCATGCTTAAATGGTTTGGGATATTGCCTTATGTTATTGCATCCAGTTTTCAGAAGAAAAAGTAATTCTTAGCTTAATAGATGTCTCTGTGGTAGACGGATAACCCAGAGACATCTTTTTTATATGGCTTCAGATGAGAGGTAAAATAAGCCGCCATTAATAATGGAAATATTAATTTTGGGCTCGTATTGTTCTTTTAATGCTAAACGCTCTGTTTCTAATGTTTCTGTTTCTTCTACCTCTTCATAAAAATGTTCTAATAGTTCTAAATCGTTTTTCCACCTATCTCTTGCTGCGATTGCCCAATTGTGATCTTCCTCTAATAAAGATTGTTTTATAGTATTTTGAATACGCATAATACCACTTTTTGGCATTATGAGTGGTGAAAGGGTAAAGGTGTAGTCAGGAATTTTAGCTGTCATCCTTCTTTTTTCTATAACAGAATGAAAGGAATCTATTATCTGACCATTAATTAATTGCAAGCCTAAAGAACGAAAAATATCTCTTTTGCGATCACATTGATAAGAAACTTTAATATTTAGTCCAAGCCATGGCTTTAGTGCTGATTGTTGTTCAGGTTTTCCTCCATTATCTTCATAAAGGCGAATATAGCCTGCTAAATTTTTGGCAGAAGCAAATAATTGATGAAGTCTGGGAGAACCAAAATGAATAAGTTCTCCTTTAATATCACTAGGTGCTACTGTAGGATTTGTTATTAGCGTTAATTTAGCAGGATTTGGCGTACCACCAGTCTTTTCTAGGTAATGCCAATAAAAGGGGCGATTCATTAACTCCTTATCCATGTCTACTGTCAATTGAATGGTGAGATACCCAGGCTTATTTTCCGTAATCTCACAATCATTGGCTAGAAAAAAACGTTCAAGAAAATTATGAATTTCCTGCTGCTTCAAAACGTTCACCATCCTTTACATTTTGTGCAAATTCAATCATACTCGTAAGGTTATCCATCTTAATCTTCATTTCTCCTTCTGATTTAGAATGAGAAAATATATCCTTCATATAATCATCCATATTACCAAAATCCAGTTTTGTTAGAATATCATCTAATTCGCCAATTACTTTTTCGAAAAGATGAATTTTTTCATATAAAAGTTTGAGAATATGGTCTTCAACGGTATTCTTAATAGCAAAATTGTATATTCTAACATCTTCCTTCTGACCAAGGCGATGAATACGGCCAATCCTTTGTTCTAATCTCATCGGATTCCATGGTAAATCGAAGTTTATGATATGATGACAGAATTGAAGATTAATCCCTTCACCGCCAGCTTCTGTTGCTATTAATACTTGTGCATGATTCTGGAATAAATCTCTCATCCAATCCTTTTTGCCTCTCTTAAATCCTCCACGAAAAGGAACAGACGTAATGCCATGTTGCTTTAAGAACCATTGTAGATATAATTGTGTTGCTCTATACTCCGTAAAAATAATGACTTTATCATCAATTTTTTTAATAAGCTCTAAAGCTTTTTTTGCTTTTGAGTTTTCTTGTATTGCTTCCACTCTTTGGACAAGTGTTTGTATTCTTTGTTGGAATTCTGCAGATGGATTTTCTGTTTTTTTCAACATGTTTTGTAAGGTAAAGTAGACGGCTTCTCTACTCGAACAAGCTTCTCGTTGTAAAGTAATCATAGAAAAAGGACTTCGATTGTTTTCCGTTTCATTTTCATCTGTTTCATATGATTCTCCCCGCAGATCAAGAATGCTATCATATAAGGCTCTTTCTTCGTTGGAAAATTCAATAGAAACCGCTTCTACAATCCGTTTAGTCCATTCAATTCCCGTATCATTTCTTCTATTACGAATCATTACCTTATTTACAAGTGCTTTTAAATGCTCATCATCATCAATTGATCGTGCATCTTTTTTATATTTTTCATAAAAAGTAGATTCACTTCCTAGATGACCTGGTTTTAGAAGAGAAACTAAGTTGAAAATTTCACTAACTCTATTTTGAATAGGGGTAGCGGTTAATAATAAGCAAAACTTCTTTTTAAGATTTTGCACAAATTCATAGTTTTTGGTTTTGTTATTTTTTAGTTTATGTGCTTCATCAATAATTACTAAATCATAATCTAGATTTTTAATAATTTCTCGATGAGGCTCTCTTTTAGCCGTATCAATGGAAGAGACAACAATATCATATTGTTCCCACACATAACTTTTTTTCTGAGCAACAGCAGGAATATAAAACTTTGTATTAAGTTCTATTGCCCATTGTGTCACAAGAGACGCTGGAACTAAAATTAACACCTTTTTCACTAATCCTCGAATCATATATTCTTTAAGGATTAAACCTGCTTCTATCGTTTTTCCTAATCCAACTTCATCAGCAAGAATGGCTTTGCCGTTCATATTTTCAATGACTTTCTTCGCAACCTCTAGTTGGTGAGGAAGAGGAGTTAAGTCAGATAGATGATTTGGAGCAATAAGTCCTTCAAATTCAGGTATAATATTGTTCGTTTCCACTTGTACAGCTAGTTTATATAGCTCCCAATTTGCCCATGGACCATCATCAGAAATTCTTTTTTGTAATTGCTCACTCCAAGAATCATCAAAGTTAATTTGAAGAGTCATACGTTGTCTTCCTTTCTAATTAAGTTGTTTTGGGCTATGCATATAAGTAGTAGTTAGTATTTACATATAATAAAAAAAGATATTGCCACTTATTCACCTTGATGTTAGGATTAAAGGAAGAAAAAGTTTTTTAATAATAATATTTATTCTGTTTTTTAGTAAAAATATGAACATTGAGAAGAAAAAGTACATAGAACGATCGTGTTTTAACTTGGATTAGTAATGAGTTTAAAAGAATAGTATATAGTATTACCAAAGAATGATAATTTTATGATGGCGGATGAGAAATAGGGGAGAGACTACTTATGTGGCGCCGAAGGAGCAAACAATTGTTTATTGTGAATCTCTCAGGCAAAAGAACTCGATTTTGACGCAACTCTGGAGAGAGCTTTTGAAATTTTAAAAGCCACCAAAGGGGACAGCTAATTATTTTAGTAAACTCTCAGGTGAAAGGACAGAGACCTTCTTTTTTATAAAAGGGAGGTCTCTGTCCTTTTTTATTTGTCTTACAGAAAATAAATAAAATAAGGATATATACAGATGGGAAAGAGGGGATAAAGGATGAGTAATTTAAAGCGTACACCATTATATGAGGTGTATAAGGAGTATGGAGCAAAAACGATAGACTTTGGAGGCTGGGATTTACCTGTTTCATTCTCTAGTATAAAACTGGAACATGAGGCTGTCCGAACAAAGGCTGGATTGTTTGATGTATCTCATATGGGAGAGATTGAAGTAAAAGGAAAAGGCAGTCTTTCCTATCTTCAAAAGCTGCTTACAAATGATGTTTCCAAGGTAGCGGTAGGAGCTGCGCAGTATTCAGCTATGTGTTATGAAAATGGCGGAACAGTAGACGACTTACTTACTTATAAAATAGCAGATCATCACTATTTACTTATAGTAAATGCCTCAAATGTAGACAAAGATTTTGAATGGATGAAACAAAAAGTATTTGGGGATGTAGAGATAGTGAATCTATCGGAAGAGTACGCACAATTGGCCTTACAAGGACCTCTTGCTGAGACTACACTAGACAAATTAAATCCTTCTATTCCTTTAACTGAAATAGGCTATTTTAAATTTCAAAAGGATGTATCCCTTGCTGGTATTAACGTGTTAATCTCTAGAACAGGCTACACAGGAGAAGATGGTTTTGAAATATATTGCGATAAGCATGATGCAGTTCGACTTTGGAAAGCAATTCTAGAGGAAGGTGCTAATGATGGGGTCATTCCATGTGGTTTAGGAGCACGTGATACTTTACGTTTTGAAGCAACACTTGCTCTATATGGTCAAGAATTATCAGCAGATATCACTCCTCTTGAGGCAGGAATTGGATTTGCTGTTAAGTGTAATAAAGAAGCTGACTTCTATGGGAAAATTGTTTTAAAGAAACAAAGAGAAGAAGGATTAACTAGAAAAATAGTTGGAATTGAAATGCAAGATAAAGGGATTCCCAGACATGCATATAAGGTATTTAAAGATGGAGTGGAAATAGGTGAAGTAACAACTGGAACACAATCTCCTACTTTAAAAAGGAATATTGGGCTTGCTTTATTAAGTATTAACTATACAGAAATAGACACAGAAGTGGAAGTAGAGATAAGAGGAAAAAGGTTAAAAGCAAAAGTGATTCCTACACCATTCTATAAAAGAACAAAAGCTTAATGACAGGAGGAAATGTAATATGAAGCATCGTTATTTACCAATGACAGAACAAGATAAGAAGGAAATGCTTAAGCAAATTGGTGTAGATTCAGTAGAAGAATTATTCTCTGATATACCAGAATCTGTTCGTTTTAACGGCGAATATCAAATCAAACCGAAAAAGAGTGAATCTGCTTTACTAAAAGAGCTTACTAAGCTATCACAAAAAAATGCAGATGCCAAAGCAAACGTTTCTTTCCTTGGTGCTGGAGTATATGATCATTATTCACCTGTTATAGTAGATCATGTGATTTCACGCTCGGAATTTTATACAGCTTATACACCTTATCAGCCAGAAATTTCTCAAGGGGAATTACAAGCTATCTTTGAATTCCAAACAATGATTTGTGAATTAACAGGGATGGATGTTGCCAATTCCTCTATGTACGATGGAGCAACCGCGTTAGCAGAAGCAGGTATGTTAAGTGCAGGAACAACGAAGCGTAAAAAAATACTTCTATCTAGTACGGTTCATCCTGAAGCAAAGGAAGTAGTACGTACATATGCAAAAGGTCAATATATTGAGGTTGTCGAAGTACCACATAAAGATGGAATTACCGATTTGGATGCCTTAAAGCAACAAATAGGAAATGATATTGCAGCAGTTATGATTCAATATCCAAACTTCTTTGGTAAAATAGAGCCTTTAAAAGAATTAGAGGAAATCATTCATGAACATAAATCATTATTTATTGTTTCAAGTAATCCATTAGCATTAGGTGCATTGACTCCACCAGGCAAATTTCATGCTGATATTGTGGTTGGGGATGCACAAGTGTTTGGTATTCCAATGGGATTAGGTGGACCACATTGTGGTTATTTTGCCGTTACTTCTAAGTTAATGCGCAAGGTACCAGGACGTTTAGTAGGCCAAACCGTTGACGAAAGCGGACAACGAGGCTTTGTATTAACACTACAAGCTAGAGAACAGCACATTCGTCGAGATAAGGCCACTTCTAATATTTGTTCCAACCAAGCATTAAATGCCCTTGCTGCTTCTGTAGCAATGACCGCCTTAGGAAAACAAGGTGTTAAAGAGATGGCTGTAGCGAATATTCAAAAAGCACATTATGCAAAAACAAAATTAGCACAAGTAGGATTTGAAATAGTCTTTGCTGGTCCATCTTTCAATGAATTTGTGATTAAATGTAATCAAGATATTGCTAATATTAACCAAAAATTATTGAATAGTGGGATAATTGGTGGATATGATTTAGGCAGAGATTTTAAAGAACTAAAAAATCATATGCTTGTGGCAGTAACAGAGTTAAGAACGAAAGAAGAAATAGATCAATTTGTAACAGAAATGGAGGATTACCATGGTTAATCAAAATCAACCTCTTATCTTTGAAAATACTACTCCCGGTAGAATAGGGTATAGTTTGCCAGAAATGGATATTGAAACTGTAGATTTAGGAGAGCTAATTCCTAATGAATATATAAGAGAAGAAAACCCTGAGTTACCAGAGGTTTCTGAGCTAGATATTATGCGACATTATACAGCTTTATCCAAAAGAAACCATGGTCTCGATTCAGGCTTCTATCCTTTAGGATCTTGTACGATGAAATACAATCCAAAAATTAATGAAAACGTGGCTAGATTTAATGGTTTTGCACATATTCATCCATTACAAGAGGAATCCTCCATTCAAGGTGCATTAGAATTAATGTATGATTTACAGGAGCATTTAGTCGAAATTACTGGGATGGATGAAGTAACCTTACAACCTGCAGCAGGGGCTCATGGTGAATGGACGGGACTGATGTTAATAAGAGCATACCATGAAGCAAATGGTGATAGAAATCGTACAAAAGTTATTGTCCCAGATTCAGCTCATGGAACAAATCCTGCTTCAGCTACGGTTGCCGGACTTGAAACAATTACGGTTAAATCTAACGAAAATGGTTTGGTGGATTTAGAAGATTTAAGAAGAGTAGTAGGAGAAGATACAGCTGCTCTTATGTTAACAAATCCAAATACACTAGGACTGTTTGAGGAAAATATACTAGAGATGGCGGAAATTGTTCATGAAGCAGGTGGCAAGCTCTACTATGATGGAGCAAACTTAAATGCTGTATTATCTAAAGCAAGACCTGGTGACATGGGCTTTGATGTAGTTCACTTAAATCTACATAAAACTTTCACAGGACCTCATGGTGGAGGTGGGCCAGGATCTGGACCAGTTGGAGTAAAAGCGGATTTAATACCTTATTTACCAAAACCAGTTTTAATAAAAGTGGATAACAAGTACTTTTTTGATTATGATAGACCACTTTCCATTGGAAGAGTTAAACCATTTTACGGAAACTTTGGTATTAATGTACGTGCATATACGTATATTCGCTCTATGGGTCCAGACGGATTAAAGGCGGTTACAGAAAATGCAGTAATAAATGCTAACTATATGATGAGAAGACTTTCAGCATATTATGATCTACCATTTAATCGACATTGTAAGCACGAGTTTGTATTAAGTGGAAGAAGACAGAAGAAGCTTGGTGTTCGAACTCTTGATATAGCTAAAAGATTGTTAGACTTTGGCTATCATCCACCGACTATTTATTTTCCACTAAATGTGGAAGAATGTATCATGATCGAGCCAACAGAAACAGAATCGAAGGAAACTCTAGATAGCTTCATTGATGCTATGATTCAAATAGCAAAAGAAGCAGAAGAAACACCAGAAATGGTGCAAGAAGCACCACATACGACAGTGATTGGACGGCTTGATGAGACATTGGCTGCTAGGAAGCCAGTTTTACGCTATTTAAAATAAAAGCATAACCATATTAAAAAACAAGCTAAAGAACCATAAGTGGAGGCTTCTTTAGCTTGTTTTATTTATACTCTCTTTGAAAATTTAATGTTGATAAATGTGTAAAAATTAAAGGAAACCCAATAAAAATAGTTCCTTCCTGTTTGTACTAACTTGGCACTTTTTTGATGGAATAAATGGCTTGTTCTGCTCCAAACCTGGTAATTGATCGTTCAAATTTCATTCCAATTCTTTCTAAAAGTCTACAAGAGGACTTATTGGCAGTTTGTGTTTCAGCAATTAAATTTGATAGTTTTAATTCATTTAAAGCAAAGAAAGTTAAAAATTGAACAACTTCTGTCGCATAACCTTTTCCCCACCATTTAGGTAAAAATTGATAGGAGAGCTCAGGGTAAACTTCGTCGTGGTGAGGATCAAGAGACACTAACCCCATAAAATTATTGGTGAGCTTTTTTCTAACAACCCAATAATAACAGCCATTATCTGATCTAAGCATATCTGCAAATACTTCTTAATTGTATTATCTGATTGTACTCCACCAAGGAATTTTCTAACTTCATCATTTGTATATAAATTTCTTATATCAACATAATCGGATATTTTTAATACTTTAATTAAGCATTTTTCTGTCTCAAACAACCAAACTCTCCTTCCTGAAAAATACCAGTCTAGATTTAAGATCCTGAAAAGATTATCTCTTCTTTTTTCTGCTCGTATCCCTAGCTAATCCTGTAAATGGATTTATTTCGTAAGTCAGATCTCTTCCAACCTCTTTTTCTTCCGCAGAGATTCTTTTTCCTAATGCTATATAATACCCAATCCACGTGCTAAAGGATAAGACTCTCCGATGAATATTATTCAGTTACCAATAATAACACCTCTATGGAAAGTTATAGGAAAATATAACATAATTTAATTATAATTTTAGTGAGGGTCTGCCTTAAAAACATGAGTTTTCGGAAAAGGTAAAAGACCAAATCTGTAGTGATTTGGTCTCATAAACAAATTATTCGGTTATGAAAAGCATTAATAATATATAGTAACTATTCTATCGCTTTGATAGATAGTTGATTAATTTTTTGCTTTTACTTTGCCTGTCCATTTCTTAAAGCCGCCTTCTAACATGGTAAGATCTTTATACCCTTTACGATGTAAGAATTGAGCAGCTCTTCCGCTTTTCATACCATTTTCGCAGTATAAGTAAACTGGTTTATCTGGGCGAATCTCACTTTGTCTCATTTTAAGTTGTGAAAGTGGAATATTTCTTGCGCCAAGAACATGTCCCGCTTGAAACTCATTCGGTTCACGTACGTCAATTAACTGGGATTTTCTGTATCCTTGACGGAATTCATCTTGTGCAATAGTTTTCACAATTCTTCGTTGATAAAGCCACATTATAACGGAATAGATAATAAATGCGACTAATATGATGAGAACAGTATAAATCATTTGCAATTCTCATTTCTCCTTTCCATAACTACACTAACTCTATTATATATAGCAAACTATATAGTAGTAAAGTAAATCCTTCTATGAATCCAAAAGTTACATAAAGTACGTTTCCTTTCCTTTTCTTGCTACTATTGTCTCAATTGTTTCTACAAATTTTCATTGTATCTTTTCAAATAACTACATTATTGATAGACTTAGTTGTGATTTATTCATTAAATATAAAGGGTAGTGTTAATTTATGACTAGAGAAACCTGGAGATTTATTGATTCTGGTGATCATTCACCTTCGTTTAACATGGCATTAGATGAAGCTCTATTAGAGTGGCATGGACAAGGAAAGTTCCCACCGATTATTCGTTTTTATGGCTGGAATCCAGCAACTTTATCAATTGGTTACTTTCAAAAAGTAGAAAAAGAAATTGATATGGATGCTGTTAAGAAGCTTGAGCTTGGATTTGTTAGGAGGCCAACAGGCGGTAGAGGTGTTTTACATGATCAAGAATTAACTTATAGTGTCATTGTATCAGAAGAACACCCGAAAATGCCTAAGACAGTAACAGAAGCTTATCGAGTTATTTCAGAAGGGATTTTAAAGGGCTTTCACTTTCTTGATTTAGATGCCTATTTTTCTATTCCACGTACAGAAGAACAGAAGAATAGTTTAAAAAATCCTCGCTCTGCTGTCTGCTTTGATGCGCCAAGTTGGTATGAGCTAGTGGTAGAAGGAAGAAAGGTTGCAGGCAGTGCTCAAACAAGACAGCAAGGGGTTATATTGCAGCACGGTTCAATTCTTTTAGACTTAGATGAAGATAAATTATTTTCTCTATTTAAATATCCTAATGAGCGTGTTAAAGAAAGAATGCAAAAAGCATTTAAAGAAAAAGCAGTAGCAATAAACAACATAACGGATAAAAAAATCACCTTGAATATGGCAAAAGAAGCATTTAGAAAAGGGTTCGCAGATGGCCTCGATATCCATTTAGAAGAATATCAATTGACGGAAGAAGAACTTTTATATGTTCAAAAAATCGCAAAAGAAAAATATGAAAGTGATGAATGGAATTATAGAAGATAGTACATATTTTACAGTTATAAAGAAGGAAAATAGAGGATGGGGATAATTCCCTGTCCTCTATTTCTTTTTTAAGATAAAGATAATGGTAATGAATCATGCTAAAAGTTCTAGAGTTAGGAGAAAGGAAGTTATTACATGAAGCCATTTGTACCACAACTTGTCTATATTGAGCCAAAAGCTCTTGAATATCCATTAGGGAGAGAATTGAAAGATAAATTTGAAAAAATGGGTGTAGAGATTCGAGAAACAACGTCTCATAACCAAGTACGAGGTATCCCTGGTGATACAGAATTACAACAATATCGAAATGCGAAGTCAACTTTAGTTGTTGGTATTAGGAAAACATTAAAATTCGAAACCTCGAAGCCGTCGGCTGAGTATGCTATTCCTCTTGCAACAGGGTGTATGGGGCATTGTCACTATTGTTATCTGCAAACTACTCTCGGAAGCAAACCTTATATTAGAACATATGTTAATTTAGAAGAGATATTTGAACAAGCGGAGAAGTATATGAAGGAACGTGAAGGTCAGATCACTAGATTTGAAGCTGCATGTACTTCTGATATTGTAGGTATTGACCATTTAACACACTCGCTAAAACGTGCTATTGAGTATTTTGGTGAATCGGAAACAGGTCAACTACGTTTTGTTACTAAATTTCATCATGTAGATCACCTATTAGATGCGAAACATAATGGTAAAACAAGGTTTCGCTTTAGCATTAACTCTAGATATGTTATTAAAAATTTCGAACCAGGAACTTCTAACTTTGATGAGCGAATAGAAGCAGCAAGGAAAGTTGCTAATGCTGGATATCCGTTAGGCTTTATTGTTGCACCTATTTATTTACATGAAAATTGGAAGGAAGGGTATCATGAATTATTTGAGAGGTTATCGAATAGTCTAGAAGGCATTGATACGACTGATCTTACGTTTGAATTAATACAGCACCGATTTACAAAGCCTGCGAAAAAGGTTATTGCGAAAAGATATCCAAAAAGTAAATTGCAAATGGATGAAGAAGAGCGTAAATATAAATGGGGAAGATACGGCATAGGAAAGTATGTATATAAAGATGAAGATGCAAAAGATTTAGAATCAAGTATAAGAGGGTATATTGCGGAGTACTTTCCAAAAGCTGAAATTTCTTATTTTACTTAATAATACAGCGTATGTAAATCCTGTCTTCATTAAATTTGAATAAAGTGATTAGTAATTATTAATGAATAATAGGTGGATGTGTATTATGCTTAGAGTGTTTATAGCTCTAGGCTATTTATTTTTATTTGGAAGTTCATATTTAGAGCTTATCTGGAAAAATCCTGTTATACCTGTGTGTATTTTCGTTATTAGAGAAACAGGTTGTTTTGCAAATGACAACGAGTAATTGAATATTAGTAATGAAATATGGTACAAGTTGATTTCTTATCCATATATTATACTAATGAACAATTAGGAGGATAAGTAATGCTATCAGGATGTAATCAGGATAATTCTAAAAAAGAGAAAAATTGCACATGCAAGCGAGCACATAAAGGTAAACGCAGAACTCAAAATATGCATGAGAGTTTAAAACAATGTCCTTGCAAAAAATGCAATAAAGAAGATACATGTAATATAGAGGTTAATGGAGGAAATCAGGATCAATTCCTTTATCAAAAGCATGGAGATCAAGGGGGTCAGTCACAAGGGGATCAGATACAAGATCAAACGATAGGCGATCAAGCATAAACGATAGGTGACACGACCCAATCCCAATCAACTGGAGATACAGAACAGAATCAAACCATTGGTGACTCAGAACAAAATCAATATGTAGAAGGAACAACCCAAACGCAAGGAGACCAAGAACTCTCGTTTAATCAGACACAAGGTACTGTTAATATAGATACAGGTGAGCAAAATCAAAATGTTAATGCGGGAAATCAATCGCAAGAAGTAAGCTATGGAACACAGACAGCTTCTGGGCCAACGGCAAGTGCTACTTATGGAGATCAGACATTAGGGGATCAAAATGTTGAAGGTCATAGAAATACGTCTCCATTAAATAATAATCAAACAATTGACACAGATGTTAGTGGAGTCAATGTATATGTTACAACTACTACAAACTGTGGCTGCAGTAATAAAGAGCTTAAAAAAGAAAAGCAAGGTGGTTGTGATTCCTGCTGCCAAGATTCACTTTGCCAATTATTAAGAGAGATTGCAAGTGTACAATCATTAGAGTCAAGTGTAGGAATAGAAATATACCCAGGTTTTCAAACTTCCAGCTCATTAAGCAATCAACTAATCATCAATATCGATTCTTTTTGTCAAGGTGCCACTTTTGTTGATGCAGCTGAGCCAACAAGTTCAGAAAGAACTACTATTAGTTTAGGAAATATAAGTGGAATTATGGTAGATGATTCTAATGAATCTGTTTTCCAACTTATTCAGCAGTTTGCTGTTTCTTGTAATCTGCCAACGCATAATAATAATTGCACATGTGGAAGAGAAAAAAGTGATTGTCAAAACAGTTCACTTGCTAGTGATTTAGCTAGTGCAGGAAGATTTGGTATACCTGTATCTCTTTTCGTGGAAGGACAAGTTGAGCCATTAGATCCTTTAAGTGTTCTAAATGTTTGTGATTGCTTAGTCATTTTAACAGATGATGTAAGTAATCCATCCTTCTTTTACGTTTTCACCACTTGTTCTATAAATGGATTTGTGACGGAATAAGTGTAAGATCAGTTCTTTTGCTAAAAATCATGACAATAAAGAATCCTTAGTTAAAAGAAATAATGATACACAGATAACATTTTCTTTAAAATGTCACCAGTTTGGGATGCTTCTTTGCTAATAAGAAGCATCCTTTTCTATTAAATCTAATAAAACTAATTAATAATAATATCCAAATGGTGGGAATCCATATCCATAAGGAGGATAACCATATCCACCATAGCCTCCATATAATGCTGGTCCAAGTAATGCTCCAGTTGCAAGTCCTCCAACTAATCCTAAACCAAGCCCTAATCCACCAAAACCAAAACCAACTCTTCCAAAGCCAGGCCGTCCAAAGCCAGGGCGAATTCTTCTTAGATCTTGTGTGTAGAAATTTTGATTATACATTATGTTCCCTCCCCTAAAACTTGAATCAACATAGTGTATGTGTATATACCTATTTTGACTGATGAAAACGTCTAGCTTACTGGAGACTATTACACAAAAAAATCATATTTAACTTGTCCCTTGTACTATTTTGTGCCGTTCACGATTAAATTGAAATATAGGATGAAGGCATAAGGATGTTGAAATACATTACAAGGTACACTTGCTTTGTTATAAGGGAGTGAAAAATGGTGTATATTGATGGAGTCTTTTCTGGTGGAGGAATTAAAGGTTTAGCATTAGTAGGTGCATTTGAGGTGATTGAACAACGTGGTTTCCAATTTTCAAGATTGGCAGGAACAAGTGCAGGATCTATTGTAGCGGCCCTCATTGCTGCAAAATACACTAGTGAGGAAATCGCAAAACTTCTTGAAGAGCTAGATCTACAAACCTTTATGGATGAAAGAAGGCTATTAATACCCTTTCCATTAGCTAAATGGTTTTTCTTATATTGGAAATTGGGTTTGTATAAAGGGGAAGAGCTAGAAAAGTGGATAGAAGATAAATTAGCTAGAAAAGGAATAAAGACTTTTTCAGATTTACCACATCAAAGCTTAAGATTTGTTGCTTCAGATATTACAAACGGTGCATTGCTTATCTTACCTGATGATTTGCCCAAATATGGATTGAATCCTCATACCTTTTCTGTAGCAAAAGCAATAAGAATGAGCTGTAGTCTACCTTATTTTTTTGAGCCTGTATCTATTGGGAGCAAACAGAATAAAAGCTTGATAGTGGATGGAGGAGTGTTAAGTAACTTTCCAATGTGGCTATTTGATCAAGAGAATGTGCTAAAAACGAGACCTGTGTTAGGAATAAAATTAAGCCATAATTTGAAAGATCACCCAAAGCATCAAATTCATAATGCCATAGATTTATTTGGTGCCATGTTTGAGACCATGAAAGATGCCCATGATTCTAGATATATCTCTCGAAAGCATGAAAAAAACATTATATTTGTACCAACTGAAGGAGTTTTAGCTACAGAATTTACCTTAACAAAAGAAGATCAAGAAAAATTAATTCAATTAGGAAGGGACTATGCTGATAAATTTTTTAGAGGGTGGTCTTATTAATGATTTGTATAGAAGTAACTGAAGTTTTTAAAAGCAGATTATTAGAATAAAAGGGATGAATCAAAAAAGTATAGTGATCGACAGTAAGAATCGAGCTTCTTAAAAGGAAGCTCGATTCTTCTTTTTCCCTTTCTTGCCGTCGATTACAGTTAAATTCGCTGTGCTTCTGCTTTTTTGATGCTTATGGGCTTTTAAGGAAGATACTCTATTAGAACTAGAAGGTTTAGCTGGAGATTTCTCTCTTGTTTGTAATCTTTTTTTCGATTGCTTAGCAGCTTTGAGAAACGCCTTTTGCTCTTTCTTCTGAGGATTCGATTTGTTTAGACTCTGGAATACAAGCCATATGAGGACTCCAATACCGAGAAGCATCACGATATTCAAAAAGAACCCAGAGGGATTGCTTATTAAACTTGTAATGAGTCCGACCCCAGCAAGTAGAAGAATCGTAAGAAATAGTATAGAAGAAAATCGGTTTTTCAAAAAAAGCCACCTCCCTAAAAGCATGATGAGCAATTTTAATAACTTTTAAACTTATATGATGAAAAGTTTATTCAAATAAATGAAAATGGTTCACAAAAATGAATGTTCAGATAATAATTAACTGTTTTTTATAATATCCCTGTTTGCAATTGTGCTTCTGTTTCTTCTTCCCGTCTTTTAAGCTCTTGGAAAGAAAGAATAGCTACTTCGACTTGTTCATCCTTTGGTTCTTTCGTTGTTAATAATTGTAACCAAAGTCCAGGAACTCCAAGGTATCGTAATACAGGAACATCACGTAACTTATTAGTAAACTGTAATACTTCAAATGAAATCCCAATTACAAAAGGAATCAATGCAATTCTTACTAATATTCTATCCACTAAATTGTCTGTTTGGAAGAATAAATATAGAAATAAACCGACTATAACGGTAAATAGCATAAAGCTAGATCCACAGCGATAATGTAATCTGGAAGCTGCCTGTACGTTTTCTACTGTTAACTCTTTTCCACTTTCATAGGCGTTAATTACTTTATGCTCAGCACCATGATATTGAAAAACTCTTTTTATAAGAGGAGTTAAAGATACAAAGTAAATATAACCTAGTAATAAAATTAACTTAAAGAAGCTCTCTAATAAAACTTGGGCAACATGACCAGAGATAATGGGCTGGAGCATGGCGGCAAGAAAAGTTGGAACAAGTGTAAAGATGAATTTTCCAAAAATAAAGGAAAGAATTCCTATAGCAGCTACACCTAAAATCATGGTTAATTTAGAAGGTTCCTGTTCTTCTAATTTATAATCTTCAGAAGGGTCTACATCATAACGATCTGTAGAAAAGTTGAGATGCTTTGTTCCATTTCCACTAGATTCAATGATAGCAACTAGGCCTCTTAAAAATGGGATTTTCTTTAATTTTGAAAGCTTTTCATTTTTTGTTCTTGGGAGGTGAAAATAATCGATACTTTGATCTTTTCGTCTAATCGCCGTTACATAATGGTGTTTTCCTCCAAACATAACACCTTCCACAACAGCTTGGCCTCCATATAATGGTTTTTGCTCACTGGACATGAATAGTTACACCAACCTCAGGTTAAATTAGGTGGAAACAGGTACAAATATGGTCATACTAGCTATCCCCTATCTCTATATTACTAAAAATAGAATAAAACCACTAGTCTCACTTCACATTGTTAATGAATTGAAAAAAATAATGTAAGGGAATAATTGTCTTCGGACATACTAATTTTTGGAGGTGTATGTAAATGAGCAATGTAACAAAACAAACACATAGTGAAAAAGAAAAACCGATGTCATTTATTGCATTAGTCATTTGGACAGGTATGGTTGGTGGAATTTTTTGGTCTTCAATGGGGTATGTAGCTTATGTTTTTAACTTTCTTGAGTTTAGTCCACGAATTATATTAGAACCATGGGCAATTGGAAATTGGAAGAATAGTTGGTTAGGGACTGTTATAAGTATTGTTGCAATTGGTTTTATTTCTACTATTGTAGCATTTGCTTATTATGTGACTTTAAGAAAGTTCAAAACTATCTATATAGGAATGGGGGTTGGTATTGCTTTATTTCTTTGTGTCTATGTTATCTTAAACCCCCTTTTTCCAGGAATGGCTCCTTTTCTTGAATTAAAACGAGATACCATCATTACATCAGCTTGTTTATACGTGTTATATGGTGTTTTTGTAGGATATACTATTTCTTATGAAGAAAGTGAAGTTCAATTGCAAAAATTAAAAGCAAGTAAAGGACACGGTGGCAAAACGTCAGAAAATGAGGGTTAATAGGAAAAAACTTTCCTCTTAAGAGTGATAGTAAATATAAAACAATCCCATGAATTTTATGTTAGAATAATATACATGATTATTTTTTATTAATTTAAATTTTTTACATTATTTAATTGTTAATGATGTATTTTTTTAGAGGGAGTGATTTTAATGGAGAAATTTAAAAAAATAAGAGAAACATTAATTAGTTTGAATGTAGATGGAATAGTAATTACAAGCACTTATAATAGACGCTATGTAAGTAATTTTACGGGTTCCTCAGGTTCTGTGCTTATTACAGGGGAAAAGGCATTATTTATAACAGATTTTCGTTATGTAGAACAAGCAACCACGGAATGTGAAGGTTTTGAAATAGTACAACATACAGGTCCAATACTTCAGGAAGTTTCTCAACAAGCTGAGAAATACGGAGTGAAGAAGCTTGCTTTTGAACAAGATTATACGACATTTACGGAGTATAAAAACTTAGAGGATGTCTTTCATGGAGAATTAGTGCCTGTTTCAGGGATAATTGAAAAGTTACGCTTGATAAAGACTAATGAAGAGATTAAGATATTAAAGGAAGCTGCTAAGATAGCGGATGCTGCGTTTACTCACATCCTTGATTTTATTAAGGTTGGAAAAACGGAATTAGAAGTTTCGAATGAATTAGAGTTTTTTATGAGAAAACAAGGCGCAACTTCATCATCCTTTGACACGATTGTAGCATCAGGGAAAAGATCAGCATTGCCTCATGGTGTTGCAACGAACAAAATTATTGAAGCTGGTGATTTCATCACTTTAGATTATGGTGCATACTATAATGGTTATGTTTCTGATATTACTAGAACAATAGCAGTTGGTAACCCAGATGATAAATTAAAAGAGATTTATGACATCGTATTAAAGGCACAGCTTAGAGGCATGGATGGGATTAAACCAGGTATAACTGGCGTTCAGGCAGATGCTTTAACTCGTGATTACATAAAAGAAAAAGGGTATGGAGATTATTTTGGACATACAACAGGTCATGGAATAGGATTAGAAGTGCATGAAGGTCCAGCTCTATCCTTTAGAAACGATTCTCCCTTAGAGCCTGGTATGGTTGTAACGGTAGAACCAGGTATCTATATTCCAGGTGTTGGTGGAGTGCGTATTGAAGATGATACTTTAATAACAAATGATCATAATGAAGCTTTAACCCATTCAACAAAAGAATTGATTATTTTATAGGAGGATTACTGCATGATTTCAGTAAATGATTTTAAAACAGGTTTAACAATAGAGGTAGATAACGGGATCTGGCGAGTTCTAGATTTCCAACACGTTAAACCAGGAAAAGGTGCAGCTTTCGTTCGTTCAAAGTTAAAGAACCTACGTACTGGCGCTGTACAAGAAAAAACGTTCAGAGCTGGTGAAAAAGTAGGGAAAGCACAAATCGATAACCGCAAAATGCAATATTTATATGCAAGCGGAGATCAGCATGTATTCATGGATGTAGAATCATATGATCAAATTGAATTAGCTGCATCAACTATTGAATATGAATTAAAATTCTTAAAAGAAAATATGGAAGTTCATATCATGATGTATCAAACAGAAACACTTGGTGTAGAATTACCTAACACAGTAGAATTAGAAGTTGCAGAAACAGAACCTGGAATTAAAGGTGATACAGCTTCAGGCGGTACAAAACCAGCAACGATGGAAACTGGCGTTACTGTTCAAGTTCCATTCTTCGTTAACCAAGGGGATCGTTTAATCATTAACACTTCTGAAGCTAGTTATGTTTCTCGTGCTTAATTAATGGTTTAAAATTAACGGTTATTACCATTTGCTTTCATTGTACAAATGAGGTATGATAATAACATAAACGCTGCGTTGTACGTTATCGTATGAAGTTTCAACCTTTATCGTTAATTAGGGAGTTCTATATTAAGGAAGGATCAGCAGGCTTAAATGATTTCATTTAAGACATATGATGAGAGCCTTTGCGAACACCCACCTGGTGGAGCAGGTTTTGAAACTCCATACACCTAAGCGGCAAATGCGGCACAAAAAGAAGGTAACCATTGGTTGCCTTCTTTTTTATTGTATTGAAATATTTTCATAAGAACATTCCTTCAAAGAGAACCACTAATTTTTCATGTTTTATATCTAATAATTACAGGTTTTTTTTAATAAATAATTGATATGATTAAAATATGTAAGCGTAATCATTTGAATGGAGGGTTACTGGTGACTGTTAATTTTAATAAAATGCTTTTTGGTGGAGATTACAATCCAGAACAATGGCCAGAAGAAATTTGGGTGGAAGATATGCGCATTTTTAAGGTAGCTGATATTAATTCAGTCACCATCAATGTTTTTTCATGGGCTCAATTACAGCCTTCTGAAACAGAATATGATTTTTCAACATTAGATAGAATAATGGAAATGCTAAGAAAACATCAATATCATATTGTATTAGCAACTTCAACAGCAGCTTTACCAGCCTGGATGAGTCATCGCTATCCAGATGTTAATCGAACAGATTTTGAAGGAAGAAAGCACAAATTTGGCCATAGGCATAATCATTGTCCGAATAGTCCAACCTTTAAGAAGTTTGCCCCCCTTTTAGCAGAGAAACTTTCCGAAAGATACGGGCATTTTAGTGAAATCGTTTGTTGGCATATATCAAACGAATATGGGGGGGAATGTTACTGTGACAACTGTGAAAAAGCATTTAGAGTATGGCTGAAAGATAAATATAAATCAATTGATGAAGTAAACAAGGCGTGGAATATGACTTTCTGGAGCCATAAGATATATGACTGGGAAGAAATAGTGGTTCCGAATGCATTAGGGGATGGATTTGGAAACGACAAGACTGCCTTTGCAGGAATTTCATTAGACTATAAAAGGTTTAATTCAGATTCCTTATTGCAAAATTATATTGATGAAAAACTGGCTATAAGAAAATTTGATAAAGAAACACCTATAACAACAAATCTTATGGGTGCATACAAACCTTTGGATTATTTTAAGTGGGCTAAAGAAATGGACATTGTTTCATGGGATAGTTATCCAAGCTATAATACGCCAGTAAGTTTTACTGCCATGATGCATGATTTAATGAGAGGTTTGAAAAATGGTGATCCATTTATGCTTATGGAACAGACACCTAGTCAGCAAAATTGGCAGCCTTATAATTCTTTAAAAAGGCCGGGACAGATGAGAAATATGAGTTATCAAGCCGTTGCCCATGGAGCAGATACAGTACAATTCTTTCAATTGCGCAGATCTGTTGGTGCATGTGAGAAGTTTCATGGAGCAGTCATTGATCATGTTGGAACAGAATATACAAGAGTTTTTCGAGAAATTGAAGAGCTTGGTAAGGAGTTAAATAACCTCGGAGAACAATTAATTGGTGCACGCACACCAGCAAAGGTTGGTATTATTTTTGATTGGCCAAATTATTGGGGACTGGAATATACGAGTGGACCAACCATTGAACTGAAATATGTTGATCAAATTCATCACTACTATCAAGAATTATATCGCCGTCAAATAGATATAGACATCGTTTCCATTAACAGTTCATTTGCTACATATGATGTACTTATAGCCCCTTGTCTATATATGATTACAGAAGAACAAGCAGCGGCCATTAAATTATATGTAGAAAATGGAGGTCGCTTTGTAACAACTATGATGAGTGGTTTAGTTGGTGAAAGCGACAATGTACATTTAGGCGGTTATCCTGGCCCACTTAGAGAAATTGTGGGTGTATGGGTGGAGGAGTTTGATGCTTTACCTCCTGAAAAAATCTATCATGTACATTTTACAAATGGGGAAACAAGCTCGTGCAGAATGCTTTGTGATATTATTCATCCAGAAGGGGCGGAAGTTGTGGCAACATATGGTGAAGGAGAATTTTATCAACATACACCAGCAGTGACTAAACACCATCTAGGTAAGGGTCAAGCATTTTATGTTGGCACCATGCTGGGGAATAATGGGATGGAACTCTTGCTAAATCAAGTATTAGAAGGATTGGAAATTACACAATATGATTTGCCAGATGGAGTGGAAACGAAGGTACGTGAAAAAAACGGAAACAAGTATCGGTTTATTATAAATCATCAAAACAAATCTGTTGAAGTTTCCCTACCTTTTCATGGAACAGATATTCTTACCAGCATGAAAGTGGGAGGGGTAACTATTTTAGAGCCGTTTGATGTAAAAATAATCACAGAATAGGAACCGACAATTAACGATACTTAGTAAAGACGAAAGTGGGGATAACTCCCCACTTACAAACATGTTAGATAGAAAGCTGAAAAGATTGGACCTTAAACTATATACCGATTTTATTGAACTTTAAATAATAAGGGGGACTTATGGGTGTCGCATAATGCATTAGTAGAATCTTTAGTTGGACTACTTACACTAGAAGAGAAAATAGGATTGCTGTCAACTAGCCAATCAAGTGTTCCTCGATTAAATATTAATGAATATCATATTGGTGGAGAAGCTGCACATGGAGTAGTAGATCGAAAAGGTGGAAATACTACAGGATTTCCTTTACCCCTTGGGCTCGCTCAAACATGGAATCCTGAATTGTTAAAAAGTGTAGGAAAAGTAATAGGGACAGAAGCTCGAATAAAGTATTTAGAATCTGGAAAGAAATCCTGGTTGACGTTATGGGCTCCAACAATCGATATGGAAAGAGATCCTAGGTGGGGAAGAAATGAGGAAGCGTACGGTGAGGATGCTTATTTAACTGGCAAACTAAGTGTTGGCTTAATTGAAGGAATGCAAGGGCATCACGAAGAATATCTTCTCATGGCTGCAGCCCCAAAACATTTTTTCGGCAATAATAATGAGGTCGGAAGAGAATCAACTTCAAACTTTATCCCATTAAGAAGCCAAGAAGAGTATTATTTAAAAGCATTTGAACCGTCTATCACAATAGCAAATGCACAGTCATTGATGACTGCTTATAACGGAGTTAATGGAATCCCTTGCATGCAGTCCCCAGAAATATTAACAACAGTAAAAGGCAAATGGGGGATGGATGGATTTATTGTTAGTGATGGAGGGGCACTTACATTAAATGTTGATGAGTATCAATACTATAATACATATGAAGAGGCCTTAGCCGATTCTCTGAAAAGTGGAATAGATTGTTTCGTGGATAATAAGGAGTTAGTAGAATCTGCAGCTTTTAAAGCGATAGAAAAGCAGTTAATTACAGAAGATGATATAAATCAGGCAGTTAGAAATATATTGAAAGTGCGTGCTCGACTCGGTCATTTTACGGAATCTTGTCCATATGACCAAGTAGACAAGAATTTGCTAGCAGGGAAAGAGCATGCAGAAATAGCTAGACTTGCTACTCTTGAGCAAGTAGTTTTATTAAAAAATGAAAATAACTTTCTTCCTTTGGATAAAAATACAAAGCTAGCCATAAGCGGACCACTTGGTAATGTTTTTTTAAGAGACTGGTACGGCGGTTATCCCACAAAAGAAAAAACAATTGCAGAAAGTATGATAAAAACACTAGGGGAAGAACTAGTAACTTTCCATTCTAGTCATGATTCAATTAAGATTCATGTCAGTGGAAAAGAAGTAGGGATTTCTATGGATGGAAATCTTGTGCTAGAGAAAAAAGGAGACTTTACGCTAGAAGACTGGGGATATAATCAATTTGTTATTAAGGATAATAGTACAGAGCAGTATCTTGCTCTAAATGATGAAACCAAATCATTCAAGCTGCATAAAAAGGAAGTATTTGATTGGTTTATAAAAGAACTCTGGATAAAAGGTGAAGAAAAATGGTATTCTTGGAATAACAAACCAATTGGTAGGCTGGAAAATAGTATTGGAATCTCTAATAATCAGCAATCCATCCAATTTATTACACAAGAAAATGGGATTTCGGAAGCAGTTCGCTTAGCCCAAAATGCTAGTGTTAACCTTGTTGTTTTAGGTAATCATCCTATGATTAATGGGAAAGAAACACAGGATAGACCAGGATTAAGTTTACCACAGAAACAAGAGGAACTTTTGAAAGCGGTTTATAAAGTTAATCCTAATGTTGTGCTACTTGTGGTTGGAAGTTATCCTTTTGATCTGACATGGGCACAAAAGCATATTCCAGCAATCTTGTTTACTACCCATGGATCCCAAGAATTAGGAGATGTAATGAGTGATATTCTATTTGGAGAATGTGCACCAACTGGAAAACTTGCACAAACATGGTTTATGAATGAGAAAGCTTTGCCGCCTATCACAAACTATGATTATATTAAGTATCCAAGAACATATCACTATTTTGATAAAGAGGTTTTATATCCATTTGGATATGGTTTAACTTATGGTGAACTAGCGATAACAAACTGTGTATTAGAAAACGAAGAATTATCAAAGAATACTCCTCTTTCCTTAAGAGTAGTGCTTAAGAATAATTCTAATAAAGAGATTACAGATACCGTCCAAGTCTACGGGCAATTAGAAGCGGAAGAACCTATTAAATTACCAAAAAAATTAATAGGATTTCAAAAATTAAACCTTCATCCTGGTGAGGAAAAGACAGTACATTTTTATCTATCCGCAAAAGAGTTTGAATTCTATGATGTAGGAGTAGAGAAATTTAGATTGCCAGAAGGGTCAGGAAGGATCTGGGTTAATTTTTCGTCCATCGAAGGTAAATGGACCAGTATTTTTAAAGTGAATGGATCTCAGAGTGAGGGACGTATGGTTTCCAACCAGTTAAATTTACATGCATTTAATGATTATGAGAAGGCATACAGCACTGTTACTAATGAAAAAGAAAGCTGTGTAGAACTATCCCCATTCGGTAAATTGATATACAAGAAGGTAGAATTTAGGGAAAAGGAGTACATACTCCATTATCATACAGAAGAGGATGGTGAGTTAATTATCAATAATGGTAATAGTAAGATAACCTACTCTGCTAAAGAAAGAAAAATCCTCATTCCCATGAACAAAGGAAAGCAAGAAGACTTTATTCTCGAATCTACTTCGAAAATTCAGTTAATCACTTTAAAGAAGGGTGATATTTAATGACAAAATTAATTAATTGTCAGGTTGCTAATCGTTGGGAAGATGGTCTATTGATAGGAAATGGAGGGTTGGGTATGGTGCTATATGGAGCACCAGATGCAACCTATTTGGATTTATCCAAGCAAGATCTCTTTTTAAAGAGTAATAATATGCATAATCTACCTTACTTAGCTCCACATATAGAAAAACTCCGCAACATCATAGATATAGAAGGCTATACGAAAGGTATCCACTATTTTTATGAGAAAGCAAAAGAGTTAGGATATGAGGGTTTAACAATGAGCGACCCTTTTATTCCTGCTGCAAGATTTCTGTTAGAGATAAAGAACGATTCAGTTGAAAACTACCAACGTATGACTGATTTTAATAGAGGAACTATACGAATAACCTACGAATCTTCTATAGGAGGAAAGGTAGAGCAAGTTTTATTTGCTTCCAAAAATAATGATTGTATTTATGGGAAAATGGAAAGTGAGCATCCGATATCAGGTCGAATTTCTCCAGTCATATGGGGGGAAATTGATTTTGTTCAGCAACTATTGAACTCGTCTGAGGGACAGTTAAAATGGGAAAATAGATATCAGGATCATTCAGGGTATGATGTGGTTTTATCTATGCATAGTTGTACAGGAAGTATTATTGCTAGTAAAGAGCATCTAGTTTTTGAAGATGCTACTGAAATTTACTTTACCATTCAATATGTGGAAAAGGATGAAGAAATTTTAGAAATAGATTCATATGAAAAGGCATTAAAAAACCATGTGGAATGGTTCCAAGATAAATATAACTCTGTACAACTATTGCTAACAGATGAAGAGGAAACGATATACCTAGAAGAAGTACTTTCAGAAATGAGAGCGCTTAACAGAGTGACACCTGAATTTATACAAATCTTTTATCAGGCCTCCAGGTATATTATTCAATCAATGGCGCAAGGAATTCCAACATTGCAGGGAATATGGTCAGGAACATTACAGCCAGCATGGAGCGGGGATTATACCTTTGATACAAATGTACAATTAGCCATTTCATCTCTTGCAAGTAGTGGTTATTTTCCAGAATATCTAAGCTTTTTTGAACGCATAAAGGAGTATTTTCCAGATTTTAGAGAAAATGCAAAGTCCTATTATGGATGCAATGGATTTTTAGTCCCAGCGCATGCAAGCACGACGGCAAAACATGTTCATTGGAATGAAGAGTGGCCATTAATTTTTTGGATTTCAGGAGCAGGTTGGATTGCACATTTTTATCATGAATATTGGCATTATACAAAGAACGAAAAATTCTTAAAAGAAGAGTGTGTCCCATTTTATAAAGAAGTACTTTCCTTCTATTTAGATTATGGCCAACAGAGAGAAGGCAAAATCCTCTTATCTCCAAGCTATTCCGCTGAAAATGGCATGGGAGATAACACAACAATGGATATTGCGATTATGAAAAGTGTGCTAAAACACTATTTTGATGCAAAGCATTACTTAGATGAGGATGTGGAAGAGGAATTTACAGAACTGTATGGACAAATCCCTGAGTATCGTTTACTAGATGATGGAGGAATAGCTGAATGGTTAGATGAAAGAACGGTAGAAAATGATAATCATCGTCATTTTTCTAATTTATATCCATTATTTCAAACAAAAGAAATTAATAAAAGCACACCAGAATTATGGAAAGCCGCAGAAATCGCCTTCGAAAAACGAATGGATTCTTGGTTAAATAACTTAGAAGGAGATACAACTTCTTCCCATGGAAGAATGCATGCAGCTATGTGTGCCATAAGCTTAGAACAGGTAAACAAGGTAACACAATCCTTAGAAGCACTTATTTTGGAAAATGCGTTTATGGATTCTTTGGCAACTGCCCATTACAGTGGGAAAGAAGTATTTAATGTCGACGCAAATGGGTCTCTGCCAAAGGTAATTCATGATTGCTTAGTATACTCTGAATACGATGAATCCATAACCATTCTAAAAACAGTTCCTTATTTTTTAAATAAAGGTAGACTGAGAGGGATATATTTACCGAATCGGCTTTACTTGCATTCATTGGAATGGGATGTAGATAAAGGTTTTGCTAATGTAATCTTAGTTAAGCAAGAACCTCTTGTCCCAGTTATAAATCTGGGAGTTCATTATGCATTAATAGAAGAGGCATCATATGAAATAAAACAGCTAGACAATCAAAGGTGGCAGTATTATGTGTCCTTTTCTTTTACAAAATAGTATTTGGTAGTTTCATAGATGGTTAATGGGAGCGGGAAGAAGGTTTACCTGTAAGTTAAGTTAGGTATTTCCTCCCCTTTTTTTAAATAAAGCGTCTAGTGAAGAGGCGATGAAAAAGATGAAGAATAGATTTATTCCTATTAAAAAACGATTAATGTTGATGTTCTTAAGTGTAGTTATTCCTGTTTTTATAGTAGGAATATATTTAACGATTAACATTAGACAAGACATGATTGAATCTAGAGAACGAGATATACTGGTCGAAACAGAAAGAGTCAGAAAAGGATTGGAGGGCAATTTTACCTCTATTATTCAAATATCAGATTGGATTTATCAGGATCCTGGATTGGCCAAACTAGTTCAAAAAAAATATAGCAATCCTAAGGAAATGATAGAAGGATATAATGAATTTACTTTATTTGATTACTTTCTTAACTATCATAGAAATCTTGCAAATATCCGTTTTTTTATTGACAATACATCATTTATGACAAATTCTAATTTTGTTGTTACTGATGACCAAATAAGGCAAACTGATTGGTATGAAGATGCAGTTATGGGTAAAGGAAAAATTTCTTGGAGAAATATAATAGATCCTGTAACTGGAAAAACATTTTTGGCACTTATCAGAAGTGTATATGATATAGAAAATCAATTTTTAGGTGTCTTAGCCATATATGTAGACAATTTGTCGCTCATGGATATTTTAAATTCGGCTACTATTGACAATGTCCTATTATTAGACAATGAAATGACTAGTTTCCAATATGCCACTCATACACCCAAACCTTATTTAACGAAGGAATTACAAAAGAAAATGCAAAGTTCGCAAATGAATGTTGGCGAAACTTATTATATAGAGATGAAAGAAACAAAACCATTTATCTTCTTTGGCCAGCTGCTAGAGTTACCAAAGTCTATTACTAATCACTTTCAAGTGGTTACCGTGATGAATAATGAAGAGTTATTAAATGAAGTAAATCAAATTATGATAAAAAGTTATACCATAATTGGCATCGTTATGTTGTTAGTGTTGTTTGTCATTAAAAGGTATACCAATTCAATGGATAGAAGAATATTACAATTAAAGGATTCCATGCAAAGCGTTGCCAGCGGTGATTTTGACATACCGATTACAATTGATGGAAATGATGAATTAAGAGATATCTATAATCAGCTTTATACAACAATGGAAAGCTTGCGGGAGTTATTACATAAAAACTACCAACATCAACTCCAAGAAAAAAATTGGCAACTTCAGCAAAAGGAATCGGAATTCAAGTTATTAGCAAGCCAAATAAATCCGCATTTCCTCTATAATACGTTAGAAATGATTCGGATGAGAGCATTAAAAAATAAGGATAAGGAAGTATCTGAAAGTGTAAAAATCCTGAGCAAATTATTAAGACGTTCCCTTGAAAATAACCAACAAAGATACGTGAAATTGAGTGAAGAAATTGATTTCTTACTTCTATATTTGCGAATTCAGAAGCTGCGTTTTGGTAGTAGAATAAGATATGAAATAACCTCAGAAGTGAATACAGCACAATACAATATCCTTCCTCTTATCTTGCAGCCAATTGTCGAAAACGCATTTGTCCATGGTATTGAAGAAAAAGCGGAGAGTGGACAAATCCTTATTAATATCGTGGAGGTGGGAGAGGATATTCATATTTTAATCCAAGATGATGGAAAAGGGATATCTAAAGAAAACTTACTTGAAATACAAAATATATTAACTAAAGAAGAAATAGGAAATCGAATCGGTATAAATAATGTTAATCAAAGAATAAAAAGAATGTACGGAGATCAATTCGGATTAAGTATAAAAAGTACAGAAGGAAAAGGAACAACTGTAAGGGTTAGAATTCCATCAACAAAATAAAGGGGGGCATAAACAATGAAAAAAGTATTAATTGTCGATGACGAGCCAATAATTAGAGAAGGTCTTCCTCATATTATTGATTGGCAGTATTATGGATTTGAAATTGTCGGTGCTGCTCAAAATGGGATAGAAGGAATAAAACTAATTCAAGAATATCAACCCGATCTAGTGATTACAGATATACGCATGCCTGAAATGGACGGGTTAGAGATGATACATACTGCGAAACAAAGGGGAGTTTCCTTTTACTCTATTATACTATCAGGATATTCAGAGTTTTCTTATGCCCAAAAAGCCATTCGTTTAGGAACAGTCTCTTATTTACTAAAACCGATAGATGAAGATGAATTAACAGATATATTGCAGAGGATTAGTAAAATAGAACAAAATAGGAAACCGGATTTTGCTCCTTCCGAAGAATTAAAAAAGAATATATTTGAAGGAATACAGATAAGTTTATCTCATGAATATAAATTAGCAAATCTAGTTTGTTTTTCTAAACAATCAACAGCTGAGGAATTTCAGACTTGGGTGAAGGGGATAAAAGATGTACTTTGTTATCTTTTAATTCATGATGATTATACGTATGTTTTAGTGTTAACCGTTGACGAAATTGATTTAGATGCAGTAGTCGAAAAGTTAATTATATTAGCTCAAGAAAAGAAGGAAGTTATCTTCGAATCTTCATGGCTGAATAAAAGTCATCCACTAAATCAACTTTACAAGGAGATAAGACTATTAAAAGAAATGACTTTCACCTATTCGAATCTAAGTGTTATATCAAAGGAGAGAATTAAATTTTTACAGATTCAATCCTTATATACAGGAAATATAACAGAAAAATTATTAACTACAGTATTGAATGATGGAGATCTTTCTGATTCATTTATTAAATATAAAGAAAACTTCATCTATAAACCAATGAATGAAAATGAAATAAAATGGGCAGTTATAAATGATTTTCATATCGTAGTAGGTAAAGTTATAGAGGCAATTCAACCTTTAAAAAGAGAACGTTTTCAAGAATTGGTACGGATTGTTCAAGATTGTATTGCTGGAAGTGAAAATTTGGAAGAGCTATTGTGTGATATAAGGATAAAATACTCCTTGTTACAAGAAGCAATAAATGAAAGTTTGAATAGAATTAATACGATTCAAGAAATAGAACTATATACGAAAAAGCATTATAAAGAGGATTTAAACCTTAAAATTATTTCGGAATATTTCAATTATAATAATGCTTATATTGGTAAGAAATTCAAAAAAGAAACTAGGATAAGCTACTCTCAATATTTAGATGAAATACGTATGGGAAAAGCGAAGCAGCTTATAAAAGATTCGAAGTTAATGATCTATGAAATAGCAGAAAGAACAGGGTATACAAATTTGGATTATTTTTACAAAAAATTCAAACGGTTTTATGGTATGTCTCCAAATGAATATAGAAAATTAAAGGGGTAAGGTGAAAGAGATGAACAGTAAGAATATATATAGTATCTTAAATTACATTTCAAATTTTTTTCTGTTAAATCTATGTTTTCTATTAAGCAATCTTTTATTTTTTGGTGCCTTATTACTTTTCCCCTTTTCTTTAGAAAATATTTTGCTTTTTTATATAAGTCTACTTCCTATGGGAGCAAGTCTGACTGCGCTATTCTCCACTAATGGGCGTTTATTAAGAGAGGGTGGAATCACACCTGTTAGAGACTATTTTTTGGACTACAGGACAAATTTTAAAACTAGTTTTTTTTACTGGTTCATACAGCTGACTATCTCTTTAATATTGTTTGTTGATTTCTTTTATATGTTAGAACGAAATAATACTTTAATAGCCATAGTTATTGGCCTTCTCTTGGCCTTGGTTATTATGATATCTAGTATAAGTTTATGTGTATTAAGCAGATTTGAAAGTAACGTGAAAACTCTGTTAAAGGTAGGTCCTTTTACAATTCTTCGCTTTCCAGGGAAAGTATTCTTGCATTTATCTACCTTAATTATACTGGTCGTTCTGTTTTACTATCTTACTGCTTTTTCCTTTTTGATTGCTTTTAGTCTATTTGGTTACATTGTTATGTATTATACTAATCCGGTATTAAATCAACTAGAGAAGGAGCTAATAAAATGAACAGAATAAAAAAAAACTCTCTCATTTATTTGTTCATTTTGGTTGTGCTCTTGTTAAGTAGTTGTAAGGACGGAACCCAACAAACCACTTCTGTAAATAATAATAAAGTTAACTTCCAAAATATAGAGCAGGCAAGTACAATTCAAGTAAAACAGAATAGTAGTAACATAGAGATAACGAAAGAAGATAACACTTGGAAGCTAGTGAATACTGATATACAAGATGATATGCCAAATCAATTTGTAGCAGCACTTTCTAGCATAAAAGGAGATAAAGTAAAAATAGATGATGACCTAGATTTATTTTTAGAAGTGACAGCTGATCAGACTGAATTAAAGCTATATACGAAGGAAAATGAATTCTACTTGGTAGAGCAAGATCAGACCTACCATGTAAAGAATGTTCCGAATCTAGTAAAATACTACTCACCAATCATATTTTCAGAAGATAAGGTATTTCCAATTGAAGTAGATGATATTATACAAGTATCCTTCGATGGAGAACAAGGTGACTATACTCTAAATCAACAATCTTCCAGTTCTTCAGTTGAAAAGGCTCCTTTTATTAGTGGTTGGTACCTTCATGACTATTATGAACAAGAATATTCGGTGGAATACAATAAAATGGAAGAAATATTAAATACTCTTGCTCACTTAAAAGTATTAAAACAGGCACAAGATATTAACCAAAATGAGCTAACAAAGTGGGCTGACATTTCTGTTAAAGATGAGGTAAAGGAATATACATTACAGTTATTAAAGGATGGAAAAAATCAATATTTTGCAACTATTAATAATGAAGAAAGCTTGCTCTCTATTTCAAGAGGACAAGTAGAAAACTTACTTAATAAGCCATTAACCATAATAGATAAATTTGTGTGCTTAATAATGGCAGATGCTTTAGATGAGTGGACGGTAAAAGGAGAAGAGGAATTCAAGATAACAGCTTCCCATCAACTAAATAGAACATCAGATAAAATTATCTCTAACTTTCAATTGAATAATAGAAATATAGAGGAAGATGAGTTTAGAAAGATGTATCAATATGTTGCAGCGCTATCTGCTGAAGAGGAATATATAGGAGAAGCATTAGAGCCAGATCCCTATTTAGAAATGACATATAGATTTACTTCTGATGGAAAAGAGCATAGTAGAACACTTGAATATTACACATTAAAAGAGAATGAAAGAAAAGTAGCAATAAAAGAGAATGGAAATATCGATTTTATAATGAAAAAGGATCAACTAACAGAGATGCAATATCAGTTAGAAGCTGTAAATAAATAAGAAGAACTATCCATATTGTATAAAAAAGTGCTCATATACTTAATTATGGGCACTTTCCTTTAGGTATACAAAAAGTTGTGAAAATAATATTTAAAACGCTTACAAAAACACTATTTTTTACTACTTCCTACACTAAGAATTACTATTACTAATGAAAGCGCAATCAAATATAATTTATTTATAAGCAGTTAGTTTAGTTTAGGGAGTGGGGATTATGGAGATAGCACCTGTTGTTAATCAAGAAAAGAAACCCCAAAAAGAGAAGAAGATAACATGGAAAAAGCTGAAAGAACAAAAAGTACTCATTTTTATGGCACTTCCTCTAGTAATTTGGCTGATCATTTTTTGTTATGTTCCTCTTTTTGGATGGATCATGGCTTTTCAAGATTACAAACCTGCACTGGGAGTTATAGAGTCTCCCTGGGTTGGACTTAAGCATTTTAAAGCATTGTTTGAGGATGAATTGTTTTACCGTGCACTTATCAATACTTTAGGGATGGGAGGATTGGGAATAGTTTTTGGAACTATTAGTTCCATTGCGTTTGCTTTATTGCTAAATGAATTAAGATTTACTAGGTTCAAGAAATTTACTCAAACCGTATCCTATCTTCCACACTTTGTATCTTGGGTAATCGTGGCTAATATTGTAACCACTATGCTTTCAACAAATGGAGTAGTAAATGAACTATTAATCTCTCTCCACATCATAGATTCACCTATTCAATTTATGAGTGATCCAGACAAGTTTTGGTATATCGTTACATTCTCTGACGTTTGGAAAGAAATGGGATGGAATGCAATTATATACCTTGCTGCAATGGTTAGTATTGATAGAGAGATGTATGAAGCTGCTTGGGTTGATGGTGCAAGTCGCTTTAAACAAATGATCCATATTACACTTTCATCCATAAAGCCAATCATTTTAATTTTGCTTATTATGAGTATTGGCAACTTAATAAATATTGGGTTTGAGAAACAGATGTTGTTAGGGAATAATATCGTAGCTGATAAAGCCTTAGTATTAGATAAATATGCTCTAGATTATGGTATTGGGATGTTTAGATATTCATATGGTACTGCAATTGGAATTTTTAAATCAGTGGTAAGTATAATCTTAATCTTTGTATTTAATAATATCGCCAAAAAATCAGGAAATGGCGGTCTCATGTAAGGAGGGTATTATGGCAAAATTATTACGAAGAAAAAATCGCTTGAACAGGCCAACTGGATTTGATTTGTTGATTGCAGTCATTATGATTGTTGTCATTATCGCAACCCTATATCCATTTTTAAATGTGTTAGCTATCTCATTAAATGACTCAGTTGATACAGCAAAAGGTGGATTGCATATTTTACCAAGGGAATTTACTTTTGCTAACTATATTGAAATTTTTAGTAATAATGATCAATTGCTTTTAGCATTTACGAACTCTGTTTTAAGAACGGTAGTAGGTACAGTTGCAGGAGTTTTATGTACCTGTGTGATGGCTTATGTTATTAGCCGAAAAGATTTCATTTTTAGAAAGCATATCACGACATTACTTATCATTACCATGTATGTCAGTGGTGGGCTAATTCCTGGATATATCTTAATTCGCAATTTAGGATTGATTAACAGCTTTGCAGTATACATTATTCCCGCACTGCTTAGTGCCTTTAATGTGATTGTTATTAGATCCTTTATTGATAGTTTACCAGATGCATTAGAAGAATCAGCGAAAATAGATGGTGCCAATGATTTTGTTATTTTCTACAAGATTATTATGCCGCTATGTATTCCAGCCATTGCGACAATTGCACTTTTTATAGCGGTTGGCCAGTGGAATAGCTGGTTTGATACTTATTTATATGCAAGGGGGAATGTTAACTTAACAACGCTTCAATATGAATTAATTAAGATATTAGATAATGCTAGTGCACAATCAGCTGGAAATGTAAGTAATGCCGCTATGGAGCAGTTAAATGCAGGAAAGACCACTCCAGAATCAATAAAAATGGCGATTACCATTATTGCAACGGTACCAATTTTGCTTGTATATCCTTTCCTGCAAAAGTATTTCGTCTCTGGATTAACACTAGGAGCAGTAAAAAATTAAGTTGATAGAAAGAGTGTATATTAGGAGGGACTTATATGAAGAGGAAGAGAAAAATGATTTTGGCAAGTGTGCTTACTACAGGTATGCTGCTTTCAGCCTGTAATAATGATGTAAATACAGATGAAAATAGTGGCGAAGATGTTACAACATTGACTTTCTTTAGTGCAGATCTAACGAAGGATGATAAATTTGACAATCCAGTTGCAAAGGAAATTACAAAGAAAACAGGAGTGAAACTAGAAATCTCTCATCCTGTTGGAGGGGATATACAAGCCATTCCATTGATGATTGCTAGTGGTGACTATCCTGATCTAATTTTTGGTAAAGGAGATATCAATAAATTAATTGATGCTGGAGCGGTTATACCGTTAGATGATTTAATAGAAGAAAAGGGTGAAAATTTGAAAGCGCTTTACAAAGATGAACTAGTGCGCTTGAAAAATAATACAGAGGATCCCCAGATATATCATGTTGGTACTGGTGGAATGACGAATACAGTTTTAAATCCAAGCGGAACATTTAAAACTCAATTGGAAGCATTGAAAGAATTAGGTTATCCAGAAATAAAAACACTAGAGGAATTTGAGAATGCATTAAAAGCATATAAAGAAAAGTATCCTCAAATCAATGGACAAGATACTATCGGTCTTTCTCTATTAGGCAGTGATTGGAGATGGTTAATAACAGTTGGAAACCCATCTGGTTATGCTTCAGGCTACCAAGATGATGGACAATGGCTAGTAGATGAGGAATCTGGAGAGACGAGATATAAATTCCAAGATGAAAAAGTAAAAGAGTACTTCAAATGGCTTAACCATATGTATGATGAAGGATTAGTAGATCCAGAGAGCTTCACGCAAAAATATGATACGTACATTGCCAAAATATCATCTGGCCGTGTTATTGGATTAGCAGACCAAAATTGGGATATAAATGATGGGGTTGCTGCACTTAAGGCAGATGGACAGTCATGGAGAACATATGCACCACTTGCCGTAACACTAGAAGAAGGTATCTTACAGCCAGATACGAAAGATTATGGGTATACTGGTTCAACGGGTGTTTCTATTTCTTCCACAAGTGAACATCAGGAAAAAGCTTTCGAATTCTTAGATTGGATGGCATCTGAGGAAGCACAAATTTTAGTGAATTGGGGCATTGAAGGGGAAAATTATGAAATCAAGGATGGAAAACGTGTTGCCACAGACATACAAGAGTCTCAAACAGACCCTAATTATACCCTTAAAACAGGTGTAGGAAACTATATCTATCCATTCCCACAATGGGGTACAGGTGCAGTAGACTCTACTGGTCAACCAATTTCCCGTTCTGATACGAAGGAATTAGCAATGTCTAATTACACAGAGGAAGAAAAAGAAGTCATTAGTAGTTATGGTCATGAAGTATGGGCAGATTTCTTCCCATCTCCAAAAGAATTAGGTAGTACTAAACATGGTCGTGCCTTTGAAATTGCCATACCAGCAAGCAGTGATTTAACGGTTATCCAACAAAAAGCGGATGATTACACGACTCAAGCTATTACAGATATTATTATATCGGATCCAAGTGAATTTGAAAAAAAATGGTCAGATATGCAAGAAGAATTAAATAAATTAGGGATTGAAGAAGCAAGTTCTGATATGACTGATTTAATCAAAGATCGTATGGAGTTATGGGGTAATTAAGGAAGATATTAGAGGGGATGTATATAAGATGAAAAACAATATAGAATTATCTGTTTTACATCTTATTGATTCATCCTCTTTATAGAGGTGAATGGATATTGGCTATCATAAGCTTTGATGTTGGTGGAACATTTGTAAAATATGGTCTGTTTGATCAATCTAACATAGTAAAGAAAGGAAAATATAAAACGGAAAGAAATGATAAAGAAATTTTCCTTTCTGGTTTGGTTAGCAGAATAGAGGAACTAGACGAAGTAATGCCTATTTCAGGTATAGGATTGAGTTTTCCAGGCTTTATTGATACAGATAATGGAGTTCCTATATTAGCTGGGGCAATTACTTCTATTAATGGCATATCTATAGTTGATGAATTAAAGAGACGAATTTCGCTTGACTGTCCAATTTATATTGATAATGACGCGAATTGTGCAGCATTAGCAGAGAAATATGATGGTGCAGCAGTAGAAAACCATGATTTTATTCTAATTACGCTTGGTACAGGAGTAGGCGGGGCGATATATCATTATAATCAGACGATAAAAGGTCACTCTTATCGAGCAGGTGAATTAGGGATGATGCTTATAGATTATGGAAGATCTCCTAATAAAACACTTCACGAATTAGCATCAACTAGTGCACTAATTAATCTTTACAAAGAAAAAAATAAGCTTTCTCCTGAGGATGAAATATCTGGAGAGGAAATATTTGCAAAAACAAATGATCCTAAGGTAAATGAAGTAATTAGAGAATGGAGTAAATATGTTGGTATTACAATCTTTAATTCTGTAGTGCTTCTAAATCCTGAGAAAGTTCTTATAGGTGGTGGGGTCAGTCAGAACTCAACCTTAATTTCCTACATAAAGGAAGCATTAAGCACTATACCTCATTGGAAAGATTTCATGGTACCTATAGAAACATGCAAGCATCACAATGATTCAGGCTTATGGGGTGCTTATTATCTTGTAGAACAACAACAATTAAAGTAAGGGAGTGTAATAAATGAAGTTTTTAAACGGTGGCTGGCTAGTAAAAGATGGATTTGAGGTAAACTACGCTACTCATGTATATGGTACAAGACAAACAAAAAATAATTTAACCTTATATACTCCATTTTCCTATATTTCCAATAAAGGAGCTACCTTAGATGGTGGAATGATGACAGTAGAACTCTTTTCTCCACATTTAGATATTATTGGGGTAAGAATGTATCATCACAAAGGTGCAAAAAAGCTGGGTCCTGATTTTGATTTAAACACAAAAGATATTCTACCAGAAATGGTAGAAACCGAATCGGATTATTCTTTTGTATCAGGTGACTTGAGCGCAGTCATAACAAAGGGAGAGAACTTTTCCATTTCTTTTAATTATAAGGAAGCAAACCTTACTGAAAGCAAACCTAGAAGTAAAAGCTACATTAAAGATCCACAAGGCTTTTCCCATATTAGTGAGCAATTGTCACTTGATGTAGGGGAATATATTTACGGGCTGGGAGAACGGTTTACGAATTTTGTGAAAAACGGACAAACAGTTGATATTTGGAATGCAGACGGCGGCACGGGTACGGAGCAGGCGTACAAAAATATACCATTCTATGTTAGTAACAAAGGGTATGGAGTATTTGTGAATTCACCAGGTGAAGTAAGCTATGAAATAGGTAGTGAAAAGGTTTCAAAAGTTCAATTTAGTGTACCTGGTGAGATGATGGAGTATTATGTAATCGGTGGAGAAAGTTTAAAAAAGGTCCTAGAAAATTACACAGATTTAACTGGCAAACCTTCCATGCCACCAGCATGGTCTTTTGGCCTTTGGCTTAGTACATCTTTTTTGACCGACTATGATGAGAAAACAGTGACCTCTTTTGTGGATGGTATGGTTCAGCATGATATTCCCTTAGAGGTTTTTCATTTTGATTGTTTATGGATGAAAGAATATGAATGGTGTAATTTCACATGGGATCAGGAAACTTTTCCAGAACCTCAAAAAATGTTAGAGAGGTTAAAAGCAAAAGGTTTGAAAATTTGTGTATGGATTAATCCATACATTGGGCAGAAATCTCCGTTATTTGATGAAGGAATGGAGAAAGAATACTTTTTAAAGAAAGAAAATGGAGACATATGGCAGTGGGATAAGTGGCAAGCAGGGATGGCTATTGTGGACTTTACTAATCCAAAAGCAACCGAATGGTATCAAGAGAAATTAAAATCATTACTTGACATGGGTGTAGACTGCTTTAAAACAGATTTTGGTGAACGCATTCCAACCGATTGTATATATTTTGATGGATCTTCCCCAGAAAGAATGCATAATTATTATGCGTTTTTATATAACGAAGTGGTATACAACTTATTAGTGGAAGAACGAGGTAAAGAAGAAGCAGTAGTTTTTGCACGCTCAGCTTCTGTAGGATCACAGAAGTTCCCTGTACATTGGGGAGGAGACAGTACTTCTGATTATCCATCTATGGCAGAATCTTTACGAGCTGGATTGTCCTTTGGCTTAGGTGGATTTGGATATTGGAGCCATGACATATCAGGTTTTGAGGCAGGAGCAAATCCTGATATCTATAAGAGATGGACTCAATTCGGGTTATTATCCTCTCATAGCAGATATCATGGAAGCTGGGAATATAAGGTGCCTTGGATTTACGGAGAGGAAGCAGTGGACGTAGCAAGAAAATTCACCAAGTTAAAATTAAGTTTAATGCCTTACATAATAAGTCAGTCTGTATACACTGCAGAAAAAGGGATTCCTATGATGCGGCCAATGGTTTTAGAATTTCCTGAAGACTTAGCAACACATACTCTTGACCGTCAATATATGTTCGGGGATAACCTACTTGTTGCACCAATCTTTAGAGAAGACGGAAAGGTATCATTTTATGTACCCGAAACAAAAGGGGTATGGACAAATTATTTAACAGGAGAAACCTATGAAGGTGGGAATTGGTATGAACAAGTCTATGATTATATGAATCTTCCACTGCTTGTACGACCACATAGTATTATTATTGAAGGTAATTGCAATCAGCATGCAGAGTATGATTACACAGAAAATCCAAGAATCCATGTGTTTGACTTACATGAGAATGAGACACTTCATGCAGAAATTCACACGACAAATGGAGAAAAGGCCGCAAATATCCATTTAATTAAAAAGAATGGGAAATATGAAATTGAAATAGATGGAATTACTCAATATGAAATTGTTTTACATGGAGTGACAGATATTCCACCTGCTCCAGAGATTAAAATTGAAAATCATTCTACTTATATCCATTCATCTCAGAAAACTTTAATACTGTAAAAGTAAAGCATCAATCGATAATTAGAGAGGTGAAAGAATGTACTATAAAAACTTGGATAATTTTCCAGAAAACTTTCTTTGGGGAGCGGCATCTGCTGCTTATCAAATTGAAGGTGCTTGGAATGAGGATGGAAAAGGACCCTCTGTATGGGATTCATTTTCAAAGTTGGAAGGAAAAACTTTTGAAGGAACAAATGGAGATGTAGCAGTAAACCACTATCATTTATATAAAGAAGACGTGAAATTAATGGCTGATATGGGATTAAAAGCTTATCGCTTTAGTGTCTCATGGAGCAGAGTTATACCAGATGGAGACGGAGAAGTGAACGAAGCAGGGCTAAACTTTTATGATAGGTTAGTAGATGAACTACTAAACAATCATATTGAACCAGTGGTTACCCTATATCATTGGGATATTCCTCAATCTATACAAGATAGGTATAATGGATGGGAATCCCGCGAAACCATTACAGCCTTTAAAAAATATTGTGAAGTTTTGTATAAGAAACTAGGTCATAAGGTTACTTATTGGGTGACTATGAATGAACAGAATGTGTTTACTTCCTTAGGATATCGATGGGCTGTTCATCCTCCAGCGGTTACAGATATTAAAAGAATGTATGAAGCAAACCACATCATTAATCTTGCCAATGCAGAAGCAATTAATCTTTTTCATGAGCTTGTGCCAAATGGGAAAATTGGTCCAAGTTTTGGCTATGGACCAATGTATCCATATAATGCAGATCCATCGAATGTGTTAGCAGCTGAAAATGCAGAGGCTTTTAATAATGATTGGTGGTTAGATATTTATTGCAAAGGAACCTATCCGAAATTTGTATTAAAGCAGCTAGTAAGACTAGGAATTGCCCCTACTATTAAGGTAGAAGATGAATTACTTTTAAAGTCTGCTAAGCCAGATTTTTTAGGTATAAATTATTACCACGGTGGAACTGCACAACAGAATCGTTTGGAGTATGAAGAGATAGACAAAGAAAAAAGGTTCTCTAGTACAGATCCCTATTCTATGCAGCCCAAAGAAACGCAGGCACTATCTCCTGAAGTACCAATGTTTAATACAGTGGAGAACCCTTTCTTAAATAAGACTGATTGGGGATGGGAGATTGATCCTGTTGGCTTTCGTGTAGCATTAAGGAGAGTTCAATCCAGATATAATTTACCCATATTTATTACAGAAAATGGACTTGGTGCAATCGATATAGTGAATGAAAATGGAAGTATTGAAGATAATTATCGCATAGAGTATCTAGAGGAGCATATTGTAGAAATGAAAAAGGCAATATCAGATGGAGTAGATATCATTGGTTATTGTGCTTGGTCGTTTACAGATTTGCTTAGTTGGTTAAACGGGTATAAAAAAAGGTATGGATTTGTATTCGTTAATAGAACAGAGCAGGATGAAAAGGACTTAGAAAGGATTCCAAAGAAAAGCTATTATTGGTACAAGAAAGTGATTGAAGAAAACGGATCCTTCTTATAATTTAAATAGAAGAACCCTAAGAGATTGCAGGTTAAACTGCCTTCTTAGGGTCCTTTCTTATATTTAGACCGTACTTGAAGATAGTTGCTTAGAAGAGCATTTTTGGCATATGATACCATCATAAGTTATATCTATATTCTGCATCCATTTCTGAAATTTGACTTACAGTATTTCCTCTATCTTACTTCTCGTTTGCGCTTATTAGTTGGATGGTATTTTAAGTTTTTGCCCAACTATTATAAGATTAGGATTTGTTATGTTATTAAGAGTGGCAATTGCTTGAACACTAGTATGATACATTTTACTTATTTTATATAAAGTGTCTCCTGCTTTCACTGTATAGGTTGTTTCGGTCAATGTTGGTGTTTCCTGGCTTTTGTTTATAAAGGGCAATGGATCAACTGCATTAGACTTCGTACTATTCCATCTTCCAACATGTAATTCAAAGTGCAAATGTTGACCAGTGGATTGACCTGTACTTCCCATTATTCCAATTTCTTGGCCCATAACCACTGAATCTCCTACTTGTACTCTTCTAGATCCACTTCTTAAATGAGCATAAACTGTTTCATACTCTTGTCCGTTTGATTGATGAACAATCATAATGCATTCACCATAACTATTGGAGTAATACGATCTTGATACAGTACCATTTGCACTTGCAACAATGCTATGTGTTCCATTTGAAGCAAAATCCACACCAAAATGACTGTTATTTCCTGTTGGTCTAAAACCATTTGATACATAAGTAACCGTAGTTGGTCTCATAAACATAGTAAAATCACCTCATCATAATATATGAAAAGTGATTTACTATGGCTTGTACACAAGACTATAAAATATTAAAAGCTATAACCCATAATAGAAGCAATTTTCTTAGGGATATCTGTATTGTCTATTACTCCGTGAAACTGATCTGCACCATTTCCGTATGCAAATACGGCAATCATATTACTAGTATGTCCTCCTGTGCTACTTAATTTTTGAGCGGTTCGGTTTGTTACCCCAGCATGATAATGGTTAGCGATCATACTTCCGATATTCCATGCGACATGCTGATCAGGATAAACCTGATCTTTTAGCGGATGTACATGTTGTTGAAATTTCTTTGCTTCTGTATCACTCAACTCTATATGAGCATATTTTTTAAAGACATTTTTGATACTTTTATTTGTATATCCTACTCCATTCTTATTCTTCTGTAATTGACTCACCATATAATAAGGAGAAACTTTAATTTCTTTTAAGCCCTCTATATCCATTGCCTCTGTAGCTGATAATCCCATAGTTTCATGATCTGCTGCCACAATAACCAATGTATCATCTCTTTTTTTGGCCCATTCAACACATTCTTTTACGACTTCATCAAACGCTACTGTTTCCTTCCAGATACCAGTAATGTCTGAGGAGTGAGAGGCATGGTCGATTCGTCCACCTTCTATCATAGCAAAAAAACCTTTGTCATCTGATGAAAGGATTTCTAATGATTTCTGTGTCATTTCTTTCAAGGAGGGTTCGTTAGAGGTTAATTCCTCTTTATCTAATTGAAAGTTTAAATGAGACTCATTAAAAAGACCAAGTAATTGTGTATGATTAGATTTTAGTAATTCCTCTTTTGTTGTTACTACTTCGTACCCTTGTTTTTTATAGGCATCTAATAATGTTAAGCTTCTCTTATCTTTTTTACGAAAGTTCTTGTAACCTCCACCAAGAATTATATCTACAGAGTTCTCCAGTTGTTGTTTGGCTATTTCTTCTTGATCTGCCCATCTATTATTAACACTTGCTGAAAAACTTGCAGGAGTAGCGTCCGTTACAGAATTGGTTGTAATAATGGCTGTTCTCTTTCCATTCTTTTTACTAATATCTAAAATACTATCTTTTACTTGCCCATCTGAGGTAATTCCTATCATTCCGTTCGTTGTTTTCTTTCCGATGGCAAGTGCTGTACCACCAGCTGCTGAATCGGTTACACGATGACTTTCTGAATAAGTATGTGCTAATGCTGTATAGGGAAGGGACTCCATATAAAGACTACCTTCTTTGCCATATTGAAATAGACGAGCTATTTCCATTTGACCTATCCCCATTCCATCTCCAATTAGAAAAATAATATTTTTTGGTGTTTTATTCTCTTTTATTCCAGACGAATTTGCTTGTACCGTACAAGAAGAATAGGTGAAAAGCAGGTAAATGGAAAGAAGAGCAATGATTGATTTTTTCATGATGTATCCTCCAACACTTTTATCCTTAATTATAGTTAGGTTTTGATAATGTACTTTATTTAACCATACTTTATGCAATTGGAAAAAGAATCGAAAAAGAGGAAAGAAAAGTCATATCTCACAAATAAAAGCATACATATTAGTAAGTCTTGATTTGTAAATAGGAGCTCCAGCCAAGAAATGATTAATACAAGCTGTTCTGATCTTTATACGATGGACAAGCTTTAACTAAAGAAGGAGGAATATTTGTGAATTCTATCTACTCGTTTTTGCCTAAATCTATTGAAGAACACATCCTCACAATCCCTCCGTCTAAAAGAAATGGAATAGAAGAGATTAGAGTGCGAATAGGTAGACCACTAGAAGTAAGTATAGGTGGACAATCTGTATTCTTTCCATTTTTGATTACAAAAGAGGAAGGAAATCTCCTACTCAATAAAATCAGTCAATACTCTGTTTATACAATGGAGGAAGAGTTGAAAAGAGGCTATATCACAGTTAGTGGTGGTCACCGAGTAGGTCTTGCTGGAAGAGTGGTTTTAGAAAACAGTCAAGTAAAAGCAATAAGAGATGTTGGGTCATTTAATATCCGTATTGCAAAAGAACAGATTGGAATTGCGAATCCTTTTATTCCATATCTCTACAACAATAATAACTGGTTACATACCATGATTATAGGAGCACCACAAACGGGCAAAACAACCTTGTTAAGAGATATCGCCAGAGTAATCTCTACAGATAATGAGTATAAGAATAGGACTGCTGTAAAAGTCGGGATAGTGGATGAAAGATCTGAAATAGCTGGCTGTATGGACGGTATTCCCCAAATGACATTTGGACCAAGAATTGATGTGCTAGATGCCTGTCCGAAGGCAGAGGGGATGATGATGATGATTCGCTCCATGAGTCCTGATGTATTAGTGGTTGATGAGATAGGAAGAAAAGAGGATGAAGAAGCTATTTTAGAAGCAGTCAATGCAGGCATTAAACTGATCATGACTACACATGGAACAAGTTTAGAGGAAGTAAGCAAAAGACCAACATTAGAAACAATCATAAAATTGGGCATATTTGAGCGATTTATTGAATTAAATAGAAAGAAAGGGCCTGGTACCGTGACAGCGATACGAAATGGACAAGGGCAATTACTTTTGAATGAAAAGAAGGTGACTTAATTGCTGAAAATAATTGGCGCCATCTTAATAATTGCTTCCACTAGTTTCGGTGGTTTTGAATTCTCAAAGGTACTAAGTCAAAGACCTAAGCAACTAAGAGCTTTAAGGTCTGCTCTTCAGTCACTTGATGCCGAAATTATGTATGGTCATACGCCATTACATGAGGCTTGTAGAAGGCTATCAGAACAATTGGCAGAACCATTAAGCTCCTTTTTTAAAAAATTCTCCGATCGTTTGTTAACAGAGGATACCAATGTGAAGGACGCATGGACCGTCAGCCTGGATGAAACATGGAAAAAAACAGCAATGAAAAATACAGAATTAGAAATAATGAAGCAATTCGGTGAGACACTTGGTCGACACGATCGATTTTCTCAACAAAAACAAATAATCTTAACGCTCACTCATTTAGAAAGAGAAGAACAAGATGCGAGAGATTTGCAAGGGAAATATGAAAAGATGATAAAAAGCTTAGGATTTCTATCAGGACTTCTGATTGTTATCTTATTGATGTAGTTTTAGGAGGAGACTGTATGGGCTTAGAGGTCGATATTATTTTTAAAATTGCAGGTGTAGGAATCGTCGTCGCTTTTTTACACACCATTCTCGACCAGATGGGCAAAAAAGAATATGCCCAATGGGTAACATTATTTGGATTTATTTATATCTTGTTTATGGTAGCAAGCATTGTAGATGATTTATTTCAAAAGATTAAGTCTGTATTTCTATTTCAAGGATAAAGGAGGATATCATCATTGAGATTCTTCAAGTAGTTGGAGTTGCTTTAATTTCTACATTTCTCGTCATTATTGTGAAAGAACAGAAACCAAATATTGCTTTCTTACTTGTTGTTTTCGTTGGTTGTGTTATCTTCCTTTTTCTAGTTGATCAGATAGCTGCCATCTTTGACATGGTAGAAAAAATTGCAACAAATGCAAATGTCAATACCGTCTATATCGAGACAATTCTTAAAATAATTGGTATAGCCTACATTGCGGAATTTGCTGTCCAAATCACAAAAGATGCTGGACAAGGCTCTATTGCATCAAAGATTGAACTTGCTGGTAAAATTATTATCCTTGCGATGGCTGTTCCAATCTTAACGGTTTTAGTAGAAACAATCTTAAAACTAATACCTAGCTAAAAAGGATGGAGGAAACCTAAAGTATCTGAGGTGCAAAGATGAAACTAAAACTAAAAATTATACTAATTATAATGGCAGCAACATTCTTCCTATTCAATCCAATTGTACAAGCATCACCTCATGAATCTCTAAATACAGAAGCACCAGAAAATACCGAAGAAGCGGAGTCGATGCTAGATCCAGATGAGCTAGTAAGTACACAAATTGAAAAACTAAATTTAGATGAACTGAAAAGTTTCTGGGATTCTATTATTTCTGAATATGGTGGCTTTTTACCTGAAAGTCAAAAAGGAAGCTTATATGACTTTATTACAGGTGATAAGAAACTAGATTTAGAAAGCTTCTTTCAAGGAATTTTACGGTTTGCCTTTCACGAAATAATTGTGAATGGGAAATTACTAGGTTCTCTCATTTTACTAACTATTTTCAGCGTGTTGCTTCAAACTTTACAAAACTCATTTGAAAAAAGTTCTATAAGCAAAGTTGCTTACTCCATTTGTTTTATGGTTCTTATAATCCTTGCTCTCAATAGTTTTTATGTAGCAATCACCTATGCAAGTGAAACCATTGCAACTATGTCTAGTTTTGTGTTAGCACTAGTTCCATTACTACTTGCCCTAATGGCTGCTTCTGGTGGTGCAGTTTCAGCAGCTTTCTTTCATCCAGTTATACTTTTCTTAATGAATACTAGCGGGATGTTAATTGAAAAAATTGTTCTGCCACTCTTATTTCTTTCTGTACTACTACATATTGTTAGTAGTTTATCAGAGCAATATAAAGTGACACAATTAGCGAATTTATTACGCAATATAAGCATCGGTATTTTAGGGATATTTCTTACTGTTTTCCTCGGGGTTATTTCTGTTCAAGGTGCATCTGCAGCTATTACAGATGGAATTACCATTAAAACGGCAAAGTTCGTAACAGGGAACTTCATACCCGTTATTGGGAGAATGTTTACAGATGCAACAGATACCGTGATTAATGCTTCTCTGCTATTAAAGAATACAGTTGGAATTGCAGGAGTAGTTATTCTTTTGCTGATTGTTACATTTCCTGCAATTAAAATTCTAATGATCTCCTTTATCTATAAATTTGCTGCAGCACTATTGCAACCAATCGGTGGAGGGCCAGTCATTACCTGTTTAGATGTTATTAGCAAAAGTGTTATCTACGTATTTGCAGCACTTGCTGTTGTATCATTAATGTTTTTCCTTAGTATAACGGTGATCATAGTGGCTGCAAATTTAACGATGATGGTTAAGTAGAAAGGAGGGGGAGAATGTGGAATTTATTAAGGAATGGGTAACCAATATCATTCTCTTTATCTTGCTAGCAACTGTCATAGATATGCTTTTACCTAATTCTACTTTTCAAAAGTATACAAAAATGGTGGCAGGTTTATTGCTTCTTACTGTTATTTTAACTCCTGTGTTTAAGCTAGTGAGCCATAACTTTGAGGACATATTAGTGTCAGCAACAAGTAATAAGCGACTAGAAGAAAATATGAATAATTCAATAGAATTGCAAAAAAAAGAAATACAAGCATCACTTGATGAATATACATTAAATAAAATGGCTGTCCAATTAAAAGAGGATGCAAATGAGGAGTTGATAGAAGAGTACGGAATAGAAATAAATTCTATAGCGTTATCCATTGATAATAGTGAGAATGATGTGGGGTTTCCTGAGAATTTAAATAAAATGGTGATTCAATTAAAAGAAAGTAAGGCTCCACAAGATGCAGTGGAAGTTGTCAGTACCATCCAGATTGACACACAGCAACCTCTTCCAAAAAATAATGAGCAATTGGATACAGCTAGCATTGTTTCCTTCCTTTCTGAAAAATGGGATGTTCGTAACAGTGTGATAGAAATTACATACGAAGGAGGGGGGGAAGAGAAGGATGGATAATAAAGAAAAAGGACCATTGAATTTTCTTAAAAAGCTACTATCTAATGATAACAAAGTAAGTAAACAAGGAAAGCTTCCTTATCTAGTAGTGGTTATATTATTTGGTGCAGCCATCATGCTGGTAAGTAATATGTTGCTAGATAAAGATGATCAAGCACAGGAAGTGGCTGCTTACAACGAAGACGAAACTTCAGAAGCAACAGAAGAAACCTTTGGTCAAAAAACTAGTGGGAATCCAAGCAGTATTGATGAATATGAAGAGCAGTATAAACAAGAAATAAAGGACGCAGTAAATGCGATTGCAGGAGTTAAGGATGCAGTTGTTTATGTAAATATAGAAGGAACAGAGAAGAAAGTATATGAAAAAAATACTTCCCAAACCACCCAAAAAACAGAGGAACAAGATACGCAAGGTGGTAATAGGAAGGTAGAAGAAACAACAAACGAACAAAGTGTTGTACTAGTGCCTAGCGGAGACAAAGAAGTTCCATTGGTTGTGGAAACAGTGAAGCCTAGCATTAAAGGTGTACTGGTTGTCGCTAAGGGTGCTGAAGATATAAAAATAAAATCTATGATAGTAGAAGCAGTTACTCGAGCATTGGATGTACCTAGCCATCGGGTTTCTGTACAACCTAAACAAAACTGAGGAGGATTTTCAAATGTTATTAAAAAAACAAACAGTCTGGTTATTAACGATGTTGAGTCTAGTAGTAGTTTTATCTGTTTATTATATTACTTCACCTGATTCTCAATTAAATGAGTTTGCTACTACGGATGAATCGAAAGAAAATGCACAATCTGAGGAAGTAGCAGAAGAGTCAAAAGGAGATAGTACGGTAACAACTACTGATTCTGAAGCAGTTTTTGAGCAAATGCGCCTTGATATGATGGAGAAAAGAGATCAACAAAAAGAAGAGTTAGTTACCATCCAGGGATCTTCTGAAAAAACAGCAGAAGAAAAAAATGCAGCAACAGAAAAAATTGAGGAACTTCAAGAAATTACAGACAACGAAAAGATAATGGAAAGCTTAATTAAAGCAGAAAATTATGAAGATGTATTAGTTCAAACCTCTGAAAATGGTACTGTAAATGTAACGGTAAAAGCAGAAGAGTTATCTGCTGAAGCTGCTAATGACATTGTACAACTAGTAAGAAAAAATATGGATGCACCTAATGCAAACGTAGCAGTTAAAATTGATCCGAAATAAAGGGAATTAATAAGAGCCTAAAGAAAACAAGAATCGTTTTCTTTAGGCTTTCCGTTCGTTTTCTTTATATATGTAATGGAATGATAACGGTTACTTCCTTTGGGTTGTCTAGTATTAGTTATTTTTTTGAGATAGTGGTATGATAAGTATGTAGGGAATAAGATGGAACAAAAACAGGGAGATTTTCAGAAGTTTGTTGAATTATCATAAGGTCTTATCGTATGATATTAGTATCTAGTCCTAATAAGATTTTAAGGGGTGTAACAAATGTTAAAAATAACAGAAGTAAAAGAACTTATAAAACTAATAGATGATTCAAGTATCAGCAATTTTTCATATGAGCAAGATGGTGTGAAGGTAGAAATTAAAAAGAATTATGGAGAAACGGTTCTAGCAGCTCCCGCACCATTAGTAGCTAAACCAGTAATTCAACAAGAGGCAGTACAACCTGCTGTGACAGCTGTAGCTGAAAGCAATAACAAATCTATAGAGCCAGCGCAAGATGAAAACCTACATAAAATTACTTCTCCTATGGTTGGTACCTTCTATCAATCCTCTTCACCAGAATCAGAGCATTATGTGAAGGTTGGAGATAAGGTTTCAAAAGATTCCGTTGTATGTATTGTTGAAGCAATGAAATTATTTAACGAAATTACTGCAGAAGTTGATGGAGAAATCGTTGAGATACTAGTTAAAGACGGCGAACTTGTAGAATACGGTGAACCATTATTCTTAGTGAAGGCGAAGTAAGAGGGGTTAATCGCATGATAAAAAAACTGTTAATAGCAAATAGAGGAGAAATTGCTGTCCGAATTATTAGAGCGTGTCGTGAATTAGATATTCAAACTGTTGCCGTATATTCACAGGCTGATCATGATGCACTACACGTACAAATTGCAGATGAGGCATATTGTATTGGACCAAAAGCTTCTAAAGACAGCTATTTAAATTTTACTAACATCATTAGTGTTGCAACATTAACAGGTTGTGATGCTATTCATCCAGGGTATGGGTTCTTAGCGGAAAATGCTGACTTTGCAGAATTATGCAGAGACTGCAAAATTACGTTTGTCGGACCTAGTCCAGAGGCTATAAGTAAAATGGGAACAAAAGATATTGCAAGAGAAACAATGCGTCAAGCAGGTGTTCCAATTGTACCAGGTTCTCAAGGAATTATTAAAGATGTGGAAGAAGGCGTAGCTTTAGCAAGTGAGATTGGTTATCCAGTTATTATTAAAGCAACTGCTGGAGGCGGCGGTAAAGGGATACGTGTAGCAAAAACGGAAGAAGAATTAGTAAAGGGTATTAATATTACTCAACAAGAAGCTCTAACAGCTTTTGGTAATGCAGGAGTATACTTAGAAAAATTTATTGAAGATTTCCGTCATGTTGAAGTACAGGTATTAGCGGATAATTACGGAAATGTTATTCACTTAGGAGAAAGAGACTGTTCTATTCAAAGAAGATTACAAAAGCTTCTTGAAGAAACTCCATCACCAGTTCTTTCAGAAGAAATGAGAGATATTATGGGTGAAGCAGCTGTTAAAGCGGCTGAAGCAGTAAACTATTCAGGTGCAGGAACAGTTGAGTTTATTTATGATTATCGTGATAAGAAATTCTATTTCATGGAAATGAATACACGTATACAAGTAGAGCATCCGGTAACTGAAATGGTAACAGGAATGGACTTAATTAAAGAACAAATTAAAGTCGCTTCAGGTAAACCATTAGAAGTGGAACAAAAAGATGTAACCTTTAATGGTTGGGCAATTGAGTGTCGTATTAATGCAGAAAACCCTGCAAAGAACTTCATGCCTTCTGCTGGTAAAATTAACATGTACTTACCTCCCGGTGGTTTAGGTGTTCGTGTTGATTCTGCTGCATATCCTGGGTATACCATTCCTCCTTACTACGATAGTATGATTGCCAAAGTAATAACGTATGGTGCAACAAGACAAGAAGCAATCGCACGTATGAAACGTGCGTTAAGTGAATTTGTCATTGAGGGTGTTCATACCACTATTCCTTTTCACTTAAATCTTCTTAATCATGAAAAGTTTGTAGAAGGAAACTTCAACACAAAGTTTTTAGAGATATATGACTTGATGAAATCAGAAGTATAAAAGGAGGAAAGTAACATGAGCGAAACGACAAACTTAGAAATGAATCAAGAGACAAATGGGTTAGGTAAAGTAGAAATTGCCCCAGAAGTGATTGAAGTTATTGCTAGTATTGCTGCTCTAGAGGTAGAGGGTGTAGCTCAGATGAGAGGGAATTTTGCTTCTGGTGTTGTGGAGAAACTAGGAAAGAAAATGCACAACAAAGGAGTTAAAGTAGACTTAAGTGAAGACGGGATTAAAGTGGAAGTTTACTGTGTGATGAACTTTGGAATTTCCATTCCACAAGTGGCACAGCAAATCCAAGATAATATCCGTCAAACCCTAATAAACATGACGGGTTTAATAACTCAAGAAGTAAATGTACACATTGTTGGAGTACAATTTGAAACATCCAAACAAGATTTAGAACTACAACAAGAAATGTAACCTATACAATTTCATTCATTCATTAATAATGGATGAATAGTAGGAATTATAAAAGGCTGGTTTAGGTAAAAAATGAAAACTTACTAAAAAAGATTCACTTTCTTAGTAAAAGATCATTTAAATCCTATCCAGCCTTTTTAGGGCTGTTCATGCTGATGCAAAATTTTAAAAAAGGTACAGCTGGTAGAAAAAGTGATTTAGAGAGAGAATAAAATTTTTATACAGCTGATCTACGTTACAGTGGTGAGACTCCAGTGGGATTAGCGAGACCTCTTTAGGAGCGAGCAACAAAGTGGCTCGTAGATGAGTCCCGTGGAAAGCGACCATTAAGCCTCGGAAAACACAGACTATACAATACGCGGATAAAAATATGGTTACTTTTTATCAATTGTTATAGTTGCAAAGGGTGAACCCTATTCAAAATAAAGATAAAAAGTTGCTAGAAGCATAATAAAAAGCAAAGAATACCATCTAAAGATGATTAATCTACTGTTTTTTATTTGTAAGATAGAGTTTTGTTTTCATTTATGCTATTATTCATGTATTAAAGTAAATTGGTGAAGAATCATCTGACATTAGAAAATTGTCGATGAGCGCAATTCAAAGGAGTTTATATAATGAAGAGAAGAACAGCGAGAGAAAAGGCCCTACAAGCACTATTTCAAATAGATGTTAGTGATATAGATAAAGATACGGCAATTGAGCATGTTTTAGAAGAAGAAGAAAAGAAAGATCCATATCTAACTAAGTTAGTAGATGGAGTATTAAGTCATCAAACTTCCATTGATGAGCAAATAAAAAGTTACTTAGAAAATTGGACGATTGAACGTATTGCAAATGTAGATCGCAATATTTTACGAATTGCAGCATATGAAATTCTTTATGGACAAGATGCAGACGTGCCTACAAATGTGGCAATTGATGAAGCAGTTGAAATTGCTAAAGTGTTCGGAGATGAAAAGTCGAGTAAATTTATAAATGGGGTATTATCTAAGATTAAAAATAATCTATGATGAAAAAATGAATGTATTTCGTTTTTTATTCCCTTTTAAATGCTTATAACAGAGATGAAAAGGGGATGTAGTACGAAAGACTACTCCCTTTTTCATCTGTATAAGGAGATTTTTATATGGATTCAAAGTATTTATCAGTATACGCGCTTACCAAGTACATAAAAAGAAAATTCGACGCTGACCCTCATCTTCACCAAGTAATGGTGAAGGGGGAAATTTCTAATTTCAAACAACACTCTAGTGGTCATATGTATTTTACATTAAAGGATGAGAAAGCAAGAATTCTCGCTGTGATGTTTGCTAGACAAAATCAACAGATGAAATTTCAACCTGAGAATGGAATGAAAGTGCTTGTCAAAGGCAGCATTACGGTTTATGAATCTAGCGGTCAATATCAAATGTATGTACAAGAAATGCAACCAGATGGAGTCGGCGACCTTTATTTGGCTTATGAGCAGTTAAAAGCAAAACTAGAAGAAGAAGGATTGTTTGCTGATACACATAAGAAACAAATACCAAAGTATCCACGTGCTATAGGTGTTATTACATCACCAACTGGAGCTGCTATTAGAGATATTTTAACGACAATTAAAAGAAGATACCCTATTGCAAAAGTGGTTATATTTCCTGCGCTTGTACAAGGGGAGGGAGCTGGCCGCTCCATTGTTCGTGCCATACAAATGGCAAATGAGTTAGAGCAACCTAATATGGATGTACTAATTGTTGGTAGAGGTGGAGGATCTATTGAAGAATTATGGGCATTTAATGAGGAAATAGTTGCTAGGGCAATCTATCAATCAAATGTACCTATCATTTCAGCTGTAGGTCATGAAACAGACTTTACTATAGCAGATTTTGTTGCTGATTTAAGAGCTCCCACTCCAACAGGTGCAGCAGAACTTGCGGCTCCACATGTAGAGGACTTAATGGAGCGATTAATTAATAAACAATCTCGATTAATAAGAGCCATGAAAGAAAAATATGAATTGCAAAAGGTCCGACTTAATAGAATACAACGCTCTTATGCATTTCGCTATCCGAAAGTTTTGTATGATCAAAAGCTAGAGCAATTGGATAAACAAACAGAGCAGTTGTCCCGTTTAATGCTGAGAATTTATGAGTGGAAAATGAATGAACAGGAAGTAGTAACGAAACAATTAAAGAAAAACCATCCGCAACAATATATAGAAAAGGCAAGAACAGATTTAGAGCATTTACAGAAAAACCTAATTCGTAACACAGACCTAATCACAAAAGCTAAAAAACAAGCATTTGGTTCTTTAATTGGCAAAATGGATGCTTTGAGTCCTTTGAAAATATTAGAGAGAGGCTATAGTGTTGCATATGATGAAAATGGGAATTTATTAAGTAATGTTCAACAAATCAAACCTAAAGATCAGGTGGAAATACATTTCTCTGATGGGAAAGTTCAGGCAGAAATTATTTCGATAAAGGAGCGATAAAAGTGGCAAAAGAAATCGAAAAAGAGCAATCTTTCGAGGAAGCAATGGAAGAATTGGAACGTCTTGTTGATAAACTAGAAGAAGGAGATGTTCCTTTAGAAGAAGCAATCAATACTTACAAAAAGGGAATGGAATTATCTAAATATTGTCATGATAAGCTTAAGAATGTAGAAGAACAATTAGCAGAAATAGTCACTGACAATGGACAAAAACAGACTTTTTCTATGCCAGAGGGGGAATAAGACTTGAGTAATTTACCTTTATCTACTTTTACAGAAAAATATAAAAAGGCTTTGGAGCAAGAGCTAAAGAACTCTGTAGAGAACTTAATAGCTCCTCCTATCTTAAAAGATTCTATCCTTTACTCCTTAAGTGCAGGAGGGAAAAGAATTCGTCCCTTATTATTATTTGGAACTCTGTATGCTTTTGAGAAAGATCCGTTAAAGGGGTTATTACCAAGTGTTGCAATTGAAATGATACATACATACTCTCTCATCCATGATGACCTCCCAAGTATGGATGATGATGATCTACGTAGAGGCATTCCTACTAATCATAAGGTATACGGAGAAGCAGTTGCTATTCTTGCAGGCGATGCTTTATTAACATATAGTTTTCAATTAATGGCTAAAATGCCACTGGAGGATATCCCAGCACAGAAATTAATCCAATGTATTCAATTGCTTGCTGAAGCTGCTGGAGCTGAAGGAATGGTTGGTGGACAAATTGCTGATATCGAAGGCGAGAATAAAGAGTTAACAAAAGAAGAATTAGAATACATTCATGTACATAAAACAGGAAAACTCCTTGGTGTAAGTATTGAGATAGGAGCCATTCTTGCTGGAGCAAGTGACTATCAAATTAGTCAGTTAAAGGAGTTTGCTTTCCATTTAGGTTTAGCCTTTCAGATTCGTGATGATATTCTTGATTTGGAAGGGGACGAAGCGGTTATTGGAAAGCCTGTAGGAAGTGATATGGATAATCATAAAAGCACATATCCTAAAATCTTAACAATGGATGGTGCGAAAAGTGAGTTAGATATGCATATTTCTAGAGCAAAAAGTATTCTTCATGAGTTAAACATAAAAAGCTCTATCCTTGAACAAATCACTGATTTGATTGCTTCAAGAAATAACTAATAATAGGAACATAAAACGTAAGTTTAAGCTTCCTTTTAAAAAGGGTATATATACGGAAAGGGATGTCTCTAAAGATTTAGCTTCACTAGTTAATCATCAAGATTTTTCTAGGTGTTGCCGTGTCAAAAAGTGGAGGCATCCCTTTTATGAAACTCCACATACTTTCTTCTTAGTATTTGCCTTATGGCTATATAGAATTACTACTAATATAGGCAGATAAATGGTATAATACATATTTAACTAAGGATAAATAGGAATTTTGCAGAAAAAAGGTATTCTATAGGTAAAAGTATGGCAATGCTTTTAAAAGGAAACTAATACTTAATTGATGAAAACGAATAAATGAATCGTTCATATTTTGGTTATAAATTGAAGGAAAGCGAGTTGTTTGGAATGGATTTAATGTCTATTGAAAATCCATCTTTCTTAAAAAAGCTATCGAATGAAGAGCTACAAGAGCTTAGTAAAGAAATCCGCCATTTTTTAATTAACAAATTATCTACAACTGGTGGACATATTGGACCAAATTTAGGAGTAGTGGAGTTGACGATCGCCCTGCATAAGTGCTTTGACAGCCCAAAAGATAAAATGCTTTGGGACGTAGGGCACCAATCATATGTTCATAAAATTCTTACTGGAAGAGCGAAAGACTTTGATACGTTAAGACAATACAAGGGACTTTCTGGTTTTCCTAAGATGAATGAAAGTGAACATGATGTATGGGAAACAGGTCATAGCTCTACATCGCTTTCAGCAGCAATGGGGATGGCTGTCGCACGAGATATTAAGAAAGAAGATTCTTATGTTATTCCGATCATTGGAGATGGTGCCTTAACAGGCGGTATGGCATTAGAAGCCCTTAACCATATTGGGGATGAAAAGACGAATATGATTGTTATCTTAAACGATAATGAAATGTCTATTGCACCAAATGTTGGTGCTCTTCATCATGTGTTAGGAAGACTTAGAACGGCTGGAAAGTATCAATGGGTAAAAGATGAATTAGAAATGATGCTCAAAAAAATTCCTGCTGTGGGCGGCAAGATGGCAGCAACAGCCGAAAGAATTAAGGACAGCTTAAAATACTTACTTGTTTCTGGCGTGTTTTTTGAAGAACTAGGCTTTACGTATTTAGGACCTGTTGATGGACATGATTATGAAGATTTAATAGAGCACTTAAATTATGCCAAAAAAACAGAAGGTCCTGTATTGCTACATGTAATTACGAAAAAAGGAAAAGGGTTCACTCCAGCTGAAGAAGATAAAATTGGTACATGGCATGGAACAGGACCTTATAAAATTGAAACAGGAGATATCATAAAACCTAAGATAGCTGCACCAGCTTGGAGTAAGCTAGTAAGTGATACGGTTTTACAGTTAGCGAGACAGGACGAGAGAATTGTTGCCATTACTCCTGCAATGCCTGTAGGTTCTAAGTTGGAAAATTTTGCGAAGGAATTTCCTGACAGAATGCTAGATGTAGGAATTGCAGAACAGCATGCAGTAACAGTCGCAGCTGGTCTTGCTACACAGAAAATGAAGCCGTTTTTAGCTATTTACTCTACCTTCCTTCAAAGAGCCTATGATCAAATGTTACATGATGTTTGTCGTCAAAATTTAAATGTATTTATCGGCATTGATCGTGCTGGCCTTGTTGGAGCAGATGGAGAAACCCATCAAGGAATATATGATATTTCCTTTTTAAGACATATGCCGAATCTTGTTTTAATGATGCCAAAGGATGAAAATGAAGGACAGCATATGGTTTATACGGCCATAGAATATAATGATGGACCAATTGCTATGCGCTTTCCTCGTGGAAACGGCTTGGGCGTAAAAATGGATACGACCTTACAAACTATTCCTATTGGTACATGGGAAGTTCTTAAAGAGGGAACAGATGCCGCAATACTTACATTTGGAACGACTATAGAAATGGCAATGTCTGCGGCGGAAGAATTAGAGAATCAGGGAATTCAAGTAAAGGTAATAAATGCGAGGTTCATTAAACCACTTGATGAACAAATGCTGAATGAACTATTAAAAATGCAGATTCCAATTCTTACGGTTGAAGAAGCAATATTACAAGGCGGATTTGGAAGTTACGTACTGGAATATGCTCATGATCATGGATATGGTGGTAATATAATCGATCGTATGGGAATTCCAGATGAATTTATTGAACATGGAGATGTTGCTTCCTTGTTAAATGAAATCAATTTAACGAAAGAAGAAGTAATAAAAAGAATTGTATATATTGCTAGAAAAAAGCAAAAGAGGGCATAGAACATTCATGAAGAAAGAAAGAATAGATGTATTATTAGTAAACCAGGGGTTATTTGAAACAAGAGAAAAAGCAAAACGAGCAGTAATGGCTGGAATTGTTTATCATGATGAAAATCGAATTGATAAGCCTGGAGAAAAAATAAGTGTAGATAGTACCTTAACAGTTAAGGGGAAAACGTTACAATATGTTTCTAGAGGTGGCTTAAAACTCGAGAAAGCACTGAAAGTATTTGATGTGAATATGCAGGATAAAGTGCTGTTAGATATAGGATCATCTACTGGTGGATTTACGGATTGTGCCTTACAAAATGGAGCAAAACAATCTTATGCATTAGATGTAGGATACAATCAACTAGCATGGAAGTTGCGCCAAGATGAACGTGTTATTGTAATGGAAAGAACAAACTTCCGCTATGTTACACCTAGTGACCTAAAAGGAGATATGCCAACAATTTCTTCTATTGATGTCTCCTTTATATCTTTAAAGCTAATTCTCCCGGTATTAAAGACATTATTAGCATCTGAAAGTGATGTCATTGCCCTTGTGAAGCCGCAATTCGAAGCTGGAAGAGAACAAGTGGGTAAAAAGGGAATAGTAAGAGATAGAAAAGTGCATGAATCTGTTCTAGAATATATTATTGATTTTGCAAAAAAAGAAGGATATGTAATTAAAAACCTTTCTTTTTCCCCTATTACAGGAGGAGATGGAAATATTGAGTTTTTACTTCATCTATATTGGCAAGAAGGAACGCATGATGGAGTAAATACTTATGATATAAAAGGGACAGTTGAAGCTGCACATCAAGAATTAAAATCAAAAAAAGAAACAGAATAGTAATGGTCTAAAGGATGGGATACTTGACGCATCTATAATTTGAGTAAGCGGAGAATGATTACTTAAAAAATAGTGCATTAAAGTTCTATCCTTTTTCTTTTATCCATAATTTTTTTTATTTGTTCGAAGGATTAGCTTTGTTTATTCTTGTAAAAATACGAACATTAGGTAAAATAAAGAAGAAGAGAATGATGTCAGATTGTATCGAAATAATGGTTTCTTAGACAGAATGATTTATGAACTGTGTAGTCATTAATGATTATGCTTAAGGTGAATTAATTTCAAAAAAAAATAAAGGATGGAAAAAATGAATAAAGGGCAAAGGCATATAAAAATTAGAGAGATTATCTCTAATAATGATATTGAAACACAAGACGAGCTAGTAGATGAATTGAAAAGTGCGGGCTACAATGTAACACAAGCAACAGTATCGCGTGATATTAAAGAGTTACATCTCGTAAAGGTACCATTACAAGATGGACGATATAAATATAGCTTACCTGCAGATCAACGATTTAACCCCCTGCAAAAGCTGAAAAGAATGCTGTTGGACTCTTTTGTTAAGTTGGACTCTGCAGGTAATTTACTTGTACTTAAATCTTTGCCAGGAAACGCTCAAGCTATAGGGGCTTTAATCGATAATTTAGATTGGGATGAAATATTAGGGACAATATGTGGAGATGACACATGCCTAATAATTTGTCGATCAGACGCCGATGGAAAACAAATAAGTGAACGCTTCCTAGATATGCTGTAACAATGGAGGTATGATATTGTGTTAAGTGAACTATCTATAAAAAACTTTGCCATTATTGATAAATTATCTATTTCCTTTAATAAAGGGTTAACTGTTTTAACAGGTGAGACTGGTGCAGGTAAATCCATTATTATTGATGCTATTAACTTATTAGTTGGTGGTAGAGGATCAGCTGAATTTGTACGCCATGGAGAAGATAAAGCAGAAATAGAAGGATTATTTTATATTGAGGATGGTCATCCTTGTTTTAAGAAAATGAATGAGTTCGGAATTGACATTGAAGAAGGAGCTATTGTACTGAAAAGGGATATAGCTCTTTCGGGGAAAAGTGTATGTCGAATTAATGGAAAGTTAATTACAATCTCTACATTACGAGAAATTGGTGCTACTTTCATTGATATACATGGTCAGCATGAACATCAAGAGTTAATGGATGAAACGAAGCATCTAGGTTTATTAGATACTTTTGCGATGAATGAATTATCTCCTGTTTTATCTGAATATGAATCCATTTATAGAAACTATATGCAAACGAGCAAGAAGCTCACGAGTTTAACGGAAAATGAGCAACAAATGGCACAACGATTGGACTTGCTACAATTTCAATTCAATGAAATTGAACAAGCACAGCTTACATTAAATGAAGATGAAGATTTGCTCGAAGAAAGAAAGAGATTGAGTAATTTTGAAAAAATCTTTGATAGTATTCAGACAGGCTATAATGCGCTAAGAGGAGAACAAAGAGGATTAGATTGGCTTGGAGAAGTGATGGGGAATATGGAGGAAGCCGCTAGTTTAGATACAGAATATAAAGAAATGGCTGAATCGGTTTCCAATAGCTATTATATTTTAGAAGATGTAGCAAGTAAAATGAGAAGTGCTCTAGATTATTTAGAGTATGATCCAGAACGAATTAATACGATAGAAACTCGATTAAATGAAATAAATACATTAAAGAGAAAATATGGAAAAACAGTGGGAGAAATCTTAGAGTACGCTGCCAAAATCGAAGAAGAGCTTGAAACACTTCAAAATAAAGAAACACATATTGACATACTTGAGAAAGAGCTATCTTCTTTGAAAAAAGATTTATTAGTAGAAGCAAATGAGCTAAATTCCTTAAGAAGAAAAGCTGCACAACGACTAACAGATGATATTCATCAAGAGTTAAAAGAGCTTTATATGGAAAAAACGGTTTTTGAAGTAAGAATTCAAATGGACGAAGATCAAGTTTCCAAAAATGGAATGGATTCAGTTGAATTTTATATTTCAACAAACCCAGGTGAGCCTTTAAAACCGTTCTCCAAGATAGTATCTGGTGGAGAGTTGTCTAGAATGATGCTTGCTTTGAAAAGTATTTTTTCTAAACATCAAGGAATCACTTCCATCATTTTTGACGAAGTGGATACAGGAGTAAGTGGAAGGGTAGCACAAGCTATTGCAGAGAAGATACATCATGTTGCATTAGATTCGCAAGTATTATGTATCTCTCATTTACCACAAGTGGCTGCTATGGCAGACACGCATCTGTTCATAGCTAAACAAATACAAGAAGGTAGAACATCTACCTCGGTGTTACCTTTATCACAGCAAGACAAAATTAAAGAAATAGGAAGAATGATTTCTGGCGCAGAAATTACTGATTTAACAAAAAAACATGCAAAAGAGCTGTTAAAATTAGCGCAAAAAGCTAAGACTAAAAGATAGACATTGCCGCCTCTGCAAATGTGCAGAGGTGTTTTCTTTTTTTTAATCTGATTTTAGTAAGTATTTTTCCTAATTTATAATTGAAAGATTTAATATTATCCTCAAGTATTTTTTAACAGTTATAAATGACACAAATACAGGCAAAGTTATATATGTAGCCAAAAAAGATATGGTGAATAGAAGCAGAAGCGAGGAGAGTGAAGTGATATGAAAAGTGATATCCTTAGAAAAATAATTGGTGGAATTCTCCTTGTTTCCATAATATCCTTATGCTTTAACAAGCCATTTCAAGATTATCTACACATTCCAAAAAGCGTTACACTATTTGAAGGACAAAATATGGACATCAATAGTAATGATGCTATACCTGTAACAGCAAATGTAACAAAAGATGATTCTGTTGTTGCATTAAGTCAGGAAAAAGGGAAGTTTTCCTTAGATGGAAAAGAAAGTGGTAAAGATGAGATGATTCTTGAACTTGCTGGTTTCCCAATTAAAAAAGTGGATGTCAATGTTCTAAAAGACTTTAAAGTGATTCCTGGCGGACAATCGATAGGCGTAAAACTAAATACTGTTGGCGTATTGGTGGTTGGACACCATCAAGTAAATACAGATGAGGGGAAACAATCCCCTGGTGAAAAAGCTAATATACAAGTTGGCGATATGATTATTGATATCAATGGTACAAAGATAGAGAAAATGGCAGATGTTGCACCTTTTGTTCAAAGTGCTGGAGAAACAAAAGAATCTTTGAAAATTACGATTAAAAGAGATAAAGAAGAAATAAAAACAGAGCTATACCCTCTGATGGAGAAAAGTGACCAATCGTATAAATTAGGATTGTATATCAGAGATTCTGCAGCAGGTATTGGAACGATGACATTTTATCATCCTGAATCAAGAAAATACGGTGCTTTAGGACATGTGATCTCAGATATGGATACGAAAAAACCGATTGTTGTAGATGATGGTGAAGTATTACGTTCCACTGTAACTAGCATCGAAAAAGGAAGCAATGGCAATCCTGGCGAGAAGTTAGCGAGATTTTCTGAAGATAAAGAAATTATCGGAAATATAAAGACAAATAGCCCATTTGGAATATTTGGCGAGCTAAATAAAGAAATCGGTAATGGCATATTAGATACCCCTATGCCCATCACATTATCTGATCAGGTAAAAGAAGGTCCAGCTCAAATATTAACAGTAGTGGATAATGATGAGGTTAAATTATTCGATATAGAAGTAGTAAGCTCTGTACCGCAAAAATACCCAGCTACAAAAGGGTTAGTTATCAAAGTTACAGATAAAGAATTATTATCTAAAACGGGTGGAATTGTACAAGGTATGAGCGGAAGTCCAATTATTCAAGATGGAAAGTTAATTGGAGCAGTTACACATGTGTTTGTTAATGATCCGACAAGTGGATATGGTGTTCATATAGAGTGGATGCTTAATGAAGCAGGCATTGATATATATGAAAAAGAGGCACAAAAAGCCTCCTAACAAAGAAAAAAGCATGATGTAGAAAAATTCTACATCATGCTTTTTTTTAAAATCGTTCCATTAAAAAGGATAGAAGATAGCCGATGGTAATAAATAGACCGAAAAAGGTATTTGTCATGCCTGTATTTTTCATCGCAATAGGAGTTTGGCTTTTTCCACCTTTGAAACCCTTAATTGCTTGTAATGGTTTATTGAAAGATAGAACAACAATAAGTAACCATGGAGTAAAAATGCCAAATGCAACGAAAACAATAACCCATAAATACGAGAAAATAAATAGACCTGCAAGAAATTGGACTGCTTTATCATATCCCATTAAAATAGCTATTGTTTTTCGACCACCAAGCGTGTCCTCTTCTATATCACGAATATTATTGGATAAATTAATGGCTCCAATCAAAACGGAAACAGGAATAGAAATAAGAATGCTTTCTTGACTTAATGTACCAGTTTGTATAAAGAATGATATTAAGATAAAGATACATCCCATACAAACACCAGAAAAAATTTCCCCGAATGGTGTGTATGCGATTGGTAGTGGTCCTCCAGTATAAAGATACCCAATAGCCATTCCTACTAAGCCAACTAAAGCTATCCACCAACTAGTACTAGAACATATATAAACACCTAGTATAAGGGCAATTAGATACAATGTAAGTGCCATAGTTAATACCGTTTTAGGTTTCATCCCATGGTTTACAATAGCTCCACCGATACCAACTGAATCAGCTGTATCAATTCCTCTAACGAAATCATAGTATTCGTTAAAAAGGTTTGTAGCTATTTGAATAATTAAACAAGCAAACATCATGGCAAAAAATAAGCCCCAATGTATAGAGGTAAGAGGGACTGCCAAGACCGTACCGATTGATACTGGTACAAAAGAGGCTGTCAGTGTATGAGGCCGCGTTAACTTCCATAATATTTTATGGGTAGGCTGATCATTATTTGTGGTAACATTATCCATAAAAAAATCCTTTCTAGAAAACAATATAAAATCTTCATTTAGTCCAACTTTTATAATACCCTAACTTAATAGAAGCCAACAAGAAAATATTCATAAAATAGTCATAAATATTTTTACCAATAGAAGATTTTACTTCCTATTTCCTTTTCCATCTGTCTTTAAAAGCATAAATATGTAAGTTATAATAAGAAAATAAAGATTTTTCGACAAAAAGAAGAAGAATAGCGAATAAGGTCGAAAACAAGAGAAAATCAAAGAAAATTAATGGTTTTTCCTATATTTTATGTTTTTTTCATAAAATCAAAGGATTTTTTGTTGCTTTGTCGAAAATGTCCTTTAGAATAAAAGATAGATAAAAAGAGACATAAGGATTTGAGGGAGGAAACAATCGTTGAAAAAAATAAAAGTATGTATTGTAGATGATAATCGAGAGCTCGTTGGATTATTAGAAGAATATATTAGTGCCCAGGAAGATATGGAAGTAATCGGTGTTGCGCATAATGGTCAAGAATGCCTTGAACTAATGGACCAAATCGAACCCGATGTGATGGTTTTGGATATAATCATGCCTCACCTTGATGGTCTAGCAGTCTTAGAAAGACTTCGTGAAGCAAAGTCAAAAATGCCGAATGTCATCATGCTTACTGCGTTCGGACAGGAAGATGTAACGAAAAAAGCGGTAGATCTAGGAGCTTCTTATTTTATTCTAAAGCCATTCGATATGGACTATTTAGCAAGTCAAATCCGCCAAGTTAGTGGAAAGACCTCTGGACTTATTCGTAAATCTTCTTCCATCTATAAAACACAAACAGAACAAAAGCCAAGAAACTTGGATGCAAGCATTACAAGCATCATTCATGAAATAGGAGTGCCAGCACATATTAAAGGATATTTATATTTAAGAGAAGCAATTTCAATGGTATACAACGATATAGAATTATTAGGCTCTATCACAAAGGTTCTATATCCAGACATTGCGAAAAAATATAATACAACAGCAAGTCGTGTTGAGCGTGCTATTCGTCATGCAATTGAAGTTGCTTGGAGTAGAGGTAATATAGATTCTATTTCTTCTTTATTTGGCTATACTGTAAGCATGTCAAAAGCAAAGCCGACTAATTCTGAATTTATCGCGATTGTTGCTGATAAGTTACGTCTTGAACACAAGGCTTCTTGAGAGGGATAGGATAAGGATTTATGGTTAATATCAAGCCAACCAATTCCTATAATGTTAACTTCCTCTTTGGATTAAAACCAATAAATTTTTACCATCTCACCCAATAAATCATTTTGATTTGTTGGGTTTTGTATTTGTTGGAGATGGGGAGTGTAAGTAGTGAAGTTAACAGAATTAGAATTTCATTTAGAGGACTTTTTATTATCCTGTCAAAGTAAAAACTTATCGTCTAAGACACTATCTTCTTATGAGCAGAGTTTGAAGCTATTCTTAGCGTATTTAAAAGCGGAACATGAAGTAGAAGAGGTGAAACGGGTAAAAGTAGGTCATATACGTCAGTATGTAGCTTATGTACAAGAAAGAGGGAAATATACTGTAGTCAATCGAGAAACTTCTAAGAATATTAATCATCCACAAAATAGAAGGGATTATAAGAAAACAGTATCAAATGTAACCATTAATAATTATATAAGGAATATAAAAGTGTTTTTCAATTGGTTAGAGCAAGAAGGGGAATTACATAAGAATCCAGTTGCAAATATAAAACAAATTAAAACGGAAAGAAGACAAAAGGCAGGAATAAGCCAAGAAGAATTTAATGCGTTGCTTTCACAGTTTGATTACACAAAGTTTCATGGTTATAGAAATAAGGTCATTACTATGATCCTTCAAGATACAGGTATGAGGATTTCAGAGTGTTTAGCCTTAGAAGTTGATTTCATTGATTTTAAGCATCGAATGATACTAGTTACCAAAACAAAAGGAAGAAAAGAAAGGTATGTCTACTTTTCTCAAGTAATGGCAAGAGAACTAAAACATTATCTCAAATTTAAGGATAGATATACGGATGGTAAAAACTAGGTTACTTTTAATGATATTTCGATATCTTCTCTAAAGTTGATCGATTCTTCGTCTTAAACGATTTCAAAACTCATTATTATTTGTCCATGTTCCCATTTATAGTCACAAAGGAAGGGAGTGGTATACTATTGCTTGAATAGGGGTGAAGTTAAGGGGAATTAAAAAGGCAAAATAATTGATTTCATTGTAACCATTAAGTAAATAGATCTTCAATATTCAATTGTTGAGGCTATAAATGTAATGATTATTGTTAATTACTTGCTTGTTCCTAACCATTATCAGTAAAATTATTTAATTAATTGTAAATTTTAAAGTAATGATTTGCTTTATTCAAATTAAACTGTTACTATTAAGTAGACTTATTTTTGTTCTAGGAAAATAGTTGAGAGATACATATGAGAGTTACAACGCAATAAGTATTGCGCGCTTTCTGGTGATGTAAAACAAATTGTTTTAGATTGCCTACATATTTCTTTAATTTTCATTTTTCATTTTGAGCAAGGATAGTAATACATTGTGCTAAGAAAGCACATAGGAGGACATAGCAATGGCTACAGGTAAAGTAAAATGGTTTAACGCAGAAAAAGGATTCGGTTTCATCGAAACAGCAGAAGGACAAGATGTATTCGTACATTTCAGTGCTATTCAAACTGAAGGTTTCAAAACTTTAGATGAAGGCCAAGAAGTTTCTTTTGACATAGAAGAAGGTCAACGTGGACCTCAAGCTGCTAACGTTACTAAAAACTAATTAAATGCAGACAAATGCAGACTCTAACATATTGTTAGAGTCTGTTTTATTTTATTTATGCAAATAGCTAGCAAGTGTGTATATTCTTGATAAGAAAATGGATATTACTATGTGAGCCTTTAGATAGAAGCTTTTTAAGACAACTGAGCAATATGTAAGAGCTTACTTTGTATACATAAAAACACCTTTAAATTCTATATAATAGGATAAGTAGAAGAAGTTTTAAGTAAAGGGAGTGAAGGATATGACACAAATCTTTGCACATCGAGGTTATGCAGCTAAGTTTCCTGAAAATACAATGATAGCTTTTATGGAAGCTGAAAAGGTAAAGGCAGACGGAATAGAGCTAGATATCCAAATGACGAAAGATAATGAAGTAGTTATTATTCATGATGAAAAGGTAGATCGAACCACAGATGGATCTGGTTATGTAAAAGACCTTACACTTAAAGACATTCGCTCACTGAATGCTGCTAAGAAGTTTCCCAATCTTCCCAACCAACTCATTCCTTCTCTGGTTGAGTTTCTAGACTGGATGAAGGATACTACTCTTGTTTGTAATATAGAATTAAAAAATAATAAAATAAACTATGAGGGAATGCTGGAAAAAACGATACAGCTAATTAGAAATTATGGCTTAGAGAATAGAATTATTTTTTCCTCCTTTAATCATTATAGCCTTGTACAAGCGCATCGAATAGCTCCAGAAATAGAAACCGCTCCATTATTATCTGATGGCATCTACCAGCCATGGATTTATGCAAATGCCATCTGTGCAAAAGGCTTCCATCCTAATTACCGTCGTATTAATAAGCAGATGATACAACAGTCTGAAATGAATCATATAAAAGTAAGAGCTTATACTGTTAATCATCCAAGTGCGATGAACGAACTTATAAAAACTGGTATCTCTGGTATTATTACAGATGAACCTAAATTAGCAAAAGAACTACTTGCGAAAAATTAAGGAGAAAAGCATCCCTCTGTTCTGCAAAAGAGGGATGTTTTTTTATTGGTATGCTTATATTTTCAGAATAAAATGAAAAAGAGAAAAAAATTGCATAATAAAAGAGAGATAGGTATAGTATAATTATGAAAGAAATTGCACGGTATATAGGAAGAAGGTGTCTTTATGTTTGATCCAGTAACTTCAGTTGCTTCATATGCACTGTTTAACGAGTTGAAAAGTGGAATTGTTATGATTGATAATCGAGGATTAGTCACTTACTACAACAAAAGGGCTGAGTCACTCATAAATCAACACTATTTTCTCCAAATAGGAAAACATATTCAAGATATTATCCCAGACAGTCAGTTGTTGCGAGTGGTGCATACTAAAAAAATGGAAGAAGGGAATCTATTCCTTTTATCAGATAACCAATCTGTTCGTATTTCAAGATATCCTTTAATTGATAAGGATAATAGTGTCTCTGGTGCTATAGCAGTTCTAACTGATTCAAAAGAAAAGCCTAATTGGACATCAGCAGATACTATACGGACAGTTATTGATTTGATTATGCAAAATACTGCAGATGGCTATGCCCTTTATGATGAACAAGGGAAACTGATTATGCAAAACTCATCATACAAAGAGATATTAATAACTTTGACTGATATAAATCAAGTAAAACGGATGAAAACTTGTCGTGAAAAGGTATATAAAACGAGAAGACCTATAGTAGAACAATTCGAGACAAGCTCTATATACATACATATGAAAACTTTGCCTATCATGGTAGAAGGTAAGCTAAGAGGGTGTCTTCAAAGTATTGTAGAGGAAACAGAAAAACAGCAATTAAGAAAAGAACAGAGCTTATCCAAAAGAATTATTCGAGCACTAGAACAAAGTTATCAATGGGATGATTTTATATATCGCTCACCCTTAATGAGCTTTGCGATTGAGCAAGGAAGAATAGCTGCAAGTACAAATCGAGTGTTATTTATCAGAGGAGAAGAAGGAACAGGAAAATTTATGCTTGCAAATGCAATTCATAATAATAGTGATAGAAGCTTGTTTGCTTTCAAACGAATTCATCCAAAGAGGAATGAAGAAGATTGGCGAGACTTTCTATTAAGCGATAAATTCCAAGCTTTTAAAGGAACAATACTTATAGAGGAAATAAATCATTTATTAATGGAAGAACAAGAGCAGTTGCTAAAAAAGCTCACTAAAAGAAGTACTGACCCACAATTTCAGCTGATTATATCTGCTACAGAAAAACTGGAAAAGTTACTTATTGCAGGCAGCTTCTCAGAGTCCCTTTATGATGAGCTCATGAAGTTTCATATCAACTTACCTTCCTTACAAGAAAGAAAAGAGGATATTATTCCGTTATGTGAGCATGCTCTCGAGCAGCTTACAAGAGAGTATGGATGTACCTCTTTGACATTAGATACAGAAGTACAGCAAATATTAATAGATTATCCGTATCAAGAAAATATAAAAGAATTAAAAGCACTTTTATCTCTTGCGTCTCTAAAAGCGAAAAAATCTAATTATGAAATTAAAAAAGAATATATAGCTTTTTCAACTACTCATTCAAAACAAGAGCAAAATAAAAATTCGTCACTACCAAGAGAAGAAGTGGAAGACAAACGTTTATCTGTTTTAGTAGAAGAATATGAGAAAGTCATTATTGAAAAAACGTTAAGAGAGTTAGATGGCAATAAAACATTAACAGCAAAAGAACTTGGTTTATCTGTTAGGAACTTATATTACAAGCTTGATAAGTATCACTTAAGCTAGATGTTTGGAGGGGTATCTTAATGAAGAAATTTAGGATTCTAACCATTAATCCTAGGGTGACTACAACAGAAGTTGCTCTATATGAAAATGAAGTTCCCTTGCTTGAATATGTGATTGCACATACTTCTGATGAATTAACCAAACATGCCATTATAAGTGCTCAATATGTACTTCGGGCAAACCATATTCTTGCTTTTCTTGTGGAAAAAGGAATAAATCTCTCTAAGATTCAGGCGGTTTGTGGAAGAGGAGGTTTATTAAAACCAATTGATGGTGGTACCTACTCAGTGAATTCTATAATGGTGAAAGAATTGCTTGAACAGTCACGAGGAGAGCATCCATCTAATCTCGGTGCATTGATTGCTTTTGAAATTGCAACTCATTTAGATATCTCTGCATATATCGTAGATCCAGTTGTAGTAGATGAAATGGAAGATCTAGCAAGAATTACAGGATATCCTGGGATTGATAGGAAGAGTGTTTTTCATGCTTTGAATCATAAGGCTTGTGGAAGAAGAGCTGCTTTGGAGCTTGGGAAGAAGTATGAAGATATAAACCTGATTGTTGCTCATATGGGAAGTGGCATAACAATTGGAGCTCATTCAAAGGGGAAGGTTATCGATGTTAATAATGGCTTTAATGGGGAAGGGCCATTTAGTTTAGAACGCTCAGGAACTATTCCTCCTGGTGATTTAATTGATTTATGTTATTCTGGACAATTTACTTATGAGGAAATGAAACATCAGTTATTATTTCATTCAGGATTGAAAGCCTATATGGCTAATTCAGATATGACCAGTATAGAAAGCTTACTACCAAAAGAAACGGATTCTAACATTCTTTATTTGAAGGCTCTTGCCTATCAGGTTGCTAAAGAAATTGGCAGTGCAAGTACCGTTCTTTATGGAAAAGTAGATGGAATTATTTTAACAGGTGAACTTGCTTTTAGTCATCTATTTGTAAATTTAATTATGGAACGAGTGGACTGGATAGCGGATATAATGGTATATCCAGGTGAAGACGAATTACAATCCTTAACAAACGGGTGTTTAAGAGTGATGAGAAAAGAAGAAGAAGCGAAAGAGTATATTTAAAGATAGGAGTGTATGAGAATGGCGAAAGAATATGATCTTGTTATTTTGGGTGGAGGTACTGGGGGTTATGTGGCAGCAATTAGAGCATCCCAGCTTGGTCTAAAAACTGCAGTAGTAGAAAAAGCGAAATTAGGTGGAACTTGCTTACACAATGGCTGTATCCCAAGTAAAGCTCTATTGCGAAGTGCAGAAGTGTATTCCACAACAAAGAAAAGTGACGTTTTTGGTGTATTAGCATCGAATGTATCCCTTGATTTTAATAAAGTGCAGGAAAGAAAAGCGAGCATTGTTAATCAATTACATAGTGGCGTTCAATATTTAATGAAAAAAGGCAAAATTGATATATATGAAGGAAACGGCAGAATATTAGGCCCATCCATTTTTTCTCCTATACCAGGAACTATTTCAGTAGAAATGAATAATGGAGAAGAAAATGAAATGCTTATACCAAAGAATGTTATCCTGGCTACTGGCTCAAGACCTAATACTCTCCCAGGCTTAGAGGTTGATGGAAATTATGTCCTTAGCTCAGAAGAAGCATTAAAGCTTGAACAGCTACCTAAATCTATTATTATTGTTGGTGGTGGAGTGATAGGAGTAGAATGGGCATCCATGCTTGCTGATTTTGATGTAGAGGTAACCATTTTAGAATATAGCAAGACACTTGTTCCAACAGAAGATAAAGACATTAGTACAGAGCTACAAAGAGTATTAAAGAAAAAAGGGATAAAAATTGTAACTAGTGCCAAAGTTTTACCAGAAACACTTGAGAAGCAACAAGGTACGATTTCCATTCAAGCCGAGAAAAATGGAGAGGTTGTTTCCTATCAAGCAGATAAGTTATTAGTGTCTGTTGGTAGAATTGCGAATGTGGAAGGAATAGGAATTGAGAATACTGAAATTGTTGTGAAAAATAACAGTATTGAAACGAACCGATATTATCAAACAAAAGAATCACACATTTATGCAATAGGTGATTGTATTGGAGGCTTACAGCTTGCTCATGTTGCTTCACATGAAGGAATGATAGCAGTTGAACATATTGCAGGAAAGAATCCTGAACCACTAGATTATACAACTGTTTCCAAGTGTATTTATACAAGTCCTGAAATTGCAAGTATAGGTTTAACAGAAACAGAAGCAATAGAAAAAGGTTACAAGATTAAAAAAGGGAAGTTTTCTTTTAAAGCAATTGGGAAAGCGTTAATTTATGGAGAGCAAGATGGTTTTGTGAAAATTATTTCTGACGAAGAAACAGATGATTTACTGGGTGTTCACATTATTGGAGCACATGCTACAGATTTAATTGCAGAAGCTGCTTTAGCAAAAGTTCTAGATGCAACAGCATGGGAAATAGGAAACACAATCCATCCTCATCCTACATTAGCTGAAGCAATAGGGGAAGCTGCACTAGCTGTTGATGGGAATGCTATTCATAGCTAATTAACTACTTTCTATTTGAATATATGGAGGAAATAAAGATGAATCAATCAGGAGGTAATAATATGACAATGGTGCAAAATCGCCATATAGATGCAGGATTAACAGATGAACAAGTATTAGAAATGTATGAAACGATGTTACTCGCAAGAAGAATTGATGAAAGAATGTGGTTACTAAACCGCGCAGGAAAAATACCATTTGTTATTTCTTGTCAAGGTCAAGAAGCAGCACAGGTAGGGGCAGCATTTGCTTTTGATCGTAGTAAGGATTATATGCTTCCATACTATCGTGATTTAGGAGTGGTACTCGCTGCTGGTATGACAACGAAAGAGATTATGTTATCTGGCTTTGCGAAAGCAGAAGATCCTAACTCAGGTGGAAGACAGATGCCAGGTCATTTTGGGCAAAAGAAAAATCGTATTGTAACAGGATCTTCTCCTGTAACAACACAAGTTCCTCATGCGGTTGGTGTGGCACTTGCTGGGAAAATTGAGAAGAAAGACTTTGTAACATTTGTTAGTTTTGGAGAAGGATCTTCTAACCAAGGCGATTTTCATGAGGGAGCTAATTTTGCAGGAGTGCATAAATTACCAGTTATCTTTATGTGTGAGAATAATAAATATGCTATTTCTGTACCTATTGAAAAGCAATTAGCATGTGAAAATGTTTCTGATCGCGCAATAGGTTATGGTATGCCAGGAGTAACAGTTGATGGTAACGATCCAATTGAAGTATATCGTGTTACAAAAGAAGCAGTTGACAGAGCAAGAAGAGGCGAAGGTCCAACTTTAATTGAGACTGTATGCTATCGTTTAACTCCACATTCTTCAGATGATGACGATAGAAGCTATCGTGCTAGAGAAGAAGTGACAGAAGCTAAAGCAAAAGATCCGATGATTACGTTTAAAGAGTATTTACTATCTTCTGGAGTACTAACAGAAGAAATGGATGTAATATTAAACAAGAAATTAGCAGATATAATTAATGAAGCAACAGATTATGCAGAGAAAGCACCATATGCAAAGCCAGAAGATGCGCTAACACACGTATATGGCAACTAAGGGGGAAAAATAATATGCCAGTTATTTCATATATAGATGCTGTTACACAGGCAATAAGAGAAGAAATGGAAAAAGACGATAAAGTATTTATTCTTGGAGAAGATGTTGGAGTTAAAGGTGGAGTATTCAAAGCTACTACTGGTCTCTATGAACAATTCGGATCAGAAAGAGTAATAGATGCACCTCTTGCAGAATCTGCAATTGCTGGTGTAGGCATTGGAGCTGCTATGTATGGATTAAAGCCTATTGCTGAGATGCAATTTGCTGATTTTATTATGCCAGCAGTAAACCAAATCGTATCTGAAGCCGCTAAGGTTAGATATCGTTCTAATAATGACTGGACTTGTCCTATTGTAATTAGAGCTCCATACGGTGGCGGAATTCACGGGGCACTATATCATTCTCAATCAGTGGAAGCAATGTTTGCAAATACACCTGGTTTAAAAATTGTTATGCCATCTACACCCTATGATGTAAAAGGATTACTAAAAGCAGCCATTAAAGATCCAGATCCAGTACTATTCTTTGAGCATAAGCGTGCTTACCGTTTAATTAAAGGATTTGTACCAGAAGAAGAGTATGTCCTTCCAATAGGAAAAGCAGATGTAAAGCGTGAAGGTGAAGACATAACAGTTATAACATACGGACTATGTGTACACTTTGCTCTTCAAGCAGCAGAGAAGTTAGCTGAAGATGGTATTTCTGCTCATATTCTAGATTTAAGAACGGTTTATCCACTTGATAAAGAAGCAATAATAGAGGCAGCTTCTAAAACTGGGAAAGTACTATTAATTACTGAAGATAATAAAGAAGGAAGCATTATTAGTGAAGTGGCTGCTATTATCGCAGAAAACTGTCTATTTGATTTAGATGCACCAATTATGCGATTAGCAGGAGAAGATGTACCTGCAATGCCATATGCGCCAACAATGGAAAAATTCTTCCTTGTAACACCAGAAAAAGTAGAAAACGAAATGAGAAAGCTTGCAGAATATTAATTCATAAAGGAGGGATTATCATGCCAATTGAAAAAATTACAATGCCTAAGCTAGGTGAAAGTGTAACAGAAGGTACCATTAGTAAATGGTTAGTATCTGTAGGAGATACGGTAAATAAATATGATCCACTTGCAGAAGTCATGACAGACAAAGTAAATGCAGAAATTCCTTCTTCCTTTACTGGTAAAATTAAAGAGCTTATTGCACAAGAGGGCGAGACACTTGAAGTAGGAGAGGTAATACTTACTATGGAAGTGGAAGGAACAGAGGAAGTAGAAGTAGCTAAAGAAGCGAAGGCAGAAACTACCACTACATCAACATCTACCGACACTTCACAAAAAGGAAGATACTCTCCAGCAGTTTTACGTTTATCTCAAGAAGCAGGAATTGACTTGAGTTTATTAACTGGAACAGGAGCAGGTGGTAGAATTACAAGAAAAGATGTACTGAAAGTAATTGAAAATGGACTTCCAGAGAATATAGAAGCATCTTTACCTTCTCCAGTTGTTGCTAAACAAGAATCTACACCAAAAGTAGTTCAAGATAAAGAAGTGATTACATATGCACAACCAGCAGTAGGAGATAAAGAAATTCCTGTTACTGGTATAAGAAAAGCAATTGCATCTAATATGAAGAAAAGCAAGCATGAAATACCACATGCTTGGACGATGATAGAAGTAGATGCAACGAAACTAGTTCAATATCGTAATCAATTAAAAGATTCGTTTAAAGCACAAGAAGGATACAATTTGACATTCTTTGCTTTCTTTGTGAAAGCCGTTGCTCAAGCATTGAAAGAATTCCCACAAATTAATTCAACATGGGCAGGAGACAAAATTATACAGAAGAAAAATATTAATATCTCTATAGCTGTAGCTACAGAGGATGCATTATTTGTACCTGTTATCAAAAATGCTGATGAGAAAACTATTAAAGGTATTGCTCGTGAGATTACAGAGTTAGCAATTAAAGCAAGATCTGGTAAATTAACAATGGATGATATGAGTGATGGAACATTCACCGTGAATAATACAGGCTCATTTGGTTCTATTCAATCTATGGGAATTATAAATCAACCTCAAGCAGCTATCTTACAAGTAGAATCTATTGTAAAAAGACCTGTTATTAAGGATGGTATGATTGCAATAAGTGATATGGTAAATCTATGTATGTCACTTGATCATCGTGTATTAGATGGATTAGTTTGTGGAAGATTTTTAAATAGAGTAAAAGAAATTATCGAAAATACATCTGAAGCAACAACACCAATTTATTAAGGCAAATGTATTGAAAAGAAATCTTTTTTTAACCATAATGATTGTAAAGACTAATGATTACTTTAAAAGGAGCTAAATAATGAATATTGACTTTAATTTATTCATGAATGATGTTGTTCGTCAGGCACGTCAAGAAATAGTAGATGCAGGGTATCAAGAATTAACGACACCAGAAGCAGTAGAGGGAGCTTTAACAAAGACGGGAACTACCTTAGTAATGGTAAACTCTGTTTGCGGTTGTGCAGGAGGTATTGCTAGACCAGCAGCAGGCTATTCCTTACATTATAAAAAACGTCCAGATCAACTAGTAACTGTTTTTGCTGGACAAGATAAGGCAGCAACAGAAAAAGCACGTTCATACTTTACAGGATTTCCTCCTTCTTCTCCATCATTTGCATTATTAAAAGATGGAGAACTAGTGAAAATGGTAGAACGCCATGAAATAGAAGGACACGATCCAATGCAAGTAGTGGAAAAACTACAAAACGCCTTTGAAGATTATTGTGAAGAAGCAAAATAAGGATGAAAAGAGCAAGAAGATATTACTCTTCTTGCTCTTTTATACGATTTAAATATATGTTACCAATCATTTGTTGGTGTCAGTTAGAAGTTTAAGAGGTAAAAGAAAATCAAAAAATAGCTGTTAATTTAAAAATGATTGATTAAGTTATGATAAGAAAGATATACATATATTTATACCTTCTCAGTATTAAATACACTACATAGAAACACGCAACAATTAGTCATGATGCATGAAAACTATTTTTATTAATCCTGCAAGCTGCTTTATTTATGTGGGAGTAAATAAACAATATAACGTTGATATTAATAGAGAATATTTGATATTTTGAGTAATCAGTATTTTCAAAATAAAAATAAATTTAGTGAATTACTATAAATAGTATTGCATAATTATTAACATGTGTTAAAATTCATATAGTTGCATGAATATGAGTAGAAATATACATGATATTTTTCAAAAATTAAGCAATATTAATAAAGAAATTAAGTGAAGTAGGGGGAGTAAATACATCATGAAAAAGTTATTAACATTTATGCTGGTATCATTAGTAGTAGTATTAGGAGCTTGCGGAACTTCTTCTGAAGAAAAGAGTACAAGCAGCGACTCATCTGATAAAAAAGTTTTAGTTATGGGAACATCTGCAGACTATGCACCATTCGAATATATCGATACAGCAAAAAGCGATGAAATTATCGGTTTTGATATTGATTTAGCAAATGCACTTGGAGAAAAGCTAGGATATGAAATTCAAGTAAAAGATATGGACTTCAGTGGATTAATTTCTGCTTTACAATCTAAAAAAGTAGATTTAGTATTATCTGGTATGTCACCAACACCTGAAAGAGCGGAAAACGTTGATTTCAGTGATATTTATTACACTGCAAAAGACTTAGTAGTAACTGCTGCTGATAGCGATATTAAAACTGTTGCAGATTTAGACGGGAAAACAGTTGGAGTTCAATTAGGATCTATTCAAGAAGATGCAGCGAAAGAAATTGCGGAAACAGTTAATGTAACAGTAGAAAACCGCGACCGTATTCCACAATTAATTGAAGAAATTAAATCAGGTAGATTTGATGGAGCAATTATTGAAGATGTAGTAGCAAAAGGTTACTTAGATAAAGATGATTCATTAGCTGCATTTGCTGCGAAAGAAGCAAACGATGATGCAGGGTCTGCAATTGCCTTTCCTAAAGGCAGTGATTTAACGGAGAAATTCAATGCTGAATTACAAAAAATGAAAGACAGCGGAGAATTAGATGAACTAGTTGTTAAATGGTTTGGTAACTAATAAATAGAAAAAAGAAACGTTTTAGGGCTCAGTATGGCCCTAAACGTTTTCTTGTTTTTAGAAAGGAATTGTGAAATTATGGGTTTAGATTTCCAACAATTTATTCCATCCCTTCCTTTTTTACTGCAAGGGATTACCGTAACATTACAAATTGTATTAGTTGCAGGAATAATTGGTTTTGTATTAGGAATTATATTATCAATTTTTAAATTAAGTAAGCTACCAGTCTTAGGGTGGATTGCTCAAGCATATACATCTGTTTTTAGAGGAACACCTCTTGTTCTTCAATTAATGATTATTTATTACGGAATACCACAGTTAACGGGACTTCAAATAGAGCCAGCAGTTGCAGCAATTATGTCATTTGGATTGAATTCAGCTGCTTATATCTCAGAAATTATCCGTGCAGGAATTCTTGCTGTAGATAAAGGGCAAAAGGAAGCAGCAATGGCTTTAGGGATTTCTCCTAGACAAGCTATGTTTGATTTAATTTTACCGCAAGCATTAAAAAATATCTTTCCAGCACTGATTAATGAAGCTGTATCCCTTACAAAGGAATCCGCAGTAGTTACGGTTATTGGAGTAACAGATATTATGCGTAGAGCGTATATCATGGGTGGAGAAAAATATTCTTATCTAGAGCCAATGATTCTTGCTGGTCTCATTTATTATGTATTAGTAATGATTCTTACAACATTGGCGAAAGCACTAGAAAGGAGAATGAGAAGAAGTGATTAATGTTGAAAATTTGCATAAATCATATGGCTCCTTGCAGGTTCTAAAAGGGATCACAACACAAGTGAAAAAAGGGGAAGTAGTAACAATCATTGGTCCATCTGGATCAGGGAAATCAACCTTCCTACGTTGCATCAACTTATTAGAAATACCTACCCAAGGACAAATTAACATTGATGGTGTTAATATTACAGATAAAAAAACAAATATAAAAAAAATCAGAGAAAACGTTGGAATGGTATTTCAACATTTTCATTTATTTCCTCATAAAACAGTTCTGCAAAACGTTACCTATGCACCAATTAAGGTAAAAGGAATGAGCAAAGCAGAAGCGGATAAAATGGGATTAGAGCTTCTTGCAAAAGTTGGACTTCAAGAAAAAGCGGAGGTATATCCAAATCGCCTTTCTGGAGGACAAAAACAAAGGGTTGCAATTGCACGTGCTCTTGCTATGAATCCAGAAGTTATCCTATTTGATGAACCTACTTCTGCACTTGATCCAGAAATGGTAAAAGAAGTACTAGAAGTTATGAAGTCACTAGCTCATACAGGTATTACGATGTTAATTGTCACGCATGAAATGGGATTTGCACGCGAGGCAGCAGATAGAGTACTCTTCCTAGATGGTGGTGTGGTTGTGGAAGATGCCCCTCCAGAAGAATTCTTCACTAGTCCAAAAAGTGCTCGTGCTAAAGAATTTCTGGAAAAAATGCTTTAATAGGAATAAAAAATAGATTTCTTCGTCTTAGGACTTGGAAATCTATTTTTTTTGCTTGCATAAGTGCAAGTTCTATTATTTTATCTGCATATATTCACTTGGTACATGACACAATAGTATCCATGTTTCTACCAGTTGATTTATGAAGTCTGGCTTTGCTAAGTTACGCCATGACTAACTTTAGGTAAAATCAAACCCCTTCCATTAGAATTAGAAAGGAAAAGTTTCGAATATTAGAGATAACAGAGTTTAAACACTTAATTTGCATATTGATGCATGGTCACTTAGATGTTTTAATAATATCAATGATTGGAAACTAAAGAAGGGGTTGGTGAAGAGAAATGATTTATCGAATTGGAACAACCTATCTACCAGTAAAAAATGTGAAAGACTCTGCTACATGGTACAGAACCGTTTTAGGGGCAAAGCAGAATTATATAGATGAAAGTAAAGCGATACTTGAGTTGGCTAACCAAAGTATTTTCTTAGTTCGAGTACAAGACAGTCAGAATGCTAATTTTTTTGATTGGGATGGTAAGGAGCATTTTTCTCTTACTTTTGAGGTGAATGGTCTAGAAGCTCTAAAAGAGCTACATGAAAAGTGCTCTAATCAAGGAGTCCATGTTGGTGAGATAGAAAACAGAGGACATCCAGGGAGGAACTTTGTTTTCTCTGACCTTAATGGAAACTTATTCGATGTTTGGAGTGAACTTAGTCCGGATTATAAGAAGAGATATGATGTTTAAGGGTAGTAATCTTTCAGTAAAATACTTCGTATAAAGGGATAAATATCCACACACAATATAGAAAAAAGTGGAGTGTGATAGATATGTTACAGTTAGTGCTTTCGTTTCTTTTAACCGTATCCCCTATATGGCCATTAGGACAAAATCCACTACCAGGAGATCCTTTTATTATCATAAACAAACTAAATAATGAAATGTCATTAATAGATGATAATCGCGTTCAGACATCCATTAGTGTAGCAACAGGCAAAAAAGAAAATCTAACACCAGAAGGCTTATTTACTATTACAGTCAAAGCTACAAACCCTTATTACAGAAAGAAAGATATTGAAGGAGGAGACCCTAAAAATCCGCTAGGGACTAGGTGGATTGGCTTTAATGCAAAAAACTCAGATGGAAGAACGTATGGAATTCACGGTACCAATAATCCTGCATCTATTGGTCAATATGTATCAGAGGGATGTATCAGAATGCAAAATGAAGCTGTTGAATCTATTTTTGATCTAATTCCTCTAGGGACAAAAATTTTAGTGATAACTTCAGAAAAAACAGCTTTAGATTTAGCGAAAGAATATGGTGCGATAAATTAAGAAAGGCGAAGAAGCAGCTGCTTCCCCGCTTTTTTTAATCCTATTAAAATAACATTCCTATTCCAATTAAAAGGGAAGAAGCTAACATGATAAAAATCATTAAATAAACAACTATTTTTTGTAACCTTTTTTTCTTTTTCATAAAGTCCTCCATTGTATAAGCTGTGCTTATTTATATTGTACTAAGAATATGATTGGTGGACAACTATAAATAGATGGAACTTTATCAATGGACTTAATATTAGACTATGATTTTCATTTGAAGTTCGCCTTTTATAGGCGTATACTAAAAATGTCAGTAATTATTTGGAGGAACGAAAAATGATTAATCAAGAGCGCTTATTAAATCAATTCTTAGAATTGGTGAAAATTGATTCTGAAACAAAATTCGAGAAAGAAATTAGTGTAGTTCTAAAGAAGAAATTTGAAGATTTAGGTTTAGAAGTATTCCAAGATGATACAACTGCGATCACGGGGCATGGAGCTGGCAATCTAATATGTACGCTTCCTGCAACAAAAGAAAATGTGGACCCAATTTATTTTACCTCTCATATGGATACTGTAGTACCAGGAGTAGGTGTAAAACCTTCTATTAAAGATGGATACATAGTAACAGATGGAACAACTATTTTAGGGGCAGATGATAAAGCTGGTCTTGCAACAATGTTAGAAATTTTATCCGTAATTAAAGAGAACAACATACCTCATGGTTCTATTCAATTTGTTATTACAGTTGGAGAAGAGTCAGGTTTAGTTGGTGCTAAGGCATTAGATCCTGCTTTAATAAAAGCGAAATACGGCTATGCACTTGATAGTGATGGAAAAGTAGGAAACATTGTGGTAGCTGCTCCTACACAAGCGAAAATTAAAGCAACTGTTTTAGGTAAAACAGCTCATGCAGGTGTAGCACCTGAAAAGGGAGTTTCTGCGATTACTGTTGCAGCTAAAGCCATTGCTAGAATGCCTTTAGGAAGAATTGATTCAGAAACAACAGCTAACATCGGAAGCTTTGCAGGAGGACAACAGACGAATATTGTTTGTGATCATGTAGATATCCTTGCAGAAGCTCGCTCCCTTGTAGAAGAAAAGATGTTAGCACAAGTAGATAAAATGAAAGAAGCATTTGAATCTGCTGCGAAAGAAATGGGCGGAGACGCTATTGTAGAAGTAGAAATAATGTATCCTGGCTTCAAATACGGAGAAGGAGACCACGTAGTAGAAGTTGCCAAAAAAGCAGCGGCTAAAATCGGAAGAAGCTGTGAACTACTACAAAGCGGCGGTGGCAGTGATGCCAATGTAATTTGTGGATTTGGTATTCCAACAGTGAATTTAGCTGTAGGTTATGAAGATATCCATACAACAAATGAAAAAATGCCAATCGAAGAGTTGAACAAATTGGCTGAAATGGTCTTAGCAATTATTGCAGAAGTAACAGGAGAATAAGAGGATAGGATTGTTTCTTTTGAGAAGCAATCCTTTTTATTTAATAAAGAAAAGGGCTGGGACATAACTAGCTGGCTCCTCATCAAAGGTGAACAAGTGATCTGATGTGTTTTTTTAAATAGTTGTGTTGTATGAACAAGTTCCTTCCATTGCTAGATAGATAACTCAACACCCTTGGTAAGATCTTTCTTCCTTCTATTTATATTCACTTTTTCTCTGAGAAAAGTCATCTTATAACCAAGAGATAACTAGCATAAGAAAAGTAAATAAAGGGTAAACTATCATAAAGTTAACCGCTATAAAAGGATGAGGTGAATCTAAAATGGAAGATAAGAAAAAGAGTTTGAAGGAAACGTATACCCAATCTAATATGGATAACCCAGAACAATATCCAACGGAAAATATTAGCATCTTCGATATGTTTGAGTCAGAGCAAACCGTAGATGCACTGCCATTAGAGGATGTAAGAGAAGAGTGGAGAGAAGAGAAGATGAAACACTATACAAAAAGTACTTCTTCTAGTGAGAAAAAATATTTATAGGCGATTATATTGGGAAATAAAATGAGGATGGGACAAAATCCTCCTTTCTAAACGAAAAAGCCATGAAATTTTACGATGAGTAAAATTTCATGGCTTTGTTTTATTTTTTTCGTTAAGGGTTTGATAAATACAAAGGCTCTCAGCCAAAACCACATTCTCACAGGTGGTACATACGTATTGCAGCAGAATATACAAATAAATCATTTTCTGAGAACTAAACAACCAAACCTAATAAACTTGTATCATTATGCAAACAAGCGTTTCTATTAATACTTGCAATTATATGCAAAACAGAGGAAAATATTATTAGAATATTATACAGTTTGGTTTAAAATGGGGGAATTGAAATGATAGATAAAAAAGTCGTTATTTTTAAAGTAGTAAACGGGGAATACTCTATAGATGTGAATTATGTCATTTCTATAGAAAAAGAAGAAAATATTACACCTGTACCACAATTACCAGCATTCGTTAGAGGACTTACGAAAGTAAGAGAGGAATTAATACCAGTTATTGATTTACAAAGTGTTTTATATAATCGATTAACAGAACAAAGTGTACATAATAAGTTAATTGTTGTTCGCACGTCTGATATGTCATTCGCTGTTATTGTAAATGATGCCAAGGAGATCTTAGATATTAAAGAAGAGCACTTTAAAAATGTAGGTATCGCAGCATATCAAAAAACAGAATATATTACTAATGTAATCAATCTAGAAAATCGCTTAATCTTAATGTTAGATCCTACCATTCTGTTAGATTCACTTGAAGGAGTAAAGGATATTAAAGAGTTTATGAAAAATCAGCCTGCATAATCTTATCCGTCAGGCTACTTAAAGGATGGTCAGTTAAATATGAAGGAATACTATCCTAAAAATGGCCGAGTTATTTTACATGTTGATATGAATAGTTTTTATGCATCTGTGGAAATGGCGTATGATGCAAACCTTAAAGGCAAACCAGTAGCTGTTGCAGGAAATGCAGAAGAGCGAAGAGGGATTATTATTACTTGTAGTTATGAAGCAAGGAAATTCGGTGTAAAAACCACCATGCCATTATGGGAAGCGAAGAAACTTTGCCCTGATCTAATTACCCTGACTCCTAATTTTCAGAGATATCGTACAGCTTCACTAGCTATGTTTCAAATATTGTATGAATTTTCAGAATTGGTGGAACCAGTATCAATTGATGAAGGGTATGTAGATATAACGAACAGTTATGATTTAGGTTCTCCCATTCATATTGCAAATACCATACAAAAGCAAATCTTTGAACGACTAGATCTACCTTGTAGTATTGGTATTGCTCCAAATAAATTCCTTGCTAAAACAGCTTCTGATTTGAAAAAACCGATGGGCATTACTATATTAAGGAAAAGAGATATTCCTATCATCCTCTGGCCATTAGATGTTGAAGAGATGCACGGTATAGGAGCTAAAACAGGAGAGAAATTGCGATCAATTGGAATAGCTACTATTAAGGATTTAGCAATGGCAAATGATATTCAATTAAAAGCACTATTAGGAATTAATGGATTTCGTCTAAAGGAAAGGGCAAATGGCCGAGATAATCGGCTTGTAGATCCTGAAGCTGCGAATGAATTCAAAAGTATTGGTAACTCCACCACTTTACCAAGAGATGTAAAAAACCAGCAAGAGCTATTTAAAGTAATCGAATCACTATCTGATAAAGTAGCAACAAGAATGAAAAAAAAGCAAGTACATGCGCAGAATATTAGTGTCACTATACGGTATAGCAATCGCAAAAATTATTCCAAAAGTAAAAAACTACAAAACCCAATAAAAACTTTAGAAGAAATCAATCAGTTTAGTAAAGAAATCTTTTTATCAGTATGGGATGGTAATCCCGTTCGATTACTAGGTATAACAGCAAGTGATTTAATAGACAATAATATAGTAGTAAAGCAATTAGATTTGTTTTCCTATGAAAAGGAAGCAGATAAAGAACCGTTGTGGTCAGCTATTGAGAAGCTTAAATCAAAGTATGGAAAATCTATTATTGAACCTGCTTCTGAACGAAATAATATTTCACAAAAAGAAGAAGATGTAGGCACACATACTAGTTTTAATAAAGATTTTTTACATGGAAAGAAATTTTAATAAACCAAATGAAATTAAAAAATATTTTTTCGAAAATGGACCAAAAACATGGTATCATATAGTTGCATTAGTTTATAAATCTTGCTAAAGTAAAGTGAATTCTACTATTACCTATATATAGTTTAGAAAGGAACGTTTAACATGACAAAACAACAATTTGGTGTAATCGGTTTAGCGGTAATGGGTAAAAACCTAGCTATGAACATCGAAAGCAGAGGCTATACTGTTTCCGTTTTCAACCGTTCTAAAGAAAAAACAGAAGAAATGCTGAAAGAAACAGAAGGAAAGAATTTAGTAGGAACGTACACTTTAGAAGAATTTGTACAATCATTAGAAGTTCCTCGTAAAATTATGTTAATGGTTAAAGCAGGACCTGCTACAGATGCTACTATTGAGCAATTAAAGCCTTTATTAGATAAAGGAGATATTGTCATTGATGGTGGTAATACTTTCTTTAAAGATACACAAAGACGTAATAAAGAACTTAGCGAGCTTGGTATTCACTTTATAGGTACTGGTGTATCAGGTGGAGAAGAAGGAGCTTTAAAAGGACCTTCTATCATGCCTGGTGGTCAGAAAGAAGCATACGAGCTAGTAGCTCCAATCTTCCAAGATATTTCTGCTAAAGTTGGCGATGAGCCTTGTACAACATACATTGGTCCAGATGGTGCTGGTCACTATGTAAAAATGGTACACAACGGTATCGAGTATGGAGACATGCAATTAATCTGTGAAGCATACTTCATTATGAAAAATGTTCTTGGATTAGACGCACAAGAACTTCATGAAGTATTCTCTGAGTGGAATAAAGGTGAGCTTGATAGCTACCTAATTGAAATCACTGCAGATATCTTCACGAAAGTTGACGAAGAAACTGGTAAGCCACTAGTTGATTTAATTCTTGATACGGCTGGTCAAAAAGGTACTGGTAAATGGACTAGTCAAAGTGCTCTAGACTTAGGTGTTCCACTTCCAATGATCACTGAATCTGTATTTGCTCGTTTTATTTCTGCAATGAAAGAAGAGCGCGTAAAAGCAAGTTCAGTTCTTTCTGGACCAGAAGTGAAAGCTTTCACTGGCGACAAACAAGCTTATATCGAATCTGTTCGTAAAGCATTATACTTAAGCAAAATCGTTTCTTATGCGCAAGGTTTTGCTCAAATGAGAGAAGCTTCTAATGAGTATGATTGGAACCTAAATTATGGTGAGATCGCAATGATCTTCCGTGGTGGATGTATCATCCGTGCACAATTCTTACAAAAAATTAAAGATGCATATGATCTTGATCCAGAATTGAAAAATCTTTTATTAGATCCATACTTCAGTGAAATCGCTGAGAACTATCAAGCTGCACTACGTGAAGTAATTTCAGGAGCAGTTCTAAACGGAATTCCTGTACCAAGCTTTGCTGCTGCATTAGCTTACTTCGATAGCTACCGTACAGCTACTTTACCGGCTAACTTACTTCAAGCTCAACGTGATTACTTCGGTGCACACACTTATGAGCGTGTAGATAAAGAAGGCGTATTCCATACAAATTGGATGGAGAAATAATATGAAAAGAAGCACTCTGCATTTGCAGTGTGCTTCTTCTCGTTTTTACAACTCTTAATCATATAATAGTTTTTCGTCTCCCATATTATCACGATGAATAGTTTCAACCCAAGTTAGAAGTGATAGCAAAAATTTAAATAGATAACTTTTAATTTTACGCAATCAAAGAATATAGTAACAAAAAAGATAATAGTTAGTTCCTATTATCTTCAATAAAAATATCTAAATATAAGAATATTAAGTAACTTTATTCAAAAGTTATATCAATATAAAGAATTTCAGAACGACTCCCGATTCGAATGGGAGGACCCCAAAAGCCAAACCCAGAAGATACAATAGCATGTAGTTGTTTCTTTTTCTTATAACCCCAGTCTAATTCAAATACTTTCTTAGTGATTAAATGATTGGGAGCCATTTGTCCGCGATGAGTGTGTCCAGACAGTATAACATCAATCCCATCATTCATGGCAGCTTCTAGTTCTGCTGGTTGATGGTCCATCATTACAATAGGCAAAGTTGATTCTTCATTTTCTAAAAGAGAAGGTATCGTTAATCTGTCTTTATCTGTTTTATCTTTTCGACCAATCAATCGGATAGTATCATCAATGGTTATTTTTTCATCTAATAATATTTTAACCCCTACACGCTCCATTTCTTTAATAAATTCAGGTATCATCTTCCCATAATATTCATGATTTCCTAATACACCGTAAATCCCTAGTGGAGCATACAGCTTTGCTAGTTGATCTCCCATTTTCTTTTTCATAAAGGGAGTAGGATCATCATCTATAATATCGCCAGGGAATAATATTAAATCAGGCTGTAAGTCGTTTATATTGGTTACTAAGCGATTTAGATGCTTCCTCCCAGATAAAGTGCCGAAATGCATATCAGACGCCATTGCTATCTTCAGAGAAGGTCTACGTGCGTGTTTTTTTGCAATGGTTAGTTTGTAGGTACGAATAATAGGAGAATAAGCATTAAAGGACCCATAGATTAAAATAAATGCAATTAAAAGAAAGGTAATACTCCCGATTATTTCTGTAGCTTGAATATAAGGATTTAATACATAACAAGCTATGTTTGCGATTGGGAATATCAATATTCCATATTGTAAAATGGCTAACCAATAAGAGCCAATAATTTTGAAAAAAGAGAAGTGGCTAACATGACTAAGAATATAGGAATAACCAAATAAGATTATTAATGCAATGTATGGAATTGGATAATCTAATATCTCTAAGGAAGAGAGCCAAACATAGCCATTCCAACCAATATAGAAGAGAATGATCGTATATATAAGAAACGCAACACTAACACCAATAACAGCCTTTAATCTGTTCATAAAAATAATTTCTCCTTACTTTCAATGATAAAGAAAAAACGTGAATAGTTTTTTATTCACGTTTTCGTATTTAACTATTTAACAGATATCTACTTCAAATTGGTTTACTGGCCACCAGAAGAAGCCATCTTGTTCTAATAATTCATCTGCTTCTTTAGGTCCTACTGTCCCAGCAGCATAATTAGGGAAATGTGTAGCTTCTTTTTCTGTCCATGCTTGAGAAATCTTATCAACATAGCTCCAAGATAATGCTACTTCATCCCAGTGAGTAAAGTTTGTTGCATCTCCTTTTAAGCTGTCATCAATAAGTTTTTCATAAGCTTCTGGCGTGTTAATGCCTGCAATACCAGTATTAGCATAACTCAGCTTAATAGGTGTTGCTTCCATGTTTTGTCCTGCTTTTTTCGCATTCAAGTGAAGCGTAATTCCTTCTTCTGGTTGAATGTGAATGACTAAAAGATTTGGTGTGATTTCTTGATTAGGACGGTTATATAAATTCATTGGGATATCTTTAAATTGAATAACAATTTTCGTTGACTTGCTGTCTAATCTTTTTCCTGTACGGATATAGAATGGAACACCAGCCCAACGGAAATTATCAATCATTACTTTTCCAGCAACAAATGTTTCTGTATTAGAACTTGGGTTTACCATTTGTTCTTCACGGTATCCAGGTACTTCTACACCATCAAATTGACCTTTACCATATTGACCTCTTACAAAGTAGTTATCTACATCTTGAACTTCCATTGGTCGCATAGCACGGAAAACCTTAACTTTCTCAGATCGTATTTCATCAGGAGTTAGTTTAATTGGTGGTTCCATTGCAAGAAGTGCAACCATTTGTAGCATATGATTTTGTACCATGTCACGAAGCGCACCACTTGTCTCGTAGTATCTTCCGCGTTCTTCCACTCCTAATACTTCACTAGAAGTTACTTGGATGTTTGAGATATAGCGATTGTTCCATAGATTTTCGAAAATAGCATTAGAGAAACGAATTGTTTCAATGTTTTGTACCATTGCTTTTCCAAGATAATGGTCAATACGGTACACTTCATTCTCTGAAAATGCAGTACGAATTTGCTCATTTAGTTCTTTGGCAGATTCTAAGTCATGACCAAATGGTTTTTCAATAATCAATCGTTTAAATCCTTTTACATCAGTTAAACCGTCTTGTTTTAAATGAATGGCAATAGGACCAAAGAATTCTGGTGCCATTGCTAGGTAGAATACACGATTTCCATTAAGGGAATATTTAGTGTCTAAATCATTTGCGATACTTTTTAATTCTTGGTAAGAGCTAGAATCAGCGACATCATGGGAATGATAGCAGAAGAAAGAAGCAAATGTTTCAAGTTGTTCTGGATCTGTGCTTTTCATTGCTTCTGAAACAGAGTTAATGATATTAAGTTTAAACTGCTCTTGTGTTAATGTTCTTCTTCCTACACCAACTACAGCAAAATTAGATAATTTTCCTTTTGTATAAAGACGGTATAATGATGGGAATAACTTTCTATTAGCTAAATCTCCAGTAGCACCGAAGATCATGATAAGTGCATTTGATGGTTGTTGTTCGTTCACTTTTTACGTACCTCTTTTCATTATATGTATGTAAAAATTCAATACGGCATTAGCTCTCTTAATATTGTAACTTAAATTACCTATACAGTTATAAAATTTTAACTTTTTATTTAAGATATAGCAACCCTTATGTTTTGAATTTTTGCAAAAATTTAAACTATTTATATTTAACGTTTTTTATTTTCGTCATTGTAGATATTACAATATAATAGAAAAAGTTACTAGAGAAAAGATTCGAGAAATGAATAGATTTTAAATTTTGATTAATTATTAGAATTATTAATAGTATGAAATAATATATTATAATTTATTCTCAAAGGAATATTTGTGATTAAAGAAAAACTTACAGAAAGAAGTGGCTTCAAATGAAACTACAATTTTTAGGTACTGGTGCGGGTGTACCAGCAAAAGCAAGAAATGTTACAGCAATCGCTTTAAAGATGCTTCAAGAAAGAGGAACTATATGGCTATTTGACTGTGGAGAGGCAACGCAGCATCAAATTTTACATACAAGTATTAAACCTAGAAAGGTAGAAAAGGTTTTTATTACGCATTTGCATGGAGACCATATTTACGGCCTACCTGGTTTTTTATCAAGTAGATCTTTTCAAGGTGGAGAGTCACCTGTTACGGTCTATGGTCCAAAAGGGATAGAAGAATACATTCGCATTAGTCTTTCTATTAGCCAAACTTATCTAAAATATGAGCTAAAGGTAGTAGAAGTGCAAGAAGGAATTATTTTTGAGGATGATAGTTTTTATGTGGAAGCAAGAGAATTAGACCATGGAGTCACAAGCTTCGGATATAGAATTGTGGAGAAAGATCGCCCTGGAAAACTGGATACAGATAAATTATTGGAATACGGTATATCACCAGGACCAATCTACAAACAAATTAAAGAAGGAAAAGATGTAGTATTACAGGATGGATCCATAGTACAAAGTGGTGAGTTTGTTGGTTCCTCTATTAAAGGTAGGATTGTAACTATTCTTGGTGATACTAGATTTTGTGCTAATGCACAAACATTAGCAAGTAATGCTTCTATCCTTGTACATGAAGCAACTTTTTCAGAAAAGGAAGAAGAAATAGCAAAAGAATACTTCCATTCTACCACTACACAAGCAGCTACAATTGCTAAGGATGCAAATGTAGAAAGATTAATTATGACTCATATTAGTGCAAGATATGATTATACTGATACAGAGCAATTACTTACAGAGGCAAAGAAAGTTTTTGAACATGTATCCATTGCTGAGGATTTAGCTGAATTTGATATATAAAAAAAGTATTAGGATATACCTTTTTCTATTTTACATAATTTGAATAATGAAGAAAAGTAGAGCAATATTTAATCTACTTTTTTTATTTTAATCTATATAAGGAAATCCACTTATAAATGAATGGATGTTTTATAGGTGGGGAAATTTCTGTAAAGTAAAAAATATTAATAGATGAATAGTTTTTTTAAGCGGAAGTTATTAATTTACTTCCGCTTTTTTCGTTTAGTAGAAAAAATGTGTTAGTGATTGTCGTGAAGCGTTTAGCCAAAGAGGAGCTCTTTTTCATATGATATCTAGTTAAGAAATATAAAAAAGAAAGGAGTATTAGATGAGTATAATAAATTTTATTACGAATGGTGGGTTTGAATCAGGAGATTTAACTGGTTGGATTTCATCTTCTAATTCTTCCGTTACAAGTCAATTTTCGCATTCAGGGGTCTATTCTGCTTTACTTCAACAAGGAGAAACGCCAGCTTATATTGGTCAATTTGTACCAGTGAATCCTGAGGAAAGCTATGAAGTAATTCTATCATTGGCTAAAGTTAATACAAATCCAGCACCTACTGTATATATTCAATTATTTTTCTATGGTTCTAATTCGGAGTTACTTGGTACAGGCTTTTCTACCTATGTTCCTTCAAGTAGACTGCCAAATGCTCAAACTAGTTCATGGCATGATATTTATTTAACAACTATGACTGCACCAAGTGGTACTAGTCAAGCTTATTTGCTTATAAATACTATTCCTTTACAAGGTGGTTCTGATGTTTTAGTAGATGATGTAACGATTTTAACTGTTTCGGGTGTTAGTGGACCAACAGGACCAACGGGAGCAACAGGCCCAGCTGGAGTAGCTGGAGCAACAGGAGCAACCGGGCCAGCTGGAGTAGCAGGTCCAACGGGAGCCACAGGTCCGGCAGGGGTAGCAGGTCCAACGGGAGCAACAGGAACTGCCGGAGTAACCGGACCAACAGGAGCAACAGGAACCGCAGGAGTAAGAGGTGCAACGGGAGCAACCGGTCCGGCAGGAGTAGCAGGTGCAACGGGAGCAACAGGAACTGCCGGAGTAACTGGACCAACGGGAGCAACAGGAACTGCCGGAGTAACTGGACCAACGGGAGCAACAGGAACTGCCGGAGTAACTGGACCAACGGGAGCAACAGGAACTGCCGGAGTAACCGGACCAACAGGAGCAACAGGAACCGCAGGAGTAAGAGGTGCAACGGGAGCAACCGGTCCCGCAGGAGTAGCAGGTGCAACGGGAGCAACCGGCCCAGCAGGAGTAGCAGGTGCAACGGGAGCAACCGGTCCGGCAGGGGTAGCTGGACCAACGGGAGCAACAGGAACTGCCGGAGTAACTGGACCAACGGGAGCAACAGGAACTGCCGGAGTAACCGGACCAACAGGAGCAACAGGTCCAGTGGGAGTAGCCGGACCAACAGGAGCAACCGGTCCGGCAGGGGTAGCTGGCCCAACGGGAGCAACAGGACCTGCCGGGGAAATTGGCCCAACGGGAGCAACAGGACCTACAGGAGAAACCGGCCCAACGGGAGCAACAGGACCTGCAGGAGAAGCCGGCCCGACAGGAGCAACAGGCCCAGCAGGAGAAATCGGTCCAACGGGAGCAACAGGCCCAGCAGGGGAAATTGGTCCAACGGGAGCAACAGGCCCAGCAGGAGAAACCGGCCCAACGGGAGCAACAGGCCCAGCAGGAGAAACCGGTCCAACGGGAGCAACAGGGACTGCAGGAGAAACCGGTCCAACGGGAGCAACAGGGACTGCAGGAGAAACCGGTCCAACGGGAGCAACAGGCCCAGCTGGGGAAATTGGCTTAACGGGAGCAACAGGAACCGCAGGAGTAACTGGCCCAACGGGAGCAACAGGCCCAGCAGGAGAAATCGGACCAACGGGAGCAACAGGCCCAGCAGGGGGAATTGGTCCAACGGGAGCAACAGGAACCGCAGGAGAAACCGGTCCAACAGGAGCAACAGGCCCAACAGGCCCAGCAGGGGAAATTGGTCCAACGGGAGCAACAGGACCACCAGGAGTGACGGGTCCAACAGGTCCTACCGGAGCTACCGGACTGCCTTCAGTAGCAGCACTATTCTATGATCAGCCTACAGTACCTATAGTTATCCCTTTAGGTACAGAAACAATAGTTAATACTATTACAGTACCAGTAACTGCAGGAAACGAAATAAAAATAGACACTTCCCAAGTTGTTGCTTTTGTTACAACTGCCAACTGGGTAGTTAATTTTAATGTAATTTTAAGAAGAAATGGGACAATATTAAATCAACAAACACTTTCGAGAACGGGTACTGCTGCAGGAACACAAAGATTCAATCTGGCAGTCACGTATGTAGATTTGCCACCTACAGCTGGGACAAACACCTATACTGTTAACGTTATTACTACAACTGTAGCAAATATAACGTCAGCTAGTGCTGAATCAAGATCAACCAATATTATCAGATTCGTTTAAAATAGAATGACTACCTTGAGAATTAAGGTAGTCATTTTAATAAGTATATATAATTAGTAAATGGAAAATAAAATGGGAAATTAATGTAACTTTATAATGGTTTCTATATGGTAGCTAGAGGAAATAAAAGCAAATATTATTAGAATATAAATCAATATTTAAGATGAAATATCATATCATTCTAAAATAATGAAGCCTTCGAAATTTTTACCAGGCATTTAGAAGGCTTCTTCTATTTTATATGTATGCCAACTTAATTGATTTTGCAAGTGTAGAGTTAACAGATACCTTATCAAATTTTAAACCAAGTTGTATAGCTGTTTGAGCTACTTCTGGTCGAATTCCAGAAAGATGGGTTTTCACACCGATTAAGGATAAAGCATCAATTAATTGAAAGATTTGTTGTGCTACCATCGTATCAATTATAACTACACCAGAAAGGTCTAAAAGTAAAACGTTAATACCTAAGCGATTACATTCCTCTAAGGTTTTTTCTAAGAGAATTTTTGCACGAGTTGTATCAATCTCTCCAACTAGTGGTAATAAAGCAACATTGCGATTGAGTGCTATTACTGGTGTGCTAAGCTCTAAAATTAATTCTTGTTGGGCATGTAGTCTTTTTTCGGCATTTTTATTGAATTCTTTTGTAAACCACTCTATTACATGATTCATTGTGACTGTAATAGAGTGGTATATTTGGTGGATTTCTTGTATGGAGTAGTTATCTTTATCCCTTTCTATGAAGAGTTTGGCTAATTTTAAATACTGTTCTTGGGTCCTATGAAATTCTTTAATAATAAACTGTATAGGAGTTTGCGTGTGCTCTGGGTCACTGGCTACTTTTAAAATCCATGATTTGAAGTCGAATAGAAATGCTTCTTTCTCTTTATTAAAAACCTCAGAAAATTTTACATGGAATTCATAGTTTTGTTGTTTTAATAATTCTATGACACTTGGGTTTTCTGTAGCATAGATCCCAGCAGTATTAGACTTATCAATGCTCGTATACCATTCCTCTGTTAAACTCCATGTTTTTTCAATAAAAAATTGGTAAAGTTGATTATTTACGTACAACTTATAGTCCTCCCAAAAGTAATTAAATCTAAGGAAATTTCCTTCTTATTAAAGAAATTTCTTAGAAATGGCTGAGTAAGTATTCAGCCTGTATTAGTAATAGTAGATTTTTCTGATGTAAGCTAAATAAATCCTGAGTATATATATTTTCACATTTTGAGTAAGCTCTCTTATCTATGCCTCTTTATGACTTGTTAATGGTGAAAGCTTATTATTATTAAACACATATTATCATCAGAAAAAGCTACTATCTTTTACCCAATACAGAATAATTTAAAACATAAAAAACATATATTTTTCTCCTATTAATTAAAAAAGAATTCTAAATCTGTACATATACTTAATAAAAGAATCCAGTGTCCATTAAATTTAATTAAATTCTAGCTTTCGTTTCTTATGGATTTCCTCTGTTCCTGCATCTAAGGCAGACATGTAATAGGTGCATTTATGATTAATTATCTCCATTGTTTTTCTTAACTCGTCCATTTGTGCTTCTACCGTTGCTTTTCTCTCTAGGAATAGGTCGTACCTTTGTTGTAACGTGGAGTCTCCCTCCGAACACCATGCTATAAACCCTTTTATATCTTTAATAGGCATACCTGTAGCCTTCAAGCATTGAATGATTTTTAATGCTTCAATATCGGATTCCTTAAATATTCGAATTCCTCTTGCATTACGTTCTACAAAAGGCATTAGTCCTTCTTTATCATAGTACCGTAATGTATAAATGGTAAGATTTAATTCTTTTGCTGCTTCACTAATAGAATAGGTTATCATCATAAGCTCCTCTTCAATCTATTTTTGCGAAATTCTATCATTTTGGTTCAACCTTGTCAAAAAATACTAATCTTCTTTTTATAAAAAATTTTCCTCATTGCTTGACCTAGAGTTAACTAGAGGTATTATTCTATTCTTGGATAGAGATAAGGAGAGACAGTAGTTAAAGCTTCTTTCAGTAAAGTAAGCTCCTTCTTTTCTCGTTACATTTATTATTTATGGAGGTTGAAAAGATGACAATCGCTAAAGCAAGGGCTGTTTATGGTGCAAAAGAACAGTTCCAAGCAACTGAAAATAAAAGACGTGAGCTTGATTTACAGGATGTATTAATTGAAATAAAATATGCAGGGATTTGTCATTCAGACATTCATACTGCACATGGAGAATGGGGAGCTGTTAATTATCCATTAGTACCTGGACATGAAATAGCTGGTATTGTAACAGAAATAGGCTCAGAGGTAACGAAATATCAAGTAGGGGACCGTGTAGGTGTTGGATGCATGGTTGATTCTTGTAAAGAATGTGTAAACTGTTTAAAAGGAGAAGAACAGTATTGTTTAAAAGGAAATATTCCTACATATGCAGGTGTAGACAAATATGGAGAACCAACGCAAGGAGGCTATTCTACTCATATAGTTGTGACAGAAGACTTTGTAGTGAAGATACCTGATAACATTCCACTTGATGCGGCAGCTCCATTACTTTGTGCGGGTATTACAACTTATTCGCCACTCAGACGTTGGGGAGCGGGTCCAGCGAAGAAAGTAGCAGTAGTTGGATTGGGAGGACTTGGGCATATGGCAGTTAAAATTGCTCATGCGATGGGTGCAGAGGTAACCGTCCTATCACAAACTTTGAGCAAGAAGGAAGATGGATTACAGTTTGGAGCTACTAGTTATTATGCTACTAGTAATCCAGAAACCTTTGAGATACTAGCTGGTACATTTGATCTTATTATAAACACAGTAAGTGCTAGTATCGATTTAAATGCATATTTCTCCTTATTATCTCTAGATGGAACAATGGTTAATGTCGGTGCACCTGGAGAGCCTTTATCACTGAATGTGATGGCACTTATAGGTCATCGTCGTTCTTTTGCAGGATCTATGATAGGTGGCATTCAAGAAACACAAGAAATGTTAAACTTCTGTGCAGAACATAGTATTGTGCCTAATATTGAGATTATTTCAGCTGATCAAATTGACGAAGCATATAAACGTGTATTAGCTTCAGATGTTAAATATCGCTTTGTAATAGATACTAGTACGATATAAAAAGTAATAAATGATGTCCAATTATTCAGTTATTGGGCATCTTTCTTATTATTAAATAAAAATAGCTTGGTACAACATAAATCTAAGAGATTAATTTTTTTGATGTTTAAAAAGCATGATAATCATAAGAAAAGCAGGAAACATAAAGAAAAATGGTAGGCTTAGTAAATAGGGTACTACTGTTACAGATTCTTGCAGATGATCTGTTAGACTAAAGCTAATAAAAGTAGAAAATAGGGTAGATACACAAATCATTGGAAAAACAAAAAAACGGTAAGGTATTTGGAATATATACTCAAGTCCTTTTAATCCTGCCAAAAGAAAGATAGCGATTTTAATAATGACACCCAATGCAATAATAAAAACAGCTAAAGCATCAAGCCTTTGGATAAAATCAGCTATATTTATTAACCTAGCTGCACCAACTAAAGGGAAATTAGTATAAATTGCTCTACTTGCTCCTAGGGAAGCAGTAATAGTAAAAGTAACAATAGAAAGAATGATACCTGAAATAAAAACAGCTGAAATGATTGTTTTTTTTGTTATTTTGTTAGTAGGTAAGCTGGAAAAGAAAAATGTTAAAGCAAATAATTGTCCGTAGGGGCGAATAATTTCATAAGGAAAGATAGATTGAAAAAGTGGAGTCACTCCATTTGCTAAAATTGGCTGAATCTTTTTCATTTCCATATTCCCACTTGAGAATAACAGGATGGTGAGAAGAAAAATAAAGAAAAGTCCATATGGAGTAAATACTTCCGTAACTCTCCCTAATACCTCAATTCCTAAGTAAAGTATGTAACCAATTATAAACAATAATAAGAACATCGAGAATTCGATGGGGGTATTTGGAATAACATAGACACTTATTAACTCTCCAAAGTCACGGGTAACTCTTTCAGCTAAGTAAAAAAAGTAAATGATATAAGTAAGAGTAATAATAATAGATATAGGACGATTAAAGATTAGCTCTACTATATCAAAAAAGTTCTTCTTAGGAATTAGCTCTTGAAAATAATTATAAAACATACTAATCAAGATACCTATGAAAGAAGTGATTAAAACCGTTATCCATGCATCCTCCATAGTATCTTTACCAAGACCAATGATAAGTGAACTGCCTAAGTTGAAATATAATATAATGGTAAGTAATTGATTGGAAGAAATTTTTTCTTTCAGCATAACCTTTTTCTCCTTTTTGGTAAGACAATATTCATACAAGAACATAATGATATTATTAGTAATATTAATAGGAGTATTCTCATTATTAATAAATGACTTAAAGTTGTAGAAAATCAGATAGATACAGTTGTTCTGAATGTTTAGAGGACAAGAAAGAGTGATGAAAAGGCTCGGTAAATAGATTCTAAACGATAAGTCATTCATTTATTCAGGAATAAACTAGTGAATAGAATAATAGTTTTCAAACAAAAAACTAGCTATAATTAGTAATAACTAAAGATAAAGGAGTTACAGAATGAAAAAAATAGTACCTAAAATGCTTATACTAATGTTCTTCCTTACTGCTTGTTCAACAAATGAACAAACAGAAACTTCAGAGAAACTAGACACAGAATCTCCAAAATCAGTAGAATTGACTGTTTCAGCTGCTGCTAGTTTACAAGATGCACTAACGGATATAAGCGAAGAATTTGAAAAGGAACATTCTACTATCAAAATAAATTACAATTTTGGTGCGTCTGGTGCTCTACAACAACAAATTTCACAGGGTGCTCCTGTTGATTTATTCTTTTCTGCTGCAGAAGATAAGTTTGATACATTAGTTGCTGAAGGATTGATAGAAGAGAAGAATGGAATAGATTTAGTAGGTAATAGTTTAGTATTGGTTACTCCTAAAAATTCTTCTATAGAAATGAAGAGCTTTAATGATATGACAAAAGCCAATACAGTAGCTTTAGGGACACCAGAATCAGTTCCAGCGGGAAAATATGGAAAAGATACATTAGAAAATATAGGAGTATGGGATGATATAGAAGATAGAGTAGTATTTGCAAAAGATGTTCGTCAAGTACTTACATATGTGGAAACGAATAATGTGGATGCAGGAATTGTGTATCAAACAGACGCTTTAACCTCAGATAAAGTAAATATAGTTGCTACAGCTGAAGAAGACTTACATGGTCCGATTATTTATCCTCTAGGTATTGTGAACAATAGCTCTCATTTGGAAGAAGCAGAACTTTTTTATAACTTTCTGAAGGATAATCATGCTATTAATATACTAGTAGAATACGGATTTAAGGATCTTCGATAAAACAATGAATAATAGTTTTTGGTCACCCGTTTTATTATCTATTGAAATAGCAACTGTATCATCCATTATAGTAATTGTTTTAGGATTATTTCTTGGTAAATTCATGGCAAAACGAAAGTTTAAAGGAAAAGTGTTTGTAGAAACATTTTTACTACTTCCCTTAGTTTTACCTCCTACTGTAGTAGGCTTTTTGTTAATTATTATCTTTGGTCGGAATAGTCCAGTCGGTCAAATGTTAGAATGGGTATTTCATCAACCAATTATGTTCACAATGTGGGCTGCTGTTATAGCTTCTACCATTGTTGCATTTCCAATGATGTATCAGTCTGCTAGGACAGGGTTTGAAGGCGTAGATGGCGATATAGAGAATGCTGCACGAGTAGATGGTGCAAATGGTTGGTATGTATTTATTTTTATCTCTATTCCCCTTGCTTTGAAATCAATTATTTCAGGTGCCATTCTAAGCTTTGCAAGAGCTTTAGGAGAATTCGGAGCGACCTTAATGTTTGCAGGGAATATTCCTGGAAAAACGCAAACAACTCCAACAGCAATTTATGTGGCAATGGATTCAGGAAATATGGAGTTAGCATGGTTATGGGTCATTAGTTTAATCGTTATATCCTTTATTATGTTGGTTTGCGTATATGTTGTTAGGTCTTGATGAAGGAAGAAGATGAAAGTGAATATCGAAAGACAGCAAACCACAATAAATCATAAACTCTATTTTAAGAATAGAATTTGTGATTTATTTTTTAAAAGTTAGAATAGGGGAGTATTTATTATATAAACGGTCTTTTTATGACTTTATTTTGTATTTCAGAGATAGATTTAATAATAAATACCGGATCACAAATCCGCTAGCTAAACCAGGAATGACAAAAATCATTGGTGTGAAAACTGGCCCTAATACCTGGCCGAAAAATTTAATTACATTGGAATAAATAAGACCAAGGGTAACAAATGCAGCAGCCGAAGCAAATGGAAGAAATGCAAGCTCCTCATTTTCAGGCATTTCATACTTATAGGCATCCCACATGGCAAAGAAATATAAAAAGGCATAAGACATTAACCATTGATAATCAACAATAGAAGAAGCATTCGAGAATTCTCCTAAAAAACTAAGCATAATAGCTTTGTTAAAATGACTGCAAACATTAATGGTGATCTCTGATAATACAAATAGGGTACCTTTAAAATATTGACCAGTCAATAATTGGCTAAATCCTGGTAAAGCAATGCTCCACATAATCGATTGAAACTTACCTAATTTTGTCATAAAATATTTCTCCCTAAAGCTTTTAACGTTATATTGTGAAATTAACCTATTAGTTATGTATACCTAAATAAAATAAATACCTTCTATTATAAATTGAATAGAAAGATATATACAGTAATACTAAATTATAGTAACGTTTTATTAAATACAAATATAAGGAGGTGTTTCCTATATCTAAAATATATATGTTACATGGATTTATGGGAACAAGTAAAACGCATTTTTCCAATCAATTAAATTTCTTAGAAAAAGAAAACTACGAAGTGATTTTACTTGATTTACCTGGTCATGGAAGTTCAGAGAAAGTGGCTGTTGATGATTACTTTGAAGATGCGGTAAATTGGGTCATCACAAAGATAAAGGAACAAGGAAAAGGGTATATAATTGGTCTATCATTAGGTGCTTCTATCGCTGTTCATATTGCATTGAGAGAACCAAACATATTATCTGGAATTATGTTAACTGGTTATTCACCTTTCATACCAGATGAACTAAAATCTGTTATGGAAAAACAGTATCACCATTTTTTACATATTGAACAGAATGATGAGAATGTTGCTAGGCATTTTAAAGAGCTTCATGGTGATAAGTGGTTTGATACTTTACAAAAGGTTCTATACTCACAAACATTTCATTACCCTAGTCTTTTCGAAACAGATCTAAGGGACTTGAAAGTACCAACATTAGTGTTGAATGGTAGTAACCAACAGCATGAAATAGATTCTGTACATTATATCAAAACACACAATAGCATGGTTGAAGTAGGATTGATTCCACAAGCAGGACATACAGCTAATATAGATCAACCAGATATTTATAATAATATGATGAGCGAATTTCTACGCAATAATTGAAACTTGAGGGTGAGATATTTAATGAATGTTCATCTAATACATAATATCGAGAAAGAACAAGATTGGGTTACCTTAAAAGGTGATTTTGAACAATATCATGTTTATGGAGATAATGAAGATTATGTGGAGGATACACTGATTTTGATGAAAAAAGCAGTGTAAGGATGCTTTCATTATCCTTTTTATATCCATCTTGAAGCATATGATGAAGATGATGTGCAGTCAATATTATTAATGTGCAATAGGTTAGACATTTATCATCAAAAGTCAGGAAGAAAAGTACTTACCATGTCTGGTGGGAAAACGTATCATGCAGAAGTACCATCTTTTACAGTGAAAATCTCCAGTGAACAAGAATTAGATTATGTTAGTGAGCAATGGTTTCATTTTGCACAGGAAAATAATATGTGGTTACTTACACAGTGTTCCAGTCTGCAATATAAAGATGGTTTTGCCACCATTGATATTGGAAATGAGCCAACTATTTTATTAGTTGATCATGATGCACAAGGTATCCTGTTTATTACTGGTTCTGTTTATTATCAGAATAAGGATCGTATATTATCTCTTTTCCAATAAGGAGAGAAAACTAATTACGATAACAATGCTCGTTCATATTTTGATAAGAGCCTGAAAGGAATTGAAAAAAATATCATTCAAGAAGGTTAAGAAGCACAGGGGAAATAATCAAATACAAAATGTAAAAAGTGGTTTACTGATTTAATATTGGTCATAAATAAAACCCCCGAATATGTTTATTCGGGGGTTAATTAGCTGTAGAATAACTATACTTATTCTACTTCACTAGTGTTCGACGCTTCATTTTTATAATTATACTTGGATCGATCTACAGGAGTGAAGCCTTCTGGTGTATAAAAACGTAATAAATCTCCATTTACTACTTTATCCGATAAATATAGTTTATGCTCTACAGATTCTTGATATTCTTTAGCAACTTCTAATTGAGTATCATCTAATAATAAACCTGATGTAGTATCGTAGTATTTTCCACCAGTATAAGTGATAGTTGGACTTACATAACTACCATTACGGAAAGGTACTACTTGATCATGTTGTTCAGATAATAGGTCTGTCCCTAACTGTACATACTCTCTTGTATCAATCCCTAATAAATGTAACAAGGTTGGAAGTAAATCAATTTGTCCGCCATACGTATGATTGACTCCACCTTCTAAACCAGGTGTATGAATAATTAATGGTACTTCTTGTAGTGTTACATTATCTGTTGGTGTAATTTCGTCTTTTCCAAGTACTGTTTTCATGGCTTTATTATGATTTTCTGAAATACCATAGTGATCCCCATACATAACAATAATGGAGTTTTCATATAAACCTGTTTCCTTCAGGTAGGTGAAGAATTGCTCTAATGCTTCATCCGCATATCTTGCTGTTTGGAAGTACGTATCCACCGATTTATCTCCCGTTGTATGTGGGGCAATAGACGCTTCTTCTTCTGGAATTGGATATGGATAATGGTTTGTTACTGTAATAAACTTCGTATAGAAAGGTTGTGGTAACGATTCTAACAGTGTTTTTGATTGTTCAAAGAACGGTTTATCCATTAAGCCGTAATCTGCTAAGTCTTCTGTTTTCATATCATAATAAGCAGAATCAAAAAAGTTAGTGTATCCAAATGATTTGTAGATTTCATTACGGTTCCAGAAGGTTCCTGCATTTCCATGGAACACGGCTGAACTATACCCGTTTTGACCTAGAATTGCAGGAGCTGCCTGATAGGTATTTAACCCTTTTGTTGTAAATGCTGCACCTTGTGGTAATCCGTATAAAGAATTTTCTAGCATAAATTCTGCATCTGCTGTCTTCCCTTGAGCAGTTTGATGATAAAAGTTATCAAAGTAAAGGGTATTGGCATCTTTAGTCAAGGAGTTAAGGAATGGCGTTACTTCTTCTCCATTTAACTGATAATCAACCAGGAAATTCTGAATGGATTCAAGATGGAAATAGATAACATTCTTCCCGTTAGCAGTGCCAAAATATGTTGGATTTGGCTCAGCATAATTTGATTGAGTGAAGTTAATTACTTCCGTAATATCATTACTTTTCGCCGTAACTCTTTGTGCAGATGCTTTTGTACTTTGTACAGCATCATATATCGTATAGTTGTACATTCCTAAATATTTCACAATATAATTTCGATCAAAACCACGTGTTAATAGTTCTGGTCGATCTGTCTCAGCTATAGAAAGGTTTAAAAAGGAAATCCCTAGAGCTAAAGAAAGTAATGCCGCGACTTTACGACGTTTCATATCTGTTCTTTCTATTTTAAACACTTTAAAAATCAGTAATCCAATTAACACAAGAAAATCTATAAAGAAAAAGAAATCATGTGCGCGTAATAAGGAGCTTACACTTCCGCTAACATCCCCAAAATTCTGTGTTTGGAATAAAGTTGGCAATGTAATAAAGTCGTTAAAGAATCGATAATATAAAACATTCGCATATAGTAAAAACGTCATGAAGAAGTAAATCACCATAAGCATAATATATTTTTTACGACCTTTAAAGAAGTAAGCTAATCCTAAAAATAGTAACGACGATCCTAAAGGATTAAAGAATAAAAGAAATTTTTGAAGTGTATTGTCTATTCCTAGGTCAAATTGTGTAAGTTGTATTATATACGTTTTCATCCAAAGGAAAAATACGGTCAATAGAAAAAGGCTAAAGAATTTATTAGATGTATTTTTTAATGTAAGTAATAAGCTTTTCATGGTTGTGTTGCACCTACCTCCTAGCAATCTATTATATTTCTAAAACAAAATTTTAACATACTTTAACGTAAAATTAAAATAAAAACATAAAACACTCTATTTTTCTTTACAATAATATTAATTCTTTACAATGTAATTTATGGGTGAAGTTGTCCTTCTAGAACAGCACAAAGGGAATGAATGAGATATTAAGACTTATTTTATAAGGGATGGATTATTGCATTTAGTTAGCTGTTAAGTCGCAACAAATCAGCACTCCTTACTTAGGTTCTTAAGGAAATGAGTGTTTTTTTCTCTGCTACATTAGTTTCAATACTCTACAAGTTATTTAAAGTATTCATGAACTGTTTTTTCTAGAAATTACTAATTGAATCAATTTCATAAATTTAACGCTTAGAGCCTCAAGCTCTCAGAGATGCAAAAAAAGGAGTACCTCCCCAAAATGTCGAATTTAGTAAGCACCACACAAACTAATCAGACTGGAGGAAGAC
>NZ_WEHU01000079.1 GCF_009183415.1 Bacillus sp. B1-b2 | reverse complement strand
ACTCAACTTTCGCACACTAAAATAGGCAGGTAGATCTTGATGTAATTAGGTAAGCCTGCAATCCAGTGTTGTAGTTGACATTGAATTAACCTTTGAATCTTTTTGTTGCTTTCTTTTAGGACATCTTGAAGAAGCTCGAGTAACTGCCCTAGTGCGACAACCCAATCGAGATCACTAATTTCATCGCAAAGATCATAAAATAAACCACCTAATGTCCGTTGGTCTGTGCTACAGCGGTTCTGCCAAGAGAGTACGATGTATCTAGTAAAGACGATTGTTGTATGGCAAATTAAGGAGTCATACGAACGACCTTGAAACTCTTTTTGTAGCTTTAATAATGATTTTGTTGTTTTGAAGAAGACTTCAATGTCCCAACGAATACCGTAGATACGAATGATTTCTTTTTCACTTAAGCTGCAATCGGTACTTAAAATAGCTAGCCATTCACTCTTTTTATTACGGTTACGGACAAATACCATTTTAACTGGAATACCATTAGCTTGTGTCGTTTGAATGGAACGAAGAATTCCTTTCTTTCCTTGAATAGGGGAAGCCAACTGATACAACTCCTTCAAACTAACCTTTTGATTATGAATGAGGTAACGTTGCTTTAAATTTTTCACCATGCCAATGACATCAAGACCTTGATCTTTAATCTCTTTAATAAGTGGTTGATGGGTAAACCAAGTATCCATGAGGACATAAGAAGCTTGGATACCTGTGTTCATTGCACGTTGAATCATCATTGGAATTTGTTCAGGTGCCGTTTGTAAAGCTTCTAAACGGCGCTTATATCCAGAACTACGTTTGTCGATATTATGTGATATTCCATTGATAACGCTGTTTTTAGAGCTCAATAAAGAAAAGTCTACAGGCATAAATGTTTTACCGTCAGACCAACCCAATGTAAGCATACGAAAGCCTTTGTAAAAGCGCATTTTTTGAGAAGCGTGGTCAAAACAACGCGCAAGTAGTTCAACCGATTTACTTCGATTTTTATCATAAGAAGAATCATCAACAATCAGCACTTTGATACGCTCATGATTCGTAAGCTTACTTACTTTTTCAATCGAATGTGCGCTTAATAAAAGAAGAAACCTTCTCCATGAATAAGTGGAACGATTTAAGAAACGATAGACCGCGTCTTTAGCTGGAATATCGGTAGATTTCTTACTTTCAAGTGTTCGAAACCAGTTTTT
>NZ_WEHU01000078.1 GCF_009183415.1 Bacillus sp. B1-b2 | reverse complement strand
TAAAATGGTACCTGTAGTTAGGACACTTGAAAAAGAGTGTTTTATCTACAGGTATTTTTTTATATACTTATAATTACTAAATAGGGATTAGAGGACAACATGAGTAGAATAACATTTTCAATTAAAGATATAAAAACACTACAAAAGAACCCAAATGTACAGCGTGTTAGCGATCGAGCGATTACATATACTGACGCCTTTAAAAATAGGTTTATGGATGAGTATTTGGGCGGTAAACTACCACGACAGATATTTGAAGAAAATGGCTTCGATATGGACGTTATAGGAATGAAGCGAATGGAACAATCAGCCCATAGATGGAAAAAGGCTTACGAGAAGAATGGATTGCTTGGACTTACAGATACAAGGAAAACGGGATCTGGCAGACCATTAAAGCGAGAACTTACACCTTCAGAAATTATGGAGAGACAAGAAGCAAGGATTAAGTTACTGGAGGGCCAGGTAGAGCTATTAAAAAAGCTCGAAGCGACAGAAAGGAGGCTCTTAAACGCAAGCGAAAGTCTAGAAACAAGTAGAGTGTATCAGTTGATTTATGAAATCATTGAACAGAATCAATTTAAAGGAATGACCAGGTATTTTTGTGAACTTTTAGATGTCTCCCGTTCTGGATATTACAGTTTTCTAAAGGCAACTACTAATCGAGAAGCAAGAGAGCAATTCGATCTACAAGCAAAAGAAATCCTATTAAAAGCATTTAATCGACGTGGGTATAAGAAAGGATCTCGTTCCATTAAAATGATATTGGAGAATGAATATAGTATTACCTTTAGTCGCAAGAAGATACAAAGAATCATGAGGAAATACGGAATAATCTGCCCTCATAGAAGGCCTAACCCTTATAAAAAAATCGCTAAAGCAACCAAGGAACACCAGGTTGTTCCAAACAGGTTAAACAGAGAATTTAAACAAGGTGTTCCTGGAAAAGTGTTATTAACGGACATTACTTATTTGCCATATAACGGTAATTGTGTGGCTTATTTGTCGACCATAAAAGATGCATCTACTAACGAGCTCCTAGCTTACCATGTTTCTGATCGTATCACTCTTCCTATCGCTACCAAGACGATCCATAAATTAATGAACAATAAGAAAGTTACGCTACATGAAGATGCCTTTATTCACTCGGACCAAGGAAGCCATTACACAAGCCCAAAATATCAAAATTTATTAAAAAAATATGGACTAGGTCAGTCTATGTCTAGGAGAGGAAACTGTTGGGACAATGCCCCCCAAGAGTCATTTTTTGGACATTTAAAAGATGAGGTAGACTATAAATCTTGTAAAACCATAAAAGAATTAAAGGCAAAAATAAATCATTACATGGTTTACTATAACAATTATCGATATCAATGGAATTTAAAA
>NZ_WEHU01000077.1 GCF_009183415.1 Bacillus sp. B1-b2 | reverse complement strand
ATTTCGAGTATTCGATGAATGGTTGTTTTCCAGTTAAAATATGATAAATGATTTTCAATGTCTTATGTGCGATTGCGATTAATGCCTTTTTCTTTCCTCTTCGTGCTGCCAGTGACCAATATTTACTTGCCAACCATGTATTCTTAGTTCGTGAAATGGCCCATGCCACTTCACACAATGTTGATTTTATATGCGGATTCCCTTTTGTTGTACGAGTGCTTTTTTTTTACCAGCACTTTCGTGATTTCCTGGTGCTAATCCTGCCCATGATGCCAAGTGTTGGGCGGTAGGGAATTGACTCATTTCGATACCGATTTCCGCAATAATACTTGCCACCGAATTTTCTTTCACTCCTGGAATGGTTAAAAGTAAATCCACTTGTTCCTTATAAGGCACAAGTAGTTCGGAGATTTGCTTTTCGAGTTGTTCTAATTGTTCTTCCAAGAATATAATATGATTCCAAGATTGGCGAATGAGAAAGATTTGATGCGTATTAAGCGTTCCAAAAAGAGAATCGACAATCTGTTGGGCTTTTGGCATCATTTTAAAATGAATAGTGTCTTGCACATCCTTTGGATCTACATAGCCTTGTTCCACCAGTTTAGATAAAAGTTTTCTTCCAGATACACCAAATACATCAGAGATAACGGATCCTAATTTGATGTTGGAGCACTCCAACGTTTTTTGAATTCGATTTTTCTCCGCTGTAATATTTCCTACCCATTTCTTACGTAAACGGGTTAAGTCTCGAAGTTCACGAATATCTGTAGGAGGAACGAAGCTTTTTTCAATCAGTCCATGTTGAAGTAATTTAGCGATCCATTCGGCATCGGCAACATCTGTTTTACGACCAGGTACATTTTTAATTCTTTGGGCATTAGCTAAAGTGATATCGAAGTAATCTTCAATAATATTAAAGATAGGTTTCCAATAGATACCAGTGCTTTCTAAGGCAACATGAGTAACGTTACATTGCTCCAGCCATTTAAGGAGCTCATACAAGTCTTTGGTCATAGTTGGAAAAGAACGAACCTCTGTAAGAGAATGACCATCTGTTGTTTCTCGAATAACGCAAGCGACAATTTCTTTTTGATGAACATCTAAACCAGCACAATTTTTTAATAGTACGTCCATATAACAAACACCTTCCTACTCTTTTTCACAAACAGTGGAAAGGATTGTACCTCGGCATTTTTCTGTACGTGATCCAAGCAAAAGCTAGGTCAACAAGGCGGTGTGCAACAATCCATTCCTTACAGTTTTTATAACAGGGTTTAACCCACCATTAAAACCCACGTACTTATCTGTTTGTGTAGTATCAGTTATGGTCAATTCACAAAAAAATAACCCCCTTTTTCATGAGGGGGTGTGAGTGAAAGATCATGATTGTTTTTA
>NZ_WEHU01000076.1 GCF_009183415.1 Bacillus sp. B1-b2 | reverse complement strand
TGGTCTTCTGTCAAGAAAGTAGACACAAAAAAATGAGATATTTTTCTTCTCCAGCTACTACCGCACTTCGTTTGGTGGGGTGTTAGAAAGAATCACTCAAAAATCATGACTGATCCTTTCTAACACCAAATGTCTATATTATGAGATATTTTCCACCTCAGATTGTTTATACTTTTCCTCAAATTTATTGGGAGAACAATTACCTAAAGTCGAGTGTTTTCGTCCTTCATTGTAAAAGCTACTAATATAAAAGTGAATAGCCTTTATTGCTTCTGCCCTTGTGTTAAAACGTCTGCGATAGAGGTAATCTTTTTTTATGGTGGCATGGAAAGATTCGATACAAGCATTGTCATAAGGGTCTCCTTTTCTGCTCATACTAATCTCCATTTCATTCTGTTTTAAAAGATCAATATAGTCATTCGAACAGTACTGAGATCCACGATCAGAATGATGAATGACTCCTTCCGGTGGTTTTCTTGATGCCATAGCCATCTTTAGTGCCTGTAGAGGCAATTCTTTTTCTAGGGTATTTCCTAAACTCCACCCTATTATTTTTCTGGAAAACAAGTCCATCACCGATGATAAGTATAACCATCCTTCTAGCGTGCGAATGTACGTAATATCAGCTACCCAGATCTTATTTGGCTCCGCTACACGAAACTGTCTATTTACCAAGTTAGGATAGATGGGGTAAGAATGATTCGAATCCGTTGTGACTATAAATTTTTCTTTTGGAGTAGCCGTTAAACCTAATTCTCTCATTCTCCTAGCCACTGTTTTCTTGGAGATTGTATATCCCCATTCGATTAAATCATCGTGTACTCTTGGGCTGCCATAAGTCCCCATACTTTCATGAAAAGACTTACTAATCTTTTGATTGATTACCTTCTTATAGGCTTCTTTCTCCGAAGGTGGTTTCTGTTGATTCTTTAACCATTTGTAAAATCCACTGGGTGATACTTGGAACACTTCGCACATCTTCACAACGGTATGCTCATCACGGTGAGCTTGGATGAACGTATAGATTACTCGGGGTTTTTGGTGAAGATGTGCATCGCCTTTTTTAAGATGGCATTCTCTTCTCTTAGTTGTTGCATTTCTTTTTCATGTTGTTTTTTTAACTTCTCTAGCTCGGAAGGAGTAATATAAGCTTCTCCTGATTGTTTAGCCTGCTTCTTATCCTTATAGTCCTTAATCCACCTCATCATTGTCTTATAGGATAGTTCTAGTTCAAACGCAACCTCTGAGGCCTTTCTTCCTTCCTCGACTACTAATTTAGATACATATTCTTTATACTCTTGTGAAAAGTGCTTTCCCATATTTTGAACACGTCCTTTTAAATGATAGTTTTATTATAATAAATTCTCATTTATACGTGTCCACTTTTTAGACTAACTCTA
>NZ_WEHU01000075.1 GCF_009183415.1 Bacillus sp. B1-b2 | reverse complement strand
CAAATTTTTAATAGGTTTCTTTCTTATTGTCTTTTTTAAGAAAAATGAATCCTAAGCCACATTCTCTCGCCCCATTTTTAGTCTACTACCAAAGTTTTCATTCACGTCCTTTTCACAGAAAAAGCAAAGGAGTGTTACACATGTTATTCGGATCATTCATATGTAAATTACGAAAATATCATAAATATAGTTACTATTATAGCGGGGAATGCATCACCTGTGGGAAAATAAGGAAAGAACATGAAAAGAAACAAGAATTAATGACAGAGAAAGAAGAGATAGATTCAGAGGATAAGAGTGTGGTCACTAATCCATGACATGGATTATGTATAAGGAGAATTTTTGATGAAAGTTTTGATTACTACTATCACACCAAAACTTTCATCACTATCACTAAGTATAGTCACCTAACAACCACTCTCTGTATATGAATAGCTAGGTAAAGCTTTTCGTTATCGGATATAGTATGATTAAATTGATTTTGGATATAATCATTGATTTTTTCTGTACAGGCAAATGCCTCTTTATGCTTTGTTTTTACCATTTCATATAAAAATGGATCATCGTCCTCCATATATGTTTTACTATAGAGTCTTTGAGCGAAAAACTTTAGGTGAGTAACAAAGCGGAAATAGTTAAGGGATTCCTCATCAAATTCCATTTTATAATGATATTTCACTATATTTAATATGTTTTGCATCACTTTTGTGATATTTGCCACATTAGGCATATCTTGATTTAAATCAGCATTAACTAGATGCATCGCAATAAAGCCAGCTTCATCCTCTGGTAATTCTATACCCAAGTTTTCCTTAATCATCTGTAAGGCTTCCATTCCTATACAGAATTCTTCTTTATAAAAACGTTTAATTTCCCATAATAAAGCATTTTTTATTTCATACCCTTTTTTTATTCTATCTACTGCGAAATGAATATGATCTGTTAAGGAAATGTACAAACTTTCATTAAAGCTCTTTCCTAGTCTTTGTTTAGCCAGCTTTATCACTTTTTCAGTTAATTGGATATACTCAACAGAAACCTCATATAGAAGCGTCTTGAATTTCTCTGATATATCATTATTTTTTAAGGTATATACTTTTTCTACATTCGTTTCTTCTACTAAATCCCCAGGCTTCTTACGAAATGCGATACCTTTTCCCATTATTACTAACTCTTCATTTTGCTCATTAATGACACTAATTACATTGTTATTATATATTTTATCTATTTTCATTAGACCCCCAACAGTTCGCTAATAAATTTCCCACTTACACAGGGATAGTAATTACATATATCTTTTCACTCTCCATGGAATAGAGTAGGGTGACCATTCACATGGCCACCCCCTCATCAAACCGCACGTGCCCTATTAAGGCATACGGCTTACCAACGTGTTATATTGAACTTTTATTTTCCCTGTGCACAGTTTATTTT
>NZ_WEHU01000074.1 GCF_009183415.1 Bacillus sp. B1-b2 | reverse complement strand
TAAAGTGTACCCTTTGTAAAGGACATTTTATAAAAAGCCTATGCTGCCATAAGAAGATGATTTCTGTATTGAACAGGAGTCATCTTTTTTAAGTTCCATTGGTATCTATAATTATTGTAATAAATCATATATTGTTTGATTTCCTTTTTTACTTCATCTAAACTTGGACATGCTTTAATAGAAGCTTCATCTTTAAAATGACCAAAGAATGATTCTTGGGGAGCGTTATCCCAACAGTTTCCCCGTCTAGACATTGATTGGCGCAACCCTAATCTTTTCACTGCTCTTTGATAAATAGGACTTGTATAATGAACACCTTGATCCGAATGAATGAAGGCATCTTTTACTCTCTTAAAGTTTTTGTTCTTCTTTAACTTTTTCAGTGTATCTGTAGCCAATTCTAAGTTCATTCTATCCGATACATGATAAGCTAAAATTTCACCAGTTGAACCGTCCTTAACGGTGGATAAATAGGCTCTTAATCCTTTGCCGAAAGAAAGATATGTAATGTCAGTCAGAAGTACTTTCCCTGGGATTCCTTGCTTGAATTGTCTATTCAAAAGGTTTGGTACAATACGATGTTCTTTGGTGGCTTTCATCATTCGTCTATAAGGATTTGCCTTTCTAATTGGGCAAATGATTTCGTATTTTTTCATAATGCGTCGTATACGTTTTAAATTATAAACAACATTAAATTGACCCGCCAAAGTCATTTTGATTTGACGTGCCCCTTTCTTACGATTTTTAAATCGGAAGGCCTTTAAGATCAGCTCTTTTAGTTTCTCATCTTTTTCCTCTTTTAACTTTCTTTGTTCCTGTGACTTCTGCGAGAAATAATTATAATAACCACTTCTGGAAACCCCTGCTATTTCACAAAGAAATTGCACCCTATTTTTCAATCGATATTTCTCTATCACGAAACGAATTAAGGTATACTTTTGGTTAGGAGGAAGTACTATTTCTTCATCCTCCTTTCTGCATAACGAATCTTTTTTAAGAGTTCATTTTCTGCCTTTAGTAAGTTTATTTGTGCTTCTAACCGAGCATTTTTTTCTTCAAGGGAAAGTGATCTTTCTCTTGAACGGCCTGACTTTTCCGTTCTAGTGTCACGTAAACCATTTACCCCTTCCTTTTCGTAAGCCCTTTTCCATCTCTTACTCGCGGAGTATATTCTATCTGTTCCTAAAACCTCTGCATCGAATCCACAGGCTTCAAATATTTCTCTCGTAAGCTTGCCTTTCTCTTTTTCCCCTATAAAAATATGTTTAAATTCATTTGTATATGTGATACCTTTTGGACTCACAGATTTAACGTACTTATTTAAAGATAGAAGTTTGATTTCTTTCTCTGTAAAAATCTTTTTACTCATCGCTTTCTCCAATCCCATGTTGTCATTCTTTAGCTGTCTATTTGTGTTACTTAATTATACAAAAAAGTACCCTACAGGTAGACTTTTTTTAATGTCTACTTTATAGGGTACATTTTA
>NZ_WEHU01000073.1 GCF_009183415.1 Bacillus sp. B1-b2 | reverse complement strand
CTCAACTTTCGCAGAGTGAAATCGGCAAATAAGACTTGATATAGCTTGGAAGGCCAGAGATCCACTGCTCAAGTTGACTTAGTATCAACTTTTTGATTTTCTTATTCGTCTGTTTTAGTGCGTCTTGAAGAAGCTCGATTAACTGCTGTAATGCGACAGCCCAATCAAGTTCATTTACTTCATCGCATAATTCGTAAAACAGGCCACCTATTGTGCGTTGATCGGTGTTACAACGATTCTGCCATGACAGTACGATAAAACGAGTAAATACAATCGTTGTATGGCAAATAAGCGCATCATAAGACCGGCTTTGGAACTCTTTTTCAAGTTTCAAAAGAGATTTGGCCGCCTTAAAAAACACCTCGATATCCCAACGCATTCCATAGATTCGGACGATTTCCTGTTCTGATAGCGTGCAATCGGTACTGAGGATGGCAAGCCAGTCGCTTTTCTTGTTCCTGTTTCGAATAAAAACAACTTTTATTGGTGTTCCATTGGCCATTGTCGTATGGATGGAACGAAGAATTCCTTTCTTTGATTGAACGGGTCCGGCCAAACGATATAGCTGCTTTAAAGAAACCAATGTCCCATTTATGTTATAGCGCTGTTTTGTTTCTTTAACCATTCCAATGACATCCAAACCTTGTTCAACTATAGCTTTGATAAGTGGTGGTAAGGTAAACCAAGAATCCATAAGGACATAACTCGCATCTATTCCACTAGCTAGCGCACGTTTGATCATGTCAGGAATTTGTTCTGGCTCTGTTTGTAATGCATTTTCCCGACGCTTATATCCACAAGTACGTTTATCAACTTGTTCAGAGATTCCATTGATTTGAGACTTTTTTGAACTGACTAAAGAAAAGTCAATTGGCATAAATGTATAGCCATCTGACCAGCCCAAAGTGAGCATACGAAAGCCTTTATAGAAACGCATTTTAAGAGAAGTGTGATCAAAACAACGAGCGAGAAGTTCTACCTTTTTACTCCGATTTCGGTCATACGCAGAATCATCGATAATCAATACTTTTGGACGCTCTTTATTCGTAAGACGAGTAACCTTTTGAATGGTAAAAGTGCTCAATAGTAATAAGAACCGGCGCCAATTGAAAGTGGATTGGTTTAAAAAGCGATAGACTGCATCTTTAGCTGGAAACTGATCGGCCTTCTTTGAATCAAGAAGAGAAAACCAATTTTTATGTTGAAAAATCAAACAGAAAACAAGCTGAAATAAGGATGAGCAACTGAAACCAAAGGATTTTTTAATACCAGCTTGGCGTAAATGCTTATTAATTTCAAGCTCAGAAAAAACAGAGTTAAGTTCATTTGGTAGTTGATTATACTCGCTATTTTGGTCTATCATATAGGGGACACCTCTTCTATGTGGTAGTGATTTCTCGACAATCTCACTATACCAAAGATCGAGGTGTTTTTTCATTTTTTAATAACATTGTCAAGCCATATATTTAATAGACCTTAAAAACAATACAACCAACGATTAGCACTTATTTTTCTGGTGCGAAAGTTGAGT
>NZ_WEHU01000072.1 GCF_009183415.1 Bacillus sp. B1-b2 | reverse complement strand
TGAATCAATTTCATAAATTTAACGCTTAGAGCCTCAAGCTCTCAGAGATGCAAAAAAAGGAGTACCTCCCCAAAATGTCGAATTTAGTAAGCACCACACAAACTAATCAGACTGGAGGAAGACTCCCTATGACTATTATACGACAAGGAAGCCTATTTGACCTACAAGAATTATATAATTTAGAACCTACCCAACGCTTTGAAGCTGTTTTTTCTACCATTGACATAGAACCGATCTTCGCTGTGGTAACGAAGCAATCGCGTTTTGGAAGGCCTGTTGAGCTAAACTATGCAGCGATGATTTATTCGCTCATTGCTAGAATTACTGAGCGAATTCCATTTATTAAGGATTTAGTGAAACGGTTAAAACACGACATGATCTTTCGTCTCGACTGCGGTTTTTTAGTTTCAGACGCTATCCCCTCAGAAGCAGCATACTCTAGAATGACTACTATTCTTTGTAAATCCGAAGTTCTGGAAAATGTCCAAGGAACACTACTTCATCAAGCCATTTCAGAAGGCTTCGTGGAGGATGACACGGTTGCCATTGATGCCACCCATTTTCTAGCAAAAGATGCAGCACCTCCAAAGGAAGAACAGCCGAAAACGGAACCGAAAAAACGTGGACGTAAATCAAAAGAAATACGTGAACAATGGCTTATCGAAAAAGCGGAAAAGGAAGGCAATCTTCCACTGTACGATAAGAAAATAGAAGAACAACTAGACATTCCTCTGCATGAACTTAGAGCGGAAATTCCTCAAGATCCTCAGTGGGGAATTAAAAAAAACAGCGAAGGAAAAAATGTTTTTTGGTATGGCTACAAAGCACATTTAGCTGTAGGGACAAAGAGCCAGTATATCTTTCAATCTCTTCTATCCTCCGCTAATTTAAATGATGGAAAAGCTGCGATCCCTTTATTAAAAGGACTTCACGAACAAGTTCTGCTTCCTTCTTTACGTTATCAAACAATGGATGCAGGCTATGATTTTGAAGCGATTTATACCCAAATTAATCGAATGGGTCATCAATCTGTGATTGCTTATAATAAGCGGAACGAACCGGATCCTATCGGATTTGATAAGCACTTCGCTCCTACTTGTGTACGAGAGCATTCTTACCGTTACGATAGCTTTGATCATAAGCATAAAACGCTAAAATATACACGTCCAAAAGAGTGTAAAGACTGTCCTTTAGCGAATGATGGTCTTTGTCAGAAAGTATACAAAGTAAAAATCACCACTAATCTTAGAAGATATACCGCACCAGCTCGAGGGTCAAAAGTTTGGAAAACCATCTTTAAACGCCGTACAGCGGTAGAGCGAGTAAATGCCTATTTGAAAGGTTATTTTCAGCTCAACAATGTTCGTTATCGTACGGGAAAAAGAGCAAAAGTCCATTTTGATCTCGTGACGCTTGTTTACAATGCTTCCAAGTTAGCAGCAGATAGGATTAACCATATGACGGTGTTAAGTAAGCAACGAACAGCTTAAAAATTTATAGATGACAAGATTCTGTAAGTCTGTGTTTCTTTAAAAGATTGAATTATGAAATTAACTCAAT
>NZ_WEHU01000070.1 GCF_009183415.1 Bacillus sp. B1-b2 | reverse complement strand
TGATATGCTCCCCTATAGGTAGACAGATTAAAAAATAAAAATCTGGCTGCTTATGGGGGAGTATTTATTATGTCCAAAAAATCTTACTCTGCAGAAGAGAAATACAAGATATTAAAGGAATTAGATAAGCATTATTCAACATATGAACTTGAGTCAAAATATAACGTGCACCATTCAACGATTTTGGACTGGAAACACAAGTATGATAAGTATGGTTTGGAAGGTCTAAAAGAGTCTTCTACTTGGAAAAAGTATTCTAAGGAATTGAAGCTAGCTGCCATTAGAGATTGTTTGTCTGGGAAGTATTCTATACGTGAGGTAGCTAGATTGTATGAAATATCGGATGCATCTGTCCTCAGAGGTTGGATTAGGAAGTATAATAGTCATAGAGACTTAAAGGATACGTCAAAAGAAAGGACGAGCTCTATGACTAAGGGAAGAAAAACGACTTGGGAAGAACGAATACAAATTGTACTTGATTGCTTGGGGAACGGAAAAGATTATCAAGAAGCAGCTAATACTTATAATGTTTCTTATCAACAAGTCTATCAATGGGTTAAGAAGTATGAAGATGGCGGAGATGAAGCGCTGAAAGATAGACGTGGTAATAAGAAAGAAGAAGCCAAGCTGACTCCAGAAGAGAAAATCAACCTTCAAATGAAAAAGTTAGAAAGAGAAAATGAACGGTTACGTGCGGAGAACTTATTTTTAAAAAAGTTAGAGGAGATCGAAAGGAGGCGAAAATAAGCCAAATCCGATTTGAGGATAAGTACATCGCTATTCAGGAGCTTCACGAGAAAGAGAATTTAAGCATTAGTTTACTTTGTGAAATTGCGGGTATTGCTCGATCTGCATACTATAAGTGGCTAAATTGTACTCCTTCATCCAGAGAAATACTGAATAAAGAAATCATCAAAGAGATGAAAACTCTCCATGAAAAAGTTGATGGCATATTTGGTTATCGTCAAATGACCCTTCACATGAATAGAAAGTTCGAGGAGAAACTTAATCATAAAAGAATCTACCGATTGATGAAAGTGGCTAGATTACGCTCTGTCATTCGTGTCAAGAAAAAGCAATATAAACGCTCTACACCTCAACATGTGGCAGACAATATATTAAATCGTGAATTTACAGCGGAAAAACCAAATAAAAAATGGGTAACAGACGTTACAGAATTTAAGTATGGCCAATCAAAAAAGGCCTATTTAAGTGCGATTCGTGATCTTTATGACGGATCCATTATAAGTTATGTTCTAGGACACTCCAATAATAATCAACTTGTATTCAATACACTTGATCAAGCCACAGTACTATTGAATGGAGAACACCCTCTTATCCATAGTGACCGTGGATTCCAATACACATCTAAAGGATTCAAACGTAAGATAGATGCGGCAGAGATGACACAAAGCATGTCACGAGTTGGTCGGTGTATTGATAATGGACCAATGGAGTCTTTTTTTGGGACACTGAAATGTGAGAAGTATTATTTACACAAATATAAGACATTTGAGGAACTTACTACTGCGATAGATGAGTACATCCATTTTTATAATCATGAAAGATACCAAAAACGACTAAACGGCCTTAGCCCTATGGAATATAGAGTTAAAGCCGCTTAAATCAATTTTATTATTTCCACTGTCTACTTGACAGGGGGCAGTTCA
>NZ_WEHU01000007.1 GCF_009183415.1 Bacillus sp. B1-b2 | reverse complement strand
CCAACAGGAAGTGTATGTGTATTTTGGAATGTTGACAAGTGGTTTTTTAATTTGTGCAGGGCCTACGGCCCTATTGCACAAATTTAATGCCATACCCTACATTTTTATGATGCCATAAACACCCATATATATATATTGTATCGTATTTGTTCTAGACACTCTCAAACTTACAAAATAGCTGTTATTTGCGCTTCTGTTAAAAGAGGAAGATTCTTTATCTAAAATGTATAATAAGTGTTCTAAAGGGATTTTCTGCCCTCTAATATAATCCTTTTAGTTTACCAGTTTATAATATCAAGTATGATTTTTTTAATACCTTCTGCGTCCACTTTAAAGCATATAATTTCTTGATTCCCTAAAATAAATCTAATGTTTCCATTTTTTTTCATTGTATAATCCCATCCACGTTTTTTTAGTATTTTAATTAAATCTTCAAATCTATTCATAAAACTTTTCCTCCGTTTTTCTTATCAATATTAAATGAAGCATCATTAAATATTTTCATTAAGAAACCACTACTATTGATAATAGTAGTGGTTTCTCCCTTTTCCTTATTGGAAGTTATTGAATAACCTAACGATGTTCACATTCTTAACATTTATATTTAAAATATGAAACATACTATAGTTGACCTTGATAATTCTCTTTGCATGGTCCTCATTAGCAGCCAAAATATCTGTAGTTATATATCTTTCTTGCTCATTAAATTTAAGTAGAACCGACACGAGAAAATGTTTCTTAATTGTTTTTTGGCCATGATAAATTTCTGATGAATTATCAACGAATAATACATCTTCTGTTTTTATTATTTTTGGTATATTGCCTTTTTGAGATATTTTAATAAAAGCGGGTTCATCTTTTATAAGATGATATACAGAAATATTGCCCTTTTCTTCTATTTTTCCGTCAATCAATAATATATTTTCACGAATTTGATAGAAATGTTTACTAGTATAAAAATCAACCATTATGCTAATTCCTCCTCAAATGAAAAAAGATCGTAAGTGGTTGGAATAATATATTCAACCAATTCTTCGATCCTTTTTAACCCGCTTATTAATTTTAAGCTTGTATTCTTTTTACTTCTCAATTGGAACACTACAGTATTATTAGTAACAATTATATTTATACTGTTTTTTTGATAGAAACCCCTTGTGTCAATAGTAATTATAGAGGGACTATTATCTAAAAGTGATAGCCAATCATTAGAGTTTTTCCCTTCCTCCCTTAACATATACTCAATACAGGTAATTGTAGTATTTAAAGTTCCTAATGAAAGGTCAAACATATAAGAAAAGCTCATAGTATTTTTACCATTAAAATACACTCTATATCCCTTTTCTCTTTGATTAGAATGTCCTTTAAATGGTTCAATACGAAAAACTATATCTTCAAAATACCATTCCAATCCATCTTTTTTACTTGAAAATCCTATACCCTTTAATAAGCTTTCTAACTTTGTAGGTTCTAGAGAACAAAAGCATGTGATTTTATACATATGCAATCCTCCTACAGACATTAGAATCAAATAATTTAGTCGTCGTCAAAACCTTTCCCTCCTAGTATTTTGTTTCATTTCTATTAATTTTCTTTTTTGTCATTTACTTTTTTCATAAAAAAAAGCCTTCAGGACAGTTAATAGCACAGCTGCTATTAAAACTGAACCCAAAGGCTCTACATTTACTAAGTAAAAGAAAAATCCAAAATAGAAAAATAATCTGATTTAAGTTTAACTTTTTATCCTATTATTTTCAATAGTTTCAGAAGTTATCAAAAAAGTGAAATATACTATCTTATACTTGAAGGTACTTCACAGTCATAAATTCCATATCTATAATCTTTTACAAAGTTCTATTGGCTTTATTCATTGCTTCAACTAAATTATCTTTAAAAAACAATGGTGCTGTAGGATGGTTTCCATAATTTCCAGATACAAAAGTCATAACTAACTTTCCAGCAGCATCTATTTTAAATTTCGACTCTAAAATCATTTTATTCGAATTAGATCTAAACTTGAACACTAATTCACTGTCGTCAATAAATGCTTTCACACCTTTATAAGTATTTGTTGCTATCTCATTGAGCGTGCTCTCTTTAAGGCCACCAAACGATTTCTCTTCATTAAGTACTGTATCAGAAGCAACTTTAGATAGGTCAACTATCTTAGATGAAATAAAAGGAATTTTCCCCTTCTTTGCACCATAGCCAATAATTATCGTTGCAGCTGCTGTAACAAGAGACCAACCTATCTTTGAAAATTTCATATTGTTCTTTCTCCAATTCTGATTTAAGTAGTTTTCCTTATCTAATTAGGATATTGGTAATTATATCAAAAATCTGAATTCTTTGTTTCACCTATTACAAATGAGAAGAAGTTTAAAAATATTTAGATTCGCTAACATCCGCTCCAAATTTCAGGGGATTACATTGATTAACACTACTACTTGTCAGAAGAAATTGAGTGGTGGTTTATTATAAAAAACATTTCTCTACTAAGAAAATTATTGATATAATTACCATTAATTACAAATGAGAGTGTTTTAAAAATTATAATATTTTATAGGAGCATTGACATTTGCTATAGAAAGTACTCGGAATGGCTTCTATAATGTTGATCTCCATAATTAGTACTTTTTATAATTGAATATACCAGCAAGGAGGTCAATTCATTGAATACACTAGTTAATGAATTTAAAAAAAATAAAACTAAATTTGGTACATTGCAAAAATGTGAAATACACTTACATACTCCTGCTTCCCATGATTATAAACTCACCAAAGGAAAAACGTATAAAGAATTAGAAGTTGAAGATATCTTAGAGATATGCGAAAGGGAATTATTATTTAATAAGGAACAAATACAAACTTTTTCAGAACAAATAACAAAAGGAAATTTTGAGGGTAATGGATACTATAAGTTACTTGAAGAAAAGAACATACCCTATGAAAACTTTAAAGAGTATCTAACCTACATGTTAATTGCACATAAATTATATAGTGAAAACATTCAATTAGTTGTGATTACAGATCACAACACAATCGGAGGATATGATAAACTCAAATTTGCCTTAAATGAGTATTTTAAAACAAGAATAAAATCAAGTGCAACATACCGGAAATCAATTTTCTTACTGTTAGGGTTAGAAATATCCTGTTCTGATAAAAACCATGTAGTAGGAATATTTGATGAAAGTAGCATTTCTGAAGTACAGAAGTTAGTAAATAACCATATTTACTCTACTGTAGATGGAACAATAGATACTAGCCTAACTATTATTAAAAAAATTCAAAAGATTGGTGGAATAGGTTATATAGCCCACATTAACTCTTCTGATTTCTTAGGTACTGGTTTATATAAAAAGGAACTCTTTGCTACTAGTCATCTTTTAGGATTTACAAGTTTAAATAATATAGATAACCTGTTTGAAAAAAAAATTTTACAATACTCAAACAAAAGAAAAGAAGACTTCTGTATAATATATGAAGGTGATTCTCACTATCTAGAAGATATAGGTATAAGAAATACATGGATTAAGATAAACGAATTATCTTTCAACAGTTTTAGAAAAGCATTAACTGATTATAAGTTTTCTATTTACACTGAGAAACCACAAGTAACTGATAAATTCATTAAAAATATCCATGTAAAACCCTCTGATAAGGGTTTTTTAGGGAATATAAGTATTGGTGATAACGGTTTCTATGTAGATTTTTCAAAAGATTTGAATTGTATTATTGGTGGCAGAGGTACTGGAAAGTCTACATTACTAAATTTAATAGATACTATTTTTTCACGTACATCTGCTAATCAGCAACAGCTTAAGTTTCTCGCAGAACATAGAGTTATAGAAATTGAGTTTACCTATAATAACGATGACTATATGCTAAAATTTATTTCACAGCTAGACCCCCACAAGGAGTATTATACTTCTGAATTTTTCTTAGAAAAGGCATTTAAGGAAGAAAGAAATGATATGCATAAATTAATTTTAGCAGATCACTGGATAGATTTATATAAGATTAGCGGTGAGCAAATTGGACCAGTAACTGGATATCTCAAGAATGATATCTTAAATAATGTTTTTCGCCAAAGCTATTCTATAAATAATATTGTACATAGAATAGAAAAAGGTGAGATTGGTGACTTTGTAAAAGAGGTTATTTTCGACGGTATAAGGTTTGATGAAATAGATTCTTTTCTTATGGAGCTTCGAAATACTAATAGGAATACAGAAAATATTTAAAAGAACAAATACCTTCTTTAAAGATTTCTATGAATGAACGAAAAAAGATAGTATCAGAAAAAATAAGCAGCTTTAATGAAAATAATAAAAAAATTTTGCAAATATACTATGGTCACGGTAATAAACCACAACATGATTTCTTAGAAGAGCTACTATTTAATATAAATAGAGAACGTCATATAAAAGGTTTGTTATTAACCTGGGGAGATGTTGAAAGATATCTATACCAAATCATAGAAAAAATTGATTTTTTAGATTTTCTTGAATTACTACTTTGGCAAAGATTCAGTAAGTTAGAAGCGATAGTTAGCTTATCTAGTGTTATGAAAAGTAATGCTAACAAGTCTTTATACGATGTAAATGAAGGTTACGAAGCAATTACAGGTCAAAATTTAAACTCAATTTATAGAGAAATAATTAAAGGATTATTTATAAATCAAAATAATATTGATGCATGTCTAAGAAAGTATTTTGCTGCTAAAGATGATTTTGATATTTATTTTAATATTAATTCTAAAGAATCCACTAAATCACAAGGAGTTTTATTACTTCCAATTGAAACTTTATCTCTTGGACAAAAAGTCGCTGCAATTCTCACATTTATTTTTAATTTTGGCCTACATACCAACGATAATACACCACTTCTTATCGATCAGCCGGAAGATAATTTGGATAGCCAATATATATATAAAAATTTAGTTGAAAGTTTAAAAAAAATAAAAAACAAAAGGCAAGTAATTATAGTTACTCATAACCCCAGCATAGTAACTAATGCAGGTGCAGAGCAAGTTATTGTCCTAGCTTCAAATAATGGAAAAGGGTGGGTTGAAGCTCAAGGATATCATGGCAATGCCAAGATAACTAAACATATATTGCAATATCTTGAAGGTGGTGAAGAATCTTTTCTCCACAAGATGGAGACATATAAAACAATATTAGGTTTAGGTAACTAATTTAAATCTTACGATAGAATTTATATTAAAGAGATGAGCGGAAGTTTCATTTATTAATTTGACTTCAAAGAAAAAAGCGTATTCATCTTTAATAGATTAATTAGCATTCGTTTGGAAAATAAACAAAATGACTTCACCTTTTTTCGTAGACCTAGGTATAATTCAGCAAAAATATATAGTGAAATAGTTAAAGCTTCGCAACTTTCTTTATTTATGTATGGCGACATATTTTTACTAATTGGTTAATTCATCAACAAATTTGCTGAATTAAGCTAGGTGAATTGTTTTTTGGAGAATTAACATCACTTGAAACTTCAAAAGCTTCCATTTGTTCAAAGTCAAAGGGAACAAGTAATTTACTTAACGAGTTAGTATCTGTATTTGTTGGATTTAGCCAGAATTGTTCATCTTCAGGTTTTAATATTACTGGCATTCTATCATGTATTTCAGTCATTAACTTATTTGGTTGAGTGGTAATTACAGAACAAGAATATATCATTTCTCCTTCTGGGGATTTCCAAGATTCCCATAAACCAGCCATACCAAATGGTTGATCATTTTTCAGTTTAATACGCATAGGAATTTTACGTTCATCTGTACGTTTCCATTCATAGAACGAATCAGCAAGGATTAAACAGCGTTTCTTTTTATAGGCATTTCGAAAACTTGGTTTTTCGGCAATTGTTTCTGAACGAGCGTTAATCATTTTATAACCGATTTTCATATCTTTAGACCAGGGAGGAATCAATCCCCAACGTAAATATCCAAGACGATTCTTTTCCCCATCATTAATCACAGAAAGTACGGATTGAGAGGGAGCTACATTATAATTTGGATTATAAAGGGATTCTTCAATTGCTGAGTCGATATTAAAGCGGTCAATAATTGTTCCAAAGTCAGTAAATAAAGTAAAGCGACCACACATGCTATCACCTGCTTTTTAGGTTAAGTGTAGCAAAGTAGAATACGGAAAACAAACGAGTAGTAACTTATCGTCAAGTACGATAACTACTACTACTTATTATTATATTATTAATAATACGAAATCAGCCTTAAAAAAAATAACGCGCTACCTTCAGGCTGCGCGTTTATAAATATAACTACTATCCCTACTATTTTTCTCTTTATATTTTTTTCTTGTTCCCTTTTAATAACTAAACGCAATTAAAAATTTCTACCCGACTTTTTTGAAATAACTTTAAATTTTTCTTTCAGTCTTCTATTTGATAACCTATGAGATATTTTTTGATAACGGCAGTTCTTTTATATTTGACCATAAAACTTCAATTGTTTTTTTTCCATTAGCAGCATTAAAGGTGATTTTATTTATATAAGTAAGTTTAACTAGATGCTTCTCAGTATAAAAGGTAGATGTTTTGTAAACAAGAGAGTGTTTATTATTTTTAGATTTTTTTATTAGCAAAATTATCATCCTTTATTTTTTTCTTAATTTTATTAAGAAAAGTGAGGTTGAAATGATAATTTTGACAATGAATTTTTCATTTTCTTTTTCTCCAATTGTATAGAGATAATAAATACGTTTTTTTGACATAAAAAACAAGAACCATCCTACGATATATTGTAGGATGGATTATTTAAAGTTGTTAATTTTGTATCACTATAATTATTCTTATCTTCGAATTTGATAATAAAGTTGTTTGATTTTTAATTAACTAACGCCCCCTATTGTTTAAGTGTTATTTTTCACAAACTTATTCACTAGGTACTTTATTATTTATTATTGGAATGCAACCCCGTTTGGACTTCATAAAATATTTTATGAAATTCCTTTGTTTTCTAACATATACATCATTTTTAGAAAACTGACCTAGGATATTTGTTTTTTATTCTATTGAAGATGATAAAGGGCTTCTCTGTATCTACCCTTGCTTATATTTTTGATTTGTTCCTTGTTAAAAAAAGGCATTCCTGCTAAAAACAGGAATGCCACCTAATAAAGTTATTAATTCTTTACCTTTAATAACCTTAAACTATTTAATGTTACCAAAAGGGTTGCTCCCATATCAGCAAATATGGCTATCCATAATGTTAACCAGCCAGGAATTACTAAGACTAAAGCTAATAATTTTATAGCCAAAGAGAAAGTAATGTTTTGCTTGATAATGGTTAAAGCTTTGCGGCTTAATTTAATCGTATACGGTAATTTACTTAAATCATCAGACATTAGAGCAATATCTGCTGTTTCTAGTGCTGTATCAGTTCCAGCACCTCCCATAGCCACACCTACTGTTGAAGCTGCTAGTGCTGGCGCATCGTTTACACCGTCTCCAACCATTGCAACACTTTGATGTTTGCCACGAAGTTCTTTAATATAATTTAGTTTATCCTCTGGAAGCAAATCAGCTTTAATATCCGAAACACCAACTTGTTTTCCAATGGCTAACGCAGTCCTTTCATTATCACCAGTTAGCATAACTGTTTCAATTCCGTATTTGTTTAACTTGTCTATTACTTCTCTGGAAGATTCTCTAATTTCATCAGCTACAGCAATTAATGAAAGGATCTCTTGATTTGTTCCTAGAACCATAACAGTTTTACCCTCAGTTTGCATACGGGTAATATGTTCTTCAGTGGAACTTTCAATCTTGCCATGTAATTCTTGGAATAGGTTAGGGCTTCCAACATAGTACATTTCATTACTAACTCTTGCTTTTACACCCTTACCTGTAATGGATTGAAAATCTTCTACAATCACTTCATTTATATTCAATCCTGTTTCTTCTGCTTTTCTTAAAATGGCGGAAGCAAGGGGATGCTGTGAACCTTTTTCAATAGCTGCTGTAACTTTTAATAATTGTTCTTTATTTCCGTTAAAAGTAACTAAATCCGTAACAGCTGGAACACCTTTAGTTAAAGTTCCTGTTTTATCAAATGCAATTGCTTTTAAGTGTCCTGTTTCTTCTAAATGAATTCCACCTTTTATTAGAACGCCATTTTTTGCAGCATTCCCTATAGCAGTTACGATGGAAACAGGAGTAGAAACAACTAATGCACAAGGACAACCGACAACTAGTACAGCCAAACCTTGATAAATCCATTCACTCCAATCACCACCAAACAACGGAGGAATTACTGCTATTAAAACTGCCAGAATAACAATTGCAGGTGTATAGTATTTGGCAAATTTATCAACAAACGCTTGAGAAGGTGCTCGTTCAGCTTGTGCTTCTTCAACAAGGTGAATAATTTTAGATAATGTCGTGTCTTCTACTCGTTTCGTTACTCTTACTTCAAGTAGTCCTTCTTCATTTAATGTTCCTGCAAAAACCTCATCGTCAATAGTTTTTGTCACAGGAACACTTTCACCTGTAATGGCTGCCTGATTCAGTGTAGATGTTCCTTTGACAACTGTCCCATCCATCGCTAGTTTTTGTCCAGGCTTAACAATCATGATGTCTCCAACTTGTATATCATTTACATGAATTATCATCTCTTCATTTCCACGACGAATTAACGCTTCTTTTGGAGCGATATCCATTAGTGATTCAATAGATTGACGTGCTTTATCCATTGAATAGCGCTCTAATGCTTCACTAATTGCAAATAAAATAACAACTGTTGCGCCTTCACCCCATTCACCAATAATAGCAGCACCTATTATCGCAATGGTCATCAGTGTATTCATATCAAAATTTAGCCGAACAAGATTTTTTAGCCCTTTTAAGAATAAAGAATATCCTCCAATAACAATAGATGCTGCATAGCCAATATTCGTAAGAATATGTTCTTCTCCAAATTGCTCTCCTATAAACCAACTTATAACTAGTAATATGGCGGAAATATACACTTTAATGTTTTCTTTTTGTTTCCAAAAGGGTTCTCGTTCCACTTGTTGTTCTTTTTCATCACGAATTTTTAGATTCTCAAAAGCTCCGGCTTTTTCTAATTCTTCAATGGTTGTGTTTCCTTGAACATAAACCTTAGATGCTCCAAAATTTACTTTTGCATCCTGTACTCCAGAAAGATTTTTAACATTGTTTTCAAATTTGGCTGCACAGTTCGTACAAGTGAATCCTTGAACACGATATGCTTTCATTTCTTGTTCGGATAGTTTTCCTTGCTGATCAGACATTTACTTTCACCTCATTAATATTAGTTAGAGCAATCATCATTATTTGCCGAATATGTTCATTACCTAAGGAGTAAAACGCTAATTTCCCTTCCTTCCTATAGTTAACAATACCTTGCTTATGAAGAGTTCTTAAATGATGAGAAGCATTAGCAACGCTTGCACCAATAATATTAGCCACATCACAAACGCATAATTCTTCATCTTGGCACAAGGCATAGGTAATCTTTGCTCTATTTTCATCAGCAATGGATTTTAACAATTGGGACAAACTAGAGAAATCAACCTTGTTCAAATCTCCTTGTATTCGATTGACTTTTTCTTCGTCATAACAATAAATTTCACATATATCCTTTTTAATCATTTCTTTCCCCCTATACTCGTTCATTCAAATATACATTTGAATATAGTATACCCCTTACTCATCTTTTTATTCAAGTCAATATTTGAATAAAGAACAAACAAAATGAGAAGCCAACTAATCAAAATATTTATAAATGGATAATAATCCTAACTATTCAATTTTAAAAATAGTAATCTAGTATAAATTGTCTTTTAGTTGGCTATTCTTTTTTATAAGGGGAGTTGAAAAAAATGAAAAAATCCATATTAATTTTATTATGTCTTTTACTACTAGTAACTATTACAACCAAGGAAACTAAAGCTTTTTATGCAGATAATGAGTTAAGTCAGATTACAAAAATAGCTAATAAAAACAATATAAAGGTAACTACATGGAGTATGTATATAAAAGAACCAATTGGACAATTTACTAAAATGAGAGATCTTGATCAAGCAATTTCCACTTTCATGAGAACGGAAAAAGATTATACTTGGTCTAAAAAACAAGCTGAGAAAGATCATTATAAAATTGAAGGGAATAAAAAGTCTTCCAATTTAGAAATGGAAGAGAAAATCTTAATCATTATTTATTCTCAAAAAGGTAAATATAATTTAAGTATTACTTATGATGTAAAAGGTGATTGGAATGAAAGCAAATGGCCAAGAATTTTCAATATGTATAAACAAAAAATAGAGAACTATTCTACATTTTATACGGTTCAAGGAACTACAGATATAGAACAACCTTTGTATACAGAAGCATCCGAATTATTGGTTAGTTTTTCGGGAGAAGAATTACAAAGTCTTAATGAAGATAATTTTATTTCGCTATCTGCATATACAAAACGTTTGGAAACTAAACTTCCTCTTGGTGATAATCAATATATGAACCTTCATATCGCATACAGATTGACTAATGAATCGGCGGATCAGGTAAAAGTAACGATTGGTACCCCTATTATTACGTCAGAGTATTAACACAAAAAACGAGATGTCGTTATTAGACATCTCGTTTTACAGTTTTACTTTTCATTCGTAGTAACATAATGCATTTAAAATAACGGTTAAAGCTGGCCCTGTATCACTTATGAGCTAGCCTTTTCTTCAGACTTCGGAGACAACAATCACTTACTACTTTCGCTGCATCCTTAGTAGAATCTTTACTACAACATCCGCTTCTGTATAATCCATGGCTAAAGGCCAAATGATTAAATGTTTTTTACTCTTAATATTCTCATTGCATTCAGAACAGCAAGTAAGGTAACACCTACATCTGAAAATACTGCTTCCCACATCGTAGCAATTCCAAAAGCTCCAAGTAATAAGAAGATCGCTTTTACTCCTAGTGCGAATATGATATTTTGCCAAACAATACTTCTAGTCCGCTTAGCAAGTTTTATTGCTGTTGCTATTTTAGATGGTTCATCAGTCATTATTACAATGTCTGCAGCTTCAATTGCTGCATCTGATCCTAATCCACCCATTGCCATACCAACATCTGCTCTAGCTAATACAGGTGTATCGTTTATCCCATCACCAACAAACAAAATCTTATCTTTAGAATTCTTGGCAGCATCTAATTTTTCAATCTCTTCCACTTTATTTTGAGGAAGAAGTTCTGAATGTACCTCATCGATTCCAAGGATATTTCCAACTTGCTCGCCAACTGATTTTGCATCTCCAGTTAGCATTACTGTCTTTTTAATCCCTTGTTGTTTTAATGATTGAATTGCCTCAGGAGAATCTTCTTTAATCTTATCCGAAATGACAATAGATCCGATAAAATTCTTATCATAAGCTACATAGACAATCGTACCAATTTCACTATAGTTGTGATACTTTATATTCTCTTTCATCATTAGTTTATGGTTTCCAGCTAATATTTCTTTACCGTCCATTATGACTGAAATTCCATGGCCTGGTATTTCATTATAACTTTTAATACTGTCATCCTGTATTTCTTTCCCATAAGCCTTTTTAATGGATTCTGCTATTGGATGATTAGAATATGCTTCTGCGTAAGCAGCATATTTTATTATTTCAGCTTCTGTAAACCCGTTAGCCGGATGAATAGAAACAACCTCAAATACACCTTTAGTTAAAGTACCAGTCTTATCAAATACCACATACTTCACATCATTTAAAGCCTCTAAATAGTTACTTCCTTTTACTAAGATACCCTTTTTTGAAGCTGCGCCTATTCCGCCAAAGAAACCTAAAGGTATAGAGACAACTAAAGCACAAGGACAAGAAATAACTAAAAAGATTAACGCTCTATATAACCACTCGGAAAATGTAGCACTAGGCATTAATATCGGAGGTACTACAGCTAATAAAACAGCTATTATTACAACCACCGGAGTATAGTACCTAGCGAATTTCGTAATAAAGTTCTCTGTTGGAGCTTTACGACTGCTTGCATTTTGTACTAACTCTAAGATTTTAGAAACGGTGGATTCACTAAACTCTTTTGTAACTTTTACAGTTAAAAATCCATTTTTATTAATGAATCCGCTTAGTACATCATTACCACTTTCAATATCTCTAGGGACTGACTCCCCTGTTAACGCTGACGTATCGACACTAGATGTACCCTCTAAGACCACGCCATCTAAGGGCACTCTTTCGCCAGGTTTTATTACAATAATGTCCCCAATAGAAACTTCCTCAGGGTCGACTTTTTTTATTTCTGAACCTATTTTAATATTTGCATAGTCAGGACGAATCTCCATTAAACTGCTAATTGATTTCCTAGAACGATTAACAGCGATACTTTGGAATAACTCACCAACTTGATAAAATAACATTACTGCTACACCTTCTGGATACTCTTGAATCGCAAAAGCTCCAATAGTTGCTAAAGCCATTAAAAAGTGTTCATCAAACACCTGTCCTCTAGTTATATTCTTTATAGCTCGAAGAACAATATCTCCACCCACTATTAGATAAGCAATTAAGAATGTTACCAATTCTAAAGTCCCGCTTAATGGAGCAAAGATACCCAATCCAAAAATAATGCCTCCTATAATTAACCTGCTAATCATTTTCTTTAGATCATTACTTCCATGTTCATGGGTATGCCCATGAGCATGTGAGTGCCCGTGGTCGTGATCATGATTATGATTATGATCATGGACATGTTCATGGGTATGTTCACCTGAGTGTGATTGAGCTTTTTTCTTCTGCCTTTTTTGTTTCTCTAAAAGTTTAACATGGGGTTCTAGACGAGTAATTGTTTTTTCTGCTTTCGTTAATATCTCTACCTCTTGCTCTTTATCGTATTGCAAAGATATAGTCTGGGTTGCAAAATTAACATTACATTCTTTAACCCCGTTTATAGAAGAAACACCTCTCTCAATCTTCATGGCACAATTTGCACAATCTAAACCTTCTAAGGTAAATTCCCTTTTTAATTGATGTTTTCCTTCTCCCATAGATGTACCCCTCCTATATAGATATACCCCAATTTCCGAATTGTAAATATATGAACAGATATACATATAATCATATATAAATTATATGTACACAATTGCATTTGTGTCAATATCAATTTATATTTTATCCTTAGATGAAGATGGGGAAGGAAAAATCCCCATCCTTCAAATTGAATAACACATTCCTTTATGGAATTGTTAATGTTGGGCATGATCTATCATTTGATTTAAAACACTCATAACATGTTCATCATCACATGAATAAATAATGGTCGTTCCTTCTCTTCTATATTTTACAAGGCGAAGATTTTTCAAAAAACTTAATTGATGTGAAACTGTAGATTGCAGCATTTGTAACTTTTCAGCAATTTCGTTTACTGAGTGTGGTTTATCTGAAAGTAGATGTAATATCTTAATCCTTGTTGGTTCAGAAAGAGCCTTGAAAGTTTGAGAAACGATAAAAAGAGTTTCTTCATCTAATTTATTATTATAGTAATCCGTTGTAGAACCATTATAATCTTTATCTTCACCTAAATGTTCCATAAATTCTTACTCCTTGGTAATAATTTCTTACTATTATAGCATATTTTTTCAAACACCCTTCTTTAGATGCTCTAAATGTTATTAACCAACTATAGTATAGATTAACTCCCTTTAGTAACAATTATAATTACATTAAAACTAAATTATATTCACATTAAAAAGGCGGAGTATATAATTAACAGCAAAATTAAAAATTAAAAATTAAAAAAATTGTACCAAATTTTTCAAACTATAACTCAAAAACTCTAGAGTTACATGGTAAATGAAATCTTTGAATGTATATTTTAATACCTAACAGAAAAAAATAACGTCTGTAGTGAATTTTAAAAATGGAGGTATGAATTATGAGTCACTTTACTGATCATCATCACTCAGGGGAAACTGTAAAAGAATCTGGCCAGTATATAGATGCAGGCGGAGCAAAACAGGAACTAATTCAAGGAGATACTTTTCCGAATTGCCCCAATACAGGAAAGGAAACAACTTGGACACATGCTAGTCACACTCATCAAACAGGAGATACTGTTATGGAGTCTGGACATTATATAGATGCGGATGGCGAACATGTGGTGCTACAGCAAGGAGACAAGTTTCCATCATGTCCTAAAACTGGTCAATCAGTTACTTGGACACATGAACAATAATTATATTTGTTCAATAAAGTAAAAGATAATTATTTTTTAATTAAAACACAAAAGGCATGGTATTAACCATGCCTTTTGTATTTTTATCATTATTGATCTAAAAGTTGTTAAATTTTATAAAATGGAACGGGTTAGAGTAAAGTAGTACTCTTTTTTAATAATATCCCCATATTAAAGCGAGCAGTGTTCCGAAAACAGTTACAATCGCAATAAATAGACCATAATATATACTAGTGTATATGACTTTTTTGTCTTTTGATTCACCTGCATGCATGAAAATTACTAGTTGTACCAAAGCCTGAATAAAAGCTGTTATTAACAGTATGGTAGAACCCATAGCAAATGAAAGGTCAAAAAAATAAACAGTCAATGCTATGGCGGTAAGTATTAAAGAAGAGAGAAAGCCCATAACATGTTTTTTAGGAAATAATTCACTCATATTTACATCATCCCTTTCAAGAATACAAAACTATAAAGGAATATCCAGACAACATCTATAAAGTGCCAGTAAAGAGAGAAAATAAATGCTTTATTGGCTGTCCTTTCATTTATCCCATCTCTTTTTATTTGTAGTATGATTAATGTACCCCATAAAATACCGAACGCTACGTGAGCTCCATGCGTTCCTAAAAGAGTGAATAGGATTGCAGTAAAGCCACTAGTTTGTAAAGTTGCTCCCTCATGAATGTAGACAACAAAATCGTAAATTTCCACTCCTAAAAATGCTAAACCAAGTACAAGAGTTGCCGCAAAAAATGCAAGCATAGCTTTTTGTTTCTTCAGTCTCATCGCATTTATAGCTAATCCTATTGTAAAACTACTTCCTAATAACAATATTGTCTCAATAACAACAGGTGTAATTTCAAATATTTCTGCACCAGTTGGCCCGCTTCCTGTCCGATCTACAAGTGTAAAATACGAGGCAAAAAGCGTTCCAAATAGTGCTATTTCTGCACCAAGGAATATCCAAAAACCAAGAATGTTTAAGCGATTTTGTTGGGTACTATATTCAAGAGGCAATGAATTATCAATCTTCATTATTTTGGACCTCCCAACGAGTCTTCAATTTTTTCTACTGTTTCCTTAGAGATATACCTTCCATTGTCTTTTTCAGTGGAACGCAATGCTAAACAAATAAATATAGCTACTGTTGCTAGGATTAAAAGTATCCAAAGTGCGAATACAAATGCAAAGCCCCAAATAAAAAATAGGAATCCAAAAATAAATGGCATGCCACTATTATTTGGCATGTGAATCTTTTCAATATTACCTCTAAATAGTTTGTATCCCTTTTTCTTGGAATCCCAGAAGGCCTCGGTTGAATCAACTGTCGGAGTGATTGCAAAATTATACTCTGGTACAGGTGATTTAGTTGCCCACTCTAACGAGCGAGCGTCCCATGGATCTGACGAAATATTTCTTGGTGAATTTTTGTAACTGTATAAAATATTGTAAACTATTAAAACAAATCCTACTAAAAGACCTAGAGCTCCTATAAAGGAAATCATATTCCAGATACCGAAACCAGTTGACTCAGAGTAAGTGTACATTCTTCTAGCTTGTCCATCTAAACCTGATATGAACATTGGGAAAAAGGCTACACAAACACTTATCGAAATAAACCAGAACGCCCATTTTCCAATTCTCTCGTTTAGCATGTATCCAAACATCTTTGGCCACCAATAAGTAAGACCAGCAAGCATTGCGAATACAACCCCAGGAATTATAACTAAGTGAAAGTGAGCTACTAAAAACATGGTATTGTGGTATTGATAGTCAGCACTGGCCATTCCAAGCATTACTCCTGTTACCCCACCAATTGTGAAAATAGGAATAAATCCTAAAGAATAAAGCATAGGAACTGTAAATTCAATTTTCCCTTTTCTAAGCGTAAACAGCCAGTTAAATATTTTGATACCGGTTGGTACAGCAATAGCCATAGTTGTGATAGAGAAAATACTATTAACCAAAGCGCCTTGTCCCATAGTGAAGAAGTGATGAACCCAAACTAAAAAGGACAGAACAGATATAGCCACTATGGAAATTACCATTGACTTATAACCATATAGATTTCTTCTTGCGAATGTTGGTATTATTTCACTGTATATTCCGAACGCTGGTAATATGAGGATATATACTTCAGGATGTCCCCAAACCCAGAATAGGTTTGCCCAAAGCATATCCATCCCACCATCAGTGGTTGTGAAGAAGTTAGTACCAAAAAGTCTATCCATTGTCCCCATAATTAACGCTATTGTTAAAATGGGAAAGGCAAAAACAATAATTAAGTTTGTAATCAATGCTGACCAAGTAAACATCGGCATTTTCATAAGAGTCATTCCTGGAGCTCTCATTTTTAGTATAGTAGTAACAAAGTTAATACCTGTTATCAATGTACCAATCCCAGAAATTTGTAAAGCAATCATGTAATAATTGGTACCTACTGACTTACTAAAATCTGTACCCGCTAGTGGAAAATAAGAAGACCATCCTGCATCTGGAGACCCCCCTACAACGAAAGATATGTTAAATAACATAGCTCCAAAGAAATATAACCAGAAACTAACGGCATTGAGCCTAGGAAAGGCTACATCTCTTGCGCCAATTTGTAATGGTACAACAAAGTTCATAAGTGCCATTATAAAAGCCATCGCCATAAATATAATCATAACTACACCGTGTGTAGTAAATACTTCATTATATTCCTGAGCATTCAATAAATTATTATCAGGAACAGCTGTTTGTGCCCGCATCATAATGGCATCTGCTCCACCACGGAAGAGCATTAGTAATGCGGAGATTAAATACATAATCCCTATTCTTTTATGGTCTACAGTTGTAAGCCACTCTCTCCATAGATATCCCCATTTCTTTGTATACGTAATAAATACTAGGATGCCTATCATGGTAAGGACTATAGCAACCATTGAAGCATAGATTGTTGGCCCAGGATTGGGAACAGCAAACCTATCAAAAAAATCCATGTAATAGTACTCCTTTCAAGAAAAAATAATTTTATTTGAAGAATATATAATTAATGGTCCATTCCTTCCATATCCATATCCTCCATGTCCATATCTTTTGTATTTTCTGTGTCTTCGTTTTTCTCTTCGCTAGTAGATTTTTTCATATCATGAGGTGGTGGTGAAAAGCCTAAATGAGTACCATTGAAAGTCAACTGACCTAAGTGTCCAGGATTTAAAAGCTCCTCAAATTTATCTTCTGTTAGCGTGTCAGCAGTATCCTTTACTTCTGATATCCACTTTTCATATTCTTCCTTTGACATTGCTTGAACATTAAAGGTTTGTTGAGCAAATCCTTCACCAGTAAAATTTGCGTTACGTCCCATATATTCTCCAGGAACATCGGCTGCTAAATTTAATGTGTTTAGCATATCTGCCATTGCGTACTTTTGCCCACCTAGCTGCGGTATCCAAAAGCTTGATATCGGGCCATAAGAATATAACTTAAACTGAATCGGGCGATCTGTAGGAATGAACAAATAATTAACGGTTTCTATATTTTCTTCTGGATAACTAAAATGCCACTTCCAGTTGGAAGATGAAGCGTAAATTACTAACGGCTCTTCCTTGTATCCTTTAGGTACATTTTCTACCTCATAGGTTGACTTAATGGTTATAAAAGATAGGAATGCCACTATCAGAATGGGAATAGCAGTCCATATAATTTCTAATTTAATACTTCCCTCGATATGAGGTGGTTCATAGTCCTTGGATTGTTTAGAAGCTTTATATTTCCAAAGCATATAAAAATATAAAGACAAAACTACTATAACTACGATTGCCATTGTCCAAATGGAAATTTTAATGACATCTGCAGTTATTCGACCTTGCGGTCCCTTTGGATCTAAAACCATTAAGGGCTCACATGCCGTTAAAACAACAAGACTAAGTAAGGTTGCAAAATATAAGATTTTTTTTAATTTCATATTTATTTTCCTTTCCTTGTAAAATTAAAGTTGATTTCTCCTTTCTGAATAATGCATACATGAACATTTAAGCATATTTAAATAAAAACATATGCGCAATTATTCATTTTAGTGTTAACTATACCTTTTAAGTTAGATTACACTACTCTCATAATGTTAACACAATAAAAATCATAGGAATGTGACAAAATATTGAAGGAAATTTATTCCATAACAGTTTGGTTATTACTATAATTTTTTGTTTCTATACTCTATAATTATATATGTTCATGTAAGCATGTTTAGATAAAGCTTATAATTACTTGAAACATTTTTTAATATTAATATTTCTTAAATTAGGTGGTGTAAAAATGAGGGTCTCCTCTATAAAAGAAACAAGAGTAGAGATAAGTTTTTTATTTTTCTATCTCTTATCAGTTTTCTTTCTTTGGATAAAAACGTATCTGGTCCAGTTCACTCAGTTTGACTTAGGAATTTCCAACTTAATGCAGCAATTTTTATTACTATTAAATCCACTCGGTTCAGCATTATTCTTTTTAGGTATTTCAATGTTATTTAAAGCTAAAAAGAAGTACTTAATCTTAATTTCCATGTATCTATTTTTATCTTTGTTACTCTTTGTAAATGTTCTCTATTACCGATTTTTCAACGATTTTATTACTTTGCCCACATTAACCCAAACTCAAAATTTTGGAGATGTAAGTGGTAGTATATTATCATTATTAAAACCTTATGATGTTCTGTTTTTTCTAGATTTATTAATTCTTATTCTTTTCCTAGTCTTTCGGTTAGTTAAAATAGATATGAAAGAACCTAGAAGAAGAACTAAACTAGGTATTTTTACAGTTACTATGATTTTTTCTATTTTAAACCTCGTTTTAGCTGAAGTTGACAGACCACAATTGTTAACAAGGGGATTCGATCGAAATTACATTGTAAAATATCTGGGGTTATATAACTACACTATTTATGATGGCATACAGAGTTCAAAAGCATCTGCCCAAAGGGTCATGGCATCAAGTGATGAAATGACGGAAGTAATAAATTATACTAAATCAAATTATGCAAAACCTAATCCAGAATATTATGGTATTGGCAAAGGCATGAATGTAATTTACTTTCATTTAGAATCGATTCAAAACTTTGTTATTAACTACAAATTAAATGGAGAAGAAGTTACTCCATTTTTAAACTCATTAACGAAGGAAAAAAATACTTTATATTTTAAAAATTTTTTCCATCAAACTGCACAAGGAAAAACATCTGATGCAGAATTCATGGTAGAAAATTCTCTATATGGCTTACCTAGTGGTTCAGCCTTTACCATGAAAAGTGGGAACACCTACCAAGCAGCACCGGGTATTCTAGGGCAGAAAGGCTATACTTCAGCAGTATTCCACGGAAATGCAGGCAGTTTTTGGAACAGGAATGAGATGTATAAATCATTAGGTTATAACAACTTTTTTGATGAAAGCTATTATAGTGGCATTAACGAGGAACAGATGACTGATTATGGAATTATGGACAAGCCCTTTTTTAATAAATCCATTCCATTGCTTAATTCTTTGAAACAACCTTTCTACGCAAAATTTATATCTGTTTCTAATCACTATCCTTATTCCATAAATCAAGAAGAAACTACTATCCAAGCAAATAATACAGGTGATAAGTCAGTAGATGATTATTTTCAAACTGCCCGCTATGCAGATGAAGCACTTGAAAATTTCTTTGATTACCTAAAGGATTCTGGTCTATACCATAATTCCATTATAATTATGTACGGGGATCATTACGGTATCTCCCAAAACCATAACTCAGCAATGGAAAAGGTTATAGGGAAAAAAATAACTCCATTTGAATCAGCTGGCTTGCAGCGTGTACCACTATTTATCCGTGTACCTGGACAAGAAGGTGGAATTAAAGAAGAGTACGGGGGTCAGATAGATTTATTGCCTACTCTTCTACACCTTCTTGGTATGGATACAAAAGAGTATATTCAATTTGGTTCAGACTTACTGTCAGAAGAACATAATCAACTTGTACCTTTTAGAAACGGTGAATTTGTTAGCCCAACCATTTCCTCAGTTGATGACAATTTTTATAACTCGGAGACAGGAGAGTTATTAGAAGCTGATAAAATTGAAGAAGCCATTGAAACTCAAAAAAAGGTTGCTAACATCCTATCCCTTTCAGACCAAGTGGTTAATGGTGATTTATTAAGATTTTATACACCTAAGAACTTTACCCCTATCGATCCTTCTCAATACATTTATAAAAAATTTGAGAACGATGAGTAATTAATAAAGAAACCTGATAGTCCACTGGGATTATCAGGTTTCTTTATATTTTTTATTTATTTTAATAGCAACCTTTTTAACAAGATTGCTCTAAAAGTCGATTAATGGTAACAATTAATTTCTCATCGTCATGCCTATAAAAGTTCTCTGTACCTTTTTTGCACTCGATATAATTTATATTTTTCAAGTAGTTTATCTGGTTAGAAACCATTGAGTTAGACATTTTAAGTCGATCGGAAATTTGGTTAACCGTTAAGTCCTTTTTGTAAATTAAAGATAAGATTTTTATTCTTGTTGGATTGGTTAACACCTTGCATAGTTGAGAAACTCCTTTTATATTCTCATCCGATAACAAAGAGAGAACTTCTTTCCTCATCACTTCCCCCACCTTCTTTTCCTATACATAAATATATTCTTACATGAACAGATATGCATATATAAAGGATATCTGAAAAACATTTTCTTTGTCAATTAATTTATTTTTTATTGAGGACTCTACCCACTTTATCTTATACAAGTAAAGTCCATCCTCTTCCCTTAAACAACTTTTCTATTTTATTTTTGCAACTATATATTCTGCATCGTATCCAACTCCTTGAAGTAAAGCAGAACCACGTCTATGCTGCCACGGTAAACCTATAAAATATAGACCTTTAATATTGGTAACGCCTCGTTGATGAATTAGTTTTCCATCCTTATTGTATAAATCATCTATGTTCAGCCAAGGTAATGAATTTGTAAAACCAGTAGCCCAAATAATATTGTTAACTTCTAGTGATGATAAATCTTTAAATATTACTTTATCGCGATTTATAACCATTACTCTTTCTTTTAATTTCACCTTATTTCGTTTAATGGCATCTCTCAGTTCGAATCCAAATATAGGATCACCCTTTTTTTGGATGAACCCTCCCAATAAAGAATTCTTACTTGCACTTAAAATTCCCAATTTATCAAACCACCAGAAAATGCTTTTTTGTTTAAAAATTAATGGCAAGAATACTAATTTATTACTATGTGCCAAGTATGTTTCTTTTTCTTCGGATAGTTCAACTGCTATTTGAGCACCGCTATTTCCACCGCCTACAACTAAGACATTCCCATCCTTTAACTGCTGTGGATTTTTATACTGAGAAGAATGCACTTGATAAATCTCATTAGATAAATCACTGGAGAATGACGGTATCATAGGTGTTTGAAAGGGACCTGTGGCAATAACTAGATTACGTGTCGTGTACGTATCTCTATTTGTACATACTACAAATTCCTCTTCTTGTTTTGTTATACTTGTTACTACTGTTTGAAATTTAATAGGTAGTTCAAACTTTTTAACATATTGTTTCAAATAAGAAGCTACCTCATCTTTTGTAGGGAACCCATGCTTATCTCCTTCCATTGCAAAACCAGGTAGAGAACTATATATTCTAGGAGTAAATAAAATCAAGGAATCATATCTGGACTTCCAACTCTCCCCTATTTCTTTTCCTTTATCTAAAATAAGAAAATTCATACCCGTTTCTTTTAAATAATAACCCATGGAAATACCAGCCTGGCCCGCTCCAATAACTAGTGTGTCCAACATTGTATTTATCCCCCTTAATATATAACAAGAGGCTGGGACATAACTAGCCTCTAAAAAAGAGAAAAGTGAATTTGAGGTACTCAAATTCACTTTTCTCTTTTTTTTCGTGTTAATTCTTCTATTATCTTAGTTAATGGCAGTGAATTTTCTTAAATTCACTGCCATTAATGCGAGGCCCATTTCGTTTTCCACCTTCGATTTTCCTCGTACAGAAAATCGAGTGAAACGCAAATTAGCCTTCAAGAATCCAAAAACTGGTTCCACATCGGTTTTGCGTTTTCGATAGATGGCACTCGTTTTCTCTTCTGAAAGCTTCGCTCTCACATATTCTTTTTGCTGTTCCCATTTTTTGTTCACCATTAGTTTTCGATTGTTTCCTTCTTTTGCCTTGGTACATGATGAACGGAATGGGCATCCTGAACAGTCTTCGCACTCGTAGATTTTGAAACTCCTTTGGAAACCTGTAGCGTCGGTTCGGACAGAATGATATTGAAATTCTAAACGTTTCTGATTAGGGCACGTATATGTATCGGTTTCTTGATCATATACCCAGTTATCAGGATTAAATGTATTTTGTTTGTACTTTTTCTTTTGTTCCTTCAAAAACATGTTATATGTTATCAGTGCTTCTCGGTTTCTGTTTGAGAGAATATCACTAAAGTTTTGTTCACTACCATAACCTGCATCTGCAACAATATGTTTCGGTAACTCGAAATAATGTTGCTCTATCTCATCTAAAAATGGAATTAACGTACGTGTATCTGTTGGGTTTGGAAATAAACTATAAGCAAGCGCATATTGACCTTCCGTTGCGATTTGTACATTGTAACCAGCTTTCAATTGCCCGTTTTTCATATAATCATCTTTCATTCGCATAAATGTCGCATCTAGATCTGTTTTAGAATAGCTATTACGTGGTCCAAAGATTGTAAAATCCTGTTGGTACTTCCGTTTTCTCAAGACAAAATCAATCAACTGTTTACGCACTTGTTTCGGGTATTTTCGTTCACTTCGTAAGGCTTTTCGTTCAGTAACGTCTGAAGATTCTTCAATTTGTTTATCATATTCGGTCACTACTTCGTCTACTTTTTGAACCATTTGAGTGAGCTCTCCAAATGATAGCTGTTCATCACTTTCCCGTTCAATTTGGGGTATGATTTCGTTCTCAAGCAACTCATTGTACAACTGGTTTGACTTATCAATTAAACTCTGATGAAATTTCTCAATCGCTTTCTTCCAGACAAACGTAAATTTATTCGCATTCGCTTCAATCTTTGTACCATCGATAAATATCGCTTCTTGATCGATCAGTTTTTCTTCGATCAATTGGCAGCGAAATTGGATGAAACATTGACGAATTAAATCTTTTACTTCTGGTTGAACGCGAAATCGGTTAATTGTACGATAGCTTGGTTCATACCCTTGAGCTAACCACATCATACGGATACTGTCTTTTAATAGGGCCTCCATTTTACGCCCTGAAAAGACAGATTGAGTGTAGGCACATAGAATAATTTTAAGCATCATGCGTGGATGATAGGCAGGACAACCTTCATTTCGAAGAAATGGTTCAAACGCTTCTTGAGGGATACTTTCCACTAAATGATGGACATGGAAGGCAATATCATTATTTTGTAATTTTACTTCTAAATCTAAAGGTAAAACGATTTGATTCATGGTATAATCTTTAAACATAAGGATCCTTCTTTCTGATTAGATTTTGTTGTGGTGACTTTATTTTATCAGAAGTGATCCTTATTTTTCTTCAAAAAAGTAAATCAAAGCCTGTGAAATTTTACTATGAGTAAAATTTCACAGGCTTTTTCATTTCAGAGGAGGGTTATGTCCCAGCCTCTTCTTTTCTAATTAATGATGATGATGATCATGGGCTGGTTCACCTTTTGCTTCACAAAGGATTGAATTTTCATGGTTATGTGCTAAAGTTTCCATTTGGATGGTTACATGAGTAATCCCCTTGTGTTCAAGTGCATGTTCTATTTTCCGAAGAATATTTTCACCTTCGGCGATAGTTAATTGCTTATCAACGACAGCATGGCAAGACATTGCATTCAAACCACTTGTGATGGACCATATGTGTAGGTCGTGAATAGAGTGTATTCCTGGTGTTTTACTAACTGTGGTAATAATGTCCTCTACGTCTACATTTGAAGGAGTTCCTTCCATAAGAACGTGAATAGCATCTTTGGTTACATAGTAACCACTTCTTAAAATAAGAGCAGCTACTAATACACTTGCCAATGGATCTGCCCAACCCCATCCAAAAAACATGATAAGCAATGCAGCTATTATGGCACCAACTGAACCAAGCATATCACTAATAACATGTAAAAAGGCACCACGCATATTTAAATTGTTTTCTGTATCTCCATTTCGCATCATAATCCAAGCTACCAATATGTTAACAAGTAAACCAATAATACTAATATAAAGCATACCTGTTGTTGCTACCTCTGGTGGATTGGCAAAACGGTTAATTGCCTCATAAAAGATATAAAGAGAAATAAGTATTAGAGTAACTCCATTTATAACAGCTGCTATTATTTCAAAACGTTTATACCCAAAGGTTTTACTATGACTAGCTGCTCGCTCCCCTAATTTAAATGCTATGAGTGCAATCAACAATGAAATGGAATCACTTAACATATGTCCTGCATCGGATAGAAGCGCAAGACTATTTGTAACAACTCCTCCTATTGCTTCAATTACCATGTAACTCGTAATAATAATAAAAGAAATGAAAAGCACCTTTTTGTTTGATCCACCTGTATGATTATGACTATGACTATGATCATGCCCCATTATAATAATACCTCCTTAATAAAACATCTGATTATATACTACCCCAATAAAATAAATGAATGTATTTTAGCGCACACTCTTGAAACTAAAAGATGTTATATATTCTTCTTATTACAATATATGAACATATATTCATATAATTATTATATACTCGTCTTTATTAAAAGTCAAAAAAATTCTATAATATGTAAAATCTAAATTAAAAAAGGGAAATAATCCATAAGATAAAAAAGATCAATTCATTAATTGAATTGATCGAAGGAAATAGGAACTTTTCTTCCAATTAAGTTTTTATTCCATGCTAAGCATTAATGAAATATACAAACTAATAACGGACAGGAGACACATACAGAACGATAAAATCACATGCCTTTTATTTATAAAGGAAAGTACTAATAAAACCAAAAAAAGTAAAGCAAATATTAACAGTATGATACTGTTTAAATGAATGCTTATTTGCACCTGTATATCAGGTACAACATCTCCTCTAAAAAAGAGTGAAGTCATTTTGGAAATAGTTTCATTTGTAATAGCTGTTTCTTTTGGCGGTGATTGTTGACCTAATGCCGCTGTTGCAGAAAAAATCAACAATATAACAATACTTTCTACCTTTACCCATGACCTCGGCTTAAATTTTATATCTTTTTTTAATTTGTTTCTAATAAGAACTCCATTGATCATTGCATAGACAAGTAAAGGAATAATCAAAAGATGTTTCAATAATAATGCTTGCCCATAAGGTATCATCCATGAATTAAAGTAGCTTTCATAGTCAACAACAAGGTCCATTAATAAAAAACCAGATATTATTGTCAAACCTAAACAAAAGATAGCAGTTGGTGTAAACCAACTTAAAAATGGAAGCCAATTAGATTCGCCTTTGGAAAACCAACTAACTACAAGAATTACACCAACCCAAACACTGACTGCTGTAAAATGGACAGTATCACTAAAAAATCCTTTAATCGGACTTATTGAACTAGCATGACTTGACCAACCCATGGAACATATTAAGATAAAGGTAAGCAATATCCCTATAAAGTTGTGCGACTTCTTTTCATTATCAGAATGTAACAAAAAGAAGAAGAATATAATAGAGACAATAAAACAAAAGAACCAGGATTTCCCTGTTTCAAAAGTTAATAAAACCAAAGGTAAAGCCTCTAAGAACCCACGTAATGAACTTAAGTACAAGATGAGTTGCAAAACGGGTATAAATGAAAATATTACTATCCCCCCGAGGGAGAATAGTAATATTTTTTTAGGTACATGCACCACTGGTCGGTGCTTATTAGGTACAAGATCGAGAATAAAGCTCCCCATTAGCATGGCATAACAAACATATAACAAAGCTTGAGTAAGAGTACCTATAATCACCATTTTTTATTTCTTCCTTTTTATAATGAAGGCCGCAGCTATGATAAGAAGGATAATTCCTACTAAGATTATTATTGCAGGAATTAAAACAGTGGAAGGGTCTGAATTTCTCTTTTCATAAGCAGCATGTTCCTCAGGAGTCATGGAGGAATGATCCACTTCTTCCTGTGATTCGTCTTGTGTGGATTCCTCCGTTACAGATTCATCTGTTGCTTTTTCCTCCGTTACACCAGTATTTTCTTCTTCTGTAACAGGCGAATCAACTATAAATGAATATTCCCCTTCTATAACATGCCCGTCTACTCCAATAATTTGCCATGTTACATCATAGTTATCATTCTCCAAAGGTGAAGACAACCTTCCAGTCATTTGGTCATCAGATAACTCAATATTTTGAACGGAAATTTCCTTTCCGGCTGAATTCACAAGAGTAAATGTACTTCCCTGTTCAATTTTCGTCTCAAATGTGAGTGTTAATTGATTAAATTCTTCCTTTACTGTCTCCCCATTTTCTGGTGAAGAACTTTTTAAACCTGTATGTGCAAAAGCATTATTTGCATTTAGAAAAAACAATCCTACTAAAAGTAAAGAAATGACTTTCTTCATCGTAACCCCCTATGAATTTATATTATATTTGTAGAAAAAACATTAACACTATTTTAGTAGTGCTATCATTATTATACATAAATTAAAATTTATTAAATGTGTCTATTTATTGAAGTTTTATTTTTACATATGAATTATATACGGACATACGTTTTACGAGCCTGAAAAATTCGAATCATTCTTATTATGATACACTAGTAGATCACCACTTGATGCCTCACCCTTCGGGTCCTTAAATACAATAAAGAAATAATGAAAGTTATATGTAAATAAGGATGCAGGTAAAAAAGGGAACTTCTGACTGGACAGAAGTTCCCTTTTTTACCTGCATCTTCTATATAAACACATAACATACTTTAACTTTTGATTTAATTCTTTATATTGAAAAGTAAGTAATTTAAGTACTGACAAAAACCAATATTTAAAGTGCGTTTTGTTAAAGTTCTTTCCTTATTAACCATATAACCACAATTGCAAAGATAAGAAATAGCCCCATTAATGTTACTAAGATGTTTTTGTCATCTGTATTTTCACTTATACCATCATTATTATTTTGGACTTGGCTTTTTTCCTCTTCATTAGTGATTTGCTGAGTTGTATTTTTTTCTCCCTCTTTTTGTTCTATTTGTACAAGAAAGTTAATTTCACCTCTTATTGGATGACCATCTTTCCCGACAATATACCATTCAATCTTATACGAGCCATTGTCTAAAGGTTCTGTTAAGGTTCCAATCATTTTTTTGCTTTTAACTTCAATATCAATAAACGAAATTTCGGTTCCATCCTTCAAAAGTTTCATTGTGCTTATTTCGTTTATAGTTGTATTAAAATAAAGGTTAATTTGATTGAATTCCTCGGTTAATATTTCTCCTTCTTTTGGATTAGATGATACAATGCCTGAATGAGCACTAACAATTGAAGGTGATATCATTAATATACATAAAACGAAAAACAGAAATTTTTTCACGATATATATTCTCCTTTCTGCATTCTTAATATGTTCATATGTATTATCTAAGGAAATGTGACAAATACATTAACTAATGAAACCCAATCATTATATTTTTTATTTTGTGGAAGTATACCCAGATCCAAAAAGTAAAGTAGCTGCTATTCGTAGGTTTGTGAAGAAATTCACTTAAACTATCCTGCCCCTATAGCGACAAAAGAAGCATCTTATTTATTATAGGAATGTAGCACGATCTTTCTAAAGAATTTTTCATTAGGTTTTATTGATAAATGTTAAAAACACCACTAGAGCAAAAATAATAAACTTAGGGAAACACTATTTAGGACTTGCTACTCAAGATTTATTCTAAGAATGGTTTAATTAATTCCTGAATTTCGTCGTCATCCAATCTCTCGGACATTTCTTCGAAGAACTCTCCAACCGGTAATAATTCCACTGAAAAATCCTTATATAGCTCTTTAGAAACATGCTTTAAAACTTTATAGTACTCTGCAGCTAGTTGATATAAATCATTCTCTTTGGTATCCCTTTCTGGTAGTAACCTATTAAATATATATAACCTTTCAATAGTCATCTCATAGTTATTTAGCAGGGCAGTTATTGGGTCTGGAATTGAAAGTGTTTTTATTTCAGTCATGTATATCCTCCTTCGCATATATCTACATAATTTCTAAAAAGCGAAATTTTCATTATAAATCTGATTTACTAGCCATATGGATTACATCATCTTCTGTTAAATTTAGTAAGTTCATTCAAATATTCACCAAAAAATATGTAAATCCTTCTTTAACTCTCCTGCCCCGTTAGTTCTAGAAGAACTGGCAAGATTACGATGAATACTATTCGTTTTTAAATAACTTTATTGTTTATTAAACAACTATATAGTTGTTTAAAGGGACATTATTATTCGTGAACACCAATATAAATAAAAAAACCAGTATTAACAATAGTTTGTTAATACTGGTATTATGACAAGCCATACTATAATTGACCACATTAATTAAAATTTGCGATGATATCTAGATGAGTTAAATGCGTTATCAATTATATTTATTTTAACGGTATCCTTTTTAATTACTCCATTCTTATACTTTACTTCAAATTCAAATTTAGCTTCTCCTACTTTCAACATAGTTGGATAGTACTGATGTTTTTCTTCATAAAGCGAACCATTATACAATATATTAGTTACTTTATTTAAATCAACAGGAGAGGTAGTATTTTTGTTATCCATTTGAACCGCGGATAAAGTACTCTTTACATAAATAGTTTCATAAGGTGAAGTATCTGCTTCAAGTAAAAACTTTTCACCACTAAAAAATTTATCTAGTGTATTTCCAAGTTTCTCATGCTTTTTCTTCCAATCGGCTGTATGATTTACATGTCCTTTTATGATTAGTGGTTTAGCATAAAAGGATATATCTACAGTCGTTTTATCATGGCCATCATCCACTTCGGTAGTAAAATCATAATTCCCTACGTCTGGAACAAAAACATAACAAACCTCTTCACCAGAGTTAATATTTGATTTTGTTAAAACGGTTTGTTTATTCCCATAATCCTTTTCTAAAAATAATTTAACTGTCATTGGTTGTTTATCTAAATCAATTACTTTTATACAAACATTTACGGTATCACCTTCATATACATCCTTTGGTGTATATGTAAGAGTAACTTGTGGTGGTCTATTGGTAATCTTTAGAGTTTTCTCTTTTGTACCTGTAGCTCCATCATCATCTGTAACAGTTAATTTTATTTTATAATCTCCCACCTTAGTGAAAATATTTTTAGGATTTTTTTCAGTCGAGAATTTGGTCCAAGTCGTTTTATTTGGTTCCTGATATTCCCATATATTTGTTAATGGATCACCGTCTGTATCAAATGACTTGTTAGTGAAAGAGACAGTGGTATCATTATAAATGGTTGTTGGGTTCCAAGTAAAATCCGCAACAGGAGCTCGATTTTTAACAGTAACATTTTTAGTCACGTTGTGACTAGCTTCTCCGTCTGAAACCGTTAATCGGACTTTCCAAACCCCTTTCTTATTTAAAGTGTAAGAAGGGTCCTTAGAAGTAGAAATAGTACTCCAGGTAGATTCATTTGGCTTCTGAGCTTCCCACTTATACGTTAAAGAATCTTTATCAGCATCGGTAGACTTATTAGTAAAAGAAACGGACGTATCATTATAGATGGTACTAGGATTCCAAGTGAAATCTGCTACAGGTATCCTGTTTTGAACAGTAATGTTTTTAATCACATTATGACTAGCTTCTCCGTCTGAAACTGTTAATCGGACTTTCCAAACCCCTTTCTTATTTAAAGTGTAAGAAGGGTCCTTAGAAGTAGAAATAGTACTCCAGGTAGATTCATTTGGCTTCTGAGCTTCCCATTTAAACGTTAGAGAATCTTTATCAGCATCCGTAGATTTATTAGTAAAAGAAACGGACGTATCATTATAGATAGTACTAGGACTCCAAGTGAAATCTGCTACAGGTATCCTGTTTTGAACGGTAATGTTTTTAGTCACATTATGACTAGCTTCTCCGTCTGAAACCGTTAATCGGACTTTCCAAACCCCTTTCTTATTTAAAGTGTAAGAAGGGTCCTTAGAAGAAGAGATGGTACTCCAAGTAGACTCATTTGGCTTCTGAGCTTCCCATTTAAACGTTAGAGAATCTTTATCAGCATCCGTAGATTTATTAGTAAAAGAAACGGACGTATCATTATAGATGGTACTAGGATTCCATATAAAGTCAGCAACCGGAGTTCTATTCTGCACAGTAACATTTTTAGTTACGTTGTGACTAGCTTCCCCATCTGAGACAGTTAAACGAACTTTCCAAACGCCCTTTTTATTTAGAGTATAAGAAGGTTCTTTTGAAGTGGAAATGCTACTCCAAGTAGTCTCATTAGGTTTCTGAGTTTCCCACTTATACCTTAGAGAGTCACCGTCAGCATCTGAAGATTTATTACTGAAGGAAACAGAAGTATCATTGTAAATGGTACTAGGACTCCAGGTGAAATCAGCATTCGGCGCTCTGTTTTTTACAATAATATTTTTAGTCACATTATTGCTTGCTTCCCCATCGGAAACAGTTAGACGAACTTTCCAAATCCCCTTTTTATTTAGGGTATAAGAGGGATTTTTAGAAGTCGAAATCGTACTCCAATTAGTGTCATCAGGCTTTTGAGTTTCCCACTTATACGTTAGAGAGTCACCGTCAGCATCTGAAGATTTATTACTGAAGGAAACAGAAGTATCATTGTAAATGGTACTAGGACTCCAAGAAAAATCGGCAGCTGGTGCTCTATTCTGTACAGTAATATTTTTAGTTACATTATGGCTGGCCTCTCCATCTGAGACAGTTAAACGAACTTTCCAAACGCCCTTTTTATTCAAAGTATAAGGAGGGTCTTTAGAAGTAGAAAATGTACTCCAGGTAGTCTCATTAGGCTTTTGAGTTTCCCACTTATACGTTAATGAGTCACCGTCGACATCTGAAGATTTATTACTGAAAGAAACAGAAGTATCATTGTAAATGGTACTAGGATTCCAAGTGAAATCAGCTATTGGAGGTCTATTAATAACATATAAGGCATGACCGACAACACTTTCATCTTCTCCATCAGAAACAGTGAGTTTAAAGGTGTAGTCTCCCTTTCCTATAGTGAAACTTGACGGCGTTTTTGCAGTAGACACAGTCACATAATTACTATCTGCGCTGCCATATGGTTTTCTTACCCAGCGATATGTTAAAGAATCTCCGTCAGGATCTGAAGAACTATTAACCATCTTGATTGGTGTATCATTATAAATAGTATTGGAAGGATCCCATTCCCATTTTGCAACAGGAGGCCTGTTATTTACATATAAAGCATGTCCAGCTTCTGCCTCTTCTTTTCCATCAGAAACTACTAATTTAAAGGTATACTTTCCTTTTGCAATCTTAAAGCTAGATGGCGTTTTAGCAGTTGATATTTGAACATAATTACTATCAGCTGATCCATATGGTTTCCTGTACCATTTGTAAGTTAAAGGGTCGCCATCGGGATCAGACGAATTGTTTATCATTTTGACAGTTGTATCATTATAGACGTTATTGGAAGGATCCCATTCCCATTTTGCAATAGGAGGTCTATTTGGTTGAAATGATAATTTAGCTTGATCTCCTTTAAAAGTAAAATATGCGGTATTTGCCCATTTGGTTTTATTACTATCATGTGGACTTCTAACTCCATACCAAACAGCTGTTTGTGATTCTTCAAAATCGACTTTTGTATAAGTTTTCCCTTGAGTGAAGTATCTGTTATTACCTAATTCATCAATGACAGAGGGTGCACTTTCTCTGGGCGTTTTCCTTCGTAATACACCTTCTGCATTCATTTCTAAGGTATTAGTATTGGTACCACTTGAAAGCGATAACTTTCCTCCCTCATATGCTTTATTACTAAATTCGAAAGGAAGAATAAGTGGCGTATACACAATTTGATTTTGCACTTTTTTAACGATAAATAAATCCCAATTAGCTTTTTCTTTTTTATTGAAAAGCTCTTCTAAGGGTAAATAAGCATTAAAACTTACATCTTGATATTTCATATTGCAATCATCGTTCCATCTATTTGTTGCACTAGATGGACATTGGTTCCATATGCCAGCCCCTTGATTATTATATTCTAGATCCTCAGTTGCATCTAAACTTCCTTGAACTGTTTTATAAATTTTTACTGTGCCGATACCACTATCACCAGATGATTTTCTAGCAACTATATACGTATCTTGGTTAGAAGAGGTATGTTCACGATGTCCAAATAATACTGACCAACCCGAAAATCTAATATATTTTTGACTACCTTTCCCAAAATTTTTTGTTGTAACTTGATAACCATTTGTAACAAACTTGTCTGAATATACATCGTAAACTATTTTTCTTCCACTAGTCATAGTGAAATCTTTTGATCCCATTAGGTTATTCCAATTATTCTTAACCGTTGATGAAACATTATATATATCTTCATCACCAGTACTTGCGTGAGCATGATGCTCTTGAATAAAAAGTAAAAATAAAAAAAATAAAATAGGAATCAGAAAAAAAATCTTTGCATTTCTCATTTAAATCCCGCTTTCTATTCTTTGTAAAAAAATTAACATTTCACCTCCTAATAATAAAAAACGACCCAAAACTAAAGCAGTTTATTAAACTACTTCGTCTTGGGTCGTTCCCATTTAATATAAAAGTTTATATTAAATATTTTAAAGCAAATTAAATGGGGAATCAATAAATAACAATTTTAAATTTTTAATTTTTTCTTTCTAATAATGAAGATTACTGCAGCTCCGATAATTAGTACTCCTACTACCGAAATAATTATTGGGAGTTTACTAGATTTAGACTCATCTTCATCTAGAATTGAAGAACGAGTTGCTTCTTCTTTAATATTATCATTGTTTTCATTTGTAATATTGGTATCCATGTTATCTTCCTTGTTTTCAGTAGAAGGGTCGTTTTTATCAGAACTTTCTTTTTTCTGCTCAGTTTCCATTGTGCTTTCTTTTGTTTTATTATCATTTTTATCAGTAGATGTATTACTTCCTTCCTTTATCTTTGTTACAGAGGCAACAACTTTATTTTCCTCGTTATTGCTTCTATCGGAAGAACTACTTTGACTTGATTTTGATGAACTATTGGAAGAAGAACTGCTGTTTGTTTTTTTACTTTCTGAATTATTGCTTGTTCCACTTGATTTTGATAGATTAGTTGAGTTGCTTTTACTAGAACTCGATTTTGAAGTATTAGTTGAGTTATTTTTACTAGTATTGGTATTGCTTGAATTTTTACTACCTGTAGAAGTAGAAGGTTTTGTTGCTTTATTATCAGAATTCGGTTGTGTAACCGGTTTGGACTCTGGTTTAGGCTTTGGTGCAGGTTTAGGGTCTGGTTTAGGCTCAGGCTTTGGTGTAGGTTTAGGTTCGGGCTTTGGCTCAGGCTTCGGTGTAGGTTTAGGAGTTGGCTTAGTAGCAACCCTGTTAATATAAACCGTTAATTCTGCATGAGTGTGTTTATCTGAAAAAACGGGTACTATAAACTTTTGACCACTTTTTGTTACAGATTGATGAACCCCACCAAAAATATTAAAAGTATCTGCAGCCTTTGCATAATATCCATACACTATATCTCTGCATAATCCACTTGCATTTGCTGGGTTAGCTTGTGTAGCCTTATCTGAATTAATTGTCATGCTACAGGATGCTAAAGGTAACTCATCTGCAAGCAAATGCACTGGTTTTAATACTCCTAAAATTAGTATTAATGTTAATAACGTTATTACTCTTTTCATATAAATTTCCCCTCTCAATTTTTTTACTTTATTTTTTGTCCTTTATAAACGAAAAAAAGCGATCCAATGGGACGTTTTAATGGATCAGAGTATAATCACCCTAATCAACTTCTAAAACATAGTCCCAAAGAACCGCATCTTTTTTCATTAATCGAATAGCCATTGATGGCACAAAAAATAAAAAATAGTATTGATATGCCTTAATTATACCCGGTTCTTAAGATAATTTCATTATAAAAGTAAAAAAAATTGGTTGTTTTAACCATGTTCACTGTTTATATCGGATAATTTTGGAATATTAAAAGAAAAAACCATACAATTAGCATGGTTCTTTTATCCTGTTATTTATTTTTATACTCATAAACCGCTGCTTGTCGTATCATTGCAAGATCTCCTTTGAACCAGCGGGGGCTTTCAGTAGTTACAATGGCAATTACACAAGGACCTTCTACGTTTTCGAATACCTGGTAGTTATCGTTATAATATACAAACGGATAGGTCCTGGATATACTATCATCAATAAATTCTAGATGAACTAAGTACAATTCTTTCTGAAAAAAAGAGTTTGCGGTAGGTGTATAAACATAGCCCTGAGAACTTTTAAGTTTTAAATTATTATTTAAACTATTTTTAAGATTTTCTAATGATTTTTCTTTATCAAAGATTATCTTTCCTTCAGATAATGCAGCTGGATTAATCGCAAGACCAGCATCATGAACTGCTAATTCTAAAGAGTTCTTTAATTGTCTAGAAGCGGTTTTGTCTGTATCTAAATTAAGCTGTAATTGCATAATTAATGCAAAAAGTAGTGCAAATAATAAAGTTCTTAATGTTGTACTCATTATATACTCCTAATATTCGCTTAAGATTTTGGTGCTTTTTGAAATAGTTCTAGGACCTTGGTTGAATATATTAAGAATAAATATAAAAGTTCGTGGCACTTCAATAGTAGCTTCTATATATTCGTTTCGAGGGGTTAATTTAGATGTTCCTGTGATGATAATTTTAGATTCGTCAAAGTTATAACCCTCTACTAGAGTTTTTTTCATTTCCTTAATAATTTCTGGTGTTAATCTGCCTTCAATAGATGCTTTTTTTGCTCCTTCAGTTAAAGTAACTTCAATTGCTTCACGATGCATACTATCAATTGATGCTAATATTGGTGTGAATATAAGGTTTACTGTGATAAACAATACCATCCATTCGGCTAACGTTCTTGCCATTTAGAACACCCCTTTGAAAAAATCAAAGGAGCGGTAAACTCCTTTGACTGTAAATGTTGATCTTTTAATTATTACTAGATACACCAGCACCAGTAGGAAGGTTGCTTTGTGCTCCGTTAATTTTTGCGGAATAAGTAGTAGTATTTGAACCTACTAGATTGTATCCGATGAAGAATAAGAATGCGCTAATTGTTACTACTGTAAGTCCGATTTTCAAGAATTGAGCTAAAGTTGTGTTCATTTTTAAAATTCCCCTTTTACAATTTGATTTTTATTTGATGTTCATTTTGTAGCATATCTTGATACTGATTGTTTTTTGCTTTATAAGCATTAAATGAGGTTCCTAAAATTAAATAAGTCATAATGGATACAATTGCTGCCATCATCATAAATGTTAATAGTGATTTATTCATAATAATATCCCCTCGTTATCCACCGCTTTTTGCAGTATATAGAGCCATAGAATCAGAGAAACCAGATAATTCCTGATACAAAGCTACAAAAATAAATGTACTTATCACAATGGCTGTAATGGCGACTTTCATGAAAGTACTTAGCGACGTATTTATTGTTGGTCACCTCCTTAAAAGAATAATAGATTCCACCTTTACATTTGTGATTTATCTAATATAGCTATTACCATCATTACTACTACAAGTACAAAGTTTAATATATGAATAAAATGTGTAGCTTTGATAGGAATTTTTAATAGATCTGTTGTTATTTTTCTTTTTCTTCTGTAATTTTCAACTTGTTTTTTTGCAAATGTTCCATGCATTCCATTTAACTGTTCAAGTGCGGTCTCTCTTTTCATACTGTCTAGATTTTGTAAAACTCCGATTAGCGCCTCGCTGGGTTTAGAATCTAAGTGTTTAGAAAATTGTTCTAATGCTTTACTTGGTCCATCACTAGTCCATGAACTTAGTAATTCCGTTAACGGTTTTTGTAGCAAATAGAAAAATGGCTTTATATTTTGCAAAATACTATAAGTATTAAGACGATGGACAGTCATCATTTCTATTTCGTTAATGATTAAATCATAGAGCATAAAAATCTCTGAATGTAATTTCGATGTTTGATAGTCAATGGTTCTTTTCATGATATAAACAAATAACGAAATAGGATTACTAGGAAGAGCGAAAACAAATAGAAGTAATATAACAGCAGCCTTTGGTGCAAGATAATCCATATTCCCTAATAAAACCGGAAAAACTATGTAATAAAGAACTAAAAATGCTGTTACTGAATATAGAATTAAATAGTATTTAATACCATTTAGTCCTAATGGATACTTTGCTTGTTTAAACCATTCCTCGGCTTTAGAATTTTTAGCAAGTCCTAAAATAGAGTTCTTATTTTTTTGTAAATTGCTTTTGAACCGTAAACGGTGTTGCATTCGTTCAGATGTTGAGTTCATTCCCAAATACACTAAATATCCTGAAGTAAAAGACAGAACAATCACAACTAAGTATTTAAATACATCTATGTATTTAAATAATAGAACTTCTGATTCCATAAAAATTTTACTCCTTTCCTTGTTATAGGTCGTTTTTAGGATGTTTTAAATAAATTGAAATTATAAGTGAAAAAACAGTCCCTACTACGGAAAGGCAAAAGGTAAATAATGTCCATTTTTCTCCAAATTGAAGCTTAAACCAATCCTGTGCTCCACTTGTAAAATAACCTAATAATAGTGAGCCAATAAACAATGGAACCGTTAGGAATCCATCATAAATAGATTCAACAGTTAGAGATTGTTCTTCTTCTAACATTTCTTCTGTATCCTCTATTTGTTTTGTTAGAACTAAGAGGGAATGTAATACGTTTTCTTTATACTTATAGCCTTTTAAAATAATACTTCCTAATCTTTTTGACCAATTGGTTCCAGTTGTATAAGTGAAAACTTGAATGCTATCTCTCAATTCTTGTTCATTTCGAGATAACTGAAGATCAGTAATTAAGCGAACTGTTACTTTTCTTAAACTTTTATTCTGTATTTCGTTTTGCATGGCACTTAAAGCGTAATAAATATCATATTTATTAACACTATAGGCTTGGGTTAGTTTCTGAACCATACTTAGAAATTCTGTACTCATGACATATCTCAATTTGTTTAATTTTATCCTTAACATTAAATATGGTACGGTCATCAGAAGTAACCCGAATAGTAGGGCGATAACAAAATCTTTTATTAAATAATAGATAAAAGCGAAACTAGTCAAACCAAGTAATGAGGTGAATAGGAGAAATACTCCAGTATCATTGTCACTACGATGATTACTTGTAGTTCTTATTAATAAGCTTATGTGTTTAAAAAAAGGGTGCTTATAAGTATGCGATTCAGGTGAAGCATTACCACTTTTGATTCTTCTTATTCGATACTTATAATTAACTTCTTGATACTTTATTTTGACTGAATCCATCATAATCTGATAGGAAATATAAAGCCCAGAAACGATTACGATGGAATAGAGAACGTAATTGATACCAGATTGCCAAAGCCATTGAAAATTATTCATTTAAAGCACCATCTAATAAATCATTAAGAATATTATCCTTTTGTCTCTCGTATTCGCTCATTGGAAAAAGTTTTTCTTTCTTCTTTAGATGATTTAATAGAATTTTAGTATCCTCTACACTTTCTTCAGCCATTAGATATAAAAGTTCCTTACTTATGTTAGAAGAATAATAGTATTGTCTGCTTATTGGGTGGTAGCGAACGAGATCTTGTTCTTTTGGTTTTTTTTCGATTTCATCCCATATAATTTCTGTTACACCGATAACCCTTTTCTTTCTTCTATCTCTTTCCGCGCTCAGGGAAATGACCAAGTCAATATTTCTCGCTACCCTCTCTTGTTCGTTATCAAATTTCCGATTGGGAAATTCATCTAATAAATGTCGGGTAATCTGAGCAACGATATTTTTAACGGCTGTTAAATGGTAAGTAGAAAATGCACCGCGTTCTCCTCTTTCACAAGCTTGTAAGTACCCCTCAGTTTCTAGAGAACGAATTTCCCCAACAGTAATATAGTCATGTTCCATACGAAGAAGTCTTGGTACGGCATGATGTAGGTCTCCTTCTGTGGCCTGAACTTCATAAATTAAACGATCTTTTAAATCCTCGGTTAGATTTAATTCAAAATGTTTTTCTAATACTGCAATTGTGTATTCAGGTGGTCTTTCGCGTATCATAGACTTCATAAAAGTTGTTTTTGCAGATCGAACTCTTCCAGCAAAAATGGTGTTAGCCATGCTTCTTGATAAGGCTCGATAAAAAGGAACATCATCTTGTGGGATTGTTCCTAATCTTGCTTGTTCTTCTAAACTGTTATTTTTAATTACGAATCGTCTAAATACTATAATGTCTAGTTTAGTTCTAGGATTCATCATCATGGTGATTCGCGAACCATCTTCTCGTTCTATTTCCAGTTCTGGTTGCTGCTCATTAATCAGTGCTTCTTTTGTTCTTATTTGAAAAGCTTTTTTTATACGATTTACGACTGCTGTACTTTCAAATTCTTCTGGTTGTTTTTGAAAATAACCATTTTTATCGATCCATAATTCTGTCCCTCTGATAACAGCTGATTCACTATTAGGTTCCTTATCCCATTTATGTAGAATACTTACGCCCCATACTTCATGGAAAATAGCTTCTGGTAAAGAATCATAAAAAGAGGGATATTCATCGGACGTAATATTCTCTTTTTGTAAGACTTCGTTTATTTTTGTTATAAAGTAAGATATAGCTTGTTTGTCACCAATAACTGCTTGGTGCTGTCTGTTTAACCAAACATCATCACTATTTGAATCTTCGTTTATTAAAGAGGAAGATTGATCATTTTCTACAGATTCAGCTATTATGATACTTTGTAGCTCTTCTTTAACTTGGTTACAAATTAAACGAAATGTCTTTTTTCTTTCATAGGTAGTTACAAAATCTTTTTTTAACCCTTTTTCCTCAATAGTTTTAGATAACCATTGGGAAGGCTCAAACTCACTTTCTAATCCTAATGATTGTTCTGTATCATTTTTAGCTGCATTTGAAGTCATTTTTTCGCCTCCATTTTACCGGTTAAATATAGATAAAAATCCTTTTTTATCTTTGTGCGTCTTCATATCTTCTTTTTCTGTTAATTTAGCTTCAGCAATTATGACATTGGCTAAAACATCTATTGGCTTGTTATAGCTACTATCTGAAAAATCGTATAGTAATTTTTTCTCAAAAGTAGCAATGGATCCTAGCTCCTTCATATCTGGTATTGTGACAACTCGATTCATATTTAGTTCTTCCTCAAGTTTTTTTTCGCTTATTAATGCATTCGCAGGTTGGAATTTATTGATAACAAGCATAAAATCATCATTTTTCCCACCAGAAGGTTCAATTATTTGTTGGTATAGATAAGGATAATATCCTCTATAGCCTTTCTCTTCTTGATTAGTAACAAGAAATTTCATATTACTACTTAAGTAAGCTTGTGCTGCAAGTGCAGAATCAAAGTGAGTGCCCGAATCGATTAAAATTACATCAAATAACTGTTGAGCTGTTTGAATCAAATGTTCAATTTCATAAGGTTTATAAAATCTTTGCATTTTAATATCGCGGTTGCCGGCCAAATGATAAAAGGAATCATGATAATAAATAGCTTCGGATAACCTGTTTATCGTTAAATTTTTGACATTGAGATCTACTTTCAAATCATTTAAATATTGACCCTGATACAAGTAAAAATAATCGGCTGGATCCCAACTATTTAAACTCAAAACTAAAACCTTTTCTTTTACTTTGAGTGATAATGCTCTTCCTAAATTTAAAGTAGTAGAGGAAACACCAGCACCATTATGTGTGCCAAATATGCCAATGATTCTCTTTGATAAATAATCATCTTTATTCGTTAGGTTATTGATACAGTATTCAACTACTTGAAGTTCTGTAGAATATTCATGAATAAGGGTTACTTTATATGCTGCACATAGTCTTGTAATTGTCTTAGTAAATTGTTCGCTCTTGATTTGACTAGGCTTAAAATACATGGGAATAGAGGGATATTTCTCTCTAACTACTCCTATGTTATTGATGTCAAATGAATCTCCATCTAATAAAACAGCATCCATTTTTTCCTTATTTGAATAATCAATATTGCCCATATGAGCATGGAGGTTGTCCATTTTGTCAATTAGTTCTTTGTAGATAGAGTTTTGACTAAAAATTAATATTTCCATTACATGTCCTTCTCCCTATTGATAAGTTATATATAATTTTGCTCCTTTACCGAGCACTTCGTTCATTAACTTTTTAAAGTCCTCTTCATTTAAAATAATCTCCAAATCACTTATGCTTGAAGTAGCATTAAGTCGTTTATCCTCTTTGTTGTTTTCTGATGATGAGATTACCTCTTTATTACTCGAATCTTTTACATAAACAACCTTTATTGATTTTAAGAACGGTTCACTTTCCATTGAATTAGATATTTTTTCGATCTGTTCTTTTGTATCCTCAGAGCTAGTAGTAGATGGACCATTTTTATTTAAATTTGTAGTTCCATCGTTATAAATCAAATAAATATTAACGGTATCTTTTCTTCTTAAAGAACCAGGCATTGCATAAATCATTTCTTTCGTTATAGGGCGAATAGCTTCGCCTTCCTCTTCATTTGGTAAAAGTTCGTCGTAATCTATCATTGTTTTACTAAGAAGTGAATTCCCTTGGATAATTTGATTAGCATCTAATCCAATAATTTCATCCACTTCTGCAGGTAGGATGACGTCATTCATTAAAGTTTGTTTAGGTCTACGTTCTATCAGTATCTTATCTTCTGTAATAGGTTCATTTTTTAATATTTCAGAAGAGGGCTTAATCACTACAACCTCTGTTGAATCAATTCGTACTCGTAAAAATTGATCATAGAATAAGGTTAAACCGATAGCTGATACACCTACCAATAGACCGCTGATTATTTTGATGGAAGGTCTTTTAAAGAAATTCATTCGTTTTGATTACCTCCTGGATTCGTTTTTTCTATCTTAATTTTTCTATTGAAGAGTTTGTTTAATATCCCGCTTGCTTTAGTTTTCAAGAGTTTATTAGGAAGTAAAAGTTCTAATATAGGTACCAAAAGTTCATTTACTTTGCTTTTATAATCCTTATAGTCGTTAAGGAATATCCCTTGATACTGTGCTTCATATACATCTTCATCTTCAAAAGAGGGAATTATAGAGATTAATTTATCTTTAAATAAATCTTGAATTAAGGGATTTTTCTTTATTTTTTCATTGAAACGATTACCAATGATATGTGTTTTCTCAGATTCGATAAGGCTAGAGAATAGTGGATTTTCACCAAGCCCTTGAAGTTGGGTGACATCTGAGTCAAGAACAATGAATAGATGATCTGCTATCTCTAATAAATCAGTGACTACCTCATTGTCTAAGTTGCTACCAACATCAATAATCGTTACAAGTGATGAATTAGTGTAGAGTAACTTTATATAATCCTCAAAGCTAATTCCTACTGGTTCCTCACTTAAAGTGGGATTATGACATATAAGTTCAACACCATCACGAAACCACTCTGTTTGAATATCTGAAGTATTCTCTTGTTGTGCACTCCACTTATTTACGTAATTTGGAGCAAATTCATGGCCATAAAAACGGTCATATGTATAGGGATTTAGCAAGGGATCTTCCACATATAATGTGCTAACTTGGTAATTTGCTATGCTACGAGCTAATATATGTGAAATAAATGTTGTACCATTGCGTTGGTAAAAGCTACCTACAAGGATAGTTTTCTTCCTAACTGGAACACCTACTACTTTTTCACTGGGTGCATTATGTACGTGAATTGAGTATTCCCTTTTTATGACATTTTTTTGAACGATTCTTTGTACGATAGTTTTTTCTTTAGTGTTTTTTTCTTTGTGTGTTTTACCGTTCTCATTTTCGTTAACAGATTCCTCTTCCGAATCTTCTTCCAGTAGAGAGGGAATCACTTCACCATCGATACTAAGAGAGTTATTGATAAAACGTGCTACTTCTGCGAATGAGACTTTCCCTTTTAACTGGTTTATAAATTGTTCAATATCTATTCTTTGGGTATTGAATATATCAAGTACTCCCATACTAACTAGTCGAGAAAGAAGCGGATCATTGCTTGATCGTTCGCATAGGAAAACAATTCTTAATGCGTCGTCGAAATCAAGTCGGAGTTGTTTTATAATACTTAACAGCTCAATATCTTTATCTTTTTGATTTTCTTGCATGGATTCTAAATAAGTATCATGCACAATTAGTATTGAAGGAGTTTCTTCTTTAACAATTTCATAGAGATATTTTCGATGTAAAATTTCTTGTTTACTTAAAGTGAAATCTTCAGGATACTTTGAAAAGGTCTCAATTAAAATCTTGGTATAGGTTTTATCACCTACCGCTATAAGAACCTTCTTTGTCATACTAAAACTCCTTTAAAACAAAAAAACACCCGAACACAAGGCAATTACAAAGAATTGTCTTACATTCGGGTGCTTCCCGTTAGTCATTATATTAATTTGCGTATTTTCGGTATGAAAGTCTTCTAGAATCCTAGAAGACATTTACATTTAAAAGAGAAAGATTGACGACGATTCAATCTTTAAAATTATAGTATCATGTTACTACTCCACATTCAAGTTAATTATTAACAAAAAGTATTGAAAAATTTAATTATCGCTTAAATCAATTTCTGTTACATATGAAAAGTTATATTTAGCTTCTTTTAAGGAGTCTCTTACAAAGAATAAGAAAAAAGTATTAGAAGTTGATATTGAAAAAGCTAGAAAATGCTCCTTAACAATAAATAAGAGATTATTAGTTGTTTTAACATAATATATTTTGAAATATTCTAAATATACCTGTTAAATTACAAATATAAGATTAATTAATATAATAGATATGTATATAAAAATACCTGTAGTTAGCATTCTTTTTAAAATGTCCTAACTACAGGTATCTCTGTTTATTCTGTTTAATCAATTATTTTATCTTATAAAAGTTCCAAGTGTATTCTAATGTTCAGAATTATATTTATCTATCCCTTTTTGAATTTGTGCTTGATCTTTTGGATCATCGAAAAAACTCTTGTAAAATTTTATGTCAGAAGTTCCAACACCGATTTGTACTAACCCAGCTGCAGACTTTAAAGTTGTAGCACTAAAAATAGATCTTCCAACATACCCATAATGAAAATTACCAATTGCTTCACCTGTCATTAAAGATTTATTTAAATCTGAAACTGTATACTTTGTTGTTGTTCCTAATTGAACTTTATAATCCCATACTCCACCGGGTTTAACTCTTTGTGCGAAATATGAACCAGCAACTAGATGTCTAGTTCCAAATACAGCATTGTCATATACTTTTTTAAGTGATTTTGCATGACTTCTAGTTGAAGACATAATACTAATAATTTGCGCCATAGGTCTTATAACAATTTCCCTAGGTACATCTGTAACATAGTTAATTAAAAGATCTTTGTCTACGGTAATTGCTTTTTCAGTAATTAGTACATTTATTTTTTCAATAAAATTCTTTAAAGTATTAAGATCATTCTCCGATAATTTTTCAGCATCTACAAAACTATTATAATTAACATTGAGTGTTTTATCGGAATTTAATGAAACTAGATCTTTATGTTTAAGAAGTAGTGTATAAGCATCTTCATCAGAAGAAACGGCTGTAACATTTAAATCAATTGAATCATTATATATGTCTTCTATAGAATTATTAATTTCATTTAAAACACCATTTGAAGAGTCAGGTTCAGCAGCATAAATATTAGTAGGTGTAAGAATAAATAAACAAGCTATAACAATTATAAATTTAGTTAAAAAAATTCTATTACTCTTCATAACTTTATTACCTCACTATTAAATTATTTTTTAAGATTACTAACCATTGAACCAATCTGGACTAAAAAGTAACCAGACAATAAAAGTATAAGACATAATAAAAATTGAAATTAAGTACCCAATAGTCAAAAATATATCTACACTTTTAAATTTCTTTATAGTTATGGCATTTTTTAAATACATAAGAAATAAAACTAGACCAATTATTAAGCAGACAATATTTATAATTCCTAATAAATAATATCCAGGATATATTGGACTTATAATGTAAATAAAATAGATCAATAAATAAACAAAATCTACTAATAATAACTGAAATAATCTTTTTCTAATAGACATATTTCCCCCCCTTTCTATACTGTAAATTTATTGCTAACTATTCCATTATATAGAAATTTTGTTGTTTTTTCAATTTTTTTTGAAAATTATCAATATTTTAGGTTGGATAATTGATAATAGGTGGGGATAAATTTTGAGAAATTGAGGGGAAATTATTTAAGTCTTTAACTGGTAATAAAATGTAGTTCTTAGACTAACTTGTTCGTCATTATAGTCAATAGTCATTAATACACACAATAGCATAGGACGTTCATTATAGGTCCTTCAAAATATCGATTATAATAATTTTTCTATAAATAAACATGTATTACTAGGATTTCAATCTTGAAAGTTTATTTTGCCTTACTGTTGCAATCAGTGTAAGGCAAAACAAAGTAGTTAGTCCATTCTGATTTTTCTTTTTATTTATCAGCATTCAATCTTCTAATTATACCTGGTATTACGTTTCCTAAGTTACCTTTCTTATACTGTTGTATAAAATCACGATATAGTAATCTTAATATATCCTCTACTACAAATTCATTTTCTGGTTCAACATCTGTAATATCAGATAGCATTACCTCCAATCTAAGTGCTACTTTTCTTCTTAGTGAACATTTAATCTGTTTTGTTTTGGTTGTTTTATTTGGTTTAGCAAAAGTAAGAGGTTGATGCTTATCTTCCGAATAACTATATATTTTTACAAAATAATCATTTCTCTGTTTTAATTCATGATATAAGTCGTAAGGATTGTTCCTATCTTTAACTTGAAATAGAAAGTCATCGACTAAAATACTTATAAGATCTCGTTGGGTAAATTCATAATTTCCCATTGCCTCCGCGACATCTTCACAAAATAACTCCCCTCTCAAATATTCAGAAACAGGGATGAAAAAGGAATAAGGAAGTTTAACTGGGTTAGTTAATTTATTTAATGAAAAGTTTAATAATCTGTCAAAAAATCCATCTGGTCGATACGATAACTCATTAAGTTCCTCTTCATAAACAGGATATATTGGTTTATTTGATTTAGCCATATAAATGACCATCTCTTTCTTTTATTAACATGAATTTCAATAGGCGGTATGCTGCTTCTTTAAGGCTACAATCCCATTCAACTGTCTTATCAAAGAGTAGGTCATGATAGTAAACTTCTAATTTAGCAGGATAAGGCTTGCCTTTTGGGTCATAGGAGTCATCAAAAATTTGGGCATCTTTATATTCTGTTAGAGCTTTTTTTACTAAGAGTGAACAAAAAGGTGTTGGTTGTAGTCCTCTCCTATTTGCCAATCTTTTAATGAGTTTTCTTTCTTCATCTGAAAGAGGAATCTTAACATCCTTTTTTTTATCTATCCTCGTTTTGCGTCCCTCATCTTTTGTTATTGGTATTTTCCGAACATTCCTTATTAGTAATGGATCTTCTTTCTTTTTATGATTGTTGTTAAAAATAGGATTTAATGGCTTCCTTCCATCCATAGCCCTCTCTTCCCCCTCTTCTTTTTTTGTTTTGCCCTACTTTATCTCAGTGTCAGTATGCCAAATTGTTATATTGATAGAGTATGAGGAGGAGGAGAGGTTTAGAACGTATAGAAACTAGAATTTTGGACAAACTTTAAATAGACGAATAATTTTATATAAAAGGAGCTTTTTATATGGCAAAAAAAAACACTGTAATTAGTCCTGTATCTAAGGAAGTTTTAAAACAGTTTGGAGAGCTAGGGAAAAAATCAGCAGCAGTTAAGAAAGTAAAAATAAAAAAATAGCGGTTCTGGATAAGGGCCGCTATACATAATTAAAAGTTCATCTCTTTTAAGGTAATTTGTTCTTTTATGATACTTACAGCATTTTAATAATGATATATAATTACAGGGAAATTTAATTAATAATTCCCCTGCAAATGAACATTTATTCTTTGTAATTTTTGATGTTTCAGTGGTTGATAATAGGCACTCTCTAAATTTTCATTTATTAATTCTTCAACTAAGAAAAGAATATTAAATGGTAATGTATCTAATAACAGTTCTTTATGAATTGCTTCAGCAATAGATATGGTAGATGTATATATAATTACGATTTGCGGATTTTCAGGAAAATCTGAAATTGGTAAATTACCATATTTATTATAGACATATTTCCAATTCTCAAACTTATCTCTGAAATAACCAATAAAGTTTTGGTTCATTTGTGCTCTGTCAATAAGAAAGTTAATATTCCCATTAGGGGTTTTTACTTCTGCTGCACTCATTGGGAACTTATACCGAGCATTATTTGCTAGACGAGCATTCCATTTCCATTTAGAAACAACTTTCTTTTCTATGAATTGGCAGCGAAGCTCATTCATTGATACATATCGTTTTAATCCACCTACACCATAATTATCCCATCTATCAGGGGCCATAAAGAACTGATCGCTATAATAATGTTTTAGTAGCCTATAACCCGCTACCCCTAATGTAAAGGGAGCGGGAGGTCGTGTTTCTTCATCACCCCGTATTCTAACTTTCCATCTATCTACAACACCATTGGTTCTCAATCGATCTAAACGCTTAGAGGTTTCTGACCTACTCATTAGAGAAGACATATATCTCCTAATTTGGTCCTCATTTGCACAAACAGCGTCACCTAGAACTTTAATAAGGGTAAAATCCGCTTCATCAATAATTTTTCTGTTTAATAGTGTCATAGCACCTTCTATCCCTGTATATGGGTAATATTTCGAAGGTTTTACATAACTACTTTTAAGTAGTGGATGGTCCCAGAAAGGGATTTCACCATTTCTTGTGGTGAAAACAGGGAAATCGTCCATTACTAAGTTATTTTGTTCAGAAATATTCATTATTCAAAGAGGAATGAAGCGACATCTTTGATTTTCTTTTTACCCCTTGGATACCCCGTAATAGTTACTTTGGCATGTCTTTTATCTTTATCGATGGAGCGGATAGTGCAAGAAACAATATCTCCAACTACTGGCTCTGGCAAGTGACGGGGACGGATCCCTTTAACTTCTAATCCTGCATCTAATTTAACAAATATTCCATGTATGGGGTCTAGATTCGTTACTTTACCAGCGACTGTACTGTTTTGATTATAAAGTTCGATTAATTTTTTAAATGGATCATCTTGAGTATCCCTTCTGCTAACTTGAATAAGATTATTTTCTTTATCAAATCTCAAAACTTTTACTTGTATTGTTTCTCCTCGATTAATTTCATGCTGAATATTTCCATTTTCCCAGCTCCAATGTCTAGCGTTCATAAAGCAATCTGCACCATTAATACGGACAAAAACCTTCCTCGTGTTTGGATTATAACCTCTTACTACACCGTCAAAAATTGTTGACTTTAAGGAATCTTCAGCTTCTAGTGTTACTAATTGTTTCATGAATTCCGCTTTTCTGATATCATCCGCTTTCCTAACTGATACCAATACAATATTGTCTTCAATGTCTATTTGGTCTACAATCACTTCTTGAATTGATCCTGTAAAACCGTTTAATGAACGGAAATCATGATCAGAAAATTCGTTGCTTGGGCAATATGCTGTAATGTTTGTACCTTCTAAGAGAAATGTTGCTACTTCCATCTGTTTTTTTACATATTTTCCATCTTCTAATACTTTGGTTTCCCTTGTTGATACTGCAGTTACAGCTCCTTTAATTATAGTTCTATCTCGCTTAATCTTTGCTAGTTCATTTAATTGGTTGTCATTAACCCATGATGTTTTTAGTGTTTCAGCCATCATTTTCCCTCCTAATAGTGAATTTACTGTAAACATAAAAAACGACCCAAAACAAAAGCAGTTATTCAAACTACTTCGTCTTGGGTCGTTCCCATTAAATATTTAATTTTATTATTTGTTTTTTATGTTTACTAACTTATTGGAATTTTAACCTATATTTTTAATTTTTTCAATACTTACTGAAAATTACCTAGGATATATATTTAACTTTTATCAGAAAATGGAGTAATAAAGTCAAAAGGACTAGATTTTCCTTCTTCCTTTTTCTCAACCTTCCCCTCTTTTGTAGTATCATCAATTTCTTTTATTAAATCATTATAGAATGATTCTTCTTTTTCATCTAATTCTGATACTGATTGATTAGCTAATTCATTCGAAGGTGGTATATTTTTTGAAAATAGTCTTGATACATCAAGGTCAACCACCTCATCATTTATGTTAATTGCTTTTTCGCCTAAAGAAGTTCTTTTTTGTGATATAGGCTTCGTTTTATATGCTTCTTCTTTTATCTCTTTTTTAGATAAATATTTATCGGGGTATCTATCAAATTCAACTAATTCTAATTCTATATCCTCTACAGCATCTTTTTCTGGAAGAGGAATTCCTATTAATGGTTCTTCCTCTTGAAGTGGTATATCAATTATTTCGGATAGCGCTTTATCTGTTTCGTGAAACAATTCCGTATTTAAGGATTTTGACTCTAACCAAATACTAGCACTTTCCTGGATTACTTTTACTTTCGCTTCTTTAAATTCAGCCTTTGGAACAAAGTTTGCATCAATCTGCCTTACAGGTATCGGTTTATTATTAACAACTATTTTCACAGCAGCTTGGAATGGCTCCTGAAAAATTAACTTATTTGGTGTTAGAATGACATCTGTTTTTTGTTGATAGCTACTACCGGATCGCATAACAGGTTCTTCTTGAAGAGGGCTAACAGTCTGTTCGTTTTTCCCTTCTTCATAACTATCCTCTTCTCCTAATAATTTTGAGAATAATTGTGCGTCAAAATAAGAGATATCTCCATAAACCATTTTGTGTCTAAAACCAGTTAACAAAGTATGCATGTACATTTCTCCGTATTTGTCTGCCAATTGAGCTACTGTTTGTGCTGCAACAGTAATAATAGCTTTATATTTTCTAGCTTGCGATATAAATTCTTTAAATGGTAAATAAATATAGTCTGGAAATTCATCGATGATTATATGTGCAAAAGTACTAGTTAGAGGTGTTCTCCTATATACAGCATTCTGTAGGCTTAGCAAAACAAACTTCCCTAAAACGTTAGAAAGACCTCCTAAATCATCTTTTGCCGTATTGACTAATAATATACCGCCTCTATTTAAGTGCTCGTCAAAAGAAAACTCTGATTTATCAAATAGTACGCGTCTTATCAGTTTATTTGCTCCTATATCATTTAGAACGTTTCTTAGCCCCTGAACATATTCTCCTTGTGCGTCAAAATAAGCTGTTTCCCCATAGTATTCGCCTTCTTTAACTTGTTCATTAGCTCCATTTCGACTAGTTTTAGGAATATGGTTCATGTTAAACCAATTATCAATTTGTTTTACGATATCCCAATGGTTTCGTTCATCCCTATCTTTAATAAGGTGATAATCTTTAGGGATAGTTTCCTTTAACTTTAAATGCATATGCCTAACAATTTGAGGATCATTGTACATTTTTAATAAAGTATCAAATTGTGCCTCTGTAGACGGGTCGTGTAATTTTAATAGATAAATATAGTTTTTTAAGTGGTTTCTTTGACTTTGTTGAAAGAAAAAGTTTCCTGTTCCCCCTTCTTGAATTCCATCCATTACCATTGCAAATGCTTCGGCTACCTGGTCAACTGGTCCTTGCATGGGATTAATAGATGGTGTATTGGGGTTCGTAGGGTCAATATAGAATACAGCCTCTTCAGGTATATCATGAGCTTTAACTAATTGAAATGCTTTCTGACACAAATCGTTAGATGGTTCAATTATACTAATACTACTTAAATATGTTCCTCTTATTTCCTCCGTTTTATAATTGGATAATTTAGAGACTTTAGGAAATACATTGATAAACTTTGTTAGCCAGTGCAAATCCTGATTAATGATAGGTAATATTAATGCTGATGTTTTTCCTGTTCCTGGTGGTCCGAATATGCCATTATGTAATGATCTATCTTTACCAGGTTGAATAATAAGTTCTTTAGTTTGAGAATCGGGACCTAGAACAACGTCTGGCCAAACCTCTTCTTTACTATTTCTAAACCATTTTTGTAAATATACATTTTTAAATTCAAATTTTTCAAATGCTTCTTTAATTTGTTTAGAGTATTGGGAATATTGTCCACCCAACCAAATTAAAATAATACTTGTAACTATTGAGGGAGTAAAAACTAAGGTGTAAAACAAAGTGTTAATATCCCCAACAGCTACATTAAACCAAATATTATCTACATGTATGCTATTGATAAGATTTCCTAGGTAAGGAATGAGCGTATTATAAACAGGTGCTGTGATTAACCACATATAATAGGCTGTTATTCCAATGAACATATTCCAAAACCATAGGCTTCTCCACAACTTTTTTTGTGTTTTTTCATATTTTGTACTTACTAACCAAGAGATAATCAAGAAGACTGTACATGTAAGAAAACCAATTAAGCCTGGACTTAAGCTGTTACCAAATAAAACGAAGCTAGGAACACTATTGTAAAACTGCCCAATAACTAAGAAAAGATAGTTACAAATACTTCTAACTGATAAAAAAACAGAGACTAACCCAGTAACTAAAATAGTGATCCCAGGGAGCTTAGGATGAACCTTTAGTTCTTTCAAGTACTCTGCCCCCCTTTTTCTTCTCCAATGTTAGCTGCTTTTCTCCTTGGAGAAGTAATGGCCAATTTTTAGTATCTGTAAATTTTAGTGTTTCATAATTTTTCATTACAATGTCATTTTCTAGTTCTGATCTACTCTGATAAACAATAAGAAGGTGTGAAACCTCTTGTTTAAATTTATTATTTTTGTTCTCTTCTTCTAAAAAATTTATTTTGTTTAATGCAGCAACACTTGCCTCTTCCACTATATTCAAAACTAAAACTTGTTTTGAATTGGTTCTTTCTTTATGAATCAATTCATATTGTGCTATCTCTCCAATGTTATAACTATCATTATGAAATATTTCCTTTTTTGGAAGAGGCACCAATTGATAATTAGAATTGCTTATTTCCATTGATAGTTCAAAAAGTTCTTGTTCAGACTTAAAAGTAGATTTATCAAATGGATAAATTCCTTTTAATATATTGTTTGCAATAATTGGTGAGCGACTAGCTGTAGTAACATAAAAGTGAAGGTTAGAGATCTTATCAGCGCCTTTATGAATTATGGTGTCTTTTATATTTAAAACCCTAGTTCTTCTATCATCATAATACTTTACTGTATAGATATTGCTGTTATCTGCAACTGATATTAATACATAATGTTCTTCCTCAGGTTTGTGTTTACTTAATTTGATGTAATTTCTTATTTTTTCTTTGATTTTTGTCATTGTCTGTAAACCTGTGTCATATTCAATATTTAGAGTGCGACTACCTTTTCTAAATACCCAATCAGGGACAATAAATGGTTCACCAACTTCATTTTTGTAGGTATCTTTGTTGGGATGTATTGAAATTATGTTTTTCCTATTTGTTTTTAAAGCTATGAGAGTATCTATAACCACATCTTGAATTCCTAAATAATGAGAAGAGTTTCTAATGTAATTATTGATATTTATAGCTTTTTCTTCTTCCTTAATAATTCCTTCTTGTTTTAAAATGTTTATACCATTCTTTCCTAAGTAATAACATGATATAGGTGGTTTATTTAGAACGGACTGATATTCTATTTTTACAATAGCGTAATTTGACCACCTCTTTAATTTCTTTTGAATAGAATCCCCTTTATATCCAAATAATTGATTACCATATTTGGTTAATTGCTTATTAGTTAAATAACGGTTAGTCCAAATAAGTGATAATAGCTCCAAATCAGTTAAATTTATCCAGGCTCCTTTTCTTTTTTCATGTTCATTATCAAATCCATACCATACTCTGGCTGATTCCAAATTTCCTCCTCCTTAAATCAGAAAAACCCCCAAAATAGTGAAGAATCAATCTTCATCATTTTGAGGGTTTTTCCCTTTGTATTATTAAACTGTGACTAGTATATCATTTTGGGATGATCCTAACAACTAGAGTTTTATGCATAAATATTAGTATTATTCATTCATTAGGCATACTAATCACTAGTAAAAACACTCGAGAAAACTACTGTAAAAAATAAATTTTGATTAGAGTACAAAAAACATAAAATGATGTGTGTTTTCTAACTCTAAAAACATATGAAGTTGGGGTTTGAAAACATAAAAAAATATAAGTTTATCAAGGGTTAACATCATCCTCTGTTAAGGATGTCCGCTCACGGACAAATAACCTTATCCGTAATAGGATATCCGTAAGCAGTTGGAATTAATTAAAAAAGTCAGCATTTTTTATAAAATCACGAGTGTATAAAAAAGTGAATAAAATATGAACTGTTTCATCTAAATTTTATAGGTGAAGGACAATGAAAATGGGAGTCATCTATATTCGAGTTAGTAATCTAATTGCGAATAAACTGACTTATAAGTCTTCTTTTTAGAAGAAGCCATGTTAATCTCTCGTTTATGTTTGATTAATGTAAAAAGTATGTTTAGAGTAAGGAAAGTGTTTATTGAGTTGATGTAAGAGTTACGTAAAACATTGGTTTATATGAATGCTATTTGCAGTGCTTATATAATTTAGATGTAAAACCACTATGAAAAAACAAATTAAATAAGTAGTAACTAATAGTGGTAACCATATCATTTGCTACTTATTTATGGAACTGTAATATATAAAAAATATCAAGGTATATAAGGTTTTTAATATAGTAACTAAATATAGTTACTATATTAATTATTTAATATAAAAAAATACCTTCAAATGATAGCGAAATAACTAAAAATACTAATTTGTGACTTTTAGATAAATTAAATTTATTTTTCTAAGCAATAATTACTGAAAATTAAGTGAGATAACTTATAATCGATCCATAAAGTAACTTATTTTAGTAACTATGAGTAAATCGTTGATATTATTGGGTTTGTGAGATATATTTCATATGATATTTTATTTATTAAAAGTGTAGACACTTGAATTAGTAACTTTAATTGGTTATTATATATTTAAATTATAAGAATATCTTAGTAAAGGAGGATAATATTGGACTTAGAGCTTCATCAAAAATATAAAAATACAAAATTTGATCCAGAAACATTAGATTTATTCACCGATTTAATATCTAATGACACAGTATTAAAAAAAGTATTTCTCTTTATTGCAAAGAACGAAAAGGACAGTATTGTAACAGTTGGAGAAATATCTGAAAAAGTACAGGTAGAACGAAAACATAGAGTTGAAAAAAATAAACGTTATTCATTTGTTTGCAAGGATGATTACATACATAGAAAACAAGCGGAAAAAATAGTTGAGCGTTTGTTAGCAATGTCGTTGATATATTATAAAGCTGTTCCACCATATAAGCATTTGTTTTTAACTATTCGCGGCAAACAAGTAATTCAAAGACTTTATGGATGAAGAAGATTATTAGTAAATAAGGAGATGAAAATAATGGCTAAAACATTCACAAAAAATAAACCTGCTATTAACATTACTATGGTTGGGTTTGGACAAGCCGGTTCAAGAATGGCAGATCAATTTGCAGCTATAAAAAATGCTGATGGTACTTCTGTATATAATTGTCTAGCATTAAACAGTAATGATGGTGATTTAGCGGGATTAAAGCACATCACTCCCAATAATAGAGAGAGTCTAGAGCTGGGTGGTTTAGGTAAGAATCCTGAAGAGGCAATGCAAATTTTAGAAACAAATGAAAAAGTTAAAGAGCAACTAAAAAGTTTCATAAAAGATAGAGTTAGACCGACTGACGACTTAGTAATGTTTTTTGCTGGTCTAGGTGGCGGAACGGGTACCTCTACTATCGTAAAGGCAATTGAAGAATTTTATGAATATAACAATAAACCTAAAATTCAAGAAGAGTTTAATAAATTAAAAGAAAAATATGGTATAGATGAGATAAAAAAAGAGCCAAAAAAATACTTAATTGAGGCTACTAAAATTGCTCGTAAGCGATTTACAAAGATTGGTGTAGTGGCTACTATCCCTACTAGAGCGGATGGTCCTGATGTATTAAGACAAGTAAATAATTTCACTAAAAAAATTGATGATATTGCCAAAAACCCTAATAAAGGTGTAGCATTTGTAGTCTATCCTGATAACCAACTAATGTATGAAGAGTTCAATAGTTTACTAGAAAATGAGAGAAAAGGAATTGAAAATTACCGAGACTATGCAAATATTAAACTAGTTGAAGAGTTTCATGAACTAAATACTGCTACTACTGGTGGTGGAACCTCGGTTACTTTTGATAGTGCTGATTTTAGAAGAACAATTTTAGAGCATCAAGGTTGTTTATTCATAAGTAAGGTAACTAAACCTGCTTCTGAAATAAAAAATGGTCATGATATTAATAAAATGTTTTCTGAGTCTCTCGATAAAAATAGCTTTCACGATCCTATAGAATTGATTAATCCAGAGACAAATCAAATGGCCAAAATTCACCATATAGGGATTTTAGCTATTATTGATTCAAAATTAAAAGTTGGTAGTTCTTTTATTGATGATGCTAGAGATGAAATTATTAATAAATTACCCCTAAACGGTACTGTTTTTTCTGGGTATATTGAAGAACAAAATGATTTTTCTGTAACTGTTTATACATTTTTTAAAGCGGAGGCATTTCCTAAGCGATTGGCTAAGGGATTAGTGGAAGAATATAACGAATTTAAAGAAAGACAAAAACAAATAACCTATATGTCCCAAGGCATTGAGCAAATTAGTGAAACTAACGAAGAGGATGATTTTGATCTTTCTGAACTGGCTGCAGAACTAGGAGTGGAAGATCTTTTTGAAGAATCGGTTGGAGAAGTAGCATCTTCTAAGGATGATGAGGATATAGATATTGATGATATTTTACAACAAATAAATGAGAATGAATTAAAATAAGATAAAAAAAGCAAAGAATCGCCCTATTCTTTGCTTTTTTTTGACTTAGATACTTTTTTTCATGGAACAATTCCGGCATTCCCTAAGTAGTTTCCCCTTCGATATAGAACTTTTAAAATGTGCCATATTACAATTGTCGCATCTACCACTAATCCTGTCAGGATATAAATTATAATCATAGATTTTATTTATATCAATTTCTTCTTTCGTTAAATAATTATTCATCTCATTACTTCCTTAATTTATAGTCAATAATGCTATTATAATCTATTTGTTTCCCCTATTCGCTTAAATTCTTTCGGAAAGCGCATTCATTATAAGAGAAAGTTTATGTAAATGGTTGTTTTATGTGATGTTTACGTTGAATTTTATAGATAAAGTGTATATTAACATGGAATTAACGAACTCTATGAGATTTACCAATGAAAATACTACGTAATAATGATGTAATTTATATATTAATCTTATGTACTTATGTAAGTCTTACGTATTTATGATATAAAATTTATGTAACATAATATTTATTTTACGTAATGCTTACAAAAGTTTTTTATAAAGTTTATGTAGAGTTGTTGTAAGGTGATGATTAATGTAAGGATAATTTGCATTGATGGTATGTAAAAATGTCCTTTACTTCCTTTGATTTTTTGGTTCTTTCCGTGTAAAATCAATTGTAAAGTGTCATTTTTGACAATAAAAGTGGTAGGAGGTGGGGTGAATGAGTGAAATTTCTATGAGAGAATTATTAGAAGATGAATTTAAACTTGATCCTCTTTATAATGTTGCTATTATTCGTGAATTAGAAGATTACATTTGGACTGAAAAAATTTTAAGTATGAGTAATGAGCGAACTTACGATACTGTAGAAGCAAGTAAATTTATTGGACGTGCTGATGCAACTATAAGATATTACTTAAGACATGAGCTAAGTGATATTTATATAAAGCCGGAAAAACAAGGGAGATATTATAAATTAAGTTATTATACTATCTTTAAAATTCATTTAGTCTCTATATTAATAGATATAGGGGGGTTGTCTACAACTGAAATACTAACTGAGTTAGGTCATAAAACTACAACTGTTCCTTCTAGTAAAAATACACCTTTATATGACGATCTTAAAAAGTTATCTCAATTTGTTGAAGCTTCTTATAAGTTTAATAATCAGTTGTTAGTAAAAATGCAGCAGCAAACGGTTTTGTTATTATCTTATGAAAAAAAGTTGAGTAATTTAAGAATTGAGTCAGTAAACATTGATAGAAAAATTGCTGATGCTAAATCCGAGGTTACTGAACTTAAAAATGATTCTATGAGCAATTATCTCTTGGAAAGGCAAGACCAAATTTTAGTTGCCTCATTAAAGAAAAAACCAAAAGGTTTTTTTAGTAGATTTAAAAATGATTCTAAAGAAGAACTTATTAATATAGAAGTAGATAAACAACTTAAAGAAAAGCAAGAAGCTGCTGTTCAAAGTAAGACTGAGTTATTAAAAGAAAAGATTGATGGCTATTATAAAGAATTGAATAGTATACAAGAAGAAATAGCTGAAATGGAGCAAAAATATGAACTAGCTCTAAGGGAACAGGAAAGAATTCTTGAAGAGGGGAAATACTCGGTTCAAAACTTTCTAAATAATCCTTTAGAGAACAATATAATAGATTGAATATTCTGTCATATTGTTTTATAATAATGGTATATAAATGAACTGAGGTGGTTTTAATGTTTTTACTTAAAACAAAAAAATCTGAAAACATTATTTTAAATACAATTGTAATAGTATCTATTTTTACTCTAGTTGGATCAATACTAGTAAGCATATAAAGGGTACTTTTAAATAAAAAAGGCTAAGTTAATTGTACTTAGTCTTTTTTTATTGATTTGTTTATAATAATTTCTTTGTTAATCGTTATGTAATAGTAATTAAGAATTGGCTGTATGGATTATCTTCTGATAGGACTTAGCCTTTCTAAATTTTGGCGCGAGAACCGATAACCTTCTTTTTTAATTTTCATAAAATCATAGTAATATCTACTCATTTTACATTTTTTCCAAATAATTAACATTTTTCAAAAGGTATTTAATACCAAAAATAGAATAAGTACATTGTAACTAACAGTTATAAAAATATTAAAAAGGAGTGTTCCCAAAAATGAAAATTAAGAAACTAGTTCTGAGTGCTACTGTAGCAATAGCTATTGTAGGTGGTTCTGCTATTCCAACTTTTGCGGCATCAGGAAATACTGAAAGCCAACTAACTTCAGCAAGTAACGAACTATCTACTCCATATGTGAATTTAACTGCATATGCTGCAGATTCATCAAGTGTTACTATAAGTCCGCCTGAATGGAAAGCGGTGTCAGGATCTGTGGTTGGTAAAGGTCAGTATGGTAAAATAAAGCTTTATTCTACTGGGGTTGCAGGTTTATGGGTGCAAGAAAAGATCGGAAATAATTGGGTAACTATGGGTGGATCTGCTGGTTTACAATTGTTCGAAGAGGGTGGCGAAGCTACGCAAGATTATTGGATGGAAAAAGGTAAGGAGTATAGGATCGAAATAATCTCAGGTACTGCGTCAAAAACAACTGGAACTATAAGAAATTCACTATAAAAATACACTCAATTGAATCAATTTCATACCAATTTCCCTTATTTTGTATCAAAAACCAAGAAGTCGTCTTGCTAAAAGCAAAAGACGGTTTCTTGGTTTTTTTCAAGTCAAATTAAAAAGTCGATGCCGTATGGACTGACTTACTATAGGTGGTCCATTTTTACTTTGTCGGATACCCCTTAATGACATATTATCTTTTAACAATTACGTTAGAGTACATATATACTCTAAGCTTTTTAAAATAAATAACCAATACACATCATTAATGGGTATTTCCCTTTTAAAAACGTTAGATTAAAATGACATATTACTATCCATAATTTATACTAAAATATACTAAGGACTAAGTAAATAAAATTCTCGAAGTAGAGATTATAAGTTGAAATTACTATATAGTTTTTAAAAGGGGGATAGAAGATGAAGTATGATGGTTTTATTTCGTTTTTAGAAGAAAAGAATTATAGTGAAACTACTATAGCGAGTTATGAACTTGTTTTAAATCAATTCTTCTCATTCCTAAGACAACTCTATAAAAAGAAAATAGAATTATATGAAATCAAATCTAAAGATATAAGAGACTATCTTTCAACTCAGGGAGATAATCAGAAGGCAATCTCCACAATTAATAAAGAGTTGGCCATTTTAAAATCCTATTTTGATTATTTATGGGAAAGAAACAAAGTACCTATTGATCCAGCAGCAAAAATAAAAAGACTAAAGGTACAAAAACACCTGGATATTAGTTTGTTTTATGAAGATTTACTTAAGGTAAAGGAACTTGTAATAGCAAATACCAATTATACAGCAAAGCGAAAAGCATTGTTTATACTTGCTATGGAAGGATTAAAAGCCTCCGAATTTAAGTTTAAAAAGGATGATGTTTCTATAATCGATGATAGAATTAAGATTAATCTTTCCAATAGAGTCATTACATTGGATAACATTGATGCAAGTATTTTTCTTGAGTTTTATTATAATAATTTACTAAACGAGTCAGAGTATCTATTCACTTATACGGATTCAGTAAATAATAGAATAATACCTATTACTTTTATGGGAATACACTATCACTTAAAAAATATACAAAAGGATTATGATATTAATCAAGACCTGCAGTTAACAACTATTAGAAAAGCTCTGTGCTACTATTTATATATTAATAAAAAACTCGCAGTCCAACGTATAGCTTTGATTATGGGTATAGAAGAACAAACTGTTTCTATCTATTTAAGTAAGTTAACGAAGAGTATGAAAAGCATCTAAAACTTAATTAGAATCTAATATTATTAATAGGTTGAAATATAATAACTTTATAGGCTATAATACATTTAAATAAATCATTCAATGGGAAGAACCCAGAATAAACAGTTCTATAATAGAGCTGTTTATTCTGGGTTCTTTTTTTAGGGAGAGAAGTTGATTAATGGAAAGGGAAAACAGCTTTATTAACAAAGTTATTACTGCGTCCCTCTTAAGTGAAGGAGAAAAAGAAATACAATCAAGTTCGCGAAAACTTAAAGTTCCATTTAATAAGAAAAAAATTCTTTATTTATCTAACTTATTAGCAGAATACAAATTAGAAAATAGCGTGTCAGTGCAATTCAAAAAAGGAGAATTCACTATTCATAGTAATGCTTTAGGATTCTTCCTAAGCAATTGGTACATTAAAGACCATAAGATATTTAGTTATCGTGTTGATCCATCATTAATTGATAAGGAAGCTATCATAATTGCTGCTATTTTGTTTGGGGAACGAAAACAGGATTATATTAGCATACACTCCAGCATTCACAAGGATCATCTTAAAACTTTGTGCTTATGTATAAATAAAAACATCAATGTCCCAGTTTCTTTCCATGGGGATCGAATTAGAATTTTTAATGTTAAACAGTTCTTTATGAATGTTTTTAGAAATTCTTCGACTATTCATACAGCGGAACTTGTTGATTTTCTTACAGAACAAGAGAAAAAAGAAATAAAGGAAGGGAGTTTTTTATGAGATTTAAACCATTTTACTCTTCACTTTTGATCTCAGGTTTTATCATACTCTCAGGTTGTAGTAATGATCCATTTGTTAAGGAAGCGAAAAAAATAAATGAAACAAAGGATACACATGAAGAAACTGAAACTGATAGTAAATCCCAGGACTTAGAATCATTCTATAAGGATCAGGTACGGCCTTTAGATGAGGTTGTTGCTGAATTGGACGGTGAATCTGTCAAAATACTAGATAAGAAAGAAGTGGAAGTAAAATCTTCTTATGAAGATCCAGAGGAGTTTGCAAGGTATGCAGCCGATATCTTATACAAATTCCAATCTCTGCAAATTTCTCCTGAGGACTTCTACAAATTTATTTTAGACTATGGTAGTATTCAGACCGTTGAAGAATTACCACAAAAACACGATGCCATAAATATTTTCAAATCAATACAAGATTCCTATTTACAAGCTAATGTCAAAGGGGAGTCTTATGATATTACAGTAGTAAACTTAGATAGATTTAAAAGACAGGGGTACTTTTATCGCAAAGTATTAAGTACAGAAGGAATTAATTATTTTATTACTTCTATTTATAAAGAAGATGGTGCTTGGAAATATATTACTGATGAGCCATCAGATCCTTTTTATGAAGAATCCCAAGGAGGAAAAGAAAAATGAAAACTTTAGAAGAAATTCAGCAAAAAACAGAGGAAATGTTGATGTTACACTATCAAACAAATGGAGAGTTTAACAAAGATTTTTTTCTTTTGAACCAATATGTGCGTATACACCTTGAACAATTTATGGACGCAGAGAAAATTAAGGAATATGAGAATCATCTATTTAAAGTATCAAAATCTCTTTTATTTAATGGATATTTTATTGGGATGGAAATATTAAACAATCTAGAAGAGATATTTAAAGATGATGAAATATTTGAACAAAGTAATGCCAACCTTAAACAACAAACTTTTGATATGCTCCGTCAGGTCTTAGGTGAAAATGTAGAGGATACATTAATTACAGAACCACATAGAAAATTAACTGCAAAACTAGTAATAGAATATGAAAATATTCTTCCTACTTTATTGAACTATGCATTTTATACAACCGTTTTGGGTGTACAACTTGCCTTTCAAGATGAACGGGATAGAAGAGACATAAGTTTACCGAATCAAAATAAAGAGGGAGGAATATTAGCGAATATAGAAGATACACACTTCCTTTTTCCAGATGTATTTATGAATATTTCAGTTGTAAATAACAATGTAGAAGTATGGACAATTACCCAATCTTTTTGGAATGCTTTCGACAAGATAGGTGACATATTCGTGGCCGAAAATTCAGTTGGTGATCTCTATTTAAATGTGATAATGAAAAATTCATTATCTCTCGTTCAAAGAAACATGATTTTTAATCAAATTGAAGGTTTACTTAAAGAAAAATATAAGACGGGAAAATTAATTAAGACTATGGCAGTCGTTGAAGAGTTCTTTGATATTAGTGAAGAAGATTTCGGTGACATTGCATATTGAAATAAATTAAATAGAAATTTAAGACGAGTGTTGGTAAATAATAAAGTTCTTTAAAAATAAGGAGTATATTGTGATGATTCAATTAAATCATTATAAATATGAGCCAACATTGCATACTGGAAAACCTCAATGTGAAAAAGTGTTAGAATACCGATTCGCATACGAATACGAAGGTAATAGTTATCTTGTAGAAGGCCCAGTACCAGCGTTCGTGCAACCAGGGGCAAAGTAAATCTTTTTATTGATTCAGTCCTGAATCTAGGGACTTTTTTTATATTCTGAATTCCTATAAGATTTTGCTGATACGTATGATAAGGAGGAAAAACAAAGTGAAGCAAAATTGGGACTTAGAAGAACTTATTGAACATTTTACCGTTATTCCAGAAGAAATGCGTTTACTCGGAAACAGATATGGAGGAACACGACTGGGGTTTGCCGTTCTACTAAAGTTCTTTCAATATCAGGGACGTTTTCCAAAAGGGAAACAGGAAATAAGTAAAGATGTTATTCAATACATTGCCAAGCAAGTAGATGTACCTGCGGATTTATTTCAAGCGTACGATTGGGACGGAAGGTCAATTAAATATCATCGTGCTCAAATTCGCGATTACATGGGATTTAGGGACAGCACCCTTACTGATATGGAACAAGTAAAATCCTGGCTTCAGGCTAACATCTTACCGCAGGAGCTACAAATAGACAGAGTAAGAAAACATGTACTACATCACCTAAGAAAACAACAAATTGTTCCCCCAGCTCATGACCATTTAGATCGAAACATCAAGTCAGCCATTTATCAGTATGAGGACCGGATTTCTCAATCCATTTACTCTAAACTTTCTGATCACTCTCAATCTAAGTTAGATACATTTATACGTACTTGGTCCCATACAGAACAGATAGAAAAAGATCAAACCATTCTCAGTTTCCGAGAGCTTGTATCTGATCCTGGAAGAATCGGGTTAGACAGTTTATTTCAAGAGATAGAAAAACTACGAACAGTACGAGATATACAGCTTCCACCAAATTTATTCTACGGTGTTTCACCCAAGATGATCCGAACGTACAGACAGCGAGCTGTTTCTGAAGATATTAGAGAGTTGCGCAGGCATCCTGATCCGATCCGTTATACTTTATTGGCAGCTTTCTTTTGGTGTAGAGGTAGAGAAATTACGGATAACTTAGTTGAGCTCATTATCCAAATTGTTCATCGAATCGGTGCTCGGGCGGAACGAAAAGTAGAAAAAGAATTTTTACGGGATTTTCGTAAAGTAAGTGGGAAGACAAACGTATTGTTCCGCATGGCTGAAAAGGCAGTGGAACAACCAGACGGTATTGTGCGAGATGTTTTATTTCCTGTCGTAGGCGAAGATAAATTAAAAGATATTGTGAAGGAAATGAAACATACAGGTCCCTCCTATAAACAAAAAGTACATACTGTTATGAGATCCTCCTACGGTACTCATTACAGAAGAATGGTTCCAGCTTTACTTGATATTCTAGAATTTCAATCCAATAATGATGTGCATCGACCTGTGATAGATGCAATTGATTTACTTACACAATATAAGCTTACCAATCAGTATACATATAATGAAACAGATTATATCCCAATTGAAGGAATCGTTAAGCCAGGTTGGATTGATACGGTCATTGATAAAGAAACAAACCGTGTAAACCGAATGAATTATGAAATCTGTGTACTCCAAGCTCTGCGAGATCGATTACGTTGTAAAGAAGTATGGGTAGTCGGAGCTGATCGGTATAGAAACCCAGAGGAAGATTTACCAAAAGATTTTGAACAAAATAGAGAAAAACATTATGAAGCGCTTTGTAAGCCCCTTGAAGTACAAACACTTATTAACGAACTGAAACAGAGTATGAATACGGCTCTCGAGAAATTAAATAGAAGTGTTAAAAATAACTCCAAGGTACGTATATTGAGTAAGGGAAATGGCTGGATTTCTGTGTCACCTTTACAGGCACAGGCTGAACCGGTTAACCTAAATCTCGTAAAGGCAGAGGTCATGAAGCGTTGGCCCATGACCAATCTTTTGGATATTTTAAAAGAGGCAGATTTACGTGTACATCTGACAGATGTGTTCCAAACGCTAGGTAATCGTGAGATCCTTGATAAGGAAACACTGCAACGAAGACTTATTCTTTGCTTATATGGATTGGGAACAAACACAGGATTAAAGCGAATTGCGGCTGGTGAACATGGGGGAAGTTACAAGGACTTACTCTATGTACGGCGGAAATTCATCCATAAAGAGAACCTACGGCAAGCCATTTCAAAGGTAACCAATGCCATTCTAGATGCTCGTGTAACAGAAGTATGGGGTGAAGGAACAACTGCATGTGCGTCTGATAGTAAAAAGTTTGGGGCTTGGGATCAGAACTTGTTGACTGAATGGCATATTCGATATAGGGGACGTGGAGTAATGATTTATTGGCACGTGGAAAAGAACTCTACATGTATTTATTCGCAACTAAAATCCTGTTCTTCATCAGAAGTAGCTTCTATGATCGAAGGGTTACTTCGTCATTGCACAAATATGGAAGTAGAAAAAAACTACGTGGATACACACGGTCAAAGTGAAGTTGCCTTCGCTTTTTGTCATTTGCTTGGATTCCAACTAATGCCGAGATTTAAAGCCATTCATGCTCAAAAACTGTATCGTCCAGATGTAGGCATGCAAGACTCATATCCAAACTTACAGCCTGTTTTAACAAGAGCGATTAATTGGAGTTTAATTGAACAACAGTATGATCAAATGATTAAATATACAACTGCTTTACGATTGGGTACAGCTGAAACAGAGGCGATTCTCAAGCGTTTCACTCGTAATAGTGGGCATCCAACGTATCGGGCACTCAGCGAATTAGGAAAAGTGTTAAAAACGATCTTCCTTTGTGAGTATTTATCATCAGAAGAAGTCCGAAGAGAAATCCATGAAGGGTTAAATGTCGTTGAAAACTGGAACTCAGCCAATAGCTTTATTTTTTACGGAAAAGGAGGAGAAATTCAAACAAACCGAATGGAAGATCAAGAAGTCGCTGTACTTGCTCTCCATCTTCTTCAAAACTGTTTGGTGTTAATTAATACACTGATGATTCAAGAGGTACTTTTGGAACAAAATAAATCTCTTCTTCAAAAGTTAACTCCTGAGGATTTTAGAGCCTTAACACCATTAATCTATGCCCATGTAAACCCGTATGGGACATTTAAGCTAAACATGCAAGAACGTCTGCCAATTGAAAGATCTTCCTAAGAATTACGATATATCTTTTCTTTTTAAAGAGAAACTTACCGTCATGGGGTCCGGAAACGATTTAAAGAATAAGGGGTCACTATGAAAAACATCACCAAAAATCAAAAATTAGATGTTAAATGACCATAAATTGTGACAATTTGAACCCCCTTAGCGATTAAGGGGGTGATAACTAGAAATGTATAGAGTATTTATTATAACTAAATTATTAATTTAGATAGGCATGTTTAAACTTGACACCAAGTAAATATATATACTATGCGTGGTTATCTTATGGAGGTGTATGTATGCATAAATGTCATTGCTGCCAAGGCGCAGGATGTTGTCGTTATTGTGGTGGTGCTGGTATGTGCTGTTGTTGTAGTGGGAGAGGATGTCCTCATTGTCAGGGAAGTGGATGTTGTCCGTGTTGTCATGGTGGCAAAAGATGTGGTTGTTGTGGTGGATCAGGTGTTCAACCAATATAAAGCTTACTAATTCTATTAAAACGGGAGCTTGTTATCCTAAGCTCTCGTTTCTTATGTTTGTAGTGTTAGAAATCTAGTGAGTGTTAATTAGCGGTATAGTATAATACCATTGGACACATCAATCATTTTTACATAAGGGGGAAAAGGGTTGAGAAAAATAATATTTTCTTTAGCATTTTTAGTAGTGATGGCATTTAGTGGTTCTGTTTATGCAGCACAATCGGAAGAGATGGATTGTTGTCAATCAAAAAAAGAATGTATGGAAATGTGTGAGGAAATGAACTGTCAAATGGATTGTTGTGAAATGACAAAAAATGGAAAAATGAAAATGAAAGATTGTAAGAAAATGATGAAAAAATCAAATATAGATTGCTGTTAATTTAGTATAAAAGGATCTTCCAGTCGAAACAACCCATTGATTTTACTACATTTTAAACAGGGCACACTCAGAATAAACAAAAAAAATAAAAAGACCCTAATTTGGATTAGGGTCTCAGGCTGTCGACAAAGTCGGCAGCCATTTTCTTTATCTTGATAATGTTCAATATGTGGTATGTGATTCAAGTTTTTTTATGAGTAAATAGGGAAAAGTTACAAAGAATAAAAACATCACTAATGAAAATGGAGATGAATGATATGGCAGATACAAATCAAATGCCTCGGGAAGAGGGCATAGATCATAGCTTAAGCCTTATGAGAGAAGGATACATGTACATTTTGAACAGACGTAAAAGTTTTAATTCTGATATATTTGAGACCCGATTGCTAGGAAAGAAAGCGATTTGCATGGTAGGAAAGGAAGCTGCGAAAGTTTTTTATGACACTGAAAAATTCAAAAGGAAAGATGCAGCACCGAACCGGGCGGTTCAAACATTGTTTGGGAAGAATGGTGTGCAGGCATTGGATGGACAAGATCACAAACATCGGAAAGAAATGTTTATGTCCATCATGTCTCCTAAAGGACTTCAAAACTTAACAAACATTACAAAAATACAGTGGAAGACAGCACTAAATAAATGGGGACAGATGGATGAAGTTATTCTTTATGAAGAAGTAAAAGAAATCCTATGCAGAACAGCCTGCCAGTGGGCAGGTGTCCCGTTGGAAGAAGACGATGTTAAGGAATTGACAAAAGACTTGGCGGCGATGTTCGAGTCTCCGGCTGCCGTTGGTCCAAATCATTGGCTAGCGAGAAATGCAAGAAATAAAGTAGAAAATTGGATTGGTGAGTTAGTTGATAAGGTGCGTAATGAGGAAATAAATCCTCCAGAAGATACAGCTTTACATATATTTGCCTGGCATCGCGATTTAGAAGGGAATCTTTTGGATACCGAGACTGCTGCTGTGGAAGTGATCAATATCTTGAGACCTATTGTGGCGATCGCTATATTCATCAATTTCACTGCGCTGGCATTGTATCATTATCCGGAAGAAAGGGAGAAACTTGAATCCCGTGATGAAAAATATGCTCAGATGTTTGTACAGGAAGTTCGCCGTTTTTATCCGTTTTTTCCGTTTGTCGTAGCATTGGTAAAAAAAGATTTCACCTGGAACGGCTATAAATTTGAAGAAGGCACATTAACTTTACTGGATCTTTATGGCACAAATCATGACCCTGAAATTTGGGAAAACCCAGATTTGTTCAGTCCTGATCGGTTTGCTAAATGGGAAGGAAGCCCATTTGGCTTCATTCCGCAGGGTGGTGGTGATTACTTTATGGGTCATCGCTGTGCTGGAGAGTGGGTCACCATTGAAGTCATGAAAGTAAGTCTTGATTATCTGGCCAAGCGTATGGAATATGAAATTCCTAACCAGGATTTAAGTTACAGCATGGTGAGCATGCCAAGTATTCCCCATAGCAAAGTAGTGATAAAGAATGTTAAACGAAAGTTATAATTACACTAAATTTTCGTAGATAATTAGCTTATTAAGTACGCCTTTTGCCGAACAAGATAAATGACAAAAGTTGATTTCTTAATCACAGAAGTCTGTTTTATAAGGAAGACACCTTAATTAATGGAGAGTCAGCCGCAAAGCCTATTTTTCTCTAATAAAGAGATAAATTGGGCTTTTTATATTGAAAAACTCTTCAAGTTTTAAAACTGGCACCCTGACAATATTTCTAGTGTATCCAACATAAAAAGGAAATTAAATTTAGTTATAAGAATAATTAATTACTGCAAACTAAAGAAAACCTGCTTTTTATGCAAATTATATTCAAACGTATATTTGACTATTTGTTTTTGTTCACATATAATAATATTCAAATGAATATTTGATTGATATGAGGTGAAAAATTTGCAATATGATGCATGTGAAGTTACGTGTATAGATGAAGAAAAAGTCAAAAGAGGTAAAAATGAACTACTCCAACAAAATCCTATGGATGTAGCCAAAGTTTTTAAAGCTTTATCGGATGATACTAGGATTAAGATTGCGTATACTCTTTCTTTGGAAGATGAATTGTGTGTATGTGATGTAGCAAATATTGTTGGTGCTACAACTGCCACAACATCTCATCATTTGAGGTTACTTAAAAATCTTGGATTAGCTAAATATCGAAAAGAAGGTAAGTTAGTTTACTATTCATTAGATGATGATCATGTAAAGCAACTAATACAGGTTGCATTTGCACATCAGAAGGAGGTTGTAAAAATTGTCTGAAGCAAAAGCATTAGAGGCTGAAAAAAATGTTTATCGCGTTCAGGGGTTTACATGCGCAAATTGTGCAGGGAAGTTTGAAAAAAATGTTAAAAAACTTCCAGGAGTTCAAGATGCAAAAGTGAATTTTGGTGCATCTAAGATATCCGTTTACGGTGATACAACGATTGAAGAACTAGAAAAAGCTGGTGCATTTGAGAACCTTAAAGTGGCTCCTGAAAAACCAAGGCGGGAAGCTAAACAAGAGGTTAAAGAGGATAAAAATGTTTACCGTGTTGAAGGATTTACATGTGCAAACTGTGCTGGGAAATTTGAGAATAACGTAAAACAGCTTCCAGGAGTTCAGGATGCAAAAGTAAATTTTGGTGCATCTAAGATATCTGTTTACGGTGATGCAACAATTGAAGAACTAGAAAAAGCCGGTGCATTCGAAAATCTTAAAGTGACTCCTGAAAAATCGGCTCGCCAAGTTTCACAAGAGGTAAAAGAAGATACGAAAGAAGAAAAAGTGCCGTTTTATAAAAAGCATAGTACTCTACTTTATGCTTCCTTATTGATTGCTTTTGGTTACCTTTCCTCGTCTGTGAACGGAGAAGAGAACATTGTTACTACCTTATTGTTTTTAGCATCCATGATTATTGGAGGGTTGTCACTTTTTAAAGTCGGTTTGAAAAATTTACTACGCTTTGAATTTGACATGAAAACCCTTATGACAGTAGCTGTTATAGGTGGTGCTATTATTGGAGAATGGGCAGAAGTTGCCATTGTTGTTATTCTCTTTGCAATCAGTGAAGCACTTGAGCGATTCTCTATGGACAGAGCAAGACAATCGATTCGTTCATTAATGGATATCGCTCCTAAAGAGGCACTCGTTAGACGTAATGGGCAAGAAATAATGATTCATGTCGATGATATTGCTGTTGGGGATATTATGATTGTCAAACCTGGTCAAAAGATTGCGATGGATGGTGTAGTCGTAAGTGGCTACTCTGCAGTCAACCAAGCAGCTATTACCGGTGAATCAGTCCCTGTTGAGAAAACAGTTGATGATGAAGTATTTGCAGGTACATTAAATGAAGAAGGATTACTTGAAGTAAAAATAACGAAACTTGTAGAAGATACAACGATTTCTAAAATTATTCATCTTGTAGAGGAAGCACAAGGAGAACGGGCTCCTTCGCAAGCATTTGTCGATAAATTTGCAAAATATTACACACCGATCATTATGATCATTGCAGCATTAGTTGCTATCGTCCCTCCTATATTCTTTGATGGTAGTTGGGAAACATGGGTTTATCAAGGATTAGCTGTTCTTGTTGTTGGTTGTCCTTGTGCGTTGGTCATATCGACTCCGATTTCTATCGTTTCAGCGATTGGGAATGCCGCAAAAAAAGGTGTCCTTGTAAAAGGCGGAGTGTATTTAGAAGAAATGGGTGCCTTAAAGGCTATTGCATTTGATAAAACAGGTACATTAACAAAAGGTGTCCCAGCTGTAACTGATTTTAATGTGTTGAACAAACAGATAAATGAAAAAGAATTACTATCCATCATTACTGCATTAGAGTATCGTTCTCAGCATCCACTTGCATCTGCGATTATGAAAAAAGCAGAAGAGGAGAACATTTCTTATTCTGACGTACAGGTAGAGGACTTCTCTTCTATTACAGGTAAGGGTATCAAAGGTATTGTAAACGGGACTACTTATTACATTGGAAGTCCGAAACTCTTTAAAGAATTAGCAATTTCTAATTTCGATAAAGACTTAGAACAAAATGTTACTACACTTCAAAATCAAGGTAAGACAGCCATGATTATTGGAACCGAAAAAGAAATACTTGCAGTTATTGCAGTTGCTGATGAAGTTCGTGAATCAAGTAAGGAAATTATTCAAAAGTTACATCAACTTGGAATCAAAAAAACAATTATGCTTACAGGTGATAACAAAGGTACTGCTAATGCTATCGGAGGGCAGGTTGGAGTATCTGATATTGAGGCAGAACTAATGCCACAGGACAAATTAGACTTTATTAAACAGTTGAGATCTGAGTATGGCAACGTAGCTATGGTAGGAGATGGTGTCAATGATGCACCTGCATTGGCGGCCTCAACAGTTGGAATTGCAATGGGTGGAGCTGGTACAGATACAGCCCTGGAAACGGCAGACGTCGCTCTAATGGGTGACGATCTAAGAAAACTTCCATTCACTGTAAAACTTAGCCGAAAAACTCTAAATATAATCAAAGCTAACATTACTTTTGCAATTGCTATTAAATTTATTGCCTTACTATTGGTTATCCCAGGTTGGTTAACGCTCTGGATTGCTATCCTTTCTGATATGGGTGCAACCCTTCTGGTAGCACTAAATGGTTTGCGACTAATGAGAGTGAAAGAATAAAGGGAAAAGGGCTAAAAAGGGCTTTCCAGACAGATTGGAAAGCCCTTTTCTAAAAATGATCTCATTAATAGTATAACTTCTAAATATCCAGCCTAATTAAAAATGGAAAGATTGGGTATAAGTAAAACAGCAGCTTTTATATTACATATTGGTATCCACATGGGACAAAAACGCTTTCATCCTTAATTTAAAATAATTCTTTTCATTCTTTATAAAATCGAAGGAGGAAACTGAAATGACTGTTGAAGGAAAAAATGATGTAGATCTGTTAGTTATAGGCGCAGGATCAGGAGGTTATGTAGCTGCCATACGTGCTGCTCAGTTAGGGAAAAAAGTGGTTTTGGTGGATAAAGCAGAACTAGGAGGGGTTTGCCTTAACCGTGGTTGTATACCTTCAAAGGCTCTTATTAGTGCTTCTGAACGAGTAAAACACATAAAACATGCCAACTCAATGGGAATAAAGGTTTCTGGTGAAGTTGAAGTAGAGATGCCAGAAGTAGTGAAGTGGAAGGACGGTATAGTAAATAAACTAACGAATGGAGTTCGGACTTTACTGAAAGGCAATGGAGTGGAAGTCATTAGTGGGGAAGCTTATCTTACTGAACCCTATGTTGCCAAAATCAAAATTGGTAACGAAGAAAAATTCTTTTCATACAAAGACTTAATCCTTGCGATAGGATCATTACCTACTGAGTTAAAAAGTATGCCATTTGATAGAAAAAGAATTATCTCTTCAACTGAGGCATTGATGCTTCAAGAAGTACCAAAACATTTAGTTGTAGTAGGTGGTGGTTATATCGGTTTGGAATTGGGTACTGCTTATGCTAAATTCGGAGCTAAAGTGACCATCCTTGAAGGATCAGATACAATTCTTCCAGGTACGGACCCTATGCTTACAAATGTAGTAAAACGTCATTTAAAGGAACTTGGAATCACAGTTATAACGAATGCTTTAGTCCAAGGTGGAGAAAATACAGGCGATGAAGTAAATGTTCAAGTTCAGGTTAATGGGAAGGAAGAGATAATTAAAGGGGATTATTGCTTAGTTTCCATTGGAAGAAAACCGAACACAGGAAAAGTTGGATTGGAAAATATCGGGGTTGAATTAGATCAACGCGGTTTTATTAAGATAAATAATACATGTCAAACAAATGTTGAACATGTATATGCGATCGGGGACTGTGCTGGTGGTTACCTCCTTGCTCATAAAGCTAGTTATGAAGGTAAGATAGCTGCAGAGGTAATAAGTGGGCTAAAAAGTGTAATTGATTTTCAGGCAATGCCTTTTGTTATTTTTAGCGATCCTGAAGTAGCCTATACAGGTTTAACGGAGAAGGAAGCAAAGGAAGAAGGATATGAAACGGTCTCTAGCCGTTTTCCATTCCAAGCTAACGGCAGAGCTTTATCTGTTTCGGATGCCGATGGTTTTGTACAAGTTGTGGCGGATAAAGAATCTAATCGGGTTTTAGGTGTACAAATGGTAGGGCCAGAAGTATCATCTCTTATTGCTGAAGCAGTTTTTGCAATTGAGTCAGGGGCAACGGCAGAAGATCTCAGCCTTACAATTCATGCACACCCAACTTTACCTGAACCACTCATGGAAGCAGCTGAAGGCGTTATGGGACATGCTATTCATATGCTGAATAAAAAATAATTCGAACAGTTAGAGCATATTTAATTTAACTAGGCCTGCACAATCATACGTGCAGGTCGAATTATTTATTTTGGAGTGACGATTAATGGAAATCATTAATGTTGGATGTATTAAAGAATGGATTGAAGTGTGAATGTCTTACTTGGTCGGAATGTTTCACAAAGGTTCATTCAAATGGCACTTGTTGTTAAAACGTGATAGAAGAATGAAGGTATTTTGAAAAAGATAAAAGCTTACTTAACTGAGAAACAATTCGAAAAGATAGTATTAATAAAGGATGATTTTAAAAGTGAATATTACTAGAGAAAAGTTAGAAAATCAACAAATTTGGATCTATGGTATATCGCTTCTGTTTGGAGGGATTCTAGGTATCTCAAACGAGGATTTAGGAAAAGGCTTAGATTGGGCTATTTCGCCACTCATAGCCATTCTCATGTATGGAATGTTTGCACAAATTCCATTCTTAAAACTACGTGAGGCAATTTCAAATCTCAGATTCATGGCGGCATTACTAATTGGAAATTTTATAGCTGTGCCTATAATTGTTTGGATATTAACAATGATATTTCCACAATCTCCACCAATTTTATTAGGCGTTTGTTTGGTTTTACTTACGCCATGTATTGACTACGTAATAGTCTTTACTCAACTTGGAAAGGGAAATGAGAAATTAATGTTAGCTTCCACGCCTATTTTGTTTGTAGTACAAATGATATTACTTCCATTGTATTTATGGCTATTTATAGGTGAAGAAATGGGAGGAGTTGTTCATATAGAGCCATTCCTAGAAGCTTTTTTATTACTAATAGTTACGCCTTTAATATTAGCGATCATTACTCAATTGTGGGCTAAAAAGACAGCACTAGGTGAGAAGGTATTAGATATTACAACGTGGTTCCCCGTACCATTTATGGCTTTAGTATTAATTGTGGTAGTGACTTCCCAAATTGGTAAGGTATACAGTGATTTCGAAATTATTGTGCGTGTGATTCCGATATATATTTTGTTTTTAATCATTACACCATTTATATCGCGTTTTATCGCATTTGTGTTCAAATTAGATATAGGTGCAGGAAGAGCATTAATCTTTAGTACTGGAACAAGGAACTCCCTTGTAGTTCTTCCTTTAGCATTAGCTTTACCCGATTCTTGGGCAACGTTAGCTGCAGCTGTGATTGTTACACAGACCATTGTGGAGTTGATCGGAGAATTATTCTATATCAAGGCTATACCTAAATTGATACTGAAAGATCATACTGATTACAAAGAGGGACTTTAAGTAATATTAATGTTTGATTGAGAGAGGGAAATGAATATATCAATAGTTTCTTCTTTTACTAAACCAGTTAATAGAAGCTTTAGTGATCTACAACAATCATGCGCGATTGTAGAGCAACATAGGTAGAAAATGATCAAACTTTTTTATAAAAACCAAACTTAAATCTGCTGGATAAGAATCCATTTTGATCAAACTTTTTTCAAAAATGGATTCTTTTTATTTATCGTAAAATATGGGTTTGCGAGGTATTTTTGATCAAACTTTATTTCAAAGCAACACTTAAACAAGATACTTCCACAAACGGACGCTTTAATGAAGCAACGAAAAAAGCCTAATTTCTCAATTTATTGGGACATTGGGCTTTTTATATTTACTTATAGTGCAAAATCGCGTTTAAAAAACGTGCAATTTATCTCTTAAAGTCACAGTTAATCGATAAAATATAAATAATACTATTCTTGACCCTATACCATGGTACAGGGTTTATACTTTATATGAGGTGAGATAAATGCAATTTCGTATTGGAGAACTGGCTGAAAAGTGTAGCGTTAACAAGGAGACCATACGATATTATGAACGTTTAGGATTAGTTCCAGAGCCTGATCGTACCGAAAAAGGGTACCGAATGTATTCAGAACCAACCGTCGATCGGTTGAATTTTATCAAACGGATGCAGGAACTGGGATTTACCTTAAACGAAATTGATAAATTGCTAGGGGTCGTCGATCGCGACGAAACCAAATGCCGTGATATGTATGATTTCACTGTTCTTAAGATAGAGGACATCCAGCGTAAAATTGAAGATCTTAAGAGAATTGAACGAATACTGGTGGATCTTAAAGAAAGATGTCCCGAAAACAAAGATATTTACGAATGCCCTATTATTGAAACACTGATGAAGAAATAAGAGGTGAAACAGGATGAAAAATACAATAAAAAGCACAGGTTGGTTTCTTGTCGCTCTAATCACATGCCCATGCCATCTGGTTTTACTGCTTCCGTTGTTTGCAGGAACAGCATTGGCATCATACTTCACGGAATATAAAGATATTATTTTCATCATGATGGGTCTGTTGTTCGTTTTTGCTCTTTTTATGGGTTGGAGGAAACTTAATCCAGAAACAAAGAAAGAAAGCACAACGACACATGATTGTTGTAGCATGGAGAGGTTTAAAGCATGAAGGAAAGAGTGTCGCAATTAGCTACCATCTTTTCGGCTTTTGTTATGGCTGGATGCTGCCTGGGCCCGTTGATTTTTATCCCCCTGGGATTAACCGGTTTTGCCGGAGCATTAGCCTTCTACTCATTGAAATATCGATTATTGTTTAGCATCGTAACGATTATCCTTCTTGCTTACTCCTTTTACATGGTTTATGGAAGAAAGGGAAAAAGAAAAAGTTCTATCATCGGCTTATGGATCACGACATTTTTCGTTTTTTGTATGTTTCTTTTTTTATTTCTAGTTGAAGGTGGATTATAAAAATGAGGTGTTTATATGAGAGTACACTTAATTAGGATTAATTATCCCTTCTGTTAGTGGTTAGTGCGTGTAGTAACGAAAAAGAAGCACAAAATACTATAGATGCTAAGGAGCATGTAAAAGCTACCATTGAAAAAACTAAAACAGGGACATTTACGGTTTTGGGGATGGATTGTTGTCCGCCTTCAGTTGTCAAAGATGTTTTGAAACAAGTGAATGGTGTTGGCAAAACAGCCATTAAAGTCAGTGGAAGTAAGGGGAAAGTAACAGTATCTTATGATGATAAGAAAACGGATTTAAAATCAATTAAGTTGGCAGTGTCGGATTTAGGGCTTGGAGTCGAGTAAAAGGAGGGCTTTAACATGAAAAAATATCGAGTAAACGTTCAAGGAATGACCTGTACGGGTTGCGAAGAGCATGTTGCTGTTGCTCTTGAAAACATGGGAGCAAACGGGATTGAAGTGGATTTTCGCCGTGGGGAAGCTGTATTTGAACTTCCAAATGACGTAGAAGTTGAAACAGCGAAGAAAGTGATTGCTGAAGCTAAATATCAACCAGGAGAAGTTGAAGAAATACAATTGCAAGAAATGGTACAGTTAGGTGATGAAGGTGACTATGATTACATCATCATTGGTTCCGGCGGAGCTGCCTTTTCATCAGCCATTGAAGCCGTGAAATATGGAGCAAAAGTGGCGATGATTGAGCGTGGAACAATTGGTGGAACATGTGTAAATATTGGTTGTGTTCCTTCAAAGACCTTGTTACGTGCTGGCGAAATTAATCATTTAGCAAAAAACAATCCGTTTGTAGGATTGCATACATCAGCCGGTGAAGTTGATTTGGCGCCATTGATTAAACAAAAAAATGAGTTGGTAACAGAGCTTAGAAACTCTAAATATGTTGATTTAATTGATGACTATGGTTTCGAATTAATAGAAGGTGAAGCAAAATTCGTAGATGAAAAAACTGTTGAAGTGAACGGAGCACTTATATCGGCTAAACGATTCTTAATCGCGACAGGTGCTTCACCAGCTAAACCAAACATTCCTGGGCTTAATGAGGTAGATTATTTAACTAGCACGTCTTTACTTGAATTAAAGAAGGTACCAAAACGTCTTGTGGTTATTGGTTCTGGTTATATTGGCATGGAATTAGGACAACTATTTCATAATCTCGGCTCAGAAGTTACGTTAATGCAACGAAGTGAACGCCTCTTAAAAGAATATGATCCAGAGATTTCAGAATCAGTTGAAAAATCTCTAGTCGAACAAGGAATAAATCTTGTAAAAGGAGCAACCTATGAACGAATCGAAAAAAATGGAGACATAAAAAAGGTTCTTGTAGAAGTTAATGGCAAGAAGCGTATCATTGAAGCAGATCAATTGCTAGTTGCGACAGGCAGAACACCAAACACGGCTACTTTAAACTTACAGGCAGCAGGCGTGGAAATAGGTTCTCGTGGTGAAATCATAATAGATGATTATTCAAGAACAACAAATACTCGTATTTATGCCGCAGGAGATGTCACGCTAGGTCCCCAATTCGTGTATGTGGCAGCCTATCAGGGTGGAGTGGCAGCAGGAAATGCTATCGGAGGACTGAACAAAAAGCTAAATTTAGAAGTGGTTCCAGGGGTTACGTTTACGGGCCCGGCAATTGCAACCGTTGGTTTAACGGAGCAACAGGCAAAAGATAAAGGCTATGAGGTTAAAACATCCGTTTTACCGTTAGATGCCGTTCCGAGGGCCTTGGTTAATCGGGAAACAACAGGCGTGTTTAAATTAGTGGCAGACTCGAAAACAATGAAAGTTTTGGGAGCTCATGTGGTGGCAGAAAATGCAGGAGACGTAATTTATGCAGCTACATTAGCTGTCAAATTCGGTTTAACCATAGATGATATTCGCGAAACCCTTGCCCCATATTTAACAATGGCAGAAGGGTTAAAATTAGCTGCCCTTACGTTTGATAAAGATGTTTCAAAATTATCTTGTTGTGCTGGTTAAATCTTCTTTTTTGGAGCTTTTTTACCTTACCTTTTGCTACTAACGGGTCGCTTTAGTATAGTAAGAAACATTACTTCAATATTGATTCTTTTATACTAAGATCTTCCACACTCAGACGCTTTTCTAGAGTAACGAAAAAAGTCCAAATTCTCAATTTTAATACTGAGAAATTGGGCTTTTTATTATTGTAATTTCCTTATCGTTGTAAATCCGCATTTTCCTGACGCTACCCCATCAAAAAGATGATTCTTCCGTTGTTCCAGTCTGCTATTGTTTCGGTTGGACAAAAGAAAAAATTAAACAATATATTGAAAAAGGACTTACTCCTAATCCAGTAAAACATATTCGTGAAAACATAAAAGGAAACCGATGTGGTTGTGAGGTGAACAACCCTCAAGGTAGTTGTTGTTTAGGGAATGTTATTGGCTATATCAAAGAACTAACCTAAATAAAAATTCACCTTCAACGAAATGATCAAACTTTTTTATAAAAAATTGAACTAAGTATTGATATGAGAATCCATTTTTATCAAACTTTTAACATTTCAAAGCTACAATTAGCATGAAAGACGTAAATATTGTGTAAGGATATAGGAAACTGTTTTTTTATTTATAAAAAAAAGAAAGAGCTTGGACATTTATTGTAGCCCATGCTCTTTCTGTTGTTATTTTCTACCAACAATCGTCATACATAGAATGGTTTTGGTTCTGGTGGTTATTCGTGGTACTATTATTTGAATTTGTCTGTCCTGTATTTAAATTCTTTGATGTTGAGGTTTCATTAGGTATATTGTTTTGATGATTATTCATGAAAGAATCCATCATTTCAGAACAATAATCCATCATTTGTTGCAAATTTCCATTCCCATTCCCTTGACTAGGAGTGTTGTTTGAATGTGCAAGAGCAGCAGTGCCAATACCTAGAAATAAAGCAATAGCTACAAAAGACGTAAGTAATTTTTTCAATACTTCCACCCTCCTTTGTCTTCATTATACCCATATATATAAAATACGAAAAAAGGGAAGATTGAATTTTACAAAAATTCAAAAATGATAAAGCTTTCTTTATAAGTAAAATAAACTTTTTTAAACAAACACTGAGTTTTACCTATATACATATTTTAGATTGATCGCTCGTATGAAAAGGAGGGTAAAAATGTATTATTATCCTAATCAATGGTATCAATATCCATATGTTTATCGATTAGAAGAAAATAATGGACAAGAGGAAAAGGAATGGGAAATTGAGAAAAAATTTATGGATGATATGAGGAAAATGATGTATCAGCAATTGTTGATGCAAAAGGAAATATTAGAAAAGATCCATCATATTGAAAGGAGATTATGTAATTTAGAAAGAAAGTATAAAGGCCTTTCATAATATATAAACAGGTTACTCCTTTTTTTCACTAAAAAAATTCTATGGGTGTAGCTCTTAACAAGTTACACCCATAGAATTTTTAACCTTCGAATTGATAAAGAGGTGTGCTTAAATATCTTTCTCCATTACTTGGAATAATCGCAACAACTTTTTTTCCTTTACCAAGCTTCTCAGCTACTTTCAAGGCAGCATATATGGCAGCTCCTGAAGAAATCCCACCAAGAATCCCTTCTTGTTTTGCTACCAGACGTGAAGTTTCAAAAGCTTGCTCATTCTCTACTGTAATGACCTCATCATAAATTTCAGTATCTAAAATTTCCGGTATGAATCCAGCTCCAATTCCTTGAATTTTATGAGGTCCTGGCTTACCGCCAGAAAGGACTGGGGATGCTACTGGCTCAACGGCAACAATATGTATTGCTGGAAACTTTTCCTTAAGGACCTGACCAGCACCTGTAACCGTACCTCCTGTACCAATTCCAGAAACAAAAGCATCAATTCCACCAATTTCTTCAGCTTGACCAACAAGCTCTTGTCCAGTTGTTTCTTGATGGATTTTTGGATTGGCTGGATTATTAAACTGCTGAGGAACAAAATACTGTGGATTTTCCTCCAATAACTCTTGAGCTTTGCGAATTGCTCCCCCCATACCTTCCGGTCCAGGAGTTAAAACGAGCTCGGCACCATAGGCACGGAGTAAATTTCGACGTTCCATACTCATGGTTTCTGGCATGACGATAATCGTTTTGTATCCCTTTGCGGCAGCTACCATTGCTAACCCAATTCCTGTATTTCCACTAGTTGGCTCAACAATCGTACTTCCCGGCTTTAGGATTCCATCTTTTTCAGCTGCTTCAATCATGGCTATAGCAATACGATCCTTTACACTACTTCCTGGGTTAAAATATTCAAGCTTTAAATAGACATCTGCATGATCAGGATTTACAACGCGATTTAGTTTAACAAGTGGAGTATTCCCGATAAGTTCTACAATTGAATTAGCCACTTTCATCAAAATCTCCTCCAATACTAGTAATTGTTGGTATATAGGCTTACCAACCACTGCCCTTCACAGTGATAGGGCTTATCTTTCCTGAAATGGCGATAGCTATTTATTACCACCCTATATCACAGTCGTTATCACGTATTGTCTATGACTTAGTTCAACTTTCATTGCATTTTGCTCATTATTTTTCGTACTGAGCATAGCGTTTAAGGCTTGTCCCTGGTCGCTGAGACACAAATCATACATATTTTTGATTTCTTGTTCGGTTAGATTTGGCTGCATTTCCTTCATAAATGGTAGTGTGTACGATCGAACATTGAGTGATTATTGCTATTGTTATTACTGTTGTGTGCTAACGCAGTAGTTCCGATTTCAATCAATAATACAATTTATCACCTCCTTTCGAAAGGATGATAAAAAAACTTAAAAGCTCTTTCCTGAAGAGTTTTACGGAATATTCATATAAAGAAAAACACACTTCATTTCAATAATAAAATAATCGTTTAATTAATAAAGTTATTTTGTCAATTTCTTTAAAAATCGAATGAGAAATGGATTTGTGTCTATAATCTAGGATAGATTTTTTTGTGTTTTAGATTCTCTATAAGTACTTATCATTAATAAAATAGCTCCACTAACTAAAAATACATCCGCAGTATTAAAAATTGGATAATTAATAAATGTAACTTCGAACATATCTGTTACTTCCCCAAAAATTAAACGATCTACAACGTTTCCCATTGCACCTCCTATAAAAAATCCAAAGGCTATACGTGTTAGCTTATCGGAGACTTTACGAGAATAAATAAGGCCAAAGACAATAACAATAATTGCAATACTAATCAAGAATATTTTTTGTCCCGAAAAAATTCCCCAGGCAGCACCCGCATTACGATGAGATGTTAATTGAAAAACACCATTGATAAGTGGAATGGATTGTCCGTAGTCCATAAAATTTCGAACTAAATATTTACATAATTGATCAATACTTACTGTGAGAATAATGATCCAATACAAAGTCGTCACCTCGGAGTTCTATTTTCTATAAAGAATTGTACTTAATACTTTAAAAGTAAAGGGGATTTATCAGTAAAATGATCGTAAGTCATTACGGTTAATTGAGAATTTAATTATTTTCAAAATTTACGAAGTGAGACCACAGGTTAGAAAATATATTATTTTCTGCCATGATATAAAGGCCTAATCCTATAAACACAATTGGAATAACCCATCGGCCGTATTTCTCAAGTGTTTCAGAAACATATCTGAATCTTGCTAGACGATATCCGATTAAACACCAGACCGCAACCATTATAAAGAAAGTAACAACTGTAATGACCAGTTGGTTGTTATTTAAAGTAGAAAAGAACGGAACATAAATTCCAATATTATCTCCACCATTAGCAAAGGTGATAAAGGCTACACTTAAATAGAACTTATTAAATTTATTTAAACTGGAAAGAATAGCACCTTCATTTTCATCTTCACCCTTTATAAACAGTTTAACTCCTAGGTAGATCGGGATTAGTCCTAATAATCCTACCCACTGATCAGGAATGAGTGTTACTCCAAATGTAGCTAAAAGGCTAATTAAAACTAAAAGTGCAAAACCAAGATATTGGCCAATGACTATATCTTTAGGGTAAATACGACTTCCCTTCGGCTGCATGTTAACCGTTCGGCCATTACTTGCTTTAGCTTGTGAACTTGCCTGAGAGAACAGCAACATCAAGACAAAAATATCATCGATATTGGTTACTATAAAAGACCCTAAAGCAGAGAGAATAGTTAAAATTAAATTCATAAAAAAACTCCTTTTTAAAATACGGAATAGAATATATTTTGTTGTGTTAGTTTGTTACACATTCTATTATTTACCCTTCATGTAATGATTTAGAATTTCACTTTGCACGATCCTAAAATTAATAGATAGTATTTTAGGTGAAAATATTGGAAGTTATTATTCAAATAATCATTTGAGTATATTGTGCTTTTAGATTAAAATTATTAATGTAAAATGTCAACATTAAAATGTTGGTTTGAATGAAAATAAAAAGGGAGAGTAAAATGAAAAACAAAAGAACCAGATCTATTGTACGTATTAGCCTTCTACTTCTTATGGCTTTAGCAGTAGCCTATACTCTTTATCAAAACTTTTTCACTGAAAGAATACGGGTTCAAGCAGGGGATCAAGCACCTGATTTTGTTCTTGAAGATATGAACGGTAACAACGTTCAACTTTCTGATTTAAAAGGAAAAGGAGTTTTTCTAAACTTTTGGGGTACTTGGTGCAAGCCTTGTGAAAAGGAAATGCCATATATGGAAAGACAGTATAACCATTTTAAGAATCTTGGTGTAGAGATATTGGCGGTTAATATTGCAGAAAGTGATATTGCTATTGAATCGTTTGTAAATAGGCATGGGCTTACATTTCCTATACTTAAAGATAAAGATCGAGCTGTGACGGAAGCATATGACATAACCCCGATTCCTACAACATTTTTGATCGATAAGAAAGGAAAAGTGTTAAAAGTGATCACAGGAAGTATGACCGAAAGGGATATAGCAAATTACATGGAACTCATTAAGCCATAGAATTAATAAACAGTTAGGTGGTATCTTTTTGGAACAACTAAGCTTATTTCTTGCATTTGGTGCAGGTCTTTTATCATTTATTTCGCCTTGTTCACTTCCTTTGTATCCAGCTTTTCTTTCCTATATTACAGGAGTGTCTATAAATGACCTAAAAGAAGGAAAAGGTATTTTAAGAAGGAAAGCTTTTATACACACCATCTTGTTTTTGGTAGGATTTTCCATCATATTTTTAGCTTTGGGACTTTCTACTTCTTTTATCGGTACATTTTTTATGGATTATCAAGATTTGTTAAGGCAACTTGGAGCTATTGTGATGGTGTTTTTTGGTTTAGTTCTAACAGGGGTTCTTAAATTTGATTTCCTACTTTCTGATAAGAAAATTCATTTTCAAAAGAGGCCTTCAGGTTATATTGGATCAATTTTAATTGGGCTTGGTTTTGCTGCTGGATGGACTCCTTGTACAGGTCCAATTCTTGCAGGTGTCATTGCATTAGGTGTATCAGACCCAGGAAAAGGATTACTATACATGCTGTTCTATGTCTTAGGTTTTTCTATTCCATTTCTATTAATGTCTTTATTTATCGATAAGATGACTTTTCTAAAGAAACACAGTGCAATCTTTATGTCAATAGGAGGCATTTTGATGATTGTGATGGGGGGATTATTGTACTTTAATATGATGACAAAAATTATTGCAGTCTTAACAAGTTTGTTCGGAGGATTTACTGGATTTTAAGGGGTTTTTAGAATCATTCTTTTTAATGGATTAAAAAGCAAATCTGAAAAATTAAAAGTGTAGTTAAGTATATTTAAATGATTAAATCGTAAGGAGTTATTAGAATGGAACATGTCAAATGCGAATGTGGTCACTCCATTCCACATGGAACGGTTCTTTGTGAATCTTGTGGACGAACTATCGGGAATAAGAAGGATGAAGTTTCTGAAAAACTATTGGATATGAGATACGATGGAGGCGCAAGACGCTCACAAACATATAAAAAGTCACTTATCGATAAGATTTGGAACTTTTTCTCATCCGTTAAAGTAGGAATTTGGATAATTGTTCTTCTTTTAATTGCTTCTGCGATTGGAACCATTTTTCCTCAAGAGATGTATATTCCTCCAACCGTTGTCCCACAAGAGTTTTATAAAGATGAATATGGATTTCTTGGACAAATGTATTATGAATTAGGTTTTCACAATCTATATAGTTCATGGTGGTATTTTTTATTAATAGCAGCTCTTGGGATATCACTTGTTGTCGCGAGTTTGGACCGGTTTATTCCATTGTATCGCGCTTTGAAAAAGCAAGGGATTACACGTCATGAAAGTTTCTTGCGTAGACAACGTCTTTTCAGTGAAACAAATGTCGAAGAGAACCTTGATGAACAACTGGATTTGATAATATCCAACTTGAAGAGGAAGCGTTATCAAGTACGTGAAGAAAATGGTCATTTTCTAGCTGAAAAAAGTCGATTTTCAAGATGGGGACCTTATGTGAACCATGTTGGACTAATTATTTTCCTCATTGGAGGAATGCTGCGATTTGTGCCGGGGATGTATGTAGACGAAATGCTTTGGATTCGTGACGGTGAAACAAGTGTTATCCCAGGAACCGATGGAAAATACTATTTAACCAGCGATAAGTTCATTATGGATACCTATCAAAAAGATCAAGAGGATGAAGTTTTTTCTAATACTCTTTCACGAGTCGGAGATGGAAATGTCGTTAAAAACTTTCAAACAAACGTGACTTTGTATGAACGAAAGGGTGAAATTGTTCACGGGGCAGAACCTGAACTTGAAAAGATAAAAGATGAACAAATTAGAGTTAATTACCCCTTAAAACACGATTCATATGCTCTTTATCAAACCTCTTATAAATTAAATGAACTAAATAAGTTTAATTTTAATTTAGTAGACAAAGAGACAGAAGAAAGTTTTGGCAAGATTAAAGTTGATTTGTTAGAGCCAAACAAGGAGTATGATTTAGGCAATGGGTATAAAGTTGAAATTGTGACTTATTTGCCAAACTTCTATTTCAATAGTGAAGGTGTACCTGATACAAAAAACCGTGTTCCCGACAATCCAGCATTTGTATTTAACATGATATCTCCTGAAAAACCAGAAGGTGAAAGAAGCTTTATTGCCATTAAACAAACATTTGACCCAGACGAAGATAATCAATTAAAAATGAAATTTGAAGGCGTTGAAACAAAAAACCTGTCAGCCCTTACAGTTCGGAAAGATAATACGTTATGGTTTCTAGGAGTTGGCGGTGCTATTTTCATGATTGGAGTTATTCAAGGAATGTATTGGAATCATAGACGTATATGGATTAGACGGGATGGTGACAACGTATTAATTGCAGGACATACAAATAAAAATTGGTATGGTATACAAAATGAAGTGAACGGTATTTTAAAAGAAACCAGCATTCAAGAACTAACCGATCAAACAAACGAGAAAAGCTAAAATTCGTAAAGGAGGAAATGATGTGGTAGCCCTTAGCAGTAACTTATTATATGCAGCATTCTTACTATATCTAGTTGCAACATTTTTATTTGGAGGAGCTATTCGAGATAAGAGAAAACAATATGAAAAACCAAGTAAATGGGCAAAAGTCGCAATAACTATCACTATTCTAGCTTTTGCTTCCCATTTGGGATATTTTATTACTCGATGGGTCGCTTCTGGACAAGCGCCTGTTAGTAATATGTTTGAATTCATTACAGCCTTTAGCATGATGATGGTCCTGGCTTTCATAATTCTTTATTTTATCTATAAGGTAGCAGTATTAGGTTTGTTTACTTTACCAATAACATTATTGATTATTGCTTATGGGAGTATGTTTCCGACAGACATTTCTCCATTAATACCAGCACTTCAAAGCGATTGGCTTGCTATTCACGTAACAACAACTGCACTAGGTTCAGCTATTTTGGCCAGTAGTTTCATTTCAGGGGTCATTTATTTACTTCGTTCTGTTGATCAGACGAAACGCTCAAAAGGGACCTTTTGGCTAGAAGTTGTCATGTACACGATTGTGGCGACACTTGCTTTTGTAGTGGTTACAAGTGTTTTCAGAGGGATGGAGTATGAAGCCGTCTACAAATGGGTTGATAAAAATGATCAAGAGGTTGAAATGACATATAATCTACCTTCCATTGTAGGTCCAAATCAAGGTGAATTACTTACAAAAGGTAAAATGGAAGCCTTTGTTGAAGTACCAGCTATCATTGCAGCAGGCAAACTAAACACAGTTATCTGGTCATCTGTTACAGGTTTATTTTTATACGGGGTGCTAAGACTGATTTTAAGAAAAAGAATTGCTGCAGCGCTTCAGCCATTAACGAAAAATATCAAACTTGATTTGGTCGATGAAATCGGATACAGATCCGTTGCAATAGGTTTTCCAATATTCACTTTGGGTGCTCTTATTTTTGCGATGATCTGGGCTCAAATTGCGTGGACGCGTTTCTGGGGATGGGATCCTAAGGAGGTATGGGCCTTAATTACATGGTTATTTTATGCTGCCTATTTACACCTCCGCCTATCGAAAGGTTGGCATGGTGAAAAATCAGCATGGCTCGGAGTAATAGGTTTTGGAATTATTATTTTCAACCTAATTTTCGTTAATCTAATTATTGCTGGTCTACACTCTTATGCATAAAGAAATAAATTCTTTTAAAGCTAACTAAAAGTTTATGTGATAAATCTAAATTCATTTTTATCTATGTTATTGGAGGGGAATAATCTTGTAGATCCCCTCCACTTATGTAAATTGACAGTATTTTTGAAAATGTATTTTAAACATATCCGAATTTCTATTCTTATTCAACTCTCCTTATGATGAAAAGAAAGTAGAACCATCGATTTAAAAATTTCATCATCGATATAGTAAAATGCTAATTTACCTTCCTTTCTATAGTTAGCTACACCTGAGCGTTTTAAAAACCTCAAATGATACGAAGCTGTAGCTATAGAGGACTGAATAATATTAGCCACATCACATACACAAAGTTCCCCTTCTATAGCTAATGAAAGAATAATCTTTAATCGTGTCTCATCAGCAAGAAGTTTAAATTTTTTTGATAGATGAAGTGTACTTTTAGAACTTAACAAATCTTGTAACCTTGATACTTTTATAGGGTCATAACAATAGATCTCACATTCATCTTTTAGAGTATCTTTTATATTTTTATCAACTAATGACAATTTTCCCACCTCATTAAAAATATGTGATTAGCTTATAATGAGCAAGCTTTAATGTCAATATTCAAATATTTACTTGAATAAAGAAGCGAAGTGTTTCATATTCTTTTATGTCACAAATCGTAAGATCAACATGTTACTTTATTTTCGCTCTTAGTTTATAAGTAATCCAAAAATCATCATAAGTTATTATAAATGAAGGGATGCATGTTTAATGGATAAAAACAAGAAAGGTGATTATATCCCTGCACTAAAATACCATTGGATGACTCGATTTTATGATCCGTTAATTCAATGGGGAATGCAAGAAAAAAAGTTTAAAACGCATTTAGTTAAGCAAGCAAACCTCCAACAAAAGGAAACGATAATGGATTTAGCTTGCGGTACAGGTACGCTGGCACTTTTAATACAGCAATCACAACCTGGTGTGCAAGTAATTGGGGTTGATGCTGATCCTGAAATATTATCAATTGCTATGGAGAAAATTAAAGAAACTCAAGTTAATAATATCACCTTTGAGGAAGGGTTTTCTTATAAACTTCCCTTTTCCAATAATCTATTTCATCACATATTTACAAGTTTATTTATTCATCATTTAACTCTGGAAATGAAAAAGAAAACATTTGAAGAAGTTTATCGGACACTCAAATCTGGTGGCCAATTCCATATTATTGATTTTGAAAAGCCACAAAATTGGTTGATGCGTGTTGCATTTTTTCCTATTCAATTTTTAGATGGGTTTGAAACAACTTCAAATCATGTTAAAGGGGTTATCCCTAGCCTATTAAAAGAAACAGGATTTGTTTTAATAGAAGAAACTGGACAATTTTCAACTATCACGGGCACACTAAGGGCATATAAAGCTTTTAAGCCATAAGCTGTTTGATTTTTTATCAGACTTCTTGCATTATGTAATTTTTAAATGTCCATTTTACTGTAAATAGTATTGACCATAAAAAATTAAAACAGAGAGATGGGAATGACATACATGGAGAATATTTCACCTTTAAAAGCAGTTACGGATATCTGGAAGGTTAAACGAGGCAAACCAGAAGACATTCTCTCTCGGCAACTATCTCGTTTAACTGACCTTATTAGTTTTGCAAGATCAAACTCTCAATATTACGCACAAAAATATAGCGAGTTGCCTGAACGGATTTCAAGCATACAGCAAATCCCTCCAGTCACCAAATCAGAACTCATGGACCATTTTAATGATTGGGTAACTGATCCAGAAATCACCATAGAAGGTGTAAAGGAATTCGTGTCAAATATGTCATTAGTTGGACATCTTTATTTAGGGCGCTATATGGTTTCGACCACTTCAGGGTCAACCGGAGTACCTGGAATCTTTATTCAGGATAAAGCTTCAGATACTATCATGAAAACATTAATGGCTATTCGCGGAACAACAAAATTAAAATGGAGTGACATATTGAAAGTAGCAGCCAAGGGCGGACGAAATGCGGCGGTATGTTCTACGGCTGGTCATTTTACGGCATTCAGCACAGCTGAACGTCTGCGTTTAAGAAATCCTTCGAACGGAAAAATTAGAGCTTTTTCTATCCAATTCCCCCTTTCCACGCTTGTAAAAGAATTGAATGAATATCAACCAGCCTTAATTGGGGGGTATGCAACAGCGATGGAAATTCTAGCAGAGGAACAAAAAGCAGGTCGGTTACATATTCAGCCTGTTGCAATCCTTTTGGGGGGAGAAAAGTTATATCCAAATGTTCGTGCGAAACTAGAATCTGTTTTCCAAGCTCGCGTTCTAGATCTTTACGGCGGTACAGAAGCAACAGCCATGACTTTCGAATGTGAAGAAGGTCAGTTTCATGTAAATACCGATTGGATTATATTTGAACCGGTAGATGAATTTTACCAACCTGTGCCATCAGGAAAACAATCCCATTCGGTTTTAATTACAAATCTGGCCAACAGAATTCAGCCCCTAATTCGTTATGAACTAACTGACCGTGTCACCATGTTTTCGGAACCATGCAAATGCGGGAGACCATTCCCGGTCGTTCAAGTCGAAGGGAGAACGGATGACATTTTAAAATTCTCTACCTCCAACGGTCAAATCGTTCATATTCTGCCCTTGGCTCTAAAAACCATTGTGGAGGAAATACTAGGCGTAAGGCGTTTTCAACTAATTCAAACGGCACCAGATAAATTAACAGTACGTTTAGAAGTAGACGAGGGTAATCTTAGAGATCAAGTTTGGGAAAATGTTAGAGAAGCCCTATTAGATTACTTTGCTACCCAGGGACTAACTAACCTTTCAATAGAAAAATCGGAAGAATTGCCACAAAGGCACCTTAAAAGTGGAAAGTACCAGCATGTTTTGATTGATTATCTTAAATAAAACAAATATTAAATAACATTGACGTATATTCTGTACGCTAAGAGATTTCAAATTTGCTTACAGTATTAAATTCACGTTTTTGCTCTGGACATATAAAGACAAGGCTAATTCACCTTAGTGTTGGAGAAATCAGTCTTATCTTTTCTATTTATTATATTAGATCCCAAATAGTACATAAAATAAATATCATAAACATTATTACTTTTAATAATAAGCTTTTTTTGTACTACACGTAACAAAAACGAACATTTTTGTTACGTGTAGTGATGATCAACTTTTAGTCTAGCTAACTCGTATAATGAGCGTAACAAAAATATGTCACAATATTATTCGTAACAATATTTATCACGAATGGATTTTGGTACAATATTTGATAGAGGAGAGGATGAACATGAAGTTTGGCTATATGCGTGTTTCTACATTTGATCAAAATTTGGATCGCCAAAAGAAACAACTTGAAGAATTTGGGTGTGATCGCATTTTCTTTGAAAAAGTAACTGGTACGAAACGAGGGCGACCGGAGTTGAATCGTATGTTGGAATTTTTGCGAATGAACGATACGGTTGTTGTGACGGATCTGACTCGTCTATCCCGTTCTACGAAAGACCTTATTGAAATTACAGAACTCATCTCACAAAAGGGAGCGCATTTAAAAAGTTTAAAGGAATCCTGGCTTGATACAACAACAGCACATGGGAAAATGTTGTTTACTATCTTTGCGGGTATTGCTCAATTTGAGAGAGATTTAACTTCTGAACGGACAAAAGAAGGGATTCTGGCTGCAAGGAAACGAGGAAAATATCCTGGAAGACCGAAAACCGATGAGGAAAAGGTTAAGTATGCCTTGTATCTTATGGACCAAGGGTTGAGTCGTACTGATGCTGCCGAGAAGGCTGGTATTTCTCGCATGACTTTGTATCGTAAGATGCAAAATAACAATAAAATCGAGTAGCAACCATCGGACAAAGGAATTCTGTCGATCATTTCTCAGATTTACTTTGCCCCTGGTTGCACGAACGCTGGTACTGCCCCTAGAAGGTGAATTGGATTATCAAAACTTATTATTGATTTGCCTTTTTGAATTATATGATATTACCGTTAAATATGCAGGGGATAGTGGTAAAAATCTATATCTAGTTTTTGATAAAATGACGATTACAGAAAATGAATTAATAAAGTATTGTAATGAATGGATAAGGGGGATAATTGGTATTGTATTTGAAAATTAACGACTTTATTATTCTTTCAAACAATTATTTGATTTTTTAATCATCTTTATTATTCCTATTACTAAAAAATTTAGAAAGAGAAAAAGTTAAATGAAGCTTGCTAGAAAAAAAAGATGTGGAAGTATTTCGCACCTGCCGTTTAGAAGGATTAATGAACATCCACCAAAATGGACATAAAATACGGACTGTTGGTTCGCAAATATAAAAAGGTTGTAGAGGAGTTGCTTCTTTCTCTACAACCTTTTATATTTATTTGTAAAATGATATTTGTAAAATACTATTATCTTTATCATCTATTATAAATACAATTTTTTTATAAATTGATGATAGTAAGTTTATACCCAAATTATTATTAATATCGCTATTTAACGAAATATTATCCGGTGAAGGAATAGCAAAGCTAATTGGATAATGACTTTGTAAAAAATTCAGTAAGTGTTTATGTTCTGAATCTATTGATGAAGAATTAGTAGATAGTGTGTCAAGTAAATAGTAACTTAATATTCTTTTCTCTGGTACAATAGGATCGGTTTCAGTCATCTCTAATGACACCATTTCTTCAGGGTCACTAACCAATGTATTTATCGTTTTTTTCTTATAAAAACAATTTAAAAAAGGGCTTAGAGTATTCTTTTTCACCGAGTCTCTAAAATTATCAATAGCTTGCTGTTTGGGGTGTGATAATAGAATAGCAATTTTATTATTGTCCTTATAACAATAATATCCTTTATTAAATAAGCATATAATATTATCATATTCGTATTTATTATTTTTATTTATATATATTAACTCTTGGAAATCATCAGAAATATAGTAGTATTTTGAAATTATCATTTGTTGCACAATCGATAAATTATTAGGTACTTCAATATTTCTTATGTTTGTTATTTTTTCTTTATGGTCGAAGTTAACAATTACATTATTTTCTGTATCTAAAATAACTAATTCTTCTCTAGAAATTTTTTTGAAATTTTTCATTTTATTTTACTGTCACTTTATTGGAGAAAATTTGTTGAACTATTAAAGTACTGTCTGGAGCTGTAAGTGCCGTTAAAGTACCTCCTACTTTTATTCTATAAGTTCCTGGCTTAAGGACCCAATTTATTCCCTGTGAAAATATTCGAGAATTAGAACCTGAGGAAGACCTTGTTGCTCTACCATAAAATAGCCATGTACCCTTTTCATTTTGTTTTTCAAAAGTATAGGTTAGACTTCCTCTTTGAATACTATGCACAGGGGAAATTAATTCTACAGTTGTTTCTGCTCCACCTTTTATTGGCCATGCTTTTGCTACTCCACCACCAACAATAGAGCTAAACAGCTGAATTTCTTTTTCTGGATTTTTTTCATCTACAGGTATTTCTTCATTTGCTACTTCATCTAAATATTGGAGAACTTGACCATCCTCATTTACATAAACTGATTCATTTGCAGATATATTTGGTACCAATGCAAATGATAGAACAAAAACTACTAATAATGCTAGAAAACTTTTAAATTTCAAAGAAAACAACCTCCTATTATATTAGTTTCAATTTCATTATATATCATAAAAGGATAATAATGGAAGTGTTTTCAGAAAATTTATTTGTTGTTCCATAGGAGCTATATAGATTGTTGAATGAGGGGGGAAAACTGAATAGAGGTGAAGTAAAAAAAGTTAATCATACATAGATTATTAAGTAGCACAAACAAGTTCTTAGTCTGTGCTACTTTTTTATTACCCTAAAATTGGTTCACTCTTCATATAACCTCTTTTTGCATGATATAGAATCCTGTGAGTTGATAGACTTTTAGTTTCAAATATTTCATTCAGTACAGTAATTACAGATATAGCACTATAACGATTAGTTATTAATCTCTGAGGATTGGATGCAGCTAGTTCCTGACAACTTAATTGAGAAGGAGCTATTTCATCATTGTCCTCTAAAATATCTGGATATAACGTACCTATTGGTTCTGAGAGTATTTTCCAATCAGACTTAAAACCACAAACCATTTGTCCAGTGAAACCTGAATCTTTATATTCTTCCAATTCCTCTTTCGTCCAGGACTCAATTGGTCTATTTCTGTGATCCTTTGGTAAGATAACATTTTCATTGCCCACATCAAAATATAGTAGGGTCTGAGCGGTGTTAAAATACTCATGGAATATCTTTCTTGAATAGTTATTATCAACACAAGAAATAAGAATAGGGACTATTCTATAGTTATATGGAATTCTTTCATAATTGAGTTGGAACAATGTGTCTATTGTTTTAGTGTCTTCTACATAACCTCCAGTGTAAGTGGCTATGTCTAGTTGATAAGCAGCACGATACCTTTTAGCTAAGACATCTGCTTTATTTTTACCTACATCTTTTGCTAAGCATAGTTGGTTATTTCTATTTTTTTCTTCATAAATATCTGGTTCAGCAATTATTAACTTTGCCGATATCTCAAACATACTTAACATTTGGCACAATTGCTGAATAACAATTCCTCCAGTACCTCCTGCGCCTATAACTAGAATCTGATAATATACTTCCCTTTGATAAGAGCGGCTTAAATCTATAGAAATAGGTTGCATCTATTCAACCTCCACTACAGTTAGATCATAGCCATTTACCTTTTGTTTAGTTGTCAATGTAAATTCAAATACTTTGCTACTATCTATAATAATATGTTCATTTAATTCTTTATTGAATGTACGAACTAGCACATCAGGGAATAATCCATTAATATTACCAATAATGGCATATAAAATAGGAGCACGCTGGTTGTCATCGTCTATTTTGGACGGAGTAGGACTTAAAATATGATGTGAATGTATTTCCATTACCTTTGAATACCTTCTCTCTATGAGTTTAAGAGCGGTCTCTTGTGCCTCTTCTGTAATAGTGACTAAATATCTGCTAACTCTTTGGGAAGGAATATCCATAAAAAATTCCTCAGTGTCATGATCAAAGTAAATATTAGCAAATACTTCAGTACCGTGATTATCTGAAAAGTACTTTGCAATATGGATAAAATCTAATAAGATTTGAAATGGAATCTTCTTTTTTTGATGTTTTAAAGAAGAGTCCTCGAAAGAGAACTCTTTATTATCCATGCTGCCATTTTTCTTTGCTTGCATAATAGGAATAACCACATCTTGTTTTTCTACATATACCAAGGTGGTATATTTAGGTACTAAGATTGGAAAGTCTTTTTCTAATTTCTTTCTAAGTTGTTCCTCACTAATAGGTTTATATTCAATTTCTCCATCCTCAGACGTTTTTTTAGATGGAAGTCCTCTTTCAATTTCGTCCTTGGAGAAATAATTAGTAACTGGATATTCATTCATCCCAAACCGAATAATGGTTTTACTTGTTAATTTAAAGTTATCTTTCTTATTTGTTGAACTCTTTGTAGAACTAGAATTAGTATCAGTCTTTAGCTTTGGTTTATTTTCCTTTATATCATTCATTTTATTAAGGTCAACTTTTTTAGTCTCCACTTCAATATCAAATAGTGAAAAGATATCATCCTGTTTTATTGTCATTTTCAATTCCTCCATATTGTATTTTTATTATAGATTCTCTAAAATTTGAATTTTCGAATGTGGTAATAAGATTTCATCATCAAATTGTTTATTTTCATATTTTTTAAATAATGCTGCCACACTTAAATTAGTAGTTGTTTTTGCTCCATAATCTTCTCCAAAAGGTGCCTGCAAAAACAATAAATGCAAACTGTTTAATTGATAGATGTCATCTATTTCAGGAAAAGTATTTCCTCCCATGCAAACATGACCATCTAAAGATACATGTGAAAAGGGGAAAAGAAATACTTCCTTATCTTTTGTCAAAAATTTGGAGCCTTTAACAGCAACAATGTTTTTCAATTTTACTTTTTTCTCCATTACTTCATATAAGAAGATTAGTCTTGGTAGTCCAACCTGTTTAAATAGTGTTTTTCCATACCGCATATCAAGTTGTTGTTTTGGTACCTCTATATATACTAGTTGATGCTTTACTAATTCATTAATCCAAACATGTTTCACGCAATTTTTTGGAAGAATTGGAGTTTGAGAATCAATTATGTAATCCTCTATACTTTCTTGAAGAATACTAAAAAGATTAGGGAGGGTAATGTTATATAATCCCTCTACCATTCTTCCATTTAACTTAATCATTTGATCCAATGACTCTAAAGTATTATTGAAATCAGAAGTGATTTGTAACACTTCGACTTGTGCATTTAAGTGCTGTGGTTCATCACTAAGCCGAAAGATAATGTCCATTTTGCTGTTCCTCCAGTTTTTCGTAAATATTATTAGTCTCATCAGCCACCTCTATTAAAGCTGATAATAATTCATGATAAAATCCATCAAAAATGAATCCAATAATAATACCCAAAGACTCCTCTACAAATGCTTCACATTCTAAATCAATGTGATTCAAAGTTGACTTAATAAAGGCTATATACTCATCTTTTTGACTAGAAAGTAGTATTTTTTCCACTTTAAAGCTATTCAACACTATATACCATTCTGCATTTGGGTTGAATACACTCTCGATTTGTTTAGCAAGTGAGATTTCTTCTGGATCATCCGTATAAACTGTTGCGTGTTTTGTATCAAAACCTAAATCATTCATACCTCGCATTAAAAAATCGTATCCAGGATTAGACATAAAACCTACTTCTACTCGATAGTTACCGTATCCACTTACATCCACTTTAGCGTCATGGAGAATCTTTAACATTAATAAGTTAGAAATTGAATAGTCATAACTTGCTTTAGACTCTGCATCCATCAAAATTGATGTCATTTTCTTCACCTCTCCTAAATAAAATCATCCTCATAACAATATATTTTTTTGGTTTCTTGACTCCAACGGACAAAAAATTCTTGGGTTTGCATATAAGAGGACCACATATTATTTTTTATATTGTCATAGTCTTCTTCAGAAAAATCATCCGTATATTCATCCGATGGTAAATAATAGAATTCATTGAAGGCAAGAATTGCTTCATCATAGGTAAATGAATTGAAATTAATACTTTCTGTTGCAGAATGGTTAATAACTATATCCATAAAGTAGGCCATTCCTGCTTCCGATGAATTTGGTTTAACAATAATATTTTTATTTTTAATTTCCTGTGAGAGTTTCCTCATATTTATTTTCATAAATCCTCCAATAGAAAAAGAAGAAAGGAGAGCCTTTCTTCTTACATTTTGTTATTTATTTCTCACCGGAAGAATCAATTGTATTTCCTCATGAGAAGAATCACATGGTGTTAATAAAAATGGACGCATAGAACCTTGGTATTTAAAGGACACATACTCTGATTCCATTGCTTTTAATGTATCGATCATATAATTATTATTAAAGGCAATATCAAAATTATCTTCACCTTCTAAACTTTCATAATCGATTTCAATTTTTCCGCTTCCAGTTTGCGCTTGATATGTTGATAAAGTCGCAACTCCATTTACATGGAGTTTAACGATTCCTTTAGTCTCATTATCTGCTGCATTAGTCAAACCATTAATCATTTCAAAGCCTTCCAAAAATTCTTTTCTGCTTATTTTCATTTCAGCAAGATGCTCTTTTGGAATTAAGCGGCTTACATCTGGATAAGTTCCTTCTAATAGACGGCAATAAAAAGTGAGATTATTATTTTGTAAAATAAGCATTCGATCATTTTCACAAAACACAGTAACTTTCTCACTTAAATCAAAGGATTTCAAACTTTCCAATATTGATTTTGCTGGGATAATAATCTTCCTGGACTCCTTATGAGATTCTGTGACGTCAATAACGCCTAAACGGTGAGAATCCGTACAGACAAGTCGTAGCTTATCTTCTGTAATTTCAAAACAAATTCCTTGTAGAACTGGTCTAGCATCAGAACTTGAAGCTGCATACCCTGTTTTTTTGATAAATGAATTAAATTCGGTTCCTTTAATAGACAGAGTTGGCTCTATACCATCAAATCTAGGTAATTTAGGATACTCTTCTGCCTTAAAAACTGATAGTTTAAATTCACTCTTTTTTTTCTTCCCATGTTTTATTACTAATTGCGTATCATCTAACGAAATGCTTAATTCGGTTTTAACTTTCTTAGCAATTTCATATAACTGATAGGGAACAACTACCTTACCTTCTTTATTAATAAGTATTGACTCATCTTCGAATAAAACTGGTAATTCATAACGGATAGTAGTGTTTAAATCAGATCCAATAACGATTATCTTATCTGACTTAACTTCTAAATAAAAACCTTGTAGTATTGGATTTGATGTTTTAGTTTTTACTAATTTCTCTACTTTTGAAAGGACCTCTAATAAACTCTCTTTATTAATAATAAATTCCATGTAATTTCCTCCTAAAAAAGGTTAAAAAAATAACACAAAAGTATTTTTGTGTTTGTTTACGCTGTTTGATGTTCAAACATATTATTTTTTATATCACCTTCAATAAATCCATTGATTTCTTTAATATCTTCTCTGTTCAAACGTATTAAACAAGAATGAAGGCTATCGATTTTCTCTTGTGGTTTTAAAATTCTCACATAATTTAATACATTTTCAACAGGTATTTTATAATGAATACTCATTTTAACTAAGTCACTTACGGGTTTTAAAGTATCATAGTATTTAATTAACTCTTTGTCAGTAGCCTTTTCCTTAATATCTTTTATTTCAACACAATCAGATTTAGTATCAGAATTTATATGATGAAATAACTCCATTGCTGCTCTTGGTTTAAGATTGATTTTATTTATAAATTCTGTGATGGAAATAAAATAAGAATTCCTATTGAAATTGTTATTTCCAGTCTTCTTATCAATTTCTCTTTTTTTATTGTTATTATCGGTAGTACTAGTTGTTTCTTTGTTTTTTCCTTGTTTTTGCTCATTAGGTGGTAAAGCCCAATCAGGTAAACGCGGTGGATCATAATATCCCACTACTTTATTTTTTTTATCATTCAAGTAGATAGAATTATTACTTTTAGTTTCAGAGATTTTAACATATATAGGCTCTAATTTGTATAAATAACGCCCAATACCAAACTGTACAGCAGCTCGCTTCATCGCATTCGATAAACCACCCTTAAAGGCTTCAAAATTAGAAGGTTCAGAACCATCCGATTTGGTAATCCATTGGCCATTAATATAACAACTAAGTTCACAAATTATACCACCGGAGAATTCTACGTATGAGTTTTTCCAGCCGCCAATACCAAATACTTCATCTAGTCTATTTTGAATAGCTCTGTTATTCACGTAAGCTACTACAAAAGCATAAGCTCCGTTGTTACCTTTGTTACTTGTTTGAACTTTCCATTCTATATCATTTTGTGAGAATGGTTGTCTTAATTTGTTAAGAATTTCTTCTGTAGATTGCGTCGTCATTTTTTTCTCTCCCTTTCTTAGAATAATTTATAACTCTTTTACATCGATAAACATAAAAAAGCCTTTGGAGAGATAGGGAAAGAATAGCAAAATGCTATTCTTAAAATCTATCAACCCAAAGGCTGTATGTTTATTTTAGAAACCGCAAATCCAAAAGGATCGCCAAAAAATTAAAAAATATAAAAAAGTTATAATTAAATTATACATTTTGTCTCCAACTGTAACAACTATTAAATAATTCATTCTATATATTTTTTAAAGTCTATGATATACTCTATTTAGATTAATAGTAAACATGAAAGCGATAACCGCTAGTATCCTCTTATCTAAGGGGGTATTAGCGGTTTTTTTTATTTTTTTGGAAAGAAGGGGAAAAATGATGAGAAATTTAAACCAAATTTGTATTGAAGATGATGTTGAAAGACTTATTATTTTGAGGAAACGATTGAAGTTAAATCAATTTCAATTCGCGAAAGAGATAGGCATCAGTAGCAGCTATTTAAGAAAAGTGGAAAGTAGAACAATTCCTTTTCCATTTAAATTCCGAAAAAAAATTGATGAATACTTAAAACAGGAGCATTTAATCTATGAAAAAGGTTCTAACCTCTATAAGTGATGAACAGATCATCGGGGCAATACAATCAAATGATGTAGAAATTGTATTCTATGATTCTAACTTCATTAACCATGAAGAAGAAAATTACATCTTTAATTTGTTAATTATTACTTCAGATGAAATAAACAATCAGTTCCTTACGTCTCTTAAAGTCCATGATATTTACATTTTGGGTAATTCAAATGACAATAAAGCAAATAGGAGAAACATGTATTTCTTTGAGAATGAGGATTCGCTCAGAAAGGCTCTATTCATCTGGCCAAAGAAAGTAAAAAATAATCAAGATAAAGATATTAGTACTTCTGAGAATACACTCAATATGGAGATTCAAGTTGACCAGGGACCTTTACATACTTCAATTACAGGTGAGGCACAAGAAAATAAAATAACTGACTCCATTGAAACTTTTGATTGTAATAATGCACCACCGGTGAATATTAAAGATGATTTCCCATCGACGGAATATCCTATTAGTATTAGTCATTTCAGTACAAATAAAATTGAAGCTATGAGAAAGCAATATGTATACAAAGGGAAACAATACCCACAAAACAAAACGATTGCTGTATGGTCTCCACTTCATCGTATAGGAGTATCGAGTTTTATTCTAAACTTTGCAATATACCTTCAAGAACAAAAAATACAAACAGCTGTTATAGAGGCAATGCAACCTCCAAAATTATCTAGTGTTTTGTCTAGATATGAACCAATGCCGGTTAATTTTCGTTCTTTTATAGAAGTGTTTCATTTAGAAGAATATGAACTTATGGAATTAGATTATCACAAAACGAATTGGCAATATATGGGAGTTCTGTGGCTGCCTATTGGAGAAAAAGATTATGTTTATAACTGGACTGAGGACTTTTTAGAGGTGTATTTTCAATTTTTTCGATATCATGATGTAATTTTAACAGATTTGCCAAGTGGAAAGATGACCGAAGAAACAGAAAAAGTACTTCAAAATATAGATGAACTTTGGGTAATGGTAGACAATTCAATTGTAGATATTTTAATGTGGAAAAAATATATTCACCAATTAAGAGAAAGACATGGAATATCAATGAAATTAATCTATAATCGTAGTTTTCCATTTAGTAAGATTAACTCTTTAGTGAATGGCCTTGAACTCCCGATAATAGGCACCCTTCCGGATCTAACAGAAGAATATATTCGATTACAATATAAAAAGAAGCCTCTTATCTCATTTGATGAAGTAAGGGAAAAAGTAAAAGAGAATTATGAACATCTTATTAAGGCGGGATTTCAATTGGATTCCATATCAAATCCAAAAAAATTGCCTCTCAAAACAATTATCAAAAAACTTTTCCAATGAAGAGGTTGAATAGAACTTAAATAAAGTGCTATGATAAATACATAAATTGTATATATTTTAGTATTTTGTTGCTTTCTTTTTGATAAGCGGTTTAATAATTAATAATAGCGGACTTTGGTTCGTAGTTTTGAGGAGTATTTCTGTCCTTTAACTACATACCAAAGTCTTTTTTTTTGGAGGTGAAGGAGATGAAATTACAAGAAGTAAAAAAAGTACTATTTAGTGGAAAAGGCAAAATCATAATCAGCATTCATACTATGCAGCGATTAGAGCAAAGAGGTTATACCAAAGCAGATATAGTTACTGCCATATTAAATGGAGAAATAGTGGAAAGGCAATCCATTTCAAAAGTTGCAGTACTTGGAAGAGATACTGACGATAATCCAGTGGTTGTAGTAATTGCAAAAGTATCAAATCATCAATTTAAGATTGTTACAACTATGCCACCAATTGATCGTAGTAGATTTAAATATTGTATTTAACAAGACGAAAGAGGAGGATAAGTATGAATTCCTTATATAGAAAAACAAAAGTAAAAGGGTTTTATGAATATTATCGTACTCCTTGTCCTATTTGTGGCAAAACAGGAGCATGCATGACCAATGAAGATAATAGCAAAGTAGTATGCATTCGAGTAGAAAGTGACATTCATTTTTCAAAAAACTCCGCGTTAATTAGTTACTTGCATGTATTAAAAAAAGATAATAGAAATAAAGTGAATGTAAAGGAAATGGCTGAAGAAGTAAATGGATTTCCCAAAAAGGACAGTATCACATTAGATACAATCTATCATGCGCTTTTAGATAATCTAATTTTAGATGATTTTCATTATAATCATTTAACTTCAAATGAACGCAAATTGAGTGATGAACAAATAACTATCAGAAATTATAAATCATTCCCTGATAAGCCGTGGACTATTGTTAAAGCCATTAGCAATGATTTAGGGATAAATGATTTTCAAGGGATACCAGGGTTCTATTTTCAAAATGGTTATTGGAGTATAGCAGGAATGAAAGGAATTCTCATTCCTTACAGAAACCAATATAACCAAATCGAAGGCTTTCAATATAGAATTGATAACCCACCGAATATAGTGGAAGTTAAACTTAATGGGAAAGAATTTCAGGCTAAAGTAATCAAACAGCCAAATGTTGTAGAAGTAAAATATAAAGGAAATATCATATTTCAAGGCGAGGTTCCTCTACAAAAGGAATGGACTACTATTACAGATAATAATGAGTTATTGGGATGGATTAGAGTTAAAAAAGCGAATAGATATTACTGGTTAAGTTCTGCCAATAAACCTAATGGGACAGGTTCTGGTAATCCAGCACCTATTCATGTATCAATTCCTAGTACAAAGTTAAAAAAATGGGTTCCTGGTACTCTTTATAAAGCTAAAACCGTGTGGCTTGGTGAAGGAGCTTTAAAAGGAGATATAGCAGTTGACTTAATGGCTAATCTATATGATCCATTAGAGATAGATCAAATTGGAGATACTTTCATTAGTCTTCCTGGTGTAGGAGCATGGAGGTTAGCAATCCCAGTATTGAAAGAGATGGGGGTTCAAACTATTAATATTTGTTTCGATGCAGATGCTATTGAGAATGTTTATGTAAAAAAACATCTATTGGAGTGTGCAAAGGAATTAAAAAAACAAAAATTTCATGCTAATTTAATTGTTTGGAAAGAATCGGATGGAAAAGGGATTGATGATTTATTATTAAAAAATAAAATCCCTAACATTAAAAGGATTTATTTGTGATTTTTCATAATTCTCCGGAATAATTTCATAATTGACCGGAATAGTTTTTCATAATTATTCGGAATGAAAAATTGAGTAATCTTAAATTGATTTAAGATTACTCAATTATATATTATTATATCTTTTAAACTTATAAGTAAAATAACTTTTTTGGGGGTGATTATTTATTGAACAAAAAATTACTTTGTGTAGTTAAACCTAGAAAAGATGAAAATATCTTTAGTTATATTAATAGATTATCAATTGAAAATATGTATGAAACAAATACATGGATATTAAACGATTCTGATTTTAATCACTATATTGGTCCTCGCAATCTGCTACCATGGAAATTTGATTTTTCATCTTTAATGAATTTAACTGGCTTGTCACTTAATGAATTATTAATAACTACATTTTATAACGAGTTTGATTATGAAAAAGGAAAATTTAAGCATTTTAATTTTACTTTGTATCAAGACAGTTTGATGAATGCTCATGCTAAGGTATGTCCTAGATGCCTTGAAACTGTTGGTATTCATCATAAATTATGGGATATAAGAATTTTTTTAGTATGTCCAATACATAATTGTTTCCTTGTTTCTTCATGTAGTAGCTGTGGAAAACCAATTAAACAATATAGAAAGAAGTTTTATTATTGTAAATGTAATAAGGACTTAAGGACCTTAAAAGTTAAAAATGCTGACGAAAGCAATTCCTTCGTGTCAAGAATCATCTATTATAAATTTAACTCTGATACCAGAAATTTTAAAGAAAGTAATCTAAATTTGTTAACTAAACTTGATCTAAAATATATCTTATTGATTTATCACTTTTTTATAAGATTGTACTATAGAGATAAGAGTAGAGTAGGGAGTATTTCAATTCCATTTGAATATGAAGATAGGGAATTTACTACCTTAATTATGAACATTACAAAAAGATTCGAAAATTGGCCTGTTAATTATTCTGATTTTTTGGAATTGTACAGAAATTTTAAGAAGTGTAAGCCTAAATATGATAGAGGCAGTTATATTAATAACTTTGGCTACTTTTTTATTGATTTATATAATAAGTATAATCATCCTCAAATGGACTTCTTAAGAAATGAATTTGAAAATTATATATTTAAAAACTGGGATAGTTCATTAATTTCAAATAGTAGGAGTTTTAACAAGGATATTTATAGTGCTTATTATCTTTCATTATCACAAGTCGCTAACATGTTAAAATGCAAACATGTTACTGTAAAAAAACTTATAGCTAATGGATTTCTTAAAGCGAGTATTACCAAGGAGAGAGAAGAATTTTTATTAATATCAAGAGAAAGTGTTAATAGATATCTTTCAAATAAAAGATTCTTGGTTAATAGAAAAGTAACAAGTAGTATTTTAAACATATCACTTAACGGTGTGATTTCTTTAGAAAAGACTCTTTTGGAAGTAAAAAGTTCTCCAATCATTAATGGTACTAATGAAGTATTATATGACCGGCGGAAGATTGACCAAATCTTCCGAATTATAGAGAAAAGGTATGAAAGATATTGTTTACAAAGTAATCAAATTTCTTGTAATGAAGAAGAGCTAACAGATATTACAAAGAGTATTAAATATTCAGTAGGCACTAATTTATCCGATATGATTACACTTATAGTCAAGGGGAAAATACGTGTGGTTGATAAAAGAGTGAAAGATACAGGCTTAAAACGATATCTTATTAGAAAAAATGAAGTATGGGAAGAGTCATTAAAAAATAAGTTAGAAACAGGAAAAGGGGTATTATCTCGACTGGAACTAGTTAAATACCTAGGGATAAAAAATAGTCAAATTAGTTTGTTAATCAAATATGGGCTATTAAAACCAACCGAACTAATGGAAAAGCCATATTTTTCAGTAAATGAAGCAAAAAAATACAAAAATAATTATATTAATTTATCTCAGCTTAGTGATCTTGTTTCCCAAGACATTGACTTACTGTTAAACACATTAACTAGTAAAGACATTAGCCCTGTATTAAATCATTTCCAGAATAAATTTAAAATATATAGTAAAAGTGATGTAAAGCTAATTATAGAAGAATAAATATAAAATCTCAGCTTTTTTGAATAATTAATAAAATTCAGTAGATTCAGTCATTAGAAAGCTATTTTAATCTTTATTAGATTATGTTAATTACGCTTTTTAAGAATAATAAGCGTTTACCATCGTTTAATTCAGGTCCTGAAACAGCAATCAATTTCCCCTTATTATATTTTTTTAATATTCTTTTTGTACTAATAGATTTAATCATAGAAATTTGAAAGGTTGTAAAGTACTTGGATTCAAATTTAGTAAAGGAATCGTTTGTAATAGCCCCTGAGCTATTAGTTTTAAGTCTATTTGTACAAATCCAATATTCAATATCCTTTTTCTTAACACCAAACAAGAAGGCAACATCTTTTTGCGATAAAACTCCACTTTGTTTAGCCAGTTTAACAACAATATTTCGAACTATTTTAAAAAGTACTCTTTTTGAAACCAAAGAATTACCCAAAACTTTTTTATCTAATTCGAATGGTAAGCACCCTGCCAACATTGCTTTAATTACAACAAAAGAGTAATGTACACCAACCCACTGAAAGGCTTTATTTAAAATAATTTTTGGTCCAATTATTAGAGTGGTTCTCTGTTGTAACCTTAAAGTGATTTCTTCTAATTTGCCAATAGGGATTTGCCATTGCATTACAGAACCAGTTTGTATGTTAATAGCTGGCCATAATACATTATTGGAAAGTATGTTAAAAGTAACTTTTGGGCTTGTCCGCCAAGTATTCCGTAAGTGTTCTTTTGAAATCGATTCTTTGTAAAGGGACAACCATTTTTCGATTTCAATTTTTTTCACAAAGAAAAATTCCATTTCCTTGAAGTTACACATAAACAGCTGAAAATAATCACTTCTTTTAATTGTATCTTCTTTTAATTTAGTAATTTCACATGCCTTTTTTATACTAATAAATTGATTTGGATAACTATTTGGTAATTGATTCTTAAGTATATAGTTCATAAACTCAGTGTGCAATGGTTCCAAATTAGTGCCAATTAACTTATTAACAGCATTACAAAATAGACGAAAACTATTAAGGTTGTTTTTATTTTTCATCAATCTAATGAATGTATAAAATTGCTTTGGCCAATCCCTCAATAATATGTAAGCGTGTATGTATAAAGGACAAGATTGAATAAGTGTTTTTGATTTTTTTAAACGGCTATTAACAACTGCGTTTCCGCTATATTTAAAACCATCTAATGTTATAATCTCATCAATATTGATTGTTTGTGGTATCCAAGTTGCTAAAAACTCTAATGCATAATAGAATGTCGAAGAATTTGAAATCCAATCATTAATATTAACAGTTTTATCATGGGAGAAAAATTTATCAACCTCTTGTTGATAATTAAATAGAAGAGATAATGTAACATTTTTGGGTTTAGCTGAAGATAAAGGCATCCCACAAACACATTTATCGGAAATAACGGTCTTAATATTTATATCTCTAGAACAATACATACATTTATCAATTAGAAATAATTTGTGCTTTCTACATATAAAACTATATGTAAAACTCCAGTCTAAACGGTGAATCGGTTCCTCTATTAAACATACTGGACAAACCTTTGTTGTTTGGTATGAAAACCAAGGGCACTTAATAGTGTTCTTGGTATAATCTACTCTTAAACCGTGAAATTCTAATAGATAAGTAAAAGTCATACTGTTTGCAAGCTGATATTCGATGCGTAAAAAGTTTGAAGTATCTTTAATATGGTTTTGTTCGCCCCAATTCATTAAATTAACATTAGGCTGATAACCTGTAAATACGGAAAAGTGATCATTAATCCATTTTATGTTATCCATTAAGTTTTCTTTTGCCGTCCTATAAAAGAATCCAGTAAGGCTTTCGTTGTTCTTAGGCTTTAAATAAAAAAGTAACATGATGTTCTTCACCTCAAATATAATAATCTCCAAAAAAATACTCTGGTAAACTAGGTGATAATATGGAACAAGTTAGAAAAATAAAACCATCCAAAAAAGGCAGCTTTAGAGGCTTTATAAATAGCAAAAAGTCTAATGAAATGGTTGCTTGGGAGAGTCTGTTAGAGAAGGACTTCATTAAGGTTTTAGATTTTGATCCTTCAATCATAAAAATTCAATCTCAACCAATAAAAATAGAATACAGATATAAAGGGAAGATATACAAATATTTTCCTGATTTTTTAGTGGAAACTAAGGATAAACAGTATATTATTTTTGAAGTTAAGCCAGAGGATAAGATTAAAGAAGAAGATAATAAAGTTAAATTTGAAGTAGGGAAAATATATTGTGAAAAAAAAGGATGGAAATTCAAAATAGTTACAGAAAAAGATATAAGACAAGGATATCTAATACAAAACCTCGATAAGATTAGAGGAGTCGACGAAAGGTTAACTAAAGAAAGTACAAAAATAAAAATTTATAATTTTATACAAAAAAATGGAAAAAGTAAGATGGAAGATATCATAAAGTTTGATGATAGTATACCTAGTCCAGAAATTTATTCGAATTTATACTATATGATTTATAATCAGCAATTAAATATTGATCTCATAAATGAATTACTCAATGATGAAACTTTTATAGATATTGTGAGGGGATAGTTACTAATGAGTATGTTTGCATTTTTAGCAGGAACAAAGTTAATGATAGATGAAGATAGATATATAGTTAGAAGAGAAATAAATGGAGCAATCGAACTAGAGAATTTAAATTACAATAAAATCGAGATTTGGGATAAAGAACACTTATTAGAAAAGTGGAATAAAGAAGAATTAGTATTCAGAAATAACGATTGGCGCAGCAGTGAATCTGAAATTAGGGACTTTTCATTGCTAGATATAGATTCAGTTAACGAGGCTAAAAGAAGGTATAAAATTATAAAACCAGTGATAGACGGAGAGATACTACCTGCAGAAATTAAGAGTTATTTAGATACGATAGAACCAAAAGTTAGTAAAACAACCTTTTATGAATGGAAGAGTAGATGGGAAAAATATGAAGATATTCGAACTCTTGTAAAAAAGAAGCCTGGTCCCAAAAATCATTATACAAAGGGAGAGATAGTCGAACTAATAGAAGAACTGGTAAATGAATTCCAATATAGTGGTGAAAAGTTTACAGATGAACATCTTTTTTCTGAATTTTCATTAAGAATCGAAGAAATTAACAGATTTAGAGATGATAAAAATAAAATTAAAATAGTATCTCGTTCTACATTTTATAGAAGGAAGAAAACTATAGAAGACAAATTTAGAAAAGAAGAGATTAGGCTTGGTAAAGTTGAAACTGAATTGAGGAAGAAAGGTTCTAGAAAAGAAGTTGTAATTACTAAACCCTTGGAAAGAGTGGAGATTGATTGGACACCTGTCGATGTCTTATTAATTAATCCATCGACACTAAAGCCAGAACGTCCTTGGCTAGTCTATGCAATAGATAAAGCTACCGGTCATCCACTAGGATTTTATGTAACATTTAAGGATGTAAATGCATCTGCGGTGAAACAATGTCTATTACATTCTATTATGCCAAAAACGTACCTGAAAAAATTATATCCCTTAATAGAAAATGATTGGGTAGCATATGGAAAACCCTCTGAGGTAGTATTTGATAATTCAATAATAAATGAATCGTATGATGTTAAGGATACTTGCCAACAGTTAAATATAAATGTTCACTTTTGTAAAGTTGGTGCTGGTTATCAAAAGGGAACTATCGAGAGAGGATTTAGAACACTTAACACTACATGGATTCATACATTAAAAGGAACGACTTTTTCAAATGTTTATGAGAAAGGATTATATGATTCTGTAGGAGAAGCTTGTATAACAATGCAGACGTTTATTTATATGGCTCATCTGGTGATGGTAGATGTAATTGCGAATTCTTATGATAAGAGACGAGGAGGAAAGCCAAAGGATCTATGGCTTAAAGGATTAGTGAATAATCCTTTGCTACAATTACCTATACCACAAAGCAAAAAAGAGCTTAAATTAATTTTTATGAGTGGAATAGATTATAGAAAGATACAAAATAAAGGCGTTGTTATAGAAAACGAATACTATAATAGTAAAGATTTAATGGAACTTAGAGCTAACTTAATTAACGAGGTAAAACACGAAAAGAAAATTGGGTCTGTTAAAGTTCGATATGACTTAGCGGATATGAGATCTGTTTATGTTTATGATAAATTTAAAAAAATATATATTCAAGCAAATAACACATCTCTTGAAAGAAAGGAAATTCCCACGAATTTACCTGTTTATTTGTCTCAGTTAGAACTAGACTCTTCGGTAAGAACACTTGGCGCTAACAAAGATGATGTAACTAATTTAGCAAAAACCATAAGAAAAGTAAAAGAGCTCACAAATTGTGATAAAAAGAAATATAACCAACAAAAACGCAACTTGGAACAGTTGAATAAACGAGATTTGCCTAAGAGTTATAATTATGAAGGTATTTCTTCAATGGGATTAGCGGAACTACAAATAGAAAGTCCTATTGAAGCTGATACAATAGTTGTTCATTTTGATGAACAGAAAGAAAGGGAAAATAAACAGAAAAAATATGCAACTAAAAGTAAAAAAGAGCAATTACAAGATGAAGAAACAATGATTGGGAAAAGTAATAGTGATTATATTGATTTAGACTCATTACCAGATTATGGAGTGAGTTTCAAAAAATGAGGTCATAACGATGAATGAATTATTTAAGCCACTAAAAGGTAAAATTCCTGATGTCAAAGAAATAAAAAAAAGGAAAGAGCACGTTAAAAGTATCATTATTCAATATCCGCGTTATAAAAAAATATTAGATAAAATAGAAGAACACCATCAGTTATCCTTTGGTTCTGTTCAGCCTGATGGTTTATTTATATATGGTGAAACTGGTCTTGGGAAATCTACTCTACTCAAAGAGTATGAAAGTAAATATCCGAGAAAAATTATTGATGGTTTTACAAAAATTCCGATTTTATATTTAACAGTTCCTGTAGGAGCAACACCAAAGTCAGTGGCTTCTAAAATATTGTTGAATATGGGAGATCCAAACTATGATCGTGGTACAGAGAATAATATGACTGTCAGAATATTATCTTTTGTTGAAAAGTGTGAAGTTGAAATGATTATAGTAGATGAGTTTCAACATTTAATTGATAGCGAAAGTAAAAATGTATTAAACAAAGCATCTAATTGGGTGAAAAATTTATCTAATGAAGTTAGAATACCAATATTAGTATGCGGAATGCCTGAATCAAATAAAGTCTTTGTTTATAATGAACAATTAGACCGCCGCTTTTGTGAAAAGCAAAGTTTACAGCCTTTTTCCTACCAATCGAAAGAAGAGGAAATAGAATTTAGAGCGTTTTTAAATGGATTAGATAAGCAACTGCCCTTTCCTGAGCAAGCTTTCTTAGCTGATCCAGTATTAGCAAAGAAGATTTTTTATGCAACTAAAGGAAATCCTTATTATATAAAAAAACTAATAGAAGAATCAACCGTACAGGCTTTAAAAAGTGGGAGTGATTTAATTTCTGAGGATGACTTGTATATTTCATTTAAATCCATTTCATTATCAACAAGACCCTTTGTTATCAATCCATTTAATGATGAGAAATTTAATTTGATTGATGCATTTGAGAAAGAGAAAAGGATGAAAAAATACATATAATAACGCGTAATAAGAAGGTGAAAAATAAATGAACTCGTTTTTACTAATATTAACGCTTTTATAATTGATAAACGTCTAGAACCTTGTTTCATAAGGGATTAGACGTTTTTTATGAGATTTAAGGTTAATAGTAATTAACGCTTAATTTAAAAGTTAACACTCATTTTATTTTAGTGGAGGAGTCTCTTGTGTAACTAAAGGGGGAGTTGAATAAGGTATAAGTTCAAAATATTATTTGACATTATCAATTAATGATGATAACATCTAATTAGAGGCGATAATATATGAAAACACAGGATAAAATTCAAATACGTGAATTGCTCCAGCAATTGGTAAGGGACTTTGGTCTTCTTCAGAAAGACGGATCTGATTGTTGTGGAATTACAGTATCACAAAGTCACATTGTTTATGAGTTAAGTAAGAGCCCAAATGTATCTCTACAGACATTGGCAGAAAAGTTAATGATGGATACAGGGCTTTTAAGTAGACAGGTAAATAAACTGGTTGAACTTAACTTTATTTTAAGAGTTCCAGATCCTAATGATAGAAGGTATGTCCTTTTGTCACTTACGGATGAAGGGGAATTGAAGGCAGAGGAAATTTCCAATCAAATGTTAGAGTATCTAGGTAATATTTTTCAACATATTCAGGAAGATAAACATCAACAGGTAATGGAAAGTCTAAGTTTGCTTCTATATGCAATGAATAAAAACAATGGGCTAGGTAGTTGTGCCACCAAATAAGGTGGCTTTCATTAAATATTATAATTGATAAAGTCAATTAATGTGAAAGTCAATTAAGGAGTTGGAAAAATGATTAGGAAAGTAGAGGAAAGGGATTTATTGGCTATATTAGAGATTTATAATCAAGGAATTGAAGATGGAATAGCCACCTTTGAAGAAGAACTTAAAGACGAAAACTATATTTACAAATGGTTTAATCTCCATAATGGAAGATATTGTGCTTTCGTAGCAACAAACGAACAAGGAGAAATAACTGGTTGGGCTTCCATAAATGCTTATAATACAAGAGCTGTTTACCAGGGTGTAGGAGAACTATCCATATATATACATAGGGGATTTAGGGGGAAAGGAATAGGTCAGCAATTATTACGGGTCTTAGAAGAAGAAGCAAAATCACATGGTTTTTACAAGTTAGTGCTCTTTACATTCCCTATCAATGCTTTAGGTCAAGGTCTGTATCGAAAGCAGAATTATAGGAAAGTTGGATTATTTAAAAATCAAGGAAAATTAAGAGGGGAATTTGTAGATGTAATGATTATGGAAAAATTGCTTTTTGATCAAGATTATTATTTGTTAAAAACAAAGGAGAGTAAATAATATGTCAGAATTCAAAATCGGATTAATTTAGTAATTTTTCCGGAATGATTTGTCATAAATATTCGTAATATAATTGAGTTGTTGTATTAAAATAAAGTTCTAGATGAAAAAAGTTGCTTTTTTACAAAAAGTTCTCAACTGATTTGAAGTTAAATGTAAAATAACTAAATATTTAGTATTATTTCATCTAAGATTAATTAAAATAGACAAAAAATTGGAAAACCTCTGTTCTTAAATTTGACAGAGGTTTTTATATTTTTTCCAATCAATATAAGGAAATTAACAATTATCAGCCAGCACTTGATGTTACCTAAAAATACTTGAAAAAATCACAAATTGGTAGTCACCCAATATAATTTAAGCTTAGGATTTTCCCTCCCAATTTGATAAATATCTGTATAAGCTGGACTTACTAATTCCAGTTGTATTTTGAATTTCTATTAATGAAAACTGCTTACTAATATACATATCAATTGCTTTTTGAATATTACGTAAAGACTTTTTGGGTCTACCTGTATTTTTCCCCTGGTTTTTAGCTGTTTTTATTCCTATTTTAGTGTTTTCACTTATAATATCGCCCTGAAGGTTTATTAGATGTTGTACATATTCATTAAACTTTTCTTCCATTACATTACTCGTATCAATATTCTCTTTAATAAACAAAATATAAGCATCTTTTTCCCTAATAATATTTAATATCTCCTTTAATTTTTTTAATGAATCAGCAATTGTATAAAATTTTTCAACCACAATCTTATCGTGTTTATTTAAGTTTAATAACATCTTTTTAAGTGTAGTTTTATTCTTGTGAGAACTAAGTTCTTCAGTATAGATTACGTTACAATGATAGGTAGTAAGACTTTCTAACTGATCTATACAATTAGGGTCATCTTCAACAGGCCTCATATAACCAATTAACATGTATTAGCCTCCTTAGTTTTTAAGCGTTTAAATAAACCATATCATAAAAATTATTTGAAAAAAAGAACCAAAATGGTTCCATTTTGGTTCTTTTGGTGTTAGACTGTTCAAAGTAAGTTAAAAAAGCTGATTATATATTTATTATATAAAATATTATAACGGAGGTATTTTTTAGTGATTGAAAAAATGAAGAGAGATTGGTTTTCAAATATTCCCGCAGATATTCTATCTGGAATAGTAGTTGCCTTGGCACTGATTCCAGAAGCAATAGCGTTTTCCATTATTGCGGGTGTTGATCCAATGGTTGGCCTGTATGCCTCTTTTTGTATGGCTGTAACCATTTCTTTTGTTGGCGGAAGACCAGCTATGATTTCGGCTGCGACTGGAGCTATGGCATTACTAATGGTGCCATTAGTAAAAGACTACGGTATAAACTACTTATTAGCAGCCACTATATTAACAGGTATTATCCAAGTTGTTTTTGGAGTTTTAAAAATAGCAAAGCTAATGAAGTTTATTCCGAGGGCAGTTATGGTTGGCTTTGTTAATTCTTTAGCTATTTTAATATTTATGGCACAAGTCCCTCATTTTATAGGTATCTCCAATATGACTTATATCTTTGTAGCCATTACATTATTGATTGTCTATATCTTACCAAGATTTATAAAGACGGTTCCAGCACCATTAATTGCAATTGTTTTATTAACAAGTTTAGCAATTTTCTCTGACTTTGATTTAAGAACAGTTGGAGATTTAGGTAATATCACTCAATCGTTACCATCTTTCTTTATTCCTGATGTACCACTTAATTTTGAAACATTAAAGATTATTTTTCCATATTCCATTGCATTAGCTATTGTAGGTTTATTAGAATCTCTTTTAACTGCTTCCATTGTGGACGACATGACTGGAACAGGTAGTAATAAAAATAGGGAAGCTAGAGGGCAAGGAATTGCCAATGTTATTACAGGTTTTTTTGGTGGTATGGCAAGTTGTGCGATGATAGGACAATCCGTTATAAACGTAAAGTCAGGTGGTAGAGGTAGGTTATCTACACTTGTTGCTGGACTATTTCTTATGTTTCTAATTTTGGTATTAGGGAATATAGTAGTCCAAATTCCAATGGCAGTCCTGGTAGGTATAATGATCATGGTTTCTATTGGTACATTTGACTGGTCATCTTTTACTTACCTAAAAAACGCTCCAAAAACAGATGCAGCAGTTATGTTAGTCACTGTTATCATCGTAGTAGCAACACATGATTTATCTATCGGTGTTATAGCAGGAGTTATATTAAGCGCCATCTTTTTTGTGGCTAAAATATCTAAAATTAAGTTGGTTAGGAATGTGAATAACCAGAATATTACTTTCGAGGTAGAAGGGCAGTTATTTTTCGCTTCCGTGGAAGAGTTCGTGGAGCAATTTGATTTTTCTGTGGAGAATAAGAATATTATTATTGATTTCACCAATGCGCACATATGGGATGATTCAGCTGTTGGTGCGATCGATAAAGTAGTGATTAAATATCGAGAAAATCATAACAACGTGACTATTAAAAACTTAAATGCAGCAAGTAAAAAAATCGTGGATAAGTTGGCAGTATTTAACGATCCAAATGCAAAATTATCTGCACACTAAAAAGGGGAGTGAAGTGTATAATGTATAAAAAAATACTATTAGCCATTGATGGATCAGAACATTCTAAAAGAGCAACAGAGGAAGCAATGAAAATTGCTTCTTTAAGTGAAGAAAGTACAATAAAATTAGTTTATGTTGTGGATTTTTCCAAATCAAAAGATGAGGTTTTACACGCTCATAATAAGGAGGAATTGGAGTTATCTCGCAAGAAAAAATTATTGCCTTTTGAAGAGTTATTAAATGCCAATAATATTGATTTTAGTTTTGAATTATTACACGGAGACCCTGGACCAGCTATAGTAGAACATGCTAATAAAAAAAAGTTTGATATGGTTGTAATCGGAAGCAGAGGACTTAACACTCTACAAGAAATGGTACTAGGCAGCGTCAGCCATAAGGTGGTTAAAAGAGCCAATTGCCCAGTATTGATAGTAAAATAATTGTATTATAAAACCCACTTTAAAAAAAGTGGGTTTTATTTTTGAGGAAAATGGAAATGAATGAGTTTAATTGAAAATAAAATAAAAATAACATAAATTAAGTTCCCGTTTTATATAAAAAGTTATATTATATATGTAAGCGCTTGCTTAGTTGGGAGGAATGAAAATGTATAGAAATATCTTATTAGCAACCGATGGTTCCGTACACTCAAAAAGAGCTGCATTAAACGCAATTTATATTGCTAACTGTTGCTCAGAATCTAAAGTAGAAATCGTTATGGTAAGTGATCCTTCAAAGGCAAAGACTGAGACCCTTCATAATTGGAATAGCTCTGAATTTGTTGATAAAAATAGAGGGAAAATTTCAGAAGTGGAAAAGTTAGTGAAAGAATCGGGGCTCAATTATGAAGTTGTTATATTAAAGGGAGAACCAGGTCAAGTTTTAGTAGACTACATTAATAACAAGGGTACAGATCTTGCAATAATGGGAAGCAGAGGATTAAACGTCCTACAGGAATTTGTTTTAGGTAGTGTAAGTCATAAAGTAACTAAAAGAGCTAACTGTCCAGTATTAATTGTAAAATAAACTTGCTAATTAGAAAGAAGGTTAAAACCTCCTCTAATTAGCTCTTTTTGCTATTGTTACTTTCTGAGGTTTTTTTGCAAGGATTGCTCCAAATATTCCAAGAATCGGAAATAACAGTAAAAATAATAAGCTTTCTATATAACTGTGAAAATAATCATATCCTATTCCTAGTGGCAATGGACCAATTGCAGAACCTACAACCATAACCATCATAGCAATCCCGTTTATACTCCCTAGGTATTTTCTTCCGAAATAATCAGACCATATAATATTGAGTGTAATTCTTTCTATTCCATTGCTTGCTCCCCATAATATTCCAAAAATAATTCCAATCCAAATGCTTTTTACATTTATTAACAGAATGAGGAATGTAATCTCTGTTAAGAATATCCCCATCAAAAGGATTTTTGTTTGTATTTTTTCTAGTATAAAACCTGACAAAAATGAAATTGGGAATCCAACTAATGCCATCAGGCTTAAAACACTAGCTGCTAACTGCGGGGACAGGTGCTGTTCTTGAAATATGGATAAGAGATGGAATGTAATAGCTGTATTTACAAGTGCAGGGATTCCCACGCAAACTAAAATTGCCCAAAAAGCTTTAGTTTGCATAGCTTCTTTTAAGGTCCAATCCATCACTAAATAAGAATGGGATATTTTATTATGAGATTTATTCTTGAATTTTTCTGTAATACCATCTGGCAAGGCTCCAATATCCTCAGGCCTATTTCTCACTCCTATTATAGCAAGGGGTGTGAAAATAATTAGTAATGCGACTCCCCATATTTGCCAGGTTGTTTGCCAGTCCCACTTATCAATTAACCACGTATTTGCAATAGGAAAAAAAGCAGCACTTGAAAAGCTTCCTATAGCCATAAAACTCATTGCTCTTCCTCGTTTTTTTATAAACCATTGTGGCACTATGGTATTAGGAATTAACGTCATACTTCCTTGACCCAAGAACCTAATCAAGAAAAAACCAATTCCTAACATCCAAATATTGGTAACAAAACTATTGAAAAAACAAGCTAATGAAAACAAGACACTTACTATTCCGAGCATTCTACGATAACCAAAGCGATCCATAAACTTTCCCATAAACATTATCAGAAATCCAGAGCATAAAGTAGCGATGGAATATAGACTGGATATTTCGGTTCTATTCCACCCAAAACTTTTTATGTATTCCTCAATGAATGTCGAATTTGAATAGGTTTGACCAGGCCCTGAAAAAAATGTACCTAAACCTGCTATAAAAACAATAAACCAACCGTAAAATATAGAAGTATTCCTCTTCCTTTTATTCATAGTATTAACTACACTCCTTTTGATTAAAAAGATGAGAAGATGGCTATCTAAAATAATTCTTGTATTAAGGAGCCAACCTCTAAAGTGATGAATTATAGTGGAGAATAGCTACACTAAGTAATGATTTAGTTTCACTAGTAATTAATTGGAGATTTGTAAAACACTGATGAAGTATTATTTTTCTAGATATCGATACAGAGTAGTTTTACTGATTCCGGTATGTTCCTTTATTTGGGCAAGACTGAATTTTCCACTTTTGTACATTGACATGGCAAGTTTAACATTTTTATCTGGCTTTTTTGGTCTTCCAGGTGCTTTTCCATTTTTTTTTGCTTCAAATAATCCTTCTTTGGTTTTTTCACTAATCAAGTCTGTTTGGAATTCAACTAAATGATTTAGTATCCCAGTAAATTCATAGTGTTTTGTTATGCTAGTATCGACATTTTCATGTAACGACTGCAAAAATGCGTTCTTTTTCTGAACTTTCTCCATTATTTCCAGAAGATGACGGGTGGAATCAGCAAGTGCGAAAAATTTAGTAATAACAATTTTGTCCTCACTTGAAAGAGAGTTTATTAATTCTATTAATTTTATTCTTTTTTTGGCTGAGGAATGGTCTTCTAAAATGATAGATGTGCAATTTATTGCTTCTAATTGAGTTATTTGTTTTTTGCAAGTAAGATCTTCTTGTGTTGGTCTAGCGTAGCCATATAACATATTTATCCTCCTGATGGTGTTGTGACCAAACTATAATAACATATTTTTTTATTGTACTTCCTATGATTTTCCTCTTATTAGAGATAATGTTTTTATTAAGTTTAATTGGACACAAGGTAAATCAATCAACTATGATAGATAATAATTTTTTCATATTTTTATTTATCAGGAGGATAATTGGCTTAGCTTAACAGTGCATCTCTAATTATTACTTTATATAAAAAGGTTTCTTAAAGTAGTTGAAAAAAGAAACCCTTTGTTAGTTTCTGTGACAATTTTTATAAAAGAAAATATTGTATTCTTACACTTCTATAATAATGGGTAGTAACATTGGTCGACGTCCAGTTTCAGCATATAAGAATGGACTAAGAACTTCCACAATCTCTTGTTTAATTTTCCCCCAATTTAATATATCTTGTTTGAGTAGTGTGGATACACATTCATTTACCACTTTTTCTATTGTTCTCATAAGTTCTTCAGACCCACGCATATAAACGAATCCTCTTGTAACTATTGCAGGTGGAGATACTAACTGCTTTTTTTTACTATCCATACTTAGACTTATGATGATAATTCCTTCTTCGGATAAAATTTTGCGATCACGTAATACAATATTTCCTATATCACCTATACCGCTTCCATCAACATAGACACCTTGGGAAGGTATTGTTTTACTGTTAATTCGTGCTTCATCTTCAGAGATTTCTAGTACTTGACCATTATCCATAACAAAGCAATTTTCTAGTGAAACACCCCAATCAACAGCTAATTCTACGTGTTTTTTTAACATTCGGTATTCTCCATGAATGGGCATGAAGTATTTGGGCTTTATTAGTGATATCATTAATTTTTGTTCTTCTTGGGTACCATGACCAGATGTATGAATATCACTAATTTTATGGTGTATAACATTTGCACCTACTCGGAATAATTGATTAATTGTCCGATTAACACTTATAATATTCCCAGGAATAGGAGAGGAAGAAAAAACAACTGTGTCACCTTTGACAATATGAATTTGTCGATGATTACCATTTGCTATTCTCGACAATGCAGCCATAGGTTCTCCTTGACTTCCTGTACATATAATAGTTACTTCATGAGTTGGAAGATAATTAATTTGACTGATTTCAACAAATATATCTTCAGGAGCCTGTATATAACCTAGGTTTTTTCCTATCTGAATTGTTTTTTCCATACTTCTTCCAACGATAGCGATTTTCCGCTTATAACGAATAGAAGCTTCAACTACTTGTTGTATTCTATGAATGTTTGATGCAAATGTCGCAAATAAAATACGAGATTGTGTTGCTTCGAATATCTCTTTAATCGATTCTCCAACTTTTTTTTCAGACATTGAAAAACCGGGTACTTCACTATTTGTACTATCAGATAATAAACATAAAACTCCTTCTCGACCAATTTCTGCTATTTTGTGAAGGTTGGCTTCTATCCCCATTGGTGTAAAATCAAATTTAAAATCACCTGTATGCACAATATTTCCATCAGGTGTGGTGATTACTACGCCGAAAGAATCTGGAATGCTATGTGTTGTTCGGAAAAATCTTACTTTTATATTGTCAAATTGAACATCAATATCATCTGAAATATGTATCATTTCTACATAACCTGTTTTATGTTCCTCTAACTTACTCTGAATTAATGCTGTTGCTAGAGCCCCTGCATAAATAGGTACTTTTATACGCTTAAATAAAAAAGGAACTCCACCTATATGATCTTCGTGTCCATGTGTAATAAATAAACCTTTAATTTTGTCTTTGTTTTTCTCCAAGTACGTATAATCAGGTATAACATAGTCTATACCTAATAATTCGGATTCAGGAAATTTAAATCCAGCATCTACAATTATAATTTCATCATTGTACTCGATTACATACATGTTTTTTCCGATTTCTCCTAGACCACCTAAAGCAAATATTTTTGTTTTGCTGCTATATTGTAAACTATTCATATTCTAACTCCTTCTAAATTAAAATTCGATAAGAGAAATTAATATCGATATATATCTAGATTTTATTAATGATTTTTCTAAATTTCGAAGAATTACTTTTGATATAAATATTTTATCTTCATCTTTCATACCATTATTAAGCATAGTCTATCATTTGTAGACCTAAAAAGGAACCTTTTTGAAACTGTTTCTTATGTCTCATAAGAATTAGGAAGTTTAACATTTGACAATATCAATTAATGACGTTATCATTTAGTGTAGAGGCGATAATATATGAAAACCCAGGATAAAATTCAAATACGTGAGTTGTTACAACAGTTGGTAAGGGACTTTGGACTTCTTCAGAAAGATGGTTCTGACTGTTGTGGAATTACAGTATCGCAAAGTCACATTGTCTATGAGTTAAGTAAGAGTCCGAATATATCTCTACAGACATTGGCAGAAAAGTTAATCATGGATACAGGACTTTTAAGTCGTCAGGTTAATAAATTGGTTGAGCTTCACTTCATCTCAAGAGTTCCAGACCCTAATGATAGAAGATATGTCCTTTTGTCACTTACAGATGAAGGGGAATCGAAAGCAGATGAAATTTCCAATCAAATGATGGAGTATCTCGGTAATATTTTCGAGCACATACAGGAAGATAAGCATCAACAGGTTTTAGAAAGTCTAAGTTTGCTATTGGTTGCAATGAACAAAAATAATGGGTTAGGTAGTTGTGCCACCAAATAAGGTGGCCTTCATTAAACAATATAGTTGATAAAGTCAATTAATGAAAAAGTCAATTAAGGGGATGGAAAAATGATTAGGAAAGTAGAGAAAAGGGATTTATCGGCTATATTAGAGATTTATAATCAAGGAATTGAAGATGGAATAGCCAGCTTTGAAGAAGAATCTAAAGACGAAAACTATATTTACAATTGTTTTAATCTTCATAATGGAAGATATTGTGCTTTCGTAGCAACCAATGAACAAGGAGAAATTATGGGGTGGGCTTCGATTAACCCATACAATAGTAGGGCTGCTTATGATTGCGTAGGAGAAATATCCATATATATACATAGGGGATTTAGGGGCCAAGGACTAGGACAGCAACTATTACATGTCTTAGAAGAAGAAGCAAAATCACAGGATTTCTACAAACTAGTGCTCTCTACATTTCCTATAAATACTTTAGGCCAAGGTTTATACCGAAAACTAAACTATAGGGAGGTTGGATTATTTAAAAATCAAGGAAGATTAAGAGGCAAATTTGTAGATGTAATGATAATGGAAAAGTTGCTTTTTGATCAAGATTACTATTTGTTAAATACAAAGGAGAGTAATTAATATGTCTGATTTTATCTTATCATCTTGCTGTCAGCCATCGGATGAAACTCAAGAAAATACAACTATCAGTAAAGAACTACCTATTGCTATTATTGGGGCAGGTCCTGTAGGTTTAGCTGCTGCAGCTCATTTGATTCAATATAAGCAAAAAGTGATTGTTCTAGAAGCTGGAACAGAAGTGGGAGCAAACATCCTTACTTGGAAGCATATAAAACTATTCTCACAATGGAAATACAACATCGATAAAGCAGCATCTACTTTATTAGAGAGAGATGGATGGGAACAACCGAATCTTGAGGAAATACCTACTGGTAAAGAACTCGTGGAAAATTATTTAATCCCTTTATCAAAGATTCCAGAATTACAAGAAGTAATAGCTTTAAATACAAAAGTCATTTCTATAGCCAAAAAAAATACCGATAAAATGAAGACAGCTAACAGAGAGAATGTCCCATTTGTTATTTATACAGAGTATAAAGGGACTATTCAAGTTCTTGAGTCAAGAGCTGTCATTGATGCTACTGGTACATGGGGAAATCCTAATCCAGCTAACTCCAATGGAGTTTGGTTAGAATCAGAAAAATCCCTGAAGGACAACATTTTTTATGGGTTACCTGATATCTTGGGAGAAAGTATAAACCGCTACAAAAATAAGAAAGTAGCAGTTATAGGAAGCGGTCACTCTGCCATTAATGCTTTATTAGAATTAGGGATTTTAAAGGAAAAGAACCCTAAAACAGAAATTATATGGATTATCCGCAAAGAACGGGTAGAGGATGCATATGGTGGAGAGGAAAAGGATGCCTTAGAAGCAAGAGGATTATTAGGCAGCAGGATTCATGGATTGGTGGATAAAGGGATCGTTCAAGTACACACTTCCTTTAGAGTAGATCAGTTGATAAAAAGGAATAATACCTCAACGCTAAATATTATAGGAGAAGTGAACGGTGTAAAGCTGGAAATTGAATCGATTGATGAAGTTATTGTCAATACAGGAAATCGACCTAGTTACTCTTTTTTAAATGAATTACGTACAAAAGTTGATTTTGCTACTGAAAGTGTAGAGGCAATTTCTCCTTTAATTGATCCTAATTTGCATAGCTGTGGAACAGTTCGTCCACATGGTGAAAAAGAATTGAGGCAGCCTGAGAAGAATCTATATATTGTTGGATCTAAAAGCTATGGTCGAGCTCCAACCTTCTTAATGGCTACAGGATATGAACAGGTACGTTCAATAGCAGCATTTATGGCAGGAGATATAGAATCTTCTGAAAAAGTAGAGCTAGATTTACCTGAGACAGGGGTTTGTAGCGTGAGTTTCTCTAATATTACACCTAATAATAGTTGTGAGACGAATTCGTGTTGCTCCTAATAATTAAGAGTGAGGGTTATATATGGTTATAAATAAAGGTGGCAATCTAAGTAAAGATTATTTTAAAGCTTACTTGAAATTAATCATGAATAGTTTGGAAGTTTCCATTGAATTAGCAAGAGAGAAGGCTTTTGCAAGATTATTTAGCAATAAAGAAAATACACTTGGATCTATATCCTATAGTAATTTCATTCGAGCTTATTGCGAATTAGAGAAGGAAATAGCTCATTAATTAAATATACTATTGAAAAGAGAAAATAAGAGTTTAACTAACTCTTATTTTCTTGCATACTATGACTACTCCATTTAGTATAAAGGTAATTCAAATGGAACGGATGATTATACATGACTATTGAACAAATAGATACTATTGCGAATATTTTGAAACTACTAGGTGATAAGACAAGGTTATCCATAATGGGAATGCTAATGATAAATGACTGCTGTGTATGTGAATTTGTGGATGTGTTTCAAATGTCACAGCCAGCTATAAGTCAACATTTGAGAAAATTAAAAGATGCTGGTCTGGTTAAAGAGCAAAGAAAAGGCAAATGGGTTATCTATTCTCTAGAGCAAGGAAATCAATATTTCCCTATGATTAAAAACATTTTAAATTACATTCCAAATCAAAATGAAAAATTTATTTGGCTTGAGGAAAACGGAATGCGTATTTCTTGTGAATAAATAAAATAATAAGGGTTAATGTGGTTGACATTAACTTTTTTTATAATTAACATATAAGCATATAATTATATACGCAAATGAGTTCTTCATTAATATCTTTGATTGGTTACATGAGTACCATTTTTTTTTGAAGATACTAAGGGAGGTAAATAAATCTGGCAACTGTAATGGATATAAAGGATACTGCAAATGTATTAAAGCTTTTAGGAGATAAAACAAGATTATCTATGGTAAGCATGTTGGATGAACAGGAGTGTTGTGTCTGTGAATTTGTTGAACTTTTTAATATGTCACAACCTTCTATTAGCCAGCATTTACGGAAGATGCGAGATCTTGGAATTGTTAAAGAACAAAGAAAAGGTCAGTGGGTGGTTTATTCTTTAAACACAACAAGTGAATACTACGTATTAGTTAAAGAGTTATTAAAACATGTTCCAAGTCAGAGAGAAAAATTACTATGGCTAGAGGAAAAGGGTTTAAGAATTATATGTAATTAATGGAGGTTAACAGCTTTGTTACAAACTATATTAGCAATAATTATCTTTTTAGTAACACTGACATTAGTTATCTGGCAACCGAAAAATCTTTCGATTGGTTGGTCAGCATGTGGCGGGGCAATATTAGCTCTTCTTGTTGGTGTAGTTGATTTCAATGATGTCATTGACGTAACTGGAATTGTTTGGAATGCAACACTTGCATTTGTCGCAATCATTATTATTTCTTTAATCTTAGATGAAATAGGATTTTTTGAATGGGCAGCTTTACATATGGCAAGAGTTGCTGGTGGTAATGGACTCAAGATGTTTGTTTACGTTGCTATTTTAGGTGCTATTGTTGCAGCGTTTTTTGCAAACGATGGGGCAGCACTAATTTTAACACCAATCGTTTTAGCGATGGTTAGAGCTTTAAAGTTAGACGAGAAAATGGTTTTTCCGTTTATCATTGCAAGTGGTTTTATAGCAGACACTACATCATTACCTTTAGTTGTTAGTAATTTGGTCAACATTGTTTCTGCTGATTTCTTTGATATCGGATTTGTAGAATATGCATCCAGAATGATTGTGCCAAATATTTTTTCTTTAATAGCAAGTATCCTGGTGTTGTACTTATATTTCCGTAAAAGAATTCCAAAGGTTTATGATTTAAATCAATTAAAAGTACCACAAGAAGCAATAAAAGATTTAAAGATGTTTCGTTTATCTTGGATGATTTTAGCTGTTTTACTTATTGGCTATTTCGTGAGTGAATTCCTGTCTATTCCAGTCTCAATCATAGCAGGTGTAATTGCGATTATTTTCCTTGTATTTGCAAGAAGAAGCGCTGCTGTATCTATTAAGAAAGTAGTAAAGGGTGCTCCGTGGGCAATTGTATTCTTCTCTATTGGAATGTATGTCGTAATTTATGGATTGCGTAATGTAGGTTTAACAGACCTGCTATCTAGTGTTATTCAAGCAGCTGCAGACCAAGGATTGTTTGTTGCAACCATGGGAATGGGATTCATTGCAGCAATCATATCGTCCATAATGAATAATATGCCAACTGTACTTATTGATGCATTAGCAATTGCAGATACAAATGCTACAGGAGTAATAAAAGAAGGGTTAATTTATGCCAATGTTATTGGATCTGATTTAGGTCCTAAGATTACACCAATTGGTTCATTAGCAACGTTGTTATGGCTCCATGTTTTATCTCAAAAAGGTGTAAAAATATCATGGGGAACTTATTTTAAAACAGGTATTGTCTTAACTATTCCAACCCTTTTGATAACTCTAATCGGCTTATATCTGTGGCTTTCCATTCTTTCATAAATGAACGGGAATTGTTAATTATACAGAGTAATATTGATACTAATTTTGGAGGATATAAATATGAAAGTACTAATTATAGGATCTGTAGCAGCAGGAACATCTGTAGCAGCAAAGGCACGTAGGAACGATGAAAATGCGGAAATCACTCTATATAATGCAGACTATGACATTTCTTATTCCATATGCGGTATTCCTTATTTTCTAGGTGGAGAAGTAGAAAATCTGGAAACATTAACTCCAAGAAGTGCTGCTTGGTTTAAAAAGCGATATAACGTAGATATTTTTACTCGTCATGAAGTAACTACAATTGATGCCGAGCAGAAGAAAGTTCAAGTGAAGAACTTAGATACAAATGAAATAAAAGAAGACTCTTATGATGTATTGGTTTTTGCAACAGGGGCTTCTCCAATTAAACCTGATATTGATGGAGTAGATGGAGAGCATGTTTTCCAAGTTCGTACGATACAAAATACAGCAGCTATTGATCAATATATGAAAGCAAACCAACCAAAGAAAGCAACCATCATAGGAGCTGGCTATATTGGATTAGAAATGGCAGAACAGCTTACTCATAGAGGTTTAGAGGTAACAATCGTACAACGTAGTAATCATGTAATGGCACATATGGATAAAGATATCGCTTCACGAGTGGAAGAACACTTAGTTAAAAAAGGAGTCAATCTCATCTTAAATGATGAGGTAACTGCGATAAGCAAGAAGGAAGTACAAACTAAATCAGGAAAAGCTATTGAAACGGATATTGTTATATTAGCTACGGGTGTTCGTCCAAATACACAATTGGCTAAGGAAATCGGTGTTGAAATTGGTAGTACTGGAGCTATTGCAGTTAACTCCAAAATGCAGACTAACCTTCCTGATGTTTATGCTGTTGGTGATGTTGCTGAAAGCTACTCCGTTATTACAGGAAAACCTATCTATCGTCCATTAGGAAGTACAGCTAATAAAATGGGAAGAATAGCTGGAGATGTAATAACGGGAGGTTCTTTAGAACACCGAGGTATTTTAGGTACTGGTATCTTAAGAGTATTTGATTTGGCTGTTGGTCAAACAGGTATGAATGAAGTAGAAGCATTAGAAGAAGGCTATGATATCGAAATACTTCATAATATTAAACCGGCTAGAGCAGAGTACCTCGGAGGAAAAGAATTAGTTATTAAAGCAATTGCTGATAGAGAAACTGGCAGAATATTAGGTGTACAAATAGTTGGAGAAGAAGGTGTAGATAAACGGATTGATGTATTTGTAACAGCAATGACGTTTAAAGCAAAAGCAGAAGATTTATTCCATCTAGATCTTGCCTATGCACCTCCATTCAGTACAACAAAAGATCCAGTAATGTACACTGGAATGGCTCTGCAAAATGCTATTGAAAAGAAAAATAAGCTAATTACACCAAAGGAACTAACGGAGAGAATAGAAAAAGGAGAAGCTCTTCAAGTAATTGATACCAGAGCACCAAAACAACATAATGTATCAAAAGTGGAGAGTGCAATAAATATACCACTAGGTGAATTACGTGTGAAAAGTAGAGAGCTTGATCGTAACTTACCAACCGTAACTTACTGTAATGGTGGAGTCACTGGGAATGCTGCACAAAATGTTTTGCGTAACTTAGGGTTTAATGATATATATAATCTTTCTGGTGGAAATAAGAATTACCAAAATTATATGAAGAACAAATAATAATTAACATTTAGACCTCGGGTGTAGAGTACTTGGGGTCTTTTTTTGCAAAAGTGTTATATATCCAATACTAAGTTAAGAAGAAGAGCTTGTAAAAAAATGTACTTAAACAAATGAGTGCTTCCCTTGAATTATTGGAACTTCTCTTCCTTATGTCGCTATGGGAGCAGAATAATTATACAAGGTGATTATTATGATTTTTTCGTTCCAGATAGAAATTGATATAATGAACTCTAATCAAACTTACAATCTTGTTTCAAAAGATAAAGAGATGGTGAAAGTTAGTAATTTTGAAAGATAGCGAAGTTTCAATGTATTTCGCTTATTGTAATGAATGATGAAGCATATCTTGGTATAATTGACTATGAGTGTTAACATTTTGTTATATATGGATAAATGAGGGATTTGAATTGGCGTTAAATTTATTGTTACATAAAAAAAATGATATAAAAAATGATAATTTAATCGTACTGATACATGGACTTGGTGCATCTGATAATACATGGAAACAGGATGGTATTTCATGGATAGATCTATTTTTAACTGATGATACATTTAAAAATGTAGATGTAGCGGAAATAACTTATGATACATTCCATTTAGCAAACGGATTATTGGCTCTAATGGGAATTAAAAAACTTAAACTAGGTAAATTTAAAAGTTTTTCTGTTGGAAAAGGTCCTTTTACTACTATTGAAACTTTGGCTAGGGAATTAAAAAGAGAAATTGACTCGAAAAAAATTAAGCAATATAAAAATGTATTATTAATCGGTCATAGTATGGGTGGATTAGTAGCTATAAGATATATTCTCGAGGAACTTGAACATAATCAAACTCATAATGTAAAAGGTATGATTAGTTTAGCTACACCATATAATGGTTCTTCATTTGCTTTATATAATCAATTAATAAAGAGTATAAACAAGCATGCTCAAATTCCATCTTTAGAGCCTAATAGCAGTTTTTTAGATGAAACGATAAGATTATGGCAAAAGCATTTAGAAACAATTAATTTAGATTTTAAATTTTTCTTTGGAACAGAGGATACTATTGTGCCAGAAAACAGCGCCATTCCACATATTGTCAGATCGAAATGGACAGGAGGAATTCCTCTTCCAGGAGATCATAGTGGGATCTTAAAAGTAGAAAATCATAGTTCTATAAGTTACAGACATGTTAGTGAAGCAGTAAATGAGATTTTTGAAAGAGATATTGTATTAAAAAAAAAATAATAGATGAGCAAAGAAAGCTAACTTTAGCAAAATCTATTTCACGACTTAAGGCAAATGGTTTGGATAAAGAACAAGCTTTATATTTTTTAGAGAATAAACACTATAATTTTGAATATTTAAAGCCAACTGACGAAAAACGATTAGTAGTAATAGAAGGTGAGTTTGGACTAGGTAAATCTTTTGCTATTGATAAGATTTATTTAGATTTGTTATTAAGAGCAGAGAATGAATTTGATTTTCCTATTCCGATAAGTATAAATGCAGCACAATTAGACATTGACGTTCAAAAGTATCTAGAAAAAATAGTTCTTGATAAATCAAAAAGATACTGGATTATAGTAGATGGAATGGATGAAGTATCAGTATCAATCGCATCAAATATATTAGAAAATATGCGTATTGCTATTGAAAGATGGGATAATCTCTGCATAATCCTTACAAGCAGACCATTAAGTATTTTTGCTAATATCTCTGAAAAGATAAGAATGAAAGGTTTGAATGAAGATGAAGCATTAGAGATAGTAAATTTTATCAATAATCAGCAAAAACTTTATCATTTTTACAATCTACCTAAAGACATAGAAGTAGTAATTCAACGTCCTCTTTTCGCGATTTTACTTGGATTATATTTAAGAAAAACAAATAATATAATCCCAAATACCAGTGGCTAACTACTAGCATACTTAATAGAAAACGCCTTTAAAAATGTAGAAATAAATGAATCAAATACAAATCAGTTACTAATGAATTTAGCTATGATAAGTACTAGCAGTGGAAATGTTCCTGTTAAAAAGACTGAAATAGGTGACATTGTCGAAGTTAGGAGTCTCTTAAACAGTGGTTTGATTATTGAAGAAAATGGTTACATATCATTTGTTCTTCCGATATTGAATCAATGGTTTGCTGCTAAGTCGTTATCCGAAAATATGATAAATATTAATCACATAATTGAAAAGGGTACTTTAGATTACTGGAAATATCCTCTTATTATTCTAATTACCATATTTAAGGAGGATACTATTGACAATATTCTTCGCGAAATTGTAGAAAAGGTACCAGGTTTTGCTTCAGTACTAATAGAGGAAAGTATAAAAAAATGGGGAATTCATAATGATATAACCTCTTTATCAACACAAGAATGTGGAGAAAAAATTAGAATGACCATGAGTTCTTGGATAAAATCTTTAGGCATCTTAGCTGATATTATTGCACCAGTGGATATGAATCGAACTATCCTACCTATTGGAATAATGAAAGATGACGAATGGTTATATATATCTTGGTATAGGGGAAGAAAAAAACTGCCTGAAATCAATATCCTAGATGGAAATAAGATTGAATATGACTGGCTAAGTTATAAAGGAGCTAGACCAGGTGATAGATCAAGTTGGTATTGGAGATGGACATTCGAGGAATTAAGGGGTAAATTAACAAAAATAATTAAAAATAAGGCATTGCCCATCTGTACAGAGATAATTTATAAAGAATTAATGTGGAGCACTTCCTTAAAAATAGTCAGGAAAGGCTCTTTATACACCAAAAGTATCAGTATAAATGAAATAAAATCTAGAATTGAAAAAGAATATCAGAATATTTCAGATATAAATGTAAATAAAAAACGAGTTCCAATGTCATTGTATAAGGATTACATTGCAAATTTAGAGATTAAAGGTATTAATGTTGTAGAATGTCCGATACCTGGGGAGGATATTGAAAATCCTAAAGACAATTGGGTATGGAGTGCCTACTCCGATGAACAGCTATATATAAGAACTGTAAAAATTTATAAAGAAGTGATTATTGGATATAAAGAGATTGTTGAAACATTCTTCCCATTATTAAAAAATAGGTTAAGGAAGTTTGTACTTTATCCTTTTACTCTAAAAGGAGATTTACAAGCACCTAAAGAAACAGATGGATTCTCTGCGGGTCCGGGATTAAATTGGCACTTAGAACCTTTGCCATCAGATTATAAAGATTTTATTTTAGATATCCAATTTACAAAAGAAGATTCAGATGATTTTCATCTTGATGATAATATTATCTATGAAATTGGTAAAAAAATTAAAGAATATCGTCGAGATGATTGTATGTGGTTAAGTGTGACTCGTACTGGTCAAGTATTAGATATATTCGAGGATACACCAATAACTGACATTATTTATAAATGGCTAGAGCAAGACTTGAAATCAATAAATTGGGTTGATTAGTATTATATAGAGAGTTAATTAAAATCCTAAAATTTACACCCAAATTTAAAGTTACACATTTTGATTATTTTATCATTTGTGTAGCTTTTTTGAATTATTTTTGCCCCAAAAGTTGCTCTTCCTCCTGCATAGCCACCTTTATATTCTTTGTAGTTCTGTAGCTAATATATTATTTCTAATAGAAAACAAAATATTTTTTCCGATTAAATATGAAAAAATAATTAGTATTTATCTATTAAAATGACCGTTCCTGATAATTATGAAGAAAACAATAAAAAAATAGGCGCTTTAGCAAGATTGCATTCCGAAAGATTATGAAAAATAACATATTGATGGAATTTAGTATAAGTATAAAGAAGTTATAATCTAAAAAATTTAAAAGGTGGACCTTAATATGCCAGTATATAGCATTTTTAATAATACTAAAGTGAAAGTAACTCCAACGGAAGCAGCAATAGATGTTGCAGCCGCTTATATAGGAAATAAAACGCTAACCATCTTACCTAGTTTTAACGGACAAGACTATAAAGGTGATACAATCACTCTCTTTATAGTAGGTGGAAGTTATAAAGGACATGAATATTTACCTGAATCGGGTATTACCAAAATACAAATAAGATATAAATATAATTTAAACGTATTCTTATGTAAATTAAGAGAATACTTCAAGGTCAATATTCTTCATGAAGACATAGTTGATTCACTTTCAGATATCAAAATTAGTTAAATGTAACAATTAAAATGGCATTCAAAAATCTCTCGGCTTGATAGGTACATTATTCAACCGAGAGATTTTTAATATTTAGAAAATGTATTTTATTTTCTACACTTAATAAATAAAGTACATTATTTATTAAGTGTAGAACTATCATAACAACCAAAGATAATTTCTTAGATAAAAACTTATTAATAAGAAATTGAAATTCCTTTTTATTCCTTGTGTTTTCTATTGTTGAACAAGGTTCTTTAATTAATAATCTTTTTCTTTCTTCAAGTAACAATCCTACATCTTTGTCTTCCTCTTTTTTTAGTAAAGCTGCATATTAATGTTAATTCAAAACAAATAGATGAACTATTATATGTTATTCGATTGGAAAATATTCTAAGAAGGTATCGATGAGGTTTTTGAGGTCGGTGGAAGTATTGGTTGCATCATATTGGTTTTTTAGATGGAGTAACAAATCATAGTCGTTCAATTATATCCCTCCTTTCATATTAATCTTTCTATTTCATAAGTATATAATCCTACTAGTTCACAATTTATTCAAAAAAAGTTTAATTTTTGGTACACTCTCTTCACTTTTTCCCTATAACTCTTTAGATGTTTAATATTAACCGTTTGTCCTAATAGAAGTTAAGATTGCAAGTATCTAATTATAGGGCTGAAATTACTCGAACATTTTCCGGTTATATATAAAGGACAGTTAACTATAATAAAGTCACGAACGAAGTAATCTATTTACTTAGAAAGTTCAAAGTGAAAGGAGATAATAAAATGAAGAAAAAAGAAGTAATTAACCAATTAGAAAATTTCTTAAATGAGGTAAACAGAAGAAAGGAAGATCAACTTTTAAAAAAGTTGTATGATAAGCAAATTCTTGATGAATTATCTTCAGATGTTCTTTATATTAAGGTCATCTTAGAAGGAAGTTCAAATAACGAAATTCTTCTCAGCGAAATGGAAGAATTACAAATTCATTTTGACCATATGAAAGAACTTGTTGAATCAGATCTCTTTAGTCCACTCTATCATTTAATGATAGGTTTAGAGTTCTTTTAGAATAAAAGATCCGTTTAACTGGACTGTGTTAGAAAGATTCCCACTCTTTGGGGTAGCGTCAGGAAAATGCGGATTTACAACGATAAGCCTATTTTCCTGACGAATTCTCTATTTTTAACAACGTTAAGAAAGTTTCAATGGTCTTAAAGAATCTAACGAAACTTTTTTATCGGAATTAAAATGGTATTCTCCTAATAAATTAATATGTTCCCAACCTAGAGGTGACATATGGTGCAATAATTCTTCATTTAAACTATCTGACCGTTTTTGATATTCAACTGCTTTTGTTAGATGTAAAGTATTCCAGATACTGATGGCATTGATGATTATGTTTAAGGCACTGGCTCTTTGCAATTGATGCTGTATGGTTCGTTCCCTAAGCTCTCCTTGCTTTCCGAAGAAAATAGCTCGTGCCAGTCCATTCATAGATTCTCCTTTATTCAATCCTCTTTGTATTTTTCTTCTTAAAGATTCATCTGAAATATAATTAAGAATAAAGATAGTTTTTTCTATTCGTCCCATCTCACGTAAGGCTGTAGCTAGGCTGTTTTGTCTTGAATAAGAACCTAATTTCCCCATAATAAGGGATGCTGAAACTGTTCCTTCTCGTATAGAATGAGCTAATCGCAAAACATCCTCATAATTTTCTTTAATGACCTTTGTATTTATTTGTCCACGTAAAATGGCTTCTAATTTTGGATATTCACTTGCTTTATCTATTGTAAATAATTTCGAATCTGATAAATCTCTTATTCTTGGAGCAAAATTAAATCCTAATAAATGAGTCAGTCCAAATATTTGGTCTGTATAACCGGCTGTGTCTGTATAATGCTCTTCTATGTTTAGATCCGTCTCATGGTGCAACAAACCATCTAAAACATGAATCGCATCCCTTGAATTAGTATGAATAATCTTGGTGTAGTAAGAAGAGAATTGATCACTAGTAAAACGATAGATGGTTGCTCCTTTTCCGGTTCCATAATGTGGATTTGCATCTGCATGTAGTGATGAAACACCTAGCTGCATTCTCATACCATCCGATGAGGATGTTGTACCGTCGCCCCAATAGGAAGACAATTGTAATTTATGATGAAAATTTACTAATATGGCTTGTGCTTTATTCATGGCATCTTCATACATGCGCCATTGAGATACATTGGCTAGTTGCTTATATGTAAGTCCGGGTGTTGCTTCAGCCATCTTACTCAAACCAATATTCATTCCCATTCCTAAAAGGGCTGCCATAATAATAATCGTTTCTTCTTTATCCGGTTTTCGATTATTGGAAGCATGAGTGAATTGTTCATGAAATCCTGTTATATAAGCAACATCCATGAGTAAATCGGTTAATTTTATTCTTGGGAGCATCTGATACAGGCTCGCACTAAATTTTTTTGCTTCTTCCGGAACATCTTTTTCCAAGCGTGCAATTGATATCTTTCCTTTTTCAAGAGAAACTCCGTCCAACTTAACGGAATTGGCAGCTAACCACTTTAACCTTTCATTAAGACTTTTGGTTCTCTCCGTCATATAATCTTCGAATGATAAACTAACTGATAATCTCGTATTCTCCTTCGCTTCATTCCATGTATCTTCTGAAAATAAATATTCCTCAAAATCTCTATATTGCCTGCTACCAACAATGGAAACATCTCCTGCCCGAACATGCTCCCGAAGTTCCGTTAAAACAGCCATTTCATAGTAATGACGATTAATTGTTGTACCATCATCCTCGTATAAATGCCTTTTCCAACGTTTTGAAATAAAATCCACTGGTGAGTCATCAGGTACTTTTCGCTTTCCAGATTCATTCATTCCTCGGATAATCTCTACAGCTTGTAAAAGTGGCTCATTTGCCTTTGTAGAATGAAAGTCTAATACTCTTAATAGCGTCGGCGTATATTTTCTAAGTGAATAAAAGCGTTTTTGCAGTAAGTCTAAATAATCATAGTCAGCAGGACGTGCAAGCTCCTGAGCTTCTTCTACAGAAGAAACAAAAGAATTCCATTCAATAACAGATTCCAAAACCTCAAAAACATCTAGTTTATCCTTTTTTGCTTTGATTAAAGCCTGTCCGATGTTCGTAAAGTGTATTACCTTCTCATTTAGCTTTTTACCGTTTTGTTTCTGAATTTCTTCTTGCGCCTTACGGCCTTTTGATAACAGACTTAGTATTTGTCTGTCATGAATTTCAAATGCCTTATCCGTTAACTCCTGAGTAAGATGTAATAAATAGACGGTTAATATCGAATATCGTTTATTTTCTTGAAAGTCACGGAATGCATAAGGCTCATATCTTGAACCTAAGCGAGATAGCTGTAACAGGCGATTGCGATGCAAATGACTAATTTGTACCGTTTCTAACTCCATTCCTCGTATGTATTCGAGTCGTTCTATTACTTTTAGAAATGTTTCGGGTGAAGGATGACCTGGTGGTTCCTTTAACCAACCCAATATCGTTTTATTGGATTCGGATGGATGCTGCGAAGTAATGACCTCTTCCAGCTTTTCTTTTTGCTTTTTTGTTAGAGATTGATTAACCATGTTAAATAGCTTCTTTTCAGCCATCGCCCTTGCCTCCCACACCATTCTCTCAAGTGTGGTGAAAGCAGGTAATATGATTTTATTTCTTCTTAGAAAATCTATGCATTCATGTAGTAAATGTATGGCATCACCATTTTCCAAAGCTACTTGATGAAGATGCTTAAATGTCATTCGATATTCTTTTAGAGTAAAAGTTACAAAGTCGTATTCACTTCGAATTTCTTTCAAATGATCCCAAAGTGTATTTTCTCTTTGAGGATAAAGACTAATCGTGGATGGTGTGGCACCGATTTGTTTCGATATATAATGTATGACGGAATCTGGGATGCTTTTGATATGAGTGTATGGCCATCCGGGATACCGAAGAACGGCCAATTGAACTGCGAACCCTAAACGATTTTCTTCTCTCCTTCGCCTATTTATAATTTCTAAATCTCGTTTGGAAAAAGTGTAGTAGGTTCCCAATACCCATTCATCTTCAGGGATTTGCATTAAAGCAAGTCTCTGATCTGGTGTAAGTAATTCTCTACCTCTCGCAATTTTCATATAGTCTCATCCCATTTCTGTAATTTTTCAGTTAATTAGTTTAATTATATATCAATAGAGTGTACTCTATTGATACAAGTATAGTAGACTGATAAAATCATAGTTAAGAGTGTCTCATAAGACTTGTCTCAAAAACGAGGTGAAATTTTGCAGAAAATCGGTTATATACGCGTCAGTTCGACTAGCCAAAATCCTTCAAGGCAATTTCAGCAATTGAACGAAATTGGAATGGATATTATTTATGAAGAAAAAATTTCAGGAGCCACAAAGGATCGTGAACAACTTCAAAAAATGTTAGAGGATTTACAGGAAGGTGACGTTATTTATGTTACAGATTTAACTCGGATCACTCGAAGTACGCAAGATTTATTTGAATTGATTGATTTAATACGAAATAAAAAGGCAAGCTTAAAATCACTTAAGGATACATGGCTAGATTTATCAGAAGATAATCCATACAGCCAATTCTTAATTACGGTAATGGCTGGTGTTAACCAATTAGAGCGAGACCTTATTCGTTTGCGTCAGCGTGAAGGAATTGAGCTCGCAAAGAAAGAAGGGAAGTTTAAAGGACGGTTAAAGAAATATCATAAAAATCACGCAGGAATGAATTATGCAGTAAAGCTATATAAAGAAGGAAATATGACTGTAAATCAAATTTGTGAAATTACAAATGTATCTAGGGCTTCATTATATAGAAAGCTGTCAGAAGTGAACAATTAGTCACTCCTTATTCCATATAAGGCCCCGATTGTGGAGTATCTCTAATTACGTAGTAGACTAAATACTGCGCAATAAATAATGTCTTAAATTAAGTTATTGCAAGAAAGATAGCAGAAATAAAAAGAGATAAACAGCTATCCATTATTAATGGTTTTTCTTTTTCCACCGTGGTTTGCGGTGTTTTTTTATAAATAAAAAGACCCTATACCTCTTCGGAAAATCTAACGATTGCAGCAAACATTTTGGCTAAAGCATATCCTTCCTAGTTTCATTATTAACTTTATATATCATTTAATCTTCTCAGCTTGGTTAATAATAAAATACATTAAATTTTTCAAACTATATTTTTCCACTTAGCAAACCACTTTACAAATTAAATCATATATTATACAATTCAACTATTCAATCAATAAGTTGAATAGATTAGAGGTGATTATATGGAACCTAGAGAATTTAAAGATCTTGTTTACAGTCAATTTGCTCGAATTAGTAAAGCTCTATCTAGTCCTAAGCGCTTTGAGTTATTAGATTATTTATCTCAAGGACCAAAAACAGTGGAGAGGTTATCCAAAGAAGCAAAGATGTCTGTAGCAAATACATCAAAACACCTTCAGGCACTACTAGAGGCTAGATTAGTTAAATTTAGTAAGGATAAAAACTTTGTATTCTACTCTTTAACAGATGATAACGTAATTGAACTCCTGCATTCGATTAAAAATTTAGCCGAAATGCAGTTTAGTGATATTACACACGTAAGAAAAGGTTATATAGGAAGAGATGAAAGGATTAAAATGGTTCATCTTAAAGATATGTTGAAAGAGATACAAAATGGTGAGGCTGTTCTAATTGATGTTAGACCAGAAGATGAATATAAAAATCAACATATTACGGGAGCTCTATCGATACCTGTTGAAGATCTAGAGGAGCATATTTCTTCTCTTCCAAAAGATAAAAAAATAATTGCTTATTGTCGTGGACCTTATTGTGCTTTTGCAACACAAGCAGTAGAAACATTAAACTCCCTTGGATACGAAGCTTATCGCATGGAAGAAGGGGTTCATGAGTGGAAACAATCTGATTATATTCATTAATTTTAAGGAGGAATTAAAAATGTTATTTCGTCAATATTTACACACTAATCCAGTAGCAGCATCATATTTTTTTGGGTGTGGAAGTCAATCACAAGGAGTGGTGGTAGACCCACTAGAAGATCAAGTTGATTTTTATGTAGAAGAAGCTGAAAAGTTAGGCATGAATATTGTTTATGTAATTGATACACATCTTCATGCTGACCATGTATCAGGTGCAAGAAAATTAGCTGAGAAAACAGGTGCAAAATATGTCCTTCATTCTTCAGCAGAAACAAGCTTTAACTTTACTCCAGTAGAAGACGGGGATGAATTATTAGCTGGAAATACACTATTAAAGTTCTTGCATACCCCAGGTCATACACCAGAGCACATTTCTATCGTGGTTTCTGATAAACGTCGAGCTGATGAACCTTGGTTTGTCTTAACAGGTCATACGTTAATGGTTGGAGATGCAGGTAGAACTGAATTGGCTGTATCTATTGAAGAAGGGGCAAAAGATTTGTATCAAAGCTTAAAAAAGATCACTCAATTAGAAGACCATGTTGAAATTTATCCTGGAGCGTTTTCAGGATCAGTTTGTGGACGTGGTTTAAGTGGGAAACCTTCTTCAACCATTGGATTTGAAAAACGTCACAATGAAGCAATGAGATTTGATAACGAGAAGGAATTTGTTGATTTTATGACAACGAACGTACCACCACAACCAGAAGGTTTTAAAGAGATGAGAAAAACAAATCAAGGAAAATAATAAAGTGGAGAACCTCTATTTGGTTCTCCCTTTTTGGAGGTGAATGGTTTGAGTAAAGTACAAATTGGAATTAAAGAAAATTTAATAAATTTCATACTTCTAGTTGTTACGAACTTCTTTGTTGGTTCAATGGTTGGTTTAGAAAGAACCATTCTCCCGATTATTGGTGAAGAAGATTTTGGTTTGGCATCGGCTAGTGCGGCATTATCTTTTATTATTAGTTTTGGATTTTCAAAGGCTATTGTGAATTATTTTGCAGGTGCTATCGCAGACCGATTAGGAAGAAAGAAAGTCCTTCTTATCGGTTGGAGTATCGGCTTATTAGTTCCTTTGCTGGTTATATTTGCGACCTCATGGTGGATGATTGTAGTTGCAAATATTTTCTTAGGTATCAACCAAGGATTATCTTGGTCCATGACCGTAAATATGAAAATTGATTTATCGAAACCTACTCAAAGAGGTTTTGCTGTAGGGTTAAATGAATTTGCAGGGTATATAGGAGTAGCTGTAATGGCTGGTGTCTCTGGTTTTGTTGCAACAAATTTTTCTAACCGCCCCGAACCATTTTATTTAGGTATTATTATTGTGGTAATCGGTTTTATCTTATCATTACTTGTAAGAGATACAGAAGAACATATAAAGCTTCAAACAAAATCATCCAATAATGGTCCGACTTTATCTGCAAAAGAAGTGTTCAAAATAACTACGTTTAAGAATAAAAGTTTATCTAGCATCACTTTTGCAGGATTAAGCACAAACCTTAAAGATGGTATGGCTTGGGGACTCTTCCCATTATTCTTTACAGGTGTTGGCTTAACCGTATCAGAAATTGGAGTGTTAGTTGCGATTTATCCAGCTTCATGGGGATTTTTCCAACTGTTTACCGGAGCGTTAAGTGATAAGATCGGACGAAAGTGGTTCATTGTTGGTGGAATGTGGCTTCAAGCTCTTTCTCTGTGGATGATTTTATTTGTAAACGAATATAGCCTATGGTTCATAGCAGCTATTCTTCTAGGACTAGGAACCGCAATGGTATATCCAACCTTACAAGCTTCAATTAGTGATATAGCACAACCAGAATGGAGAGCCTCATCAATGGGAGTTTATCGTTTTTGGAGAGATAGTGGATATGCATTTGGAGCATTATTTGCAGGATTTATTGCAGATATGCTTAATATTAGTTGGGCAATTGGTTTAGTTGCTCTATTACCTCTAATTGCAGGAATCATAACAGCAGTTCGAATGAATGAAACATTAATAAGGTAGGAACAGAGTATTGAATCAATATAAAAGATTTATTGAAAAATCCTACTCAATGTACGACAAAGACCAAACTTAAGGCTTGTAGTATCTTATTACTCATTTTATAATTAATATATACCATTACGGGTATACGTATATAATGGAAGGGGGGATGATTCTGTCTCATCGAACTGATCCAAATAGAGCATATAGGCTCTTTGATCCAAAGAGAAAAAAGCTTATAACACCCAATAAGGCATTGGAATTATTAGAACTTGAAGAGTTTGAAAATGTCGCTGATCTAGGTGCGGGTAACGGCTATTTTACACTTTCACTAACGAAAAAATCTAAGATGGTTTATGCTGTAGATATTGAACCCAGGATGTTGAAATTATTAATGGAACGTGCAGAAAAGGAGAACATAAGTAATATCAGGTATGTTGAAAGTAATCTTGAGGATATAAAATTGGAAAAGAATATTGTAGATAGATAAAGCGTTAATAGCTTTTGTCATACATGAAGTGCCTGATATAAAAGCTGCACTCGGAGAAATTCGTAGGATTATAAAGCCAGGTGGAATGTTTGTATTGTTAGAATGGGAAGCGGTGGAATCAGAGATAGGACCTTCAATAGAACAGAAAGTACCGTCTATAACCATGAAAAAGTTATTAGAACAAAACGGCTTTCATCCAAAACTTGTGCATTTAAATCAATCAATTTATGCAATAATTGCTAAAAACATTAAATTTTAAGGAGGATAAAAAATGTTTGACTATACCGTTGAAACAAAAAAGAGTATTAATGAAGCAGTAACAAGTTTAGAAACTAATTTGAAAGAAGAGAAGTTTGGCGTTTTGTGGATGTTTGATATCAAAGACAAACTTCAAGAGAAGGGACTAGATTTTAATCAGGAATATAAGGTCTTAGAAGTCTGTAATCCACATGAAGCTCAGAGAGTTTTAAATGAAAACTTATTAGTGGGGTATTTTTTACCATGTAAAATTGTTGTTTACAGTGACAATGGGCAAACTAAGATAGGGATGCCTAGACCAACAGCACTTATTAAGCTTGTGAATAATGATGAAATCATAAAGCTTGCAAAAGATATTGAGGATCGTTTAATTAATTGTATTAATAAAAGTATATAGAAACTGTGAATTTGCCTGTCAAGAAATAAATATTTTATAACTACTTTGAAAAAAACGGGCGACGATAAAAAACTATCGCCGTCCTTTTTTTTATTTTTCGTTTACTATTTTATTTATCGTATCTATCATTTCAGGACTTTGAAATATTTCTATCATGCCATCTTGCATTTCCGGTACTGCCATCATGTCCAGCATACATATTTGGGCTTATGCCACCAGAGTACATCATATGATCGATGCCACCATATCCGGCAAGAAGGAGTAAGGCTAAAACGGCAACGACACGTTGATTTGTTTTTATTTTCATTTGTTTTCCTCCTTGTTTAGACATTCACTTTTACTGCTTTCCCGAATAAATGTCTTTTATAGCCCTAAGGTTAATCCACCTAATATTTCAAACAAAATTAAACTCCACCTAAAACTCCACCTACTATTATTATTTTTTTATTCATTTTAATCACTCCAGTTCAACTTTATACCCCTGTTAGTATTGTGATATTAACATTACTAAAATCAATTAGTGTGATAAAAGTTACAATTAGAAGCTTATTTTGGATTTATATGGACGTGGCAAATAAACATATTTAACCGATAAAAGAGAATTCTAAGTATGACTTGTATTACTTCAACATAAGGAGTGACGAAATGAATACTAAGTCAAAAGTTGCTGAGATTTTACCAAAAGAAGTATCTGAAAAAGTAAGGCAAGGAAAAGCACAAAGTATTATCGATGTTCGTGAACATGAAGAAGTTGCACAAGGGAGAATCCCAGGTGCTTACCATATTCCTTTAGGAGAGCTTGAAAATCGATTACATGAAATTGACAAAGACAAGGAGCATTTTATGGTATGCCAATCGGGGAATCGGAGTGGAATGGCTGCTGAATTTTTGCAAGATAAGGGGTATAAAGTGAAAAATATGGTTGGTGGAATGCTTAATTGGGAAGATGAAGTCGAAAAACCGTAACCCAAGAAGGAGGAATCTCAATGGAAGTTACAGTTAATAGGGTGTTAGATGCAAAGGGACTGGCTTGCCCGATGCCAATTGTAAAAACAAAAAAAGAAATGAACACCCTTGAACCAGGTGAAGTGATGGAAATTCAAGCTACCGATAAAGGTTCAACAGCTGATTTAAAGGCTTGGGCTTCTAGTACCGGTCATCAGTATTTAGGAACTGTAGAAGAGGGAGAGACCTTAAAACATTATCTTCGAAAAGTTCGTTCAGAAGAAGAAAAACCTGAAGCAAAACATCCGGATGTGGTTCATTTAGATGAATTATTAAAGAAATTAGATGGAAATGAAAAAATAACTGTTTTAGATGTGAGAGAACCGGCTGAATATGCATTCGGTCATGTACCGGGTGCTATTAATATCCCACTTGGTGAATTAGAAAATCGGTTTGAGGAACTTAACAATGTAGACAATCTACATGTCATTTGTAGAACGGGTAGTCGTAGTGATTTTGCTGCACAAAAGTTAACCGAAAAAGGCTTTAACAACGTTAAAAATGTAGTTCCTGGAATGAAAGACTGGACAGGACCTATCGATAAAAATCATTAAACAAGGAGGAATAATAATGAAAGTAGCTATCATTGCCTCAAACGGTGGGATGTTTGATGCCTATAAAGTATTCAATATTGCAACGGCTGCAGCTGCTACTGATGCTGAAGTGGGAATCTTTTTTACATTTGAAGGCTTAAATCTCATTCATAAAGAAGGTCATAAAAATTTGCCAATGCCTACAGGAACAGAACATTATCAAGAAGGATTTAAAAAAGCGAATGTTCCACCAGTTGAAGAGCTTGTTGCAATGGCGAGTGAGATGGGTGTGAAAATGATTGCGTGCCAAATGACAATGGATGTTATGAGTTTAGAAAAAGAGCATTTTGTAGAAGGGATTGATGTTGGCGGTGCAGTTACCTTTTTAGCGTTTGCTAAAGATGCTGACGTAACGCTAACGTTCTAAAGGAGTGAAGAATGATGAATAAGAATGTTACTGTCTATACCACAAACACTTGTCCCTATTGTGTAATGGTAAAAAACTTTTTAAATGAGCAAGGTGTCGCATTTAAAGAAGTAAATGTGCAAGAAGATCCTGCAGCAGGAGATAAATTGGTTGAAACAACAGGTCAGATGGGAGTCCCTCAAATTGAAATTAGTGGTGAGTGGGTTTTAGGGTATGATCCGGAAACGATTACTCAACTTTTAGAAAAGTAAAAGGAGGAGACACATGGGAACAACAACAGCTCTGAAAACAATATCTGTTAAAGATTTAGCCCAGAAAGTCATTAATCATGAAGACCTTTTCATCCTTGATACCCGTAATACCAGCGATTTTGACGATTGGAAAATAGAAGGGCGCAATATAGAGGTAATCAATTCTCCTTACGTTGAATTATTAGAAGGAGTCGATTCAATATTAGATAAACTACCAAAGAGCAAAGAAATTTATGTCATTTGTGCTAAAGGTGGTGCATCAGAATTTGTCGCCGAACAAATAATGGAACAGGGGTTTACAGATGTTTACTCAGTAGAAGGCGGAATGAAGGCTTGGAGTGAACACCTTGAGCCAATAAAGATTGGTGATTTGAAAAATGGAGGAAGCATCTTTCAATTTGTACGGATTGGAAAAGGCTGCCTTTCCTATTTAATTGAGTCTGACGGAAAAGGGGCAATAATTGATACTAACAGAATGTTGTCTCCATATGAAGAGATGATAAAGGAACATAATATTACGTTAACACACGTTTTAGATACTCATTTGCATGCTGACCATATTTCTGGTGGTAGAGAACTTGCTGAAAAACATGGTGCAACCTATTATTTACCACCAAAGGATGCTAAAGAAGTCACATTTAACTACTCACAAATTAATGACGGCGATGAATACAAGGTTGGACAGACAACCATAAAAGCCATTTACTCTCCTGGGCATACCATTGGTAGTACATCTTTTGTCGTTGATGATCAATATTTGTTAACAGGTGACATTTTATTTATTGATTCCATTGGTCGCCCTGATCTAGCTGGTAAAGCTGAAGACTGGGTAGGAGATTTAAGAAATACCCTTTATCAACGTTACAAAGAGCTAGCTGATAATCTTCTAGTCTTACCTGCCCATTACATGGGAATTAACGAAATGAATGATGATGGAAGTATTTCAGAAAAACTTGGTGTACTTTATCAACAAAATCATGGATTAAATATTAATGATGAAGCTGAATTCAGAAAAACGGTGACAGAAAATCTTCCGCCACAGCCGAATTCATACCAAGAAATTCGTGAGACAAATATGGGTAAAATCAAACCAGAAGAAGAACAACAAAGGGAAATGGAAATTGGACCAAATCGCTGTGCAGTGAGATAGGAGGAAAAGAGATGGAAGCAACAAAAGTATTAGATGCAAAAGGGCTAGCTTGTCCAATGCCAATTGTAAAAACAAAAAAGGAAATGGATTCATTAAGTTCAGGAGAGATCCTTGAGATTCATGCAACAGATAAAGGGGCAAAAAATGACTTGACTGCATGGGCACAATCGGGTGGACACGAATTGCTAAAAGATGAAGAAGAAAATGGTGTTTATAAGTTCTGGTTAAAAAAAGGATAGAATTTAGGGGAAGGTACCTTTAAACGGTTACCCTCCCCCTTTGATTGGAGGAAAAAGAAAGTGGATATTGGATTTATCGTGGTTATATTCCTTATCGGTTTTATTGGATCCTTCATATCCGGAATGGTAGGAATTGGTGGATCGATTATTAAATATCCCATGCTTTTATACATTCCACCACTGTTTGGATTAGCTGCATTTAGTGCACATGAGGTATCTGGAATTAGCGCCGTACAAGTTTTTTTCGCCACAATAGGGGGAGTATGGGCTTATAGAAAAGGAGGGTACTTGAATAAAACGTTAATTATATACATGGGTGTTGCCATATTAATTGGTAGTTTTATTGGTGGATATGGCTCAAAGCTCATGACCGAAAGTGGAATTAACATTGTATATGGAATTCTAGCTTTAATCGCCGTTGTGATGATGTTCTTACCTAAAAAAGGAATCGATGAGATCCCACATGATCAGGTGAAGTTTAATAAATGGCTCGCAGCTGTTCTTGCATTAATTGTTGGGGTGGGTGCGGGAATTGTTGGTGCTGCTGGTGCGTTCATTTTAGTTCCTATCATGCTCGTAGTGCTGAAAATTCCAACTAGAATGACGATAGCGACCTCTTTAGCTATTACGTTTATCTCGTCTATTGGTGCAACTGTTGGGAAAATTACAACAGGTCAAGTCGAATATTATCCAGCGTTAATCATGGTTGTAGCAAGCCTAATCGCTTCGCCACTTGGTGCTAATTTTGGTAAAAAAATAAATACCAAAATCCTACAATGGATTTTGGCATTACTCATATTAGCTACTTCAATTAAAATTTGGTCTGATATTTTATTTTAAGAGACCTTATTACTTTCAACGTATGTCTCAAGTGCAGGATGATATTCCTTTTGAAAATGATTATCTGGACATGATTTGATTACAATTGAGAGTAATGAGTTCGTTTTATCGCTGACTAAATTTTTATTACAAGTAGGGCATTTTTCATTGAAAAAAGATTTGAAAAAACGTTTCATATTAGGTTCCTCCTATACCCATTAATTCCTATTGTTATACTAGGTATTGTAGAAGATTTATTTAAAAAACTCAATGGGTTTATATACCAATCAACGAGAGGATGGGAATGTATGAGAGATCTATTTCCACCAACTACGACTAAAGTAAAGTTAAACACAGATGATAGAATCAATAATGATATAGAACGAAAAACTGCACATAATATCAACAATTACTACGGGAAAACTGAAAAAGAAATAGATAAACGTATTAAAGAATTAAATTATGAATGGGATACCGAAAGAGTTTTAGAACTTAACTTTGCATCAATTGTATTGATATCATCTTTACTTGGATTATTAAGCAATAAAAAATGGATGGCATTGTCAGGAATAACAAGTGTATTTATGATCCAACATTCTTTACAGGGGTGGTGTCCTCCATTACCACTGATAAGGAGACTTGGCGTTAGGACTGCAACAGAAATATTTGAAGAGAAGGAAGCATTAAAGAAGATACTAAATAAAAGCTGATATTGGGTTATTTTTTATAGAACACTCGTGACTTTATGAGTGTTCTTTTATTATGAAAACAGAATCAAAATCCTTCTTCATCACCTATTGTTTAAAAGTAATGGTTGAATGGACAAAATAATTAAATATGAACATATAGGAGGGAAATGGATGAATATTATTAAAAACTCAAAACAAAAGTTTATTTTTGCGAATCGCAATTTATTTGGTGGCTTTTTATTTGGGCTTGGTCTTGTAGCTTTTATTGATGAAACGGTTTTTCATCAACTACTACACTGGCATCACTTCTATGATAAATCAACAACTGATATTGGACTAGTTTCGGATGGTCTGTTTCATGCTTTTAGTTGGTTTGCGACCATCTTTTCAGCTTTTATGTTTGCAGACCTTCGCCGCAGAAATGCTTTTTGGCTTGCAAGATGGTGGGGAGGAATATTGCTTGGGGCTGGAGGCTTTAATTTGTATGATGGTATCATCCAACACAAGTTCATGAGAATACATCAGATTCGTTACAATGTAGAAATACTTCCTTACGACTTAGTGTGGAATTTAGTTGCTGTAGCACTCATTATTGTTGGGGTGATTCTCGTATTTCGCACAAGAAAGCAATTATCCCAAGGGGAGGAAATTCTTAGTGGATCACAATCACATTGATAGTTCCGGTTATAGTTATTTAGATTATTTCTTCATTTTGGTATTTGTGTTAATGATTATTCTTTATATAATGGGAGTTGTTTTATCCAATCGAAAGCATAAAAAATGGTCGCCATACCGAACGTTATCTTGGCTTTTAGGGGTTCTGTTTGTAGCACTTGCTGTAGTGGGACCGGTAGCTGAACAAGCCCATATGGATCTTAAAATACACATGCTAGGTCATTTATTTCTTGGGATGTTAGGACCTCTACTTATTGCGCTTTCTGCACCGATGACGCTTTTTTTAAGAACTCTGTCTGTGAAATTAGCACGACGGTTTACACAGATATTAAAAAGTTACCCGGTCCGCATTGTAAGTGATCCTTTTATCGCATCGCTTCTAAATATTGGAGGACTATGGGTACTCTATACAACGGACTTATACGCACAAATGCACGGGAATTTATATCTTTATGTCTTTATACACGTTCATGTATTCATAGCAGGATACCTTTTTACAGTATCCATGATCTATATTGATCCAGTTGCCCATAGAACAAGTTTCCTCTATCGTTCTATTGTTTTAATAATCGCCTCAGGCATCCACGGTATTCTATCAAAGTATATTTATGCCCATCCCCCAAAGAGTGTACCAATTTCCCAAGCCGAGATGGGTGGAGTGCTAATGTATTATGGTGGAGATGTGATCGATATATTTCTAATCTTCATTTTTTGTTATCAATGGTATATATCCACAAATAAAAGAAGGGTATCTGATAAATCAAAATTATTCTTACAAAGTTAAAAAGAAATAAATTTAAAGGTATTGACAATATACCCTAATGGGTATAATATAAACGTTGTAAGACATTCCTTTTTTTATTAGTAAAGGAGACAGCATATGATAGTTGCTATAATAATGAGTGCCATTATTGTTGCTCTTTTTAAAAGACATTTTCCCGTTTTTAGGGTTGAAAATATAACTAATCACGTTGATATGGGAACATCAATAGTCGTAGATGTAAGAGATTATATTGAGTCTCATAACAGCCCAATAGAAAGAGCCATCAATGTTCCAGTGGCATACCTTAATAGGTTTTATTCAGAAATCCCAAAAAGTGACTTGATTGTAGTGGCATCAAACCGCCTTGAAAGGAATCTAGCGATTCGTTTCTTACGCAAAAGAGATTTTAAGGTCGTTGGCTATTTAATTACAAATCAAACACAAACAGTATTAAAGGAAAATCAATTAAATAAAGAAAGTTATTGTTAAGGGGGAAAACAGATGGAATACAACGACCAAATGAAAAACAGAGTAAAGCGCATTGAAGGACAACTTAGAGGAATTTTGAGAATGATGGAAGAAAATAAAGACTGCAAAGATGTTATTACTCAGTTGTCTGCAGCAAGAACAGCGATTGATCGGACGATTGGAGTTGTCGTCAGTTCAAATTTAGTGGAATGTGTTCGTAACGCCGAAGAAATTGGTGAGAAAAATACAGAAGAACTATTAAAAGAAGCTGTCAATCTGCTTGTAAGAAGTAGATAGAAATAAAGGGGTTGACACTCTCTTTTATTTTTAATAATATTATACCCATAGGGGTAAAGGTAAAAGGAAAATTTTTTATACAGAAAAATACCCTAATGGGTAAACAACAAGAGGAGGAACAAACATGACAGAAACAAAAAAAACAACAATCGTATTATTTAGTGGTGATTATGATAAAGCAATGGCTGCTTATATTATTGCAAACGGGGCAGCTGCCTATGATCATGAAGTAACTATTTTCCACACATTTTGGGGATTAAATGCTCTACGTAAGGATGAAGATATTGAAGTGAAAAAAGGTTTCATGGAAAAGATGTTTGGCAAAATGATGCCAAGAGGTGCTGAAAAAATGGGTCTGTCAAAAATGCACTTTGCAGGTTTCGGTCCTAAAATGATTAAAGATGTAATGAAAAAGCATAATGCAATGCCACTTTCAGACTTAATTGAAATGGCAAAAGAACAAGATGTTAAGCTCGTTGCTTGTACGATGACAATGGATTTATTAGGACTTCAAAAAGAAGAACTTTTAGATAATATCGAGTATGCAGGTGTAGCTGCATATTTAGCTGATGCAGAAGATGGAAATGTAAACCTATTTATCTAAACACGTTAGGGGGATTATCCCCTACATAAAAGGAGGGAGTAAGTTTGGAATATCTAAATTATTTAATCATTGGACTCTTTCTGTTATTTATCATTAAACGAATCATCCCGGCTAAAGGTGTTAGACAGATTTCAACAACAGATTTAAAGAATGAATTAAAAGATAGGAATAAACAATTTGTTGATGTACGTACTCCTGGGGAGTTTAAGGGAAGAAACATTAAAGGATTTAAAAATCTCCCACTCCAACAACTTGCGCAAAAAGCGGAGAAGGAACTATCAAAAGACAAAGAAGTAGTTGTTATTTGTCAAAGTGGAATGAGAAGTCAAAATGCTACTAAAATATTAAAAAAATTAGGATTTACGAACGTGACAAATGTAAAAGGTGGTATGAGTGCCTGGAGATAAAAAGGAGGAGAGAAAATGAAACAACTAACAGCAAAAGAAGTGGAAACATCGTTAGTAGAAGGTCAACCATTAAACTTGATTGATGTTCGTGAAGTGGATGAAGTTGAAACTGGGAAAATCCCAGGAGCGATCCACATTCCACTAGGGTTATTAGAATTCCGTATGCATGAATTAGATAAGTCTCAAGACTATATCATGGTTTGTCGTTCTGGTGCACGTAGTGGTCGCGCCTGTCAATTTCTTGAAAGTCATGGGTTTAAGGTAACCAACATGACAGGCGGAATGCTTGCGTGGGAAGGCGAAACAAAATAAGGTGATTTTTTTTAGAAGTCAATATACTCGTAAGGGTAATAAACAGGAGGTTTTTATATTATGAATTCATTAAAAACAGATCTTTTATTAGATGCAAAGGGCCTAGCTTGCCCAATGCCTATCGTCAAAACAAAAAAGGCAATGAATGAGTTACAATCTGGTCAAGTCTTAGAGGTTCAAGCAACAGATAAAGGGTCAAAAGCTGACCTTGAAGCATGGGCAAAAAGCGCTGGACATCAGTATCTAGGCACAATTGAACAAGGAGATGTGTTAAAGCATTACCTTAGAAAATCTTCCAATGATGGAACAATTGAAAGAAAACATCCTAACATCACAAGCAATGAAGAGTTGGAGAAAAAACTAGATGTTAACGAGAATATTGTTGTTCTCGATGTTAGAGAAGCAGCGGAGTACGCATTCAACCATATTCCAAACGCCATCTCTATTCCGTTAGGAGAGTTAGAGGATCGTCTTTCAGAGCTTAATACAGCTGATGAGATTTATGTGGTGTGTCGAACTGGAAACCGTAGTGATCTCGCAGCTCAAAAATTAGCTGAAAAAGGTTTTGCAAATGTGATTAATGTTGTGCCAGGGATGAGTGCTTGGTCAGGCAAAACCAATAGTTTAAATAAATAAGGAGGGGAAATTTGATATGAGCACAGTAACGGTATACACAACCACACGCTGTCCGTATTGTGTTATGCTAAAGAACTTTTTGGCAGATCAAACTATACCTTTTAAAGAGGTAAATGTTGAAGAAAACCCAGAGATTATGAACCAACTAGTCGCAAAGACCGGACAACTGGGTGTGCCTCAAACAGAGGTAAATGGCAAGTGGGTTGTTGGTTATGATCCAAATAATATAATGCTAGCATTAAGAAACTAGGAGGAATTAAGAATGAGTAAAGTAGCAATTATAGCAAGTAATGGTGGATTATTTGATGCATATAAAGTTTTTAATATCGCAACAGCTGCAGCAGCATCTGATCAGGAAGTTGCCATATTCTTTACATTTGAAGGATTAAACTTAATTCATAAAGAGGCATACACACAACTACCAATGCCAGAGGGGAAAGAGCATTTTGCTGAAGGGTTTGCAAAAGCAAACGTACCAGCTATACCTGAGTTAGTGGCAATGGCACAAGAAATGGGTGTCAAATTCATTGGTTGCCAAATGACAATGGATGTGATGGGATTAGAAAAGGAAGCATTTGTGGATGGAATTGAAGTGGGTGGAGCTGTAACCTTTTTAGAATTTGCAAAAGATGCAGATGTAACTCTTACGTTTTAATAAAAATTAATTATTTTTTTGAATTTAAATATACCATAGGGGGTAAAATGATATGACTGTAAAGGCTATGACTTCAAAAGAAGTAACAAAAAAAGTATTTAATAAAGAACCATTATTTATTCTAGACGTTCGTAATGAAAGTGACTTTCAAGATTGGAAAATTGAAGGAGAAAACTTCGACTATTATAATATTCCGTATTTCGAGTTACTGGATGGAGTGGAAGGAATCTTAGATAAAATCCCGGCTAATCAAGAAGTTTTAGTCGTTTGTGCAAAAGAAGGATCTTCATTAATGGTGGCAGAGATGTTATCAGAACAAGGATTAACGGCTTCTTACCTGCAAGGTGGGATGAAAGCGTGGAGTGAGTACTTAGAGCCTGTGAAGGTCGGGGACTTAAACGATGGAGGTGAAGTGTATCAGTTCGTTCGTATCGGTAAGGGCTGCCTATCTTACATGGTCGTCTCAAATGGGGAAGCAGCTATCATCGATGCAACTCGTATGACTGATATTTATCTTGATTTTGCAAAAGAAATTGGTGCAAAAATTACGCATGTATTTGATACGCATCTTCATGCTGACCACATTTCTGGTGGAAGAGTCATTGCTGAGAGAACAGGTGCTACGTATTGGTTACCACCAAAGGATGCAACAGAAGTCACATTTGAGTATAAGCCTTTAGAAGATGGAAATGTGGTAACAATCGGAAATACTGCCATCGATATTCATGCCCTGTATTCTCCAGGTCACACAATTGGTTCTACATCGTTTGTTGTGGATTCTCAGTTCTTATTATCAGGTGATATCCTATTCATCGATTCAATCGGCAGACCAGACTTAGCTGGGATGGCAGAAGACTGGGTAGCAGATTTAAGAGAAAGTTTGTACATCCGTTACAGAGAGCTTTCAGAAGAACTAGTTGTTCTACCAGCGCACTTTATGATCATTGATGAATTGAATGACGATGGTAGTGTATCAGAAAAATTAGGGACACTATTTGCAAAAAATCATGGTCTAAACATCGAGGACGAAAATGAATTCAGAAAATTAGTAACAGAAAACCTACCACCACAACCAAATGCGTATCAAGAAATTCGTGAAACTAACATGGGGAAAATTAACCCAGATGATGAAAAACAACGTGAAATGGAAATTGGACCAAACCGTTGTGCGGTTCGATAAAAACTTATTTTAGGAGGAATAACGAAATGGAAGCAACTAAAGTATTAGACGCAAAAGGATTAGCATGTCCAATGCCAATTGTAAAAACAAAAAAGGCAATCAATGAATTAGCATCAGGTGAAATTCTAGAAATTCATGCTACTGATAAAGGTGCTAAAAACGACCTAACAGCTTGGGCAAAATCTGGTGGTCATGAACTAATTAAGCATGAAGAAGAAAATGATGTATTTAAATTTTGGATTAAAAAAGGTTAAAAAATAAGGGGAGCCTATGTAGGGTTCCCTTTTTTCAAAAGGAGGTAACACCATGGATTTTGGATTCATCATTACGATTTTCTTAATAGGATTTATTGGATCATATGTTTCAGGAATGTTAGGAATCGGCGGGTCTATTATTAAATACCCAATGTTATTATATATTCCACCGTTATTTGGCTTAGCAGCATTTACTGCACATGAAGTTTCAGGCATAAGTGCGATTCAAGTATTCTTTGCAACTATTGGTGGAGTTTGGGCTTACCGAAAAGGTGGATATTTAAATAAAACGTTAATTATGTATATGGGTGCTAGTATTTTAGTGGGTAGTTTTGTTGGAGGATTTGGATCAAAGTTAATGTCTGAAGGAGGCATTAATTTAATTTATGGGATATTAGCCTTAATTGCAGCAGTGATGATGTTTATTCCGAAAAAGGGAATAGACGACATTCCATTAGATCAGGTGAAATTTAACAAATGGCTTGCAGCACTATTAGCCCTTATTGTAGGGGTGGGGGCTGGGATCGTTGGAGCAGCAGGAGCCTTTTTATTAGTGCCAATCATGTTAGTGGTATTAAAAATTCCAACAAGAATGACGATCGCTTCTTCTCTAGCGATTACGTTTATTTCATCAATCGGAGCGACAGTAGGTAAAATTACGACCGGACAAATTGACTACTTCCCAGCTTTTATTATGATCGTTGCAAGTTTAATTGCTTCCCCATTGGGTGCAATGGCTGGAAAAAAAGTAAATACCAAAGTGTTGCAAGTCATTTTAGCGTTATTAATTGGAGCTACTGCCGTTAAGATTTGGTTAGATATTTTGTAAAAACAGGGGAAAATAAAGTGTATTCATAGTAGGTTTGAAAGAAGGGGTTATAATGACGAACAAGAAATTTGTTTATTTTGTATCGTTAAGCTCAAATGTTCCCTATGTGTTGAAGAAATCAATCGAAATGGTTGAACAAAAAAATGAAGTCGCCATATTTTTTGATCTTGATGGAGCGCGTGTTTTAGATAAACGTTATTTAAAAAGAATGACGAGAACACATGGAGTAGATCTATCCTTACTTTTTAACTTGGCTTTAAATGCGGGAATTAAATTGTATGGTTGTCAAATGAATGTGTTAATTGCTGATGGTTTGGAATTAATAGAAGGGGCAGAACTCGCGGGCGTTGTTACCTTTTTAGAAACAGCCTACCAAGCTGATGCTGTTTTAAGTTTTTAAGAGGGGGACTAAACATGAATACGAAAAAAGTTGTCGTTTTAGCACTTCATGATGAATTAGAGTCTGCTTACCCACCTTTAAATGTTGCTGTTGGAGCTGCTTCATCCGGGGCTGATGTGATCTTAGCCTTCTCACGAAAAGGAGTAAACATTTTAGATCAAAAATACATTCCTATTCCATCGGATGGAATTGAATACTTGTCTAATGCTCTAGCTGATTTTAACGCACCTTCAATTAACGATTTACTTGAGATAGCTGTTGAATCTGGCGTTAAATTTTATGTGGTGGACTTAGATATAAAGGACCATACGCAATTTAAGTACCCAGCTGAGCAAGTCCCCATTAAATGGGTTTTAAATGAGGCAGTTTCAGCGGATTTGTTTGTACATTTTTAAATATTGAGGAGGAATAACGTTGATTAAAATTACAGATGCTGCGATATCAAAAATAAAACAAGAAGTTAAAGATGTAAAAAAACCATTTATTCGTCTTGCAATGGGCATTGGTTGAGGGGGACCTCAGCTTCGTCTGGCTCTGGAAGAGTCAGCTTTAGAAAATGATGAGATTATTGAACAAGATGGCATAAGTTTTTTAGTACATGAAACAAGTAAACCATATTTTAATAATGTCAAAATTGATTATACCAAGACCATATTGGGTGGCGGGCAATTTATTGTCCTTACACTATAAGTACATCTGAAAGCAGGAGTTTCCTTGAAGATTAAAACAATAGCATTATATCTACCCCTTGTCATTTTAGTATTATATTTTGGCTATACCCAGTTTGAAAATAATAGCATTAAAACAATTTCAATTAATGAGTTGGAGCAAAAATTACAGGATCCCAAATCAAGTAACATAATCTTTGTTGATGTGCGTGAACCCCATGAATATGAAGCAGGTCATATTAAAGGGATGAAAAACATTCCACTAAGCACATTAAAATCCGATTATAAAGGTCTTTCTAAAGATGCGGAAATCGTTCTATTGTGCAGAAGTGGGAAACGAAGTCTTCAAGCTGCAAACATTTTAAAAGACTATGGTTATGGTAATGTTGTAAGTGTAAGTGGCGGTATTCAAGAATGGCAGGGAGAAATTATAAAATAAGTAATGGAGTAGGCTGATAATATGAATAAAGATCATAACAACTGTGGCAAAGGTAGTTGAGGAATTCCTAACAAAAAATCACGGTCATTTTTCCCACCCATATGACCAGGGATTTTAGTCTGGCTCCTGGTAGGAGTCATCGTCTTGTTTCAAAGAATCTTTTAAGAAGAGGGGCTAAACAGCCCCTTTTTGTGTAAACATCAAGCAATTTTTTTGGAGGTACCCATGGATATCATTCAAATCGGTTCATTTACGATTCTCCTTAAATGGTTTCTTCTTGGAGTGGCAATTCTATTTGGAATAGTTTTTATAAAAGTATTGCTCCTACGCTTACCGAATAGGGAACATAATAAGGCAGTATTTGACTTATTAACTAATAGCGTGTTTTTAGGCTTTTTTATTTGGAAAGGTAGCTTACTTCTTACGGAACCTTCATTAGTAATAAAAAGTCCTTTGTCGTTGTTGTATTTTACAGGAGGAAGAAGTGGCTTAATTTTAGCTATTATTTTTTCAATCTACTACTTTATTTATAAAGCAAGGAAATTAGATATTTCAATGCTAGTTACTTTGAAATACGGCTTACTATTTAGTTTTTCAGTGCTGTCTGTCTATCACTTTTTATCCGCCACCTTTGTAGAGGATAATTTCATTTATCATGTTCTTTTTGGCATTTATTCGTTGACTAATTTGATACTCATTCTAGTTCAAAAAATTCTATCCTCATATAAATCATTTTTTTCTGTCATCGTCTTATTTTCATTCTACAAAATAATACTCTCATTGGTTCTAATCAATGAAAATACGATTTTTATTTTCTCGATGGAGCAGTGGTTTTTTGTAGGATTAATAATCTTGTCTCTTTACCTTTGGGATAGAAAACTACAGTAGAAAGATAGGTGGGTAAGAATTGGAAAATATCACAATATTTTTTGCATTAACTGCAGGGGTACTTTCATTTTTTTCACCTTGTGTGTTTCCATTAATTCCTGCATATGTTGCTCATTTAACCGATGGTTCAGTAAAAGATGGAAAAGTAAATACCCAGAAGAGTGTCCTGTTTTCTCGTTCAATAAGTTTTATCTTTGGATTTAGTATTGTATTTGTGTTACTAGGAGCTTCAGCAAGTGTTGTAGGACAAATATTTTTAGATAATAAGAAATTAATTCAAATGATAGGGGGATTCCTCATCATTATTTTTGGGTTACAGATGCTTGGTGTGTTTAAAATAAAGTTTTTAATGACTGAAAAACGGTTTGATTATAATAGGAAGTCCAAAGCTAGTTCTCTAAAATCATTTATCCTTGGTTTAGCATTTGGATCAGGATGGACACCTTGTGTAGGACTTGCTTTATCGTCCATTTTATTACTGGCTAGTTCAACTGAAACGATTTATTCTGGCATGTTTTTATTATGGATATACGCCTTAGGTCTAGGCATTCCTTTTCTCATGTTATCTTTTCTTGTGACATACTCTTTAAATGTGATTAAAAGAATCAATAAGGTTTTACCAAAGCTTTCGTTAGTTAATGGAGTAATCCTTATCATAATGGGATTGTTATTATTCACTGGTCAAATGGAAAAGATCAGTGCTTATCTCTCTACATTCACGATTTTTGAAGGAGTGGGATTATGAACAAACAAATACTCGTCTTAGTAGGTTTGATTGGTCTTTTAGGTTGGGGAGTATATGACTATGCATTTTCAGAAAAAGACAATATGGATGAAACCTCCCTTAACAATCGAATAGAAAATAATGATTTAATTAGTGGAATAAAAGAAGGAAATTTGGCACCTGAATTTCAACTCCAGACTTTAGAAGGAAGAGAAGTAAAACTGTCTGACTATAAAGGAAAGAAAGTCATTTTAAATTTTTGGGCTACTTGGTGTCCTCCTTGTAAAGCTGAAATGCCTCATATGCAAGAATTTTATCTAGATCAACAAAATGAAAATGTAGAAATTTTAGCAGTTAATTTAACTACTGCAGAAAAGAACACAAATGATATTGGAAAATTTGTAAAAGATTATGGATTAACTTTTCCAATACTGCTTGATACTAAAGGCGATACAGGAGAAACATATCAAGCTTTTACGATCCCAACAAGTTATATAATTGATTCGCAGGGGATTGTTCGAAAGAAAATTGTCGGACCGATGGATAAGGAAATGATGGAGCAATTAATAAAAAGTATTGACTAAAAAATTAAATCAAAGGAGAACAAGCTATGAATTCCTGGAATGATCGATTTAAAAATGAGAATTATGTTTATGGAACTAATCCAAACGTATTTCTTGCGGATGTCCATAAAAAATTAAACCTATCAGGAGATGCATTGGCTATTGCTGAAGGAGAAGGTAGAAATGCAGTCTACTTGGCGCAACAAGGAATGAATGTAACTGCATGGGATTATGCGCAATCCGGACTGGCTAAAACAGAAAAGCTTGCCAAGGATAGAAATGTAACAGTTCAAACAAAGCTTGTAGACTTAAATGAAGCTAACTGGGATAAAGAGCAGTGGGATGAATTGATTTGTATTTTTGGTCACTTTCCAGAGGCATTACGTACAAAAACACTTGAAGGTGTTAAAGATGCAGTTAAACCAGGTGGTTATTTTATTTCAGAGGTGTATTCGGTTTATCAGCTACCATACAAAAGTGGAGGACCACAAAACGTAGAACTACTTTATAAACCAGAAGAGTTTTTAAGCGTTTTTTTTGATTGGCGGATTGTTCACTTTTTTATGGGCGAGGTTGTAAGGAATGAAGGAGAACTTCATAATGGTTTGTCACATGTTATTCAGTTTGTGGCGCAAAAAAGAGAATAAAATAACTTTGGAGTTGCCTTCAGCAACTCTTTTGGTGGTGAATACAAGTGGAAAATACAATGGAGAATATAATGTTTTATGGTATGGGTGGATTAATTATGACCATTTTTTGGGTAGTTATTTTTGTTGGTGGAGGCTATTTTGTATACACATTCATGAAAAATAAAGAAAACGGACATGAAGATAACACAAAATAGTCGTGAAATGAGTGAATTGATAATGAAAAATCCTATTTTTATTGTTTTATTTATGAATACCGTCTTCTCAGGTGTGTTAGCTTTTTCAAACTTATATATAAACATTTTTTTATGGAATCAAGGAGCAAGTCTTTCTACTATAGGAGTATACAATGCCTCGGTTTTTGTATCTGTGTTCATAGGAACAATGATAGGGGCATATACGATGAGGTGGATGAATAGTCGAATGACGTTTGTTTTATCTTCTTCCTTTCTACTAGCGGTGTTCGGATTACTCATAAGTAAAGAAGAGAATGTAATAGGATATATTATCATTTTAGGTACTTTATATGGTACAGCTGTAGGATTGTATTATTCTGGATTTAATCTTTATTCAATATTATTAACCAACCCTGAAAATAGGCAACTTTTTATGGGGATGGAGCAAGGTATGAACCGGATCACCGCAGTCTTAACACCATTAATATTTTCTTATTTAATTCTTTATTATGATTATAATGAAACATTTCGATTAATATTTGTTATGTTGATTATTCAAGTGATTATAAGTTTATTTACACCAAAATATAAAAGCAACTTCAATATTTCATCCTTACGGTATAAAGATATATGGAAGGAGTATAAAGCTGTTCTCGTTTCTATAGTGGCTTTTGGTTTCTTTCAAAGTATAATTCAACTCGCATCCAGCATTCTCTTATTTCAATATGTTCAGAAGGAAACGATTGTTGGATGGTTAAACACATTATTTGCAATTACAGGAATCTTAACACTTGTTTTCATAAGCCGTCCACGACTTGTAAAAAGTAGAATGAAGGTAACGTATGTAGGTGCTATATTAGCGACCGTCATGACTATTTTTTTATTTTTCCCGAGTTTTTCAACATTGATTATTTTTAATGTATTGGCAGCAATTGCTTTACCTCTAATATGGATCCCGGTTAGTGTTATTCATTATACAAAGATTAAGGAGCTAGCTTGCGAGTCAGAGGTGGATTGTGATATTGGATTAACGGCTCACTATCTGTTAATTAGGGAGTTTATGCTCAATGTGGGGCGTACTTCCTTTTATTTATTCCTTATTATGGGGCTAGATTTTACACAGGGATATCATTACATACCAATCTTTTTATTTTCTTTGGTTATCCACTAGTAATATATATATGTAATAAAGGTCTGTTTAGAGAACTAGGTTAATTGTTATGGAATTGCTAGTGTAGTAACTCTTCCTACCTTTTAGTTTTATTTTACTCCTTGGGTAAATAAAGAAAAGATGGGATAAGATAATCGTAAAATATTAAAATCAGTGGAGGATATAATCGTGGAAAAAGTCGTTATTTTAGGAACGGGTCCTGCAGGTTTAACAGCTGCTATTTATTTAGCAAGAGCAAATATGAAACCAATTGTTATAGAAGGAGATCAACCAGGCGGCCAATTAACACTAACAACTGAAGTTGAAAACTTTCCTGGTTTTATTAATGGCATTATGGGACCAGAACTCATGGATAATATGAGAAAACAAGCAGAACGTTTTGGAGCTGAGTTTAAAAGAGGATGGGTAACTAACGTTGATTTTTCGAAAAAACCGTATACCTTACAAGTAAACGGAAAAGCAGAAATTGTAACAGAGTCTCTCATCCTTTCAACAGGTGCTTCAGCTAAACTTTTAAATATTCCTGGAGAGAAGGAAAACATCGGGCGAGGAGTGAGTACCTGTGCAACCTGCGATGGATTCTTCTTTAGAGGAAAAAAGGTAATTATTGTAGGCGGTGGGGACTCTGCGATGGAGGAAGCAAGTTTTTTAACTAAATTTGCAAATGAAGTCATTATCGTGCATAGAAGGACTGAACTCCGAGCCTCAAAAATTATGCAGGACCGCGCAAGAGAAAATACAAAGATTACTTGGGAATTAAATAAAACACCTATCGAAGTTTTGGCAGGAGGGAATGGCGTTACAGGTTTAAAAGTGAAGAATAATGAGTCTGGAGAAGATGAAGTGATACAAACAGATGGGATATTTGTAGCGATTGGACATACACCTAATACCGGTTTTTTAAATGGTCAAATTGAAACCGATGAAACGGGTTATATCAATGTTAAGTCTGGAACAACAGAAACGAATATTCCTGGAGTTTTTGCATGTGGGGATGTTCAAGATAAAAAATACCGGCAAGCCATTACAGCCGCAGGTACAGGTTGTATGGCAGAATCTAGATGCAGAAAGGTACGTAGAAGGTAGTGCTGTTCACGACTGGAGTAAAACATTTAGTTGAGTGGATAGTAAAAAACATTACAAAAAGTAGAAAAAACGAGATTGAATCTCGTTTTTTTAATTAGAAGTTCGTTAAATTATGTTAAGTCCAATTTCTATTTCCTTAATCTCCATAAACATCTACTTTTTCTACACTAGTTTGTAGTAATGGTTCAGCGCCTTGGGGTGGAATTGAATCAATAGTATCCCTAATGTTTTGAATCGACTTCTCAGGTTTTTGCTTCTGTATTAACATCGGCAATAATTTTTTCCATTCAGTCCTTTCCTTTTCTTCGTTAAGGTCTTCTATTTCGATTAATCCAGCAGTATATGCTTCTTTTTATGGGCGAAGTTTTACTCCAAGAGGGGGAGCTTCATAATGGATTGTTTCACGTCATTAAATTCGTAGGGCAAAAAAGAGTATCGGTAAAAAAGAATGTATTATTGATCGAGACAAATGCAGATTAGAGACAAGCAATTTTTTCCCATGATATGGTGAATATAGTATAAAGAGGGAAAGCTCTAAATAAAAAAAGTAAAGAAAGGTCCTTTAATTATACATAGAATTTCTTTACTGCACAGTACAAAAATACTGTTCAACAAGAAAATTATATTCTACAATCAGGCGCTTTAATTGAGAAATGAAAAAAGCCTAGTTTCTTCACAGTTAATTGAGAAATTAGGCTTTTTGATATTGAAATTTCCTTAACGTTGTAAATCCGCATTTTCCTGACGCTACCCCTCTTTGGGGAATAAGTCAATACCCTAGGGGAAAATAAACCATATATCATCATAAGGATAAAGAAGGGGTAATCGTCAGGAAAATAGGTTTAGCTTTGCAAAACCGCATTTTCCTGACGCTACCCCATGCTATGAGAAGAAAATTTTAATACTCGCATTTTTTTACTTTATTTGATGTAAAAACTTTGCTTCAATACACCTTCTAGTGAGCACAGTTTATGGTTTTATTATTACATATCAAAACTCCATGATCCTTGTACGACACCAAAAAGCAATAAAAATTCGAGTGAACTAGTAACTTGATGGGAATAAATTTTCTTGCTACCAGTTGGGTAATTCATATAAAATTCATGACTTGGTGCTCTATCATGTTTTCCATAAGCAATAAATGATTTATTAGAAAGTTGAGCAACATAATTATAATCAATTTTAGGAGCAGAAATTTTTGGAACACCCACTGCATGATTCACAGCCCACATTAAGTCATTAGTTTTAACTCTATGTTTAAGTAATTTAATTCCACTATCCGATGCAGTTCCAAGAGATTTTGGTGATGAACAGCTTGAAGCAGTACAATAATGTGATTTTGAAACACTTTTCCATAAGGTTACTGCTGCTGGTTGACTTAACATTGCATATACTCTAGCTTCTGTTCTGTATTTGTCAGAATAAGCAGTAGGATTTGATCTATTATCTCCTTTTAAGTAAGGATAGTCATCATTAGTTAAAACATTTGGATTTTTAACTGACTTGAATGGTATATAAGTCCTGTAATCAAATGAAAACTCATTTGATTTAGGAATTGCTTTTGTACCAATAGTGCCGCTACCCTTTGCCTTTTCAAAGATAGGATCCATAATTGGATCTTCAGTCAATGACTCTTCCTCTACGGATGGTATTGCTACTAGGGTAGATATTGAGCCATCATATTCAAACATTTCATCAGTTAATACTATTTTTTCTTTTATTGCTTCATTTTTTATTAAATCTGCAGTTTCTTCAGAAACAACATTATTAATTTTTAGCATGTAATTGTATTCTTTGCCACTCTCTACATTAGTATCAACATAATGTAGATCTGTTGTCTCAGCGATTTTTACATTATTTTTGAATATTTCATAAACATTATCTTCATCTGGAAGTTTAGGCCATTGTATAGTTACTGAATTAGAGGTGACGATAGTTTCTAATCTTGTATTTTGAACTATGCTATCAATATATTCCTCTTTTTCTGCGGTATTCATAGATGTTGGTTCAAAAATATTATGTTTATTATCAGCCGCTTTAACAGAGAGTACCTCGTTTAGTTTACCATTTGAATAGACTCCTATTTTATATTTTTGTGATTGATCAATATAGTCTGTATATTTATTGTTTGTACCACTATATTCTAACTGGTCGTCTTTGTATATTTTATAGTATTCGTTCTTTTTAGGGCTTAACTCTAAGATCACCTTATTATCATTTGTTTTAACAGTTACATCATTGTCAGCGCTAACAATTAAGGGAGACATAGCAAATCCTAAGGCTATAATTGAAGTAAAAATAATCTTTTTTTTATACATTTTTTCCTCCTTTTATTTTTTAAATTTTCATTACAAACCTATATATGTATAGTAGTAATGCTATAATTAATTGTAACAATATACATCTATACTATATATAGGTATAACTTACTAATATTGGAATTAGGAGGAGGTACTATGTTTATCATGAAATTAATAAACAACTTTTTTATCAGACTATTAATTTGTTCTGTTTCTTCAGCTTTTTTTCTTGCTCTTTTTTTGTTTTACTTTATTAACACGGTTCCATTTTCTATTTTCGACTCTTTTGATTTAGCTTCATTCTTGTTATTTTTTACAATTTTTAGTTTAATCTATCTAGTATTAGGAGCGCCCATTCAATTTTTCTTTAGAAAGTCCCTAAATAATTCCTATATTAAAAATTTTGTATTATTTTTTATATTAGGTTTTATAGTTAATTTGATTTTCTATCCGCTTGCTACCGATCTAAATCCCAAATTTTACTTAGACCAAAATTTTTATTATATGATCATCTCTAGTAGTGTAATATTTTGGTTGAATGATTTAATTTTCCTAAGAATTAATCACGAGAAATTAAAATTCTAAAATCATATTAATAAATATATCAAGAGCAGCATTATCTAGTATTTCTTCTAATAGTTTTACTTTCTGATGTTTTAAATTAAAGTTGGGTTTCGTATCAGTATATTTTTTGGCTAAAATACCTTGACCATATTTCTTGTTTTTATTATGATAAGGTTACAAGTGAAAAAACAACGGGAAGTCCCCGAGAATTCTATGGCATTGTACATAAGTACAATCTTCCATAGTCTTTTCGGGGACTTTTTTTATTGGTTTTTCCTTGATTTAAAAGGAGGGATTTTAAGAATGAAGACAGGGGCAATCAAAAGAGTAAAAGGGTTAAATGATATTCCTTTTTACCTAGGGGCACTGATACTAACCTATCTTTACTTATTTGTTCCAGAGTCTGCATTAGCAGCATGGAAAAAAGCTGGAATCACCAGTCAAGGGAATGTAAAAGACAGTAAGATATATACCCAGTTAAATAACGTTGTATATCTTATCACAGGAATCGGTGCAATATGGGCACTAGCTTGTATTATCTTTGCTGGAATGAAGTTATCAGGCTCACAAGGGAATCCACAAAATAGAACACAAGGTTTTATTGGTCTTGCAATGGCGGGTATCGGAGTCTTTGTTATTGTACAAGCAAAAGTAATAGCTGGTTATTTTGCAGGATTTGGAGCTTAAATATTGATTTGAAACCCCTCTATCGTACTTTACATTGAGGGGTTCATTTCTAGGAGGGAAATTATTAAATGAGTCGAAGAGCTGAGGTTCCAATAGATATGGCATCTGAACAAAAAACTATTTTGGGATTCATCTCAATTAGACAATTGATTTATCTAGGAGCAGCAGGGTCAATAGTTTATGCATATATCCCAATGGTATACAAAATATTCTCAAGTGCCGGTGTTATTGTGGCATTGATAGCATGTGTATTTAGTGTTATTCCAACAGCAATTTTCGTAATTGTTTTTGGCTTTTTTAAAAAGAAAAATCTTCATTTAAACTTCGATCAGTACTTTTTAATAAAAATGAACATGAAAAAACAAAATGGCATATGGAGAAAAGGAACGTATCCAAAGAAATGGATGGTGAATAGTTAAAGTGGGAACTCTTTTGATTATGCTGCTCTTTGCAGTTGGTGCATATGTTTTCATGAAAATCATGCTGAAGGAACCGATTATCCCAGGTAGAGGAAAAAAAGCAACACCAATAAAGTTAAATAAGAAAAATAATGAAAAAGGGAAGAATAATCCTCTTCAGGCCGAAGAAGATCCAAGAATATTCGAAGAGTTATTCTCAGATGTAAAAGATATATCTAATCACCTTATTCATTATACTGATTATTCTTTTTCTATAATCGCTGAAGTAGACCCTGTTAACTATTTTCTTAAAAGCCAATTTGAACAAGAGGCAATTGATGTGACTTTTGAGAGTTGGACAGCAACACTTAATTATCCTGTAAGTGTTTATCTCCAAAATAGATTCGTTGATGTTTCGGAGCCTATTGAAGCAATGAATAAAGTAATGGAAGAATCCAAGGATTTAAATGAAGCTGCCCTTTCATTTGGAAAAGCGATGATTGCAGATATTGTTGAATGGCAAAAATCTGCACCAAGATTTGAAACTAAAATTTATATGATTTTCACTCATAAAATAAATGTTAACTCTATTAGCGCGGATTCTGAAGAAGAGTTAGAAGAAAAAATTGTAGATAAAGCTTTTGCTGAATTAATGAGAAGGGTTAATTCAGCAAGAAATCAATTGCGAAAAGCCGATATACATGTCTCTCTTTTACCAACAGAAGGTATTTATGAATTACTTTACTATACATTTAATCGTCGTAAAGCTGTAAAAAACCGATTTAAAGATTTGGTTAATCAAGAAAAGGATGCATTATATGTAACTGCAGATCAAACAGACTCTCATATTGACTTAGTAAAGGAGACGATTCAGGAATATGAAGATAATGAAAACGAAAGAGAGAGAGCAAGAGAAAAAGAAGCTAGCTAAAAAAAATACTAGTAAGAAAGCAAAAGGGAATAAAAATAAAAAAAGCAATGAAGTAAAAGATATAGATTATCAAATTGATACAAAACCAACAATGTGGGAAATTATTTCTCCGGAAGGCTTAAAAATTGAGTCGGAAGATTATGGGGTTATAAAGACATCATTAGGTACAAAAACATATTTTAGACCAATGTACATACCTCGAGATGGATATCCACGGAAAATGCAAACCAATTGGCTCAATTCCTTACTATCAAGTGGAGAGGTAGATGTATTTCTTGATATTCATAAAGTTGGTAAATCAGATGCAATCCGTACTCTTCAGCGACAAATTACAATGTTGGAATCTAACCTCTCCTTTCAAACGAAAAGAGGGAATATTGACCAAATTAATGATTTAACAGCAAAGATAAGAGATACAGACTTATTGATGTCTGAAATACAGTTTGGTGAAAATGATATGTTTAATGTTGGAACTTTGGCCATGTTATATGCAGAAAATGAGAAGCAATTAAACTATTTTAGTGAGTCTTTAGAGGATGAATTAAGTAGTTCTTTCTTTGGATTAACTAGTACATGGGGCAGGATCCAAAAGGGGTTCAAAAGTATCTTGCCCTTTGGAAAAAACCAAATACATGATTCTCTTAGAAATATAGATAGACGTGCTTTATCTACTTTCTCGCCTTTTATTTCTGGAAGTGGAAAGTACATGGGTGGAGTTCCTATTGGGATAAATAAAATTACTGATCAACTTGAATTTATAAATAGTTTCGGAAATGAAGATTTTCGACCTGATAATTATAATATGTTTATTTCTGGATTTTCTGGTAGCGGAAAGTCCGTTACTCTTAAACTCTTAATTGCAAGAGAACTTACCGGAGCAGATGTATATGCTAGATTAATAGATCCTGAAGGTGAATTTGTTAAAATTACAAAACGTTTAGGTGGAATTAATTTAAATATTAACGAAGAAGAAGATATCTGTATCAACCCTCTTGCATTAAACTATTCTGATATTCCCTTTGAAGATGGAGATGAAGAACTTAGTTTAATAGAAGAAAGCGACGAAAAGGAAATTATAGAAAAGGATGGGAAAATCTATATTCGATTTGTACCTATTCGAGAAAAAATCAATGAGGCAATCGATTTCTTTGACATTATATGTAGAGGTAAAAACCAAGAAGCTGAAGGTTTAGATGTCTTTGAAAGAAACTATTTGGAAGAAGCACTTCAGCATGTTATTCATAACAAATTAAACATAAATTCACACCCTGAATCCTTATTTGAAAACAATGTAAGAACTATCGATAATCATCTTGTTCAATCGAGGGTTAGAAAACCAGAACCAACAATAAGTGATGTTAATGAATACTTAATAACAAAATACGGCGAAGAACCAAGGGCGTTTCGCTTAATAGCTGCCATCAAACCATTCTTAAGAACTGGTAGTAAACCTATTTTTGATGGACAAACTTTTTTAGGAAAGGGAGTCACTCAATCATTAGAAAATGCTAGACTCGTAAATTTCAATATTAGTCAAATGGAAGAAGGCTTTTTAAGACCTATTGCTTATCATGTACTCCTTAACTATACATGGGAACACTTTGTTAAGAGTTTGGATAACGCAAAGAAAAAGAAATTTGTTTATGCCGATGAAGCTTGGACTTTAATAGATTCAGAGCAAACTGTTAACTTTCTTGAGAAAATGGCAAGACGTTCTCGTAAGCGGAACGCTGGTTTAAGACTTGCAAGTCAAGATTTTGTTCGTTTTGTTGAAAATAAGAAAGCTAGGGGGATCCTACAAAACACTTACTCTTTTATGTTTTTAAAACAAAGCAAATTGGATTTAAAAGCTATAAGAGAAAATTTTGATTTATCTGAAGGAGAAATTAACATTCTATTCGGTAATCCGGATAAAGGAGAAGGAATTCTCCGAGTCGGAAAATCATCTGTATGGTTACGAACGAATCCTAGTAAAGAAGAATTATTCTTTATTGAATCCAATGAAGCGGTTTATGAAGAAACAATGCAAAGACAAAAACAAAAAGCTAGTAGTTTTTATTAGGAAGGAGGCGTTATCTTGCTTTGAATAAAATCCAGGAACTTATATCCTCACTTTTTTCTGCTATGGGTGATTGGATAGCATCGCCTTTTAAAAGTCTCCCAACATTAAAGAATTTGATTTTTGGAGGGGATGAAAATTTAGCTTTCTTAACTTTTACAGAAAATGAAATTACTAAGGTTTACACTCCAGGAATGAATATTTTCACAGCCTTAGCAGTTACCGCTTTATTAATTAGTATTATTATGGCAGCAATGAAAATTTCATCGACCAGTATCAATCCATCTAATAGAACCTATGTAATTGAGTATTTTAAAGAATTATTATTAGTTTCAGTACTATTCGCAAACTTATACTCAATTTATGCCATTTTGTTTCTTACTAACCAGGCAATTGTCGGATTATTTGGATCTGATGTAGACTTGTTAAATTTAAAAAATGCTATAGAAATGTCTAAATATCCAGGTGGAGTGTTAGGTGTTTTAGCAATTACGATTGTAAAAGTCGGTCTTTGTATATGGGCTTATTTCTATTATTCAATGCGGAAATTTACACTTATGTTGTTGTTAATTACCGGTCCTTTGATGCTGGTATTTTTCTTAATTCCTCAAACAAAGTCCATTACAGTGGCATGGTTTAAAGAATTAGTAGGCACTATATTTGTTCAATCTATTCATGCAGCCGTTTATTTCATAATGGCTGTTATGGTTGGTGCAGCAAATCCGATTGAAGCAGTTATTCTAATGATTATCTTTATTCCAGTAACTGAATCTTTAAGAGCTTTAATAGGTCTTGGAGGAAAAATGAATGATGGCTTCTCAAAAGCAGCTGCTATGATGGGTGGGTCCGCTTTAGTTGGTATGTATGGAGCAGCTAAAGGGGCATTAGAAGGTACATCCGTTACAGATGCTATTAAAAGGGGATACCTTAATGCTAAAAACAAAGGTAAAGGTAACGGAAAAGACTCTGACAATGTATCATCAGAAGATAATGATACAGTAGGTGACATCAAAAAAACTCTTGCAGGAAATACAGGAACAGATACTGGGACTACTGCTAATGCTGAAAAAATGTTAAAGCCAGGAAACATTTTGTCTAGAAGTGGTAAAGCTGTATTTGGGGCTACTGGTGCCCTTGCTGGTTCTGCTCTTGGACCAATGGGTGTGCTAACTGGTTCAACAATTGGTTTTCATGCCGGCGGTGTTGCTGGTGGACTTGCAGGAAGAGTTGGTGGAGCAAGTGCTCAATTATTAGCAAACAGAGGTTCAGCTCTTTTAAAAAGTGGACTTAAAGGTTTTAAAGATATTAATAATGCTGATAAAGCAGCGGATGAACAACTAGCTAATACTATTGCTGATGAAAAAGCTACAGCATGGGCAAATGAAAATGAAGAAGGGTTCAGAAAAGACTTTAAAGAACGTTTCCCGGATGCCCATGAAGAAGCTGTGAATAAAGCTTGGGATAATGAAAAAGCTTCAAAAAAAGCAGGATTTTTAAATGAAGCAAGAGGAATGGTTGCGGGTATGAAAAGCAAAGAAGGGAAAAATGCTAATGCTTCTTCTTTAGTTAAAAACGCAACTAGTAATCTAACTAATAAATGGGCAGAGAAAAATAAAGAACCATTTATGAAGGAATATGATCAGAAAAATCCTCTTCCCGAAAATGCAAGTAAAGAGGAGATATCACGCCATCAAAATGCTCGTGAAAATGCATGGCAATCTCAATTAAAGGAAAAAGAAAGCTCGATACAAAATTTAGCGAGTGATGTTGCTAATGATATCGGAAATGGTGCTTCCCTAAATCATAGTTATATAAATAAAGAGGACTTTGAAAAAAGAATGGCCGAAAGAATGGCTGGTGGTATATCCCAAAAGGCTATTGCTAAAACAAGTACAAACCTTGCCAAAGATTGGGCTAAAGATAACAAAGATAACTTTATGAAAAATTATGATGAGAAAAATCCTTTACCTTTAAATGCGACTGCAGAACAAAAATCTGCACACTCAAATGCTAAAGCAGAAGCATGGAAAAATGAAATTGATAATAAACAGAAAAGTATAGCTAATGTTCTTGGCAATGGGAATTTGAAATTAAGAAATGGCCAAGAAAAAAATCAGCTATTTACTAATCAATTGGCAAAAGATATCGGTTCTATTATAGGTGTAAACGAAAACTCAGAAAAAATGGATCAAATAAGTGATCAACTTCATAATGTGTATTCACCTAATCCGATTTCTACCGCTACTCAATCATTAACATCCAGTTGGGCTAAAGATAATAAAGCTAGCTTTATGAAAAATTATGATAAATCTAATCCACTTCCAGATAATGCAACATCTGAAGTAAAAGCAAACCATGCTCAACAAAAACAGAATGCTTGGGATAACCAGGTACAACAAAAGCAACAAAAACTTGGAAATATTTTAACTAGCCAAAGTAACGCAATAATGAGTGGTAAAAATGTTCCACTAGAAAATGTTACAAAGTCAATTGCACAAGAACTAGGAATTAGTACTTCTGATAGTAGTAAAATGAATGCTATTTCATCACAAGTACAAACTGGATTGTCGTCAGTACAAGGTGCTAGTTCAAAAGTAAGCAATACTACTGAAGTATTAGCATCTAGTTGGGCAAAGAACAACAAACAAAATTTCATGAAAAATTATGATAAGTCTAATCCACTTCCTGCCAATGCAACTTCTGAAATGATAACGAGTCATAATCAACAAAAAGAAAAAGCATGGAATTCTGAGGTTCAACAAAAACAACAAAGTATTAGTAATATTATCCGAGATAATAGCAATGCTGTTCTTCATGGAACTCCTTCTCAAATTAGTAAAGTAACTTCAGCTATCGCAAAAGAAATGGGAATTAGTTCTAACAATACAGCTGGTATGAATGCTATTACTCAACAACTTCAAACAGGTATTTCATCACCATCGTTAGTTGATAAAGGGTTAAAATCAATTAGTTCTATTAATAATGTAAAAGATTCAATTGCATCTGTTAAAGGGACTTCCATGTACTCTGGTAAGGAAGTGAATGTTCCTTATGTTAATAATCAAATAGCAAGTATGAAAATAAATGAAGCTAGAGAGACCTTTGCGAATAATAGTAATCTACCACGCGCACAAGCGTATCAAAACTTTGATTCAAGTGGCAAAGCCCAAGAGATTACTTCGTCTGTTCAAAAGTCGATGCCTTCTAACATTCCATTAGGACAAAGAATTATTCAGAATTCAGCTGGACGTATTACAGCTGGACTAGGAAATGGATTAGTACAAGGTGTTGTTGGTGCCTCTGGTCTTAAAGAGGTAAGTCAATTTGTTGGAGATACCAAAATTGGTCATGCTACTAAATCATTTGGTAATGCAATGGCGACTTCATATATTGCTAAACAGCCAAATTTAACAAGCTTAACTGATAAAATGACGGCAGCTAAGGAAAGCTTAATTGATGGTAGTAAGGCTTTTACCAATGATTTTAAAACATATACTCCAAGTAATTTGGTAGAAAAGCAAGCGAAATTCCGAAACGCTGTTGCTTATGCTGGTGGTATGGTTGCAGGAGTTGGGGGTTATCAAGTGATGGCTAAATATGCCGCTCCAAGTATGAGCAACTCAAAGGCTTTTGGTCTAAAAGGTTTTAATCCATATAATAATGCAGTTAATAAACAAATAAAAGAAATTTCTGATGTTGCACATATGGCTCAAACAGTTACTTTAGATAATGGCCAAACTGAAATTGCACAAGGGGCTATTCAAATGGTAACTGATAATAAGAATACAGTTGTCCAAGTTAGGGATAAAACTGGTCAAACTCATGTAGTTTCGCGTATGGCTTCAGGTCACTCTGGACTGAAAAATAACCAAGTGGTTTATCAAGATTTAACTGTTAGGGACGGTCAATTATTATCCGCAAGTTCTTCCTACTCTTTAGACAGTGGAGGTGGTAAAGTACCAGCACCTAAAATTAATGTAAATCCAAACCAGTTATTTACCAATAGAAACACTAGTAAGACTCCAAGAGTAGTACAAGAGGTTCAAAGCTACAATCAATTAGTCGATAGTGGACAGTATTACATGAAAGATGCTTTAAACGAAATGGAAAACATCAAAATGGTCATTGATCATAATAGAAGTTATATGACTGGTACTAGAAATGGAACGACTTATCGTATTTCTCCTTACGGTCCAGGGGATGCAAGAGTTCAAAATGATAAAACAATAACTGCTAATTGTGAAGTACGAAATAAAAAATTAATTCCTTCTTTTAGTGATAGTGACTTTACAACTTCACTTAAACCCGAAGATTTAATGGCATATGCTGTACCAAATAAACGTAATTTTGCAAGAAAGCAATTAGAAATGCATAGAAATAAGGCATTTACTAGTTCTTTAAGGTGATAAGTGATGAGTGATAACAAAAATACTCAAGAAACCTTAAATGAAAAATTAGTAAATGGAATGAAGGGATTAGGTAGATTACTATCTAAACCCTTCAGTAAAAAATTTAAACAAAAAGCTGCTGCGGTTGCAAAAAAAGCCATAAAAGTTGCAGCCAAAGTAATATTAAAAGTACTAAAACAGATTTTTGCTTGGTTAATTGGTACAGTAGGTATTCCTGGTATCTTAATAACTTTAGGAATAATAATTGTAACTGTTATCATCTCTGTTGCATTATCCTTTTTTTGGACTTCAGATGATAATTTAAGTGGTGATGATGCAAAAATTCAAGCGTATATTAAGGAACAATCCGAATCTACTGTGAATATGGATAGTGATTTAGAAAGACCTTATCGTGTACCAGAAGGGTTAATATCCTCAACTATAATGTTAGATTTTTTTGAGCAAAAAGATTACAGTCTTTCCCAAACGAAAAAAATTATTAGAAACATGGCTACTAAACTCGCTCCTGAATTTGAGTATGGTCAATATGATGAATGGAAAGAAAAGCAAGTGACTGTTTGTGAGGAAGGTAAAGAATGTAATGTTGGGAAAGTTCAACATACAAAAAACATGGTAACCAAATTAAATTCTGTAGAATATTGGAATGGTTCAACTATATTCACCTATAAACCCAAAGTCACAGCGTGGAAATCAAATACAGTCATTACCCACAAAACCATAAAAGAAAATAAAAAAGTTGACTATTGGAAAGCGTTAGAAGTCCCTATGTATCTTGTAGATAGGTCAGATCCTTACTTTCCATTTTATAATTCAAACAGCAAAACGTGGAAATCACTACTAGCAGAAGAAACCAGACAGAAAAAAAATAAGATTAACACTTCAGGTTATGTTAAAGTGTACCTTTTAAAAACTAAGACAGTTAAAGTTGAAAGAATTGTAGAAGTAAAAACTACAACTAAAACTAGACAGCAATATTTTGAATCTAGTAAACAAGTAAAACAAGATTATGCGAATTTTGATGCAATATTAAACTCAATGGGACTGGGCTTGGACGATAAGATGCTTATAGAAGCAAATTATAGCTTCCTTGAAGGAGATATAAATTATATAGATTGGTTGAAAGGGAATGGTGGCGTATATGGGTTTGATGATATCAGTTATGATGGTGACATAATTCCTGGAGCTGGGGTACCTCCGCAATACATGCCTATATACCTTGCTGCAGAAAAAAAGTATGGGGTACATTGGTATACACTAGCCGCTATTCATAGTAAGGAGACAGCCTTCAGTACAATAAAACCAATGCTTTCTTATGCAGGAGCTGTTGGTCACATGCAATTTCTTCCTGCAACTTGGGCAGGATGGAAATACAATATTGGAGGGGGAAGAGTTTCAAATACTACAAATTATACAGATTTGAATGTTATTAAAGCAGGTGGAGGATACGGAGTAGATGGTAATAATGATGGAAAGGCAGATCCATTTACTTTAGAAGATGCTATTTTCACCGCAGCAAATTATCTTTCAAAGAACGGCTACTCTACAGATAAGAGAAAATCAATTTATCAATATAACCATGCAGATTGGTATGTTAACGATGTACTAGCTAGGTCAGAAAAATTCAAAACAAGCGCTAGTTATAGCGGTGGATCTGATTCACCAGAACTAAATCCAGGAAGTTTTATTAGACCTACCACAGGAAAAGTTACTTCTGGATTTGGTGCAAGATGGGGTGCTACTCACTATGGTATAGATATTGGATTAGGTGGTAGATCAAACGTGAAAATATATGCTGCTGCAGATGGTGTCGTTCATAGATCCTATCTAAGTAGTTCATATGGGAATGTTGTTTACATTCAACATACAATAGGTGGTAAGAAATATGAAACTGTATATGCACATATGCAAAATAGAGCTGTTTCTGCCGGTACAAAAGTAAAACAAGGGCAGTTTTTAGGATATATGGGTAGTACTGGGAACGTCACCGGACCTCATTTGCATTTTGAAATCCATTCACCAGCATGGACTGCAAATAAAGCAAATGCTAAAAATCCCGCTTTATACATCAAATTTTAAGTTATAGGGGTGAGTATATGAAAGGTACTAGTAAACTACGTTTTTCTTTTCTAATTTTGTCGTTAGTAATAATTTTAAGTGGATGCTCTTCAAGTTCTAAAGCTAATATAAAAGTGACAGAAGATAATATAGACTACCTCATTGAATACGATGAATCGTTACAAACATTTATAACAGAAATGACTAGTATTTTAACAAATTTTAACAATTCTTTAGATGGACTATACACCCATGAGGTAAGTAATAGTCAATTTGCAACAATAATGAAAGAAACAATAAAAAAATCAAATGAACTAGTTTCCAACGTGGAGGCACTAGATGTTAATCCAGAACTTTTTGAGGCACACCAAAATCTTATTGTCTTAGTCAATCGTTCGCATCAATTATTACTTACAGCAATTGAAAGTGCCAATAATAGTAGTACAGATGAATCTAATACCATGGATAAGGACACATTAAGACAAGAATATATAGAAATTAAAAAGGAACAAGCAAATACTGCTAACCAATGGAAAATACTAAGAGAAGAGCTGGCAAGTGCAGCTATGGAAGAAGAAAAATGATGAAAAAACATTATATTTGGATTATCAGTATCTCAATAATCACAATCTGTATTGCGATATATATCAATGTTTCTTCCAGTCAAAAACTTACTCCAGTTGATTTAAAAGATATGCAAAACAATGTGGCTAAGGAAGTATCATTTAATAAAGAATATCAAAAAAAGACAATGGAGTGGGCAGAAAAAAATGCAAAAGGTGACATGGAGTTAGACTTAGGTTTTTATGAACCAAATGAACATAGTGACGTTTCTCCTCAGAGAAACGTCATCAACTACTTTATGACTGGGTTATTACAAGATAATATTGATTATTTTACTTCTGCATTTGATATTGAAGTTCTTTCACAGGATTTATTCCAATCAAAAGAAGAGGACAAAGAATTAGTGGTAAAGGAAATAATAAACAGAATTTCAAGAAACGGCAGTATTGAGGGATTAAAAATCAAAGAAGCGAAAGAAGGGATTGGTCCTAATTCTAATAGAGTATTATTAGAATTAAAATACTCAGACGGTCTTTCTAAAAGGATAGAAATTCGTATTTCTCCCTCGGAGTACGCTCACTCAGAGGAGCATCACCATTCCACATATTCTATTGTAACTTCCGCTTGGGAAATAGTTAAACAAATAGAAGGTACGGTAAAGTAATTATTCCGTACCTTTTGACATTGTTAGATAGGCTTTATCAATTTCTTCTTTTGCTTTTAACCATGTATCGAAAGTTTTTATATACTTATATGAAGAAGGTAAATTATTTTCCCTTGCAAATTCATCCCACTTTGTTTTAGTAGAATTGAGAAATTTGTATAAATACTCTGGTTTTAATGTAAGTATTATTAGTTCTTCTTTTGATAAATTAAAAACTTTTTTCTTTCCTACTATATCCAATATTTCATCGTACGTATAATGATTTCTAATTGTTTTATAAGTTGGTAATTTATTCTCAGAAGCATATATATCCCATTGAGAACGTGAAATAAAAAATTCATTATGTTCTTCAAGAATTTCTTTTATTTTTTGCTTTGTATACTTCGGAGTTCTTTCATTCTCTACTCCAATGGCATTTTTAAACGATGACCAATCTTTAAATACTGTTAAAATCTGACCAGGAGACGGAAGATCTAGTGTTTGATTAGCAGAGTAATCTTTCCACATTCTTATTGTTTTAGCGTGCTCTTTATGTTCCTTTCCGATTTGAATAAGGCTATTTCGATCATATTTTCCCTTTATCTCTGTTCCTAAAGCGATTCTAATTTCGTTCCAATCATTAAAGAACTTTCTTAATGAGTAATAGGATGGTAGGTTGTGCTTTGAAGCATATTCTTCCCACTTGCCTACCGTTGTTAAATGTTCTTTATGAGGAATTAACAATTCTATTAAAGTTTCTTTATTCATTATTCACTCCTAGTATTTTGGGAGAATCATTTATCATTTTAACTATATCTTCATTTGTTGCATTTAATTCTTTAAGGTCATTAGTAACTTCTTGAAATTTTTCGCTTGATATGTCTCTATATAAAAAATTTAAAAGATGTTGTTTTTGAGAAAAATACTTTTCTACCTTATCTTCTAAATAACTTCGATAATCATTTCTTTTGCCGAAAGAGCTAATGTAATGCTTAATGTCTTTTAAATCAAGATCCGGCATATAAAAAGACTTGATATCCAAAAAGTCTATATCCACTAAAAATTCATATTTAATTAATTCACTATTTACATTATACTCGGGATTTTTCTTCAAAGAAATGACCATTTTTTCTGGTCTATATTTCATGATATTAGAATCATCTTTTTTTTCTAACACAACATTTTTCACAGTAAATGGTACTGCTTTAATAGGAGTAGAATAGTTCCTCCTATATTCGATATCCATCTTTCTATTATATTTCAATAAAGGGTCAGGCATTAAGATATAGAGTGATCCATCATAGGTTTCTCCTAGCATGAAAACTGTATCACCAAACATGGGCAATCTATTTAACTGACTAATTGTATCCTCTATATAATAAGTAGTGCAGTATTTTTTTAATAAATCAGAAGGGGAAAGACGAGACTCTTCATACTTTAATTGCTCTTCCTTATATCTATCAGAATGTTCTCCAAAAGTCTCTTGATGCCAGTTTTCATATGACTCCTCTGCCTTTTCCTTTTTTGTTCGGAAACCCAATAAGTGAAGAATCTCATATCCTATAATCCACAAGACTGCCAATGGTGTCATAATAACTAATACAACGTATGCTAATAAATTTTGGCCTAACTTAGAAGATCCAATAATCATTAAAAATAAACTTAGAATTAAAGCTACTGCTAAGAAAAACATTATTACTATTGCTGCTCTTGATAAGAATAACATTATTGCGTACAACGTCGTTCCTGGTTCGCCCTCATATATCAAACCCAAATTATCAAAGAAATCAATAATTTTTAGCGATTCTAAAATTGGATAAGTAATATCCCATCTGTAAACTGCCAAAACAAAAATAATAAGTCCTAATAATCCAGCTAAACCTGTCTGTTTCCCCCTTCGGTATTGAACAAAACCGTTAAGGAATGTAAGTATCGTATTCATAACTGCCCTCTCCCTTTTTATGAACAAAACAATGACTACACCGCTTATAACTGAATTATAAATTATTACCAATGTTTAGTCAATGTTCTTCGCCACGATAAAACTGTAATCAAAATTAATACAATCATACATACTTCAAATGCATAAAATAGACGGGATGGTTATATATTAGTCTTAAAGCATGAATCACCACACTTAAGTCCTTCTAATAAACTGAAGGGCTTATCCTTGGTTATGTCACCACATTATTCCTCTTTTAACAATAACGTTCTATTTATCGACCAATCTGTCTCTGTTATGATATTAGAAGAGGTGAAAAATCTGTGTTAAACACTCCTTTAAAACCAATGTTATTACAACCATCTGAGGTTATATCAACTGATTCAAATTATATACATCAGTTGAAATTTGACGGACATAGAGCTTTATTCCATTACGATCATGGGAAAATCACTATCTACACCAGACATGGAAATGATGTTACATTAAAGTACATTGAATTACTTAATTTAAACTTGCCTGTCCAAACATGTATATTGGACGGAGAAGTGATTGTTCTTGATAAGAATGGTGAAATACCCAAACCAAATTTCGAATGCCTAATGGCACGATTTCAAGCGTCTCAAAGAGATAAAATTGTTTCTCTAGCGAAAGCTATCCCCGTACACTTCGTTGCATTTGATATTCTTTTCCTTAATGGAGTATCTACAATACATGATCCCCTAGAAAAGAGATTAGATATCTTAAGTTCGATTATTGATAATGACCATCTAATTTCAGCAGCTACCTCATTTAACGATGGACTAACCTTATTTAATAAAGTGAAGGAGCTAGGATTAGAAGGGATAGTAAGTAAAAAACTCTCATCTAAATATATATTAGATAGTCGAACCTTCGCTTTCCAAAAAATCAAAAATTACCAATTCTTAATAGGAAATATTTATGGATATAAAAAAAACTCTTTTGGATGGTTGATAAAAGAAGGGAACCAATCAAGAGGAATTGTGGAATTTGTCCCCAAAAAGGAAAGGGAAGCCTTTTATAAAATTTCAAAACAATTAATTATCGGAGAAGATAAGAACTTTGTATATTTAGACCCTCTTCTAAAGGGCGAAATTAAATATCAATGTTTAACTTCTAAAGGTTTTATGAGAAGTGCTAGCTTTCAAAAATTTATCATTTAACACCCTTTACACAATGTAAGGGGTTTTGTTTGTCCTAATGGAAAAATGGTGTGATATAATGGTGATACAACTACATAGGTGCGGGTGGTATGCACTCTTTTCCTGTCTAAGAGGGAAAGGAGGTGACATACAAATGGATTTCGTATTGGACTTACTCAAAGATGTAGCAAAAATCTTTTTTACTACTCTTGCTGCAGGCTATGCAAATCGCTTTGCAAGCAAAAAGAAGAACAAACGAAAACCCGCCCCGCGCCGTAGGAAGCAAAAGGGTGGGTCTTCTAAATAACTATTTAGCATACCACTCGTAAGTAGTTGTCCAAGGAGTTGTAGCTCCTTGGTTTTTTAGTTTAATTCTTATATATTATAATATACCCTTACTACAAAAATTTCAATCCGTTAGGATCTAAAATCACAGATAGATAATCCTCTAACATTCTCTATTCATCTTCAATTAAATTCTCCAATAACAGGTATTTTTATTTCACCTTCTTCTTCCATTTTCTCATTTCATCATATCAATTATTTGAAATTCGATAGTATAAATCACACATTCCAGTAAGAAAATAACATTGTAATCGAACATAAGTTCTTATATAATTTTTATATTAATTGGAGGAGATAGTAATGACTTATTCTTTTCTTGAAGAAGAAACAATTTATAATGCAATGGAAACTAATTCTTCGGTTTCTTTTTATGTTTTTGACCACCTAGCATTAGGCGAGACAATCATAACAGGGAAAACCATATTCATTGATTACAACAACAAGCATTTTCGATTAGTTAAAGATACAACAGAAGAAATTTTATATTTACCTTTTTCAATGATAAGTAAAATAACAAAATAGGTGATTGTTTATGTTCGACTACTCTCAGTTTCCTCATAAAAACATACTAGCCGTTGATATGAAGTCATTTTATGCATCAGTATCAGCTGTATTATTAGGTCTCGACCCTCTTACTTGTCACTTAGCTGTAGTAGGGAATATGGAGAGGGAGGGGAGTATAGTACTTGCTGCCTCTCCTGCTATGAAAAGAGATTTTAAGATAAAAACGGGTTCTCGGAAGTTTGAAATTCCAAAAGATCCTCGTATTGTTGTAGTGGATCCATCGATGTCCTTATTTGTCCGCGTATCTACAGAAATTATTAAGTTATTTTATAGATATGTACCTCCTAATAAAGTACATGTTTACTCCATCGATGAAAGCTTTTTAGAACTTGGCCCTTCTGATAAATGGGGCACTCCAGAAGAAATAGCTAAACAAATTCAATATGATATTTACAGTGATTTCGGACTCCCCTGTACAGTAGGAATCGGTCCAAATATGCTTATGGCAAAACTGTGTCTAGATTTAGAAGCTAAAAAGGTGGATAGTGGTATTGCAACTTGGACTTTCAATGATGTACAAATGAAATTATGGCCAATATCACCATTAAGTGAAATGTGGGGGATTGGTAAGCGAACTGAAAAAACATTAAACAGTATGGGGATATTTTCTATAGGGCAACTTGCTAGATACGATTTAAAATTACTGGAAAATAAGTTTGGAATATTGGGAAACCAATTGTTTCATCATGCTTGGGGAATAGATTTATCCGAAATTGGTTCACCAATTATGGCTGGACAAGTCAGTTACGGTAAAAGTCAAATATTACTTCGGGATTACAAGGAAAGAAGAGAGATAGAAACTGTAGTATTAGAAATGTGCGAAGAGGTATGTAAAAGAGCAAGAAAAAATCATCATGCGGTTCGCACTATAAGTTTTGGGTTAGGATATAGTCGAGATGAGTATGGTGGGGGATTTAATCGGTCAAGAACAATCGAAAATCCTACTAATGCAACCATGGATATATATAAGGTATGTTTGGATATTATGAGAGAAAATTATCGCGGACAAATTGTTAGACAAATATCTGTTAGTTTGTCCAAACTCGTAGATGATTACGAAGTGCAATTGGATCTTTTTGATACTAATAGTTGGAAAAAACGAAAAATAGGTTATGTAGTAGACGAATTAAGAAATAAATTTGGTCCCACCTCTTTACTAAGGGCAGTCTCCTATACTCCAGGAGGGACAGCTGTACACCGTTCCAAATTGGTTGGTGGGCATAGAGCCTAATCCCCCCTTAAAGGGGGATTTTATTTTATACCAAGACTCTCCAATGTCTCTCGTACATTTTCGGGGTATACTTCAATATACAATTCCTGTAATTTTTTTCTTAGTTTTCTGTAGATTAAAAATAGTACTAATGAAATGATAACTACTGGAATAGTTGTTAGAAAAGCATAGAGAGGATTAACTAAAATAAAGAATCCGTAACAATGAGAAGAAATGAGATTTATAATCCTATCGAAAGTATTTATCCGTCTTAAACTATTTTCAGTTTTGAAATACCTCTCTGCAGCTGTTAATTCACGGTTGGTTTTCCCTTTCCAAGACCATTGAGCCTTCTCGAATTCTATCCATTCCTCTTTTTCCACTTTCGTTTCCTTTGAAGAAGCAGAATTCCTAATATCGCTCTTTTTTTCTGAGTAGAAATGAGCATATGCTTTCTTAATTTCTTGTCGATAAATTTCCCCCTCGATTTCCTGCACCTTTTTATAAACACCAGTTAAGCAGGATATCAAGTATGCACCATAGCTGAAAAACATTACAGCAAGGAATATAACTATCGTTTCATTAAAGTAATTTGGATATATGTATGTAATAGCATAGATAACTATAAAACTATATATAACAAATGAGAGATATAAAAATAATCTTTCTTTACTAAACGGCCAACTCATTATAATTTACAATCTCCTTTCTTATCTACTATTATTATCGACGATTTTAAAATGTTCTTGATATTTAAATGGTGTAAGCTCTTGATACAGCTTTAACAGTTGGGTATAAATATAAGCTCTCCAGCCATTCATTATTGTCATAAGTTATAATTAAGTCCGCACCATCAAAACCATGATATAAAGTATCTAATAAACAATTAAGTTTAATGTGATCCTCTTCTTTGTAATAACATCGATATAGTGAAGAGGCTTTATTGACATATGGGGGATCAATAAAAATAGTAGTTTGATCCCACCAATAACTCTCTTCAATCATTTCACAAGCATCCTGATTAGTTATCGTTACTTGGTCTGAAAAGGAATGTAATTTTTCTATTCGTCTTATTAGTTCATCTGGATTCCACCTAGAAGTTAATTGTTGCGGTGTACCTTTCTTTCCTCCCAGTGGATTAGCATTAAATATTCCGGAATAAGCTAACCTGTTAACAATCAAAGTATTCCATGCTGCCTCTACAATGTTTATTTTGTCAAAGTCCTTCTTAATAGTAAGTTGTGCTTTGTAAAAATCCTCACGTGAAGGAGTATATGTTTTCAATCGTTCCGTTAAAGCAAATGGCATATTAAAAATTACCCAATAAAGGGCATATACACCAAAATCATTATCATTTATATGTAAGTGGTTAATAACGCCCGCTTCTAACAATGCGAATTCTACACTTCCACCACCTGTATATGGTGAAACAAAGTGATTCATTTTTTTATTATCGAGTTGATTATATATGTAATTGACCATTTTACTCTTACCACCAGGATAACGTAAAGGTGAGAGTCTCTTTTTAAACTTAATAGTAGATGCAATGGATTCGTTTTTTCCAGAGGAATCTTCTAATATAAGTAAATACCTTCCTGTATCCTTTTGATTAACTAAAGTAAACCCATCACATACCTCACACCAATATCCAGTTTTATCTTTATTAAAGGTAAGATCCTCTACTTCTTCATTATAACAATACTGACATTTAAAATTTTTTATCATAATCAAACTCCTTCAACAAAAACTATACATGGTTGTATTATAACCATATACGGTTTAAAATGGTAGTAGAAACAGCATAGAAAGGATTTTTTTATGAAGAAAACAATTGATAATTTTATGACGGTTTCAGAAGCAGCTGAAAGGTGGGGTGTTCCTGCCGATACTATAAGAAACTATTTAAAACCTTCAAATAAAAAAAAATGGCAAAAAACAGAAAAAATGATTGAACTCGGCTTGTTAAAATACCACCAAAGTAAATTTGATACCAAAAAAGAGTGGATACTTTCAAAGGACGCAATGGAAGTTTGGTTTGGTGTGGAAAAGAAGGAAGCGGAGTAACATTCAAAATTAGAAAGAGGGGACAATATATGAAGTTATTTAATAAGAAACTAGGAACAGTTAGGGGATTAGTACAACTACCAATAGCTGTATTATCCATGTCTATTTATCTTCTCCTATTTATTTTTTTAATATTTGTTACTTACCTACTTATAGGAAAATGGTTAACATTGTCACTATTTATACTTTTATTTATTTCTTATGAATTTTATCTAAGAAGAACAAATAATTTTTATGTTTATCCTATTACTTCAAATGAATATGAGGAAATCAAAGATAGGCACTTAATACATTACACTAATTCCATATCTGATGAAGACTATCAGTATTTTTTACAAACAGGTAAAATTAGATTGAAAGCTAAAAGTAGTGCCAAGACAAATTATGTAATGAAATTTAAAAATAAAAGAAAAAACTACATATGGTTTCATCAAGAGGAACAAAATATGGAGCCAAATTTCAATTCTTATTACTTTTCACATATGCATGAAAATTCACCTAGAAAGTATAAAGTTATTATTAGAGTTTCCGATCTTGAGAAGGAGAGAATGCTAGTTCGACCAAGTAACAATAACGTAATAATAATAAACGACTTAGAGGTTCCAGGAATCATTTATACAAAGTATAATTCATATAATACAAAATTCTACTTAAAAAAATTAATTATTGGTGGATTATTAGGATATATTCATCCTAAAGTTTGGCTATCTTTACTTCATCAAACTTACGGAATAGTAGTTGATTTTCTTTTAAAATTTTATAAAGGAGAAAGGAAAAAGAAAGAGCTTAATTATAAAATATAAAGTTTAAAAAACTTGGCTTTTGAAAGATCATATTCAGGGAATTACAAACTTTGCACCCACTAATAGAAGAAAGGAAGTCAGATTGTGTTTTCAAAAAAAACTAAAAATGCAGAAATAATTTTTACAATAGGAGAAACAAAAATAGCAACTAAAATTAATATTGAGAGTGCAACAGAAAAAGCAGATTTGAATGGAGATAAAAATAACCCAAACAAAGATATTAACCACATTTCATTAATAGTTAAGGCTTCAGATAAAATAAAAAAAGATTTAGGTATAGTAATTCAGGATCTCAATCCTTCAGTAGAAGTGCGTTATTTATAATAAATAACAAATAATTAAACAAAAAGGGTGATTTAATGTTTTTTGAACCAACCTTAGATCATACAATTATTCATATGAAAATCAAGTGCTTTAATAAAAGTTGTGATAATGTGATTGACTTTTCATATTCAGAGGATTTCTCTCCTAGAATGGTAGGCGAATGTCCGAAGTGTGGGACTGAGTATTCTCGTAAAATACATGGGTTAAAAGATTCTGAAATTATTAGTAGAACAGAGCAACCAGTTTATCGTTAAGTAAGTCAAAGTAACAACGAAAAAAATTACTTATGGATGTTACGTTCACGAAGTGACTTTATTGTACTTTTTAAACAGCTATTTTATTTTTAATCATCTTTATTATTTCTAAACAAAGGGAGCATTAAGTTATCACTTTAATGCTCCCTTTGTTATTTATTTCTCCTTTGATCAAGACGTTCTGCAGCAAGCTTAGCTTTTTCTCTAGATGTATTGATATAAAGCAAGGAAATGTCAGATTGTGTATGACCCAATTGGTTCATAATAAGCGGAATGTCTCCTCCTGTTTGTTCTGCTAAATTAGTAGCGTAAGTATGTCTTAATTTATGGGGGGCCATTCGTTTATCAAATGATTTGGTATACTTATAAACTATATTCTCAACAGCACGTGCAGTAAGAGGGAGTGTATCTCCCTTATATTGTTTAACAAATAAATACTGACTTTCCTCATTTCCTGCGTTATACCTTTCATTTCTTATAGATAGATAATCTAATACATCTAACATCGAAGAAGGAGTAACTGGAATAGTATCTTTCTTACCGCCTTTTCTAATAATACTTATTTCGTTATTTTTACTATCGATATCTTTAAGGCGTAATTCTATCAGTTCATTTACTCTAATTCCGCTACCCAAAAATAATGAAATGATAGCAAAATTTCGTTCCTTGTCACGATTAAAGAACTTTAATTCTGAAGGGGAAAGAGTGTTTTCATATTCATTTTTTATATACTCCAAAAAATTGAGATCTTCATTTCCTATAAAGATTTTCTCCGAAATCTTTCGTGCTCTTTCATTAAAAGTTTCCGAAACTTTCTTGATAGGAATTTTTTTCATTACATTTCGATGAAAGTATGGTTCACCTTGTGTTCCTAAAACTTCTGCTTCAATCGTTAAATAATTGAAAAGCGAACGAAGGGAGGACTTATGCCTATTAACCGTTTTTGAACTTATTTTATGAGATTCATTTGCTTTCTCGTACTTTTTTCGACTGACATATTTAAAGTAATCTTGTGCATCTGATAGGGGAAGAGATCCTAACAAGCTTACTGGAAATGTTTTTAAACTAGACCATTTGACCCTTTCATCAGCCATTAACCATGATAAAAACTCCTTATAATCTCTAACATAATTGAATAGGGTAAGAGGGGAGCGATTATCCATTTTGGCTTCTACATATTCATTTATAAAGTCTGGCATTTCCTTTAGAAGTTCCCCTAATCGCTTTTCATAATATTCATGTTGTTTTGTTATAGCCAATTCTATCACCCCTAAATAAAAACATTTCTTTACATAATGTATAATAACTCTTAAATAATTTCTAATGGTAAACGTCTAAAACCTTGGTATATAAGGGATTAGACGTTTTCTTTATTATATCATAATTCAAATTAAGAAGGATTAACGCTTATTACTGCCTGAAACTGTGTATTTAACAGAGATAAGTATTTATTCATATGTCAAAATGGTAGATTAGTTGCCGTATAGAGGAATAAGAATAAAGGAAATGTTCGAATATTGTAAATTAATATATGTTAATATATAAATAATTAAATAGAATTACAAAATTTAACTATTAAGGAGTACTTTAATGTTTATATCAGAATTAAAAGTTACTAATTTTAGAGGATTTACTAGTGAACCAACTGTTATTGAATTTAAAGAAGGGATTAACGTGATAATTGGTCAAAATAACGCAGGGAAGACTACAATAATTAAAGCTTTAGAAATCTTGTTTGACAGTAAATCCTCTAGAAAACTAAATATTAATGATTTTAATCACAATTTAGCATTAGATAAATTAAAATCTAATCCTCCCAATATCTCTATATCCGCGAAATTAATGGAATCAGATAATGAAGAATCGTACTCGGATGAATTGGTTGCAGTTTCTAACTGGCTGACAAGTATAGGTACTCCATATGAAGCTACTATAACATTCAATTTTTTCTTACCTGATAATGATGTAGATACATACAGAAAATTAATGAATGAAATATCTAGTACTGATATAAATGTTTACTGGAAAGTAATCGAGCAACATTTTTTAAAGAAATATGTTAGCAAAACATATGTGGGAAATGCAGATTTAAAAAATCAGGTTAATTTCTCAGAACTATCTAGATTCGACTTTCAATTTCTTAGTGCAATAAGGGATGTTGAAAGGGATTTATTTAAAGGTAACAATATGTTATTAAAAGAAGTAATAGATTTTTATATGGACTATGAAATTAAAAATGATGTAAATTTAGAAATCCAAGAAAAGCTTGATAAAATTCAACAAAAAAAAGATAGTTTTGCTCAAGAATCAAAGAAATTAATAAAGTCATTAAAAGATAGAATGACTCAAGGTGAAGAACAAATTCTGAAGTATGTAAAAAATACGGGTGCAGGTATAGACAATTCGAAACCCGTTTTTGAAGGTGAAATTCTCGATAATGAATTATATTCGGCTTTAAGATTAATTGTAGAAAAGGAAACGGGTGTTAAGTTACCCGCAACAAGCAATGGTTTAGGATATAACAATTTAATCTTTATCTCTTTATTGCTTTCCAAAATGCAAAAGGACTCTTCTGGAGAGTATCTAGGATCTAATTCTAAAGTATTTTCAATTTTAGCAATTGAAGAGCCAGAGGCTCATTTACACCCTAGTATGCAATACAAGTTTTTACAATTTCTAAAAAGAAATAAAGAATCTGAAGTAAGACAGATATTTATTACTTCTCATTCTCCTAATATAACAGCCGCTGTTGACTTAGAAGATATAATAATTATGCAAAAATTAAAAGTTAACATTGGAAACGAAAAACCTATAGAAGTTATAAGGCCGGCTTACCCATATAAAGTTTTTGAAACTAAAGAAGGTAATACCTATTCTGAAGAAGATCAGAAGTCTAGAGATTATGTAAAAAGATTTTTGGATGTAACTAAGGCGGATCTATTTTTCGCAAAAAATATTATACTAGTTGAGGGAATTGCAGAACAACTAGTTATACCAGAGTTTGCTAGTAAACTAGGGTTATCTTTGGAAGATAGCCATACAACAGTTTTAAATATTGGTGGCAGATATTTTGATCATTTCTTAAAATTATTTAATACTATTAAATCTCCTTATGCAATTAATAAAAAAATTGCTTGTATTACGGATTTAGACCCGGTGAGAAAGAAAATAATTGAAGGAACATCAGCAGAAGCAAATGCTAATTATGACACTACAGAAGATGATTCAAGCAATTGGGAAAAATGTCATCCTATTTTTTTTAGTATAAATAATGAATTATATGATTACAAAGAAACATCGAATCACCTTATCAGTAACAGAGAAAGCTATTCATCTAACATAAGAGTATATACACAACCAATTGGTTTGAGCTCTACTTTTGAATATGAAATGATCAGAACAAATTATACCAATGATATCTTAGTAACAAGTTCAATCTCTAATAGTAATGAGTTGAAAGAATTATTTAAAATGGTTGACCGAGAAGAAGCTTTAGAAGAAATGATAAGTAGGATTAGAAAATCAAAATTTAAAACGGAACTATTAGAATCGGTAGAAAATGGAGTTTTGAAAGATTCTAAGGAAAATAGAATTGCATTACTTGCAAGTAGATTTCTTTTATCTGTTAAAAAAGGGGAAGCAGCACAAGAAATGGCTTACTTAATTAGTAATGATGAGGAAAACTTAATTAGTCCCCCAGATTATATAAGAGAGGCGATAAAATGGATATCTCAGTAGCAATTGAATTGGAAAATAGCTTAAGTGAAATTCCTATTGACCAGAATTTTAAACTCTATGCAGGTCCAGGTGCAGGGAAAACTACTTTTTTGACAAATCATATTAGAAATATTCTCAAAAAGTCACATAAACTAAAGAAATCCAGACAAATTGCTTGTATCACTTATACCAATACAGCGGTGAATACTCTAATTCAAAGATTGCAAGGTTGTACAAATTCTACAGAAGTTTCCACAATTCATAGTTTTTGTTATAAATTTATTGTAAAGCCATATATTTGGGTTTTAAATGATCCTTTAATTCCTTTAGAAAAAATGGATGGGCACGAGGAAATTAAGCTAAGAAAAAGTCAGTTAAGAGATTTTAAAACAAGGAGTCAGCAGTTACATTTTGCTGATGATAAATCTTTAGTAGAAGCATTAGGGAAACTAAAATGGATTTTAGAAGCTGGGGAACCAGTACTTAAGTTTATAAAATTTAATGATGGACGAATTGGAAGCTATTCAATTAAGAAACAATCGTATATGCTTTATAAACAATTATATTGGACGGAGGGTAAAATAAGCCACGACGATGTCCTTTATTTCACCTATCGTATTCTTAAAGAAAAACCAGAAGTCATAGAAATTATAAGAGCTAGATTTCCTTATATTTTGATTGATGAATTTCAAGATACTAGTCCAATCCAAACAGAAATTTTAAAAATGATTGGTGAAAAGGAAACTTGTATTGGGATTATTGGTGATATATGTCAATCTATATATTCCTTTCAAGGAGCTAATGTGGATTTATTCAGAGAATTTTCTTTAAATGAAATGAAAGTTTATATTTTGTCTGGAAATCGACGATCTACAAATCAAATTATTAATGTATTAAACCATATGAGAGAATCAGTGGATTTTAAGCAATATTCCCCTACTAACTTAGATGGTCCAGCACCGATGATTCTAGTTGGAGATAGTTCAGAAGCAGACTCTTATTTAAAAGATAATTTAGGGCAGGTTATGTTTTTATCGTATAAAAATACCAATCAACCCAATGTGAATATTTTGGTAGATGATTCAGATGGAGATAGAAGTTGGAGAATATATTATTTAGTTCAAGCTTTAGAACTAGCTAAAAATCTTGATATAAAGAATGCATTAAAATATATGAAACAGGCCTATCGGAAGACAATTGGGTTTACTGAAAAGGAAGCTTTAGAAAACTTAAGGAGACTTATAAATGATTATGAAGTTATCCAAAATGAAAGTATTACCGATCTTCACAATAATTATATAGTTGGTCATTATGACGTAACAGGGAAAATTACTAGAGGTAAAGTAAAGGCTTTATATGATAAATTAACTTATATACAGCTAGTCTCGCAAATAAAGATTATAGAAAATGGATTGATCAATTTTAAAACTATTCATCAATCTAAAGGTGAAGAATATGAGACAGTTTGTGTAAGTCTACCTTCAAAGGGTGATGGCAAAGAAATTGATTTTCTTATTAAACCGGATATGAATAAAGAATCACATAGGGTTTACTATGTTGCGTTGAGTAGAGCTCAAAACAGGTTAATAATTAAAATGGAAGCTATCAGTGATGAAAATAGGATGAAGCTTGTAACTTTAGGTTTTGAAGTAATTCAACTAAGAGAAAAAAGTACATTAATAACATGATAAAAGGTAGTTAATTATAATGTTATATGGAAGTAATTATGCTTAAAGATAGATAATGAGAGGCTTGTTAAAAGAGGTAATAAAAAATAAAAGATGTTGTATATTGTAAAATAGAAGAGCAGAGATCTTCACTTTATAAAAAGGATAGCCCTTCAATTCCCTCAACTGCAATAGGGCCAAACTAGCTTATGGAAGAAAAGGGGCAGCAAGCAACCCTGTAATAAGTGAAACCCTTGCTAATAATAGATAAAAGGGGGGGCGATTGTTGAATATAAGGCTCGTACTTATATTTATCTAATATGAATGAGTCCTTATATTCTCTATATTATTTTAATTTTAGTCTTTATGACAGGAAATCTTCTTGCTACAGGTATTCTTCAACAAGTTTCACTAATAACGGCGTCATTAGGAAGTTAAGATAATATTATCCTTCGATTAACTTCTATATACAAATAATTCTAATACATAAAAGAAGCTGATTATCTGCGACTCCTTTTTTTGAGGTAATCAGGTTTTCAGAAGAGATATAGGATATTCCCCTTCCCCAAAATTAAAAATGGCCACAGATTGATTAAAGCTAATAATTAACCTTGCTCTTGTTTTTTCCAATTGTTACTAAACTTCTAGAACAAAAATATGATATAAATATAAGAAGATTTATTAAATTTAAATAAGTATAAATTTATATTGAAAGAGAAAGAAATACATAAAATATTGGTAATAGATTTGAGGGTTAATTATGAATCAGGAACTACTAACAGATTTAGAATTATTAAATAAATTTAAACAGATTAATTTTCATAGGCTTGATAATTTTTTCAGTGACTTTTTTATAGAATATAGTGACTCTATTGAGATTAGGCATTTGAATTTAATGGAGGATTTATATAAAAAATTGAAAAATGCGCCAGTTCCCAATTTTTCAAGATTTGGTATGAAACAGTTTTATCATCGTGAATTTTATTTCGATGATGAAGATTTTTTTAGTTTGTATTGGGATATTGAATTAGCTACCAAAATAATAAAAAGGAATAAGCTAAAACCAGAGGCTGTACCAGTAAAATATTTACTTGATGGACTAACACAATTAAACCCTTTAAAAGTACAATCTTGCATCAATTTCACAAAAGTTAATCCAATATTTATCGTTGCATATGATCCTCATAATACTGTAATTGTTATCGATGGAAATCATAGAGTCAAAGCACAAGAGCTTAAAAGGAATCCATATATTGATGCTTATTTACTAAATGATACCCTTTCAATGGAATGTATGGCAGGAGATATATTTAGATACTTATATGCAGTTCATACAAATGCCACTCTTCTAGTTAATTCTATAGAAAACCAATCCTATAATGGTAACCTAGATGATTTATTGATAAAACTCTAACATAATTTATGGTCAACACTTACACTAAAAATTATATTTAAACAAAAAAACCGAATAGCAATATCTACTGTCCATATTTGCCAAACCAGGGTGTTATTGTAAAAATCTAAGTCGCCCAGGTCAGAAATTTGATGTTCTCGATTCTCTTATGAAGTAATTGTAAATCGAATAATAAAGTAACTAATACGATAAATGGCAGCATGAATAAAGCCATGCTGCCATTTTATCTAACAAAAAGTTGTAATAAGGTAAAGTTGAGGTTATACAAGAAGATAACGGTCATTCATATTTCCACTTTTATGATCCAAATGGTAATTAACTTCAAGTACATTGGTAGGAAGAAAATAAATTTCCTTATTGCATTAACGGGCTCTTTATTTAAATAAAAGGACAAATTAATATTATAAGGTGAAATTAGGAATATTTATTAAATAATATATTCCATAAATAACAAATATATTTTATATAACCGAATAGAACAAACATTCGTATAATACAATAATTACGAAATATTATTTTTTAATCGCTTTAAATCTAATAAGATTTAAGATTAACATACTAAAACAGAGTATTAACCAAAGAGAAACTGTCCATCTAAAGGGATGCAAAGCAATTATCTCCCCAACCTTAAATGGCAAATTAAACAATAACCCCTCTACTAAGTACTGAATTCCTCTGTAACCTAATAAGACAGTTAGAATTGAAGATATAATAAGTATATAGGTTTCCGATTGTTTTATTGCAAATTCTCGTGCACTACTAATATCTTCTCGTGCACTAGTAAAAAGTTTCTCAACTTTATCTACTATTTTATCCGTCCCAGACTTTTCTAGTATATTAATGTACAACTCCATTGGGCTTCCATAGGTTTTAAAAAGAAGTTGTTCATCATAATTTCTTTTTAGAGCATTAAATTCTTTCCGATTAGAGTTATACTCTTTTAATGAATTAAACGAACTACTAGATAAGCTATTTAATAATTTTAAAGCATAGAACCTCTTAATAAATGTTAATTCGTAGAATCTTAGAAACTCAGACATATAAAACATAGAATATTGAATATAGCTTTCACTTAATGCTTGATCGTATACTTTTTCCTTTTTTAATTCTTTTTCATTTTCCTTTAAAGCTGCAACTGCTTCCTTATGAAAAGCAGAGTGAGAAAAACTAAGTAATGAAATAGCATCAGAACAATAAAAATGCATAGTGTTATATTTATTAATTATTGTTTTATTTAAGTATTCATCTAAATACTCATCTGGCATACGCTCTATGATATCCTTTTGTGCGTTTGTCAAATAGGAAACATATAAACCTTTATTTTTGTCGACAAATTCTTTATGCAACGATCTTTTATTTGGTTCAAAATCTCCTAAAACCCATGCGATTTGTTTTTGCGATTGAGGGACTAGTTCTTGTTTCTTACAAATTAACTGCAGCAAATCGAAATAGTAATCCATGATTTGATAAATTGTAACACTATCAACTTTCTTTCTTTTCCAATAATCCTTTTTCGAGAAATTATTTTTTTCCTGATAAAACTCTACATCTGTTAACTGAATGGAATTAGGTTCTTTGTTTGTAATTTCAATTTTCCCTTTAGAAATAGCAATTGAAAGTTGAATGGTGATTATACCGACATCATATACATTCACAATTACAACCGGCTTAACATACTTGTTTTCATATTTTCCTAAAAAGGGAATTAAAAAAAATCTTTGATAGTTATTAAATAAAAAAGTGTCGTTTAAATACCGTCGATTAAGTTGTTCATAATGATTATCAAGATCCACAGCTAAATGAAACGTACTATATTCAATCGGAATCACTTTATGAGTAGCTGTATACACAGACTCTTGAGAATGTTCAATTCCATATTCATACTCAAAGTCATCGTTCATTCCATGTTCATTGAGAAATTTATCTATCATTTCAGTTGAAATACTCTGGGGTGTTAACAACGAATAGATACTCGTTGTATTCGAATCCTTATTACGTTTAGGTGCATTAAAAGTATAAGCTGCCTGTTTTAACATAACATAATTTTCATACCTTTTATTCAGAGTACCTTTATCCTTACTAGATTCTACGAATGAAATATAAGCTTTGGAATCTTTTATTGCTTTAAGTATTTTATTATAATTATTGGATTCAAATGTAAGAATTCCAAATAAATTTAAATTTTTATAAAACATAATTTAGGAACCACCTTAAATCATTCTTAATTAAAGTACAAAAGTAGGGCAAACTAGCGTATTGATACCCCTTTAAACACTCCATCTTATTACTTATCAAACTCTATAATATATTATGTGAGATACATTACATAATATCTTCACATTTTATATTTTTTATAAGTAAATTGTCTCTGCATCAATTGCTTGTGTTAAACTCTGATCTTCAATTTTTCTAATCTTTTCTATTTCATCGCATTCAATTATAACAATATTTTTTTGGGCTCTACCAGTCACCAATAACATGGTCAAATACCTTAGTGGATCTCCACAACCATTAGTTAACGTTTGAGTAAAAAAAGCACCAATTAGCTCTTTAGTAGCCTCCCACTGTAGAATGTCATTTATATGCACTAGATGGAGGGTATACTCATTTGTTATCGATACTCCAGTTTTCTTTTCATAATCTTTTGCAATTTTTTGTAATAGATTTTCTTCTGTTTTCTCCTCTATTCGGGTATGATCAATTTTAAATTTAGTAATTGGTAGAGAAGTTATTACACTCTTAAACATTAATCTTCCTCCATGAACTCCATTTTTTTTGATAAATCGTATTGTTTTTCATCCGTAGGATTAGGACTCCAACTACTACTAATATTTTTATTTTTACACATAACATAAGCCTTATAAGAGAGGAGCTTTTTAGTTTTATCCAGATTTTCTGGTGATACTTTTTTTATTTTGTGATTTATCCAGCCTTTAAAATAAATCTTGTCTGCTTCATCCACGTCTTTTCTATAAGTAGCAATAGTACTAGGACGAGGTACATTCGTTCTTAAAGCTTGATTAGGTATTTGCTTATTAAATACTTCAAAAAAATAACTGGGTTTAAATGGGGATTCCTTGTTGCTTTTAAATTTCATAATTTTGTAAAATGTACTTATCTCTTCTATAAATTCTCTTATATAAAATCCAGCTTTAACTTCTGTTTCAAAATAATAATTATGTGTCTTTATCCCGAATCCCAATTTATTAGGCACTTCATCTATAAAGTAAAGTACATCAAATTTTACATTATAGTATGTAAAGTCGAATTGGTATCTATCAATATTTTGTTGTTTCATACTTTTATATAAATCTTTTAAACCAGTAAGTTTCATAATTCTACTCTCCTTTCAAACCGAATTAGTTATTTTTCTCAACAACTATATTAAGAATTAAATATTTTATCTTTAGCCTTATTCCAGCTTCCAAAACGTTGTTCAAATTCTAAAACTATTTTATTTTAATAAACTTGTTTAATACACTCACGATAGTACTTCTCAAAAAATCTCTCTATATCTTTATCTGTTAAACTTACCTTTTCAGAAGGATTGGAACCACTAGTAGTTATGTCATACATCAGATACACCATCTGCGGAGTATTCGGGTGACTATCTAGAAATTTCCCATGCCCTCTGAATAGCAAATAGTCTCCTATATATTCAACTATATCTCCGTAATAAAGCCATTCAACATCTAAATCGCTAAATTTAAATTTTTCTACTACCGAAAGTGGTGGTAATGCTAAGCCTCTAAGATACGAATTGAGAGTAGCTTTTGGAATTTCTAATAACATAGCCATTTCTGATAAAGATAGACTATACTCTTTTTGAATTGCTTTTAACCGTATTGCTACCTTTTCTTTAATGGGCTTCATGTCTCTTTGAGGTATTGCTTTCATTTAAATAATCACTCCCTGACGGATGATATACAATTGCACTTACTAACCCTTTAAAAAAATGCTGAACTAAATAATTTTTTGTTTTAGAATTGAAAATAGGATGCCAAAAATAATCATCTTCAAAATTTTCTAGGTCTCGGGATAAGAAAAAAGGTAAGTTATGAATACCTTCAGCTACTTTCATTGAAAATTTACTAGAACGAAAGTTACCATGTTGACAATCCAAAATATATGTTTCAATTAGTGACAAATAGGCTTTCTTTTTTATATGTATTGGGAGAATCAATATTTCATTAATAAAATCAGAATAAGAAACTGATAAAATGTTCTTGATATTTTCTCTAGTTATTGTATTGTTTTTTTCTTCACATATCTTTTTTAATATATGTGAAAAGGATTCCTGTGTAATTTCATCTGATTTCTGTTTAACCATACTCACACTTTTCTTAAGTTGTGTTATTTTCCTATTTAATTCATTTGTACGCTTAATAAAATCATCTTCAAAAACATAATAATTCCAGAGGGATTCTATCACCGTTAATGAACTCGAAATCCTAGCAAATAATTCCTCATATGTTTCTTCACTGTTTTGTCTTTTATATAGATTTACATTACTTACAAAATCTGCTTTTTCTATTTTTTCACTCCATTGAGCATAATCAGCTACTATGAAATCTACTTCTCTCTCAAACCTTGATAAAATTTTGTAAAAATATTGCATATTTGGTTTTCTACTAAACAAACTAACTATTTTAGTCATTTTTTTCATCTCCTTTTTAAATCATTGAAGTAATAATAATAAAAAATGAAGTTACATTTATAACAGATGGCAGAGGAACATCTTCTATTACTTTAAGAATTAAATATTTTATCTTTAGCCTTATTCCAGCTGCCAAAACGTTGTTCATAGACTTTGGAAGAGGGGAGATTATTAATTTTAGAATAAGTTGTCCATTGACTAATAGTTGTGAAAACTTTGTTGTGTTTTAAAGCAATATTTACTAGTTCATCTTCTTCATAATATCGTTTTCTAACAGATGAATTGTTAAAAATCACTTTCTTAGCGTTGTTCCATGAAGAAAATATATAAATGTAAACTTTGGAAGATGGAAGACCCTGTACTTTACTAAAATCATTCCAGTTTCTAGCTGTAGTAAATTCCTTTTTATATGTTTCAGCGAATTTTATAAGATCTTCTTTGGTATAATCAGATAAGAATGGATTATAAACTTCAATGTTCGGAAACAATTCCTCTTTAGCCTTATTCCAACTCCCAAAATAATATGAAAATGTCATTGCTCTTGGAAGATTATTCTCTTGAGCATGCTGATTCCAGGTTGAAACTGATGAAAAATATGCTGCATTCTCTTTTGCTACTTTAATAAGATATAATTTATCATATTTCAAATTTACCACCATCCTAGATTTCTCATTCGAATGTCTGATTTGAACTCATAAAAATATGAACATAATTTTCAAAGTCTACTTCAATTAATTCTGGAGAATTTGACCATTCAAAGTATTTAATTTGCGTAATAAAACGATAAAATTTTTCATTTAGAAGCAACTTCATAACTAGATTATTTTTTTCTCTAATTCTCTTGGAAGTAGGGGAGTCGTTGCGAATTATAGTACGTACCATACCTAAAAGAATATCTATTGATTCAATACCAACTTCTTCTTGTTTTGAATAATAGTTAGATTCTTGGATAGTAAAATGTTCACCTCTATAAACAGATTGTATATTCAACTGTTCAAAAAGTTGATTTCTTAAATCGTAATTTTTATTTTGATAAGTGGTATCATGTTCTATATAAATTTGAGTATTTAAGTGAACATGAGAACCATATTTTCTTAAAAGTCCATATATTATCCTTTCAGGAAATTTCATATAAATTGTTTGATCAGCAATATTTTCATAAACATTTTTGATTTTTTTGGAAATTTCCTCAATCTTTGACTGGTTATAAGAAATAACATTCATTTTCAATAGGTATTGGTGTTCTAGCAATGTCAATATTATTTTCCAAATTATATTTCTCTCTGTACTATCACCTCCATAGGCAGTCCAATGAATTTCTTTTTTTCTTATTAATTCATTTAAAGCAAGTACTTTAGGCGAGTTATAATAAGACTCTGGAATTGCTAAACCGCCCATTAAATGAGGTTTTGTTTGATTTTTACCGCTTTCATCAAAAAATATTTTTAAATTTATACTCCCAAAGTCTCTTTCCATAAAATCCCTCTTTACAATTTAATTATAATCATGCATAATAATATATAAATCATTAATTTTGGGTATAGTAATACATAACTTGTTGCGCCTTTAAATAGCGACACGTTATTTATTACTTGGTGGAAGTACTCACTGCGCCATTGAATCAGCGGTGCGTAGTTCCCATACCTATAATAAAAAGGATTAGAATATTGATTATTCTAATCCTTTTTATTATACCAAACATACATTCTGATTTCTATATATTTATTCGTAAAATTTGTATTATACGAATAGTTAAACACCTGCTATAAATGCTGTCCCTTCTTTAGTATAATCCAAATTATATAAAAAAATCCTTCTCTACATTTTATTATAGCAAAGGATTTTTATTAATAAAGATCATCTATAGTTTTGAGCGTCTTACATTTTCGAAAAAATCAATGTCTCTACGATTTATAACATAAAATAAAACTACTTCCTTTTATTTCTAACAATATAACCTTTTTCTTCTTCTGTATAATCAAGTATTACTTGTAGATTTACTTTTAAGTACTCTAATAGTTCGCTTATATTATTATCTACAGTATCAATCTCTACCTTTTTACCGTTTCTCTTTATTTCATTAAAAGGTGTTTGTATTTGTGAGAGGACTATAAATGTTTCTTCCCGATCAAAAAGTTTTACTTTCAATAACTCTAATAACATAGTTGAAGCATTTTCTATAGGTAAATTTCTGATTATTCCTATGATAGACACATTTTCTAGGGTATCAATAACAAGTTCACTATTATTTTGAAAATGCTCGTATATTTTTTTGGAAACAACTGAGTTAATATTGATATTTAGATAATTATTGTTAATTACAGACAGACTTAAGCTGACGTCCGCTGAGTGTTTAATTAGTCCTTCAAATAATTTCTGATCCATTTGAATACTATCTATTTTTTCTTTATTATCTATTAAGTATATACTTGCAGCGTCGGCACTTATTTTTCTGACCTCTTCAAAGAGTCTATAATCCCAAGTAATTTCATCTTCTTCAAATACTTTTATTACCCTCTCTTCACGACCATTTAATAACAGAAATAGTAGGTATTCAATTACTAACTCACTTTTGTTAGGTTCATTTAACAATGACTGAAGGATATCATTATCATAACTGATAAATCCCTCTTCTAATATAAATTTAAATTCTCGTAGCTGTATCTCTGAAACTTTATTACTAAGGTAGTTCTTAATAGTTACAGTTTCTGTATTACCTTCCTCGAGAATTATTTCTAAAATATTTAACGACCATTCCATTTCATTCTCTGAAATCAGAGAAGATATATCTTCTTTTGCATCCTTAAATTTGTCTAAGACATACTTATTTTTATGATTTAAAGATTCTAAATGAATATATACGGATTTATCCCATATAAGTAATTCATTATCAATAAGCACATTCAATGTTTCCTGATTTATATGAAAAGAGGTATCAAATTTTACAGGGTAGTTTAACTTTTTAATAAACATTTCTAACAAGGAATAATCTTGGATACCTAATTCCAAAATCGAGTTAACAAATCCATTATAAAAGCCGTTATTAGCATTTACCTCTTGTATAGAATTCAAACTATTTTCTATTAAATCTAACCAATTTTCATCAGTTGATAATAAATGGCCAATTTTAAAGCTAATATTGCTATTTTTAAATGCCTCTGTACAATATTTTATATTTGACCAAGTGAGAGAAAACTTTTTATTCTTATATAACATTTCTAACAAACTAATTGGATTTATGGCAGATAAGTCACTTACAGTACCATTCCATTTTACTATCAAGGGTTCCAGAATAGAATAATCTTCTTCTTCAATAGTATTAATAAAGTTGATTAATACCTCTTCATTTTCATTATATTCACTTTGAAATACTAAAACTTTATCTATTAAGATATCAAAATTATTAAAGGTATATTTTTCAACACTTTTATTTCCTTTAATTAATTCTATAGAAATTTTCTGTTCTTTAAATATTTCACTTAAATTTTCAAGAGTTATTTCGTAAGCATCTATCTCTATTAAACAAGCGAGTACTTCATCTGAAAAACCAATTAAAGAACTAAATTTAATATCTAGTTTTCCAACGATTTTAAGAAAGTTTTCGGATAGAGAAATATTAGTTACATCAGTTTCTTTTGAGATATAGTGACGTAAATTATCAATACTCTTCAATTTTTCTAAATCAATAGAATCGGCATTCATTAAGATTAAATTTACATATTTATCAATTAGTACAATAGGAATATCCTCATTCATTACTACTATATCCCATATATCAATGTCGTTAGTAATAGCTTTTTTCAGAAACTTTCTAATTAGGTTTTCTGATTGGTCGTTCTCATCCCGTAAACTTTCAAGAAACTCTATATATTCTTCAATCTTTTTTTCTTGTTCACTATCCTCTTGCTCAATATCCATATATAAAATATTTATTATCTTCGATAGTTTTTCATTATTTTCTTCTGTATTAAACTCTAGTAAATATTTAATAAAATATATATTAAGTACAGCTACACTAGATATATCATCGACTCTAATTTTCTTTGAGATTTTCTCAATACTCTTTAAAGGAGCATCTAGATGTTTTTTGTCATCCAATCCTCTTTTAACTGCTTGAATAAACTCTATATCTAATTTTTTTAGTGAACCTTCCTGAAAAACTGACAAATAATCTTCATAAGACTCATTTAACCAATTATTTCGTATAAGTAGCTGCAGTAATCCTTTATTAGATAAATCAACATGAAGATCTATTTTATCTTCTAACATTAACCTTGAGATAGACTTGGATTGTATATTTTTTATTTTTTTCTCCAGGTTTTTAATTTGCACATCTACTTCTAGTTCTTGTCGAACAATATTTCGATCAAAATCTTTGTATAGATTTAAAAAGTTAGTATTATCAATAGTAACAAATTCTTCTAAATTTGAATATGAATTTATCATATTATAATGATTATCCCTGGAGTAGACCCCAAATTGACCAACTATTCCATTATTCATAATATAATCAAGCACACTTATCCCAACAGCCGTATAATCTTTAGAATAACTAGTCATGTTCAATATTATATTATGTTCCTGTTTTAAAACCGTATCCATTAATCTTTGTTTTCTAGCAAACAACATAGCAACATCTTCTTTAGACGTTATTATATTACCGATTCCATTTTTTGTTTTATTTTCTAGTTCTGATATCTTATTTTTTAAGTTTGAAATAATTTCTGTTTTATTATTAAAAATTCTATAAACTAATCCCTTATTCTCTAATAAATGTGAATAATCCTTAGGATAGATATTCTTATAAACAATGAAAGCAAAAAGTTGATCATAAATAACACTAGAGTCTTCTAACCTAGTACGGTATACTTGGAATTCATTACAAATGTTAATGAGGGTACGCATATCATTAATAAATAAGGATAGATCTTCTATTAACTTTTTGCTTATTTTTTGCTGGTTACTGACTACTCCGATTGAATTCTCTTCTTCAATTACATCTTTTAGTTTGCCCAATAGAAATGATTCAGCATTAGAGCTATGCATAACTTTAATTGTTGGTATTATAAAATCAAAAAACTTTGTACGATTATTAATTAGCTCTGATTCATCTTCGTTAGTGAAAATATCATCTTTTAATGCATAGATGAATTTTATATCTGAATCTTTTAATAGGGCTGAATTATTAAGTGTAGTATTTAAACTCCTAAGGCTTTCATATATCTTTAAATTTTTAAATCTATCTAAGTCTTCAAATACAATATATTTGTACTTTGATTTGTGAAAGAGATATATTATTTCGTCCATATAATTATTAAATACAGTGTTTCCATCCTGCAATTTAAACTCAATGTTTGCATTTGCAATTCCAAACTTACTAACACCTAGTTTTCTAAAAATCATTAACATCAAATAAATAGCAGGAGCATAAAGTAATGTTAAAATTATATATCCTAAAAATAACATTACGTTTGACCACAATCCTTTCCCCACCCAATCAATTAAAACTTCTTTAAGACTATTCATCCATTCATTACTTATTAATAAATAAGTAAAAATTATGGTGGACATCAGAAATACTAATATACGAAAAACATACCAAAAATTTAAATCGCTAATCTTAGTAAATCTTGAATTAGGAATTTGGTCTGGATTTACTTGGTAAAACATTTGTTGCAAAATTTGTTGTTCTAGTAGATTTTCATTTAAATTCGGGTCCGAATTCTGTTCTAATTGAAATGTGGCAATTGATACTCGCATCATTTTTTTTGCTTTTTTATCATTTTTTTCAAAGTAAGATTCTATTATAGTGCTTTTTCCCGCACCATAACCACCTGTAATAGCAATATTCTTATTATCCCTTTCCTTTAACGCTTCATCTAATGCATAAAAGTAGGATTTCTTAATTACATCATCTTCACCAAGATCCTTCTTAGCTGCTAAGCTCTCATATTTAATTTCGGTCATTATATTCTCCTCTATTAAGCAACTTCCATATTCAAAAATGATTAAAATGTTAATTAATATCTATCATTTATCCAAATAATATCAGCTGCTTTATGAACATGTCTTTTGTTATCAAGCCAGAATACAGCAAATCCATGTTTTTTATAAAAATAATCTAGTTTATCAAAATGATCCTCATCAGCATAAGAAATCCATCCGGATATTTCTTTAATAGAATTCTCTAGCGCAATATCAATCAAAGCAGTTAATAAAACTGAACCATATCCCCTATGCTGATTATCTCCAAATACTTGTATTTCAAGAATTTCTATTACTTCTCTCATTATATATTTCGCCGCCAATCTAACCCTGTCTTTTAGAACGCCTTGAGAAGTAATTACTTTTAGTTCAATGAAAAAATTTCCATACTTGTCCTCTAAATCAAGATTATTACGATATACAATTAATATTTCTTCATTTTTGTACACTACATCTAGTACTAATTTTTCAGGATCATCTCCTATTTTAGTTAGTTCATTTTTTAAGACGCTTTTCAAGTCCTGTGAGTTTACTTTAGAAAAAGATCTCTTATTTCTATATTTATCTATCTCCGACATAAAATCAAACATAACCCCGTATCACCTCATTGTATTCAAAAAATTCTATACTCATAGCTATTTTCTATGTTAGCATTTCATATGTTTCTTCGCTACAAGTTGAACAGCATTAGTAGCAGGTTTCATCCCTTTAAATGTCATCCTAGCAGAGATTTCAATAGCAGAGATTTTAGATTTGCAAGGGAGGATTCTCTTTTAATAACTATGTAAGGTGTTTCTTAGTAAAAGAGACTCCAACTTTCTTTAAAACATTATGACTGATATCAAATCATCACCTTCTTCTTTTAAATTTTTCTTTTTTATATCAAAACTACCAAAAGAACCTAAAGTTTCCTTTTTAGAAAGACTTTAGGTTCAGCAGTTATATAGATTAATTTGCTAGTACAGTGTAATTCTTATGATTAACCACTGTTAAATTACTTTCATATTGAAGAAAATTTGTATCATAAGAAGATAACTGAACAATAACTGAATTTTCCTTAACTAAGGTTACTACTCCTGTCACCTCTTGGTTTGCTCTCAAAAAGATAATCACATCGTCTATTTTCGCTCTGATTTTTATCATCCATTTCCCATTCCTCCAGCATGTCATTAATGGGTAATCCTTTTAACTCTTCCATTAAACTTTTGACTCCAATATCCTATTTCCATATCTTCAATTGCAACTCCGGTAGAGCTTTGGGCGCCGATGAATTTCCCTTCTCCTAAATAAATCCCAACATGCCCATCTTTTTTATAAGTATCAAAGAATACGAGATCTCCTGGTTTAGCAGCTTCATAATTAACCGCATTCCCCATTTCTTTAAGAGTGTCTGTTGTCACTCCGCTTCTATTGCCTAAGGTTACTCCAACTTGTTCAAATGCCCAATGAACAAAGCTAGAACAATCAAAATACCCTCTACTTATATCCTCTTTGCTCCTTCCTCCTCCAAATACGTAATAAGAATTATTTATCCACTTATATCCTACTGTTGTAACATCAATCCCACTACTTTTATTAATATTTAGATCGATTATAGATATGTCCTTTTGGAACTTAAAGCTCTCTGCTAACTTTATAACTTTATCAACATACCAATCTGCATGGTTATAGGCCCATATTGCCTTCTCTTTGTTATTTTCAAATCCATGAGAGGCTAAGTAATACGCTGCGCTTGCAATGCTGTCCGCTGGATTCCATGGGTCTGCTTTTCCATCATTATTAGCATCAATTCCAAACCCGTTTCCTCTTTTTATGGTTTCTAAATCGGTGATGTCTATATCTTCAGCTACTAATCCTCCACCAATATCGTACTTATATCCTACCCATGAAGAAGGCATAAATTGCATAGGTCCTATGGCTCCAACACTGGATTCCATGGTAACATGAGTGGAAAAGGAGGTTTCTACAGCATGTATAGCCGCTAAGTAATACCATGGTATGTTATATGTCTGTTCACCATAAAGATAATATAGCATATATTCTTCTGGTACCTCTTTAGATGATGTAATGCTTTTTTGGTAAAAATCACTTTCAAATCGTTCTCCATTTACCCTGGCATTTTCATTAGTAATAGCGGCTTCAATCATCTCTTTATCCTTTGATAAAGTTTTGCTTTTTAATTCTAATTTTTCTTTTTCTACTTTATAAGTATCCTCTTTTTCATTCAATGCATCTATTAATTTACTGGAAGCTTCCTGTTGTTGTTGCAATTGTTCATTCAAATCGCTAAATTCATTAAGTAATGTTTGTTTTTCCATTAAATACGTAAAATCTCTGTTCAAATCTTCTACGAAATTAAAGTTCTTTACGTGCTTCTTTATAATAATATCTTCATTTATCCCGGCCAAATTATCCGAAAGAAAGGGTAGATCATTCACCGAACTTTTCTTTTTTTCCTGATATTCATGTTCTTTCGCGGCCAGTTCATCTTTAACTTTTTTTACCTGCTTTTTATTTAAGTCTATTGCTGTTTTTAAATGATTTAGTTGCCTTTTTTTTAAAACTAATTCATTTTGGGTTATATTTATAGCCTTATCCATCTTTACAATTTGTTCTTTCAAATTTTTATTATATTCATCAATCGAATCAATCGTTGTTATTTCTTTTTCACTCTCATTTGCATCAACATGGATTGGTCCATTTATCAACCCTATGGATAACCCAATAGCAGAAAGAAAAGTGATACTTTTAATTTTACTACTCATTTTAACCCTCCCCAAAAAATAACCCCAAGAATACATAGAAATGAATGTCTCTCTATGAATCTTGGGGTTATCCCATTTGAATTTTCAATTTGTTCAACATATTCATGTATTAACACTTTAAATAATCAATTAAAATTAGGATTAATTGAGGTAATGCTAGCACAATGCCCATATTCAGACCAAAAAGTACTTTTCCTATACACATTTACTTCTCACTCTCTATCAAACCTTTGTTAAATCAAGTGATTACTTTCTCAAACATTACTCTTTGGTAGATAAAGCTACTGCTAGGATCCCCAAATACCCTTTTGTCGAGCTATTTCTTTTTTGAATACGGTTTATCATCTCAACAAGCGTTTTTTTCTCTTCTCTACTACTTTTTTCTATAATTAATTCTGCTAATTCTTTACTCTCAATTTTTTTTTTAATAAAGGGTATTTCAATATATTCATATTTACTTAATTCATATCTAATTACCATATCTGTATAATCTGTAGGAAATTGAATAAAGTCGTTTTTAACTAATTCTGAAGATAGAGACATTTGTTTCTAAGCCCCCTATTCTACTTCAGCAATTGTGTCATTAATCGCATTTGCAAATTCTTGTAAATTCCCTCTTTCCAGTATAGAAATCTCAATAGGTAAAGCTACCCCTCCATTATTCGATACATTTAACGAACAAGTATAACTGTTAAACAAGGGAACAATACCGATAAGAATAAGGACTAATCCTATGAAAAAATCACCATTAACAAAAGAAGGAAGTCCTAATATGAATGTAAAAAACAGACCAAACAAAAATCTCTTTAGATGAAATTTTGTTGATGTTGAAACACTAGCTATGTTCTTTAAGGACATAGTAACTTCATTTTTTCCTATAGGCATTAAACCTAAAACGGTATTACGATCATACCCTTTAAACCTTTTATTAGTTAATAATAAATCTGTTGTTAACCATCTTAATAAAACATTCGTACAGTATGTGCCTTCTTTCAGTTTTTTCTCTCTTTCCATGACGTTTTTTCTCCTTTCAACAAAAAAATCCCCCTAGAATAAGACATACAGTTTATATGTCTTCATCTAGGGGGATTCCCTCTTCGTTATTTATATAGGTAAATTATAGCAACCATATAACGAAAAGTCTAGTTGTTATTAATTTTCATTAATTTAATGTTCCTTTATCCTATAAGCACTTTTATTTTCTTATTTTCATAAGAATCGTGCTTATGTACTTATCAAAAACAAAACAAAAAGAAGAGATTATTAATCTCTTCTCTGTTCAGTAAGATGATACTTTTCTTAATCGCTTAGGGGATCTTCTATGAAATATCCTTCTATCTTCCTGTAATGAAGCGGCTTGCTCTTTATTTGAACCTATTGATTCATAATATCTTTTTTTAGCTTCATTAAAAATCTCTTCTATAGCCTTAGTTATCTTATCCATTTGGCGTTCAGTAATACAATCGTCTAACTCTACCATTAAATCATTAACTTGTTTTTTTTCTTCTTCCGTTAGGATATCATTCAGTTTCATGATTTCTCTCCTCTCGTCTATCTTACCTCGACTATATTCTATGCTCTTCTGCACTATACTACGATTATTGTTATAAATATTATAACATATCGAAATCATGTTGAAAAAATAAACACTACAGATCCTGATTTATCTTTCTGTTTATTTCCTCTATTCTGCTTTCCTTCTTTGATTGAAGTGATTCTTCAACTTTAATAATTGCATTTTCACCTACATATCCACCTAAGATTGATGTTAAAATTACTCGTTCCGTTCCATTTGGATCACTGAATAAAATCGTAACAATAGCTCCAACAGCTCCAAAACAACCATCCAATAAGAAACCCGGATAGAATGTAAGTTTATTATTCCTCGGTTTTTTTATTGTCCCATACCTCTTTGCGTGAGTTAAAACTCCCATACCAAATCCAATACAACCAGCCAAAATTATTTTATTTAACATGCCTATTCACCTCTCTTGAAAAATTTGCGCAAACACAAAAAAGCCTTTGAGGCAATAGACAATAAATACATGCGTTACATGTATTATGCCTATTAGCCCAAAGGCTGCGTGTTTATTAGTTAAGACGCTAATCCTAAATAGGATTGCCAAAAAAGAAAAAAGAAAAAATGGTTATACATTTATTATACGATTTTCTTTCTTATAACACTACACAATTTAAAAAGAGATAGTAAACCTATCCCTTTTTACTAGATATAAATTTTCAAGTCTAAGAATTTTTATTATTTGATCACTTCTCACCATAAATTAAAATCCACATAATTTTTTGCTGACTTTAATGTAGAAAATAATAGTCGTACGTCTCCCGCTTCTTCTAATGGAACGTACTCTCCTCCTATAAATGGATAAAACATACCAATTATCCAACCGTCCCCATCTGGATTTTCTAGAACCAGATACTTAGGTATTTCATCACCATAATAAGTAATTGTTTTATGATAGCTAAAGAATCTATTAACGTCTTCTTCTCTCCAATCTATCATTATGTCCCCTCCTAAACTATTCTTACCCTCTTAACAAATTCTAACTTCTACCGATTCATTTTGGTTCATTTGCTGATATCTTAGTATTAATTCATCTAACTCTTTACTCTTCTTTATTGCTTCGGGAGAATTAAATCCCTCTGAGAATGCAATTTTTAACATTTCTTCTCTTACCCGCTCTATTTGATCTCTTAGTTTATACATGAGTATTCCTCCAATTTTATTGTTTTAGAATATCTTTGTATTACTTAACAAAACCATTTAAGTCAGTATCTGCATAACCAGGGATGCTCCAAATATTTAATTGTTTTTCTTTTGCTATATTTTCTGCATCCTTATAGACATCAATAAATTCATATTCATCAAATAAGTAAGCTAATTTAACATATCCCTCTTTTAATAAATATGACTGAATACTAATTTGATCTAAAAAGACATGCGCCAAAATTCTTCCGTACTTATCCTTTTCATCAGCATTAGGATCCAATTGATAGGTAATTTCCTTTCCTTCTATAAGGTTAGCCAGATATTCCTTACCTTCTTGTCCAAATGGCTCATTCTTCCCTTTTGTAATTTCAGGTCCATTTATTCCGATTAACCTCAAAGCGGTATACTTATCTGCTTCCAAAACTAAAGTGTCAGCATCTATCACTTTTTTTACTATAGCTTTGTGTTTTTCTGTTTTAATATCAGCTGCCTTTTCACTAGAACGATTGACATCATTAAAGTACTTCTTAAACGAAATCTCCTTTTCTACCTGATTATCAGTCTTGTAGTTCTCTTTAGACTGGTAAGTAACTAGGCTATCTGTTGAACATCCACTTAATAAAAATAAAATAAATAAAGTGGAAATAATCTTTTTCATCTAAACCCCTCATTTCCAAAAAAGAGAGCACTCCAATATACTAAGACTTTACTTAGTAATTGGGGTGCTCCCATTTCTCAATATATTATATTCACTCTTCTAATTTCCTATATATTTATAATAAGGATAAAAATAGAAAAATTCAACCCAAAAAAAACTAAACTCTCCTTTCAGAAAAGGCAAAGCTAAATTGCTTCTATATCCTCCATGATTTTCTTAGTTTTTTCATTATTATTGATTCCACTGGCCATGGAATACCACCAAACTAAATCTTTTCTTCTTTTCTTATTATCTATTCTTGCTAACTCCATAACTAATTTAGTCACAACTTCTTTTTCTTCTTCAGTATAACTAATCATTAAATAATCCTCCTATATAGATACTTTTTTGGTATTTATATCTGCTAGTAATTCATTTTCCATTAAAGTTAATGACAAAAGTGTTAAATCATCTATTTTTTCATCATCTTTATTTCGTGTGATCCCCTTTTCTTTTAGGAATTCGATTATTCTTTTTCTCTCTCTTTCCACTCTTATATGTATTTCACGATCGTAATACATCTCAGTTCCTCCATTTAACCTGTACCAATTATTACTAATATGATTTCAAAAAAATATCAGAATTTTTAATTTTCTTTATAGTAATCATCAGAGAAATCTGGTACATCCTTTTGGTTTTCACAAATATTTTTAATCTTTTCGATATCAAATAAATAAGAAACCTCTTCGCTAATATCATAATCAAACTCATTTGCAACAAATATAGCCGCTTCTTCATTTTTATAGATCATTAAACGAAATGAACTAAACTCCGATTGTGCCTCTTCAACATATAATCCATTATGCGTGGAAAATTCATAAGTTTTAAAACATGAAGTTTCAACTTTAAAGTTCACCTGTTCTACAGTATTTATTAAAGTTTCCATTCTTTTGCCTCCCTTTTTATTTAAAAACCAATGATAAATGCCAACTGATCTCTTTTAGAAAAATGAAATCTGTCCTGAACTGCTTACTTTAAATGTAACCTCACTTTTCTCCCTTGTTTCCTCATTAATTTCAAAAGGTGTTTTTTCGTAGCAACCAAAATGAGCCTTCTTATTGTTAAAACGAGAAACATAAAAATAATCCTTACCATTTTCAAATAAGTAATAACTCATTCCAGGAACTAAGTTAGCACTATCTGCTTTTCCTAAATATTTCCCCTTCATTAATTACATGCCGCTCCTTTCTGTGATAAACACAAAAAAGCCTTTGGTCCTTTTATTAACCTAACAAAAATATTGTTAAGTAAAAATCAAAGGCCCAAAGGCTTCGTGTCTATTAGAATATGCTTATCATAAAGATAGCTAAAAATAAAAATTACAAAAAAATGTATATATAAATTCTAGTTGATTATTTTGAAAAAAGCAATAATTACTGATTATTTACCACTTAATTTCTTATATTGGTGGGAGTTTACACAGAACTCTTTTATTATCTTATCTAGTTGTTCCTTTGTAGCTTCAAACTTTGACCTTATCTTCTTTACGGCAGGCGTTAAATTATCAATTCTTATATTCTTAGGAACGCCTTTTGCTTGGTGAAACAGCAATTTAAGCCCTTGAAGAAAACACTCTTGGTTTTCTGATGGTAATGGTACAACGAAAGCTGCATTGCTGCATGGGTAAGACATCACAAGGGCATGTATATCAACGAATTCTCCGTCTTTTACTGCTTCCATTATTCCGAAATCTACCTGTGCTTCACTAGGAGGGTGTTCTAAACGATCATGGCCTTTATCTTGGTGATCATTATGGCTATTTTCCCAATCAGATACAAAATAGCAAACAGTTCTGTAAGAACCTTGAAATCTATGACTTTGAAGTTCTTCAAAAATTGCTTTCTTCGTATGACGTGACTTTTTCTTTAACTTACTGTCCTCAAAGAGGCAATCGGAAACCATCTCGACCCAGTTACCTTCAGTCATCATTCCTTTCTTCTGCTTTATTTTAGATTGAGGCAATTGTTCATTATCCCCATACTTCTTAGCTGTTCTCCAGTTAATACCAAGTGTTTTTTAGATCTTAGATATAGATAAACCCTTGTTGTTTCTCAAGTTTTTGATACAATGAGTACCAGACATTGCTAGCATCCTTTCATATTCCTCCACTTGTAAATGATTCGACACCATTACAGTAGAGGGACTTGGGGTGACGGGCAAGTCTTTTTTTATGCACTTATAAAATAAAGTGCAGGACCCTGCATTTTACCTATGCAAAGCTCTGCACTTTTATTTTGCAATAAACAAAAAGTTTGTTCAAATTGATCTATGAGAATCAAATTTAATCATTTCTAATTTGTCAGAACTAATGTAAGGACTTTTTAAATTATAGATAATTATATCATTTTTTCTATGCTCATTTTTCTTTATAAATAATTTTAAGAAATTAAAATCATGTGTAGAAACTATGAGTTGCTTTTCTATATTATTTAAAACGTCACACATAGTGTATTGATTAATATCATCCATATTTTGGATTGGATCATCTATACCTACAAAATTTAGTGAATGTATTTGTTGTTCTTTATTAATTGCTAAAAATATAGATATGGCTAATACATTTAATTGCCCTGAACTTAAAATATTTTTAGCATTACTTTTTCCACCAGGCTTATCACGTAATTCTTTATTATACGCTACTTTTATATTTATTTGCTCTTCGCTTCCTTCAAATACTAAATCACAATCACTTGGAATCGGATCTAAATATCTAAAATATCTTTGCACGGTAGAATTGCCTCGATTAAGAAAATCCGAAATCCCATCTCCTATCAAACTTCGTTTTTCTTGCTTATATTTTTCTAATAAACCTATATAAGAATTCAATTTGCCCATTTTAGAGTTTAAATCATTTTTATTTTTTTGGATATTAGAGATTTGTTTTAGAACATTATTATTAATTTCCTGTTTCACTAACAAATCTTTAATAAAATTTATTTCATCAATCTCAATGTCAATTTTTTGTATTGATTCTAAAGCAAAATCAAATATTTCTATAAACCTTTGATTATATTGATTCTCATTCAATAAACTTTGTAGATTGAGAATAATTAAATTTACGCTTGAAATATTATTCTTTATTTCTTTAAGTAAAGAAATATTATTTTTATATTTCGCATTCACAAAATATTTTCTCGCAGTATTCTTATCAACACTTTTTTTCAGGTCTTTAGCAGACTTTATTTTATTAGTAACTTTAGAGGTTTTTTCATAACCTGATATATCACTTGATACTTTTTCTATTTTTAAAATTACTTCAATTGCTTCTTTTCTTTGATTTATTTCTAGTGAATTTTTTGCTAAATGCTCTTCTAGAATAGATTGTTTTTCTGAAAATAACATTTCATCAAATAAATCTGATGATTTATAATTAGCTATTTCATTATCAAAGTTTTTTATTTTAGTTTCATTTTCCTCTTGATTTCTTTTTAGCCTTCTAATTTCTTCTTTTAATTTCTTCTTTCTATTTTCAAGATGTTTTGATAAGCTTATAGATTTCTCATAATAACTACTTTCATCATTAAGTTGATTCAAATAATCATTTAAATTTTGAGCTATATCACTATTTAAATTATTTGTTTGTGAAGAACAAACAGGACAATAATTTAAATCATATTTATTCGTGTATACTTGAACATCTCTAATGCCTGATATTAATTTAGCTAGAACTTGATCTTTATTCTCCTCAATAATTCTCTCTATTTTCTCCGATACACTATTATTTTTTTGAAATCGACTACTTAATCGTTCTAATTTTTCCATTATAAAATCAATAGATTTTTTTGCATTTTCAATCAGAGGAATATTTATACTTTTAAATTTTACAGCTGCTAAATTGTATTCTATCTTTAATTGCTCACTTCTTAGTAATTCAAGCTTTTCATTTAATTCATCGATATTACTTTCTTCAACATTTAACTCTTTCAATAAAATCTGTAGACCATTAAGTTCACCTTTTAATCCGTTAACTTTTTCTAAATTCTCTTCTAAATTTGACAAACTCAGTATTTTATCGCTTAAACGTTCTAATAGAAGTTCTGCTTTTTTCTTTTTACCTAAAAGAAGTTCTTCTCTAGATTCATAATCATTCAAAAGATTCTTCAATTCATTAAGGCTACTATTTCTTTGCCCATCTTCTATTTTACTGTAAAATTCTATGTATTTCTCTAAATGGTTTTTAGTATTTAGTCTTTTAGCTATTTCATTTTCCACATTGATTTTTGTATTGCCATCCGATAATAAAATTCCATACGTACTCGATAATTCGTCTAATTTCTCTCTTTCAAAATAGTGCATTGTTTCTTTCTTGTTTATTATAGCCTTATCTAACTCACTAATTTGGTCAGATAAATTATCTTTATTTTTTTCTAAACCTTTTAATACTCTTTTAAAATTATCAAATTCGAGAAGCATTGATTTTAAACCCATTATATTAGCTAAAGCTTTATACCGTTCTTTCGAATCTTCACTTGTAATAAAATCTGTCACTTGATCTTGAGATAGAATATAAGCTTGCTTTAATAATTGACTAAAACCCCCTCGTTCATATGTAATAGAATTCGCAGTGTGCATTTTTAAGAAATTTTCTATTTGTTCTTGACCAATATGAACATTGTCATCTTTTGATATAATTCTCACTTGCAAATTTCCAACGTTACCATTTGTTACATTAAAGTATCTAATTAAAGTATTCCCATCGAATTCTAAAGTAACTGCTACTTCAAAGCTCTCTTCAATATGAATTCTTTTATTAACAATATCGTATTTCAGCTCATTTTCTGAACCATCAAATCTATTTATTTTTCCTGTTAAACACCATTCAATAGCATCAAAGAAAGAACTTTTACCAAATCCATTGGCACCGTATAGAAGTATAACTTCCTTGGATAAATCAAATACGACCTCTCCCATATAGTTTTTAAAATTCTTTATTATCAACTTTTGAATGTTCATAATCAATTTCCATCCCTTGCATTAAAGTATTTACTATTTCCCCAACTTGATAATCTTTCAATTTAATATTTTCACTATCATATTGTTTTAAAAGAGAAAATAACACTTTCACTTCCTCATTATATTCAGTTTCCCTTAAATTTTCTGAATTACCTCCTTTTTTATCGACTGTATTATCCAAAAATGGAATTCGATTTAAATCATTTTCATCCCTAACAACATACTTTCTTAACGCTATATTATTACGTTCTATCATGAAAAACTGTTCATAGTTTATTTCTTCATCTGTACAAAGGATAAAATAACTATTATAAATATTTTCACTTTGCTCTAATAGCAGTATTCTTATTTGATTGGAATAGATATTTATATTTTCATGTTCTAATTCCATGTGTAATCGCTTAAGAAAAACTCTAATTGTTTCATTTCCATATAGGGAAAAGCCTAGCTTCTCCACTTCTTCATTTTCTAATGCTTTAAAATTCTTTTGAATTAGTCTATTATGTACTAAATTAAAATTATTCAAAGAACACCCTCCTCTAACTCTTCTAACCTTTCCACTAAATACTTTTCTATATCATCTTCTTCCAAAGCATCATAAAAATCAGCTTTCATAATATTTCCGGGTAATAATTTAGCTATGATTGGAACCTCATTTAGTTTTTGGTTATCTTCCAACTCTTCAATATCTATTGATTCCTTAACGTATATCTTGAGAGGTTCAATTTTGTCAAACTTTCTATCATTATAATTTTGTATAATGATATTTAAATCTATTCCCATTAGATAAAGCTGCTCTTTTAAACTTGCATTTTTTATAATACCGTTTAATCTTTCAATAACTTCGGGTTTCTTTTTTGCAACTTCTAATCTTAAAAATGCAAAAATTTCATCTATATCTTCAAATTTTTTCGCTACCAATGATTCGTTTCCATCGAATCTTGTCTTTTTATTTTTACTCACTGTGAGCATTATTATTAGAGTAAATAACTCCAATAAACTATTTTCTTTCATATTAGTGCTTAATCTTGAATAAATTGAGGTTTTATTAGTGCCATCAAATAGACGTTCAAATAATTTTTTTATATCTCCACCCTCATTTAATATCCAACACTCTAAATACTTCTTATATTCATAAATTAAACTATTAACGATTTCTGAATTTCTAAAGTCTTTAACGCTATTTAATAATTCATCTATAACTCTATTAATAATAGTAATGCCTTCATGCTGGTTTACTATTAAACTGGCTTGGGACAGTGCTTTCTTTCTAACGATATCTAATAAATTAACGATCTTTTCCTTTGTAATAATTAATCGTTCTATATTAGTTTTATCAGTACATTCTTCAAATAAATACCCTATAATAAAATTTAAATCTGAAACGGCAATAGATACATTTTCCCCATACCCACTAAAAATAATTCTATTAAGTTTCATACATAAATAATCTTGAAACTTATCTATTTCTTGCAAAGATGATCCCGTATGTAAATAAAAACGTTTTAGTAGTGACTCTATACTTTCTCCACATAAACTTAAATAAGTAAACTCTGTTCCTTTATCGTCAAACACTTTCTCCGATAATACTTTGAGCAAACCATCATCTGAAGAAACCTCTTTATTAAATAACTTATTATCTGTATAATGATCAAAATTATAATTTTTGGTACGAATAAAATGATAACTTGAATATAATTGAAATTCTGTTTCGTATTCTTCAGATTTTTTAGTTAGAGTTGCATTTAATAACAATTTATCTACCCAGGAATTAGCTTGAAGAAATTGTTTCTTGTTTATTTCTTTATTGCTCCTTCTATATAAACTTGAAGCAGGAGACTCCGTGACTTCCAGTTTGATTTTCTGACTAGTTTTTACTTGTACAAAGCGAACTTTATTGCCTTTACCTACTACAATATCATCATGGTATTCCATAATAACAAAATCCCATTTATCCTCTAACATCTCTACAATATATTCAATTGTAACTAAAAATTGATAATAAAATCCCGATAAAGCTGTCAAACCGCCAGTTTCACTAACAGTAGCATTTATTAAATGCTCTGCGATTTCTTCTCCTTTCCTATTTCGAAAATATTGATTAATAATTTCTTCCCTCTCTGGATCAATAGGACCAATATTATCTCTTTTTAATATATATTCATCTACAACATTTCTTACCGTGTTTATCATGCAATCTCCTTCTCTAAACCTTCGTTTTTTAAGTGTATTAATAGCGAAAGATACGACAATTTCTAATTTCAATGTTAGATTTCAATAATTTTATTAATTAACCTCTCCGCTCTATGCTTAATACCCACCTTATCCTTTTGCATTTTAGCAGAAAGTCTAAATTACTTTTTCCTATAAAACGAGTTTATTCAGATAAAAAAGTTTAGTGTTTTTCGTTAACATACTCTAAAAGAATTTCAGAAACCAACTCTTCTAAAGTAAAATTCCCCTCAGAAGCAATCTGTTTCAAAGAATCCTTAACCTGGGTAGGTATTTCTATAGATAGCAACTCATATTCAGAATCTATATAAATTCCTTTAACCGTTGAGATTATAGAACCTTCCACCATATACTTCTTAATAGTTTTAATCGTTTCTTCATCTAAAGTATCGTACGGAAAACAATATGGTTTAATTTCTAACTCGATTGTTTGTTTATTTATGTTCATCTTCATATTTGTTGGAGTGATATATTCATAACATTTATCTATGAAAGAGTATATATTAGTTTTAACCTTATATTCATAAGGGAACACAAACTTAGCAAATTTCCTTTTGGAAATTATAGAACCTCTTTCAATTAAATAAACCGGTTTAAAACCATATTGCTCAATTTTCGTATATGGAATCTTATTTCCACTAGCAGTTAATAAAAAGTAATCTTCATCTTCCCCAACCATCAATCTTCCATGTTCTTCACTTCTTTCATGAATAAACAATTGAAACCAACCATGTTTATTTGGTTTGGAATAAAACTCTTTATTATTTCTACTTCTCATATTTTTATAATTTTTTTGAAAACGTTCAAGCTCCGTTTGTTTAATAAAATATAATTCCCTACCTCTATAAACTTCTTTCTCTGCAGTAAGTTTACCATCCTTTATATAGTTAAATACCGTTACAGTAGATACACCTAATTGTGCAGCAACTTCACCAGTGCTAAGTCCTGGCTTTTTTAATTTGTCTTTTACCTCTTCTACATCATCTATATAAAAGTACTTCGTATTGTCAATTTGCCAACTTTTTTCATTCACTGCAGTTAATATGCCTTGTCTGGAATATGATAAAACTGTATTCTCAGCAACACCTAATAATTCTGCAGCCTGTTTTGTAGTAATTTGCTTTTTCTTATCTTCTTGGCCCATTTTATTCTCCCCAACTAATCATTATTAAAATAGTGTATACATATCATTTAATATTAACTCAATATTATAATCTATTTATATGTTACCATTTACTATAGTCAATATTCAATTGGGGAATAATTCTAATTTATGTATTAATTCTTGCTTTGTTTACAATACTCACTAGCATTCTCTAAAAAATCTGTTATACATTCTTCTACCTTTTTTCTTGTTGGTTTTTCTAATGTAATACTTTTAAAAGTTTTATCAATAACTACCCCTCCTCCCCCTATCAATAATTTAATCTCCACTGTATCTTTTTCTCGACTCAAACTTCCTCTTTTATCTACAAATCTACTAACTTGCACTCTAAGACCATATTTGGATTTTTGTAAGAAATAAGTTTTCACTTGCACTTCATATTTACTTACAAAAAAAGTACTTTCATCTAATGCTCGGTATAAACTTTCGCTAATCAAAAAATCCACCTCTTCCTTTTATCATTAATAAGATTATAATATGTATCTTAATATTAAACAAAGGTTTAATATCTATTTTATATAAAAAAATATAATACCTACTATTTTATATTAAAATGTATTTTAAATATTAATTTTATTTATATGTATATATAGTAGACAAATAAAGTATTTTTCTACTAATATAGAAGTAGATATTAAATATACCTAAATTAAATTAATAACGAGTCACATATAACCATATAATCACTTTGTTTTCAAAAAATGCTAAAAGAGGTGAAAAAATGCTAGAAAAGGAAATTTCATTCCATTCGAACAAAAATTCGTTAGAATTTACTGGAAGTCAGTCGTCCATCGCATCGTTTTCAAAAACTTTAACAGATCCATCGCTATTTCAAAATTTACCTGACGAGTTAATCATTATGGAGGACGTATCTAACAATAAGGAAATAAATGACTTGGAAATGATGTATTTATTTTTACACCAAAAGAAAGATATGGATATACGAAAGAATAAAATGGAGAACACCATCAAAGAGTACAGCAGAGATTTACTTATCATGTATAAACAGATAATAGAAAATGCTTTTTCCATTGGATTAGATTTAAATGCACAGCAAAATCCCTATCAGGTATTTAAACTACTCAATCATGTACATATTAGAAAATTTCAAGAGTGGTTAGCTGCAGCTCCGTTAGGGAAGGGGAAGAAGCCATACGCAGTTTCTACACTGAGTCGTAAAATGGTAGTTCTTAAAGGATTTCTTTCTTTTTTGTATAAAACAAAGTATATAGAAGTTCCGCTGCATGAAAAAATGTTGAGTAGTAATGTGCGGGATATTGATCGGCCAGATAGGGATTTAGGAAAAAATGAGGTAGTGCAGATATTGGACTATTATAAAGACCATCCCATTGTTCATGGTTTACTAGCAACCTTAATTACAACAGGGCTTAGAATAAACGAATTATGTCATAGTAAAATATCGGATATTTCTTATGTGGATGGAGATTACTGGTTATATGTATTAGGAAAAGGGAGACATGAAAGAGAGGTACTCTTACATCCATATATAATAGAAGAAATACGGAAATTTCGACGAACAAGACGGTTAGATTTTATATTAGATGGTAGTGATAATTCGTATATTTTTATGACGAACAAAGGGAAACCATACAATTATAAGTATTTATCTAATTATTTAACAAAAAAAATTAATGAAGCGGATTTACCTTTCATCAAAACAAGGAAAAATCCAATTACACCACATACACTAAGACATGCTTTTGCACAAATTAGTTCTGATCAAGGGGCGAGTTTGGATCAAATTAAAATTGCATTGGGGCACAAATCGATTCAAACAACATCTATTTATCTGCAGAAGAAATCAAGAAGAGAAAACAATGCGGGACATGCTTGGAAAAATTCAAGTATCATTAATTCATTGTGATTTACAGGTGACAATATAAAAAAAAGGGTTGTATATTCGTACAACCCTTTGATAAACAAAAAAAACAGACCTTATTCAGTCCGCCTTGTTGTCTATTGTACCATCACATTTATAACGAGTTTATATTCATTGTCTTCATCTAGTCTTAAGCGTACTCCGCTAAAGCCTCCCTTATGACCTTACCTAAAAAGGATTGTTCAGCGACCAAGACAGCTTCTGTAGCGCTTGTTGCGTTTATTTGGTAACCTCACACATCCGCTACACCTTTTAGCATTGATACGTCCCAAACGTCATTCATAAATACTACTCCTATTAGTAATTTATTAAACCATAATTCATTTTCTCTGACCATCTTTTTTGTCTTTCGTGAATGCGACCCAATCCCCATTAACCTTTTCTATTTTAAATACTTGTCCGATTTCTATATCTTTCGTTATTCTTTTCAGGGTTCTATTAGGGGTAGCGTCAGGAAAATGCGGATTTACAACGTTAAGGAAATCAAAATATAAAAAGTCTAATTTCTCGGTGTTATAAGTGAAAAATTAGGCTTTAGTTACTTCATTAAAGCGCCTGATTGTTGAAGACTAAAGTTTATATTCACCAAGAAAATTGATGTGCTCTTATCCTAACAAATTTTATTTAGGACTTACATGTATGCCTTCACTCTCTCGCCAATCTGCGTAAAGTATACGCTTTACATTATCATATCCATTGGTAGTTAATTGGTTATCTAACCAC
>NZ_WEHU01000069.1 GCF_009183415.1 Bacillus sp. B1-b2 | reverse complement strand
GAAAAGTCCTGCGGTAATATGTCAAGTACCAAAATCTAAGGAATTGGAAATTGTAAGCCAACCAATACCTAAAAAAGACAATACTTAAGAAACCCAGTAAGATATTAAACCATTTACTGGAAAATATTGAAGGATTTAGGATGTTTTATCCTTTAGTTATTCACCTTCCTTCTTGGCGTGTAGACTTGATCGTTGCGTAGCAGCGCATCGACCAACCGCACAAGTTTTCTTGCCGTTAAGACGAGTGCTCTTTTGTGTTGATGCTTAGGAACCTCACGATATTTTTTCAGGTAGTATGCCCGAAATTCAGGTTCATTTCGTTGAACCGAGTTGGCAGCTTCAACAAGGTAATAACGAAGAAATCTATTTCCTGAACGTATCATTTTGGTTTCCTCAGCTTGGAACTTTCCTGATTGATTCTTGGACCATGTAAGTCCACTATATTTGGCAATGGAAGCTTGGTTATCAAAGCGATCAATTTGTCCAATTTCGGCTAAAATACCAGCGGTATAGACTGGGCCTATTCCTGGAATCGTCTGTAAGGTATTAGGGATACCTTCTAGAAGCTTTTGGATGGCTTTGTCAAGTTCTTTAATCTGTTTAGTTATACTACGGATGGACTCTATTGAAGTCCCTAATAATAGGTCGATAGAATCTTCCACACACTTTGATAATCGGTAGGAAGATCTCGCAGCCTTTTGAATGGATTTCGCCACACACTCGGCGTCAGTAAAGCGATTTTTGCCCTTATCTTGAAGATAATTCGCAAGTTCTTGAAGATCCATTGAGCTAATTTCATCTAAGCTATATTGTTCAAGAAATAGCTCTAACATGGCATTTCCAAAAACCGAACTATCCACTTCAGTCGTAAAGGAACTACACTTATAAAATAAGTGTTGCAGAAAATATTGCTTTTCTCGCGTTAGGTTGTGAACGAGATGATATCTCATTCTTGTCAACCTTTGAAGAGCAATAAATTGTTCCTGCATCACCGCCGTTAGTGGAAGACGTCCAAACCGTAAGCGATCTGCAATAATCCAAGCATCGACTTGGTCTGTTTTATCCAGGTCAACATATGACTCTTTAAATTTTTTAATTAGTTTTGGATTAATAGTAAAGACTGTTGTTTTAAATTCTTTAAGAGATTCATCCTCGTGAAAAAACATAGCAGGATGCCAACTATAGACTGAAGTGGCCTCCATCCCGATTTGAATCTCGGAAATTGAGTTACTTTGGGCTATCTTGACAATCTGATCTTTCAGATAAGATGCCCCAGTCAAATTGTTGTCAACAGTGAGAGCAGTTAATGCTTCTCCTTCAAAATTCATGACACAAGCTTTCATATCTTGAGAGCTAACGTCTATTCCAACAAATAATTTCATGGTGGCTAACCTCCTTTCAATCTAGGATCAAGGGAAGGACTCTTCGGGATATCCCCAGTGTACTTGTCGGTCAATCACCCTCGCGTATTAGAACTCACTTTGGTCCATGAGCTGCCTGGAAGCTGCAACTTCCAGCATGGGCTGCCAAAGGGAACAGCCTGCGGGTTAGAAGTTCGAACAAGGACTGGGGAGACAGACTTTTGTAGTAGTCAAAGCTACAGGAGATGATAGAAATCCCCCAAATGATCCTAAGACCATTATCTAGGGACATCACGAAAAGTCCACCCTTTGGAAAACTTTTTCAGATAGTGGGGGGCTAGCCCCCCACTATCTGAACTAACATCTATAGAATTATCAAAGAACAATATTTTAATTGGAAATTACCTCGAAAGAGGACTATAAACTTACTATACGAGGAGA
>NZ_WEHU01000068.1 GCF_009183415.1 Bacillus sp. B1-b2 | reverse complement strand
TTATTTTCCCTGTGCACAGTTTATTTTACGAACCCTTTCACGTGTAAAATACTCTTTTCCTCTTTCTTTTGCTCGTTGTAAAGCCCTTTTGTACTTCTTCTCATGTTTAGCCTTCATATATTGAACATAGTCTTCCGGACTATAACCAAACTGTTTGCCATAATAATATTGAAAAGCCGGCACTAAACCAATCTTAGTAAAGAATTCAATTCCCCATTTTGTTGACATCTTTTGACCTTTCTTTTGACTTGGATGATGATGTATCATAGCTACTCTTAATCGTCTTCTTGTGTAACCATCAATTGCTAATAACTCATCTCTGAATACATTGAAGAAACAAGAGAATTCTTTCCCAAACTTTTGATTTTCTTTTATAGCTTCCCAAATGGTAAGGAAGTAATTTACCTTTCCTCTAATTACTTGGTTCACTCGGTTTACCCATACCTCTTTGCTAAGGGTAAGTGTTTTCCTAGTTTTATCTTTTATTTTCTGACGAAAATCTTTCCAAGTAGATTCTTTTGGTTTGACTATATAGTAGGGTTTTCCATCCTTCTTTCTTTTTCTCCAATGTTCAAAAGTGAAGCCTAGAAAGTCAAAGTCATCATCATGGAAGTTTACAACTTTGGTCTTTTCAATGGAAATTTCAAGTCCTAATTCTTTGAGCTTCTTCTTTGTTATTTCCTCTGCTTTTTGTATTTCTTCTTTTGTTTTGGCAAACAAAAGAAAATCATCGGCGTATCTTACGAAGCGGATTCCATAGGAATCTAACTCCCAATCCAGTTCATTAAGAAACAAATTGGCGAGAAGTGGTGAAATAACTCCTCCTTGAGGAGTTCCGGCAACACCTTTATAATGTTTTCCTTCTTCCATATAACCAACTTTAAGCCATTTCCATATAAGATTAAGTACAGTACCATCTGCTATATACTTATTAAGTATTTTCATTAATTTCTTATGAGGAATATTATCAAAGAAGCCTTTAATATCACAGTCGTAGATATAATGGTATCCACTCTCGATATTCCAAGTAATAATTTGCATGACTCTTTTTGCTCCTAAATTAGGACGATAACCACAAGACCATTTATGAAAGATGTATTCCTCACATTTTGGTTCTAATACATTTACTATAGCTTGTTGGACTATGCGGTCTTCTACATTAGGGATTCCAAGTGGACGTTGTTTCCCATTCTTTTTGGGAATGTATTTTCTACGTACTGGAGAAGGTATATATTCTTTCAACCTAAGTTTTTCAAGTAGCTTTCGAAGATTTTCGTCTTCGTTACTTGCGTAACTTTGTACAGTTTTTCCATCTATTCCTCCTGCTCCCTTATTGCTTTTAACCTTTTCCCAAGCTGTTTTGAGCTTCCTATCAAAGAGAATTTGTCCATATACACTGTGCCATTTGAACTTTAGTTCTTGGTTCAATACTTATTCCACACCTTTCATTGTGCACGTTCCGTCCGTTTTTACCAAAGTAACATGAGCGGTTATCATTACACCTATTTAATTGTGTAGAGCCACGAGGTCGTTTCCCTTCCGTTCAGATTGTGTTTCGTCACAACCTTACTTCCGTACTATGAAAACGTCTGACTTCTCCACCTTTATTGGTAATTTCGGTTTTCCTTATATACCAATAACTAAAGTTGAAGTGGAGACCTCACGGGGTCATCGCACTTTCCTTCTGAACATACCCAACACCATCACTTGATAAGATTTCCTTAGTCGACTGGTTACTTTGGCCAAGGAACAGATAAAAGTATCCGGACTTCCCGTTCTCTTCGCACGGTCGTCAACTTATCCAGCCGTTGTGTTTCACGCTTATGCATTTGGGTCTGCTCATCCAACTACGGGTCTCTCGATTCACCGCATCTCCTTCAAACACTACCTCGCAATAATGCCCTAGATTAGTTTTCATAGGTTGTACCAGTA
>NZ_WEHU01000067.1 GCF_009183415.1 Bacillus sp. B1-b2 | reverse complement strand
CCTGAGACATTCGGTGATTCAGCATCGGTAATTGCCGATGCTTTACGGCATTTCACTGTGAATGGGCTTCGAATGGGCCAAGTCCAAGTGTTTAACAATGGAATAGCAAAATATGAACAACTCATCGAATCCCTACAAAAAGCCCAAAAAACCATTGATCTGGAATATTACATCTATCGGAATGACCAAATAGGTAATCGCATCACAGAACTGCTGATCGAAAAAGCAGTAAACGGAGTGCGGGTTCGTTTTATTAGAGATGGTTGGGGGAGTAAAAAATTTCCGCGTCAAAAAATCCTTCAGATGGTGGAAGCAGGGATAGAATGCCGGACAATATTTCCTTTACGCTTTCCCTGGATTTTATCCAATTGGAATTATCGGGATCATTGTAAGATTGTCACGATCGACGGAAAGAAAGCTTTTACTGGTGGCATGAACGTAGGATATGAATATACAGGATTGAAGCCTGACGTTGGCTTCTGGAGGGATACTCATTTACAAATAACAGGAGAAGCATCAGTCAATTTGCAGACTGTCTTTGACGTTCATTGGAATATTGCTGTGCCGGAACGGATAAAATCGAAAACAAATCTGAAAACAAAATCTGAGGTAACGAAAATCAATCCAATCGGAAGAGTAGATCTTTCCAGATGGTCAGCCGAATTGGGTTCAGAGTTGAGCACCATAGATGGTAAAGAGATGGACATATACCCAAAGACAGGGACATTGCAAAAAGCGTACATCCATACGTTGGAAGGAAACCCTGGAATTCCTACCCCAGTTATTCGTCAAGCTTACTTTATATGTATAACACAGGCGACCAAGACTATTGATATAACAACACCCTACTTTGTACCAGAAACAGATATTATCATGGCATTAAAGACAGCTGTGGCTCGTGGTGTGCACGTAAGATTGCTGGTTCCTCGCCACATTGATCAAAAAAGCGTGGGCTATGCAAGTCGTACCTATTACGGGGAACTTATAGAAGCTGGGGTCCAAATCTACCAGTACAATAAAGGAATGTTACATGCGAAACTGATGATCATTGATGAGGAAATTGCAGAAGTAGGCGCAGCAAACTATGATATGAGAAGTTTTCGCCTGAATTATGAGGTGTGTCAAGTCGTGTACAGTGCTGATGTGGCAAGAGAACTCACAGAGCAGTTCGAGGGGGATCTTACTGATTCTGTACCATTAAGAATTGAAGACTTGTTGCAACGATCCCTGACCGAGCGCATTGTTGAACAGGGTGCTCGCCTCCTTTCTCCATTATTATAAGTTGATGTATCCTGTTTTTATTGTTCTATCTTAAATCTAGATTTAAAAAATTTTTGTTATTTACGATGGAAATTCATTACTAAAAAACGGTAATACTAAAAAGGCAGCTCAAAGAGTTTGAATTCAAAAATATCTGTTACCTTTTAATTTAAATATAGGGATGATATCAATAGATAATATATTTGAAAATCTTAAGGAAATACGTTTATTAGAAGATAAGCTGTATCATTTAGAATTAAATGGTTGGCTAACAAATGAGTTTTTAACTTGGGAATGGTGGATACTAGTTGTTTTTTTAGTTGTGCCTTGGGTTATATGGGCTAAACTTGTTAAACATGACATTATTTTAGAAATTTTGTTATTTGGTACCATAATTATCTTGACAACAACCTTATTAGATGTAGTTGGTGCACAATATAGTTTTTGGGATTACCCCATTGCATTTTTACCTTTTATTCCTCGGGCCTTTCCTTTTGATTTTTCAATGGTGCCTGTAGCTTACATGTTGTTATATCAATATTTTAGAACATGGAAATCTTTTATTTTAGCCCAGATCATTATGGCACTAACATATGCCTATATAGGTGAACCCTTTTGCGAGTGGGTCAAACTTGTTAATTATTTAGAGTGGAGATACAGATATTCATTCATATATTACATCATGGTTGGAATTGTAACTCGAGCTTTAATACTAAAACTAGCCTCTTTATCTAAACCTCAAGATCTTACAACTAAGTAAAATTTAAATTGGAGGAAAAAACTTTGGAAGAAGTCAATATTGGTTTACTGACGATCAAAGTCATCGTTGGTTTTGCCACTTTATTTTTTATCATTATCATAACAGGCAGAACATCCATCTATCAGTTAACCCCGTTTCACTTAGTT
>NZ_WEHU01000066.1 GCF_009183415.1 Bacillus sp. B1-b2 | reverse complement strand
CCTGAGACATTCGGTGATTCAGCATCGGTAATTGCCGATGCTTTACGGCATTTCACTGTGAATGGGCTTCGAATGGGCCAAGTCCAAGTGTTTAACAATGGAATAGCAAAATATGAACAACTCCTTGAATCCCTAAAAAAAGCCCAAAAAACAATTGATCTGGAATATTTCATATATCGGAATGACCAAATTGGTAATCGCATCACAGAACTGCTAATCGAAAAAGCAGTAAATGGAGTGCAGGTTCGTTTTATGAGAGATGGCTTGGGGAGTTATAAATTCCCGCGTGAAAAAATCACGCAGATGGTGGAAGCAGGGATAGAATGCAGGACAATATTTCCTTTACGATTTCCCTGGATTTTGTCCAATTGGAATTATCGGGATCATTGTAAGATGGCCATAATCGACGGAAAGATAGCTTTTAATGGTGGCATGAACGTAGGATATGAATATACAGGATTGAAGCCTGACGTTGGCTTCTGGCGGGATACTCATTTGCAAGTCATAGGAGAAGCATAAGTCGATTTGCTGACTGTCTTTGATGTTCATTGGGAAATCGCTGTGCCGGAACGGATAAAATCAAAAACAAATTTGAAAACAAAATCAAAGGTAACGAAAATCAACTCAATCGGCAGAGCAGATCATTCCAAATGGTCAGCCGAATTGGGATCAGAGTTGAGCACCCTTGATGATAAAGAAATGGACATATCCGCAAAAACTAGGACATTGCATAAAGCGTATATCCATACGTTGGAAGGAAACCCTGGAATTCCTACCCCAGTCATTCGGCAAGCTTACTTTATATGTATAACACAGGCGACCAAGACTATTGATTTAACAACACCCTATTTTGTACCAGAAACGGATATTATCATGGCATTAAAGACAGCAGTAGCTCGTGGTGTGCACGTAAGATTGCTGGTTCCTCGCCACATTGATCAAAAAAGCGTGGGCTATGCAAGTCGTACCTATTACGGGGAACTTATAGAAGCTGGGGTCCAAATCTACCAGTACAATAAAGGAATGTTACATGCGAAACTGATGATCATTGATGAGGAAATTGCAGAAGTAGGCGCAGCAAACTATGATATGAGAAGTTTTCGCCTGAATTATGAGGTGTGTCAAGTCGTGTACAGTGCTGATGTGGCAAGAGAACTCACAGAGCAGTTCGAGGGGGATCTTACTGATTCTGTACCATTAAGAATTGAAGACTTGTTGCAACGATCCCTGACCGAGCGCATTGTTGAACAAGGTGCTCGTCTGCTTTCTCCATTATTATAAGTTGATGTATCCTGTTTTTATTGTTCTATCTTAAATCTAGATTTAACTTTGTTTTTAATATATTTCTGACTTATTTGAAAAAAAGTCGAAAACCCGTGTATTATAAGAACTTCCAACATGGGTTTTTTCTTATTTACGATGGAAATTCATTACTAAAAAACGGTAATACTAAAAAGGCAGCTCAAAGAGTTTGAATTCAAAAATATCTGTTACCTTTTCATTTAAATATAGAGGTGATATCAATAGATAATATATTTGAAAATCTTAAGGAAATACGTTTATTAGAAGATAAGCTCTATCATTTAGAATTAAATGGTTGGCTAAAAAATGAGTTTTTAACTTGGGAATGGTGGATACTAGTCGTTTTTTTAGTTGTGCCTTGGGTTATATGGGCTAAACTTGTTAAACGAGACATTATTTTAGAAATTTTGTTATTTGGTACCATAATTATCATAACAACAACCTTATTAGATGTAGTTGGCTTACAATATAGGTTTTGGGATTATCCAATTGCATTCTACCTATTATTCCTAGGGCCTTTCCCTTTGATTTTTCAATGATACCTGTAGCTTACATGTTGTTATATCAATATTTTAGAACATGGAAAATTTTTATAATCGCACAAATCACTATGGTACTCACATACGCCTTTATTGGTGAACCTTTTTCCGAGTGGGTCGAACTTGTGTATTATTATGAGTGGAGATACAGTTATTCATTCATATATTACATCATGGTTGGAATTGTAACTCGAGCTTTAATACTAAAACTAGCCTCTTTATCTAAACCTCAAGATCTTACAACTAAGTAAAATTTAAATTGGAGGAAAAAACGTTGGAAGAAGTCAATATTGGTTTACTGACGATCAAAGTCATCGTTGGTTTTGCCACTTTATTTTTTATCATTATCATAACAGGCAGAACATCCATCTATCAGTTAACCCCGTTTCACTTAGTT
>NZ_WEHU01000065.1 GCF_009183415.1 Bacillus sp. B1-b2 | reverse complement strand
GGTGTTTATGGCATCATAAAAATGTAGGGTATGGCATTAAATTTGTGCAATAGGGCCGTAGGCCCTGCACAAATTAAAAAACCACTTGTCAACATTCCAAAATACACATACACTTCCTGTTGGGACAAACAAGCGCAGGAGGTATTAAGGAGATGTTGGCAGTGGCCGAAATTAATTATATCAGACATGAGGTAAACATAAAAGACAGTAACTATTCGGAGATTGCACAAAGAATAGGAAGAGATCGTAGAACTGTTAAGAAGTATGCAGAACAGGATGATTTTAGTCCTGTAGAAAATATCAAACAAGACAGACCATCTCCAGTGATGGATCCTATTAAACATATAGTAGATGAATGGTTAATAGAAGATTTTAAACAAAAGAGAAAATTCCGTAGAACTGCAAAGAGAATTTGGGAGCAATTAAAAGAGGAGTTTGATTTTAAGGGTTCTGATCGAACAGTAAGAAACTACATATCCCATCGAAAAAAAGAACTATTAAATGAAACGAATCAAGCAGCGTTATCACTAGAGAGCAAACCTGGGTCAGCTCAAGTGGATTTTGGAGAAGCTCCGTTTAAATATCAAGGGGAACAGATAACTCTACCCTATCTGGTTCTTTCTTATCCATATAGTAATTCATTTTATTTTCAGGTATTCCCCGCTCAAAACAAAGAGTGTTTTTTAGAAGGATTAAAGCGTATTTTTCACCATATGGGTGGTGTTCCAAGAACAATTAGATTCGATAATCTTTCAGCTGCCGTAAAGAAGGTATTGCCAAATGGCGAACGGCAGTTAACAGAGGAATTTCAGAACTTCGTTCTACACTATGGGTTCGAAAGTGAATTTTGTAATCCTAATAGTGGGAATGAAAAGGGTCATGTGGAAGCAATGGTGAAATATGTGAGAAACAATTATTTATTGCCTGGTCTCCACGTACTGAATTTAGACGAACTTAATAAGACGTTGTGGGAAAAAGCTGAGAAAGATCGTGAGAGAAAACATTATGAAAAGGAATCTTTCATATCCCAGCTGTTTGAAGAGGATCGGAAAGCCTTTTTGGTTTTACCAAGTAAGGAATACCAATGCATCAGATACGAAACAGTGAAAGCCGATAAGTACGGTTATATTAAAGTAGAAAAAAATCTATATTCTACTTCACCAAGATACGCTTTAAATAAGGTTCTAATTCGTATTTCATATAATTCAATTGATATTCTTACAGATGATTATCAACTAGTCGTTAGCCATCCTCGACTCTATGGTCAATATAGAAAATCGATTAATTGGCAGCCATACTTAAATCTAATGGCCAAACGTCCTATGGCACTTAAATATACTAGTTTCTATGAGCAGTTACCACAAGAATGGCAAACATATTTTAATTCATGTACTTCCTCTGAAAAATCAGAAGCCCTGAAGTTATTAGGTACAGTGATGAAAGATTATGATTTTAGTAAAATTACTGAAGCGCTGAAGATTGCATCAGAGCATGGTCATCCTTCGGTTGAATCAATTAAACAAGTATTCTACCAACTAATTAATGGTCGAGGGATACGCGAAGAAGTACATCTCCAAAAGTCATTGCCTATTATGCCGGAGGCTACTAGAGGTCTACAGCATTATAATCAGCTTCTAAAAGGAGCTGAAATAAATTGAGTACGCAGATTCAAGAATTCGCTAAACGATTGAAATTAAGTTGGATTAGAGAACATTATCAAGAGATAGAAGCCACATCAAATGAAGAGTATTTACTGAAGCTTTTTGAAAAAGAAATTGAGCAACGAGAAGAACGAAAAACAAATCTTTTACTTACACAAGCAAGCTTACCTAAAGTCAATGGGAAACCTTTTGATTGGAAGGACATTGTCCTAACAGCAGGACTAAGTAGTGAAGACCTATTAAATGGAGTATTCATGGAGCAGCAAGAAAATCTAATTTTCTATGGGGGTGTAGGTGCAGGTAAAACCTATTTAGCTACGTTAATTGGATTGAATGCCATACAAAGGTATGGCAAAGCTGTTAAATTCTATACAGCGGCATCATTAGTTAATCGATTATTAGAAGCAAATGAAAAAGGTAATCTCAATAAGCTTTTTAAGCAAATAGAGAAATTGGATCTTTTGATTTTGGATGAGTTAGGTTACATTCCTCTTCACAAACAAGGGGCTGAATTATTGTTTCAGGTTATTTCGATGTGTTATGAAACCAAAAGCATCATAATCACGACAAACCTTCAATTCGGTCAATGGAATCACGTTTTTGGGGATCCAATATTAACGGAGGCAGTAATTGATCGACTCATCCATCATTCGCATTTGATTGTATTTAAAGGCGATAGTTATCGTTATAAGGAGTCAATTATTCAGAATTAAATTTCGTTGGCAAGTGGTTACATTTTTGATTGCCGTTTTATGCATTTTTTGCTTGCCAAATACA
>NZ_WEHU01000064.1:1311-2948 GCF_009183415.1 Bacillus sp. B1-b2 | reverse complement strand
CGCTTCCACCTCTGACCTATCAACCTGATCATCTTTCAGGGATCTTACTAGCTTACGCTATGGGAAATCTCATCTTGAGGGGGGCTTCATGCTTAGATGCTTTCAGCACTTATCCCTTCCGCACATAGCTACCCAGCGATGCCTTTGGCAAGACAACTGGTACACCAGCGGTGCGTCCATCCCGGTCCTCTCGTACTAAGGACAGCTCCTCTCAAATTTCCTACGCCCACGACGGATAGGGACCGAACTGTCTCACGACGTTCTGAACCCAGCTCGCGTACCGCTTTAATGGGCGAACAGCCCAACCCTTGGGACCGACTACAGCCCCAGGATGCGATGAGCCGACATCGAGGTGCCAAACCTCCCCGTCGATGTGGACTCTTGGGGGAGATAAGCCTGTTATCCCCGGGGTAGCTTTTATCCGTTGAGCGATGGCCCTTCCATGCGGAACCACCGGATCACTAAGCCCGACTTTCGTCCCTGCTCGACTTGTAGGTCTCGCAGTCAAGCTCCCTTGTGCCTTTACACTCTACGAATGATTTCCAACCATTCTGAGGGAACCTTTGGGCGCCTCCGTTACTTTTTAGGAGGCGACCGCCCCAGTCAAACTGCCCACCTGACACTGTCTCCCACCCCGATAAGGGGTGCGGGTTAGAATGTCAATACAGCCAGGGTAGTATCCCACCAATGCCTCCACCGAAGCTGGCGCTCCGGCTTCCAAGGCTCCTACCTATCCTGTACAAGCTGTACCAAAATTCAATATCAGGCTGCAGTAAAGCTCCACGGGGTCTTTCCGTCCTGTCGCGGGTAACCTGCATCTTCACAGGTACTATAATTTCACCGAGTCTCTCGTTGAGACAGTGCCCAGATCGTTACACCTTTCGTGCGGGTCGGAACTTACCCGACAAGGAATTTCGCTACCTTAGGACCGTTATAGTTACGGCCGCCGTTTACTGGGGCTTCAATTCAGAGCTTCGCACTACACGTGCTAACCCCTCCTCTTAACCTTCCAGCACCGGGCAGGTGTCAGCCCCTATACTTCGCCTTGCGGCTTCGCAGAGACCTGTGTTTTTGCTAAACAGTCGCCTGGGCCTATTCACTGCGGCTCTCTCGGGCTTTAACACCCAAAAGAGCACCCCTTCTCCCGAAGTTACGGGGTCATTTTGCCGAGTTCCTTAACGAGAGTTCTCTCGCTCACCTTAGGATTCTCTCCTCGCCTACCTGTGTCGGTTTGCGGTACGGGCACCCTAAACCTCGCTAGAGGCTTTTCTTGGCAGTGTGGAATCAGGAACTTCGGTACTATATTTCCCTCGCCGTCACAACTCAGCCTTATATGGTAACGGGATTTGCCTCATTACCAGCCTAATTGCTTGGACGTGCTAATCCAACAGCACGCTTACCCTATCCTCCTGCGTCCCCCCATTGCTCAAACGGTTTATAGGTGGTACAGGAATATCAACCTGTTGTCCATCGCCTACGCTTTTCAGCCTCGGCTTAGGTCCCGACTAACCCTGAGTGGACGAGCCTTCCTCAGGAAACCTTAGGCATACGGTGGATGAGATTCTCACTCATCTTTCGCTACTCATACCGGCATTCTCACTTCTAATCGCTCCACCAGTCCTTCCGGTCTAGCTTCG
>NZ_WEHU01000064.1:0-1213 GCF_009183415.1 Bacillus sp. B1-b2 | reverse complement strand
TCAATCCACAGCTTCGGTGATATGTTTAGCCCCGGTACATTTTCGGCGCAGAGTCACTCGACCAGTGAGCTATTACGCACTCTTTAAATGGTGGCTGCTTCTAAGCCAACATCCTGGTTGTCTAAGCAACTCCACATCCTTTTCCACTTAACATATACTTTGGGACCTTAGCTGGTGGTCTGGGCTGTTTCCCTCTTGACTACGGATCTTATCACTCGCAGTCTGACTCCCAAGGATAAGTATTTGGCATTCGGAGTTTGTCTGAATTCGGTAACCCGATGGGGGCCCCTAGTCCAAACAGTGCTCTACCTCCAATACTCTTACCTTGAGGCTAGCCCTAAAGCTATTTCGGAGAGAACCAGCTATCTCCAAGTTCGATTGGAATTTCTCCGCTACCCACACCTCATCCCCGCACTTTTCAACGTGCGTGGGTTCGGGCCTCCATTCAGTGTTACCTGAACTTCACCCTGGACATGGGTAGATCACCTGGTTTCGGGTCTACAACCACATACTATTTCGCCCTATTCAGACTCGCTTTCGCTACGGCTCCGTCTCTTCAACTTAACCTCGCATGTAATCGTAACTCGCCGGTTCATTCTACAAAAGGCACGCTATCACCCATAAAAGGGCTCTAACTACTTGTAGGCACACGGTTTCAGGATCTATTTCACTCCCCTTCCGGGGTGCTTTTCACCTTTCCCTCACGGTACTGGTTCACTATCGGTCACTAGGGAGTATTTAGCCTTGGGAGATGGTCCTCCCTGCTTCCGACGGGATTTCTCGTGTCCCGCCGTACTCAGGATACACTCAAGAGGGAACGAAGTTTCGACTACAGGGTTATTACCTTCTACGACTGATCTTTCCAGATCGATTCGTCTACCCCGTTCCTTTGTAACTCCATATAGAGTGTCCTACAACCCCAAGAGGCAAGCCTCTTGGTTTGGGCTAATCCCGTTTCGCTCGCCGCTACTCAGGGAATCGCGTTTGCTTTCTCTTCCTCCGGGTACTTAGATGTTTCAGTTCCCCGGGTCTGCCTTCAGTACCCTATGTATTCAGGTAAAGATACTATCCCATTACGGATAGTGGGTTTCCCCATTCGGAAATCTCTGGATCAAAGCTTACTTACAGCTCCCCAAAGCATATCGGTGTTAATCCCGTCCTTCATCGGCTCCTAGTGCCAAGGCATCCACCGTGCGCCCTTTCTAACTTAACT
>NZ_WEHU01000063.1 GCF_009183415.1 Bacillus sp. B1-b2 | reverse complement strand
ATAGTCTGGTGGCGATAGCGAGAAGGTCACACCCGTTCCCATACCGAACACGGAAGTTAAGCTTCTCAGCGCCGATGGTAGTTGGGGGCTCTCCCCCTGTGAGAGTAGGACGTCGCCAGGCAATCAAAAAGATCTAAAAGCATAATGCTTTTAGATCTTTTTTTGTTTTAGACATGTAGCATAAGGCGAATATTAACCGTTTAAACCTCTATGAAGCTATAAGCATCTAATAAAAGCAATTCCTCCAAAAAGATGAATCTTGAAATGGTTGTAAAAAAGTCTTTAATTAGATTACTTTATAGGCACACATATTTCACAAAATGAATTGCTGTTCATATTACCAATGAATCTCTCTATAATTGGTCTGTTGTCTATATGATATTCATTACTTTGTAGAAATAAAAAAATTTTAGAGTATGCTTCTTGAATATCTTCAGTTATATGCTTGACCTCGTAAATAAGATATTTACCTTCAGAAGTTTCACCTTCAAAAATTGAACCATCAATTTGATAATCATCAGCTATTACAATGCAAGCATCAAATCTACATTTTTCAGAAAGAGTTGTTTCTGGATTATCTTGAGGGATAGCAAGTAAGATTGTTGACTCGGAAAGAAGATTTCTCTCTCTAGCCCATACTTTTAAATCCTCCATTACTTCACTATTTTCAGGACCATAAGTACCAAATCGTCGCAAATAAGCAATGCGATAGTGTGGAAGGGTTTCTACTCTAAACTTCATCAGCTCTTCTTCCTTTCTTCATTTGATATCTGATTGTTACGGTATGACTGTAACATGTTATAAAAAATATTTACATCTTATTTTAAAAAATTTCTTTTAATTGCAATGTACTAATATACTTAAAAATCAATATTAGAACTATTAGCATTATCACGTATAAACGTCAACTTTATAAACTGTGTGAGCTATAACCTGCTTTCAACTTATATAAGGTTAATGATATTGAATTTAGATATTATGAAACTTATATTATACGGATTGACTAAAGCTACTTGAGAGTTTCATAGGTTTATGAATATCTTCCTAATTTTATTAATTAAAAATAGATTCATTATACATAAGGTTCTCACCAAAAGATAGATATGATCTATTGGTTTTGTATAAATATTCCAGCGGGTAATTATACTAGTTTTTACTAATTAAATAGAATGGTGGAATTTACATGATATTACGTACGACCATTTCAGGAAGAGGTGAGCCTCTAGTTCTTATTCATTCTGGAGGTATGACAGGAAATGTAGAATATGAAGAGCAAAGTCAATGCTTCTCCACTAGAGACTATCAAGTAATTAGACTTGATTTGAGAGGACATGGAAAGTCTGTTGGAGAACTGGATCATTATTTTAGTCATTGTGCAAAGGATATAAATGATACATTAGAAAACTTAAATATTACTCAATGTCATATCGCAGGAGTTTCATTGGGTGGAATAGTAGCTCTACTTTTTGCTAAAGAATATCCTAATAAAGTAAAGTCTCTCTGTTTTTCAGGAATATTTCCTAAAGAACCTGATAATTGGGATGAATTATCTAAAGAAGAGGCTTCTTCCTATGAGCAATTGTCTACTAATAGAGAAGCTGTGCATTTCTTAAATGAAATTCACGGTGATAATGATTGGAAAGCATTACTTAGCTTGTTTACTAGTGAACATTTTTACCTATTTAATGAAACAAGTGAAGTGTCTTCTATTAAGATACCAACTATATATATGGTTGGTGAGAAACAAGAAATAGAAGTTTTAGCAGCTCTAACTTTCAAGCAATTAAATCAGGAATTTCATATATCTATTATCCCTTTTGCTGGCCATTTGGTACATCGAGATCAACCTGAATTATATTCTCAAATTCTTCATGCTTTTCTCAAGAGGATTTAAGGTGAGTTGAAAACTAAAATTAACTTATTGGATAGATTGCTAACCTTGTAAGTAAGTGTAATGTTTTTTTTTTATAAAGATACATCGCTATATCACTAACATGAGTCAAGAGCAATCTATCAATATAGAAGGAATGTTTAAATGTAACCTAGTTAAAAGTTAAAAAAGAGAATATACAATGTGAATTCATTAGAGTTGTGATAATACAAAACATTAATTAGTTTAACATAGTAGAAAGGAATAATTGAAGGAGTTACAGTTATGATATTTTTTGGAACTATTGGTATATCCTTTGCAGAATAGAAAAAGGTATACAAAAGGGAAGCTGTTAGAGCTATTATTTTAAGGAAAGATAAAATCTTATTAATTCAAACTAATAAGGGAGATTATAAATTTCTTGGTGGTGGTGTTAAGGGCTCAGAGAGTTATTCCCAGGCGCTTCTAAGAGAAATAGCAGAAGAGAGTGGATATAGGAATTGCATAGTAAAAGATAAGGTTGGTATTGTGGAAGAAAATCAACTAGATTTATTTGAACCGAATACCTATTTTCAAATGGTATTTCATTATTATTTATGTGAGCTAAAGAATACTATTATGACAATGCAAAAATTAGATGCATATGAAGCAGATTTAGATTTTAAGTCCGTTTGGATAACAATAGAAGAGGCTATCCAAGTGAATGAAGCTAGTATGAATAAGGAAGGAAGTAACCCATGGGTAAAGAGAGAGACTAGTGTGTTAAAGAAGTTAATTAATGAAAGTACAACCTTAAAGGAGTTAATTTCCATTAGGAAATAGTCATTATGTTGAGAATGGAGTAATGATGTTTAATGTTAACATATAAGAATTACAAATTACTATTATCTTAATAGCGTTTTGTAGCTATTATAGAGTGATAGATTAAGTTTATATTTCTTGAGTAAAGATATAATAATATCGATTCATATATTAATTTTAAAAAAATGATAAAAAGTGTTGACGTATATTTAAATAGTTGGTATTATATAAAAGTTGCTTCTGATAGAAACAACAAATCGCAAATGAATAATAATTAGTCAATAAATACTTTTAAAAAATTTATTGACAGATTAAAAAGATTTGTGATAAGATATAAAAGTTGCTTCTGATAGCAACAGAATGTATTGCTCTTTGAAAACTGAACAATAAACGTCAACAATAATCGTTCTTATAGAACGAAAACAAGTAATACAAAAGCTAGAGTTTAGCAATGAGCTAATCTTACTCTTTATTGGAGAGTTTGATCCTGGCTCAGGACGAACGCTGGCGGCGTGCCTAATACATGCAAGTCGAGCGGACTTT
>NZ_WEHU01000062.1 GCF_009183415.1 Bacillus sp. B1-b2 | reverse complement strand
CAGCAGATAGGATTAACCATATGACGGTGTTAAGTAAGCAACGAACAGCTTAAAAATTTATAGATGACAAGATTCTGTAAGTCTGTGTTTCTTTAAAAGATTGAATTATGAAATTAACTCAATATAGAGAAATTTAATAAAAAGATACCTATTTTCTAGGATTCGAACTTTGACAATAAAAAAGGAGTATAACTGAAAAGTTATACTCAAAGTGAGAGGAGGTTATGGGGTTACGGTATAAAGAATATGACAATGTATTCAGCTTTTAAAAGGTGATACAAGCTATTCCTTATACTTATTAGATATGCTTTTTTTAAGAAACAGTGAGGGCTTATCCCCTTTGAGCAAAAAAAAGGGCAAATAAATGCTCATTTTGAAATTTTAATACTATCTAGCTGTGCAAAGGCATATCGTATAATAGGAACAAATGGAAAGAAGGGCAATCAAACATGGACAAAATATTAAGTGTAAATCATGTTACTTATTGTTGCATATGGACACTCTTTATAACGATTACCTTATTAATCATTACAGGGCTATCTGTTTACACAATTGCAGCTATGCTTTCTGGAGCTATCGTTGCTTTTATCAATGTATTAGAAGACGAAGTCATTCATAAAAGAATATACAAATAAAAAAAAGAATAATTGTATGTATAAAAAAAGAAAAAGGGGTACACAATGATACTACAAAGTGTAATTCCCCCTTTTGATGAGAGTAGTTAAAACTTCCGAACGAAAGTCTTAACTGCTCTTTTTTTATTCTATTAATTGTAAGAATTGCTTTGTTCTTGCTTCTTTCGGTGAGGAAAAAATGGAGGCAGGAGTGCCATTCTCTATAATAAAGCCTCCGTCCATAAATATCACTTCATCTGCCACTTCTTTAGCAAACTTCATTTCATGGGTAACCACTATCATGGTCATCCCTTCCTTCGCGAGTTCTTTAATTACTTTTAATACTTCCCCCACCAGCTCAGGATCTAGTGCGGAAGTTGGCTCATCAAAAAGCATGACATCTGGCTCCATTGCAAGTGCTCTGGCAATTCCAACCCTTTGTTGCTGCCCTCCAGAAAGCTGAAATGGATATGAGTCCAATTTATCACCCAAACCAACTTTTTCTAAAAGCATAATAGCTTTCTTTCTTGCTTGTGCTTTTTCTTCTTTTTTAACGGTAACAGGCCCCTCCATTACATTCTGAACAGCTGTTTTGTGTGGAAAAAGATTATAGCTCTGAAAGACCATTCCAGTAAGTTTTCTAAAGTCCGTAATCTCTTTTTTAGTTACAGAGTTAGAAAAATCTAGTTGCTTGTTGCCTATTTGAATATGACCAGTTGTTGGTGTCTCCAGAACATTTAAACACCGTAACATAGTTGTTTTTCCTGAACCAGATGGTCCAATGATGACAATTACCTTGCCTTTTTCTACATTCAAGTTGATATCCTTCAAAACCTCTAGGTCACCAAAACGTTTAGATAAACCTTTAATGGAGATCATCGTACCCTCTCCTTTCTAATCTTTTCCTTTTATCTTTGCAAATGGCGACCAAAGCGGTGTTCTAACCTTTGCTGAGCAATCGATAATGGAAAACAAATAACCCAATAAATAAGGGCTACCTCTGTATAAAGTAAAAGAAATTCATAGTTTGTACTTGCTATTTGCTGTGCTACTCGAAACATCTCTGTTACTAATATAAGAGCAGCTAGCGAGGAGTCTTTTATTAAACTTATAAAGGTATTAGATAGGGGTGGAACGGAAACACGGACAGCTTGCGGCAATATAATCCTTTTCAAATTCTGTCCATAGCTCATCCCAATAGAATACCCTGCTTCCCATTGACCACTTGGTATACTAAGTATAGCGCCTCTAATAATTTCAGAACTATAAGCACCAACATTTAAAGAAAAACCGATAACGGCAGCTATAAATGGGTCAAGAGTTATACCGACATTAGGCAAACCATAAAAAATAATAAATAATTGTACTAATAGTGGTGTACCTCTTACAACAGAAACGTACACATTCGCAATAAATTTCAATATTTTTATACTTGATAGTCGAGCTAGTGCAGTGAATAAAGCTAAAATTATTCCAATAATAAATGATAAAATTGATAATGGTATGGTATAAAAAATTGCCCCCTTCACCAAAGGGAGAAGGGAACTTATTGCAATATCATAATATCTTTGAAATAACTCTGGGTCAGTAAATATACTATTTAAGTACATCTTCTCCAAACCATTTCTCAGAAATTGTCTTATACGTACCATCATCAATCATTTCATTTAATGCTTTACTTACTGCGTCCACTAATGTATCGTTTCCTTTTCTAAACATTAAACCACTCTGTGAAACGTCTCCTTCTGTATCTGCAATAACTACTTCTGTATCAGGCTTTTGTTTTTTATAGTCTAAGAATGATAATTTATCATTCACTGTTACATCTACTCTTTTTGAGTTCAAAAGCTCAATTGCCTGATTAAAACCATCAACACCAACTAATTCTGCTCCGTTAGTTTTGGCAATTTCTGCATAGTTACTAGTTAGGGACTGAGCGGATTTTAAGCCTTTAATATCTTCAAAGCTTTTAATGTCTGAGTCTGCTCTTGTAATTAATACTGCACTTGAAGAAATATATGGATCAGAAAATGAATATTTCGCTTTTCTTTCATCATTGATTCCTACTTGGTTTGCAATCATATCAAAGCGCTTAGCATCTAGTCCTGCAAAAATTGCATCCCATTGTGTTTCCTTGAATTCAGCCTTAACACCTAAACGTTTTGCTACTTCTTCCGCAATTTCCACATCAAAACCAGTTAACTTTCCTGTATCATCATGGTATGTAAATGGCGGATAAGTCCCTTCAGTACCTACTACTAATGTACCATTTTCTTTTATTTGAGCTAATAAATCTGCGTCATTACTAGCATTATTGTCTTTTTCGTTAGCAGTATTATTGTCAGAAGTACCACATGCTGCTAAGAAAATAGATAAAGTTAATACAAAACCTAAAAATAGACTATATTTTTTCATTTTCTTAATCCTCCAAATTCCGATATGCATTATCAGCAATAGGTATCTTAATACAGATGAATACCACTTGTCAAAACATTAATTCCCTTTTATATTCTCACCAAAATTTCTGACATTAATCGAACCAAGGTTATCCTTTTTATACCAACAAAAAGCGACCCTAAAGTGGTCGCTTTAATTCTGGACAAACTCACTAATGTAGATAAAGAAGTTTGTACTGTAGTATATATAAACATCGCTCTGAATTGTTAGTTGCAGTTTAAATCCATATAGAGCTTTTTAATATTAGTAACTCAACTTTCGCACCAGAAAAATAAGTGCTAATCGTTGGTTGTATTGTTTTTAAGGTCTATTAAATATATGGCTTGACAATGTTATTAAAAAATGAAAAAACACCTCGATCTTTGGTATA
>NZ_WEHU01000061.1 GCF_009183415.1 Bacillus sp. B1-b2 | reverse complement strand
CGGGTATTTAACATCTAAATCACCAACCTATGTTTGATAATTATATTATATCAAATTAACGCGGTGAATAGATGTAGTTATCATTAAAAAGAATAGCTGTCGAGACTTTCTCGACAGCCTGAGAGAGCTTTTTTCAGCTCTCCTAAAGTAAGGTTAAAACTTATATTCTTCCGCCAATGTTGCGAATGCATTGTTTACGGCATATAGGGTTGCTTCAATGTCATCTTCGGTGTGGGCGATTGTTAGGAACCAGGCTTCGTATTTGGATGGTGCAAGCATGATTCCTTGTTCTACCATTAGTTTGAAGAAGCGGCCGAACATTTCGCTGTCTGTGTTTTCGGCTTGTTTGTAGTTCATAATTTTTTCTTTTGTAAAGTAAACAGTAAGAGCACCTTTTAAACGGTTGATGGTGATTGGTACGTTATACTCTGCTGCTGCTTTTAGAATACCTTCTTCTAAGATTGCTCCTAGATTGTCTAAGTGTTCATATACACCTTTTTGTTGTAATACTTCTAAGCAAGCAATACCCGCTTGGATAGATGCTGGGTTTCCGGCATGTGTTCCTGCTTGGTATGCTGGTCCTACTGGTGCTACTTGATCCATAATATCTTTTCTTCCACCATATGCACCAATTGGTAATCCTCCACCGATAAGTTTTCCCATTGCGGTTAAATCAGGTTTCACACCAAGTAAGTCTTGTGCTCCTCCGTATGTAAAGCGGAAAGCGGTGATTACTTCATCATAGATAACAAGTGCTCCTGCTTTATGTGTTAATTCATTAATACCCTGTAAGAAACCTTCTATAGGTTCAACGATTCCGAAGTTACCTACTATTGGTTCAACTAAAACTGCAGCTACTTGATCGCCCCATTTATCTATTGCTTCTTTATAAGCATCTAGATCATTAAAAGGAACAGTGATAACATCTGCGGCAATAACAGAAGGAACACCTGCTGAATCAGGAGTACCAAGTGTAGAAGGTCCAGAGCCTGCAGCCACTAAAACAGGATCAGAGTGCCCGTGGTAACAGCCGGCGAATTTAATTACTTTATTTCTACCTGTATAAGCACGAGCAACACGGATAGTTGTCATAACTGCTTCTGTGCCTGAATTCATAAAACGAACTTTTTCCAAGGAAGGTATAGCTTCTTGAAGCATTTTCGCGAATTTAACTTCATGTGGAGTAGGTGTACCGAATAATAATCCAGTTTCAGCAGCACGTGTAACTGCTTTTGTAATATGTGGGTGAGCATGTCCAGTAATGATTGGACCGTACGCTGCTAAATAGTCAATGTATTGATTACCATCCACATCGAAGAAGTAAGCACCTTGCCCTCTTTCCATCACAACAGGAGCACCACCTCCAACTGCTTTATAAGAACGAGAAGGACTGTTCACTCCTCCGACAATAATATCTAAAGCCTCTTCATGTAATTTTTCAGAATTAGTATGTAACAAAATAAGAACCTCCTATAAATCATGTCATATCCCATTCTAGCACTTTTTAAATGAAGATAACAAAAAACGGTCCTATTTCTAAAAGTGTAGGGTAATGGACACATAATCATAATTTCACAAGACAAGCATACATATTATTGTTGATATTTAAATGAAGAGGAGGTAAGGGCATGTTTTTTTATTTCTTATTAGCTTTAATCCTTTTTTTTATTGTGATGAGCTTAAGAACTTTATTTGTTCCTTACCGTTTAAAAGAGAAATGGGTTTCTTTTGAAAATTTTATGTACTTATTTTTTGTATATATTACGATTATGATAGGATTTGGGCTGATTTATACGCTTTTTCAAATGAATGGAATTCCAGTTTATAATGCAGGACAGTCTCCTTCTTTAACCTATGATTTCTTTCATACATTACATACGAGTATCTACTTTAGTGGAGTAACTCTGTTCTCTGTGGGTTTTGGTGACTTAATGCCAGTTGGAATGGGAAGAATGATTGTTATTGTAGAAGCTTTAATCGGGTATACCATTCCAGCAGCTTTTGTGGCAAGAGCTGTACTGGAGAGGTAGTGCTTTCTAATTGAATTGTTTTAGGAAGTTAGGTAGTGTTTATGAAAGAAGAATGAAAAAGGCGGGATAGTATGTTAGTTAAAGTTGGAGAAATAGTTCCTGATTTTGAATTAGAAGCAGCAAATGGAGAAAAGGTAAAGCTATCAGATTATAGAGGGAAAAATGTGGTGCTTTATTTTTATCCAAAAGATATGACACCAGGCTGTACAACAGAAGCTTGTGATTTCAGAGATCGTCATGCAGATTTCGCTTCTTACAATACAGTTGTTCTAGGCATAAGCCCAGATCCAATTAAAAAACACCAAAAGTTTATGGAAAAGTATGAATTGCCATTTCCATTACTTTCAGACGAAAACCATGAAGTGGCAGAGCACTTCGATGTTTGGAAGTTAAAGAAGAACTTTGGCAAAGAGTACATGGGGATTGAAAGATCTACCTTCTTAATTGGTAAAGACGGAGAGCTAGTAAAAGAATGGCGTAAAGTGAAGGTTGCTGGTCATGTAGAGGAAGTACAAAGAAAAATTGAAAATTTAGAAGCCTAATTTGAGTTGATAAGGACTTTTGTCCATTCAAAATGAAGGGAAAGACATATTGTATAGTAGAGCATATACCTCCTCATATATATGTCTTAGACCAATGGATTGTTCCTTGGTCTATTTTTTGGTTTATCAATTGGATATTTTTTCTTGTGAAAAAAGAGAGTAGAGATGCATATAATGAAAATAGGGAATTATCAATTAACTTTGTAAGCTAGTTATTTTCTAAGAATGATTCTTATAAAAGAAAGTTGTTATGTAGGGTAATCGTTGTTTAATGACTTACTTATAGTCTCTATATTGACAAAACCATCCTATTATTAGTACACTATTTATAAACATTATAAAATAAGAATATCTTTTAGAAATGGGGTGCATATCCGTGGAACACAATCATAACCATGATCACGATCATAATCATGATCATAATGAGTTACAGGAAGCTCTTGATAAGCTGAAGGAAACAGGAGTGCGCATTACCCCGCAGCGTCATGCGATACTGGAATATTTAATTAGCTCTATGTCACATCCGACTGCAGATGAAATTTATAAAGCACTTGAAGGCAAATTTCCAAATATGAGTGTAGCCACTGTTTATAATAATTTAAGAGTGTTTCGTGAAGTGAATTTAGTGAAGGAATTAACCTATGGTGATTCTTCTAGCAGATTTGATTTCATTACATCACATCATTATCATATTATTTGTAAAGAATGTGGCAAGATAGTTGATTTTCATTACCCAGGCCTTGACGAAGTAGAGCAATTTGCTAGTCATGTGTCAGGATTTAAAATTAGCCACCACCGATTAGAAATTTACGGTTCATGTCCTGATTGTGCTCAAAAAGAAGCGCACTAAAAAGAAGAAGTTTTTTTAAAGATATTGCAACATAAGAAGTTGTTGTATCTTTACTAAGGCTTCTCTTTTTTTATTTTATGTAATTGCCGTCTTTAATAGGGATATACGATGAAAGTAAGTAAATAATTAGTAAGATGTTATTTTTAAACTATTGGAAATGTAGTAAGATTTTTGTTATGCCGAACATGGGCAGGAGTTTTATAGAAGATGTCGAAATAGTACGAAACGAAATAAATTTACAAATGGAGATGGAGGAATACCAATGGAACATATTCTTCGTCCTATATACCAAGAAAGAGCTAGCCAAGCAAATACATTGGGCGTATTAATGATTGATAAGAAACAAAATGAAATGACAGTTACAGATACCTTTGATACTGTTATGCTAATTCTGGTAAAAGAAGCGGAAAAGCCAGTCTTTATTAAGCATTACACCTACTCAGAGAAAAAGGCTGCACTACATATAGTGACAGAAAAGCAGTTAAGAGATTGGATCATACTTGGTAACAATAAGAGAATTTTTGAATGGATATATAATGGCAGAGTAGTATTTGATCGAAATGATTTTATATTTACGCTAAAAAAGGAATTAAAAGAGTTCCCTATATCAGAAAGAAAGAAGAAGATGGGCTTAGAATTCTCAAAGCTTATTAAAAGATATATGGATGGGAAAGCTTTTTTTGAAGATAAACATTATCTAGATGCATATAATGATGTGGTTCATTCTTTACATCATTTAGCTCGATTAGCTGTAATAGAAAATGGCTTTCACCCAGAAGTAACTGTTTGGAGTCAAGTGAAACAGATTGAACCAGAAATTTATAAACTATATATTGAGTTAGTAAATAGTGATGAAGCAATTGAAAAGAGATTAGAATTATTGTTCTTAGCAAGTGAGTTTTTAATTCACTCCAGAATGAGAACAAGTGTAAGTCATTTATTAGAAATTCTAAAAGAGAAAGATTATTGGACTTTTAATGAGTTAATGGAGAAGGAAGAGTTAGTAATCTACTCTGTTGATCTAGGTATGCTTCTAGAATATTTAATGGATAAACATTTAATAGAAGAAGTGAATGTATTAACGAAGAGTCCTGGTGTTTATCATCGATATTATAAGGTTTTAGAAAAAAACTAAAAAACTTTTGTAAAAAGTATTGACCTTGTGTTAATTAATTGTTATATTTATATCCGTCGCCGAAACAACACGAAATGTTGAAGTAAACGACGGAAAAATTATCTTAAAAAACTTGTTGACAAACAAAGTTAACAAATGTTATGATAATCAAGTCGCTTCTCGAAGGCGACAAACGAAATGCTCCTTGAAAACTGAACAATAAACGTCAACAATAATCGTTCTTAAAGAACGAAACAAGTAATACAAAAGCTAGAGTTTAGCAATGAGCTAATCTTACTCTTTATTGGAGAGTTTGATCCTGGCTCAG
>NZ_WEHU01000060.1 GCF_009183415.1 Bacillus sp. B1-b2 | reverse complement strand
CAAATTTTTAATAGGTTTCTTTCTTATTGTCTTTTTTAAGAAAAATGAATCCTAAGCCACATTCTCTCGCCCCATTTTTAGTCTACTACCAAAGTTTTCATTCACGTCCTTTTCACAGAAAAATACACATTATAGATGGTGTTCAAGCTGCAAAAATTGTAGATAATAGTAGAAAAGGAGGTTATTAACAAATAGAAAGATTCTAATATCACAGATTTCCGTAACCTGACATTAACTACCTGATCTTCTATTTTCCTTACAACATGGCAGGATACACTCACCTCCCCTATTTACTTCTTAGAAACCACTAAAAGAAGTACATCTATTATTGAAAAGGAGAATGAAAAATGAGTGAAATTCTAAACTCGTACAAAGTCAATACCAGTACAAAGCTAGTAAGTCCTGCTTATCAAATTGATTATCAAAGTATTGTGTTGGAAGGGAAAAACGAATATCTCGTTAAAAAAACACCTTTAGAAATCATTAAAGAAGCGACTATCCAGGGAGGATCGGAATACAAAGGAAGGCGCACCTCCATGACCTACTTAACTGGAATACATAAAAAAATTCCTATTCCCATCAGTGAATCGAAAGACATCTACGCATTTCCAACCTGTTCTCCCAATAACCCTGATTGTATATGGGTATTTGTTCATCATGTGGAAGATATTATGCCAAGTAAGGGGGCTCATCCTTCTATCATTCTATTTAATGATGGAGTTGAAAAGCATATGAAAGAGTCCCAACATATTCTTAAAAAGCAATTGTATCGTACATGGCTCTGTAAAAAAGCTCTACAGAGGAAAAAGTAAATCCATTATTATACAAAAAATGAGGGATCATATTGACTAAAGAACTATATCAATCAGCTGATTATACAAGATATTTAGGAAAGTATATAAGGGAAAAACGTGAGTGGGCAGGAATGACGATTGAAAATCTTGCAGAGAAAGCTGGCATTAGTACCAACCATATAGGCAATATTGAACTTGGCCCAACAGTACCATCTGTTCGAGTTTTTCATGCCATTTGCGATGTATTAAATATTAGTCCTACTGATGCCTTAGATGCTGTGAAGGAAAGAGTAGGAGAAGTCAGTATCGGTGATTAGCAACAATATTATAGGCATTTAACTTAACTTTTTTCACCTGGATTCTCATAGAGAAGGTTTGAATGTGCCTCCTTTCATGATCGTAACATCCTTGTTGGGGGGCCATCAATACCTTAACATCCATTGCAAGTTGTAGATAAACTTTAGGTGTGCTAAAGGGAGCTTTGTCCATTAGGGGCATGGTTTCTTATAGAGAAATAGCTGAGAAGTAGTTAGACTTTTTATTCTTCTTCCAAAAATGGTTCTAGACAGTCTGTTCTTCCACAATGCGTACAATATTGAAGAGCATTACTTGTATGCTCACAGTAATCACATCTAGCTTTTCCAATCCGAGCATCATCCAGGATTTGTTCCACATATAGATCAGAAATTCTTATTCCTCGTTTACTAACTCCGATAATCTCTTTTGTATTAAATTCATATTTAAAAAGAGATTCTGTATCCACTTCAAGCTCTTTTCCAGCTATTTGCTTCATTATAATCTCCCAGTTATCCTTACCAGTATAATGTCCTTGCGTATCTGTATGCTGATTTATATATAGTTCTAATGCATTCCTTCTAACGACTATCTTCATAGTTCCCCTCCTCATCCTTTTCATTACAATTATAATAAAGAGAAACACAAAAAGATATATTAGGGTGGAATGGGGAACATGAACTTTTGATCGTTTACTTAAAAATATGGAGTGCATCATAAGGAGAAACCTTTAGAGATGATAGAGTGTTTTAAATGTCGTTCTCTTTCTAAAAAAATCCCTATAGATTTCTTCTTATGATATACCTAGATAATTTTTTGCAACTATAACTTGTAGTTTTTTTCTATACTTTATAACTCTTTGATTAGCTGCTTGACGTGTAATCCCATACTTCATTGCATAATCCTTCACTGTATGTGACTGCTTATCTAAAAGAATGGATAGAAGTTCGTTTTCATGAAGGCTGGTATTTCTTTTAATTAGATCTATTAAATCAATTGTTTCTAAGCTATTTAAGGAAGGATCATTATCTACGAGAATATCTTCTAGCATTTGATTGTTCTTATTGACTGGTGCATGTATAGAAATAATCACTCCTTGATTTTTTAGTGAATACTTATGATAGGTTGCATTTCGAACTCCTTTTCTAAGCTTATTAAATAAGTAAGTAGAGAAACAATTTCCTGTCTCTGAGGAATACTGTTCATAAGCTCTCCACAACTCTACTTCTAATATTTGTTGAAAATCTTCTTCTTCTATTTGATTGTATATAAATTTTTCATTCGCTATTTTCATTGTTTTAATTAGCATAGGAATAAATCTCTTTCTTACTTCCTCAAAGCTCAAACTCTTAGCAGGTTCGTTTGCAAAAAGAATCGTTTTCATGCCTTTCCCCCTCTAAACTACTTTCTTTAACCTAATAAGGAACATATGTTCTGTTTTATAGTAAAAAAAATTTGATTGTTCGTCTTTTTTATATTGTAGCACATAAAAACAAAACAGGAACACTTGTTCTAAAGTGTATTACTTCATTTTCCCTCCTTTCTACTAATACCCAATTTTTGAAAGCATTTATACTATTCTTATATCTCAAAGCAACAATATGTAAATTTAATTCATAGTATTTCATTCATAGTTAGCTCCTTCTCTCTCTTTACAAAAAGGAAATGCTAGATATATAGACTTTATACAGAAAAGAGAATGGGAGGAATTCAATGAGCTACTTACAGGAATTAAAAGCTTGGCTAATCGCAGGAGTAGGAACGTCTTATGCATTTATTACTGGCCATTTTGACCAAACTCTTCAAATTCTATTAGCTATCATGGCAGTTGATCTAGTAAGTGGGATAATGAGGGGACTTCAAAAGAAAGAACTAAAGTCATCTATTATGAGTTTAGGGATAATAAAAAAGGGAGCTATTCTATTATCTATCTTGTTCGCCTATCTTCTAGATTTACTTCTAAATGATGCTCCTGTATTTGTAACCTTAATGACCTGGCTAGCAATCGGAAATGAAGGTCTGTCCATTGTGGAGAATTTAACCGCTATGGGAGTGAAAATACCAAGAGTGATATCAGATTCTCTTCTACAAATAAAAAAGCATGTAACCAATAATCAAACAGAGAAAGAATCGAAGAAAAAGGATATATAATAGAAAAAACTTGCGATAGCTTTAGATGTTACTCTAAGGCTATTGCAAGTTTCTTTTTCGTACTTTTTTAAAGATTGACTCCGCAGGTAGGACTCGAACCTACGACCGTTCGGTTAACAGCCGAATGCTCTACCACTGAGCTACTGCGGAATAATGGTGGGCCTAAATGGACTCGAACCATCGACCTCACGCTTATCAGGCGTGCGCTCTAACCAGCTGAGCTATAGGCCCATAATTGGAGCGGGTGATGGGAATCGAACCCACGACATCAGCTTGGAAGGCTGAGGTTTTACCATTAAACTACACCCGCAAAATAATACTATTTAGTTTATCAATAAATGTAATGGCTGGGCTAGCTGGATTCGAACCAACGAGTGACGGAGTCAAAGTCCGTTGCCTTACCGCTTGGCTATAGCCCAACGAAATATTTATGGGGCGACTGATGGGAATCGAACCCACGAATGTCGGAGCCACAATCCGATGCGTTAACCACTTCGCCACAACCGCCATAATATCTTCTTTGGCTTAGGTAACATCGGAGGTTTATTTACCTCTGTTCTACCTTTTAAATGGTGGAGGGGGACGGATTCGAACCGCCGAACCCGAAGGAGCGGATTTACAGTCCGCCGCGTTTAGCCACTTCGCTACCCCTCCGTATATATAATAAATGAATTAAATTTATCTTAATGGCGGTCCGGACGGGACTCGAACCCGCGACCTCCTGCGTGACAGGCAGGCATTCTAACCAACTGAACTACCGGACCATTATGATTGCGGGGACAGGATTTGAACCTGCGACCTTCGGGTTATGAGCCCGACGAGCTACCAGACTGCTCCACCCCGCGACGATAAAATTATTATGAATAATGGAGGAGGAAAGGGGATTCGAACCCCTGCGCGGTTTGACCCGCCTGTCGGTTTTCAAGACCGATCCCTTCAGCCGGACTTGGGTATTCCTCCTCGATATAAATGGTGGACCTTGTAGGACTCGAACCTACGACCGGACGGTTATGAGCCGTCTGCTCTAACCAACTGAGCTAAAGGTCCGCTAAGATGGATAGCGGCAGAGGGGATCGAACCCCCGACCTCACGGGTATGAACCGTACGCTCTAGCCAGCTGAGCTACGCCGCCATGATATTTATATATTAATCTTTTTAACAAAATTGGTGGAGCCTAGCGGGATCGAACCGCTGACCTCCTGCGTGCAAGGCAGGCGCTCTCCCAGCTGAGCTAAGGCCCCAATATAATATATTTCGAATGGTCGGGAAGACAGGATTCGAACCTGCGACCCCTTGGTCCCAAACCAAGTGCTCTACCAAGCTGAGCTACTTCCCGTTAAAATATGGCGCGCCCGAAAGGAGTCGAACCCATAACCTTCTGATCCGTAGTCAGACGCTCTATCCAATTGAGCTACGGGCGCATATTTTTTAAAAAAACAATGGTGCCGAGGACCGGAATCGAACCGGTACGGTAGTCACCTACCGCAGGATTTTAAGTCCTGTGCGTCTGCCAGTTCCGCCACCCCGGCATTGTTTTTGGTGCGGGTGAAGGGAGTCGAACCCCCACGCCTTGCGGCGCTAGATCCTAAGTCTAGTGCGTCTGCCAATTCCGCCACACCCGCAAATATAATGGAAAGTGAGCCATGAAGGATTCGAACCTTCGACCCTCTGATTAAAAGTCAGATGCTCTACCGACTGAGCTAATGGCTCATAAATGGTGCCGGCGAAAGGACTTGAACCCTCAACCTACTGATTACAAGTCAGTTGCTCTACCAATTGAGCTACACCGGCAAGTGTTATGGTGGAGGATGACGGGATCGAACCGCCGACCCTCTGCTTGTAAGGCAGATGCTCTCCCAGCTGAGCTAATCCTCCATTTGGTGACCCATACGGGATTCGAACCCGTGTTACCGCCGTGAAAGGGCGGTGTCTTAACCGCTTGACCAATGGGCCAGTTTTATACTGGTTTATTTACTTTTTTGCGACAGAATTTATTATATAAAAAACAATAATTCTGGTCAAGATATATTTCAATTTTATTTCCCAATTTTTTAGTATCAATTACTTGAAGAACTAAAAAACGGAAGAAAAAAGAACCAATCTATTTTATAAGAGAAGTCCAATTTTTGTGCCTGGCGACGTCCTACTCTCACAGGGGGAGAGCCCCCAACTACCATCGGCGCTGAGAAGCTTAACTTCCGTGTTCGGTATGGGAACGGGTGTGACCTTCTCGCTATCGCCACCAGACTATT
>NZ_WEHU01000006.1 GCF_009183415.1 Bacillus sp. B1-b2 | reverse complement strand
AATTGAAAATGTTATTCTACTCATGTTGTCCTCTAATCCCTATTTAGTAATTATAAGTATATAAAAAAATACCTGTAGATAAAACACTCTTTTTCAAGTGTCCTAACTACAGGTACCATTTTAATTGAATCAATCCAGTATCCTTCTTTTTTATTAAGGGGGATTTTCCCGCTTTGTATCATTGTATTCTTGAAGGATAAGATAAGTTGTATTGATTACAAATAAAACATTAATTTGCTGAGAGCCCTCAATTTTGGGTAACATTTTATGTGGCAACTTAAGGTTGCGCCTTGATGCACCTAGAACTAGCTTTACTTCATCTATTCACTTCTTTAATAATAAAATTGTAAGGAAAGGCGATGAGAAATATGTTTTTTAGTGAACGATTAAAAAAAGAAAGAGAAAAAAAGGGCTGGTCACAAACAGAACTTGCTGAAAAAATTCATGTTAGTCGCCAGTCCGTTTCAAAATGGGAGACAGGTAAAAACTATCCAAATATCGAGGTAATCATTGATCTAAGTGATTTATTTGGTATTACGATAGATGAACTATTAAGGAGTGATGAAGAATTGAAAGAGAAAGTAATACAAGATAGTAAGAAATTAGCATATCCAAGGTGGAAGGTTTTGTTCGATGGTGTGTTTTTATTAGGAGTCTTTTTGTTAATTTCAAAAATAATTATTATTGCTTTAAATTATTTTTTTGATACAAATATTTTGATACTAGAAGGCTTACCGAAAGCGATTACTAACTTTTTACCACTAATTTTAATGGTTATTGGTGGTATTGGAAGCGACCAATTGAAAGATAAATATATTTGATTAAATGAATAAAACCCGCTTTTGTTATTGCTCTGCTTAATTATAATCTGTACAAATTGCAGTATACAAAATAGATCTAACTAATACTTTCACTTTAAGAAATATTAAATGGAAAGAATAATCTCATTTTACTAAATCATAGGTAATGACTTCTTATAATGATATAATGAGCAAAAAACCTTGGAGGCAAATATGTTATCATTTGAAGATAAGCTTAAAGTTATAGAATCGTTTCCTCAATTGGAACGAAAGAATGTTTCATTAAAACGTGTTAATTTTCATTATATGGAAGAGGCAAGTGAAAAAAAGAATGTAGTGTATCACTTACATCCTAATGGAAATGGCTTTGTATATGCGTACAAGCTAGATGAGTACGCTACGGATGATAAAGGTATGGTCAATATTCGAGATTTTTCAAGGGAAGAGCTAAGAGAAATTATTGAAAAATCAATTCAATCATTAGTTCCTAATACACTAGAAGAAGAGACTACTATCGAAGAATCAATGAAAGAAGAAAGATGGGTTAATGCTGAAAATTTGGAGCTCCTACTTCTCCAAGAAGAAGGCTTTTGGAATATATACGCTGGGGTAAATCTAGAAGATAGTTTTTCAGGCTATGAGGAAGCATGTGAATACTTGAAAGAAGAGGGTTTTAAAAAATCTCGAATCTAAAAAGCATATAATGTTTAGAAAATGTAATGGGCTTTAAAGTAAGAAGTTCAAAAGTAGAAACAAGGTAGCCATACTCCTAGTGAAGAGTATGGCGTTTTGAGATTTAATAAAACCCCAAGACTTATCCAAGAAAAAGGAGAAGATAGAACTTGAGCCAAACTAGTTTAGTGCCCAACTCCTATTTATATATGTTCAATTATGCAGAAGAAGAACAGAATTTATGCCAATTAGAAGTTCGTTCTCTATTTCACTCTCATTTACAAACATTTGTATTAGAGAGCTCAATTAACATAGACCCAAGTAAGAGTCCCTTTATAAAAGAGAGAATAGAGGTTCTTTTTAAGTGTAATAGCTTGGAAGACTTATTAATAAAGGTTCGGGAAATGCCTTCATTGAAAGGTACATTCAAGGCAATTGGAATCAATTATCGAGGTATAGAACTCCTAGACAAAATGGAATTTCAAGAAAGAAAGGAGATCGCTAGACAAGTTGCATGTTTAATTCCAGGTGTAGCAAATCTCCATCATCCTGAGATAGTATTCGCTATTACGAAGGTAAAAGGAGTGTGGTTTTTCGGATACTATTCGGAAAATCAAGGTATGTGGCTTATTCATCAACAAAAGCCTCATAACTATTCAACCGCATTACCTACACGAGTAGCCAGAGCAATAGTGAATATTGCAGTTCCAGAAATAAAAGACGTTAATGCGATTGATCCATGTTGCGGCATTGGCACGGTACTGGTGGAGGCTTTATCGATGGGAGTAGATATCACAGGTAGTGATTATAATCCTTTAGTAATGAAAGGAATTCGAGGAAATCTCTCTCATTTTGGGCTATCTGGACCTGTATTCTTAAGGGATATGAGAGACATAACAGAAATGTATGATGTTGCAATTATAGATATGCCATATAATCTTTGCTCAGTCGTTTCAGATAAGGAAAAGTTGGAAATGCTCCAATGCGCACGTCGCTTTGCTAAAAAAATGGTCATCGTGACAACGGAAGATATAGATGAGATACTTAGTGAAGCGGGTTTTAAAATAGTTGATCGGTGTGAAGTTCCAAAGGGGAAATTTATACGTCAGATAATTGTTTGTTATTAATGCATAGAGAGTTTAGAAGATTTAAACCAAAAAGTATTAAAAAAGTGGGTAACAAGTTCTTACTTGTGATCCCACCTCTCTTAATGCTATTAATATAATGATTGATATAGATTTCAGTGACTTCCATTCTTATTGAAATCTACTCGTAATTTTTAAGAGTTACGCACTATATGTTTAGATAAATAAATGATTTCAAACTAGCAATTAGTACATTTGTGCTGTTTAAAATCGATTACCATACGACCTTGGATCTTACCTTGTTCCATTTCTTCGAATACATCTTGTATTTCATTCAAGGAACGAGTTTTTACAAGGGGTACTACCAGACCTTGAGCACCAAATTGAAAAGCTTCTTCTAAATCTTTACGAGTGCCAACCAGCGATCCTACTACTTCAATACCATCAAGCACCAATCTTGGGATATTTAGATCCATTGTTTCTGAAGGTAAACCTACTGCAACAACCTTACCACAGGCACGCACTGCATTGACAGCGGAATTAAATGCTAGTTTAGATACTGCTGTTACAACTGCGGCATGTGCTCCACTGACTTTTTCTTGAATAATCTTATCAGCATCTCCTTGTGTAATAGGGTTAATAGTCATATCTGCGCCTATTTCTTTAGCTAATGTTAACTTGTCATCATTAATGTCTACTGCTATCACTTTGGCATTGAATACATGTTTAGCATATTGGATTGCAAGGTTTCCTAATCCACCACAACCATAGACAACAATCCATTGACCAGCTTTAATATCAGAGACCTTAATGGCTTTATACGTAGTAACTCCAGCACATGTTATACTACTAGCTTGAGCTGGATCTAGTCCATCAGGTACTTTCACAGCATAATCAGCAGTTACAATACATTGTTCTGCCATTCCGCCATCAACGCTATAACCAGCATTCTTCACTTTCCGACAAAATGTTTCCCTACCAGTTGTGCAATACTCACATCTTCCACAAGATTGAAACATCCAGGCAATACTAACTCTATCACCAATTTTTAAGCTAGTAACATCTTCAGCTACTTTAGTAACAATACCTATACCTTCATGACCAAGGATGCGACCTTCCACATTACCAAAATCACCAGCAGCTACATGAAGATCAGTATGACATACCCCGCAGTACTCTACAGTTACTAATGCTTCACCTGCTTTCAAGGGTCTTAATTCCTTCTCCATAACTTCAACGTTTGCTCTACTTTTTTGATTGACTACTACTGCTTGCATGTTCATCTCTCCTAACGTTTAAGTATATACATGGGTTCTTAAGAAAGGTAATATTTTGACTATTATGTTCACCTTTCTAACTAATGTAATGTTTTACCAATAGCACAATTTCATCATAGCATGGAATCATATGAAAATATTGTGAAATATTGAACAAATATTGAAATATTGTTATATAGCATAATTAGGTGTATTAAAAGCTAAGAGTAATTGTTTGAAACAACATAATTACTGGCGGAATTGATTAGCTTACTAATAAAACATATGTGTTTCTTATAGAAGCATGTAGCTTCTGAAGGTTAGCTTGTAGGAATAAATTCCTGGTTCTTTCAAGGCAGATTATACCAAAAGTCTCAGAAACCTATCTTACTTTAGAACGTATAAAAAATTAAGGAAATGATCTAGAAGGAGGATAATAGATGAATCTTATTCAAAGAGGCGCAATATTAAGCTGTATTCTATCATTAGTAGTAATTGCAGCGTGTGCAAAGGATCAAGATCAACTTCAATCGGAGAATGCAAAGCCTACCCAAACTGCAGCAACTGATGAAAAGGTTGAAGTGAAAATACCAACTGCTGCTAGAACAGTGGAAGAAATGATTGATCAACAAGCGGGCGTATTGATTGAGAAGCATATGGATCAAAAGTTAGAAACATTGGAAAGTTGGGATAGACAGAAATACTTGGATTTTCTTGAGCAAACGTTCAATCCCATTGTGGAGAAAGAGCTCAAAACTTATTTTACTAAACATAAAAACCTAAGCAGTGAGGAGATATATGATTACCTAGTTTATATGCTTGGATCAGGAAATTATAAAAACTACTATGACCAATTAACTTTATATGAACATGGATATGTAATGCCGGAGTTACCAAATGGAGAGGATCAGGTAACTACAAAGCAAAAGAAAGTAAATACTTTGGTATTAATGGATGCAAGCGGCAGTATGAAAGAGGTTGTAGCAGGCCAAACAAGAATGGAGCAAGCAAAAGTAGCAATTAGCAAGTTCGTAGAGCAAATTCCTAGTGATGCCAGTGTCTCGTTAATGGCATATGGACATGTTGGTTCATCTGCCGATTCTGATAAAGCAAAATCCTGTTCATCAGTGGAAATAGTGTATCCTTTATCAACTTATCAAGCTGAAGATTTTACAAACTCGCTAAATTCATTCCAGGCAAGTGGCTGGACCCCATTAGCTGGAGCAATCAATAAAGCAGGGGAAATTCTGCAAGCATATCCATCAGATGAATACTATAATCAGGTTTATATAGTGAGTGATGGAGTGGAAACATGTGATGGGGATCCTGTTGCAGCAGCCAAGCAACTCCAAGATCAAAGTATCAAAGCTACTATCAATATTATTGGTTTAAATGTTGATAACGAAGGCCAACAGCAATTAAAGCAAGTGGCTGATTCTGGAGGTGGAGAGTATATCACGGTAGATGATCCTGCAGAACTTGAAGTTCAAATAACGAAAAAATGGAAACCAACGCTTGGGCAGCTTGTATGGACACAAGGAGTGACGCTACAGCAATCGATCGAGGCAATGGAGCGTATGAATGAGATTTATAACCCTTTATATTACGCTTCTAGTGCAGAATTAAATCGGATACAACAAGCTGTCTATTTTTTAAACAACGAGAACTTTATTAACACAGATGTAAAGAGTCAAATTTTGAAATTAGCACAGTCTTCGGAAGATATACGTAATAATCATTTTTCAGAAATAAAAGAGGAAAAAGAACTGGAAAGAGAGCAAACGAAAAAAGAAATTGATGCTAAAGTTGAAGAGTGGCGTCAGCAATGGCAAGAGTAGGAAGAATAGTCCCCTTCTTTCAAGAATTAAGGGGACACACCTTTTTTTCCAGTCAGGTACATGTTAATTTAAATATGACTTCATATCGGAGGTGAAGTAGTATGAAAAAAAAGCTGAAAAAGAAAAAAAGAGTTAAGCGTAGCTCTTGGCTAGGTAAGTATAGTAGAGAAAGTATTGCTGGTTTAACCGCATTCATTTCTGTACTTTTCTTCATTATTACAATTATTTTATGGGGGATATCTGAACTAATAGATGAAAATTTCATTATCTCTGAAATGATTGGTGCATACAGTGTTACAAGCATTTTCCTCTGCTTTAGTATTATGTTTATTGCCATAATCATAGGTACAAGAAATTGGTTTGCTAAGATTATCTGTTTCTTCATTGTTTCTTTCATGCTATTAGGTAGCTATTCATTCATAGAAACTGCTACCTTAATTTATAAAGATAAGACAGCCTTTGAAAACAAACAGTTTAAAAAAATTGTAGCGGTCCCAACTGGAGCGGAGTTTGATGATCCTGAACATGGGACTGAATTTCTAATGGAACTGGAATTTAATGATCTTACATTAGATGTTTATTCCTTGGATATTTCTAGAAGCTATTATCATGAAAACTTATCTGGAAAATCGCTAGAGATTTCCTACCTTCCAAACAGTCATTACGCAGTTAGTGTTAGAGAATACCTTGAGGAAGCAGAACATTAAGTTATAAATTGATTGGAACTCTAAGTTGGCTTCACTTCATTTTAATAAGGTGAGCCGGAGTATATGGACAGTTAACTATTTGTATAGGAAAATATAAAGATAATGGTTGATAGTAGAATTATTACCTTAACTATAAATTTTAGATACTAAAAAGGTGAATGATAAAAAATACTGATATATTTATAGATTCTTATTATAAGGATCTCTTAAAAATGAAACAACTCTATATAAAACAAAAGGTATTTAGCCTAAGTGGCAAGTTTACAGTTAAGAATCAGCAGGAAAAGGATGTTTATTATGTGGAGGGGAGCTTTATGCAACTTCCAAAGAAATACTCCATTCAAGATATAACAAGAAAAGAAGTTGCACTCATCACGAAAAAGATGTTTAGTTGGTTGCCGAAGTTTTTTGTCGAGGTAAACGGTCAAAAATTTTAACAATTAAGAAGGAGTTTTCTTTCTTTAAGGCACATTATACGATTGCTGCAGCAGGTATTGAAGTTAAGGGCAACTGGTGGGATATGGATTTTCACGTCTTACAGCATGGCGAAGTGATTGGGAAAGTGAGCAAAGAGTGGTTCACTTGGGGGGATAGCTACAAAGTCGAAGTATTAAAAGATGATATGGAGTCTATCATTATTGCGTTAGTTGAAGCAATTGATTGTGTGAAGGCTGATGAGGCAGCACTGCATCAATGTAAAAAAATGCGGTCAAGGTGTAGCTAGAGTTATTAATGAAGAGTAAAAGATTAACTGCTTATCTTAAAGAGCGAAAGAAGCATGTGAAGCTATACCATATATACACATCACATGCTTTCTTATCATAATATAGAAAACACATACCCAAAAAGTAAATAAAAATCTATAGACTCTTCGCCAAAATAAAACCCCATAGTAAAAAGCACCACCAACAATATTCCAAAACTATACTAGAAAAACCAATAAAATATATTCTCATTTCCTGTATTCTCCAACTCCATTTGATGAATAATAACAAAAACAATTATTCATGGAGGGGCAGAAGCATTGACGAATAGTGAATTACATCAAACCTACCTTAACGTTGGAGGAGTTAATCTGTACTGTGAATACCTATTAAACGATAAACCACCAATTTTTTTAATACACGGCTTTGCTTCTTCGACCTATACCTTTCGCAGAATTATTCCTTTTCTTAAAAAACATTATTCTGTGATTGCTGTTGATCTACCTGGATTTGGAAAAAGTGAGAAATCTACTTCGTTTATCTATAGCTTTCAAAACTATGCGAAGCTAATGCTTGATTGTATGGGGATATTTGGTTTATCTAATTCTCATATTGTTGCTCACTCTATGGGAGGTCAGATTGCCTTAAATATGGCTCTACTAGCTCCAGAGAAAATGAACAAATTAGTATTACTATGTAGTTCAGGTTATTTGAAGCGAGCAAGAAAATCGCTTGTTTTGACGTCTTATTTACCTTACTTTGAAAAATTTGTGTATTACTATATTCAAAGAAAGGATGTTAAACATCATCTAAGTAATGTTTTTTTTGATCAATCGTTAATTGATGATGAGATGATGGAAGAGTTCGGTAAGCCTCTGCTTGAAAAAGGATTTTATAAAGCATTAACAAGGCTTCTACGTCATCGTGAGGGAGATCTGCTACCTACACAACTTCGGGATATTCATGTTCCAACATTATTAATATGGGGAGAAGAAGACAGAGTGGTTCCTTTGGAAATTGGTAAAAGACTAGTAAGTGATTTACCAGATGCTCAGTTAATTACATATGAAAAAACAGGGCATTTAATTACAGAGGAAAGACCAGATCTAGTTCTTAAAAATATAATGATGCATGCGATATGACTCGTTAAAAAATGAAGAAAAAAAGCTAGCTTGAAAGGTACTTTATCAAGGACCTCTAAGTTAGCTTTTTCTTTTTAGGAAAGCTTCTTTTTCGCTTCTTCATAATAAGGATTTCCAACTTCCAGAATGAATTGTAGAATTTCTTCTGCTGCGTTTGTATTAATAAAATTGCGTTGGCTTAAAATCATTTCATTTAATTTCTCTCCATCATTTTGGAGTAAATTAGCTATGGTATATTTTATTTGTTTAGGATTTTTGCATACTACTCCTAAATTGAAGTTCTCTGCAAATGTTGGGTTATCCTCTTCCTGGCCAGGTAAAGCACCGGTAATAATGAGCGGTGTATTAGTAGCTATTGCCTCAAACATAACATTAGGACTTCCTCTAGTAAATGCAATATCTGAAGAAAGCATTAAGTCATGGATGTTTTTTGTGAAACCATAAATTTCTACTCTTTCTCCATATTTTGCTCTTAGAGACATTTCTAGTTTCTTTTTAAGCTGTGCATTTTTTCCAGCTACGATTTTAACCTTACAATCAAAATTATTCAGTAGGTTTTCTGCTATCTTTTTCATGTTTCCTACACCTTCTCCACCACTCATAACCAAGCATGTCAAAGATTGTCCTTTTTCATATAATTTGCGCTGACTATAGTTTTTAGGGAAAAATCGAGAACGAACTGGAAAACCGGAAACAATTATTTTATCATCTGGAATACCGAATTCAAGACACTTATTTTGTGCTTCAAAGGTAGGGCTAATAATATAACTGGCTCTCTTATCAGCCCATAGAGGAAAGATGTTTACAAGATCAGCAATCAAAGTGAAGAATGGAATCTGTATATTTTGTTTCTCTAATATATTTAAAATAGATCCATTAAAATTAGGATGAACAGAAAGGATAATATCTGGTTTTACCTCATCCAGTAGTTTTAAGAAGTTGTCTCGTATTAATGCTTCAATAAAATTATCTACTAACTGGGGCTTTTTAGCAGAGAATTTCCAAATCATTTTCCAAAGGTTTTCTGAGTTTCTCGTAATGGGACCGTAGGATTGCCCAATCTTTAGTAGCAACTTTTTACCAAGTGAAAAACCATCTACTACAAAAATTTCGACTTCATTGTGCGTTTGAACTTTTTCACACAGAGATTCTGTGATGCTCTTATGTCCATGCCCAGTAATATCAGATGAAATAATTAAGATTTTCTTTTCCATAGTATCAGCCCTTTTTTAAGAATACAGTATTTTTTAATTGTTTGATTACCTGCTTGTATTGTTTTAAGGAGTGTAGCGTACCGATAAACCCCTTTCTCGTTTGGTTATCAGACGATACGGCGATAATAGCAAGACTTGGAAAAAACTTCTTCGTACGAAAACGAAGATCTCTCCAATATATGAAATATCCATTTTTTCTTGTATGAACAAGTGGATAGGCATATTGGGTACTAGAAAGAAAATCAGAAATAAGAGGGTGACTTTTACTATCAGAGACTAGCTCAGGATAGTCTATTTTTTTTGAAAGAGAATGTTCGACCACTAGATTACCCCTAGAGTAAGCGCCAAATAAGAAATCTTCATTTGTTTCAATAATGACATCCCAATGAAACAAGGAAATACGTGGGATTAATTTTATTCGTATGGAGTTTTGAAAATGGTTTTGCAACTTTCTCCTTGCTGCAAGTGTTGAAAGAGCACGAACAGTAAGGTACAGAAAAATAAATAGATAGATGACGGAAAATATGGTACCCATTTCGAAAAAAGGTAGAAGGGAAAAACCTAGTATATGTACGAATAGAATAGTAGGGTCCACTAATGGAAGTGTGTCAAAAGCAACCCACTTTTTAGAGAAGGGTAGTAAAACTTGAGTTCCATGTACATTAAATAAGTCAAAAAATACATGTAGAATTACTGCTAAGAATGTCCATAAGAAAAGGTGGAGAAAAGATGAAGCTGGTAATAGGGCATAAATAATACCTGAAACGGCGAGGCTCCATAAAGGCAGAGCTAGAATGGAATGAGACCAGGAACGATGATTGCGAATATAACTGCCCTTGCTTCGTAGTCGATAGACAAAGTCAAAATCAGGTGCATTTGAACCGATTACTGTACCGAATATGACAGCCTGTGAAAGGGTAGAATGATTTGCGACAACTGGATTTATATGCGCAAGTGCAGCTAAGCCAAGACCCATAATGATGTGAGAACTCGTATCCATATAATCACTCCTTATCATTTTTTAACAAATGCATAATAGAACAGATTATTTAGTTCTTGAAGTGAAGCTGTTAGTTTTTAAATTCTCCAAGGAACATAAATAAACCTTTTGAATATATGTATTTCCTCTTCATTATATTTTGTGTGTGTTTCTTCATTCATAATTTAGTGTAAAGATTGTGTATAGATTCTATGTAAAAAACTCTTTATAGATTAATAGATGATTTCCATGCTATTTATGCAATAAAGTTATTCCTATTCACAAAATTGTAGTTGGATAAAACAGCTAAGTCTGTTAAAAAAACCTTATAGATAAAAATGAATAGACTATTTCATCCAAATAAAAGTAGATTCCTTATTGATTTTAGGAGTCTAGTTAGAGTATACTCATGAAGTGTCTTTTTAGAGAATACAAGTGTCTTTCTGGAGTGAATGAAACTTCCGTATAAGTATTGGTGTTTAAGTTTGTTCGAAAGAAGACTTAAGATTAAAGCACTTTATTCCAAACTTAAAGTTTACTAGTTTATAAGAATATACGTATTTTGAAATGCAAGGAGAGGAACAAAAAATGACAACTAATGAACTAAACAGAAGTCTACAATCACGTCACATCCAAATGATTGCACTAGGTGGTACAATTGGTGTTGGTCTATTCATGGGCTCTGCAAGCACCATAAAATGGACTGGCCCATCTGTACTACTCGCTTATGCAATCTCAGGGGTTTTTATCTTTTTTATCATGCGCGCAATGGGCGAGATGTTATATATGGAGCCAAGCACAGGTTCATTTGCGACATTTGGACATAAATATATTCATCCTTTAGCAGGTTATTTGACTGCATGGAGTAACTGGTTTCAATGGATTATTGTTGGGATGGCGGAAATAATCGCCGTAGGAACGTATATGAAATACTGGTTCCCAGATCTACCTACTTGGATCCCTGGTATTATCGCCATGGTGATTCTTGGTTTAGCTAACTTGATTTCCGTAAAATCCTTTGGAGAATTTGAATTTTGGTTTGCCATGATTAAAATTGTAACCATCATTTTGATGATTATTGCAGGAATCGGACTTATCTTATTTGGGTTTGGTAATGGTGGAAATGCTCTAGGTATCTCTAATCTATGGGAGCATGGCGGCTTCTTTGCTGGTGGATGGTCTGGATTTTTCTTCGCTCTATCGTTAGTAGTTGCAGCCTATCAAGGGGTTGAATTAATCGGGATTACAGCTGGGGAAGCAAAAAATCCTCAGGAAACATTACCAAAAGCTATTCAAAGCATTATATGGCGTATTTTAATCTTCTATATTGGTGCCATTTTTATTATTGTAGCAGTTTATCCATGGGATCAACTTACATCAATAGGAAGCCCATTTGTAGCAACCTTTGCGAAAGTGGGGATTACTGCAGCTGCTGGTATTATTAACTTTGTTGTCATAACAGCTGCTATGTCAGGCTGTAACAGTGGTATTTATAGTGCTGGGCGCATGCTTTATACACTAGCTATGAATGGTCAAGCACCGAAATTCTTTTTAAAGTTATCCAATAATGGAGTACCGTTATTCGGAACAGTTGGTGTGCTAATCGGCCTTTTAGTTGGAGTGGTTTTAAGTTATGTGGCTCCAGAAGATATATTTGTACATGTTTATAGTGCAAGTGTGCTTCCTGGTATGGTACCATGGTTTGTTATATTAATTAGTCAAATCCGCTTTAGAAAAATAAGAGCTGCTGAAATGGCCAATCATCCATTAAAAATGCCATTTGCACCTGTGACAAATTATCTAACTATTGCCTTCTTAATAATGGTATTAGTCGGAATGTGGATCAATGTTGATACACGTATGTCATTGATTGTAGGTATTTTATTTCTAGCTCTTGTAACAATAAGCTTTTATGCTTTTAAAATAGGCTCACGTTCTTCTATAGATTCTTCTAGTGTGAGTGCAAAAGAATAATAATGATTGGGACCAGTTTAATAATTGGTCTCTTTTTTTATGAAAAAGAACATATTAACAGTAAATTCCTTGAATAACCATATTTCCATTTGTGAATAAATATGCTGTAATAGGTAGAGACAATAGTTTAACCTGCTTAAAGGATTAAAAGAAGTGAGGAAAAATGGTGAAGAAATTTAAAAAGTTTTACTTAGAGATTACCAGTGTGTGTAATCTAGCTTGCAGTTTTTGCCCGCCTACGGAAAGACAGAAGCAATTTATTTCTTTAGAAGATTTTGAGAAGCGATTAGACCAAATTAAACCACATACTGATTATATATATTTACATGTTAAGGGGGAGCCGTTGCTTCACCCTAAAATAGACAAATTATTAGATATGAGCCATGAAAAAGGGTTTAAAGTAAATATTACAACGAACGGAACACTAATCAATAAAAAGAGGGAAAAGTTATTAAATAAACCTGCGCTTAGGCAAATGAATTTTTCCCTTCATAGCTTTGATGGACATATTGGGTCAAAGGATAAAGAGGGATATGTAAGAAGTATTCTTTCTTTTATTAAAGAAGCAACTAGTCAATCTGATTTAATCGTATCACTAAGATTATGGAATCTTACACAAGATAACGCGACAAATTTGGAAAGAGAACGTAATCGAGAGTTGTTAGAAATCATTGAAAATGAGTTTGACCTGGACTTTAAAATTGAGGAAAAAATTACACCAGGAAGCGGAGTAAAATTAGCAGAACGTATTTTTATCAATCAAGATTATGAGTTTAAATGGCCTGCATTACATGAGGAAGAAGATGATGGAAAAGGCTTTTGCTATGGTATGCGAACACAAGCAGGTATCCTAGCAAATGGTACGGTTATTCCTTGTTGTCTAGATGGAGAAGGAGTAATTAATCTAGGAAATATTAATGACAACTCTTTTTCTGATATTATCGAGGGTGATAGAGCGAAAAATCTGGTAGATGGGTTCTCCCAAAGGGTAGCGGTAGAAGAGCTTTGTAGAAAATGTGGCTATCGTCAAAGATTTGGAAAATAGGGTTAAGAAGCGACAAAGAAGGAAGTACTTCTTTGTCGCTTTTTTTGCTTTCTATGAAGAAAGAGGATAAGAAATCTGAATGGACCTATGAGAATGAGTCAAGTCTTAGGTAGTTGTAAAATAAGACGTGAACAAAAGGGGGGAACCGTTAATTGAGGCAAAGAAAATATTGCGTATTCTTTTCTTTCTTTGCATCCACCTGTTCTTCACTTACCATTTCTGTATAGTCCATCCATTTATACTTTTTTATTTTACTATCAAGTATTCTACTAATGATATCCTCTGCTTCTTCCATGATAGTTACTACTTCTTGAAGTGACAAATCAAAGTGAGAGGCAGCTTGTTGATGTGGTAATTGTGTGCGAAGTAAAGTCATAAACTCTTTTTTCGTTTTAGATTGTTTAGCAAGATCTTCTTCTATATCTACAATAAACTGATATATTTTCTTCTTTTTCCTTGGCAGATTCTTCACAATGTCTCTCACAAAGATTTCCATTACCTTCTCTTTCACCACGCAAATCACCCTCTCTCTTTTTAAGTTAAATTACTCCATAAAGCGTCATTATGACATTTTATGGAGTAAAAGCTAAAAGTAAAGTATTAATTATCTTCCTTTTTATCTTTCATATTATATTTTTGAAGGAATCGATCGACTCTTCCACCTTTATCAGCGAATTTTTGTTTCCCAGTATAGAATGGGTGAGTATCAGAGCTGATCTCTATTTTAATAAGTGGATAAGTATTACCGTCCTCCCAAGTAATGGTTTCATTTGCTTTCTTTGTTGAGCCAGTGAGAAATTTAAAGCCACTGTTTGTATCCATAAATACTACTTTTTCATAGTTTGGATGTATATTTGGTTTCATGCTTTTCACCTCATAAATTATTATTGCTTTCATGATAATCGAAATCATTACGTTTTGCAAGTGTTGTGTATTTTTTGGATAGATAAAGACAAAAAGTGACAAATAATAAATTCGTATTGACGAAACTCAATAAAATACGATACTATTAATTAATAATTAAATAAGACCTCACTTTTTATGGTGGGGTAGAGGCGCGATATTTAACAGTCTTTAGTGGAGCTGGAGGAGCAATGATACTAGAGAGAAGGAAATGTCGCCGAAGTGTGTGGGATTCTCCATCTTACATGCTGGGTCTGTAGTTAAGAACTGCAGGACTGTCTCGATAAACGATTGTTTATTGAGTTGTGCTATCTCATTTGGGATAAAAAGAGAGGACTTTAAGGCTATCGCATACACAACGACCTTGAGTTTACTCAGGTCGTTTTTTGTTTTAGTAAAATAATAGAATAATAGGGGGAAATTAAAATGAGAAATAAAAAATCATTATTTATGATTTTATTAGGATTAACGATGCTTCTTTTAGCAGGTTGTGGTTCAAGTAGTAAATCAGCTTCTAGCTCTTCAGATGATGATACATTCAAAGTAGGTCTTGAAGCAGGATATGCTCCATTCAACTGGACGCAGAATGATGATTCAAACGGGGCTGTTAAAATTGACGGCTCTGCAGAATATGCTGGCGGATATGATGTGGAAATTGCGAAGAAAGTAGCAGAAGGCTTAGGGAAGAAATTAGTAATTGTAAAAACAGAGTGGGATGGATTAGTACCATCTTTAACTTCAGGCAAAATCGATGCAATCATTGCAGGTATGTCACCAACTGCTGAAAGAAAAGAAACAATTGATTTTACAGATAACTACTATAACTCGAATCTAGTTATGGTTGTAAAAAAAGGTAGTGAATTTGAAAATGCTACTTCTATTCAAGACTTTAAAGGAGCGAAAATTACAGCTCAGTTAAATACCTTCCATTACTCAGTAATTGACCAAATCGAAGGTGTCGATAAAAAAACGGCAATGGATAACTTCCCTGCTATGAGAGTTGCTCTTGAATCAGGAATTATCGATGGATATGTGTCAGAACGTCCTGAAGGAGTAAGTGCTTCAGCTGCAAATGATAATTATGCAATGGTGGAGTTTAAAGAAGGATTTGAAACATCAGAAGATGACACAGCAATTGCTGTTGGTCTACAAAAAGATAGTGATTTAACGGAAAAAATTAATAAGATCTTAGCAGATATTTCAGAAGAAGATCGTACAAGCATTATGGATAATGCCATAAATAACCAACCAGCAGCAGAATAAAAATCAGTGAGCCGGCTGTATTCTATATACAGTCGGTTTTATACGGTAAGTGAGGAGAAAGAATGAGTCTTGAGTGGATCATTAAAATAATTTCAGAAAACTGGCCAATGTTTCTTCGTGGTGCTGGATTAACACTACTAATTGCTCTAATTGGGACTGTTTTAGGTGCAATTATTGGTTTAATTGCTGGAGTAGTTCGTACCATACCTGAACCAGAACGAGGCGCAAAAAAAGTAACACTTAAAGTAGTGAATATTATTCTATCTATCTATATTGAATTCTTCCGTGGAACTCCAATGATTGTTCAAGCAATGGTTATTTATTATGGTTCTGCGCTAGCATTTGGTATAAACATGAATGTATTTACTGCAGCAATCATTGTAGTATCTATTAATACTGGAGCATATATGGCGGAAATTGTTCGCGGTGGTGTTGTATCCATTGATAAAGGACAATTTGAAGCGGCTCATGCAATAGGAATGAACCATCTACAAACCATGTGGAATGTAGTGCTTCCACAGGTTATTCGAAACATATTACCTGCAACAGGTAACCAATTTGTTATAAATATCAAAGATACGTCTGTATTAAATGTTATCTCTGTTACAGAATTATACTTTGTTACAAAATCGATTTCAGGTAATAACTTTAGATATTTCGAATCCTTCTTTGTAGCATGTATGATTTACTTCGTGATGACTTTCCTTGTAACAAGAGTACTTCTATATTTAGAAAAAAAATTAGATGGCTCTGACAGTTTTACACTAGTTGAAAATGAAAAAGTAAGAGGCAAATAATAATGGGAGAAGGTGAAGAGAGTATGGAAACAATCATTGATATCAGGCATCTCAACAAATCTTATGGAGCTAATGAAGTTTTAAAAGACATTAATTTTTCCGTAAATAAAGGAGAAGTTGTGTCTATCATTGGTTCTTCTGGATCCGGTAAATCAACTCTTCTTCGATGCATAAATCTTTTAGAAAAACCAAGCGGCGGACAAATTCTTTATCATGGTGAGAATATAGTAGATGAAAAGTTAGATGTAGCGAACTACCGAAAGCATCTCGGTATGGTTTTCCAACAATTTAACTTATTCAATAACCATAATGTGCTGAACAACTGTATAGTAGGGCAAGTTAAGGTACTAAAGCGCTCAAAGTCTGAATCAGAGGAAGTAGCAATGAAATACTTAAAAGTTGTAGGAATGGATAAGTATATCAATGCTAAGCCAAAGCAACTATCTGGTGGTCAGAAGCAGCGCGTAGCCATTGCTAGAGCTCTTTCCATGGAACCAGATGTGATGTTATTTGATGAACCTACATCAGCACTTGATCCTGAAATGGTAGGAGAAGTATTAAAAGTCATGAAAGACCTTGCACATTCAGGTCTAACTATGATCATTGTTACACATGAAATGGAATTTGCTAAAGAGGTTTCAGATAAAGTCGTATTCATGGATAAGGGAGTTATTGCCGAAGAAGGTAGCCCAGACGAAATCTTCCATAACCCTAAACAAGAACGTACAAAAGAATTCTTGAAACGTACATTAAAATAGAAAATAAAGACCTTCTGAATGGTAGAAGGTCTTTATTTCGTATTAAGAAGCCTTCTTCTTAAATAAGCTTTTCTTTTCCTTATGAGAGGATAAGAAAGAAGCCCATGCAGTAGAGCGCTTTTGTTGCGGAATAGATTGCATTGCTTCAGTGGTAAGAAGCGAGAAAAGTATACCAGTGCCTATCCCAGGAATTAATTGTAAAAGACAAATGAGAATAATAGAATTCATGAGAGGTACACATAAGCAATAGATACCTAATAATAAAAAACTTATATAAATCCATTGCTTCTTAGTAAGCAGCTCAAGGAATTTAGTGGAGGCAAGCTTAGCAAAGGAAACAGCAGAAAGCATATAAATGATGGAGGAATAGCCAATGACCATATTGGTAGCACCAAGCTCTTGAATCACTTGGTTGGTAAACGACAGGGTTATAGACCTTTGCACACCCTGCTGTACAGAATATAGAATTAGATTTTTATCTTTCAACCACATATAGTAACTCGACCACACGTAGCTTTTGGGTGCCTGAAGATGAGATTTTGTTGGTCGAAGAAAGCCGGCAAGTATACAGTCCATAAGCCCTTCTACTAAACTAAATCCGCAAATAGGCATTATACCAACCATAACTTTATTATAATTAGCAAGTGAATTAGAAGATACACATTTTAACCTTGTAAAATAAATTATTAGTATGCAATGAAAGAATATGGAATGGAAGTCAAGTCATGGATTACTTTACGTGTCTCTGACTGACCATATCGCTTTTGTTACTAGTCATTTTCGCGAGGGAAAATAACAAATACCACCTAAGATTAGAATCTTAGGTGGTATTTGTATGATATTCAAACTTTGGTGGTATATGGTATTTATAGTTGAATCAAGGAGCATATTTTAGAAGAACTTTCCCTTAAATTTAGAGAAGGTTATATCTTTCTTTAAAAAATCTTTAAAATATATGGATAAAATTGGAGCGTAGATTAAGCAAATAGAGAAGGTAACAAGATCATTATATTTGCTTAAGAGACTTTAACAGAGGAGGGATAATTAGAACAAATTCTATATCTATGTATTATTTTAAAAGAAAGAATTGAAAGGGTGGAAATGGATATGTATTTTAAAAAAGAAGGAAAAAAATTATCTGGAAATATGAAAAAAGGATTGGTGGTTGCAGCAGCCTTGCTAGTAATTGGTACTTCTACTAGCGTTTTAGCAGCGCAAAACACAGACTATATCTCGATGTTTTTTAATAACAAAGGAGCTAGCAGTTTAGCCAATAACACAACAAATAATCAAGTAGCTATTCAATCGGGCATAAAAATGAAAATAGAAGATAGCATCAGTGGTGGAAAGAGCTCTATTATCATTGTTTCCTTCGAGAAAGCAGATGGAAGTACGTTTCCAAAGGATGCTTTCATTCTAAATTTGGAAGTAGAGACAAAAAAAGATGTTAGCTATATGGTTGAACAACGAGTAGCAGAAGATGGTAAGAAGCTAATTGCTATGTTTGATGTTGATACAACAATCAGCTTGGATGGAGAGAAGGTTACAGTTAAGGCGGATGCTATTGTAGAAGAGAAAACAAACGAAACAATTGCCAAAGGTCCATTTACAAATAAATTCATAGCTCAAGAGAACGCTAAGAATATAAATGTTGATCTAACAATTTCAAATCAAAAGGAAGAACTAGCACTTAAGCAGGTATATGTATCTACTATTGGGATTGGAATTGAAGGTAAACGCTTAGATGGAAATACAGAATATTTACCAAAGAAAAATCCTAAAGTGAAGGTAATTACAAAAGATGATAAAGTGATTGAGTTAAGTTTAAGCTCCACAAGTACAACCGATCTTGGTTTTAAATTCCAATATAGTTTAGACCAAGATGGAGATAGAATTTTCTTAGATAAAAACAATATAAAAACAATCGAAATTGATAATCAATCAGTAATGGTTCCATAAATAGCTAGGTAGGCTAATTATTCATGTTTATGAAAACACGAATGGATCAATAAAAGTTATAATGCTCTTATTGACAAACTATCTTACTCCTACTAAAATAAAACAATATTTAAAACTTAATAACTAGAAAGCTATGATTGCTATGGATCACACTATAGCAGGAGCAGCTTCTGGAGAGACCGTGGGAATTCACGGCGCCGAAGGGTTCACAATCTCAGGCAAAAGGACAGAAGAGTATCAAATTTTTATTTAGTATGTGTATATGCCTTTTATGCGCCTAAATATAGTATTTTATTCTTCTTATGAACGAACGAGAGAGATTGGTGAAAATTGCCAATCTCTCTTTTTTATTCAGCACATGTATATTGCATCAAGATTTGTAGGAGGAGTAGTTATGGCAAAACAGGAGTTAAAAAGGGATCTATCTAATCGTCATGTCCAACTAATTGCTATTGGGGGTACAATTGGTACTGGTTTGTTCCTAGGATCAGGAAAAGCAATACAGCTTGCAGGTCCATCTATTATTCTTGCTTACTTAATAGTGGGAATTGCTTTGTTCTTTGTTATGCGATCACTAGGAGAATTAATGCTATCTAAAGCAGGTTATCAGTCATTTACAGATATTGCTGAGGATTATTTAGGACCTAGGGTAGCATTTATCACTGGATGGACATATTGGTTCTGTTGGATTATGACTGCTATGGCAGATGTTATAGCTGTTGGAGTGTATGTCCAATATTGGTTTAATATACCTCAGTGGATTCCTGCTATTATTTGTTTAATTATCTTATTAGGATTGAATCTATTAACTGTAAAACTCTTTGGAGAGCTTGAGTTTTGGTTTGCTTTAATTAAAGTAATCACCATACTTGCTCTAATAGTGTTAGGGGTAATATTACTAGTAATAGGCTACAATACAGATGCTGGTCCCGTAGCTCTTAGTAATTTATGGATACATGGTGGACTATTCCCAAATGGAATATCTGGTTTCTTGCTTTCTTTCCAAATGGTTATATTTGCTTATGTAGGAGTAGAATTAATTGGTGTTTCGGCTGCTGAAACATCTAATCCACAAAAGAATATTCCCTCTGCTATTAATAAGATTCCATTAAGGATCCTATTTTTCTATGTTGGAGCACTAATCATTTTGTTAAGTATTAATCCATGGACAGATCTAAGTGCAACAGAAAGTCCATTTGTAAGAACGTTTAGTTTGGTAGGTATTCCACTTGCTGCGGGTATTATAAATTTTGTAGTTTTAACTTCAGCCGCATCAGCATGTAACAGTGGAATGTTTTCAACAAGTCGAATTCTCTTTAATTTAAGTAATAATAAACAAGCACCAGATAGTCTAAGAAAATTAAATAAAAACGCGGTGCCGAGTAATGCTCTCTTTGTATCAACGATTGTCGTTTCAGTAGGAGCTCTTTTAAGTAAACTGATTCCTGAACAAGCCTTTAGTATTGTTACAACCGTTAGTGCCATCTGCTTTATATGGGTTTGGGGTGTTATTCTTATTAGTCATATCAAATATAAGAAAACACAACCGAATTTACAGGCTAAATCTAACTTTAAGGCACCTTTGACTCCGTTTATGAACTATGCAGTATTAACGTTATTTGCTTTTATTCTTATTATAATGCTTATTGCGGATGCAACTCGCCCTGCACTTCTTTTAACACCATTGTGGTTTATTCTACTTTTCGCTTTTTATAAAAGAAAAAGACCATCTTGATTTGTGTGATGACAAAAAGCAAGCTTTCATCGAAATGATGATGTGCTTGCTTTTTAATATATAAGAATAGACCTTTTTTACTAAAGGATAACTTACTAGAAAGCTAGAAATATCCTTATAGGTTAAATTTCAAACAAGGTGGCGATTAAATGGGAAATACCCCAGCATTAACTTTACCAAAGGAATTAGAGAGTTACAGAGAAGCAATTGAAACTACCTTAAAACCAGTAGTGAGAGTCTCTGTTAAAAAGGAAAAAACAGCTCTACACCAAAGTAAATTCGCAGGTAATCCCTATATGCCCAAAACGATGCCTGCTCCAAGAGATACTGATAACAAACCAATGAAATTATTAGCACAGTTAAATTTTGCAGAGATACCTCAGCTAGAACACATGCCACAGCAAGGTATTATACAATTTTATATATCTGCTGAAGATGATGTAATGGGATTAGACTTTGATAATCTAACAAATCAGGCTAATTTCAAGGTAATTTATCACGCTATTGTAGAAAAAGATGAATCCTTATTAGTAACAGACTTTTCTTACATGGATGACCTAGACATATCTTATTTTCCTATACAAGAAGAATTGTCCCTGGCCTTTCATCTTGAATATGAGCCTGTCACCGTTAATGATTACAAAAATGGAGAACTATTAGGTGAAACAGTTGATTTATCTGTCATGATAAAAGATGGCGAAAGGGAATATGAATTGTGGGAGCTATATTCTGATACATTTTTAGGTGAAGGGCATAAGATGGGTGGGTATCCCTATTTTACGCAGAGTGATCCTAGAGAATATGATAAGAGCTATGAAAATCATGATACGATCCTCCTTCAAATAGACAGCGACTCTGACAATGGAATTATGTGGGGAGATTGTGGGATTGCAAATTTCTTCATTACAAGAGAAAATCTGAGAAAGTTAGATTTTTCAAATGTCATGTATACATGGGACTGCTGTTAGAAGGAATTTTAATGTATAGACAGTTGATATGTTGTATTAGAAGACAGGTAGCTTGTGTATTATCTGTCTTCCTGTGAAGTCACTATGTATAAGGGGGTATGAATTATGGGAAAAGGGAGCCTATCTCATTTCAGCGACGGTAGACTATATCCAAAAGTAACTGCTTATTACTTTAGAGAATGGAACGGTTTTCATATGCCATCTCACTCACATGCCGCTATTGAAATTATGTATGTAATATCAGGTGAATGTCTTGTGGAAGTAAAAAAAGAAAAGCTTAACTTGAAGAAGAGTCAGTTTATCTTAATTGATAGTCAAATACCACACAAATTAATCGTTAACAAAGATCAACCTTGTAGAATGCTAAATATTGAGTTTATTCTAACAGAGATGCAACGAACATTTCCTACTTTATATGAGCTTGCACAGGAAAATGAAGAGCTACATGAGTTACTTACAAATAAGCAGTCTTACTATTTATTGAGAGATAGGAATGAAGTATTTCAGTCTTTGAGAAATTTAGTGCTAGAGCTCGACAAGCGATGGAATAAGGATAAGGATAATTACTTAATGGTTCATATTTTAATCTCGCAACTACTTGTTCTTATTGCTAGAAATCTATTAGAAACCAAACAAGATTCCAATCAACAAACGGGTATTTACTTAAAAAAAGTAATGGAATATCTTCATGAAAACTATGACTATGAAATAAAAATGGATCATCTATCTGCTATTACTCACCTCCATCCTAACTACCTACACCGCATCTTTAAAGAATCAACGGGTTGTACCATTATCGATTATTTAACGAAAATAAGAATAGAGAAGGCAAAAATGCTCATTACTCAAACCGATATTCCTATTACGAAAATATCAAGCTTTGTTGGAATGAACAGCAGTCAATACTTTAGTAAAGTATTTAAAAAGTACACAGGTACAACACCTACTGCACTCAGAAGAGCAAGTACATACGCAAAAGGAATGTGGACTAAATAGAGAGAAGTAGGTGAGAATAGTACACAAAAACAACTAAAATAGATTAGATTTTTTAAAGCGCTTACAAAATTAAGGTGCTACTATAAGTGTTACAAGGAGGTTGTTAATATGACGTTCAAAGTAACATTTATTGGTGCCGGTAGTATCGGTTTTACAAGAGGATTATTACGAGATTTACTTTCTGTACCCGAGTTCAGAAATATGAAAGTTTCTTTTACGGATATTAGTCAGGATAACTTGGATATGGTGACACAACTTTGTCAGCGCGACATTGATGAAAATGGATTATCTATTAACATTCACTCTACTACCAACCGAAGAGAAGCATTAGAGGGAGCTAAATATGTTTTTAATGTGGTTCGAATTGGTGGACTAGAGGCGTTCAAAAAGGATATTGAAATTCCATTGAAATACGGCGTAGACCAATGTGTCGGTGATACATTAAGTGCTGGTGGTATTATGTATGGCCAGCGCGGAATTGCTACAATGTTAGAAATTTGCAAAGATATTCGTGAGGTAGCAAAAGAGGACTGCCTGCTATTAAACTATGCAAATCCAATGGCAATGCTAACGTGGGCTTGTAATACATATGGCGGTGTAAGAACCATTGGATTATGCCATGGAGTGCAGGGTGGCCACAGACAAATTGCTGAAGTTCTGGGGAAAGAGAAAGAAGAAATTGATATTATCTGTGCAGGTATCAATCATCAAACCTGGTATATCAAAGTAGCATACAAAGGCAGGGATATGACTGGAGAACTATTGTCTGCATTTGAAAATCATCATGAATATAGTAAAACAGAAAAAGTAAGGATTGATATGCTAAAGAGGTTTGGATATTACAGTACTGAGTCTAACGGACACTTGAGTGAATATGTTCCTTGGTACCGAAAAAGACCAGAAGAAATTAAGGAATGGATTGATCTAGGATCATGGATTAATGGAGAAACAGGTGGGTATTTACGCGTTTGTACAGAGGGGAGAACATGGTTTCAAACGGATTTTCCAAACTGGATGAAGGACCCCGCCTTTGAATATAAGCAAGAGAATAGAAGTGAAGAGCATGGCTCTTATATTTTGGAAGCGCTTGAAACAGGTAGAGTTTATAGAGGCCATTTTAATGTTGTGAATAATGGTGTTATTACTAATCTACCAGATGATGCTGTTATTGAAGCTCCAGGGTATGTAGATAGAAATGGCATTAATATGCCGGTAGTAGGTAACTTACCACTTGGGTGTGCTGCAGTGTGTAATGTGAGTATTTCTGTACAACGCTTGGCGGTGGAAGCAGCCATAACGGGTGACGATCAATTATTACGTCAAGCCATGATGATGGATCCACTTGTTGGTGCTGTTTGTAACCCAAAGGAAATCTGGCAAATGGTAGATGAATTATTAGTAGGGTTAGAAGAATGGTTACCTCAATATACAGATGCTATTGCTGAGGCTAAGGTTAGGCTTCAAACAGGTACACTACTTCCGACCAAAGATTATCGAGGTGCTGCAAGGTTAGAAGTGAAAACGGTAGAAGAAATGGAAAGAGACCGGGATGCTGCGAATAAAAATGCGGGAGAAGCAGATAAAGCAAAAGAGCGCCCTGCGAGCCAATTAAATAGTTAATATTATTTAAAAGATTATATACAGCCGACTGGTACTGTTATCTCTGTTATCCCTGTATTAATTGTTTATATTGTGGCACAGCGTCATATTATAGAAGGAATTTCTATAACTGGGATGAAGGGGTAAAAATATATTTGCCAATTGTTTAAAAAGGGCGTACATCATATAGATGACGCTCTTTTTCTTTTTAACATTATTCAATATAGTAAAAAAGTTTAAGTATAGAAATAGGTGTTATAGAAACAACAAAAAGTATAATAGAAACACAATAGAGTAGAATGAAATACTATTTTCATATAAAGAAATTTGAATTTACAATAAAAAAAGAGAAAAAGTAGTTTGACATCTAAAAAAATAACCGATATAGTAAGTAAGCAATATTTATATTTATCTGAATTTTTATAAAAGAAAGTTTATTGGAGGTTTAACTTATGGAACAGCGACAACAGTGGGGGTCCAGGTATGGTTTTATATTAGCAGCTGTTGGATCGGCAATTGGTTTAGGAAATATTTGGAGATTTCCAGCAGTTGCTTATGAAAATGGAGGAGGAGCATTTTTCCTACCATATTTATTTGCTATCTTAACAGCAGGTATTCCAATACTGATCTTAGAATTCACAATTGGACAGAAATTTCGTGGTTCAGCACCACTTTCCTTATTCCGTCTAAATAAGAAAGCAGAATGGCTTGGTTGGTGGCAATTATTAATAGCATTTGTTATTTGTACTTATTATTCCGTTATTGTTGCATGGGCTATTAAATATACAATCTATTCATTCGGTACTAAGTGGGGAACAGACCCTGGCAGTTTCTTTAATAATGATGTTCTAAAAATAGCTGATACACCTGGAACAATTGGTGGATTAGTACCTGGCATTATTATTCCACTACTTTTTGTATGGGTCGTTACTTTATTTGTTTTATATCGCGGAGTTGCTAAAGGTATTGAAAAATTGAATAAAATTTTTCTACCAGTACTTATAGTTATGTTTTTAGCAATTGTGATTCGTGCTTTAACACTTGATGGAGCAGCAACAGGATTAGATGCTTTCTTCAAGCCAAACTGGGATATGCTTTTTGATGGAAAAGTATGGATTGCTGCATATGGTCAGATTTTCTTCTCTTTATCCATTGGATTTGCGATTATGATCACTTATTCTAGCTATCTACCAAAAAAATCAGATATCAATAACAATGCATTTATCACAGCATTTTCTAACTCAGGATTTGAGTTATTAGCAGGTATTGGAGTTTTTGCAGCTCTAGGATTTATGGCAAATCAACAGGGAGTTGCTGTAGAAGATGTAGTCTCAGGTGGAATTGGACTGGCATTTGTTGTTTTCCCTAGTATCATCAATGAATTCCCAGGATTAAATGGACTGTTTGGTGTACTATTCTTCCTTTCTCTTGTGTTTGCAGGTATGACATCTCTTATTTCTATTGTAGAGACATTTATTTCTGGTATTCAAGATAAGTTTAATGTATCAAGAACGAAAGCAGTATTAACGAGCGGTTTAGTGGCAACAGCAGTTTCCTTAATATACGCAACTAATGGCGGACTATATATACTAGATGTTGTCGATTATTTCATTAATAACTTTGGAATCGTTACAGCAGGGCTAGTTGAGGTTATCCTAATTGCTTGGTTCTTTAAAGGCTTAAAAGGCTTGCAGTCACATACAAACGAACTTTCTGATATACGTATTGGTGCTTGGTGGAGATTCTGCTTAAGTGTTGTAACACCAATCGTACTTGGTTATATGATGTTTGATAACATTCGTCAAAATATAGAGGAGAATTATGGGGGCTATCCGACTAAATTAATCTTCTTTGCAGGTATTCTTGTAGTAATAGCAAGTATCATTATTGGTGTTCTTCTATCCTTGAAGAAATGGAAATCAAATGCAGCTTTAGAAAACGAAAGAGAGGTTTCTTAACATGTCAGCAAGTGCGATAACAATGATGGTTGCTGGAATGGTTATTCTTTGGGGTGGCTTAGCAGCAAGTATCTTTAATGTAGTGAGAGTTTCTAGGAAAGCTAAATAATAAGGAAAAGGGTTGGGCAACTAGGAGTGCTCAATCCTTTTTTTGTATAAAAGAGAATAACTCTCCCTTGGTTTTTGTTAACAACCTGTAAACATTTTATTCAACGATTTCTATTCTATTTTATGTTAAAATATAGGAATAATACACTGGTCAAATGTAAAAGGCAGGAATTCAAATGAAGATAAAGATACATATTGTTGTTCCATACGAAGCAATGATTCCTGTTATTCAGGAATGCATTCCTCTATTTCCTAAACTAGATATTAGCTATTCACAGGGAGATTTAGAGGAAGGAGTTAAGAAGGCTATTGAAGCAGAGAGAAATGGAATAGATATTCTTATAAGCAGGGGTGGTACAGCTCAATTAATGAAGAAGAATGTTCGTATCCCTGTTTTGGATATGCATCTTTCTGGATATGATATGATTCGGTCGCTTTCTTTGGCAACTAATTTGGAGAAAAAGACAGCAATTGTAGGTTTCTCAAATATTACCTCAGGAGCTCAAGCTATTATAGATTTATTAGAGCTTCCTTTACAGGTATTCACTATATCCGACCAACAAGAGGTAGCTCCATTAATTTTAGAGTTGCAAAAAGCTGGTTATGAGCAAATTGTGGGAGATGTGATTACACTAAGAACATCAATAGTTTATGGTCTTAAGGGTTTTTTAATTCAATCAGGTAAAGAATCCATTATGGCTTCCCTCGAAGATGCTGAAAATCTTTTTCGTTATATGAAAGAAAAAAATAATCTTGTGAAGGTTTTAGAGCAATTTATTGTCAAAGATAATCAAAATATAATGGTGATAGATGGACAAAATAAAATTATTTATGAGCACTGGGAAGATATACCGTCTAATCCTTTGACAGAAGAACATTTATATATAGTAAACACAAATCTAGAAATGAACCAAGATAAGACGATTAAAAATTTTATTTACAATGATCAGATGTTAAATGTAATTGGCCATTGTATTCAATTAGACGAACAGTCTTATAAGTTTATTGTGATGGAAAAAAATACATCGCCTTTTAATGAGCAACAAGGGCTTAGTATAGAGACAGAAGCATTAAGTGAACCAATTGCGGACACGTCTGATGCGATTAAAAAAATACTTAAGCATATAGAAACATTATATAGAAGTAATCAGATCATTCTTTTAGAAGGAAAAAAAGGAACTAGTAAGGCCTTTATTGCTCATCATATTCATCAAAAATATACAACTGGCGGCTTGCTTGTAACTATTAACTTCAAGGAGTTTGAGCTAGAGTATTTGGATAGTTTGCCACTACAAAGAATACAGACAATTAAGTTGTTAAATACAGAATTTGTGAAAGATCAGGATAGGTTCTCTCTCTTTTTAAAAGAATGTCAAAAACATCAGGTTCGCTTATTCATACTTTCTGAAAATGGGTTTGTCCCTGAACTTATTCCAGGATTAAAGCTTACAAAAATTATTATGCCAAATCTGTTGGAAAGAACCGAAGATATTCGAACATTAGCCCAATATTTCCTTGGCTACTACAATCAGAAATATGGAACAACTGCTGTGAAAATTAGCAATGAAGCATTTCAATTTTTAGAGAATTATACTTATCCAAATCAGATTGATGACTTGAAAAATCTAATCAAGCAAGTTGCCCTGAATTCAAAGGAGTATGTTATTCAAAAGGAAACAATTGAAAAAACTATCACAAACGAACAATTTCCATCTATTGAGATTTTTCAAAAAGGTACTCTTAAAGATATGGAAAAGGAAATCATTAAACTAGTATTAAAGGAAGAAAATAATAATCAAACAAAAGCAGCAGAACGGTTGGGTATCAATCGTGCAACCTTATGGCGTAAGCTTAAAGATTAATCTTTAAGCTTACGCCATTTTTTTAAGGGTAAGCTAAACTAGACTTAGATTAATTCATAATGATAGGAATGAATGAAGTGTTGCATAATTAAACGATTTTTTATTAATTCTAATTTTTTTTTAGGAAAAGTGTTGCTTTTGTAAACGGTTTATTTTAATATAATAAATGTAAACGGTTTACTTTAGAAAACATGTTACTTTTTTATACAATCCTAAGGGGGAAAACAAAATGAGAATTAAAGCAACTTTAGATAAAATTCCTGGTGGAATGATGGTTGTTCCATTGCTATTAGCAGCGACAATTAATACATTTTTCCCAGATGCATTAAGAATTGGAGGATTTACTGAATCCTTATTTGTAACCGGTGCCAATACGTTAATTGCTCTCTTTCTATTCATTGCAGGTTCACAAATTAGTGTAAAAAATGTAGGTGTATCACTTGGTAAAGGGGCATCACTACTAGCATTAAAATGGGTAGTAGGAGCTGCTGTTGGTTTAATTGCTTATTTGTTAGCAGATAGTAATGGTTTATTCATAGGAATGGCACCACTTGCTATTATTGCAGCTATGACAAATAGTAATGGTGGCATGTATATGGCAATTGTAGGTCAATATGGAAAAGAAGATGATAAAGCAGCATATTCTCTATTAGCTTTAAATGATGGACCATTCTTAACAATGGTGGCACTATCCATTTTTGGAACAATGGGATTTGTAGATGGTATGTTTTCAGCTCAATCCTTCATTGCAGTACTTCTACCTATCGTAATCGGTATGGTTTTAGGTAACTTAGATTCAGAGTTAAAGGCATTCTTAACAAAAGGTAGCGATATGCTTATTCCATTCTTTGCTTTCGCATTAGGTATGGGAATTAACTTCTCCGCTATTATTGATGGTGGGTTAGCTGGTATTTTGTTAGGAGTGATTACAGTTGTTTTCACGGGAGGAACAGGCTACTTATTATTTAAATGGATTGGCTGGAATCCACTTGTTGGTGCAGCAGAAGGTACAACGGCAGGTAATGCTGTAGCAACCCCAGCAGCAATTGTGGCTGCAAATGCATCTTTTGCAGAATTTGCAGATATAGCAACTGTGCAAATTGCAGCAAGTGTTGTAACGACTGCAATCCTGCTCCCAATTGCCATCGGATTCTTAGCAAAACGATTAGAGAAAAAAAGCAAATTAGTTCAATCATAATCCATTACAGGCTATTATGAGTAAAGAGAATAAGCAAAGAAGGCGCCATTTGCTTAAACAGGCGCCTTGGTGCTTATTATGGGGAGGATAACAAAATGAAATTAGCAATCATTGCAGACGATTTAACGGGTGCTAATGATAGCGGAGTTCAACTAGCACAACATGGTCTAAAAACCTCCGTATTATTTGATATAGATAAAGAGTCTATTTATAATTATGAAGCAATTATTTTTGATACAGACAGTCGTTCTATTAATCGAGAAGAAGCCTATCAAAAGGTGAAAGAGGCTACCATATTCTTAAAGGAAGCGGGTATACCCTATATTTTTAAGAAAATAGATTCTACGATGCGAGGAAATATTGGTGCAGAAATTGATGCAGTCTATGACGTAGTTAAACCAGACTTTATGATGATTGCACCAGGATATCCAAAGAATAATCGTACAATCTTACATTCTTCTCATTATTTAAAGGGAGTTCCGTTAGCTGAAACGGAAATATCGAGAGATCCCAAGACGCCTGTTACCATTTCCTTTTTACCTGAACTTCTCCAAAAACAAACAGACAGGAAAATTGGAGCAATCACAATTGATGATTTGGAGCAAGGTGTAACAAGAATTCAAGAAAAGTTAAATGATTATTATAAACAAAATATTGCTTATATTATTGTCGATTCAACAGAGGAAAAGCATTTAGAGAAAATTCTAACTGTCACCAAGCAGCTATCTTATCAATTCTCATGGGTAGGTTCAGCAGGTATCGCAAATTATCTTCCAGCCTACTATGATATACCGGAACAGAAGCATAAATTGGCTATTCCTAAAAACGCTGGTCCTATTCTTACAGTGGTAGGAAGCGTGAATAAAAACTCAAGAGCACAGTTAAAGCTATTGTTAGAAAAGACAAATGTATATCCCATTGCATTTGAATCCTATAAATCTGTTTCAGATGATGAGGAACGTGCAAATGAAATTAGAAGAGTCTATAACCATGCAATGGAAAAGGCAGAACAAGGGCTAGATGTTGTTATTTATTCAACTGGAGAAGCTAGTGATATTGAAAAAGCTTGGAAAATTGGAGAAGCTAAAGGTTTAACACATACAGAGATTAGTAATGAAATTGTAAAAGCTATTGGCTCTGTATGCTCCGTTCTTTTAGAAAAAGATTACTTTAAAGGTGTTTCCATGACAGGTGGAGACACAGCAAAACAAATATGCCATCATTGGGATGTTAAAGGCTTTGAATTATTCGATGAATTGGAAATAGGTGTTCCTATTTCAAAGTTTTTTGGAAATGAAAATTTGTATGTCATAACAAAGGCTGGTGGATTTGGAACACCAGAAGTATTTATTAATGCCATTCATAAACTAAAGGGGGAGCTATTATGATAAAACCAGTGATTGGAATTACAATGGGAGATGCAGCGGGGATTGGGCCGGAAATTATTGTCAAAGCCCTTGCGCATGAAGAGGTATATCAAATTTGCCGTCCTGTTGTTATTGGGGATGCAAAAATATTAGAACGTGTAAAACCTATAGTTGAATCAAATGCGAACATAAACATAATTAATAATCCAGCAGATGGTATATATGAATATGGAACAATCGATGTGATTGACCTAGACCTCTTACCGATAGATTTACCTTATGGAGAAGTTTCGTCAATTGCTGGAGATGCAGCCTTTCAATTTATTGCAAAATCTATTGAGCTTGCAAAGGATGGGAAAATCGACTCTATTTGTACTGCACCTTTGAATAAAGAGGCTTTGCATAAGGGCGGTCACATGTACCCAGGACATACAGAAATTTTGGCTGATCTAACAGATACAGAAGATTTTTCTATGATGCTAACTACACCTAATTTAAAGGTAATTCACTTAACAACACATATGGGTTTAATTGATGCTATTAATAGCATCAACCCAGAAAGAACCTATAAAGTGGTTAAATTAGCTCATGAGACACTTTCACGAGCAGGTTTTGATAACCCGCGCATCGCGGTTTGTGGAATAAATCCACATGCAGGAGAAAATGGCTTATTCGGCTATGGGGAAGAAGAGGAAAAATTACAGCCAGGTATTGAACAAGCACAAGCGGAAGGAATCAATGTAGCAGGACCACTACCTGCTGATACTCTTTTCTTTCGAGCAGGAAGAGGAGACTTTGATATTGTAGTAGCTTGCTATCACGACCAAGGTCATGCTCCGATTAAAGTAATGGGGATTGAAGATGGTGTAAACATCACCGTTGGACTGAAGGGTGGAATCATTCGTACATCTGTTGACCACGGAACAGCCTTTGATATTGCAGGGAAAAATATTGCCGCTGAACAAAGCATGCTAGCTGCCATTCATTCAGCTATTGAATTGGCACCGAAGAAATAGCTGAGTCAAATGAGTATTTAATCTCACTAGAAATAAATTCATCATTAGTTTCTAAAAGAATAGTAAACAAGCTGAGACAGATGTTTTAAACACCTGTCTCTCTTTTTATTTGCTCCATATTTCCCCTCTTAAATAAAAAATAAAATTTTATAATAAAATATATTTCTACTTGCTTCTCACGTAACGTAAGGTTTTAAGATATAGATAGAATATTAATTGGAGGGATTGTTTATGAAAGAAAGATATTCGATTGGGGAATTTTCCAAGAAGACAGCTACTACCATTCGTACTTTACGCTATTATGATGAAATGAATTTATTAAAGCCCTCGTATGTAACTGAAAAGGGTAGACGCTTTTATACTAATAAAGATTTCATATCTTTACAAAAAATTATAACATTAAAGTTTTTAGGCTATTCTTTAGAACAAATTAAAGAATTTTTTCAGAAAGAAACCTGGAACCTTAAGGATACCCTTTCCTTTCAGAAAAAAGAGATGGTTCATAAGAAGGAACAAATTGAAAATGTAATAAAGGCATTAGATCATGCTATACATGCATTAGAGGATCATAATGAAGTAGAACCTTCTATTTTTATTTCTCTTATTCATTCCATACAAATGGATGAGGAACAAAAGGAATGGCTAAAAGGCTTTATGGGAGAAGACCGTATAGAAGACATATATAATGTTTCTGAGACAAAGCAACTAGAAGTAGATAAAAAGTGGATAGAAATATCCATCGAACTAAAAGGCCTTCGGGAGTTAGAACCAGATAATGAAAGAGTTCAAGAACTTATTGAAGAAATGATGCTATTAATAAAAGAACTTACAGGTGATGACCTTGCCTTCGTGCAGGAAATATCCAAAAAAGCAGATGAAATAAAAGATGACCAATGGCTAATAGCTTCTCCTTTTTCAGAAGAAGAAGAAGAATGGCTTGCTGATGCTTTAGATATTTATCTAAACAGGAAAGGCGTGGAATTATCCGATGGCAATGAAACAAAAGGATCCTTCTAGTGCTAAACGTATAAAAGAATTTTGGTTATTAATAAAAACATCGAGGCCACCAGTTAAATTAGTTTGTTTGGCTATTATTCTAAGTTTGGTGGAGACTGTTGCTGGACTTATTGTACCTCTCTTAACAAAGTCCATGGTTGATCAGTTATCTCATTCGGCTATTGATCCATCTATTATCATCTTATTAGGGGTTGCCTTTATTGTAGAATCAACTTCTTCTGGATTTTCCTACTATTATATGAACCATGTAGGGGAATACATTGTAGCATCCATCCGAAAAAGGCTTTGGCAACATGTTCTTCAATCACCTATTCCCTTTTTTGATCAGTATGAATCAGGAGATACAATGAGTCGTATAACACAAGATACAGACACCATTAAATCTTTGATCACACAACATTTGACCACATTTATTACTGGATTAGTTACTATTATAGGATCTATTGTCATTCTTTTATTTATTGATTGGAAGATGACATTAATCATGTTGGTCGCAGTTCCAATTGCTATAGCAATCATCCTGCCACTAGGACATAAAATTTTGAAAATCTCACAGCTCACACAAGATGAAATGGCAAAGTTTTCTGCAAATCTTGGAAGAGTCCTTGTGGATATTCGCCTTGTTAAGGCGTTTACTGCAGAGAAAAAGGAAAGAATAAAGGGAAATGAACGTATTGACCAGTTGTTTCATTATGGACTAAAAGAAGCAAGAATTCTTGCTGTTATTACACCTATCATGTCATTTATCATGATGTTAGTACTTGTTCTATTAATTGGATATGGTGGTGTACAGGTGGCTTCTGGTGCTTTATCAGCAGGTTCTCTTGTAGCCATTATCATTTACATGTTTCAAATTGTAGTTCCCTTTAGTCAAATGGCTAATTTTTTTTCCGCCTTTCAAAAGGCATTAGGAGGAGCTGAAAGGGTGCAATATATCTTGTCCCTTAATAAGGAGCCAAGGGATGGAACCAGTCAAGATTATAATACATCCCAAGATATTCACTTTCACCATGTTGACTTTGGATATAAAGAGGAAAGGCTCATTCTGAATAATATAACATTATTTATTCCTTCTGGAAAAACAACGGCATTTGTTGGTCCAAGTGGGAGTGGGAAAACAACGTTATTCTCTTTATTGGAAAGATTCTATACACCTAATGCTGGAGATATTTTGCTGGGAGATAGGAGTATTCAGCAATTTCAATTGAGAAGTTGGCGTAGTCAATTAAGTTATGTCTCTCAAGATAGTCCATTAATGTCAGGAACTATTCGAGATAATATTATTTATGGAATGGAAAGAGAAGTTTCAGATAAAGAAATAGAAGTAGCGGCAGAACTTGCCCATGCTTTAGAGTTTGTATCTAGGCTTCCACAAGGATTTGATACAGAGGTGGGAGAGCGAGGAATTAAGTTATCGGGTGGACAAAGACAAAGAATCTCCATCGCACGAGCTTTAATACGTGATCCGAAAATTCTCTTATTAGATGAAGCAACCTCCAATTTAGATAGTGCTTCAGAGCAACTTGTTCAAAAAGCTCTGGAACATTTGATGAAAGGTAGAACTACATTGGTCATTGCACACCGAATATCTACTATTGTAGAAGCAGATCAGATTGTTATTCTAGATGGGGGAACTATTACTGGTGTTGGTACACATCACGAATTAATGGATAATCACGAATTGTATAGAAAGCTCGCTATGCAACAGCTTCAGAAAAAGGGAAATGAAAATAGACTATAAGGGTCTAGGGAATGTAAAGATAGAGGATTTTTTAAGCAGAAACAGCTTGCCATTCTATGATGAAACGGCAAGCTGTTCTTTAACTAACTTGATAGTAAACGCGGTTCTAGTAGGGTTACTTACTACTTCTATTGTGCCATTATGTTGGTCTATAATACTTTTAGCAATTGCTAGCCCTAACCCAGAGCCACCAGTATAATGAGAACGAGATTTCTCGACACGATAGAATCGGTCAAAAATATATGGAAGATCTGAAGGGGGAATAGGGTGGCCATAATTAGCAATCTCTATTTCGATTATTTCCTCTGTATCACGAAGTGCAATATCAATATATTTCCCTTCATTGCCATATCGAATGGCATTCTGAATTAAATTCTCTAATACACGTATTAGTTTTCCTCCATCTGCCATGACAATTGAATGTTTTACAGAAGAATAAAACCGGTACTCCATTCCATTTCTTTCTAACTGTGTTTTTGAGTGAATTGCTAACTGATTTAGTAATTCTTCCATATTAACGGCATGGAATGTAAGTTTGCTAGGTTGGTTTTGCATGTAAGTATATTCAAAAATATCGTTGATTAATGTATGCAAACTAGAAGATTTATCATAAACTACTTGAATATAATGACGAAGCTCTACTTCATCGCGATACCGGTCTTGGTTAATAAGCTCTAAATAGCCAAGAATGGAAGTTAGCGGTGAGCGTAGATCATGAGCTACATTTGTTATTAGGTCATTCTTCAATTGTTCTGCCTTTTTGACTTCTTCAATGGCTTCTTCTGATTGCATAAGTATATCTTGAAGGGAATCAGCTAGAGCTTGGAATTCACTTGGGATGGAAGCCATTCTAGTCGAAATGTCCGTATTTGTAAGTAATTGGACATTCTTACCCATTTTTTCTATATAGTAGGATAGAAATCTATTCCTTTCGAATTGATAGAAGATAAAAAGATAAAAACATACGATAACAAGGTAAAAGAGGATCAAAAGAAACTGTTGGAAATAGGATAATAGGAAAAAGAAACTCTCAAAAAATCTTGAACCTTCTTCTAAATAGCTTGCAGCTGTTATTAGAATAAAACCTGTTACCATGGATAGGAGCATCGAAATGAAAAGATAGACAATAACCTTCCAGATAGGCAAATATTTCAAAAGGAGCATTACATTATTTCTCAATTTTATATCCAACTCCCCATACTGTTTGAATAAAGGTTTCACCTGGGACAGCAGCTTCTAATTTCTCACGTAGATTACTAATATGAACCATCACTGTTTGGTTCGAACCTACACACGACTCCTTCCAAACCCTCTCGAATAGCTCTTCTGACGAAAATACACGTCCACGATTTTTGGCAAGTAAGTATAATATGTCAAATTCTCTTGCGGTCAGCTTGATTAGTCCATTTTCGGTTGTTAGTGTATGGCTCTGTTTATCAATGATAAGGGAACGGACATAGAGAATGTCTTCCTCCTTATCTTTCTGTTTGTAATTAGCTCTTCGAAGCAATGCCTTTACTCTTGCAATTAACTCTAAAGGGTTGAAAGGCTTGATCATATAATCATCTGCTCCTGTCATCAACCCAATAATTTTATCCATATCTTCTACTTTTGCACTAACCATCAGGATGGGTAGATGGTTGTCTTTACGCACATTCTTACAGAATTCTAATCCATCCATTTTAGGCATCATAATATCTAATACAATTAAATCAGGATTGGTTTGTTCTAGTATATGAAGTGCTTCTATACCATTGGAAGCTAAAGTTGTTACATATCCTTCGTTTTTTAAATAAACCTCTATTAATTCAGCAATTTCTTTGTCAACATCTACTATTAAAATGTTGGTCAAACGGTTTACCTCCTTATAGTAGTTAAAGTTTAAATGGTTTAAACAAGCTTCTCATTGATGATATGTTCAAGAGTCTCTTCATAAAAATAAAACCAATAACTGTACCGACTGTGTTCGCTAATAGGTCATTAATATCTGTGGTTCTTCCACTTCCTAAAGTCACTCGGATAAGAAGTTGAACTAACTCAAAAGATAGACTTATCATAAACCCAAGTTTTGCAATATTTCTAGCAGTGACATACCCTTTCTTTAACAGTGGTATATACATGCCTAAGGGAATAAGCATGATTATATTTAATATAAATGTAGTTAGATCAATAGTTAAAAGAGGAATAAAGTTAATGGTTTTATACCATTCTATTTGGTTTGCATAAATTCCGATATTCACTTCAATAGGGAAAAATACTAAGTGTAGAACACAAAGTGAATATATCCCAAAGGTAATAAGAACAACAAAATGCTTAGGAGTTAACGGTACTACCGCCTTTTGACGTTTTTTCGCCCATACCATTAACCATATGAAGCTAATTACAGATAATGGAACTAATACATACCATGACGGGATGGTAAACATAACTGACATTGTTTCTTCCATTCTAATTCCTCCTCCAAAATAACTCTAGTATGAAATATAGAATAGATAAAATGTTTAAAGTTTTTATAAAGAAGGAATAAAGGATCTCTAAAATTTATAAAGAGACAGCATTTTTAATAGTATCAGCTTGTAGAAAAAGTAATTTTAGAAAGATAAAATGGAATTTTTTCTAGATAATTTGTATTTTCAATAGACACAAAAGTACGGCCATCATAATTAATCATCTAAAGCATCTCTCTATAAGTTAGAAATTTATTACATTTAGTATGAGTATTCTATTTTTTCATACTTAGTGCGAAGAGTCTATAAAACACTTGGTATAAATTCACTATTAACAGGAAGTATAAAGATATAACAGGAAAGGAGTTTGATTAATTATGTATTTTTACAAAGAAGATCTCATTAATATGATTGTTCCAGATAAGCCAGATCCTAATGCTGCAAAAGTACTGCAAGAAGCCTTAGGTGGTCAATTTGGAGAAATGCGTACCATGATGCAATTTTCCTTCCAAAGTGCTAATTTCCGAGGAAAAGATAAGCAATATCGAGATTTAATTAGAGGTGTTTTTTTAGAAGAACTTAGCCATGTAGAGCTAGTGCAATCCACTATTAACCAACTGTTAAATGATTCAGGTGAAGAAATGCCTGGAAATATGGCGAGTGACGGAGCACCATTAGATGATGTAATAAAAGGTGGAGCAAACCCTCATCATTATATTATGGGTGCAAAGTCTTCTCTCCCTGTAGATGCTGGTGGGAATCCTTGGAATGGTTCTTGGGTATATGACCATGGTAATCTGGTAGCAAATCTTTTAAATAATGTTGTTTTAGAATCAACAGGTGTTCTTCAAAAGTCGAGAATATATGAGATGAGTAATAATAAGACATTAAGAGAAACTCTTGCTTTTTTGATTGTTCGTGATAATGCGCATCAAAATGCTTTTGCGAAAGCGCTAGAAACACTAGGAGTAGATTGGGGTAAAATATTCCCTGTTCCGAATTATGATATAAATAAATATCCAGAATGTCGAAAATATATAGATATGGGCTTTCATAATGCTCAATTTAACTTCAGGTTAGACGAAACTCGTATCGGGGAGATATTCCAAGGTACTACTCCAAGTAGAAATGGAGGAGATTTATCTGTAATTGCTCCTCCGAATGGCTATCCAGTTCCAGAACTACCAGATATGCCAAATGAACATGCTCCTGGAATACAGGATTTAAATAATTAATATATGTCTAGGACAAGCACCTGTTAAGATGATAGGTGCTTGTTTTTAATTTGTTCATTTTATTAATATATTCGTTAATCTTATGTCGGTTTTTAGTGTCCGAATCGGTAGCTGGTAAATTAAAATATATCCCTTTTTAAGAGATCGATTCTATTAGGTGAAAAAATGTAAGAGATAGACACTCTAATACAACGATTTTACTATTGTTTATGTAGTATATATATAGTAATCTAGTGTTGAGGAAGTTGATGAATTTCTCTGTTATGAAAAATAGGACATAAAGGAGTTGGTTAATGAAAAAGTTAATTAAAAAGAGTAGTGAAGTTGCTATAATCACTAGAATCGTCTCTTACTTACATAAAAAATAGGATAATAAATGACAACTAGAATATCCCTCCTATTATAGAGAGAGAGAAATTATTAAAGAGTATTTTGTATGCGTTTACAATTACTAGCAATGAGAGGGGAAATGAAATAGTGAAGAAACTTTTTCGAAGAAGTTCTATTATTATTTTGATTGCAATATTAGTAGTATCTCTTACTTATTTTCCAAGTCAAGAAGTAAATGCAGAGGTTGATGAGTCAGAAGCAATTAATTTCCAACGTGTTTCGGTTCATGATCCATCTATTATCAAAGCAGATAATGGTTCTTACTATGTATTTGGTTCACATATTGCAGCAGCTAAATCATCTGATTTAATGAATTGGAGTTCTTTAGTAGAAAGAGAATATCAAACTCCAACAAATAATCCAATCTATGGAGACTTATCAGCTAATCTAGCAGAGTCTTTTAAATGGGCAGGAGAAGATGATGCGGATAGTACGGGAGGGTTTTCTGTATGGGCACCTGATATTATCTGGAATAAGGACTTTATTTGGGAGGATGGATCAAAGGGCGCTTATACTTTGTATTATAGTGTTTCTTCTACCTACATTCGATCAGCAATAGGTATTGCAGTTTCCAAAAATATAGAAGGTCCATTTGAATATAGAGATACTATTATATATTCTGGTTTTACCAATTATGATGCAAAGGATAATAGAAGCGATGTAAATAAGCATTGGAAAAATACAAATCTATCTAAGCTTATAGATAATGGAATTATAGAAGAGCCAAATCCAAATTGGTTTACTAGTGAAGGCAACTATAATAATGCCTTATATACGAATGCCATTGATGCAAATGTTCTTTATGATGAAAATGGGGATCTATGGATGACTTATGGTTCATGGTCAGGTGGTACCTTTATTCTGCCATTAGATAAAGAAACAGGTGTGCCAATCTATCCAGGAAAAGATGGTGAGACTTCTGATGGTAGAATGATAGATCGATATTTTGGTACAAAGATTGCTGGAGGCTATGGTAGATCTGGAGAAGGAACATATGCGGTTTACGATAAGGAAAGTGGTTACTACTACCTATATATCACGTATGGTGGACTAGCTGCAGAGGGTGGCTATCAAATGCGCCAATTCCGATCAGAGAATATTGATGGACCATATGTAGATGCAGCAGGAAATGAAGTTGTGTTTCCAGAGAGCTTTAACATCGGTGTAGGGAATTTTCCATCAAATAGTGATCATAAAGATATAGGTAATAAAATGATAGGGAATTTTTTGTTTAAGCGAGACTTAGGAGAAGAAGGAACGGGAATAGGAACTGGTTATATGGCTCCTGGTCATAACTCTTATTTAATTGATGAGGAGCTAGGAAAAGAGTTTATCGTAACACATACTCGTTTTCCACAACAAGGAGAGCTTCACCAGTTAAGGGTACATCAGGCATTTAAAAATAGGGAGGGCTGGCCAGTGCCAACTCCATATCAATATGCTGGTGAAACAATACAAGCAGTCTCAGAATCAAGCATCATAGGAGATTATAAATATATTAACCATGGAAAAGAGATTACAGGTAAGTTGACAGAATCTACTTGGATAAAACTAAATGAAGATCATACGATATCTGGTGCGGTAACAGGTACCTGGAAGCTATCTGATAACTATAGAGTGGAGCTAACTGTTGAGGGAGCAACGTATGATGGTGTGTTTATTCGTCAATATGATCCTACTTCTGAAAGTTGGGTTATGACATTCAGTGCTATGTCAGGTAATGGTACAGTGATTTGGGGCAGTCATGTGGCAAGTAAACCAAATCAAGATGTAGTAGCTAGTATTAAAGAGGAATTAGGTAGTACCATTCCAGCAGAAGTTATTAAGGATATTGTTTTACCAACAGAAGCAACGCAAGGAACAAAGATTACATGGGCTTCTTCTCATCCAGAAGCTATATCTAATGAAGGGAAAGTTACTCGTCCAACCTTTGGCTCTGATGATGCGAGTGTAGAATTAACAGCAACCATTACACTGGGTGATGCTGTAGAAACATTAAAAATTAGTGTGAGGGTCCTTGCAGAAGAACAAGGAGGTTTATCAGCATATTATGACTTCAGCAATGGATTAGCAGATCGTTCTGAAAATCAGGAAGATGCTACTACAACAGGAGACCGAATTCATAATACTGGTGGAAATATCACATTTGAAGAAGGGATTGTTGGTAAGGCTGCTAAGTTTGACGGTAAATCAGGAGTAAAGTTGGCAAATGGTTTGATTGCTAGTGATAAGTACTCTGTATCACTTTGGTTAAAGCCCGAAGAAATTACAGAATTCACAACCACCTTCTTTGGAGCAAGAACAGAAAACAATTGGATTAGTGTTGTGCCTAATGCACATGGTGTTACAAAGGTGTGGTCACATAATGGAGATGATTGGTATGATGCCGTCTCAGATGCAATTATACCAACTGGAGAATGGACACATTTTGCTCTTACTGTAAACGAAGGAGAAGCGAAGGTTTATATCAATGGAGTGGAAAAGTTCTCAAATAAAAATTTCCCAGATGTCTTTACTACTGTAGATGCACAATTTTCTTTAGGTGTTAACTATTGGGACACTCCGTACAAAGGGCTAATGGATGAAGTTCGAGTCTATGATGGAGTTGTGCTTCCTATGGAAGAAGTGAAGTCACTCTATGAAAATCCAGATGGATTAACCGCCAATTTTGATTTTGAAAATAATTTAGAAGATACAACAGGAAGCCATAATGCCGGAAATATTACTGGAGAATTCATAAATAGTACTGGCGGTAGTATTACGTATGAGAAAGGAATCACAGGACAAGCTGCAGTATTTGATGGGAAATCTGGTATTTCTTTGCCAAAAGGATTGATTTCTAGCAATGCATATTCTCTATCTCTTTGGTTAAATCCAAAAGAGATTACGCAGCATACTACTACATTCTTTGGTAGTAGAAACGAAAATAACTGGATTAGTTTAGTACCTTCTGGGCCAGGTGAAGGCAAGACAATGCTATGGTCTGGTAGTCAAACTTGGTATGACGCAACTACTGAAACAACCATTCCGACAAACAAATGGACACATCTAGTGACAACCGTTAATAATGGAGAAGTGGTTATCTATGTAAATGGAGAAGAAGCATTTACTGGTTCAAACTTCCCTGATATTTTTACAACCACTGATGCAGTATTTGGTCTGGGTGTTAACTATTGGGATACACCATTCAACGGGTTAATGGATGATTTGCGTATATACAGTAATAAGGTGCTTTCTGCTAGTGAAGTAGAAGATTATTACTCCAGTGTCATGAAGGAAGAAGAACCAGGAACAGAAGAACCAGGAACAGAAGAACCAGGAACAGAAGAGCCAGGAACAGAAGAACCAGGAACAGAAGAACCAGGAACAGAAGAGCCAGGAACAGAAGAGCCAGGAATAGAAGAGCCAGGAACAGAAGAGCCAGGAACAGAAGAGCCAGGAACAGAAGAGCCAGGAACAGAAGAGCCGGGGACAGAAGAACCAGGGACAGAAGAGCCAGGAACAGAGAAGCCGGGGACAGAAGAACCAGGAACACAGGATCCTGTTAAGGTGAGCACAGGTTCAACTAACAATTCCAGTGATTCAAATAAACAAAGTATAAACAATGGAGCAACACTACCAAACACTTCTACAAACCAGTACAACTGGTTGACAGTAGGATTGTTGTTAGTAATTGGTGGTAGTATTCTCATTGTTGTACGTAAAAGAAAAAATAGAATAGATTAATGTATTTAGGGGCCCTTTTGTAAAAAAGGGTTCTTTTTAGGTTTAGGTCTTTATCCGCAATAAAAAGCAAGGTTCCCGCAACAAAAAGCAAGCCTTCCGCAACAAGATAGAGTTCTGAGCACAACAAAGACCACTTTAAAGTGGTCATTTATCAAAATATAAATTGTATATATAAAATCAAAACTACTTCGAGACTCCAATTCCCTCATTCTCAATAGGAGCATATGTGATAGGTTTATTTCTAACTTTATCAAAGCTTCCAAATCTCTCTTGAACTAACAACAGAGATATTCCCCCGATTAAACTTGGGATAGCAAATGCCATGAAAGCATTCTTAGGATCTAAGTTAGATGCTAGCAACATGCCAATTAGAATGGGAGCTAAAATAGCGCCTACTCTCCCAATACCTACTGTCATACTTAACCCTGTAGTGCGGATTTCCCTTGGATAAAATTCCGAAATATAGGGATTTACTAGGTTCTGTGTTCCTACCGTACAGGCACCACCAATGGCAATCAATACATATAGTAACAAAAGATTAGAAGTTAAGCTTAAAGAAACAAAGCAGAAGGAACCTATTAAGAACATAGTAACAAGAACCTTGCGATGACCTAATCGTTCTACTAAATAACCACCTAATAACGATCCACCAATTTGTCCAACACCTAAAATAAGACTAAAGGAAAGGCTTGATGTAATTCCATAACCAGAGCTTTGCATAATCTTAGGAAGCCAAGTATTCAAACTATAAATCATCAGTAGACAGCAAAATACAGTTACCCAAAAAGCTATAGTGCTAACAGCTCGATTATCTAAAAATAATTTCTTTGCAGGGAATCCCTTTGCTTGTTCTTTTACGCTATTATACTCAAAATCATCAGTTGCTTGATAGTTCCCCTTAGGATCTACTTTATTAAGGATAGATGCTATTTTATCTCCTTGATTACGAACAATATGATAAGAAAGGGACTCAGGAAATTGTTTTAAGAAGAAGGGGATGGCGATAATGGGAATGACACCAAGCCAATATAGAAATCTCCAACCAAGACTTTCCATTAAATACATGCCAATTAAGGATGCTATGATAGAACCAATAGAATAACCACAATACATCGTTGCAACAGTTAGTGCTCGATTTTTCTTAGGTGAGTATTCGGTCATAACAGCAATCACAGCCGGCATTAATCCTCCCATACCTAGTGCTGCAATAATTCGCATAATGGTGAATACCGTAGAGTTAGGTGCTAGGCCAGCAAGTAAAGAGAACACACTAAATATAGTCATACAGATGGCTAGTATTTTTTTACGTCCAACAAGATCAGAAAGTGAGCCAAGTAGAAAAGTACCAACCATCATTCCGATAACTGTGTAGCTCCCAATAACTCCAGCTTCTACAACTGTCAATCCGTAATCTTCCATCATTAAGGGCAATCCTATTCCATATAAAGCAATATCAAAACCATCAAAGGCAATGGCAAAAAAGCACCAAAGAAATACTAATCGATGAAACTTATTGAATTTACTTTCAGCTAAAACTTGAGACGTTTGCACAACTCTCATACTATTCCTCCTTATGGGAATTATTTCTGGTTAATAGAATATTTTTATTTCCAAACTTGTTGAGAAATTTCCACTACATGACGCAATTTTGCCCATTGTTGTTCTTCAGTCAGTAAATTGCCTTCCTCTGTAGAAGCAAAGCCACATTGTGGACTTAAAGCTAGTTGATTTAGATTGACAAATTTAGATGCCTCTTCAATACGTTTAATGATTGTATTTTTATCTTCTAGGTCACCAAACTTAGAAGTAACTAATCCTAATACAATGTTAAGATCAGGTCTGTTCACATAACGTAGTGGTTCGAATCCGCCTGAACGATCGTTGTCATATTCTAAGAAGAATCCATCAATATTCAAATGACCAAATAATTGTTCTGCTATAGGCTCATAACCACCAGATGATATCCATGTAGAGCGGAAGTTACCTCGGCAAATGTGCATCGTAATAGTAAAATCATCAGGACGATCGGCGACCGCTTTGTTTAATGTATCTAAGTAAACTTTTGCTAAATAGTCGGGATTTTTTCCTTTTGATCGAAGTTGTTCCTTTTGTTCTTCTGAGCAAAGGTAAGCCCAAGCTGTATCATCAAGTTGTAAATAACGGCAACCAGCATCATAAAATGCTTGTAACCCCTTTTTATACGTTTTCGCTAAATCATCAAAGAATTCTTCTTCCTCCTGATAAGCAGAGGAATCAACCTCACCGCGGAAATGAAGCATGCTTGGACTAGGAATCGTATATTTTGCTACATGGTCTCCAGCTAATTTGTGTAAATACTTAAAATCTTCAAGCATCGGATGATTTCCAAAGTCTAATTTATCTGTTACTCTGATTGCTCGTGATTTTGTTTTTTGTTGTTGAAATTGAATCCCTTCTCCAGACCAGTAGCCTTCCACTCCAGTTAAACCTTCTAAGAAATCAAAATGCCACCAAGCTCTACGAAATTCTCCATCTGTAACTGCACCTAGGCCAATCTCTTTTTGTTTTTCTACAATACGAGCGATTTCTTTATCTTCTAATTGGCGAAGCTCTGCAGCTGTAAGGAGATTAGTAGCATGTTGTAAACGAGCTTTCTTAATAGTTTCAGATCTTAAAAGACTTCCCACTTGATCAGCACGAAAAATAGTTGAATGGTTAGTAGTTTGCATGTATTTACCTCTTCCCTTTTGTTTATTACTGTATCCTAACATGAATACTAGGGATTCGTGTAACTGATAAAAGTAATTAGGTGCTATAACAAAAAGCTATAACAATAGGATTTGAATTGGGGATTTTTTCCGATTTGTTTTTTAAAAGGTTTACCAGACTTATATTCTATTGAATTGGTACTTGGTTAAGGTTAAAATAGCAAAAAAAGGAATGGAATTATAATCATATTAATGAATGAGAAGAAGGACTAATGAGGGATTAACAATGAAATTACAACAATTAAAATATGTTATTGAAGTAGTAATGTGTGGTTCCATCAATGAAGCTGCTCGTAGACTATATATTTCGCAACCTACTTTATCTAAAGCAATAAAAGAGCTAGAGAAAGAATTAGGGATTACTATTTTTACTCGGACATCTACTGGTATCTCTCTTTCATCAGATGGCGCTGAATTTCTTGGGTATGCAAGACAGGTTATAGAACAAACGGAGCTGTTAGAGAGACGATACTTTGATACAGCTCCTTCTCAACAACTTTTTGCTGTATCAACACAGCATTATGCATTTGCTGTAAATGCATTTGTCGAAATGATTAAGAACTATGGAGAAGAAAAGTACCAATTTACATTGAGAGAAACGAGAACATACGAAATTATTGAGGATGTAAAGCAGTTACGTAGTGAGATTGGAATCTTATATGTTAGCTCCTTTAATGAAAAAGTAATGATGCAGTTATTAAAAGAACAAGGATTAGTGTTTCATGAACTTTTCAAAGCATCGCCACATATTTTTGTAAGTTCACAAAACCCCTTAGCTAAGAAAGCATCTGTTACATTAGAAGATTTAGAGGAATATCCACGACTTAGTTTTGAACAGGGTGAGTTTAACTCATTTTATTATGCAGAAGAAATTCATAGTACTATTCCAAGTAAAAAAAGTATTCAAGTAAGTGATCGAGCAACGTTATTTAATCTATTGATTGGGCTAAATGGATATACCATCTCAACAGGTATTCTTAGTGAAGATTTAAATGGATCTAATATTATATCTGTACCGTTGGAAGAGAAAGAAGTTATTACTGTTGGTTGGGTTGTGAATAGAAAAACCAATTTAAGTAAAATGGCTAAAGTCTATCTGAAGGAATTACACAAAATAATTGCTATTTATGTATATTAATTAAATCCAATAATTCTCTTAAAAATGATGTGTAAAATACCGATAAAAATAGAGCTGGAAGGAATTAGTAGGCTACTGTTTTAGGGTTAACAATGACTAAAAATGAGAAACCACACAAAGGAAGAAGTACAACGAAAAAAATGATTGAGGCTTAAAAATAAAGAGCTCTATCCATTTGGATAGAGCTCTTTACATAAGTATGCGTATTACATTTTTAAATCTTGAACAATCTTTGCCAGTATTTTTAATCCCTCATCCAACTGCTTCAATGTTGCATAAGAATAAGATATTCGAAGGTGCTCTGTGTCCTTATTATCATAGACACTCCCTGGATTAAGCAAAATACCATGACGCAAAGCTATATCGAAAATTTTATTAGTAGATACTGTTGAGTGTATACGAAGCCAAATATAGAAGCCTCCTTCTGGGATATTCCAGGTTGCTAATGAAGAAAAATGCTTATTCAAGAGCTCCAGTGTATAATCTCTTTTGATCTTTAATTTCTTCCTTGTTTGCTCTAAGAATTCCTCATATAAACCACTATTTAACCATTCCTGTACAGCAAATTGGGAAAGAGTACTTGAGCCATAGTCTGTTTGCATTTTAATATCTGCTAGTCGGTCTATAACTGGTTCTGGCCCAACAATCCAGCCAATTCTAAGTCCTGGACTTAACGTTTTAGATATACTTCCTATATATAAGACATTTCCATGTGTATCATTAGATTTCAAAGTTCGAGGTGGCTTGTGTGTAAACCATAAATCGCCATACACATCATCTTCAATAATCGGTAAGGAAATATGGTTACTTATCTTAAGTAATGCAGAGCGTCTACTCTCAGACATAACCGTTCCTGTAGGGTTATGAAAGGTTGGGATTGTATAGATTAATTGAGCATTGTGCTGTTTTTTTATACTTTCTATTTCCTTCATTTCAAGACCATCTTTATCGAGGGGGATACCTAACAAGTGCATTCCGGCAGATTGAAAAACATGGATAGAGTTTAAGTAAGATGGAGACTCATGAAGAATAGTAGCTCCTCGCTCTAGGAGTCCAACTGAGAGGAGCTGTAATGCCTGCAATCCTCCAGAAACAACTAGTATAGATTCTGGTGATGCCATAATTTCCTTTGTTCGTAAGTAGTCACAAATGGATTTACGTAAAGATAAGAGTCCTTTTGGTTCCACATAACCAAGGGAGATGGAGGATTGATGAGCGCTTTGTAAGATTTTTTGCAAAGAATCATTTGGTAGCAAATCCGGTGCAAGCTCACCTGTTCCTAGCCGAATGATAGTAGGAATTGCTTCGGCTTTATTAATCTCTTGTATTATTTGTCTATTAGGTTTATGAATACCTGATTGCACATAGTTATTCCAATTTAGAGGTGGAGAGGAGAGTAGACTCCATGTGTTATTAATCACATAAGTACCACTTCCAACTTTCGTTTCTAACAATCCATCTGCGATTAAATGGTCCAAAGCATAAACAATGGTGCTTCGGTTAACTTGAAATTGTTGTGATAATGCTCTTTGCGTTGGTATTTTCATCCCTAGTGTCCACTCACCATACATAATCTTTTGTTTTATATACTCTGATATTTGTAAATGAAGAGGAATGGAAGAATCCTTCACGGGTTTCCAATGAATATCTTGCATAGGTGGTTTACCTCCGTCGACATATATACTCTATTGTAACAATTGGTTGGTTTTGAAACCATCCAATTGGATGAAGACATACCGAAAAGAGTGAAGTATGCTTAAAAAAACAAACGGAGGAAGAACAATATGCAAGCATTCATTCATGGGATGATTTTGGCATTAGGCTTAATCTTGCCTTTAGGTGTACAAAATATCTTTATATTTAACCAAGGAGCAACACAAAAGAAATTGAGAGGTTCGTTTCCAGCTATTATCACTGCAGGTCTATGTGATTCTATTTTAATTCTTTTAGCTGTCATGGGTGTATCGATTATTATTTTTACTATAACTTGGATCAAGACACTTGTATTTCTTATAGGATTATTTTTCTTACTCTATATGGGAGTAGTTATGTGGAGAAGTAACCCTGATGGAATTGCTAATAGCAAGGAGCCAAAAAGCTTTCCAGCAAGAAAGCAAATTACCTTTGCTGCATCGGTATCCTTGTTAAATCCACATGCTATTATGGATACTATCGGTGTGATAGGAACCAGCTCACTTGCCTATTCGCATGTAGATAAACTATTTTTTACAGCGGCCTGTATAGGAGTATCTTGGGTGTGGTTCTTTTTCTTAGCAATCCTGGGTAGGAGAATTGGTAAGTTAAGAAACCCAAACTTGGTATTAAAAAGGATTAATCGGCTATCAGCTATCATTATATGGTGTATGGCACTTTATTTAGGAATTCAATTAGTCTTTTAAGAAACTAATAGGAAAAACGTTAACCTGTTTATTAATAGATTAAAGCCTTTTAGCTGTAAGTATCTTCTAATTCATACTTTTCAATATTTCTTAACTATCGTATAATAAAAGTTAAATAATTTAATTTTTATGAAAATATTAATGAAAAGTATTAAATAACTGGTAATTCAGAGAAGGTGTGTGGCAAGTGTACATTCTTCATTTGCTGGTACTATTAGAAGTTAGCGCTTACATCTTATCTGCAAATCTATAGGATTAAGGGGTGTCATTATGAGCAGAAGAGAAATGAACACAGATGTTATCTTAATTGGTGCCGGAATTATGAGTGCAACTTTAGGAACTCTACTTAAAGAACTAGCTCCAAATTGGAAGCTTTCTGTATTTGAAAAACTTTCTCAAGCAGGAGAGGAAAGTTCTAATGAGTGGAATAATGCAGGAACAGGGCATGCGGCATTATGTGAATTAAACTATACAGTAGAAAAGCCAGATGGATCTATTGATATTAGTAAGGCCGTTACAATCAACGAGCAGTTTCAAGTATCTATGCAATTTTGGTCCCATCTTGTAAGAGCTAAAGTATTACATAATCCTCAAGACTTTATAAGATCAATACCTCACATGAGTTTCGTAGAAGGAAGTCAAGATGTTAGATTCTTAAAGAAACGTTTTAAAGCGCTATCAAATAATCCTCTTTTCGAAGAAATGAATTTTTCAGATGACCCAGAGATTTTAAAGAAATGGATTCCCCTCATTATGCAAGAAAGAGATTCTACAGAACAAATAGCGGCAACAAAAATCGATGAAGGCACAGATGTTAATTTTGGTGCTTTGACTAGGTCTTTATTTCGATATCTAGAAAATCAAGATGTTGATTTAAACTACAACCACAGTGTAAATGATATTAAAAGAACAGCTGATGGATTATGGGAATTAAAAGTAAGAAACCTAATAACAGGTACAACGGAAATTCATAAAGCAAAGTTTGTCTTTATTGGCGGTGGTGGAGGCAGCCTACATTTATTACAAAAGTCAGGTATTCCAGAGGGAAGAAATATAGGTGGGTTTCCAGTAAGTGGGATATTCATGGTGTGCAATAATCAAGAAATAGTAGAGAAGCACCATGCTAAAGTATATGGGAAAGCAAAAGTAGGAGCACCCCCAATGTCAGTACCACATCTAGATACACGCTATATAGATAATCAGAAATCTCTTTTATTCGGTCCTTTCGCCGGTTTTTCTCCTAAGTTTCTAAAGAAAGGTTCTATGTTTGATTTGTTATCATCTGTTAAACCAAATAATCTTTCTACTATGCTTGCGGCTGGCGCAAAAAATATGCCATTGACTAAATATTTAATACAGCAGGTCATGTTGTCAAAAGAGCAGAGAATGGAAGAACTACGTGAATTTATTCCAAGTGCTCATGCAAAAGACTGGGATTTAGTAATAGCTGGTCAGCGTGTACAAGTAATTAAAGATACTGTTGATGGAGGAAAAGGTACATTACAGTTTGGTACAGAAGTAGTTCATTCAGAGGATGGCTCTATTGCAGCCCTACTTGGCGCTTCACCTGGTGCATCTACAGCTGTGCAGGTTATGCTTGAAGTTATTTCTAAATGTTTTCCTGAGTATATGGCGGAGTGGTCTTCTAAGATACAAGATATGATTCCATCCTATGGCTTATCTTTAGAAGTAAATCCAGCACTACTACATCAAATTAAAGAATCAAATAATCGAACCTTAGGATTAAATGAAAAAAATTCTGTTTTTAGTTAAATAGAAGAGAATGTATTTTTTTCAAGGGTGTCTTTTATGGATAAAATGCCCCTTGACGTAACAATAGCAGGCATATTAATATTAAAGTACAGTCTTACAAATAATGACTGTATAAATGTAAGTTATATACTCCAAAGGGGAGTAGCTAACAGTTACGTCGACATTTCGTGATTCCATGGGTCACCGGCTTAACTGGCAACGTTACGTTGTTTGCGAGACCTTTGCCATTAGGTAAAGGGATATGGATATAAGTATTAGGACCTTTACCAAATGATTCTTGGTAAAGGTCTTTTGTTTTTTCATTTTAAAAAGAAAGATATATTTGCTCAAGAACAATTAGTTCCTAAACATGGAAAAAATAATTCAAGGAGCGAGTTTACTGATTGAAAAGTGATAGGTATTTTTTTAGCACTACTTATTACGATAAGTTTATACACATTGGCATAGTAACATCAGAAAAAATAAATCCACCAAGAAGCATTACTGTGTATTCGTATATGCACAGTTCATAAAATAACTATTCTTTATAAAAACAGGAGGAAGGATTACTTGCTTAAATTAGTAGCGAAATGGTTAAAAATTGGTTCACCTAAAGTTGATTTAAAAATTAGTAAAAAAGAAGCAAAATATCATGAGATTATATCAGGTAACTTTCATATTAAGGGAGGAACAAAGAGTCAAAAGTTAAAAAGATTAGAGTGTATGCTCATGAAAGAAACACAAAATGGAATATTGGAACCAGTTCAAACCGTGACGACTATATTAATGTCTAAACAGTTGAAGGAAGAGGAGGATTTAATCGTTCCTTTTACCTTTCAGTTGTCACCTGAATTGGAGCCTTCTTCACAAAGATGTACCTATAAATTTCATACAAATCTAATTTTCGCAGATAATAAAGTTAGTGATGATCATGATGAGCTAGTGGTTAAGAAATAAAACAAGGGAAAGGGGTTTTTCTTCTTTGGATACAGTTATGTTATTAGAGTATGGCTGGGTACTGATGGTTCTTATCGCACTTGAGGGAATACTAGCTGCAGATAACGCACTGGTAATTGCTACAATGGTAAAGCATTTACCAGATGAGCAAAGGAAAAAGGCTCTTTTCTATGGTTTAGGCGGGGCGTTTATTTTCCGTTTTGGATCATTATTTATTATTTCGTATTTAGCAAATATATGGCAAGTTCAGGCTTTAGGGGCTATTTATTTAATAGGAATTGCTCTTTACCATTTGGGGAAGAAGCACTTCCTTCAACCTAAAAATAAAGATGGTACGAAAGAAAGTAAAGGTTCTGGTTTTTGGGTGACTGTAATAAAAGTCGAATTTGCGGATGTTGCATTTGCAGTTGATGCCATTTTGGCAGCAGTAGCTTTGGCGGTTACGTTACCATTAACAAATCTACCTACAATTGGTGGGCTGGATGGTGGCCATTTTCTTGTAGTTCTTCTAGCAGGTATTATTGGTATTGTTATCATGCGATTTGCTGCTAATTATTTTGTAGGATTATTAGAAAGAAGACCAGGACTTGAGACAACAGCTTTTGCTATCGTTGCATGGGTTGGCGTTAAGTTAGCTGTATATGCACTTTCCCATCCGAATCTAGCTATCATTGAAGAAGGATTTGGGAAAAGTACGCTATGGAAAACCATTTTTTGGTCGGTATTATTACTTATTGCTATAGTAGGTTGGTTCCTATCGAAAGAGAAGAAAGAAATAGTGAAGTAGTATTTTAAAATCCCAACACTTGTTGGGATTTTTTTTACGGAGAGTCCCAGCCTACCTAATCAACCATACTTTTTCCCCCTTCAGACGGAAAAACAATAGCTTTAGTTGTAAGAGTTTTCAATATAAGATAAGAGTGTAGAAATTATCCACATATAAATCTTTTAAATAAATGTTATGGAGGTTATTCACCATGAAAAGAATTTTATTAGCATGTTCTTCAGGTATGTCAACAAGCTTATTAGTTTCTAAAATGAAAGAAGCTGCAGCGGAGAAAGGGATCGAAGCAGAGATTTGGGCAGTTGCTCAAGATAAAGCAGTATCAGATATGGAGCGAGCGGATGTATTATTGATTGGTCCACAAATGCGCTTCTTGAAAAAGAAATTAGCTAGTTCAGCCGAAGAAGTTGGTATACCGTTAGATGTAATTGATCCAGTTGCATATGGCCGTATTGATGGATTAGCTGTATTAAATAAAGCATTAGAATTGATTGAGAATAACTAAGCACCATTTTACTGATAAATGAAAGCACTTACTATTAAATGAGGGGAAATGACCATGAATAAATTTATGGAAATACTAGAAAACAGTCTTTTGCCTATTGCAGAAAAGTTGAATAACAATCGCTATTTGGCGGCATTAAGAGATGGATTTATGATTGCCTTGCCTTTAATCATATTTGGTTCTATCTTTGTTGTAATTGCTAATTTTCCTTTCCTTGATAAAGTACTAAGTGAAGATAGTTACGCTGCCTACCAAAATGCGTTAGGGCCAGCTTCTGCTGCTACACTTAGTATTATGGGATTATTCGTACTGATGGGAATAGGTTATAAACTAACTCAAAGCTATGGGTTAGAAGCCATTTATGGATCAGCAGTGGCTGTTGCCTCTTTCCTAATCTTAAACCCGCAAGAGCTAGATGGTGTTACTGGGGTTATCCCTACTGCTATTCTAGGAGCTCAAGGTATGTTCTTGGGGATTTTTACCGCTTTTATTTCTGCGGAATTATATCGTTTCTTTGTGAAGAAGAATTGGACTATTAAAATGCCACCAGGTGTACCAGAATCAGTTTCAAGGTCCTTTAGTGCATTAATACCAATCACACTAACATTGACTTTCTTCTTAATTATTCGTATCTTATTTAGTTTTACATCGTTTGATACGGTACAAAACTTTATCTATACTATTATCCAAGAACCTTTAACTAGCTTAGGAAGCAGCCTACCTGCTACGATTATAGTAGTACTTTTAATTCAAATATTCTGGTTCTTTGGTTTACATGGACAAATTATTATGAACTCTGTATTAGATCCAATATGGTATGCATTAAATGATCAGAATTTAAGTGCTTTCCAGGCTGGAACAGAGCTTCCAAATATTATTACCAAGCAATTTATGGACACATTCCTAGTTGGTATGGGTGGAACTGGGATGACATTGGCAGTAGTAATCTTGATTTTCTTAGTAGGGAAAAGTAGACAGACAAAAGAATTGGGGAAATTAGGAGGACCAGCAGGAATCTTTAATGTAAATGAACCCATCATTTTCGGTCTACCTATCATCATGAATCCATTAGTTGTTATCCCTTGGTTATTAGCACCTGTTGTTATTACAATTATTACCTATTTTACAATGTCAGTAGGGCTAGTACCTAAGCCAGCGGGAATTATCGTTTCTTGGACTACTCCAATTGGAATAAGTGGATTCTTAGCTACAGGAAACTCATGGAGAGGTGCAGCACTTCAGATATTCAACTTATTAGTAGTAATGGCGATTTGGTGGCCATTCTTAAAAGTTCTAGATAAGAACTATTATGAAACAGAAAAACAAGGATAAGTAGAAAGAAATGAATATAGAAGAGGTTTTAGCTTATAGAGAAAAGCCTCTTCTAGAATCTTAGAAATAGGCTGGAAAGAAACGGAGTGGCTATGTATGGAAGCAATGGACAAAATGACAGAAATCGCATTTCAAATTATCTTATTCGCTGGGAATGGACGTTCTTGCGCAATGGAGGCAATACAAGAAGCAAAAGAAGGGAAATTCGAACAAGCAGACAAACTGTTAGCAGAGTCTAGTGCAGAGCTTGGAAAAGCACATAGTTTTCAAACAAAACTACTTCAAGAAGAAGCAAGTGGTAATGGAAAAGGTGTGAACGTTATCTTGGTTCATTCTCAGGATCATTTGATGACTGCTATGACTGTACGTGATTTAGCTGTAGAGATTATTGAAATATATCGCAATAAATAAGTATAAGATACTATTTGTTTATGTAGTATAATGGTTCTGGTCATGAAAAAAGGATCAGAGCCTTTTTGAGTAATGAATGCAGCTACTTTAGTATGGGCAAAAACATTACGTACCCCACTAAGGAAAGGAGACTTTGTATTGTTAAGCTCCCGGATGAAAGAGATACTACGAGAATTAATGACAGCGGATACACCTATAACAGGAAGTTATTTAGCTACCGAAAATGAAGTGACGAGTAGGACGATTAGAGAAGACATCAAGAATTTAGATTATATATTGAATAGCAATGGAGCGAGGATTATCGCTGTTATTTCAAAAGGATATAAATTAGAGATTAGGGATAAACAATTATTTCAAGCCTTTTTACAGTCAATCTCTGTTGAAAATTCCTTTTATAATAAGGCAATACCAAAGACTCCAGAAGATAGAGTAACCTATTTAATTACTCGTTTTCTGTTAAGTGACCACTATATTAAGCTAGATGACTTAGCCGAAGAATTATATATTAGTAAATCAACGATTCAATTAGATATAAAAAGTGTAAAAGAAATATTACAAAAATATGATATTACTTTGGAAGCAAAACCAAATTATGGACTAAAAGTATTAGGAGAAGAGATAAAGGTCCGTTTTTGTTTATCTGAATATGTGCTTAATAGAAATCAGCAAACAAGTAGTGCGTTAGATGTACCGCTTCCATCCTTTTTCTCTGATACTAACAAGGAGAAAATCCAAACTATTATTTTAAGACAAATTGAGAAACATGATATTACTTTATCAGATATAGCAATCAATAACTTGTTAATTCATATCATTATAGCGCATAAAAGAATTGTAAGCGGACACTATGCAGCACTTATCCATGCTGATTTAGATGAAATGCAACAACAAAAAGAATATCATGTTGCAAGTCAAATGGTGAAAGAAGTGGAAGCACTATATGAAGTAACCTTTCCACAAGAAGAGATAGCATATATTGCTATGCATTTATTAGGTACAAAAATGGTCTCCCAAAAAAGAGGAGAAATTGACCATGTAATTGAGAAAGATATTTTTGAACTTGTAACCTTTACCTTATCCAAGATAGAAGAACAGCTAGACCTTGGTATTGAAAAGGATGAAGAACTTATCTTTGGTATGAGCCTGCATTTAAAGCCAGCTGTTAATCGAATTAAATATGGAATGAATATTAGAAATCCTATGCTAAGGGAGATAAAAAATAATTATCCTCTTGCATATGAAGCAGGCATCATTGCAGGACTTGCCATTACAGAATATACAGGAATTGAAATGGACGAGAATGAAGTTGGCTATCTGGCTCTTCATATTGGTGCAGCAATGGAAAGAAAAAAGCTAAACTCTGGCTCTAAAAGATGCTTAGTAGTATGTGCCTCTGGCCTTGGAACAGCTCAACTCATTTATTATCGATTAAAGTCTTATTTTGGAAGTAATTTAGAGGTAGTAGAAACCACAGAGTATTATAAGCTAGAGCAATATAATTTGAACGATATTGATCTCATTGTAAGCTCTATACCTATAAGTGAGAATTTTAATGTGCCAGTTATTCAAGTTAATGCTATCTTGAAGGAAAGTGATTTAAAGGCAATTGAAAAATTTATCATGCACCAGAGTAATAACCAAACGACTCCATCCTTCTTCTTAGAAGAACTAGCTTTCTTTAGGAAAAAGTTCGATTCACAGGAACAGGTTTTGCAGTTTTTATATGAACAATTGATTGAAAAGGAATTAGTTGATCAAACATTTTTAGAGGCAGTTTATGCAAGAGAAAAAGTCGCTTCCACCTCATATGGAAACTTAGTTGCTATTCCACATCCTATCACTCCACAGACAGAAAAAACCTTTCTAAGTATATGTACTTTAGAGAAACCTATTAGCTGGAATAATAATTCTGTACAGCTAATTCTCCTTTTATGTGTGAAAAAGAATAGCCAAGAAGATTTACAAGAGATGTATGAGATGTTAGGACAAATCATTGAGGATAAGGCAAGAGTGCAAAAAATGGTTAGAGTAAGTGACTATGAGGAGTTTATGGAGTTGATGAAAGAATAGTCTCTATTTCTCTTGTCTAATGCTTAGTAGAAAATAAAAGAGAGGAGCCAACTTTACAATAGTGGCTTCTTTTCGTTCTCTTTTTTAATTAGCAATATTTCTACTAATTAAGGCACATAATAGATATATAATGTTCTTCAAAGGAGTCCTCATTTTAGAATTCATACTCAGTTAGTTGAAATACCCCTTTAAAGCAGCTCATTTCTACTATCTATCTGTGTCTGAAAAAATTTACCACTACTATAAGTTTCCCTTTATAATAGACTTTCATTATAATATGATGTTAGTTAGAAGTTCTTGAAAATATTATTGCAAAGTGAGAGAAGATAATGCTACCAATAGAATTAAATTATAGAATGCCCGCAGAATGGGATAAGCATGAAAGAACATTTATTTCTTGGCCTGTAAAAGATTCCATGGTTTTTCCTGATGATTATGAAGCAGTGAGCAAAGGCTATGCAGAACTAATCCATGCGATTTCAGAATTTGAACCAGTAACTATCGTAGTGAACCCAGATGAAGCAGATGCTGTTCAAGCATTGTTTGAAGATAAGAATAATATTGATACCTTAGCAATTGAACACAATGATGCTTGGTTAAGAGACAATGGCCCAACATTTCTTATTAATGATGATAAAAAAGTTGCTGCAGTAAACTGGCAATTCAATGCTTGGGGAGGAAAATATTCTCCTTGGGATTTAGATAATGAAGTGGCTCCTAAGATTCTAGAAAAGTTCCAAATAGAGAAGTTTGACGCACCACTAGTGATGGAAGGTGGATCTATCCATGTAGATGGTGAAGGTACTGTTATTACAACAGAAGAATGCCTATTGAATACAAACCGTAATTCTCAACTGTCAAAGGAAGAGATTGAAGAACAGCTAAAAGCATATTTAAATGTGAAAAAGGTTATTTGGTTAAAATCAGGTTTAAGTGGAGATGAAACAGACGGTCATGTAGATAATGTCGCTTGCTTCGTGGCGCCAGGTAAAATTATGATGCAAGTATGCAATGATCCAGCAGATGAAAACTATACTATTACACAAGAAAATATTGCTATCTTAGAAAGCGAAACAGATGCTTTAGGGCGTAAACTAGAGATTATTCCAATTGAACAACCACCAATAGTTATGCATGAAGATAGTAGATTAACATTGAGCTATATCAATTTTTATTTTGTGAATGATGGAATTATTTTACCTGTTTTCGGTGGTACGGCCGAAGAAGCAGATAAAAATGCTGAAAAAGTATTACAAGACTTCTTCCCAGATAGAAAAATCCGCACAATCAATGGAATGGCGATTATCCGCGAGGGTGGAAATGTACATTGTACAACACAGCAAATGGTCTTAGGTAATCAATAAATTTTACTCGAGGTGAAATAGATGAGAAAAGTAAAAGTAGCAGCAACACAAATGAGCTGTAGTAATAATATGGATGAAAATATTGAAAAAGCAGATCGATTAGTAAGAGAAGCAGCTGCAAAAGGAGCAAACGTTATCCTTTTACAAGAGTTGTTTGAAACACCATACTTCTGCCAAAAAGAAAAGTCCGATTACTATGTATATGCAAGAGAAGTAGAGACAAATAAAGCAATCAATCACTTTAAAGAATTAGCAAAGGAATTAAAAGTAGTTCTTCCTATTAGTTTCTATGAGAAAAAGAATTATGCACGATATAACTCGGTAGCCATGATTGATGCAGATGGAACCATTCTAGGAACTTACCGCAAAAGTCATATTCCTGATGGTCCTGGTTATGAAGAAAAATTCTATTTTAATCCAGGAGATACAGGATTTAAAGTATGGAATACACGCTTTGGAAAAATCGGCGTGGGTATCTGTTGGGATCAATGGTATCCTGAAGCAGCACGCGCTATGGCATTAATGGGAGCAGAAATTTTACTTTATCCAACTGCAATTGGTTCAGAACCACAGGATACTTCTATCGATTCAAAAGATCATTGGCAAACATGTATGCTTGGACATGCTGCTTCCAACTTAATGCCAGTTATTGCGTCAAACAGAATTGGATTAGAGAGTGACGAAGAATCAAGTATTACCTTCTATGGTTCTTCCTTTATTGCAGGACCACAGGGGAATAAAATTGAAGAAGCAGGACGCACTGAAGAGACTGTATTAGTAGCTGAATTTGATTTAGATCAACTAGAAACACAACGTATTGAATGGGGGATTTTTAGAGATCGCCGTCCTGATTTATATAAAGTAATAACTTCTTATGACGGAAGTACATTAATCTAATAGAAGAGAAGATTAGCTTACGGGCTAGTCTTTTTTGTTTTCCAAAAATATGTGCTTCGTTTTCTTCATAATGGAGGCTGTATAAATCTTTTCAATAGTGCTCTCAACTCATATTCCACAAAAATTAGATTTCTTCCCCTTATTTTTAGAATAGCATGTCATAGTATATCTCCATGAAAACATCTTAAAATAAAACTGATCATATAATGAGTAAATTTGCCTATATATATATTAGTGACTAATGACCTAATTTTCTCTACTATAAAAGATAGTACAACATCTATGTGAGGTAAAGTCATGAAGTATATAAAAATAGGCATCTTCCCCTTTCTTGCTTTATTTATAGCACTATCAGCAGTAATTCTTTATCATCAAAAAGCAGATAAACCAGATAATATAAGGGTAGATAATGGTTCCCTTTCTTTGGATCATTGGGATTTTGATCAAGATGGGGTTATTACATTGGAAGGATCTTGGGATATTTATTGGAATCAACTACTTACACCTGATTCGTTAACGAAAGCGACTGATAAAACGGAGATAGATGTTCCTCTTTTATGGAAAAAATTAAATAAACCAGATAGCTATGCTACCTATCATCTCTCCATCAATGGCCTAGAGAAAGGACAAATCTATGGATTAAAAATGATGGATTACTTTTCAGCCTTTCAACTATGGGTAGATCAAAAAAAACTTGCTTCTTCAGGTATAGTAGGAACATCTATGAAGGAAGAAGTTGCTAGATTTGATCCACAAGTCGTAAATTTTACCGCTTCAGAAGAAACAACTGATATACTCATTCAAGTATCGAATTTTCACTACCGAGAAGGCGGCATTTGGTATCCACTCCTTTTAGGAAAAGATAGTCAAATCCATGATAGAACAACAAAGCAAATTGGCTTTGAATATATCCTCTTTTTCGTTTTACTTATTATTGGCTTCATTCATATTGGACAATACTTAAATCGCAGGTCAGATATAATTCCACTATGGTTTGGTTTAAGTTGCATAACCATAAGTATTCGCTCTACTGCTGTTGGAGAAAGAATATTAGGAGATTGGTTTCCTACCATTTCAATGGAACTAATGATGAAAAACTCTTTTTTCTGGTACTTTTTAACACTCCCACTATTTTTACGATTTATTTCCAGCTTATATAAAGAGGAAGCTTTTCCGAGAATTAATAAATATTTTACTATATTCGGCATCCTGTTCTCTGCTATAGTGATACTATTTCCAGCAAGAATATACTCTAGCATACTATTCCTTTTTAATGGAATGATGCCAATCGTACTAGCTTCGGTTCTGATTACCATTGTCAGGACTGTCTATCATAAAAGGTCAGGAGCAAAGCTTGTTTTACTGTGTATGACGGTGTATTCCTTTGCTATTCTTTATGATATTTTAGTAGCACAAAAAGTAATTGTAGGGCGTGAATTAGCAGCTTTCGGTTTACTAATATTTGTTCTCTCTCAATCTTATGTTACTTTTTCAAAATTTTCAGGTGCATTTAAAGAAGTAGATAAAGTACAAACAGAGCTATTAGAGTTGAATGAGAATCTAGATTGGAAGATAAAAGAACGTACAAAGGAATTAATTACTTCACAGCAGAAATTAATTCAGGTAAATAATCAATTAGTGCATTTATCCTTTATGGATGGACTCACAAATGTAGCCAATCGGAGAAATTTTAATAAGAAATTAGAAGAGTATTGGGAGGAAGCTATTCAATTAAAGCTACCCTTCTCCGCGTTATTAATAGATGTGGATTATTTTAAACTATATAATGATAATTACGGTCATTTAAAGGGTGATGAGATTCTTGCTAGAATTGCTGCTGTTATGCAGAGCTTAGAATTAGCAGATAAAGACCTTGTAGCAAGATATGGAGGAGAAGAATTTGCGATCCTCATACTAAATAAGAATACCCATGAATCAGTAAGAATGGCTGAAGAATTGATGAAGAAGCTAGCGAGTGAGGAAATAGAGCATGCCTATTCAAAGGTAAGTAACTATATAACAGTTAGTATAGGTGTCGCCACCATGTTCCCAAAGGAGGGAATGGGATCCTCTTCCCTTATTTTGAAAGCAGATGAAGCCTTATATAAAGCAAAAGATCATGGAAGAAATACATATAAAGTAAATATGGATAATCATTCATTAAGTAAAGAAAAAAGGGAGAAATTGCTACAGTAGCAATTTCTCCCTTTTCTAAAATTTTTATTCAGCTACATCTGCCCATTTGTATTCGTATGTTGGTCCAAATGGATTTACAAAAACATCTTGAACTTTCGGAGAAACAAGTTGCGCTCTTGATGCTTGATATACAGGTGCAATCGGAGCATCTTCAAATAATAATTTTTCTGCTTGTAAGAAATTATCATAACGAGCCACATTGTCAGTAGCAAGCGTATTTGCTGTATCTTGAACTAATTTATCGTAGTCTGCATTTGAATATCCAGTCCAGTTGTTACCACTGTCAGTTGTCCATAGGTTTAAGAATGTGAATGGATCAAGGAAGTCAGGGCCCCATCTAGAAAGCTGCATTTCATAATCCATGCTATCATCTAAGTCTAAACGTTGTTCTTTTGGAACTTGTTTGATGTTAACTGTTAATCCTTCTAAGTTTGTAGAAAGTTGGTTTGCAACATATTGAATAAGTGTTTTCGTTGTTGCATCATCATCTGCTAAGAATTCTAGTTCTACTGAATCAGTACCAAGCTCTTCTAGTCCTTTAGCCCAAAGCTCCTTAGCTTCTTCTAAGTTATACGTAACAAGATCGCCACTTACTTCACGGAAATCCTCACCAGTTTCCGGCATTGGAGTAAAGTCTTTTGGAACTAGCCCATTTGCAACAATTGAACCATTGTTTAGAATTTCATCTACTAAAGCTTCTTTATCGAAAGCAGTACTAATTGCAAGTCTGATATTTTTGTTTGCAAGTGCTTCATTTGATTCTTTATTCAATTTGATGAAGTAAACAAATGTATCAGCTGATACAACATAATCCTCATCTGTAGAATATTGATCTACTAAGTCTGATGTTAAGTCTACACGATCAACTTGACCTTTCTCATATAAATCAACAGCAGTTTGTGGGTCTTTTACCACTTCAAATGTTAATTGATCCATTTTTACAGTACTAGCATCCCAATAATCAGCATTTTTCACTAAGTTCCAAGAATTGCTAGTGCTATCCCAATCAGTAATGGTATAAGGACCATTTGCTAGAAGGTTTTCTGAGTTAGTTGCAAAGCTATCGCCTTTTTCTTCCACAAATTTTTGATTTAATGGTAAGAATGTTCCAAATGTAGTTAATGTTTCAAAGTAAGGAGTTGGATTTTCTAATTCTACAACAAGTGTATAATCTCCATCGGCTTTAACTCCTAAATCTGCTACAGGTAGTTCACCACTACTTACAGCAGTAGCATTTTTAATAACGCCATTCATCATGTAAGGACCATATTCAGAACCTGTATCAGGATTAACAGCGCGTTGCCATGCGTATACAAAGTCATTAGCAGTTACAGGATCTCCGTTAGACCATTTAGCATCTTCACGTAAAGTGAAAGTCCAAGTAAGTCCATCTTCACTTACTGTATGATTTGTTGCTATACCTGGTGATGGTTTCGTATCTTTATCTAAACGATATAGTCCATCCATTGTAGCTGATAAATAAACAAATGAAGATTCATCTGTAGCTAATGATGGATCCATAGAAGGAATTGCTTCTGGATTTAAAAAGTTAAGAACCTTTTCTCCTTCAGTTGCTGTACTATCATCTGTTCCTGCTGTAGTTTCTTTTGTATCATCTCCAGAACAGGCAGCTAGTACACTCAACACAAATGCAAATGTTAATAGTAGTAACCAATTTCTTTTCTTCAAGTAGTCTCCCCCTAAGTGTTGTTTAATTCTTCTGAATATTATCTATGTATAGAAGATTTGGAACTATAAAAATTATTATAAGCGCTACATTATTTATTTGTAAAGATTTTCTTTGGACAATTGTTGAAGAAAATATTTTTCTAGACAACTATTTTGGAAGAGTAGAACAGGATAATAGTAGGTGAATAGAAGCAATATTGAATAAGAAACTAAACATAAGTTTATATTCTAGAAGGTGTTCCGATTAGCAAACAAAGCAAAGAAACCTTATGATAAATATAAAATGGGAGGGATCGAAGTGGAATATCGCAAAGCTAATATAGAAGATATACCTTTATTGAAAGAGCTAAGGAAGAAACAATTATTAGATGAAGGGATAGAGGCAAACCAAAATATTGATCAAGATTTGGAGCAATTCTTTCAAAAATATCTACTATCTGAATCACTTATCCAAATGCTAGTAGTAGAGCAAGAGCATGGAAAAATCATAGCTACAGGAGCTATTGTTATATATGAATTTCCTCCGACCTATACAAATAGCAGTGGAAGAAAAGCTTATGTAACGAATATGTATACAGAAGAAGCATTTAGAGGAAAAGGAATAGCAACAAACTTACTAAAAAAACTTGTCGAAGAAGCAAGAGAACGAGATATTAAAAAAATGTGGCTAGGAGCCTCTAAACTTGGACGACCTGTATATAAAAAGTTTGGCTTTAAAGAAACAGATGAATGGATGGAATTAGAGATAGAAAGCTAGTGTAAACAACCACCCCATTTTCCTAGTAGTTACTCACATTTTGTGTGTCAAACTCTGTTATAATTTGAAGTGGAAAATATCTTTTAGTTGTTAAGATTCGTTATTTCCTTTATCTATAAAAAAATACTTTTTTCCATAGATAAATGGTGGTTAGATACAATCATTTCTATTTGCTTATAAATGAATATTATTTCAATTTAAAGGGTAAAAAGAAGGTAAACATATTTACAAAGAAACTACTCTTTATTAATGAATCTTTTAGTAGTAATAATATTAACAAAAACTTTACAAAATCTACTTGAAAGACAGAGTTTCAAGCTATAGGATATGAAAATAAACAATACATAGAAGGGTGATAAGAATATTGCAAAGAAAAGCAGCAATTATTGATATCGGCTCTAACACAACTCGGCTAGTTATTTTTGAGAGTGCTGGGAATGGGAAGGGCTTTAAAGAAGTAGAAAATATAAAATCCCCCACACGATTACGTTCCTATCTGGATGATCAAAATATAGTAAGTGACAAAGGGATTGTCCTGTTAATAGGTATCTTACAACGTTTTCAGACAATTATCCAACACAGCGAAATAGAGGAAGTATACGTAGTTGCTACTGCTACGATTAGACAAGCTCGGAATGGAAGCGACATTATACAACGAGTAAAAGAGGAAATAGGCTTAGAAATCACCTTATTAAGTGATTATGAAGAAGCTTATTTCGGATTTTTAGGAGTTATACATTCCTTGGACATTGATGAAGGTCTAACAGTGGACATGGGTGGAGGTAGTACAGAAATTACCTATTTTAAAAATCGTAAACTAGTAGAATACATTAGCTTACCTTTTGGTTCTTTATCATTAAAGCATTTATTTGTAAAAGGTGACATTCCTACAGAAGAGGAAATGACAAAGATTTGTCAGTATATAAGCAAACAATTTCAAGCACTACCTTGGTTGGTAGATAGACAAGTTCCAATTTTTGCTATGGGCGGCAGTGCAAGAAATATGGCACAAATACATCAAGAATTTATTCATTATCCATTAGTTGGCTTAGATCAGTATGAAATGAATTATAGTGATATGGAAATGGTGAAAAATCAAGTTGCGCCACTAACCTACCCAGATCTTCTTCAATTAGATGGACTTTCTAAAGATCGAGTAGATACGATTATCCCTGCTATAGAAGCATTATATATGCTATGCGAATACACGAAGGCTCCTAGCTTTATATTGAGTAGGTATGGATTAAGAGAGGGTTTATTATATAGTAAGTGGAACCTACCGGATATGAGTTACTCTACTAGAATGGATGAGAATATAGGAGCCATTGCCCAAGAATATGCCATTGATTTGAAGAAAGGAAGTAAAAGAGCACGAATAGCAGACTTGCTCATTCAGCAAGTAGATGAAATATTCCAAGATGAATATAAATTAGAGCCAGAGGATTTTGCTTTATTAAGTAGAAGTGCAAATATCTATCTTTTTGGGAAAAATAGAAAGGAAGAAGCATCTCCTTTTACCTTCTCTCTATTAGCCAACCGACCTATTATTGGTCTATCTCATAAAGAAAGAGTAAAATATGCATTAGTAGCATCTTATAAGAGCAAAGGAACATTCCGCGAGTATAGTTATCCATTTAGGAATTGGTTTACAAAGGAAGAAAGAAAAAAGCTTTGTTTATTAGGCGCTCTCTTAATTATGTCGCAATGTCTCACTAGAACCGAGAGAGAGATAGTCGAAAATATAACGATTTCCTTAAATGATAATGTGTTGAAAATGAAGATAAGCTGTAATGGGTTCTACGCTCTCGAGCAATACCATCTAGAAAGAGAAAAAAAGCATCTAGAAAAGCTTTTAAAAGTAAGAATAGAGCCAGTATTCCAATCTATGAATAAATAAAACAAACGAGACCTTTTATTTCGGTCTCGTTTGTTTTATTTATGAACGTCCTTATTTTCCTAGTAAATCAAGCTGGCTATGAATAATAGCGTCATTTTCGTTTCGTTTTACATAATGATAGTTTCCATCAGAATCTTGTTCACGTGCTTTTACATTATCAGCTAACATGATAGAAAGCCATGTTTGAATACGTTCTTTTAAGCGATAATCAAAGATAGGAAATAGAATTTCTACACGATCTTCCATATTTCTTGTCATCATATCTGCGGAAGATAAGAAGGTTTTTCTTTCTCCATTGTGATGAAAGAAGAAGATGCGACTATGTTCTAAAAATCTACCTAAGATACTTCTTACGGTGATATTTTCACTAACACCTTTGATTCCAGGTCTTAAGCAACAAATCCCTCTAATAATGAGCTCAATTTTGACACCAGCATTAGAAGCTTCATAGAGCTTTGTAATTAATACCTTATCGGAAAGTGAATTCATTTTAGCTATAATGTGTCCATTTTGATACTTCTTATGAAATTCTATTTCTTTGTCAATTAAAGCAACAAACTCATTACGAATATTATTAGGAGCCACCGAAAGATGATTATAGGAAGGTTGCTCTGTATATCCACTTAAGTAATTAAAGAAGTTAGTAGCATCAAGCCCGATTCTTCTATTAGCTGTTATAAGACTAGCATCTGTATAAATTTTAGCAGTGGTACCATTATAGTTACCTGTACCTAAGTGAACAAATAGCTCGTTTTGTCCATTTCTTCGTCTAACAATTAGGGTAATCTTACTGTGAGTTTTTAAATGAGTCATCCCATAAATAACATTACAACCTGCATGCTCTAATTCTTTAGCCCAATTCACATTGTTTTCTTCATCGAAACGCGCCTTTAATTCTACAAGTACAGTTACTTGTTTTCCATTTTCAACTGCTTTTTTTAATGCCTTAATAATCCGTGATTGACCACTAACTCGATACAATGTTTGTTTGATTGCTAACACATTAGGGTCATCCGCTGCGGTAGTGATTAACTCTTGAACGTATTCAAACGAGTCATATGGGTGATGAAGAAGAATATCCTGCTTAAGTACTTGGTCAAAAATAGAATCATCAGATTGTAAATCACTTGGTACATTTGGCAGAAAGGTTTCATATGTTAAATGCTCATATAATCCTTCTAATTTTTTGTGAAAAGAGAATAAGAAAGTTAAATCAAGTGGACCTTCTGAAAGATAGGTATCTTTCTCATGTACTTCAAGCTTATCTTGAAGGTAGGATAAGATATCATTATCATGAAGGTTTCCTTGAATTTCTAAACGTACTTCTGCACCCCATTTTCTCTTTTTTAATTGTTGTTCAATCACCTTTAATAAATCCCTTGCGCCATCTTCTTCAATCGTAAGGTCAGCATTTCGAGTAATTCTGAAAGGGGTGATACTTCTAATGTCATAGCCTTTAAATAATTTATGGATAAAATGTGCAATAATCTCTTCAACTAGAACGAAGGTTTTAGTTGAATTTTCACTAGGCAGCTCTACTATACGCCCTAATACGCCAGGCACAGGCACAATAGCAAGCTTACCTTTCGATTGACCAATCTTCATACTATCAGGATCCTCATCATTGATAAGGATAGCCAAGTTTAAACTTTTACTTAAAAGTTTAGGGAATGGACGATAAGCATCAATGGCCATTGGAGTTAGCACGGTATAAATTTGGGTATCAAAATATGTTTCAAGGAAAGCAAGTTGATCTTTGGATGCTTCCTTCATAGATAAAAATGAAACACCCTCTTTTTCTAAAAGCGGAAGAAGAGTTTTGTTATAAGTGTTATAAAGTAAGTCGGTCATTTCATGAGTTTTTTGGGAAATGAGTGATAGTTGTTCTTTAGGTGTTAAGCCTGCTTTGTTTTCTGGTTTTCTAAATCCAACCTTTACTTGATCCTTTAGTCCCGCAACACGAATCATAAAAAATTCATCTAAATTTGAGCTGAAAATGGCTAGAAATTTAAATCGTTCTAATAATGGATTGTGTACGTCCATAGCTTCTTCTAAAACCCTTTTATTAAAAGCTAACCAGCTTAATTCACGATTATTATAATAGTGTGGGTTATCTAAGTTTACCGAATGGTTCATCTTTCTTGTTGAATTCATCACATATTCCCTCGCATTAATAAGTATAAAAAATTGTACTCTCTATTAATGATACTTAAATTTCCATACTATGGCTAATAGAGAATTGTAAATTTTTTGTAAAGTTATCGGAAAATAGTAATAGTATCTGCAGTATAAGCATAAGAAATTAAGCAATAGCCCCCTTTTAAGTGAAGAAAACTTAAGAGGGAGCTATCTTTTTATTCGCTATCTTTAGGTGCCTTTGGTTGGTAGAAAATAATACTAGAAGCAGAACTTACCTCGGCTTTAGCCAATAGAATAATAAAACCTGCAATCATACCTACAACTAACTTAAGTGGATTTTTCACTTGTTTTCCTCCTATCAATCATTTCTTCCACCATATGAACAAATCTATAGGAATAAGGGTGTAAGCTGGAAAACTGAAACAGAAAAGCAAAAATAGAAGCTAGAATATATGGCATAGGATATTGGCTAACTAGTAATAGTTGCAAGATAACATACCAAATTACTATAGCAATATAAGCGATTATTCTTAGTTTTTTGTTGAGAATATCCGTTGTAATTCGATAAAAGTGATTGGAAGGGGCATATTTATATGTCATTATTAGACCGACAATAAGCGAAAAAAACAAAAGATAGGAAGTCGTATGTTGAAGGGTGCTCGGTTCTAATATGCTTATGGAAATAGAAATTCCAATGAATAAAAATAATCCGGCAATTAAGCAACGAAAGTATGTAGAGTAATGATATCCACCTGTTAAAATTCGAAAAAGAGCAAAAGTAGTAAAAGCAATAAGTGTAGATGCGGTAACACCTAAAAATAATGCAACTAAAAATAGAAGCATTACTTTAATGAAACCGCTGATAATAATTTCTAGTCCATATCGTAAATAATCTACTTCGCTTTTTTGTTCTGTGTAGTGAATTAGATAGTTTGCTAACTTTTGACTAATAGTAGCTATCATGCTTTATCCTACCTTAAATTTAGTATGGAAAACCAAGCATCTTTTACCAATAATTATAAAGTATGTAAAAATATTCTGTCAACTATCTTTTGAGCAAGGATATCTTAATAGAATAGTTCTTTTTATAAACAATAAGAGCTACTAGTAGCATTGGAATTGTTGTAGTAGATGCACTCACAAGAATTCTTTGCCACGCATGAGATAATAGATAATCATAATTCAAATCAAATAAGGCAGTATATAGTAAAGAAAACGTTAGTTCAAAAAGTATTAAGCAAACAAAGGATGTGAGCCCAATAATAAAACCATCTACTAATTTACGTTTAAATAGAAAAGAAATGAGAATAGAAAAAAAGAAAAGCGTTAAAATGGGCTTTAATGAATTAACTAGATATATATTTAGTATAAATGCAACTAAACCATATGTAAGAGCAAAGTAAATAATGGATTTCTTATTCTCCTTTAGAGATATACCCAATAGTGTAAAGCTTAACAAAGTTACTGCTAGAGCTTCTGGAACGCATAATAAAAAATAGCTGTACCAAGCCATAAAATTCCCCTCTTCTCTTGATGTTCAATTGTAACTGTAAATTCTTAAGGTTTAGGAAAAAGTAATTCAAAATGAACTAGTTCCTCTTCTATATAAATATGAAGGTCACCATGATATTTCTTTGTTAACTCTTGTATAATAGATAGTCCAAATCCTCTTCGCCTTTCTGACTGCTGAGACTTTGTTGAATAGCCTGCTTCCATAAAAGTAGTAGAAAAATTCTTTAGTATACTAGTATTTTTAACGATAATAGCAAGGTTGTCCGATCTTTCTAGCAATTCAAGACAAACATAACGCTTTTCCTCTGACAGTTCTAGGGTAGCATCTAAGGCATTATCAAGAAGATTACTAATGATTCGGATAAGATCCGTTGATGTTAGGAGGCGTACTACTTCTTCTGTAGATACAATAAAGTTAAAGATAACTTCTTTTTTCTTAAAATTTTCCATAATAGAATAGAGTAGCGAAGCCAACACAGGGTCTTTAATAGCTAAAACTTGATTATTGATACGAGTATCACCTATCAGATTTTTTATATAATCCGATAAAGCTTCATAATTATTTATAGCTAATAAACCTGAAATAACAGTTAAATGATTATTTAAATCATGACGGTCGGAACGAACAGATGCTACTAAGGATCGAAATTGCTCTTCATGAATGGATTCTGTTTGTTTAATTTTCCGTTCTGTATCTCTCTGATAGATCTTTCCAAGCAATATTAGAGATAAAATACTTAGTAAAACCACAAATATCAAGTGTACAGGAATTCCTAATATATAAGGTTCATCTTTGAATACTACGGTAGATACAATAAATAGACAGGTAAACAAAATCTGAAGCATGATAACTAATACGAGTATGATAATAGGCATAGACTCTTTTAGGAAACTAATGATAACTCCTGTAGGAATACATTAGTGACCGTCTCCTTAATTAATTTAACCAATCTATCTGAGTTTTAAAGACAGATGACAATTTACGACATATTTTGCACTTTCTTATATTTTACTATGTTTTAGGAAAATAATATAGACAAAAAAGAATAGGACTACCAAGAAATTGGTAGTCCTACCCATTAAAAAGGTATTCTATTAGTTACGGATTAGGTAATCAAAAGCACCTAGAGATGCTGTTGCACCTGAACCCATGGAAATAATGATTTGCTTATAAGCGCTATCTGTACAGTCACCTGCTGCAAATACACCAGGAAGACTTGTTGCACCATGCTTATCAACCAAGATTTCTCCCATGCGGTTGCGTTCCACAGAACCTTCTAGCCAGTCTGTATTTGGAACAAGACCTATTTGAACAAATACACCTGCAAGTTCAATATGACCTTCTACTCCTGTTTCACGATCTGTATAAGAGATACCATTTACTTTATCAGTACCAGTGATCTCTTTTGTTTGCACATTTTTAAGTACCGTTACATTTGGAAGGCTGTATAGACGATCCTGTAATACAGAGTCAGCTTTAAGCTCTGACATGAATTCTAAAACAGTAACATGGTTTACAATACCTGCTAAATCAATAGCTGCTTCAATACCAGAGTTACCGCCTCCGATAACAGCTACATCCTTACCAGCAAATAGTGGACCATCACAGTGTGGGCAGTATGCTACACCTTTGTTTTTGAACTCTGCTTCACCAGGAACACCAACATTACGCCAACGAGCACCTGTTGATAGAATTACGGATTTACTTTTAAGAACAGCACCGTTTTCTAATTCAATTTCAATTAGATCTTTTTTCTCTAAACGTTTTGCACGTTGTAGATTCATGATATCAATATCATACTCTTTTACATGCTCTTCTAAACTAGCAGCAAGCTTTGGACCTTCTGTTTGCTTAACACTAATGAAATTTTCAATAGCAAGTGTATCCATGATTTGGCCACCGAAACGTTCCGCAACAATACCTGTGCGAATCCCTTTACGGGCAGCATAGATTGCAGCACTAGCACCAGCAGGACCGCCACCTACAACTAAAACATCAAAAGGTTCTTTATCAGCAAAATCAGAAGCATCAGCAGTATTACCCATTTTTGCTAGGATTTCTTCTAAAGACATACGACCGCTACCAAATGATTCTCCGTTAAGGAAAACAGTCGGTACTGCCATGATATTTTTGCTTTCTACTTCTGCTTTAAATGCTCCGCCATCAATCATTGTATGAGTGATTCCAGGATTAACAAGACTCATAACATTCAATGCTTGTACAACATCAGGACAGTTATGACAAGTTAAGCTAATGTAGGATTCAAAGTGATATTCACCTTTAATAGCTTTCGCTTGATCAATCACTTTTTGATCTACTTTAGGAGCACGACCACTTACTTGTAGTAGAGCTAATACTAAGGAAGTAAACTCATGTCCTAGAGGAATACCTGCAAAAGTGATTCCTGTATCTTCACCAACACGGTTCACACTAAAGCTAGGTGTTCTCTCCAACTGAACTTTTTCCACTTTAATAAGAGAGGACATAGTAGCTAGTTCATCAACTAGGGCTAGCATATCTTTAGATACTTCGTCAGAACCTGCGCTTACCTTAAGTACAACTTCGCCCTCCATCATTTGGAGATACTGATTTAACTGAGCTTTAATCTCGTTATCTAATAACATACTTACACCCCTTAGATTTTACCAACAAGATCTAGGCTAGGTTTTAAAGTAGTGCTTCCTTCTTGCCATTTAGCTGGACATACTTCACCTGGATTGTTGCGTACATATTGAGCAGCTTTGATTTTGTTTACTAATGTACTAGCATCACGGCCGATACCATCAGCATTTATTTCCACAGCTTGGATTTTACCATCTGGATCAATGATGAATGTTCCGCGATCAGCAAGACCTTCTTCTTCATTTAAGATTTGGAAATCACGAGAGATTTTTTGAGTAGGGTCACCAATCATGATGTACTCAATTTTACCAATTGCATCTGAATGATCGTGCCATGCTTTATGTGTAAAGTGTGTATCAGTTGATACAGAGTATACTTCTACTCCAAGGTCTTTTAAAGTTGCATATTCATTTTGTAGATCTTCTAATTCAGTAGGACATACAAATGTGAAATCAGCTGGATAGAAACAGAAAATGCTCCATTTTCCTTGTAAGTTTTGATCTGTTACTTCAATAAATTCACCGTTATGAAATGCTTGAGCTTTAAATGGTTCTACTTGTTTACCGATAATTGACATATTATTTTCCTCCTACTAGTTATAAATTTATTAGCAGTTTAGACTTTTATATCTAAACTTATTCAAATAATAATAATTACAATTCAAAATTAATTATTATATAAATACTATTATTTTGTCAAGAAATACAGTTTAAAATATTTATTTTCCTTGTAAATAAATACGTATAAATGGTGCGTATTTATATGGAAACCCTTACATTCAAGTGAGGTTATGAAGTATATGAATCGAATGAATAATTATAAGCAAAACTTCCTTAATTGAGAAAGGGTAATAACAAATGAAAAAGATAGATAAACAAAAAAATAGAAAAAGACATATTCTGATAAAAAACAACAAGTTTCACGTGGAACATAGCTAATTGTTTATTCGTGAACAATTTCACTTAGTTCGACTATAGTATGGTTGGTAGGAGCTTTATTATTCATGAAAAAGTGGGATAAGATCTGTTAAGGATTAGCAGATGAATATGATACATCTTAATACATAGGGAAAAATGATATTTCCAAATAATCTCAATTAGAAAAAGAATGGTTTGTTTGTTCTTATAGGAGGTATTTCTAATGAGAAAGGAGGAGTAAGATGTTTTCTTGGGATGATTTAGATACGTTTGCCATCGCTTTTTTTGTGCTGTTACCAATTGTTGCGTTTATTCATGTAGTAGGGCATAAATTTTTTATTTGGATATTCGGTGAGCAAGGAGATTTAATCATTGGAAGAGGAGTGAAGCTATTTCAGTTAGGATCCATTCATTTTCATGTTCTCTATTTTATTGATTCTGCTTGCAACCTACAAGGAATGGAGAAAGAAAAGACATGGAAGCAGATTGTTATATATGCAGGTGGGATACTTTTTAATCTTATTGCTATTGTAGTGGTAAACTTTCTAATCATACAAGGTATACTTCCAAAAAGTCATATTTTCTATCAATTTGTCTATTTTTCTGTCTACTATATCTTTTTTGCCATTATACCTTGTGATTATGGAGAAAATAATCCCAGTGATGGTAAGTCTATTTATCTAGCTTGGAAGAATCACTACAAAAATAGATGAGGGAGATTAAGACAAGCTATCTAGGGTATAGAAAAAATATAAAGTAAAAAAGGGCAGGAGGAATCAAATAATGTTATCGCAATCTACTACTTTAACAAAAGGGATAGCCCCTAATGTAAGCAGAGAAGCACTCACTAATAATAAGCCAAAGGTATTTTTATTTGGATCCCCAAGCTACACAAATATTGGGGATCAGGCAATTGCATATGCAATTGAAAAGTTAATTAAAAACTGTTTTCCATACTATGAATATATTGAAATTATGGACTATGCGACAGTGGAAGGAATAGAAATAGTCAAACAGATTATAAAGCAAGATGATATAGTTTGCTTTACAGGTGGAGGTAACTTAGGTAGTCTCTATGTTGATATTGAGGAAGATAGAAGAAGGGTTATTGAGGAGTTCAAGGACTACCGAACCATTGTTTTTCCGCAATCTGCGTTCTTTGAGGATACAGAGCACGGCAGAAGTGAGGAAGAAAAAAGTCAAAGGGCATACAATCAAAATAAACATTTAACGCTTGTGGCAAGAGAGCATCAAACTTTGAAAAGATTAAGAGAAACTTTCCAAGCAAATGTACTATATACGCCTGATTTAGTATTATCCTTGCAGATAGAGCCTAGAAATTTAGAGAGAGAAGGGGTTATGTTTGTATTAAGAGAAGATAAAGAGAAAATAACAGAAGAGAATTTTGTTTCTAAACTGACTGATATTCTGAGTGGAAATTACTCTGTAGAACGAACAGACACGGTACTTTCAGAAATTGATACCATTGATTATGCGGATAGAGAACAGAATCTATTAAAAATGTTAGACAAAATTGGTTCCAAGAAACTAATCATAACAGATCGGCTTCATGCAATGATTTTCTCTATTCTAACAAAAACTCCATGTCTAGTTTTTGGAAATAGTTATGGTAAAGCTAAGCATTCTTATGAGGATTGGTTACAGGAACTAAATTTTATTGAATACACAGATAGTAAAGATGTGGAGCATATACAAGTAATGATTGATCGATTATTAGAAGCAGAGCCTAATAGAATCAATTTAACAGAGGATTTTCAAGTATTGAAGGATTATTTTACCCAATAGTAAACGATAAACGCAAAGAACATTAATAGCTCAAACTGACAATAGGTTCGTGTTATTAATGTTCTTTTTTAGATAAAGAATTTGTAAGAAAGGTTCTTTCCAATGTCTTTATATATTCCTTTTTTATACTAAATCCCCAAGAATCCTTGTCCCATGTATTTCTGTTATTGCTAATGATTCTAAAAGCATTGGAAGATTTTGATTCGTTATTCCTCCTCCAGGCATAATAATAATCTTATCTGAAGCATAGGCTATATATTCTTTAAGGATAGATATATTCTGCTCAATTTTGGTATGTAAAGGTCCACCATGAGTCAAAATTCGCTTAATTCCTTTAGAAGCTAACCAATCAATTGCTTCTAACTTTCTAGTAGGAGATAAATGATTAAATGCCATATGGAAGGTAACATCCATGCCGTTAGCTACATGGAGTAGCTTATGCATAGATTCTTCATCAATCCAAGCTTCTCTATTTAAACAGCCAATTACAACCCCATGTATCCCTAATTTCTTAAAATGAATAATATCTTCTAGCATAATATTGATTTCTTCATCTGTATAAAAAAAGGTTCCCCCTCTAGGTCGTATCAAGGCCATTACTTTCACATTATTTGCTTTACAATATGAAAGGGATTTGGCTGCTACATCATGACTCACCGTCGTTCCACCTACAGAAAGATGGTCACATAGTTCAATTCGTTGAGCACCTTTTTCAACAGCAATTGGAATATGTGTGAAATTTTCTACGCAGACTTCTTTTATCATAATATCATCCTTTAATAATGATAGAGCATATTAATTTTTATTAATATTTTACCATGGGGATTGAAAATATTGCCATGTTTAAGGGGGAGTACGTTAAAGTGTGTAAAAATAAGAGGTGATTGACTTGGATATCAATGAAATAATCCCATCATAATTACATCATCATAGCTAGTAGCCTTGCTGTTTAGATTTTTATAAAATCGAAAATAAGGAGGCTATTTCTCAAAAACCGCTATTGATTAAGTTATTAGTTACTTATCAATGGCGGTTTTTTATCTATCCCGAATAATAGGAGCAGAAGGGATGAAAGGAAATATTTACAAGTTGAAATATGTGATTACAGGGGAAGAAAGATAGGTAGTTACTGGTAGACTGAGGCTCAGCTTCCTCCCTGCGAGTTGTAATCTGAAAAGTACTGGGACTAGCATAGCTCGATTAATAAACAACAAAGTATGAAAAATGGGACATGCAAAAGATTCTGATTATCAAACAACTACATTGTAATGTTACTTAAATGATGTTAGTATAGAGTTATGTAACATATCTGGAGGCAAATAAATGGAGTACGTCGACCCTATAAAAGAATTAGAAAGTATTAATGCTATTAAAGAGATATTGAGAAAGCAATCGCAAAGAGATTTATTGCTTTTTGTACTTGGGATTAATACAGGAATAAGAGTCAGTGATTTGCTCTCTTTAAAAGTTAAGGATGTCATAGATGACGAAGGAATGAAAGAATTTCTATACATTACTGATTCAGAAGAAACAAAGGCATATTATTTAAATGGCAAGGTTCATGTAGAATTAGAAAAATACATGAAAGAACAGGTTTTATTAGAAGAGGATTTTCTTTTTAAATCTAAGAAGAATGCTCAGGCGATTACACGCCAACAAGCTTATAGAATTATTAATAAAGCGGCAAAGTTGGTTGGAATTACAGGTAAGATTGGAATGCATACCTTGAGAAAAACATTTGGTTATCATGCTTATCGAAAAGGGATAGCAATATCCATTTTAATGGATATTTATAATCATCATAGCCCTTCTGAGACACTTAAATATATCGGCATCAATAAAGAGGATAAAAAATTAGTAAGAGTGGATGTTAATCTTTAGTGTAAAGAAAAAACTCCACCATTTAAGGTGGAGTTTACAAAGTAAAGATATTACAGAAAATCATCATTATCTACGTTAGTATCCATACTCACATTAGTTAAATCAGTAATAAAGTCCTCATGTACTAGTACTTGCAGTGTTTCGTTGTCTTTCATAAATTTAAAGAGTCCATTATTAAAGTCAGTTCCGCATTCTTTAAAAAATATCCCTTCATATGCCACTTGTTTCGTATGGTTAAAGATAATACGGTAACCGTTACCTTCTTTAACTAAATAAGCACGAACTCCTTTTTCATAGGCTCCTTCAGGATTCTTTAAAAAGCGTGCAACAGAAATAATATGAAGATCGACAAAAGGAATTTCTTTTAAAAGAGAGTTGATAATCGAACCCTTAGTCATCTGTTCCCATCGACTTTGAGCCGTTTGCCCTAAGATGATTTGTGTAATACTTTTCTCTCTGGCAACCCCTGCAATTACTTTTGAGATTGGTTTTGTTTCATTGTCTTTAATAATAAAGGCATCTGCACCATGTTTATCTGCTAATTCTTTCCATTTAGCGATATAACTTGATTTTTCTGCATCCAAATCATCTAAAGGTTTTGGATCGACAGTTAAGATATATAGTGGACAATCAAGCATTTTTGCTATTTTACAGCCTCGTTGGATGAGACGCTCACCATTTGGGCCATAATAAACGCAGACAAGAATACTTTCGTCCATGCGTTCTTTACTTTTTCCCATTATTAGTTCACCTCTTGTTAGATGTGAATGATTTACACCATTAATAATAAACTATGTATGAATATAACGCATGCTACCATATCAGTCAATCGATTTGTTAAATTGTTCTATTTTCTCAGATATTCCCGTGTTTTCCCTAGTTAATAGTAAGGGTAGACATAGTTTGAAAAATAAATACCTCTTATAAAAAACTATTAAAAAGGAGGGCCTAAGATGTCTTGGTTACACTTTATGATATTATTCCCTTTCATCTTTGCAATTGTAGTCCCTGTTATACACAAAAAAGTAACCCCGAAGCTACACACAGGATGGTTTGTGTTAGTTGTGCCATTCGCTATTTTTATTTATTTGCTTTCCTTTATCCCAAAGATATCGAAAGGAGAAGTATTCCTTTCAACGGCTAAATGGATTCCCTCATATGATATGAACTTTACTACTTATCTAGACGGACTAAGTTTGGTGTTTGGATTATTGATAGCAGGGATCGGTACATTGGTTATACTCTATTCTATTTTTTATTTATCTCAACATAAAGAGGCACTACACAATTTTTATGTTTATCTTCTGATGTTTATGGGAGCAATGTTAGGATTGGTTTTCTCAGATAATATCTTTGTTCTTTATGTCTTCTGGGAAATCACAAGTGTTTCCTCCTTTTTATTAATTGCATATTGGTACGAAAGAGAAAGATCAAGATATGGAGCACAGAAGGCAATGTTAATAACTGTTTTCGGTGGTTTGGCAATGCTAGCAGGCTTTATTATGCTTTCCATGATTTCTGATACTACGAGTATTAGAGAAATGATTGCTCTTGTGGATTTATATAAGGGGCAACCGTTATTTCTTGCTGCTATGATCTTAATCTTAGTTGGAGCCTTTACAAAGTCAGCACAATTTCCTTTTAGCATATGGTTACCTGACGCAATGGAAGCTCCTACTCCTATCAGTGCATATCTACACTCCGCCACTATGGTTAAAGCAGGAATATATTTAGTTGCACGTTTAACTCCGATTTTTGGTGGAACGGCGGAATGGTTCTGGCTTGTTTCTGGATTTGGGTTGTTCACTTTATTATATGGCTCCATCAATGCAGTAAAGCAAACGGATTTAAAAGCACTGCTTGCCTACTCTACTATTAGTCAATTAGGTCTTATTATGAGTTTATTTGGATTAGGCTCTGCTTCTTTATATAAAGGTTTAAGTGTGGAAGAATCTTCTATTTATGCTGCAGCTATTTTTACAGCAATCTTTCACTTGGTCAATCATTCTACCTTTAAAGGATCTCTATTTATGGTTGTGGGGATTATTGACCATGAAACAGGTACACGGGATATCAGGAGATTAGGTGGCTTAATGCATGTAATGCCTATTTCGTTCACCTTAACGATTATTGGCGGTTTCTCTATGGCTGGACTACCACCTTTTAATGGTTTCTTAAGTAAAGAAATGTTTTTGACTGCAGTTATTGAAGCTTCTAAGATGGGAATCTTTCATGTTAACTCTATAGGTATACTAATTCCTATTATTGCTTGGATAGCAAGTGTGTTTACTTTTATCTACTGTATGATTTTAGTGTTTAAAACATTTAGAGGGAAACACAAGGTTCTAAAACTAGATAAAGAGGTACATGAAGCACCTATAGGCTTACTTATCTCACCAATCATATTAGCAACACTTGTAATCCTTTTATTCTTCGTTCCTAATATGCTTTCAAAGTGGCTACTTAAGCCAGCATTTGCTTCCGTATTACCAACACTTTCAAGTGTAGTTGAAAATAAAAAAATTAGCGCTTTTCATGGCTTTAATCTAGAACTCATGATGACCATTGGTGTTGTTTTATTCGGTACGGTTCTTTACCTGCTGCTAAGAAAATGGTACCGATTATACCGTTTATACCCTCAATGGTTAACACTTAGTAATGCTTACAATCAATCACTAGGTTGGATGGAGCGTACTTCGAAATCTGTGACAACTACGTATATGACTGGGTATATTAGAGATTATTTAGTTTATATCTTTGCATTTATCATTCTGATACTTGGTGGATCGCTTCTACTATTTAAAGGTATATCTATTGATACCTCTAAAGATGCACCTATAAGTATCTTTGATATTGGATTAGTCATTGGCATGATAATCTGTGCTGTAACAGCTTTAGTTTCTAAGTCTAGAATGACTTCTATTATTGCAGTTGGAGCTTTAGGATATATGGTTTCTTTCTTCTTTGTATTATTTAGAGCACCAGATTTAGCATTAACTCAATTGGTAGTAGAAACAGTAACAACTGCTCTATTCCTATTATGCTTTTATCATTTGCCACAGTTAAAGAAGGAAATAACTAGAGTGCGCTTTAAAGCGGTGAATGCCATTATCTCTATTGGAGTAGGTGCTATTGTTACAATTATTGCCTTAGCTGCCAATGGAACCCATGTATTTGACTCTATCTCTGTATATTATGAAAATTCATATGAGCTTGCAGGCGCAAAAAATATCGTAAATGCTATATTAGTTGATTTTAGAGGCATAGACACCATGTTAGAAATACTAGTCCTTACCGTAGCTGGTTTAGGTGTATATACATTAATTAAATTGAAGCTAACAAGGGGGGATAAAGATGAAGAAGTCTAACGACTTACTTATACAGAGTGTCGCTAAGATAGCAGTAGTAATCATCCTTACCTTTGCAGTAAACCTTTTCGTATCAGGGCATCATTTTCCAGGTGGAGGATTTATTGGAGGATTAACGTTTGCGTCTGCTATTATTCTTCTATTTCTTGCATTTGATATTGAGTCAGTACGTAAGAATATACCAGTTGATTTTAAGGTTTTAGCTGCTGTGGGGGTTCTAATTTCTGTGCTTACAGGTGTTGGTGGAATGGTCTATGGGGAAGAATTTCTAACACAGGCATTTGGTTATTTTCAACTCCCGATATTTGGTAAGACAGAGCTTGCAACAGCTGTAATTTTTGACATAGGAGTTGCTTTAGCTGTTATAGGTACTGCCTTAACCATTATTATGACGATTGGGGATGATCGATAATGGAAACAGTAATGTCCATCCTTGTCGGAATACTATTTTCAATAGGAATCTATTTAATTTTATCCAAAACATTACTGAGAATCATATTAGGAACATCGATTCTTGGTCATGGAGTCAATCTTTTAATTATAACGATGGGCGGATTAAAAAAGGGAGGACCACCATTACTTGGTATAACGAATCACTCCTACGCTGACTCCCTTCCACAAGCACTACTGCTGACAGCAATTGTTATTAATTTTGCAACAACAGCACTGTTTTTAGTATTGAGCTATAGAGCTCATAAAGTATTGGGTACAGACGACACAGAACTGCTTAGGGGGAATGAAGATGAATAATATGATTATCTTACCTATCATTCTGCCTGTAATAGCAGCTTTGATTATGGTGATTTTTAGAAGGAAAATTAGACTACATCGAATTCTTAGCTTTCTTGCTTTGTTGCTTGTCTCTATTGTATCGATTATTTTAGTTGGACAGAATAAAAAAGAGGGGATTCAAGTATTACAATTAGGAGGCTGGGAAGCACCATTTGGTGTGAGTATGGTAGCAGATATGTTTGCAAGTATCCTAATTCTTGTAACAAGTATCGTCTCTATTTGTTGTTTACTTTATGCCTACTCTTCCATTGGAAAAGAAAGAGAGGAATACTATTTTTATCCCCTATTTCTCATTCTCATTTCCGGAGTGAATGGTTCTTTTATTACTGGTGATATTTTTAATTTATTCGTTTGTTTTGAGGTCATGCTAGTAGCCTCTTATGTATTAATTTCACATGGTGGTACTAGAGTTCAGTTGCGTGAATCGATTAAATATATTTTAATAAATGTTATTTCCTCGTTCCTTTTTCTAGTTGCAATTGCGTATTTATACGCCATAACAGGAACATTAAATCTTGCTCATTTATCCTACCGTATTGCAGAAGTGGGACAGGATGGATTAATGACAACCGTAGCCATTTTATTCTTAATTGTCTTTAGCCTAAAGGCTGGTTTATTCTTATTCTTTTGGTTGCCAGGTTCTTATAGTGCACCACCTACTGCCATTGCCGCTATCTTTGCTGCTTTATTAACAAAGGTAGGTATGTATGCAATTATTCGTATGTTTACACTGGTTTTTTATCATGAACCTCAAACAACGCATTTATTGATTGGGATATTGGCTGCATTAACCATGATTCTTGGAGCGGTTGGAGCAGTAGCGTTTCGTGATATACAAAAAGTACTAACCTATAACGTTATTGTTGGAGTAGGATTTATCTTAGGAGGTCTTGCATCCTATTCTACCATTGGATTAACGGGTTCTTTCTATTATTTAATTCATGATATGGTAATCAAGTCATTGATCTTCCTTCTTGGAGGTACCATTATTCATTTAACTGGAACGAGTAAGCTAGATAAAATTAGTGGACTGATTAGACTTCACCCTGCACTTGGTTGGATGTTTTTCATTGCTGCCCTGTCTTTATCAGGTATTCCACCCTTAAGTGGGTTTTTAGGAAAGATTTTTATTACAGAAGGAACATTTTCATCTGGATATTATTGGCTAGGTGCAGTAGGTCTTCTTACAAGTCTCATGGTTTTATATTCTATTATAAAAGTTTTTATGAATGTGTTTTGGGGATACACAGATCTAACGATTGAAAGAGAAAAAGGGAGTACAAAAGGCCTTATGCTACCCATTACTATATTAACTGCTTTAACCATCGCACTCGGACTTGGAACAGAAGGAATACACAGTTATGTCGATATAGCTGTAGATAATCTTATGACACCTTCTTTCTATGTAGAAGCTGTGTTAGGCGATAGCTAAGGATCTGTATATGTAAGTGAGTATGGAAGAAGAGAAGTAAGCTTTTGAAACACTTAAATAAAATGATAGGAAGGAGTGGTACCTATGCCTATGCAAATATTAACTAATTTATTATTAGGTATTATCTGGATGTTTCTTCAAGATAGCTGGAATGTATTAACCTTCTTCACTGGTTATCTATTCGGTATCCTTGTACTATTTATACTACGTAGATTTCTTCCGACTAAGTTTTATTTAGAAACACTATTAGCAGTTGTCCGATTATTTCTTGTATTTATTGAAGAGCTATTTACTTCTAGTTTAGGAGTAATAAGACATGTGATTAGGCCGAAATTAAATATTTCCCCAGGAATTTTTTCTTTAGAGACTAAATTAGAGGGGCAATTAGAAGTATCCTTATTAGCCTTATTAATGAATTTAACTCCTGGATCTGTTGTAGTAGAGATATCAGGAGATAACAAAAGGTTTTATATACATGCAATGGATCTACCCGTGCAGAAGGAATCCATTTTTCGATCAAAAGAGAAGTTTGAAATGGCTATAAGGAAGGTGACTAGCTTTGATTGATAATATTCTAGTTTGTGCCTTAATCTTACTTATTTTGTCTATTCTTGCTACTATATATCGTCTAGTAAAGGGCCCATCTACCCCTGATCGAATACAGGCATTGGATGCTTTAGGCATTAATATGATATCAGGTGTAGCCATCTTTTCTGTATTACTTAGAAATACAGGTTTCTTTGAAGTAATTTTATTAATTGGGATTCTCTCCTTTATAGGAACGATTGCCTTTGCTCGTTTTATAGAAAGAGGTGTGGTTATTGAACGAAAATCCGATTGAATTAATTGCGGTACTACTAATATTAATTGGGACGATATTTAGCTTCCTTAGCTCAGTAGGCTTAATTCGATTGCCAGATGTCTATACGAGATCACATGCTGCATCTAAGAGCTCTACAATGGGGGTGCTTTTTACTCTCATTGGAACATTTGCATTCTTTATTATAGAAGGAACATTTAGTATTCGATTATTTCTAGGTATATTCTTTGTATTCCTTACATCTCCAGTAGCTTCTCACGTCATTGTCCGCTCCGCATATCGATCAAAAGTGAAGCTAGCAGACATATCCATTCAAGATGACTTGAAAAAAGTAATGAAAGAGGAAGGCTTAGAGGCAAACGATGTAAAGCATGTTTAATAATTTCCATTGACGATTAGAAAGTGTATCTATATAGTTAATACTATTAACCCGAATTATAAATGGGGAGAGGTTCATAGCAGATACCCTCTATAAAAAACTATGGATTCATGCTATCAAAAGCTATGTCCATAAGACATGGCTTTTTTATTTGGATTTAGTAGTTTTTTCATTAGATAAGGATTGACCCTCTAAATAGTAACTGGTAAGAGATAGCATAAGGAGGATTTTTATATGTCTGGTAGAAAAAATGAAGAAGGTTTAACGGAATTAACATTACTTGGAAATCAAAATACACAGTATAAAAGTGATTATGCACCAGAAGTGCTAGAGTCTGTTGATAATCTCCATTCTAATCGAGAATATTTTGTGAAATTTAATTGTCCGGAGTTTACTAGCCTATGTCCTATTACTGGGCAACCTGACTTTGCGACTATGTATATTTCGTATATACCTGATAAGAAAATAGTAGAAAGTAAATCATTGAAACTATATTTATTTAGTTTCCGTAATCATGGAGATTTCCATGAAGATTGTGTCAATATAATAATGAACGACTTGATTCAATTGCTAGATCCTAGATATATAGAAGTTTGGGGTAAATTTACTCCGCGTGGAGGAATTTCTATTGATCCTTGGTGTAATTATGGTCGACCAGGTACTAAATTTGAAGAAATGGCTACACATCGATTAATGAATCATGATATGTATCCAGAAAAAGTAGATAATCGCTAATAGTAAAAAGGGCTTATCCAGTTTGTTGGGTAGCCCTTTTGCTATATGGTTAGTTTTAACTTTAAGGCAGAATATTACCTGCTGCACGGTAGATACTGTACCACTCTTCTCTCGTTAAATGAATATCGCTTGCTTTACAGCAATCCACTAAACGCTCTAAGTTCATCGTTCCAATAACTGGTTGCATATTAGCTGGATGGCGCAATAACCAAGCAATAGCAATAGTCGTATTGCTAACCTTATATTTCTCTGCTAGTTCATTAATCTGTTTATTTAATTCAGGGAATTTCTCATTATCAAGAAATACTCCCTCGAAAAAACCATATTGGAATGGTGACCATGGTTGGATAGTAATATCATGTAATCGGCAGAAATCTAGTACACTGCCATCTCGGTTGATTGCTGCTTCATTCTCCATGTTTACATTAATACCATTAGATATCATAGTGGAGTTGGTGATGCTCAACTGAAGTTGATTAGCAACAATCGGTTGCTTCACATATTTTTGTAATAATTGAATCTGCATAGGATTTTGGTTCGATACTCCAAAGTGACGAACCTTTCCAGCGCTTTCCAATAATTCAAATGCCTCTGCAACTTCTTCTGGTTCTACTAAGGCATCTGGACGATGAAGCAGAAGAACATCTAAGTATTCTGTTTGCAGTCTTTTTAAGATACTGTCTACCGAAGTTAAAATATGTTCCTTTGAAAAGTCAAATTGTCCTTTTCGAATACCACACTTAGATTGTAGAATGATCTTCTCACGAACAGTAGAATTCATATGAATAGCCTCTGAGAAAATTTCTTCACATGCTCCAGCACCATAAATATCTGCATGATCAAAAAAGTTTGCTCCTTGCTCCATAGCTGTTTGAACAAATTTTTCGGCTTCCTTTTTTTCTAAAGAATTAATACGCATACAGCCAACAGCCACTACAGGAATTTCTAAGTTACTACTACCCAGCTTCATTGTTCTCATAGTCTTTACCCTCCCATATGGATATGTATAGAGCATATACTTTTTCGTATATACATTTTCCATCTCTTTCATTTTGACATAGATAGGAACAGGTGACAACTTTAAAGTAAGGGTTTTCAGTTTAGGGGTTTAATAGAATGATTAGCACTACTTATATTATAGAAGAAACATGTGATCATTTGGGGAAATATAAATGAAGAGATACATATTTGAAGTAGTGCGGAGAAGGTGCAAAAGCGTTAATAAGTAAGTGGTTTTAAACAGTTTAAAAGCCACTTACTCTCTTTAAAAGAATTGTATTAATCTTCCATTGTCGACAAATCACCCGTTGGTAGGCCAAGCTCCCATGCCTTTAACACTCTCCGCATAATCTTTCCACTTCGGGTTTTAGGGATTTTCTCACAGAATTCTATTTCTCTTGGAGCTGCATGTGCTGATAAGCCTGTTTTTATAAATAATCTTATTTCTTCTTTTAATGCATCTGAAGGTAAATATCCATCTACTAATGATACAAAAGCTTTAATAATTTCACCCCGAAGTGGATCTGGCTTTCCAATCACTCCTGCTTCTGATACTGCTGGAAACTCAAGGAGTTTACTTTCCACTTCAAATGGGCCAACTCTCTCTCCAGCAGTCATAATGACATCATCAATACGACCTTGAAACCAAAAATAACCATCCTCATCTATATAGGCACAGTCTCCAGAAACATACCAATCGTCATTCTGAAAATAAGATTTGAATTTCTCCTCATTATTCCAGATACTATGCATCATGGAAGGCCACCCTTTCTTTATGGCAAGGTTCCCCATTTGGTTAGCAGGAAGAATATTTCCGTTATCATCCAATATTACAGCTTCAACTCCTGGGATTGGTTTACCCATTGATCCAAGCTTTATATCCATGCATGGAAAGTTACAGATTAGCTGAGCTCCCGTTTCCGTCATCCACCAAGTATCATGAATCCGAAGGCCATATACCTGTTGACCAAAGCGGATGACTTCAGGATTTAAAGGCTCTCCAACACTAAGAATATGCCGCAGAGAAGTTAAACTGTATTTTTTGCTTATATCTTCATTAACAGCCATTAACATTCGAAAAGAGGTAGGGGCGCTATACCAGACAGTCACACCGAAAAGCTCAATGACTTTATACCAAGTATCTGGATTGAAGCGGCCCCCAGCAACAACATTGGTAGCTCCATTTAACCAAGGACCAAAAATTCCATAGGATGTACCTGTGACCCAGCCAGGATCAGCTGTGCACCAATACACATCATCTTCTTTTAAGTCGAGAACCCAGTTAGCTGTTTGGTAATGCTGTATCATGGCATTGTGTACGTGAAGCACTCCTTTTGGCTTTCCTGTTGAACCAGAAGTGTAATGAAGTATTAGCCCATCTTGCCGATCTACCCACACTATGTCTAATTCCTCTGATGCTTGTTGGTAGTATGCATAAAAATCTTTTATCTTTCCAGATTCCTCAACAGTTTCACCAATAACAAATATAGTTTCTAATGCAGGCAGCTCATCAATTGGAATTCTTGGTACTAATTCCTTTGTTGTAACAATTACTTTTGCGTCACTATCATAAAGTCGATCCCTAATTGCATCCGCCATAAAGGCTTCGAACAAAGGTCCAACGATAGCACCCAGTTTTATAGCACCTAGTAGGCAAAAATATAGTTCAGGTGAGCGAGGCATAAAGATAAATACTCGATCTCCCTTTTCTACATGACCAAAATCTTTTAAAACATTACCAGCCTTGTTAGAAAATTTTTTTAAATCCTTGAAGGTGTATGTTTCTTTTCTGGATGAGCTGAAATAATGGAGAGCAACCTTTTTTGCACGGTAGCCTTCAGCGTGTCTGTCAACTGCCTCATAAGCAAGATTTAGGAGACCAGTTTGATACCAGGAAAATTGCTGTTCCGTTTGTTTCCAATTGAACTCATGATAAACATCCTCATAATTAACCATATTTGGATTAGTTGCTATACTTGGTAACGCTTCCAATTCCATGCGCAAAACTCCTTTATTTTAGAATGATGGAGAATACAAGAGAGAAAAAACATTATATACACATTTTTAATGTTATTAATACAAAAATATGCTAAAAAAATAATGGATAGAACCCCACTAAATATAAACAAAAAGTGTGAGCCCCATTTTGGACTCACACTTTCAAAATTCTCTATTAAAGATTATAAAAAGTGACTAATAATACTAGTAAAAATAGAACTAGTACAATTACTTGAAATCGAAGTGATGCATAAAAAGTCTTATTCATCATCTCGGATGGTAATGGTTTCTCTTTCCATTCTTCTAAATAATCATCTTTTTTAAACATAGTATGATTAAATCTTCTAAAACTGAAAGTGACACCATCGAAAAATCCACCTTTAGCAATGTACATAAAAACAAAAAGAACTAAGTAGAAAAATGAAAGATAAAATACTGCATTTATATAATGTAACAAGTTATATTCTGAGGAAAAGATAAAGAATAAAATAAAAGTTAGAACGATATTAACGAAAAGTAAACCCCATTTTTTAAGAAGCATGCTATTTTCACCTTTATAATTTAGTTATCGAATAATCGTATTTTACCCTAATATGATTAGAAAGTACATCTAGTAAGAGGGAACTCACTATTAACCCTATGGAGAAATAATATACTGACATATGAATTTATATGGAAATTATTGCATAAAAAACCTCTGTTAAACGCGTACAAATATTACTTTTAAAGAAAATTTATTAAGTTTTTTTACCTATAGAAAGCGTTGTCTTTGTTGCAACCACACGATAGTAGTCTATCATACTAGATTAATTTTTCAAATTATCTTTCTATTTAGTCTTTACAACTCTATTAGAATAATAGTATACTCTCTTTAGCTTCTTTTTTAGGTGTAATTTACAGAATAATATAACAATGGGGGGTCTTTTTAATGAAGCGAAAATTGACTTGGCTGCTTTCTCTTACATTAGTACTAAGTGTATTTTTAGCAGCATGTTCTGGTGGAGACGATAACGCTAGTGATGATAGCGGTTCGTCATCTGAAGATGTAAAACAAGTATTAAACTTAATCAACGGTGATGCGATTCCATCTATGGATCCATCTAAAGCTACTGACGAATATGGTTTCCAATTCATTGGTACAACAATGGAAGGTTTATACCGTTTAGGTGAAGACGCAGAGGTAAAACCTGGTATTGCAGAAGACCATGAAGTTTCTGAAGACGGATTAACTTGGACTTTCCAATTACGTGAAGATGCAAAATGGTCAAATGGTGACCCTGTAACAGCAAATGATTTCGTATATGCATGGCAACGTGCTGTAAATCCTGACACTGCTTCAGAATATGGTCCATACATGATGGGTGGCGTAATCAAAAATGCTACAGAAGTAAGTAAAGGTGAATTACCATTAGAAGAGCTTGGTGTTAAAGCTGAAGATGACCATACTTTAGTTGTTACTCTTGCTAATCCAACTCCATATTTCGAATCATTAACTACTTTCGGTACATTCATGCCGTTAAACCAAAAGTTTGTTGAAGAAAAAGGCGATGCATTCGCAACTAGCTCTGACAACTTACTTGCTAACGGACCATTCATTCTTGAAAACTGGGAAAGTACTTCTCAAAAATGGGATATCGTGAAAAACGAAGACTATTGGGATGCTGACACAGTTAAGTTAGAACAAATTAACTATGTAGTAGTAAAAGATAACCAAACAATGGTTGACCTTTATGAAAAAGGTGAAGTAGATCGTGCATCATTATCTTCTGACTTAGTAGATCAATACTCTTCAGATGAAGATTATACTATTAAGCCAGATAACTCAGTATTCTATTTCAAAATGAACCAAACTAGAAACGAAGCACTTGCTAACAAAAACATTCGTTTAGCTATTAGCCGTGCATTTGATAAAGAATCTTTAGTAAATGAAATCTTAAACAATGGATCTCTAGTAGCAAATGGTCTATTGCCTGCTAACTTCACTCCAATGCCAGATGGTAGCGGTGATTTCCGTGAAGTAAGTGGCGACCTTGTAACTTATGATGTTACAGAAGCAAAAAAATATTGGGAAGCTGGTTTAGCTGAATTAGGAGTAGATTCATTAGAAGTAGAATTACTTGGTGGAGACACTGATGTATCTAAAACAATGAACGAATACCTTGCAAACCAATTACAAACAAACCTACCTGGTTTAAAAGTAACGTTAAAACAAGTACCATTTGAGCAACGCTTAGACTTAGATACAAATATGGATTACGATCTTCAAATTTCTGGTTGGGGACCTGACTACCTAGATCCATACACATTCTTAGACCTATGGATTACTGATGGTGGAAATAACCAAATGGGCTACTCTAATACTGAGTATGATAAGTTACTAGAAGAAACTAAAACAACTCTTGCAACAGATAACGAAGCTCGTTACCAAAACTTCTTAGCAGCTGAAAAAATTCTATTTGAAGATGGTGCAATTGCTCCAATCTACCAACGTGGTGGTGCATTCTTATCATCTCAAAAAATTCAAGGCTTAATTGAGAATCCATTTGGTGCAACATATGAATATAAATGGGTTAGCGTAGGATCTGCTGAATAATTTCAATTACTATGAAATTCATGCTATGAAATGAAAAGAGAGTGTATGCTTTTATAGCATATACTCTCTTATATTTTGCATTAGGAAAATTCTGATTATAGAAAAAATAAATTATTATGGTATAATAAAAAAATGAAAATTAGGAGGTGCACAGATGGCTCGATATCTACTTCGACGTTTATGGTATATGTTCTTAACTCTTTTCATCATAGCAACAGTGTCTTTCTTCCTTATGAAGTTTCTTCCAGGAAGTCCTTTGAAAGCTGATGATAAATTAAGTGCGGAACAAAAGACTATTATTTTGGAAAAATATGGGTTGAACGACCCGATACCTGTTCAATATGTAAATTATTTAGGAAAACTAGTGCAAGGGGATTTGGGTGTATCATTTGCATTTGATAACACGCCAGTTACCGATATTTTGACTGCAAAAATTGGTCCTTCTGCGTTACTAGGTGGACAGGCATTGGTGTTAGGGACAGTTATAGGGATTTTACTTGGACTAATTGCTTCTATTTATCGAAACGGGCCAATTGATCTTACATCTACAACAATAGCAGTATTAGGGACTTCTGTTCCGTCCTTTGTTTTTGCGGGCTTATTACAATACTTCTTTGCTGTGCAATGGGATCTATTACCTGTAGCACTTTGGGGTGGATTTGAATATACCATTCTACCAACTATTGCATTGGCTATAACGCCTTTAGCCATTTCTGCGAGATTTACAAGAACTGAGATGATTGAAGTACTTCATTCTCACTATATTACAACTGCTAGAGCAAAAGGGGTATCTGAAGCAGGTATTATCTTTAAGCATGGATTAAGAAACGCATTGATTCCACTAATTACAGTTATTGGTCCAATGGCGGTAGGTTTAATGACAGGTTCCTTAGTTATTGAGAAAATCTTCGCTATTCCAGGAATTGGTGAGCAATTCGTATCATCTGTTACAGTAAATGATTATCCAACAATTATGGGAACGACATTATTATATGCATTTGCCTTTGTTGTTATCATTTTAATCATTGACCTCCTTTATGGATTAATCGATCCAAGAATTAGAATTGCAGGAGGAAAGAAATAAAATGGATAAAAATAATCTAAATAAAATAGATAAGAATTTATTTAAGCCTCTTAAGCAAGAAGAAAATGTTAGTGAGAAAATTACTGCTCCAAGTAGAACGTTTGGGCAAGATGCTAGAAGGACTTTATTTAAAAATAAACCAGCTATTATTAGTATCTTTGTTATCCTACTAATTATTATCTTAAGTATAATCGGTCCTCATATGAATGAGTATGGTAATGATGGTCAAGATTTATCACGCGCTAAATTACCACCTAGAGTGCCAGTTTTAGAGAATATCTCATGGTTAGGTTTAGATGGAACTTTATCTGGACGTTATGAAGGTTCATCAGTAGAAGACGCAACAAATAAAGCATATGCACGATATAAGAGTGATGCTGAGTTTATTGAAATTAAAGAATTGGAACAGGGCGATGGCTCTAGAAATTCGGCTGCTGTTAAAGCCACATTCCATATTTATGAAGAAAAAGGGATAGATGATACGTATTTTTGGTTTGGTACAGATACATTAGGACGTGACCAATGGACAAGACTTTGGGAAGGTACAAGAGTATCGTTAATCATCGCATTCGTAGCTGCAGCACTTGATCTACTAATTGGTGTAGCATATGGTGGTATTTCTGGTTACTACGGTGGAAGAGTTGATAACATCTTACAGCGTATCGCTGAGGTACTAGTGGGTATTCCAAACTTAGTTATCATATTACTAATGATGCTTATTTTACAGCCAGGTATTGTTTCTATTGTTATTGCATTAGCCATTACTGGTTGGATAGGAATGTCACGTATTGTTCGTGGAGAAGTCTTAAAACTGACTAATCAAGAATTTGTTTTAGCTGCAAGAACATTAGGAACCCCTAATGGAACAATTATCAGAAGACATTTAGTTCCAAATATTAGTGGTATCATTATTGTTAACACAATGTTCTCTATACCAGGAGCAATTTTCTTCGAAGCATTCTTAAGCTTTATTGGTTTAGGTATTGTACCTCCAAATGCTTCATTAGGTGCTTTAATTGAGCTTGGTTTTGCTAACATAAGACTATACCCATATTTACTTGTATTCCCAGCAGTTGTATTATCTGTTCTTATGATTGCGTTCAACATATTAGGTGATGGTCTTCGTGACGCATTTGATCCTAAAATGCATAAATAGAAAGTAGGTGTTTATAAATGAGTAAATTATTAGAAGTCAAAGATTTAAGAGTATCATTTAACACCTACAATGGTGAAGTACAAGCTGTTCGTGGTGTTAGCTTCGATCTAAATAAAGGGGAAACACTAGCAATTGTAGGTGAGTCAGGTTCCGGGAAATCTGTAACCTCTAATGCACTAATGAGACTTCTGCCAGAACCTCAAAGTGTTATTAAAACAGGCGAAATCCTTTTTGAAGGCGAAGATATTGTTAAGAAGACAAAAAAAGAAATGCAGAAAATTCGTGGGAAAGAAATTTCTATGGTTTTCCAAGATCCAATGTCTTCTCTTAACCCAACCATGAAAATTGGAAATCAAATCATGGAAGGTTTAATCTTGCACCAAAACATGAGTAAAGCAGATGCAAGAAAACGTGCGCTAGAGTTACTTGAGCTTGTTGGGATTCCTCAACCAGAGGTTCGTATAAACCAATTCCCTCACCAATTCTCAGGTGGTATGCGCCAACGTGTAGTAGTTGCTATTGCTCTTGCATGTAACCCTAAAATTCTAATTGCTGATGAACCAACAACAGCACTTGATGTTACGATTCAAGCACAGATTTTAGAGTTAATGAAGGATATTCAAAAGAAAACAGATAGTGCTATTATCTTCATCACCCATGATCTTGGAGTTGTTGCAAACGTAGCAGATCGTGTTGCGGTTATGTATGCTGGTAAAATTGTAGAGATTGGTACAGTTGATGATATTTTCTATAATCCTAAACATCCATACACTTGGGGACTTATTGGATCTATGCCAACATTAGATAGTGATGATGAAGAGTTATTTGCTATTCCTGGTAGCCCACCAAATATGTTAAAGCCACCAGAAGGTGATGCATTTGCTCCAAGAAATAAATATGCGCTTGAAATAGATAAGGTGATGGAACCACCTATGTTTAAAGTATCTGATACTCATTATGCTGCAACTTGGTTATTACACGAAGATGCACCTAAAATTGAGCCGCCAGATTCTGTTAAACAAAGAATGCAAGGCTTCTCTCAAACTGGTAGAAAGGATGGTATCTAAAGTTGACTAGCGAAAAATTACTAGAAGTTAAAAATCTACAAAAACACTTTTCAGCAGGAAGAGATCGTGTAATCAAAGCAGTAGACGGAGTATCATTCGATATCTTCAAAGGAGAAACTTTTGGTCTAGTTGGTGAATCTGGTTGTGGTAAATCAACAACTGGAAGAACAATCATTCGACTTTATGATGCTACTGGCGGAGAAGTTAAATTCGATGGCGAAGATGTGCATGGTAAGAAATCAAAAGCTGAGCTACGCAAATTTAATCAAAAAATGCAGATGATTTTCCAAGATCCGCATTCTTCTTTAAATCCTCGTATGACAGTAATGGATATTATCGCAGAAGGTATTGATAACCATAAGCTTGCGAAAACTCCAGAAGAACGTCGTCAAAGAGTTGAGGAATTACTGGAAGTAGTAGGATTAAATAAAGAACATGCTACACGTTTCCCACACGAGTTCAGTGGTGGTCAACGTCAAAGGATTGGTATTGCTCGTGCATTAGCAGTTGAGCCAGATTTCATCATTTGTGATGAGCCTATTTCTGCACTAGATGTGTCCATCCAAGCACAGGTTGTTAACTTATTGAAAAAACTGCAAAAAGAACGTGGACTTACGTATTTATTTATTGCTCATGACCTTTCTATGGTTAAGTACATTAGTGATCGTATTGGTGTAATGTACATGGGTAATATGGTTGAATTGGCAACTGCAGATGAATTATATGATAATCCAATCCACCCTTATACGAAATCCTTACTATCAGCTATTCCTCTTCCAGACCCTCGATATGAGCGCGAGCGTAAGAGAATTGCTTATGATCCTTCTATTCACGATACAAGTGAACCTGCAGAACTAAGAGAAGTTACTCCTGGACACTTTGTTCGTTGTACAGCAAAGGAATTAGAAAAATATAAAAATGAACTAAACAGCTAATTTTCGTTATATTATATCAATTAAAGAAGACTCCCCAAATAATCCTTGCCGATGTGCAAGGGTTTTTTCATTTCTTAGGAAATATTTAATACTATACAAGATATATTCCCATATATTACATATATAATCCTAAAGTTTAAAAATAAGGGATATATAAGATACTATACTTAAAATATTTATATAACTAAGATAAAATGGAATAAATATAGATTAGGGTATAGGAGTATAAACATGATTAATCAACTATTAAAGACCCAATACGATACAGCCATACAGAAGACACAGAATTTGATATTAGAAGACATAGATAGGTATTTGGAAGGGAAAGAAACCTTCGCATCATTAGAGATGTATCTAAGGGAGAGAGAGGTATATATAACTCAAATATGGCTGAATACATGGCTAAATACAGCAACCAGTCATATTCCCTATTCTGATAAAAAGCAATACTTAACAGATAGAGGGTTTGATATAACCGATTTAAATAAGAAAATGATTAATCGATTGTTTCAAAATGATATACGAACAGTAAATAGCTTTGATTATTTGAGTTGGTTACAAGGATTATTTGTATTAGAAGATTCTTGGAAAAAGCGCTATGTTAGCCAAAGAGAAAGATATATAAAAAAACTTGAAAAGAATACCAAGATAGAACTTGAACGCAAATGCTATTTGAAATTTACGTACTATATTGAAAAGCTCTTAGATGATAGCTATGAGGAGTTATTCTTATACATAAGGTACTTAATTGGTTCACGCTTAGCTATTGAAATTGAAAGAAACGGTATTGTGCTTTCCTCTATGGAAGTGACATTTGAGGAATATATTACAAATGAAATGGATATGCCATATAATCAGTTTTATTTCCTTGAAGATCGAACGGAAGCTTATGAAGAACTGATCTTTCAACAATTACAAGATTATGTTCCAAGCTGGTTAAGAGGAAAGCTACCAAGTCATTTATTATTAGATTATGATACTGTTTTTCATAAGCCGCTTTCAAATACTTATTTAGAGGAAGTGAGCAATTCCTTATTAAGAGAAGTAGCGGAAGATTTTTTAAATGATTTATTGACTGAATATGTGATAGATCTAGAAAAGCTATTAGATATACCATTTGATATAGATGTTCATAAAGAAATAATGGAAAAAGATGTACAAAAGAAGAAACAGAAAGAAGCAGAAGATTTAGAAGAGCAAAGACAACGAAAAGAACAAGAAGCAAGGATGATTGAAGATATCTTTGGGCAAGAGTATTTTCCTAGAGCTAATAGTAGCATTCGTTATATTTTGCATGTAGGAGAAACAAACACAGGGAAAACGCATCATGCAATAAATAGAATGAAAAAGGCCGAAAGTGGATTATATTTGGCGCCATTACGTTTACTGGCTTTAGAGATATACGAGAGGTTGAATGAAGATGGAACTCCTTGCTCGTTGAAAACAGGAGAAGAAGAAAAATTAGTAGAAGGTGCTAACCATCAATCAAGTACCGTGGAGATGTTTCATGAGAAAGACTATTATGAAGTACTTGTAATAGATGAAGCCCAACTAATTGCTGATAAAGATCGGGGATTTTCTTGGTATAGAGCTATTACAAAAGCGAATGCAAAAGAGGTGCATATTATATGTAGCCTACATGCAAAACAGACCATAATAGAATTAATTGGTGAGGGAAATATTGAAATCAACGAATATGTAAGAGATATACCGTTGCATATAGAAAATACCCTTTTTAAATTAGATCATACAAAAAAAGGGGATGCACTAGTCTGTTTTTCAAGAAGAGGAGTTTTGGAGACAGCCTCCTTTTTACAAAAAAAAGGATTGTCTGTAAGTGTTATTTATGGAAGCATGCCACCTGAAACAAGAAAAAAGCAGATGCAGCGATTTATTAACGGAGAGACAACCGTCATCGTTTCAACTGACGCAATAGGTATGGGATTAAATCTGCCTATTCGAAGAATTGTTTTCTTGGAAAATGACAAATTTGATGGTACAAAGAAAAGATTTCTCTCTTCTCAAGAAGTAAAACAAATTGCAGGAAGAGCGGGAAGAAAAGGAATTTATGAAGTAGGAAGAGTAGCTTTTTCCAATGAGTTGAAGAAAATGACATACCTATTAGAAAAGAAGGATGAAGGGATACAAAGTTTTACAATTGCTCCAACATCAACGGTTATAGAGAGATTTCAACGATATTCCAATAATTTAGGGCTATTCTTTTATTTATGGGGGCATTTTAAAAGTCCGACTGGCACCAAAAAGGCGACTTTAGCAGATGAAATGCTGCTGTATGAAATGATTATGGATACGATGGTCGAAGCAAGGATGAATCTGTTAGATTTATTTCATTTTCTAAGAATTCCTTTTTCCGTTAGTGAACCAACTCTAAGAGCTCAGTGGAAAACAAACATGGAAGCAATAGTAGAAAATAGAGATTTACCAGAACCAAAGACTAAAAATACCACATTAGAAGAATTAGAGCTATCTTATAAATCAATCGGACTTCATTTGTTGTTTTTATACCGTTTAGACAAAAGAACAGAAGCATACTATTGGGAAAGATGGCGAGAAGATATTAGTGATCAAATAAATGAACGCCTCAAAACGGGAATTAAAGTGAAATCTAGAATTAGAAGCTGTGTTTCTTGTGGAAATGAATTACCAACAAGATTTAAGCACAGGATTTGTAATGATTGTTTTTATTCCAAAAGGTAAGTGCTTTGATTAGAAGGTCCCTCACGACTTTTATTTTCTAAAATAGTCCGAACTAATCATTAGGTTAAGTTTAATAACCTCCGATAAGTTCGGTTTTTTCATGAGTTTTTAACCTGTTATATTCACAACATTTTTCAAAAAGCATTCTTTTTTTATGGTCAGGTTTATTTCATTTTCTAGTTAAATACTATACTATTAATATATAAATATAGTTAAGGAAGGATAAATGATGCAATCAAAATTGAAAATTGGAATTAGATCTAAGATTATTCTTGGGTATATCGTTATCGTACTTTGTTTGCTAATATCTGTAATTATACTTAATGATCAAATAAGAGCCTTGCAGAAGGAACGAAATTCAATCATTGACTATGATTCAAACATTCATGAACTAACTACTGCTATTGAGAAATATATAGTAAATATGGAATCTGGACAGCGGGGGTATGTTATAACAGGTGAACAGAGCTACTTGGATCCTTATTATGTTGGCTTAGAAAATTGGGATGATACATATAATAAGCTATATGAATTAGTACAAGATGAAAGCCAACTAGCGGATTTAGAGAAAGTGAAAGTGAATATAGAGCACTGGATTGAAACAGCAGGGGAACCAGTTATCGAATATAAACAACAAAATGATACGGCAGCAATAAACGATTTCTTCCTAACAGATCCGGGTAGAGAAGACATGGATCAAATAAAAGAAAAGTTTAATTCCTTTCGAGCCGACGAAAGAAAAACTTCCGACACAAGAGCAAATCAACTTGATAGTCAAAATAATCAATTAACCTTGTTGTTATTTGGAGCACTAGTTCTTATTTCGGTTGGTTCCATCCTTATTGCTAATCAAATTTCGAAATCGATTGTTAGAACCATTAAAGAAGTTACGGGCTCTATTCAAACGATTGCAACTTCAACAGGAGAGATAAGCACGAGAATTAAGGTAAAATCAAATGATGAAATTAAAGAGCTTGCAGAAGCTACCAATATGTTACTTGATAATTTAGAGGAACGAAACTGGTTACAATCAAATGTAGCAGACATTGTTACTAAATTTCAGGGTATATCTGTTCTTGAAACACTATCAGACTTATTTATCTCAGAAATTGCTAAGAAAACAGATGCTAATTTTGGAGCTTTTTATATAAAAGATAATCAACATAATCAAATTAGTTATGTAAAAGTAGCTTCCTTTGCAGAAGGAGAAAATCAAGTTGGTAGAGATAATTTCCTCTTTGGCCAAGGTTTAATGGGGCAATGTGCAAAGGAAAAAACAGTTTTATATATGAAAGACATTCCAAAGGATTACCGTTTAATATCTACAGGACTTGGGGAAGTATTGCCAAGAAGTATAATGATTATTCCTATTCTTTTCGAAGAAGAGGTTATTGCAGTAGCAGAACTTGCATCTGTTACTGAATTTACAAGTCTTGAACAAGACTTAATAAAACAATTAGCTAGTTCATTTGGAGTTACGGTTAATAGTATTCTTACTAGGATGGAAATTGTACGTCTATTAAATGAGTCCAGAACCATGACAGAAGAGTTACAAGTCCAATCAGAAGAATTGCAAACTCAATCAGAGGAATTACAATCACAATCGGAAGAATTACAAATGCAAAAAGAAGAGCTGATGGCTACAAACGAGCAGTTGGAAGAACGTTCAAAAGAAGCTGAAGGAAAAAATATAGAGCTAGAGAAGGCAAAAGAAGAATTAGAGGCGAGAACGGAACAAGTTATTAAAAACTCTAACTATAAATCAGAGTTTTTAGCTAATATGTCTCATGAGCTTAGAACACCCTTAAATAGTATTTTAATTCTCTCTGAAATGCTTGCAGAAAACGATTCGAATAATCTATCAGCAGAAGAAACAGAGTTTGCTAATGTAATTCATTCCTCGGGAAAAGATTTATTATCTTTAATAAATGATATTCTAGATCTTTCTAAGGTGGAAGCAGGTAAGCTAGATATACATTTTAGTGAAGTAAGTATAAAGGAAGTTACTTCTCAATTAGAAAGAGTATTCGCTCCAGTAGCAAATCAAAAGAATGTAAGCTTTGAAATAGAAATGGAGAAAGATCTAGATGGAATTGTCTATACAGATGAAAAGAGATTTCAGCAAATACTGAAGAATCTTTTATCAAATGCTCTTAAATTTACGGAAAAAGGATCTGTATCCTTACATGTTAAGAAGAAAAAATTACTAACTAGTGGAATGAAAAGCATTAGCAGTGATTGGCTAGAAATTATCGTAACAGACACTGGGATTGGTATTCCGAAAGAGAAGCATAAACTTATCTTTGAAACATTCCAGCAAGCAGATGGAGCAACAGTACGTAAATATGGTGGAACTGGTCTTGGATTATCCATTTGTAGAGAATTTGCAAGGTTGTTAGGTGGATGGATTTCACTAAGTAGTGAGGAAGGTAAAGGAAGTAAGTTTACTCTTTCTATCCCAAGTTTACCTCAAGGAATCTCAGAGGTAACAATGGAAGTAGCTACTTCGGAAAATGAAGAAACTATAGAAGAGCAGCTGGATGAGCAGGAAATTCCAGTTTTAGAATCAATTGAAAAAGGTACATTACCTTTAAAGGAAGAGCAAGAGGAGTTTAAAGGGAAAAATGTGTTAATAGTAGATGATGACAATCGTAATATATTTGCGTTAAGAATAACCTTAGAGAGATTAGGAATGGAAGTCACAGTTGCTCAAAATGGGATGGACTGTCTTAGTATTTTAGAACAATCGCAGGAATTTGATGTTATTCTAATGGATATTATGATGCCTAATATGAATGGGTATGACACAATGAAAATCATTCGAAACTCAATGCATTTAACAGAAATTCCTATAATTGCTCTTACTGCTAAAGCAATGAAGTATGACCGAGAAAAATGTATAGAAGCTGGTGCTTCAGATTATATAAGCAAACCATTAGACTTAGATCAATTATATTCAGTGTTAAGAGTTTGGTTAGTGAAATAAGGGGGATAAAATGGATTATTCGTCTCTAGGTATAAATCAAGAGGTAGATATACAAGATAATATGGAGTTAGAAGTAGATTTACTACTTGAAGGGGTATTCCGTTTATCCGGTTTTGATTTCAGACAATATAATCGAGCATCTATTAACCGTAGAATATTTTATCGAATGAAAATGGATAATATCCCAACTATTACTCGATTATTAGAAAAGATCGTACATGAAGAATCCTACTTATATCAGATTTTAAATGATTTTTCCATCAACGTGACAGAGATGTTTCGCAACCCGAGCTTCTTTCGAGCATTTAGAGAAGAAGTAGTACCTTTATTAAAACAATATAATGAAATTAGAATCTGGCATGCTGGTTGTGCAACAGGTGAAGAAGTATATTCTATGGCAATTCTATTAGAAGAAGAAGGATTAAAGGATAAGGCTGTTATTTATGCTACAGACATGAATGAAAATGTTCTTGAAAAAGCTAGTAAAGGTGCTTTTCCTTTGCATAAAATGCAAGCTTATACAAAAAATTATATGCTTGCAGGTGGAACAAATGCTTTCTCAGAATATTATAAGACAGATCATCAATTTGCTTACTTTCATCCTAACTTATTAAAGAATATAATCTTTGCTCAGCATAACCTAGTAACAGATCAATCATTTAATGAATTTCATGTGATTGTTTGTAGAAATGTTCTAATTTATTTTAATCCAACTCTACAAAATCAAGTACATCAATTATTTTATGAAAGCCTGAGTAAGAACGGTTTTATTGGGCTAGGGGATAAAGAAACCTTGAGCTTTGTGGAGGTTATGTCTAAATACCAAGAACTAGTTGGTGCAGAAAGAATTTATCAGAAGGTATATTAACTCTTTCGTAATAAGAAAAGCTAGAAACCTCTAAATAAACAGAGGCTCTAGCTTTTTTATTTTGTTTGTAATAATAGCACGCACATATCATCAGGTTGATCTATTTGCTGCTCTTTTGATAAAAGATGATCAATAACACAAGTGGTATGATCCCATTTTCTAGAAGAAATATCACATATTTTCTTTTCTGCTTCCATTTCATTTGGACCTATTGCTTCTAATACACCGTCTGTATAGAGGATTATCTGAACATTTTTTTCGTATGAAATAACGCTTTTTGTTATCTTCATTTCATCAAAAAATCCGACAGCATGACCACTTTTATCTAAAGGAACGACTTTTTCATCATCTAAAAGAGCGAATCCAGATGGATGGCCAGCATTTACATATTCAACCGTTTTTTCCTTCGTATCAATGACTAAATAAATAGCGGTGAAATAAAAAGGAATTCCGTCTTTCTCATTTTTAATTAAAGACATATAGCGATTCAGTTCCTTAATAACAAGTTCTGGTTCCACTATTTGTTTTACTGATTCTCTTAATACGGAAGAAATAAACATGCAGACTAAGGATGCGGAAATGCCATGGCCCATCATATCCAGTAGAATAACTGCATAGCGATGATCATTGATCTTATGCCAATAATACATATCGCCTGCTAGATTAAAACTCGGTAGATAGGACACTTCTAAGTGTACCTGTTGATCATTTAATGGTGGGCTTAACAGGCTTCTCTGCACATTTGTAGCTAAATCCAGTTCAAACTGTATTTTCTTTTCATGTTGAGTATGCCAATCAAGCTCTGCTTTAAGACGAAGAGCTACTCGAATTCTGGCTAAAAGTTCTACTTTATTCAATGGTTTAGTGATATAGTCTACACCACCTATATCTAAAGCTTCTGCCAGTTTGTTCTTATCTTCTAAAGCTGTCACAAAAATAATTTGAATATCCTTTAAACGATCTACTTGTTTAATACGCTTACAAGCTTCGATACCATCAATTTCTGGCATCATAATATCTAGAAGGATTAAATCAACAGATTCTGCTCTGCATGAAGAACCATGAAGGTCAAGGTAATCAAATAATTCATTTGCTGAAGCGAGTGAAACACAATCATTATATCCAGCACTTTTTAGTATTTTTTCCATTACAAATAGATTAACAGAGTTGTCATCTACAAGAAGCATTGTCATTTTCCATAGATCTCCTTCTTAAAAGAATGATAGCATTACATTATGTATATATAACGAAATGTAAGATATGAGGTATATATATGGATAATTATACAGAACTTTGTGGGATAACAATAATAATAAGTATGATTTAATCTAAAAAATAGGTGGAAAGAAACAAAAAGGCTATTTAGAGATTTTTTTCTCTAAATAGCCTTCCATTTTCACGCAGTAAAGTTTCCATCATAGCTAAGCATAATAGCAGATTGCACTCCATTTAACTTAGAAATAGTGTTAATAAAGCTAGAATTATTATCTTTTATGCGAATTTCATAGGTTAATTCAAAATCATTTCCAGCCATAACTGATTTTGATTTGACAGAGAATTTCTTAGCATGTTCTGAAATGGTTTTAGTTAATGTTTCTTCTAGTGTTTCATTTGAATATTTCACGACTAATAAATAGGGGTTTTCTACTTTAATACGGTTGGTGAAAAGAATTAAGACTAATCCAATTAGAATAGCGCCGATAATAACAAGAATGATAAAACCTGCTCCACATAGAATTCCTGATACGATTGACCAGAAAAGATAAACTAAGTCCATTGGATCCTTGATAGGTGTTCTAAAACGAACAATAGATAATGCCCCAACCATACCAAGTGATAACAGTACATTAGATGATATACCGATAATAATTAATGCAGTTGCCATAGAGATTATTATTAAGGATATATTAAAAGTATTGGAATAAATAACACCAGAAAAAGTCTTTTTATATACATAGTAGATAAATAGACCAACACCAAAAGCTACTAACAGTCCTATTAATGAATCCACTATTGAAAAATTACTGGTTTTCTCTAAAATGCTTGATTTAAATATATCCTCAAAACTAATATTGCTCATTATAATTTCCTCCTAATGTTGTTATTAACCATACATTCTGCTAATTTGATATTTAGAATAAGTTCCTTTTCTGCGATCATTAATTTGTAGAAGATTTCTTATGATTTCTGGTAGATATTCATCAAATTTAACCTCGAGAACGGTGATATCTGGATTTGTTTCAATCATAGGTAAATCTCTATTCAAAACATCATTATTACGAAAGCTAGTTTTTATGGAACTATCGAAAGTGACTCTTACATTTCCATGTCGATAGATAAAAACTTCTCTTTCATAATCAACGACTGTTAGTGGTTTTAATTGATATAAATACATTTGAATATATAATTCTCTAATTAATTCTCTCGTGTCGTTTTCCATCCATTCAATGTCTCCTAAACGGATTTTTTCATATTCTTCTGCAGTAATTCTGCACTTATCTTTATAGGTCATGTTATTTCGTTTACTTTTTTTCTCTAAGTTAAGTAGAGTGGTATTGTAATCATATAGTCGAACCCGAAATTTATCTCTACTTAAGAGACCCTCTTTTTTTTGTTGCAGAGCTTTGTTTTCAAAGTTATCAAAATAAACACTTCGAATGAGGTATTTACCATCTTTTGTAGCATGAGGATCAACTTCCATTACATGCTTTAATTTATTTCTTAATAGAAAACAATCTATTTTATTTAATTCATGTTTAAGTTCTGTTCTGCCTTTTAGGCCATTTAAAGTTAGTGTTGCCATTTAATATGCTCCTTTCCTTCACTTGCTTGAACACATTATTACGCAGAAACCTTAATCTATCCTTAAGATTTTTAAGTTAATATTAATTTTTTGTAAAGTGAAGGTAGCGTAGAAAAATTCTTTCATCTTATAGAGATTTTGACTAAAAGAATTCAATATGGGATTGTAAATGTTTTTTAAAGGAATTATTAAGGTTTCTCTTTCATAATGAATGCAAGAGTTAGGAAAGGGGTACTTAGAATGAACTTCTCAAAATATAAAAAGCTTGCTCTACCTATCTGCTGCACTCTCTTTTTATTTGCATGCAGTAAGGAAGATACAAGTGATTCTACAACAAGTAATACAAGTACATTAAAAGATATAAATGTTAGCGCATATATTAGTGAAAATATTAGTTATGAGGAAGAAGATTTAACAACAGAATGGGAGAATGAAGATCCCATCTATATTACATTAGACGGTGAAAATATCACGTATGATGAATCGGCATCTATCATGACATCAGGCTCTACTGTAACCATTCGCTCTGGTGGGGTATATGTTCTAAGTGGCGAAATAAATGATGGGCAAGTAGTTGTAGATGCTCCTGATACGGGAACAGTTAAATTAGTATTAAATGGAGTGGATATAACAAATAGTGAGTCTTCGGCTATCTTTATTAAAGAAGCAGAAAATACCATTATTACACTTGCTGATGGAACAGAGAATTCAGTAGAAGATGGACAGACTTATACAGAAGATGATGGATCTGGAGAACCTAATGCGCCCATTTTCAGTAAAGATGATCTCACTATTAATGGTACAGGAACATTATCGGTAACTGGAAATTATGATAACGGAATTGTTTCAAAAGATGATCTTCGAATTATAAATGGGAATATTAAAGTAACAGCTGTTGATGATGGAATATTAGGTAGAGATTTAGTGGCTATTAAAGATGGAGCCTTCGATTTGGAAGTCGGAGGAGATGGAATTAAATCGACAAATACCAATGAAGAAAAAGGGATAGTAGCAATTGAATCAGGAACCTTTACTATTACTTCAGGAACAGATGGCATTCAAGCAGAATCCTCTCTTTATATAGCTAATGGCACTTTTAACATAAATGCTGGTGGAGGTAGTCCAGAAACTGTCCAAGTTCAAGAAGGCATGATGGGAGGTCAGCCTTGGGGAGATAATGAGGAAGTGGAAACAGAAGAGGATACTCTAAGTACTAGAGGTCTTAAAGCAAATCTAGATATTGCTATTGGTGGAGGAACCTATGACTTAGATGCTTTAGGAGATGGAATGAAGAGTGACGGAAATATCATGATTATGAGTGGGGACATAACGGTTGCTACTGGTGATGATGGATTAGATGCAGTAAACAATGTATATATATCAGGAGGGTCAGTAGATGTAACGAAAAGCTATGAAGGGTTAGAAGCTGCTGCAATAACAATTAACGACGGAAATATTAGTCTAGCTACTAGTGATGATGGAATTAATGCTAGTGAGGGAACAAGTGGTAAAGAAACTGGTGGCGGAATGGGAATGGAATCTGCTGGGAACGCCTTACTAACTATCAATGGCGGTACTATTTTAGTCAATGCAGGTGGGGACGGACTAGATTCGAATGGTTCAATTGTTGTTACAGGTGGAACAACAATTGTTAACGGTCCGACAAATGATGGAAATGGTTCCCTTGATTATGATGGAACATTAAATATAAGTGGAGGTACTTTAATTGCTGCAGGAAGTTCAGGCATGGCACAGGCAACTTCTGATACTTCTACACAAAACGCCATTTTAATGACCTACTCAGAAGCACAAATTGGAGGAACCATTATTCATATTGAGGATAGTGAAGGAAATACGGTAGCTACCTTTACACCTACTAAAGATTATCAATCTGTCCTTATCAGCTCCCCATCCATTAGTAAGGATACCATGTATTCTATCTATTCTGGTGGTAGTGTATTAGAAGTAGAAAGCAATGGCTTATCGGATGGAACATATGCAAAAGGAGAGAAAGTAGTAGAGTTTACTATATCAAATTCAGTAACTTATGTAGATGAATCTGGTGTGACAGAAGCTCCTACAAACCAAATGGCTCCTGGTGGTGGTGGAACACCTCCTAGTGGCGGTTTTGGTAGAGATCGGGGACAAAACGGAAATTCTTCTAATAATACATCTCAGAACAATTAATCTTTATATTTTTATGTAAATAGTTTAAGAGCACCATCTACAAGAATTAGATGGTGCTCTTATTTATTTATAATGATTAAAGGTTAGTAAAGCAACTCTTTGCTTCTTTTGGGTAGATACCTAGGGGGACGAGTATAGTCCAAGTGGAATGATTTTTATAAATACCAATAGAGACATCGAGAATTATACCAAGATGCTTCTCTTGTATTTCAGTAGAATGAATGTCATATATTCTATTAGTAAATATATTAGATATCGAGACAGTTTGAGTGTTTATAGCTCTAATTTGAAAGAGTCCATCCTCTACTTCTTGACATTGATTTAGTAATTGTTTTACTTTTTCCATGTGTTTTTGATCATTTCTAGTGGAATGAAGGTATGTTGGATAGAGTTGTAGGAAAAGGGTATGGTGCAAATCTTCACATGTTTGTAATGTTTGAAGAGTAGTAAGATGCTTATCTATAAACTCCATCCATTTCGTATTTTCTTTTTTATCAAGCCATGTGGCAAAGTGTCTAAATTCTTCGAGAAAAAGGGTTATGTGGTTCTTGTTTTGTGAAATTTGAACGGTTGAAGGTAAGTACAAGTAGCAAAGTTGCTTGAGGAAGGAGGTAGAACATTTTTTCCAAGAAGTAGGCATAGTATCCTCTAAAAAATCGGTTAAATAGCTAGAGAAAATGCGAAGAAAATCATTACGTTGTTTATTATCTAAGTCTAGCTTTTTATATTCGATGAGATCATCTCCATAGTATTCAAAAAGAGCTTTATACTTCATATTAAAAGAGGAACTAATTTCAATCTTCTTTAATATTTGGCTCCTATTTTGTGTACCATCAAGAGGAATCAATCGAACTTTTACGGGAGAAAATTTCTTTTGTTGGTTCATAAAAAATGGGTTACTTTTCATGTGGAAATCAAACCTTTCTATAGTGGGAGTAATGAAGGTGCATCTGGGGATGAGAAATTCTAGAGGTTATCTTTATTATAATGGGCTTTCCAAGACAAAGTCACTAACTTTTTAACCATTCTTGCAATAAAAATCCCCCTCATGAAATATGAGAGGGAGGCACCTATTAATAAACCTTATCACCATTGAAGATAGAGTTCTTTACAATAACATAATCAACATTGCGGATAGCATCTAGTTTCTTGCCACCTGCATAAGAAATAGAAGATTGAAGATCTTGTTCCATTTCTGTTAAAGTATCTTGTAAATGACCTTTATGCTCAACAAACATTTTCTTTCCTTCTACGTTTTTCTTTTCGCCTTTTTGGAACTCAGATGCAGAACCGAAATATTCTTTCACTAACTTTCCGTCTTTCTCTGTTGTTTCACCAGGTGATTCCTCATGACCAGCAAATAGAGAACCAATCATAACCATGGATGCGCCAAAACGTACAGATTTGGCAATATCTCCATTTGTGCGAATTCCACCATCTGCTATGATTGGTTTACTAGCAGCCTTTGCACACCAACGAAGAGCTGCTAACTGCCAGCCACCTGTTCCAAATCCAGTTTTAATTTTTGTAATACACACTTTTCCTGGTCCAATTCCAACCTTAGTTGCATCAGCACCAGCATTTTCTAATTCTCTCACCGCTTCTGGAGTTCCAACATTTCCAGCGATGACAAAGCTGTTAGGTAAGTGTTGTTTAATATGCTTAATCATAGAAATAACCGCATTAGAGTGTCCATGTGCAATATCAATAGTAATAAACTCAGGTACTAAATTTTGTTCTGCTAATTGTAAAACAAAATCATATTCTTCCGTCTTTACACCAACACTGATAGATGCGATTAACTTACGTGACTGCATATCGCGAATAAATGCTTCGCGTGTTTCAGGTTGAAAGCGGTGCATAATATAGAAATAGCCATTTTCAGCTAAATAAAGGGCAATTTTTTCATCAATAATAGTTTGCATATTGGCAGGTACTACTGGAAGCTTAAATGTATGGCCTCCAAGACTTACAGTTGTATCACATTCTGAACGGCTATCTACAATACACTTAGCCGGAATTAATTGAATATCTTCGTAATCAAACACGTTATCCATTAAATACACTCCCAAACACGAATATTAAGGTCGATTTGATTGAAAATGTTCGACCATTAGGTACTTTACAGCATTTTTATCAGTATGTCAAAGATTTTCTTTTTTATGTATGTATCATTATTTTCATAGCAAGGGCGGAAGTTTTTGTAGTATAAAAAAATTATGTCCATGAAAATGTCACTAATATTTGTGGGATCAGTGTGTCGAACTCTTGTATAGGTAATGAACTAACTGAATAGGGGGATAATTTCCGCTACCAGGGGTTCGCTTTCCGTGGAGCTTGAGCTGGGCTGTTTCGGCTTAAAAGCCTGTATGGTTTAGGGTTGTCTCGCTAATCCCGTAGGAGTCTCACCCCTTCCACTTCAATCAGCAGTATAAAAATTTCTTTTATTCTTCCTATATCATTTTTGTCAAAAAGCTTAGGCGTCTATTAATATAGACGCCTAAGCATGAAAGCTGATTCAGTATCGTTTAGAAGAGCTAATGACTTTCTACATATTTTAATTGAAAATGTTTGAAAGTATATGATCCCTTAATAACTCCTGTATGTAAGGGTGTTTAAGTTCCATTACATTTTTAAAGTTGTCATATAACTTAATATTGAAATCTGACTTCAAGTTTTGCTTCTATTATCAATTGTCCGGCTTCGATATTTGTTGAGGAAGCATTTACTGCTGTAACATTATATTTGGCTAATGGTACGGGATTTGTAGTTGGAGGGATTTCTAAAATTTTTGTTGGTATTTGGTTCAAGTTGATTTGTAAAGTATTTGCTAATGTAATTGCTTTCTGTAGAGCATCCTGTAATGCTATTTGAAGGGCCTGTTGATAATAGACATTCCGATTTATTACATCAAACTCTATCGATGTAATACGATTAGCTCCACTTTGTGTGGCGGTGTCTACTATGCTCCCGGTTTGCTGTATATTGTTTACTTGAACTGTTAACATATGTGTAACCTCATATCCATTAAAGACTTGTTTATTATCTATATAGTCATACTTAGGATAAATGGTGTAATCAACTGTTTGAATGTCTTTGTTTTCTATGCCAGACCGTATTAGGCTGTCTCTAACTCTTTGTTGAATAGCGGCATTTTCACTTTGAGCTGTGGTTAAGTTATCATCTTCAGTAACAATGCCAATGGTTACTTTGCTTAATTCAGGTTCAACCTGAATGGAGCCATTGCCAAAGACAGTGATGCTATTTTTACTTGGGGGTGTAGGCACTACAGTGTTCGCTCTATACATTTGCATCTAATCGTCACCTCATTTAATGTAATGAAAATAATTTAGTATTACCATTATATGATAAGCTACTTTTATTTATTGTATTGTTTTTGTGAAATGAAAAAAAAAGAGAACAAGCAGCCTTTAAGACTACTTGTTTGTTTACAGAGAGGAAGGAGATATAGGTTCTCTCGTTTTGGTTTCCACTCTTCCGTGTAATAAATAGTATAGGATAATGACAGCAAAGGAAAAGATTCCAAGTATCATATAAAGATGTGCGTAACCTGTTATAGGTATCACGTATCCTAGTAAATATGGTCCAAAACCTAAGCCTGCATCTAAGAAGATGAAATAGGTGGAAGTAGCAAGCCCTAATCGATGTGCTGCAGTTCGCTTGATAGCAACTGCTTGTGCACAGGATTGCATATTACCGAATCCCAGTCCAATTAATATAGCGGATAAAAGAAAAGTAAAGCTACTCTGAGATTGACTTAATAAGAAGAGACCTAAGCTTAGAAGAATAATCGCAGGATACATAATATAATTAGCGCCTTTAGCATCCATTAATTTCCCTGTAAATGGCCTAGATATCAATATGGCTAATGCATAAACAATAAAGAAGAAGCTAGCTGTATTTACTAAATGAATTTCTTTTGCATAAAAGTTAATAAAGGATAGTACTCCAGAATAACTAAGAGAAACGAAAAGAATGATAATAGCAATTGGCAATGCCTTTGGTTCAATGAATGAAGAAGCATGGAAGCCGCTCTTTGCCGAGTGAGAGCTTAGTGCTTTGATCTGCTCTATTTCAGGTACCTTTACTAATAATCCAATAAAAAGAGAAAGAAGACCTAAAATAACACAAAAGCTAAATATAACTGGAAAAGTAGTATGTTCGCTCATGAAAAGGCCTATAAAAGGTCCAATTGCAGTTGCTAAGGTAGTGCTCATACTAAAATACCCAATGCCTTCTCCTCTTCTAGAACTAGGAATAAGATCGGCAATAATGGTTCCAGATGCGGTACTAGCAATACCAAGCATAATTCCATGCAGAAAGCGATTGAAGAGCAAAAATCCAATGCCTAAATTTATAAAATAAAAGCTAGTAGTTATGCTGAATAGAATCAGTCCAAAGATTAGAGTTCGCTTCCTTCCAATCATATGAATAGTTCTCCCAATAAATAACCGCCCAATTAATGTACCAATTATAAAAATACCCGTTACTAGTCCAGCTTGGCTAGTGGATGCATGAAACGCTTGAACAGCATATACAGCAATAGTAACCATCAATAAGTAAAATACAAGTGTTAAAAAGAAATTAACGGCGGAAACAATGATGAAATCCTTCGTCCATAACTTCGTCTTTGATTGGTTCACAATAGATAATCCTCCTACTGTAATAAATTATTTCGAATAGTACTCAGAATGTCTGTAGTCTGTTCTACTTCTTTTTCTGACAATCCTTGTAATATTCTTTCTTCAAACTCATCTACTGCTATACGAACTTCTAAATATACTTTTTCTCCATATTCTGTAAGTTGCATTTTTTTCTCTCTTTTATCTTTACTTAATACTTGTTCTACCAAGCCTAGCTTTTCTAATTGTTGGATTGTTCTTGTGATAGTAGGCTTCTCCACACCTTGGTATTGAGATAGTTCAACAAGGGTTGCGGACGATTTTTCGTACAAATAAAAAAGGATCGTCCATTGAGCTCTTTGAATATTATGTGTTGCAAGAACCTGAATAAGCTTATTTTCAAATGGGCGATAGAGTAATAAAAATTGATGGAAAAAGCGTTGTGAATTTTTTATAGGAATCCCTCCAATAAATAGTTACTGATGATAACTGTTACTCATGATAACTAATACTATAACAGAAGAATAGCACTGTTGTCTACGAAGGTTAAAACATACAGGGGATAATAGATAAGAAAAAGTCTAGAATGTGGAAATTACATTCTAGACTTTCTTTTGAAGAAGCTACGATTATCCAACTTTAGAGGAATCTTTTTCTGCAGTAGGTATATCTCCTATAAATTCTTCGACCTTATAGTCAAAGAAATCCTGTAGCTTTTGATCCTTATCGTCAAGAAATAACTCATCTGTTATAGCAGAAACAATTTTAGGTATTCCGTATCTCATACCAGATAACGCAGAAGCAGTTAAACCACAACTGATTAAGGCTGAATAATTATAAGCATAAACACCATGTAATAAATCCTCCCCTTCTTTTGTTCGGCTAATAAAGGAATAGCCAGAACTTAAGTAGGGGTGAGCATCTAGAATAGGAGATGCTATATTTTCAGGAGCTGAATATTTATCTGACCATCTGGCTATGTGTTTTTCTAATAACTTTAGCTCTGGTCGCAACTTAGGTTCTGTTAATAAACCTGTGCTTATGAAGAGAAAGTCAAAATAGTGAGTTCCTTTAGGTGTTGTTACAACAGCTTTACTACCATCATCCTCGACATTTAGCCAAGGAGAGCCCAAATGTAAATGGAAACCAGGCTGGGAGAATGCGCGTGTATAGGTATCATTTGTTGGAGGCTGATTATGTTGAAGAAAATGAGCGATTCCTGCGTATTTCTCTTCATCACTAAGTGCTGGGAAGTGTTCAATCATGCCAGAAACCTCCATTTGACGTATAGGGTTAATGCGTTGTAATTTTTCTCTTCGTACAAATACATGAGCTTCTTGTACTCCATTTAATAAGGCGTAGTTGGCATTATCATAGGCAGATGCACCGCCGCCGAGAATACCGATTGTCTTTCCTTTTAATCTATTTATATCGATGGATTCTGATGTGTGGGCATATAAGTCTTTCGGAAGATTATCTGTTATCATGGATGGTACATGCCATTCTCCGCCACCTTGTATTCCTGTTGCTAAAATCACCTTACGAGTTAAAAGTGTGTTACTAGATGTACCATCGCCCTTAATATGCAAGCGGTGTAGCCCTTTTTGAATTGGTTCAATCTTGGTAAGCTTAACTTTATTTTGTACAGGTATTCGAAGCGTTTGGCGATACCATTTTAAGTAATTCATCCAGTCGCCCTTTGGAATTTTATCTATTTGCTCCCAGCCTTCTGCATCAAACTGTGCTTCCCACCACGAGCGGAACGTTAGAGATGGAATGCCTAGATCGATAGATGATAAGTGTTTAGGAGTGCGAAGGGTGATCATTCTTGCATATGTTTCCCATGGACCTTCCAAGCCTTCTTCATTTTCATCAAGAACCAAGATATTAGAGACTCTTTCACGTAATAAGCCAAAGGCTAAGCCTAAACCAGACTGACCACCACCGATGATAACCACATCATAAACATGTCCCTCAGGATGTTCTGTTGGAGTTACCCAATCTGGACCACCAAAATTTAGATAAGAAAGATCTGTTTCAACTCTTTTATTTAATTTACTTAAACTCATATATAAATTCCTTCCTTTCTACTTATCATTTATTCCTTTCGTGGCTCTGCAATTATAAGTTTATGTTATGTTTTATTACAATTCATGTCATGTCAATATAGTATCATGTTATGTTTCTTATTGTATGGTTAATATATCTAAATTTTCTAAAAACTTTTGGTTATATGTTTAATACCCACTGATGTAAAAAGGCATCTGTGGATATAATGTAAAAAATTTTTTTTAGGGGGATATAGGTCATAATTAGTCGTTAAGCGTGGTTCTTCCATTTTCAAGGATAGTAATAAGGTGCTTTGGAAAGGGAATGGCGTTATCAGATAGTTTATACGTTGTTTGAAAGAATACGAAAAGTCTAATTAATTTCTTACCCCAATGCTCAATGCGTGGTTCTTCCATAATATTTCCTTTATTTCGTTTAAGTGTTCTTTAGGGCATTGAATAATTAATATTACATCATGCCCACCTTTAGGATGCTTTAAAGATTTTTTTCGATTGGTGAAATAATAAGTGATAAAGCCAAGTAGGAAGCCAACCAAAGCGAATAATAATCCTGTGAAAATGGGACCAATAGGAAGCTTGAAGCCGATACTTGCGCCAATTACAGACAATCCTGTAGCAATTGCAATCCCTATTTCAAATGCAGTGGATTGGACCTCCTCTAAGGACTTTTTTTTAGATCTACTAGGCAGATGGTCATTCATGAAAACAATAAGTATCTTTTCAGGAGTAACACCCAATTCTTCTATTTTAGATAGAGCTATCTCTAACTCAACTGATTGATTAAAAGAACCGACAAGAAACATAAAAGGCACCTCTTAAGAGTTAAAGTTTGGAACCAGCATATCTATTGCCTAATCTTACTTTTTGTGATTCCAAAAGTAATTCATTGTGACTGCGGCAGGTAAGATGTGCGAAATATATAGACCCACCTATGACAGAAGGCATAAATAAAAGCCAATGTGGGTGAAGAACAGTTATGGAATGCTCTATTTCTCCTAATAATAAGAGAACAATAGAACGATGGGAATGAGAAAGTAATATGTAGACCCACCACCAAAAAATAGCATAAAAGGCAAGAAATATTCTGTGGGTGTAGAACTGCCCAAATCCAGGAAATAGAAAAGAATATAATGCACCAATAAGTGGCTTCTTCTTTTTTAAATAGTGGACCTCACTAGGAAATATTTCTAAGTTTGTAATAGTTGGTTTTGCTAGAGCATTTAGCTTATTAAGCTCTACTGCACTTCGAAAGCTATCTCCGATTGTAATAAGATAAATAATTAAATAACCAAGCATCCAATCTATGTTGAGTGTTAATTTGGCTAATTCTATTTCTCCACAAAAAGAATAAACCATTGCTTCATTAATATGTGCACAAGTATTAATGGTTACTTCTACTAATGTAAGTAAAGTTGCACGCAAGTATTGATTGAGCATATAGTGTCCAAAACCTGGAAATACAGCAGACCACCATGCTATCATATATGGATTATGATCCATGAGATGAGTAATACCAGCTGTACTGTACTTAGCTTTAGAAAGGAAAATGGATGAATTCATTGACATACCTACTTATACAATTTAAATATATTTGTATGTTATGGAATTACATGAATAATATACGTTGTTTACAAAATTTAGGGAGAGGAAAAACGTTGACCAAAAGGAATTTTCTCGATAAAATATTGCCTAGTAATGATGTTACCCAAACTCACAATTTGTGAGTGGTGAAATTTTGTAGAGAATAACTCTGTTTCGTTCACCCATTATCCCTGACAAGGGGATAATGGGTTTTTTTATTTTCTTGAGGTTGTTATGAATCAGCGAGTATCTCAGGCTTAGTACAACCTGTGTTTTTACAGCATGATCTAGATAAATAACTAAGGGAGAAAATAACCGATTTATAATAATAGGAGGAATACTATGGGGATATACAGGTATGTGATTTACGTTTTAATTGGTGGAATTAGTTATGGTTTATTATCCACCATTATGAAATTAGGAATGAAGGATGGATATTCAGTAAGTGAACTTCTAGCAGGGCAATATATTATTGGTTTGGTTGGGATGTTTCTACTTGTTATAAGCTTCTCGAGAAAAAAAGTAACAATAAAACAAATCTTTCTTTTGATGCTTGTAGGGATTCCGATGAGTTTAACTACTATCACTTACGGGATGGCTGTAAAAGAGCTATCAGCTTCTATTGCAATAGTCTTTTTATTTCAATTCAGTTGGATTGGTGTCGTGATTGAATCCTTAGTAAACAAAACAATGCCAAGTAAACCGAAATTGATAGCCATTATTTTTATTCTTATAGGTACTGTCTTATCAAGTGGATTAATAGGTGGAGATCTCCCTTCTTTAACTGTGAAGGGTATATGCTTTGGTTTAATAGCTGCTTGTACATTTGCTATTTACATCTACTTGAATAGTAGAGTAGAAACAGCTGTTGAATCCTTCTCAAAGAGCTTTATAATGACGATGGGTGGAGCTATTGTAACTTTTAGTATATTCCCACCAGTCATTTTATTAGATGGAAATTTCACAGATCCAATTTGGATATATAGCTTAATGTTAGGATTATTTGGTGTTGTTGTTCCCATTTGTTTCTTTTCAATGGGGATGCCAAAAGTCGGAGGTGGACTAGGAACCATCTTAAGTGCAGTTGAATTACCAGTCGTTGTGTTATTGTCTGTAATTGTATTGAAAGAAGCAGTCTCATTTGTTCAGTGGGTTGGTATTATTCTCATTTTAATAGGAATTGTTATTCCAAATGTTTTGTTGGATAAAAAGAGAAGTGTTTATAGTAAAAGAGCTGCGTGAATAGGGTTTCATTATCCAAGTTGACTATCTTTTTAAATTATATTAGAATAAATACTAGGAAGAAAAAATTGCATACTCCAAAGGGGAGTAGCTAACAGTTATGTCGTCAATACGCGATAACATTAATCGCCGGCCTAACTGGCAACTTTGAAGTTGTTTGCGAGACCTTTGCCGAATACAGGTAAAGGATTTAATATTGATTTTTAGACCTTTACCATTTTGGTAGAGGTCTTTTTGACTATCAAGGAGGGAAAGACAGAGAGGTAATAATAGAAACAAGTAATGAGAATGCTAAATAAAGATTAAAATTCAGGGGGAACACAAACATGAAAAAAATTATGGCAGCTATTCTATCACTAGGATTAATACTATCACCACTGGGTAGCGTGGTATTCCAAGATCAAACAACAACAGTAGAAGCAAAGTCCTATAAGTCAGGAAAGAAAAGCTTCAATACAAACAATAGCAATACAAATACAAATACAAACACAAATTCTTTCTTTCAAAAGAAAAATACAAATGATACTACAAAAACTAGTACTACCAACAAATCAGGTGGATTTTTCTCGGGTGGCTTAATGAAAGGTTTAATGGTAGGGGGACTTGCTGGTCTTTTATTTGGTAGTCTTTTTGCTAATATGGGAATGCTAGGTTCTATATTAGGCTTCATGATAAACATTCTTGCCATTGTTGTATTGATTAGTGTTGTAAAGAGAATTTTCACTTTTTATCGCAACAAGAAAAGAGAGGAAGCTAATAATTGGAGAAGATAATCATACCAGAACAAGATATTATTAATGCGGTCTGTATCTATATTTCAAGAAAGAAGCAGGTTAATCCACAAGAGGTAGAAGTGGAGTTAATGTTCGATGATGATTATGGCTTTTCAGCAGAGGTTTATGTAAGTGATCGTAAACAAATTTTGATTACCCAAAATCTTATTGAAGCTTTACGACTATGGATGGAAGAATACATGAATATAGATCCATATCTAGGGATTAAACTTGTCTTAGATGATGATGAGGGAATTATAGCTACAATAAAGTAATAAAGAATGAATAGAAAGGGTCTGAATGGAAGTTATTCAGACCCTTTGTGCTTAATTCAAATTCATAGAAGGACCAAAGAATTCATAATGGATATTAGTGTTTTCTATATGATTCTCTTTCAATCCTTTTACAACTGTTTGTAAGAATGGCACTGGTCCACAAATATAGTAATGCCCGTTTGGAAGGATGGTATTTTCTCTTAACCAATCTGCATCGATAAAACCAGTTTTTCCAAGGTATGGATGTGATAGGTCTTTAGCAGTTGGATTTTCATAAACATAAGAAATAGTTAACTTTTTCATTTTATCCTTTATAGTTTGCACTTCTTCTTGGAAAGCTTGCACTTCTCCATTACGTGCTGCGTGGACAAACAATACTTCTCTATCGGGATGTTTCTGTGCAATTTCACCAAGCATGCTTATAAACGGGGTTAAGCCAACACCCCCACTGATAAAGACGATAGGATCATGATTTTCCTCTAAAATAAATTCTCCTGCTGGTACGGTAACTTCTAACGTATCACCTTCCTTCAGATGGTCATGTAGAAAGTTAGATACTTTTCCGTCTGGATTCAGTTCTGTTCTTTCTCTTTTTACAGAAATGCGGAAGAAGTTCGTATTTGATACAGTGGAAAGACTATATTGTCTATTGAATAGAAATTCTTCACCAGGTATAGATAGTCTAATGGTAATATACTGTCCTGCTTTAAAATCTGGTAGTATGCTACCGTCTGTTGGTTCTAGATATAAGGAGGTGATCTCATCGCTTTCTTTTACTTTTTTTGTAATAGAGAATGCTTTATAATCACTCCATCCACCTGCAACAGAGGCACTTTCTTTATACATTTCTGTTTCTATATCAATAAATACTTGAGCGATTACTCCATAGGCATCTGCCCATGCTTGAATGATTTCATCTGTTGCAGCATCACCTAAGACCTCTTTGATTGCTTTTAATAAAAATTCCCCAACGATAGGATAATGCTCAGGTTTTATCATTAAACTTCTGTGTTTATGGGCGATTTGTTTTACAACTGGTATAATAGTTTCAAGGCGTTCAATATTTTGAGCAGCTGCTAAAACAGTATTAGCAAGAGCAGTTTGCTGTCTACCTTTTTTTTGATTAGCATGATTAAAAATATTCAAAAGCTCTGGATGTGCCTCAAACATATTGCTATAGAATACAGTAGTGATTTGTGTACCATATACTTCTAATACAGGTACAGTAGCTTTAATTGTTTCGATTGTTTTGGTAGATAACATATTAAGACCTTCTTTAATAAGTATTTTAAATACATCTTTTATGATATAAGGATAGTAAAATAAAAACAATATTTTATATACATCTTTTTTATGTTGTTAATGATATTTAACAAAATGTTCACATTTACAATATGGGAAAGATGAAAACTATTAAAAATGGAGACTGGTAAAATGAGGTTAACTAACTACTCTGACTATTCTTTACGTGTACTTATTTATCTAGCAACTAAAAGTGATGATAAGCTTGTAAACATCAAAGAGGTAGCAGAGGTATATAATATATCTAAAAATCACTTAATGAAAATCGTTTATAATCTAGGAAAGCTAGGATATATTGAAACCATTCGAGGTAGGAGTGGTGGATTCAGATTAGCTAAAGCACCATCTGAGATTAATATAGGAGAGTTAATCCGAAAAACAGAGGAAGACTTTCATCTTGTAGAGTGTTTTGAACATAAAGATCTATGCGTCATAACACCAGTTTGTTCTCTGAAGCATTTATTAAACAGTGCATTAGAGCAGTTCTTTAAGATATTAGATCAATATACATTAGAAGATGTTACTACTAACCAGGTTATGTTAAAGGAATATTTCGCTAGTAAAAGTGATAATGTTCAGTTACCTTAGAAATAGTAATGTTGGGAAAAAATAATAAATGGTGGATTCTAAAAGATTTGGTGAAAGAGGGATAAGGATACACTCCTTCTGTGTAAAGTAAGATTCGTTTTAAGTAGCGAAATGCTAATCCATAAGGGCAATGAGAAATATTACTAGTATTATAGAAAATCTACTTCACATAGTTAGACTTTGTTATCCGAGGCTAACTGGTCGCTTTCCACGGGGCTCATCTACGAGCAGCTTTGGCTACAGGCAGGTCTCTGACTGTCAGGCTAATCCCTTAGGAGTTGACCATACGCCTCTCCAAACTAATAAGTATTGGTTACTAAAACCTGCTTAAGGATATATATCCAAAAATAATATTACTTTTTTAGTGCCCTTCTAATCAAACCGACATAAGCATCACACCTTCCAATTTCATCCATCTCCTTCTCTGATATCCCGCTCTAAAATTCATGAAATTACATCCTATATATAGTTCTCCTATTTGTTACGTACAGTTTAATGGTATCTTTATAAGCTAGTTCCAATTATTCTCTAATGCACATCCTCTTATTTTTATATAAAAATTGGTTAATTTTTTACAGGATTTATGACGAATGCCCATTTTTTTGTTAAACTAAACTAATCATATTTTGGAAATAAAGGGGTTAATAATGGGTTGGAAAAAGGAACATAATCGTTTTTATTATGTATTCATGTTTGTCATTATCTTTTTAATGATTATTGGTCTAGTAGCAGCTATTCCTGAGAGTAGAATGATTAATTTATGGCATTATTTTCATTTGTGGATTGTTATATTGTTAGCTTGCTTATTGCTGATGTATCCAAAAAAATCAACATTTATGATGAGGTTTCTTATTATCCTTACTGGAATTATTTTCTTTTATTTGATGCTTTATCTTTATCCTGAAACGAGATTTTCCTTTATACTTATTTGTTTTATTCCTGCAGTAGCCATTCTCTTTTTTGATAGAAAGCTCTTTTATTTCTCGTTAGTTGCTAATTTGTGTTTATTTGTTATTGGGTATTTTTATCTTTATTTTTTGGGAGGAGATAAATTTCATTTTTTAGAAGTAAATATTGTGGGTAACTTTACAAATTTTCTGGGAAGCCAAGCTATTATCTACTTTATTTTTAGAATGTTTATTGAAAGAATACAGGAACAACAACTGTATTATGAGCAGTTGCAACAATCAGAAAGACAGCGTATGACAGGACAATTGGCTGCGGCAGTTGCTCACGAAATTCGAAATCCACTCACTGTAGTAAAAGGCTTTCTTCAATTATATGAACGGGATGAAAAAATAGATAAGGAAGCAAAAGGACATTTCCATTTAATGATAGATGAGTTAGAGGTTGCTGAACATGTCATATCACAATTTCTAACGGTATCAAAACCAGACAAAGATCTTCCTATTATAGAAATAGATATGGAGCTTGCCTTAAATAGTGTTGTGGATTTAGTAAGGACATACGGACTATTAAGAGATAATAGTATTTCGCTTCTTCTAGAAGAAAATTGTATGCTTAGAATCAACAGAATAGAGTTTAATCAACTTATGATAAATATTGTTAAGAATGCAATGGAGGCCTCTAAGCAAGGACAAGAGGTACAAATACATACAAAGATTGATAAAAAAAGAGATATGGTCGAGATAAGTGTAGTTGACTATGGACGTGGGATGGATCAAGAGGAAGTAAAACTATTAGGTGTCCCTTTTTATTCTTTAAAAAGCAAAGGTACTGGTTTAGGAATGATGATCTCCTTTAACATTGTGGAAAAGTATAAAGGAAAGATGAAGATTTATAGTAAAAAGGGTGTTGGAACAACTGTTAGAATTTATCTTCCTTTGGAAAGAAAGAAAAAAAGAAAAAAAGGATAGGGAGATTCCTTATCCTTTTTGCAGACTGTTGAAAAACAAAATTGTCTATGGATAATTTGTGAATATAGAGATAAATCCTCTCGTATAGCAATGGAAAACGAGGGTTTTTTTATGTACTTCATCTATTGAAAATAGGAAATTGAAAGAGCTATGAAATAATGTATGATGCTTCGTACCGTAGAAATTGGAAAAGATCACTTTTAGAAAAATAGTCGTAGAAATCCTCTTATTTTCGTTCCTTCCATGGAAAACAACGGAAATAGACGGAGGATTACGCCTATTTCCTTAGAATCCATGAAATCGGAGGAAATTTCTTTCCTTAGCCGGAAAATTCCGCTTATCAGCAAGGAAATTAACAATATATTTGCCATTAGTCGGAATTCTCCGCTTATTTTTGATGATTCCTACAAATTGGCTGTGGAATTTTCAACAAAATTATTAATATAAGTTAATGAAAAAGTCAATTAGGAAGAAAAATGTGATTTTTATCTAAAAAATTTATGTTTCAGTCGTGAGACTCCTATGGAATCTGCGAAAGCCTTGAGACCTATGGAAAGTGAACCGAAAGCCTATAACGGAAATCAGAACCTTATTTAGCGCGTTAATTACTTATACAAGTTCTCAACACACTCATGTTATAAAGATTGGAGGCATTCTCATTGGTATGATTTTTTTGCGTATTACTGTTGAACCTTTTGTTTTGCTTCCCATACTTCTTCTGCAACTTCTACGACTAATCGCAATTTATTCCATTGATCCTCTTCTGTTAGTTTATTTCCATGATGAGTGGAAGCAAAGCCGCATTGTGGACTTAAACAAAGTTGTTCTAGTGGTACATGTTTAGAAGCTTCTTCAATACGAGCTTTTAATTCTTCCTTCGCCTCTAACTCACCAAATTTAGACGTAACTAACCCTAATACGACCTTTGTACCATCATGAGGAATATGCTCTAATGGTTTAAAGTCACCTGAACGTTCATCATCATATTCGAGGAAAAATCCATCTACTTTTTCCTTAGCAAGAAGTGTTGGAGCAATGATAGAATAACTGCCTTCAAATGCCCAAGTTGATTGATAGTTTCCTCTGCAAAGATGAGTAGTGATAATTAAATCTTCAGGCTTATCCTCAAGCACTCCATTGATTACTTGAAGGGCTAAATCTATTAATTCTTGTCTATTTTCTATTTGATTATCGGGAGAAGATAATCGCGCAATATAGACGTCATCTAATTGTAGATAGCGCACACCTAAATCGTAGAAAGCTTGAATGGTTTGGCGATACGCAGTAATGATATCTTGCGTGTAATCTTCGATATTTGGATAAATATCTTGGTTTCGCATTTCTGGATAGAATAATTGGTTTGGACTTGGAATCGTTTGTTTAGCAATTGCTCGATCCCCAACAATTTCTTTAAACTCTTTGAAATCCTGGAAAAATGGATGATCAGGATTAAAGGCAATTTTTCCAATGTTACGTACATTGTACTTTTCTGTTTCTACCCCATCGAATTTATAACCAGTGTTAGGTACAAACCCTTCAAATCCGTTAAGATGCTCTAAAAAGTCTAAATGCCACCATGTTCTTCTAAACTCACCATCTGTTACAAGCTTTAATCCAACTTCAATTTGCTTATCAACAATACGTTTAATCTCTGCTGTTTCCACTTCTCTTAATTGTTCCTTGGAGATTTGCCCATCCTTCCAAGCTCTTCTTGCTTGTAATAAATTTTCTGGGCGAAGTAGACTTCCTACATGATCTGCTCGAAATGGTCCTTGGATAATCTGATTTGTCATTATTAAATTCCTTCTTTCTCTTAATAGTTTTAAAAGAGTGAAGAGTTATGGAGAGTGGGCTCTGTCTAGTTTATCAGTGCTCTTAAATAAAAAAACCTCTTCACAGATAGAAGAGGTTTGATATTATCGCTCAAGCAAACTCTTCTTATCTTCAAGCGTAATGCTCCTGGAATTAGCACAGTATTTTCGTAAAATCTGCTGCTGAGGTATCGCAGGGCCAGTCCCTCCACCTCTCTTGATAAGAAATCGATATGAAGTTGTCAAGTTTTGTTAGAATCTTAATTATCTGAATACAACAATAATCTAAAAAGTTTAATTAGTCAATAAAAATATCCCTATTGTTTTTTTGTTATATCAATATAATGTTGTTTAAGCTTTCTTTAATAATAGATAGATAAAATAAGGTGCTCCAATAAGGGAAACCATAATTCCAGCAGGTATGCCTTCTGGTTCTACTAAATTTCTGCCAACTGTATCAGCAAATAGTAATAACCATCCACCAAGTAAGATGGAAATAGGGAGATAAAGCTTATTTTTAGGTCCAATTAAGCTTTTGGCAATATGTGGCGCCATAAGTCCAATAAAGGAAATACTCCCAGCCACTGAGACGGCCGCTGCTGCTAAAGCGACAGCGATGACTAATAATATAGTTCTTTCGCGACTTATAGAGACGCCTAGTCCAATAGCCACTTGTTCACTTAAGCTTAACAAATCAATTTGAAGTGCTTTATATAAAGCGATAGGAATAAGAATAAGTAGCCATGGTAGTATGGCATAAATAAAGATCCAATCAGTGCCCCAGATATTACCTGCTAGCCATTTTGCTATAAAGTTCACTTTTTCTTGCTTAGAAGACGAGATTAGAACAATCATAATTCCTGATAATGCCATAGAAAAACCAACACCGATAAGGATAAAGCGAAGAGGCTGGAACCCAATTCCTTTCTTATAAGAAAATAGATAAATAACACCAAAAGTAAGTAAAGCTCCTATAAAGGCTACCAAAGGAATGAAATAGGTGAACGTACCAGCTTCAATCGGTACGAATAAGAAGAAGACGGCAACCGCAACTCCTGCTCCTGAATTAATGCCAATAATTCCTGGATCTGCAAGATCATTTCTGGTAATTCCTTGCAGCAAGGACCCAGATAAAGCAAGTGCAACACCAGCTAGAAACGTAATAATGATTCTAGGAAAGCGAATGGAAAATAGCACAAATTCTTCTTTAAAGCTACCTTCACCTAAGAAGGTAGGGATAATCCGGCTATAGGATACAGATGACGATCCAAGCCCTAAACTAACAAAAGTAGTGACAACTATAAGTATCATGAAAGATAAAAGGAATAATCGTTGCTTTTTTAAAGAATTAGTCATCATTAAAAGCCTTTGCCTCCTTTATTTACAATAAATAGAAAGAAAGGCAGACCAAGCATGGTGACAATGGCAGCAACAGATGTTTCTAATGGAGCATAAAGAGTTCTACCGAGAGTATCCGCAATCACCATAAAGGTTGCCCCAAAAATCGCCGACATAGGAATAATCTGGCGGTAATCTGTTCCAACAATAATCCTTACAATATGGGGAATCATTAAGCCGATAAAAGCCATATTCCCTACTAAAGCAACAGAAGCCCCAGCTAAAATGGTAATAACAATAAACAGAATAACCTTTATGTATTTTATCTGTTGACCTAAACCAATAGCTATTTCCTCACTCAAACTTAAAATAGATAATTGCTTAGAAAGAACTATAGATACAAGTAAGCCTACAAAAATAAATGGAACAATTAATTGAAGTTGGCTCCAGTTAGTCCCGATTAGCCCTCCAGAAGTCCACATTGATATATTTTTGGATACTTTAAAAAATAATCCTATTCCTTCAGCCGCTGCCGTTAAAAAGGTGGAAATGGCTGCGCCTGCTAAAACAAGCTTCAAAGGGGATAGACTGTTCCCTTTTATGAAGCTTATGCCAAATACAAGTAAAGTGCCTAAAGCAGCCCCTATAAAGCAAGTAATCATTATACCGAAATAATTAAGGGAAGGGATAAAAGCTAAAGCAATAGCAAGAGCGAAATTTCCTCCAGCAGTTAATCCAAGTAATCCTGGATCAGCTAAGGGATTTTTTGTAATGCCCTGCATGATGGCTCCAGAAACAGCAAGAGCTGCTCCTACTGAAATAGCTCCTACTTCTCTAGGTATCCGCAATTCTCTTAATATCGTAATAGATTCGCTGTTTGTATGAGAAAAAATGGCTAGCCAAACATCTTTGATAGAGATATGTGCTGCCCCAAGAATGAGAGAAAAAATAAAAACAAATAAAAAAACAAATAATGCGATGCTAATTTTTCCAATAAAGGGAATAGGGAGTTTCTTATTTTCTAATTCCATGAGACACGTCCTATTGATTGCTGTGAGAATTTCACAGTAAACTTATCATTTGTTAAGAAAAAAGAATTAGCGTTACATAGTCTTCTAGTAGAAGAAAGTAGTGCATAAATAAAAGGTTTATGAAGAGTTAACTGTTCTTTGAGCCACTGCATGGTTTATATCTTCCGCTCCTCTATTATAAAATTAGTGATAATGATAATCATTAACAGAATACAAAAATAGTAATGCTGATTTTATTTAATGTCAATAAAGCATTGAAAAATAGAGTGAAAAGAGTTAGTATTTAAATGAGAATGATAATCAATGTATACTTAAATAAGACAATTATTCATATAATATAGATATCTTTTACAGATGACATTACTAGGAGTAGGAGTGAGCAGTTCATGGATCAGAAAGAACTATTCGATGTAACGATAGTTGGTGGGGGACCTGCAGGGTTATATTCTGCTTTTTACAGTGGACTTAGAGAGATGAAAACAAAGATTATCGAATATTTACCACAGTTAGGCGGAAAGCTGCATTTATATCCAGAAAAAATGATTTGGGATGTCGGCGGTATTACTCCATTGCCTGGTGATAAGTTAAGAGAGCAGTTGGTACAGCAAGGATTAACCTTCCAACCAGAGGTAGTAACAGGTACAAAAATAAAGTTGATCTCTAAAAATGAAGAAGGATTATTTCAACTTGAAACAGATAGTGGAGATATCCATTACTCCAAAACGGTAATAGTTGCAGTAGGCAGTGGAATTGTTACACCACAGAAATTACAAATCGAAGGGGCAGAAAGATTTGAAGTTTCTAATCTAAATTATACAGTAAAATCATTAATGCATTTTAAAGATAAAGTAGTGGTCATTTCAGGTGGCGGTAACTCAGCTGTTGACTGGGCTTTAGAATTAGAGCCTATTGCGAAAGAAGTTTATTTAACATGTAGAAAAGATACCTTAGCAGGGCATGAAGCGAAAGCAACTGAAGTCTTAGATAGTAAAGTACAATGCTTATTCCATACTTCTATTACAAAGCTACAAGCGAATGAGGGACATGAGCGAATCGATTCTGTTGAGCTAACAAATTCCCAAACAGGGGAAGTCAAGCAAGTGATAATAGATGAAGTAGTTATTAATCATGGATATGAAATGGATTCTTCCTTATTAAAAAATAGTGAACTAGAAATTGAGATGCTAGATAATTTCTATATTGCGGGAAATGCAAATAGTGAGTCATCTGTTCCAGGATTATATGCAGCAGGAGATATCCTAAAGCACGATGGGAAAGTACACTTAATAGCAGGAGCTTTCCAAGATGCAGCTAACGCAGTAAATAAAGCAAAACAATACATCCAACCAGAAGCCACTAGCTATGGGATGGTGTCTTCACATAATGAACTATTTGAGGAAAAGAATAAAGAGATTATTAAAACCATGATTCAGTGTGATGACTGCTCCGTGATGAAAGTACGAGTTTAAATATAGAATGGAACCCCTCCTTGAAACGAGGGTTTTTTTATGTACTTTACCTATTCAAATAAGGAAATAATAGAAAATCGAAAAAAGCGATCAAATGTATGATTTTCTTCTCATAGAGAATTTGGAAAAGACCACTTTTAGAAAAATAGTCGTAGAAATCCTCTTATTTTCGTCTCTTCCATGAAAAACAACGGAAATAGACGGAGAATTACGCCTATTTCCTTAGAACATATGAAATAGGAGGGATTTCCCTTGCTAATAACCGGAAAATTCCGCTTATTAGCAAGGAAATTAACAATTTATTTACCATTAGTCGGAATTCTCCGCTTATTTTTGATGAATTCTACAATTGGCTGTGGTAATTTTTTCAACAAAGTGACCCTCCTTGAATAAGGAGGGGTTTCTACATACAATCATTCTGTAACAACAGTCATCATTAATGCATCTATAGGAACTTCATTTGTTTTTATACTATATACAATATCTCCTTCTTCAAAGCGAGAAATCACTTCCACATTAGCAGCATTTTCTGGGTAATCTACTTCAAATCGTCCACTCTCATTAGGAACAGGAAGAGCATTTAACTCTAAATAATCCACCATTTTTCTAGCTATATTCACATTATCAAGTGAAGAAGAGGAAAGTGTTTTAATTTGAAAAACCCAACGCCCTTCTTTCCATTGTAAATAAGTACTACCAGCTGCTCCTTCTTCCATCCCTACGATATCTTGACCTAAGTCAACAGCCATTTCATCAGGTATATTATCTAAAGAAGTTTCAGGGAAAAGCTCCTGCTGTTTAGTAGGATCAACATATACCTCCCCTTCCACTGTAGCAATCAACGAAATGTTCTGATTGGTATCATCTAATGTAGAATCATTAATGGGAATAAACGTATCTGTTTGATAAAAGGAAACAGAGTATGCCTGTTCTTCATTTTTATTGATTATTGCTGTTAAAAATCCCGTATCAGTAACAGGGAATTTAGTTGGTAATTTACTTTCTTTCATTAGTAATTCTGCTTTAACCTGATTTATTACTTCATCAGTAGAGAGAGTAGTTGATTCTTCTGTTGAAGAAGAAGTATCCTCTGTTGAATCTGTGGAGTTATCTTTTACATGGGATGGAGATGAATTAGTACTTTCCTCGTTGTTAGTAGTTTGTTCCGATTGGTTCTCGTTCATTTCTGAGCTTTCCGCTGGAGAATTATTACATGCTGTTAATGCGAGAAGTGTTACAAGGGTACTAGCTAGATATGTTTTTTTCAACTTTAATCCTTCCTTTCTTTTTTCGTCTTCTTACACTATTACCCTATATACAAAGATAAATATGATTATTCGAGAAGTTTCGAGTGAATAAAATGCTAATTTTTACTAAGGTTTAATAGATTGTTTTTGTTCAAACTACCTTTGAAGGAGGGGGTATGATGCAACCGTTAACTGGAAAAGAGCTTGAATATATAGCTGATAGTATGTCAAATGAGGACTTGTTAGTGAAGCAAGGAATTGTAGCACTTACACATGTACACAACCCTGCTGTACAACAACTTTTTCAACAATCTATAAAGCAAAATCAGCAGCATTATCAACAATTATTGAATACATTGCAACAACATGCTTCTATTGCACCGACAATGCAATAGGAAAGGAGAACAGAATGAATACACAAACACCGATAATCGGCGACCAAGATATTGTTTATTCTTACTTGGCTGACTTAAAAAGAACTTCAAGAGAGTATACTACTGCTGCAATGGAGAGTAACTGCCCAGAAGTACGTCAAATATTTGAGCAACTTCTTCAAAACACGCTTAAGCTACAGGAACAAACATATCAGTTAATGTCACAGCAAGGCTGGTATAATACTTCCTCCCCTGTATTAATAGCGGAAATTAACAAACAGATAAATAGCTATACACAAACACAGTCCCAAACGAATCAAATAGTACAACAAAATATGATGTAATGATGAAAAGGCTGGAAAAGATGTATTTTCGGCCGATGAAAGACCTGAATTAGTAGGCAATTTGCCTATTAATTCAGGTTTTATTTATTTGTTTCGTTACAACTTTTTAAACATATCATTAAAATATTAAGCTATCCATTAAACAGAATGAAATGGGAATAGGAAAAATTTTATGAGATAATAGAAAAAAGAATAGAGGTGAGCTCACTGACTCCTTTTACTACAAAAGTAATAGCAATCATAAAAGAGATTCCTACAGGAAGAGTAATGACTTACGGGCAGATTGCAAAGTTAGCTGGTAGTCCGAGAGCGGCAAGGCAAGTAGTGAGAGTGCTTCATTCTATGTCAAAAAATCATCAATTACCTTGGCATAGAGTGATTAACAGCAGAGGCTACATTAGCATAAATGGAGACCAAGCAACTATCCAAAGGCAATTGCTAGAGAATGAAGGTATCAGCAGTCAATTAGATGGAAGTATTGATTTAAAAACATATGGCTATGAGCCTCTACAATGGATGGAGGATGAGTATATATAAAAGCCTATTGCGTATGCGGCAATAGGCCTTTGTATTTAAGCTTATATGATGGAACTCATGGTTTCTTTAAGTACCGTAACAGAGTGATTAAATTGTTGCGTTTCTTTTTCGTTTAGTTTTAATTCTATTACTTCACGGATACCTTGTCGATTTATGATAGCGGGTACGCCTATATATACGTCATTATGACCATATTGTCCATCTAAATAGGCAGATACAGGCAGGATAGAATTTTCATTTCCAAGAATGGCTTTTGTAATACGAACAAGAGACATACCTATTCCATAATAGGTTGCACCTTTTCGTTGAATAATGTGATAAGCAGCATCCCGTACATTAACAAAAATGTCATCTAGATCTTTTTGAGAGTATTTTTCATTTTTACTAAGCATAGTTTCAATTGTTTCTAATCCTATAGTAGAAGTACTCCATACTGGAAGCTCGGTATCTCCATGCTCGCCTATGATAGCTGCGTGCACATTACGTGTATCTACATTAAAATACTCTCCCAACATATAACGGAAGCGGGCAGAATCTAGAGTGGTACCAGAACCAATTACTTTTTCTTTTGGAAGTCCAGATTCTTTCCAAACTACATAGCTTAAAATATCTACAGGGTTTGTTGCTATTAAATAGATGCCATTAAATCCACTTGCGGTAATCTCTTGAACAATGCTTTTGAAAATAGCTGTGTTCTTTGCTAATAAGTCTAATCGTGTTTCCCCTGGTTTTTGAGGTAATCCAGCAGTAATAACAATTAAATCAGCATCTCCACAGTCAGAATATTCACCAGCCCATACTTTTGTAGGAGATGGAGCGAAAGGTATCCCGTGATTTAAGTCCATTGCTTCCCCTGCTGCACGTTCTTTATTCACATCTATTAATACTAGTTCTTCTGTTACGCCTTGATTAATAAGTGAATAAGCATAGCTACAGCCTACAGCACCAGTTCCGATTAGTACAACACGATTAATGTTTTGATTTTTCATTTAGATACAACTCCTTTTTTTCTTCTATTCTAGTATGGACATTAGCTACATGAATGGTGTATTCCTTTATTTTCTTATGATCTTTTTCCACTACTTTTTTGTTTACCCTTTAAATATACAGGAAGAACAAGTTTAGTATAGAGTACTTAAGAAAAAACTTTTTTCTTCCCTTTTAGTGGTAAGCAACCAACATAATGAAATCCCTTTTTTTAGACTTAGTACTGTTTATATAGTGATTATACAATAAAACATGTGATTGTTATCACAATATTTATGTCTTTTTTGTGAATTTCCTGTAAAATAAAAATAGTTAAAAAGATTTATTTTTTGTATATTCCAACAATTAGATTGACAGGTGAAAAAGAGGTCATGTAAAGTAGAAGTAATTAAATAGGATATCCACTAGGGGAGCCTTATTTGGCTGAGACAAGAATTCTTGGACCCTTTGAACCTGATCTAGTTCACACTAGCGTAGGAAAGTGGAGTCGGCGCATACGATGATTTTTTGATTTCTTTCATTTAAGCCACTCCATTTTCGGAGTGGCTATTTGAGTTGTGATAGTCACTCAAGGTTCTTCCTATTTTTTTAAAAAAGGAGGAATGTGAAATGAGTTTTTCACAAGAATTAAGAAAAGAAGCAGAGCCAATTTTTCAAGCGATTATGGAGCATCCATTTGTGCAAGGAATTGCCAAGGGCGACCTACAAAAGGAGCAACTCATTCATTATGTCAAACAAGATTTTGAATACTTAAATGCTTTTATGAAGGTGTATGGGCTTGCAATAGCAAAGTGTGACACTCGTGAAGATATGGCGATATTCAATGAGCAAATCTCCTTTGTACTGCATAGTGAGGTTCACCCGCATAATAATTTTTGTGAAGTTGCTGGTGTTAGCTATGAAGAATTACAGGGTTACCCGTTGGCTCCTTCTGCCCATCATTACATAAGACATATGTTAACAGTAGCTTATCAAGGAGATTTGGCAGATATATTAGCTGTATTACTTCCTTGTCCATGGACTTACATTGAGATAGGAAAGAAATTGATAGAAGAGGTTCAACCAGAGAGAACACATCCTTTTTATGATTGGATTCATTTCTATGGAGATGGGCCCATGACTGTTACAGCTACACTCTGTGAGCGATTAGATGAGCTAGCCCTCTCACTTAATGAGGAAAGAAAAGTAAAATTGAAGGAATATTTTTTATTAAGCTGCCAATTAGAATATAAGTTTTGGGATATGGCATTCCAAGTAGAAAAATGGCCAGTATAAATTAATAAGAGAATACGTAATTATAAATAAGCATATAGTGCAGTACGAAAGAAAACAGGGTGGAAGAGAAATTTGATACCTGTTTTCTTTCGTACTGCTATTTATTTTTTTCCTGTAACTATATTGACACACCTGTATATACAACTTATAATGAAACCGTAAACAAAACTTGTATATACAGGTTTATTTTTAGCAATTATTTAATGATAATTATTAATACATCTAGCAAGATACACGAAAAGGAGGAAGAGATAGCATGGGGAAATATAGAGAACCAGCACAAGAGCTTCTTGAACATATTGGTGGAAGCGAAAACATTTCTGTAGTTACGCACTGTGCAACAAGAATGCGTTTTGTATTAAAGAACACCTCACAAGCAGATGTGGAAAACATTGAAAAAATCTCCTTAGTAAAAGGAACATTTACTCAGGCAGGGCAATTTCAGGTTATTATTGGAAACGAAGTAGCTTCTTTTTATAATGAATTTATTCAAATTGCAGGTGTGAGTGATACATCCAAGGATGACGCGAAAGAAGCAGCAAAGCAAAATATGAACTTCCTACAAAGAATGATTGCACATTTAGCAGATATTTTTACACCACTCATTCCAGCACTTGTAGTGGGAGGTTTAATACTTGGTTTCCGAAATGTAATAGGGTCTATCGATTTAATGGAAGACGGAACAAAAACATTAATAGAGGTCTCACAATTTTGGGCAGGAGCGGATAGCTTTTTATGGTTAATAGGTGAAGCAATATTTCAGTTCCTTCCAGTTGGTATAACCTGGGCAGTAGCAAGAAAAATGGGGGCAACTCCAATACTAGGTATTGTATTAGGTATTACTTTAGTTTCTCCACAATTATTAAATGCTTACTCAGTAGTTGGAGCAGAAGAAATTCCAGTCTGGGATTTTGGATTTGCTCAAGTGGAAATGATTGGTTATCAAGCGCAAGTTATTCCAGCTATCTTAGCAGGACTATTATTATCTTTCCTAGAATTACGCTTACGTAAAATAGTTCCAAACGCAATCTCTATGATTGTAGTACCATTCTTTGCTTTAGTGCCAACTGTATTAATTGCACATACAGTATTAGGTCCATTAGGATGGAAAATTGGTTCATTCATTTCAGATGTTGTGTATACAGGTTTAACTGGTTCACTTGGTTGGTTATTTGCGGCTGTATTTGGGTTTGCATATGCTCCTCTAGTAATTACAGGCTTACATCATATGACAAATGCTATTGACTTACAATTAATGAGTGAATTTAATGGAACTATGCTTTGGCCAATGATCGCTCTATCTAACATTGCACAAGGTTCAGCTGTTCTTGCCATGATTTTTATTAATCGTAAAAATGAACAGGAAAAACAAGTATCTATTCCTGCAACTATTTCTTGTTATCTAGGTGTAACAGAGCCCGCAATGTTTGGTATAAATTTAAAATATGGATTCCCATTCTTGGCTGCAATGTGTGGTTCATTAGTTGCAGCAATAATATCTGTAGGTTCAGGAGTAATGGCCAATTCTATTGGAGTAGGTGGTTTACCAGGTATCCTTTCTATCCAAACACAGTTTTGGGTTCCGTTTGCTCTAGCAATGTTAGTCGCAGTAGTTGTTCCTATGCTTTTAACCTTCCTATTCTCTAAATGGAATTTTGGTAAAATCTCTCTTAAGAGATTAAAAGGATAATAATAAGAAGAGTCAGATTCTCCGCAAATAAGGGAGAATCTGACTCTTTTTATGTATATGGTTGACAAAATAATGTTCTTTTATCATCATAAAATCTAGTTGGTATTTACATTAGATTAATAATTATTGGATAAGGTGCAAATAATAGTTGAGATATTCTGTTATCGGTAACACAGAGAAAGCGATTGCATTGAAAGCGTTTCGATTTTACAATAAGAATGTGAGATAAACAAGGAGGGAAAATTTCATGAAAAGTTATAAAAAATACTTAATGTCTGGAGTAGCTTTATTAACAGCTTTCTCTTTAGCTGCATGCGGCAATGATACAAAAGAAAATTCAGGTGGAAGCTCATCTGATGGAGAAAAAACATTAACAGTTTCTGTGGATGGAGATTCTTATAAAGAATATATTGAAAGCATTAAAGGTGATTTCGAAAAAGAAAATGACGCAAAAGTAAATGTAGTTGTAATGGCGATGACTGATCAAGCTGATGCATTAGCATTAGATGGTCCAGCTGGAACAGGTCCAGATGTATTCATCACTCCTTATGACCGAGTAGGTTCCATGGGAAGCCAAGGACATTTAGCAGAAGTGACAACACAACCAGAAGGAATTACGGATGCTGAATCAAAATTAGTTACATTTGATGGAAAACAATATGGTACACCATTTGTAATTGAAACATTAGTTGGTTACTATAACAAAGACCTAATCAATGAAATGCCAACAGATTTCTCTGGAGTAGAAGCATTAACAAGCGATAGCAAATATGCTTTTGAATCAGAATCTGGTAAAAATACTGCTTTCCTAGCAAAATGGACAGATTTCTATTATAGCTATGGTTTAATTGCTGGTTATGGTGGATACGCATTTGGTGAAGATGGAACAGATCCTTCTGATATCGGATTAAATAATGAAGGAACTATCGATTCTATTAAATATGCTAAAACTTGGTATGATCAATGGCCAAAAGGTATGCAAGATGTAACTGGTTCTGGTGACTTTATTACAGAAATGTTCACAACTGGAAAAACTGCAGTTGTTATTGATGGACCTTGGATGGCAGCTACTTATAAAGAAGCTGGCGTGAATTATGGTGTTGGTGCAATCCCAACGTTACCTAATGGTGAGAAATATGCTGCATTTGGTGGAGGAAAAGCTTGGGTAGCTTCTTCTTACGCGAAAGATCCAGAATTAGCAGCTAAATGGTTAGAGTATGTTGGTAACAGCGATAACGCAACTAAGTTCTTTGAAGACTTAAACGAAATCCCAGCTAATACAATTGCTCGTGAAGCAGTGCCAGCTGATAACGAATTAGCTCAAGCTGTAATTGCAAACTTTGAAAATGCTTCTCCAATGCCAAACATTCAACAAATGGCAGAAGTATGGGATGGCGGACAATATCTAATGTTCGATGCAGTATCTGGATCTAAAACACCAGAAGAATCTGCAGAAGATACAGTGAAAACAATTAAAGAATCAATTGAACAAAAATATTAAGCTATAGACAAATGAGGGGAGATTACTCTCCCTTCTAAAAGGAATTTCTAATTGTTTCGAAAGAATAATTAGAAATTTCTTCTTTAAATTAACGCAATCGTTTGCATTAATTTCCAATTATCGATGAATTTGGTTTACCAAAAGAAGTGGGGAGAGTGAAGATTTCTTTTGGTAAATCAATCAATATCATTAATGCAACTATCATGCAAATGTAGAAAGGGGAAGCCCGACAATGAGTCAAGCGGCAAGTAATCATAAAAAGAATGCATCCCTGTTATCCATCATTCCTGGATTAGGACAATTTTATAATAAACAAACATTTAAAGGAGTTATATTTTTCGCTCTTTTTGTAGTATTTGCGATTCAGATGGCAATGACAGGATTTCAAGCATTAACAGGACTAATAACATTAGGAAGTATCCCTCGTGATGATCACTCGTTATTTCTAATGATCAAAGGTACATTACAGCTAATACTATCGGCAATTTTCCTATTCTTTTATGTTTTAAATATTATAGACGCATATAAAATCGGAAAATTAAGAGATAGAGGGGAACAGATAAATACAAAAACTATTGATATATTAAAGAATCTTTGGGAGCAAGGATTTCCATACATCTTTACTTTTCCATCCTATATATTAATGGCTTTCATTATTATATTTCCAGTATTAGTAACATTATTTATTGCTTTTACTAACTATGATTTTCAACATATTCCTCCATTTAAGCTAATTGATTGGGTTGGTTTCGAAAACTTTACAAACATCTTTTTCTTAAGCTCTTATCGATCTACTTTCATGGAAATATTAGTATGGACACTTATTTGGACATTTGGAGCAACAACCTTACAAATTGTTCTTGGAGTAGTAGCTGCAGTAGTTTTACATCAAAAGCATATTAAAGGAAAAGCTTTCTTCCGAATTCTTTTCTTATTACCATGGGCAGTTCCAGCATTTATTTCTATTATGGGATTCTCTAATATGTTTAATGATAGTATTGGGGCAATTAATGCGCAGGTTATTCCACTGATTAATCATTTGCCACTTATTGATATACCAGCTATTTCATGGAAAACAGATCCTACCTGGACTAAAACGGCACTTATAATGATACAAGGTTGGCTTGGTTTCCCTTATATCTTTGTAATGGTTACAGGGGTACTACAATCTATATCTGATGACTTATATGAAGCGGCTAATCTGGACGGGGCATCTGCTTTACAGCAGTTCCGTAGTATTACATTACCAATGATCTTATTTGCTACAGCTCCAGTAATGATTACACAATATACATTTAACTTTAATAATTTCTCTATCATTTATCTATTCAATGAAGGAGGACCAGGAAGTATTGGGTGGAACGCTGGCTCAACAGATATTCTTATTTCATGGATATATAAACTAACTACTGGTCAAGCGCCGCAATATGCTGTTGCTGCAGCAGTAACATTGATTATTTCTGTTATTGTAATTGCAGTTTCACTTATTACATTTAAGAAAACAAATGCTTTTGGTAATGAGGAGATGAATTAGGATGAACATGAAAACCTCACGCTTAATAAATAGAATATTAACGTATGGATTCTTAGGAATCCTTTCTATCATTATTATTTATCCTTTATTGGTAACAGCATCAAGTGCTTTTCAAGCTACTAATATGGCAGCATTTACATTAAAGCTTGATGCCAATTGGGGATTAGATAATTTCACAAGACTTTTTAACGAAACAAATTATTTAAGCTGGTATAAAAATACAATCATTATTGCCATAGGAGTAATGATTGTTCAAGTAACATTAGTCACATTATCAGGATATGTATTTAGCCGTTACCGTTTTGTGGGTCGAAAATATAGCTTGATTTTCTTCCTTGTAATACAAATGGTGCCAACAATGGCAGCACTAACTGCTTATTATGTTCTTGCAACTGTATTAGGTGCAATTGATCAGTATTGGTTACTATCACTAATCTACATTGGTGGAGGAATTCCAATGAATGTTTGGTTAATGAAAGGATATTTTGATACGATTCCTAGAGAATTTGATGAAAGTGCACGTATTGATGGTGCTGGGCATCTAAGAATCTTCCTACAAATTAACTTACCATTGGTACGACCAATGTTAGCTGTTCAGGCATTATGGGCATTTATGACACCATTTAATGATTTCTTACTATCAAAATTCTTATTACGTTCTAACGAATTACTAACACTAGCTGTGGGTTTACAAACACTTATTTCTAATCCACGTGAACAAAAGGTAGCACTATTTGCAGCTGGTGCTGTACTTGCAGCTTTACCAATCGTTGTTTTATTCTTCTTCCTACAGAAGAACTTCGTGTCTGGATTAACTAGTGGGGGATCAAAAGGATAATTCATAGGAAGAGTTACTGTTAAATAGAGGAGGTACGGATTTCCCTCCTCTTTCTGTAAAAATGGAAATAATCAAGTAGAAAAGAGTGGAGATACAAATGAAGAAATCTGAACCGTTTTTAATGCAATACTTTCGGTCTATCATTACCCCTACAAATGCTTTTAAGGGGAAGAGTTTACTTACATGGCCAAAGATGTTTATCCTTTTTATCTTTTTAATTGCATGTATGATGATGCCTACCTCTATACAAATGGCTAAATTAACTATTTTTCCATTTGAATTTCTCTTTCCAAACACTTCTAGCCTAATTACAGACGACTTTGCACAAGAATTATCTTCTAAGACAATAAAAGATGGTAAATTAGTTGGTTTGAGTGAAGAGTTTGTAGAAAAAAATGAGGAAAATGTAATAGCAGTTGATGTAGATAATACATTTAAGAAGGTTGGAACAGATCAAAAGATTTCTGTTGAGGGATATAAGAATGCGATTATTTTTAAAGAGGATTATGCATTAATTGCAGAAGATAATGGATTTGGGTTTCAATTGTTTTATCCAACTAACGAAGAAAAGTATCCTTTTGAAATAGAGAATAAAGAAGATGTTATGCAATATATTGGTTCTATATGGTATCAACAAAATAAAGCAATGCTTCTTCCTATTTTGTTGAGCTTAATAGCAGGTTTATATGTTGCGATGAATATTTTACAATTCCTATTTATGGCATGTGTATTATGGTTGACAAAAAGATCAAACATTACTCATATACGCACATTTAAGGAAGCATCAAATATTGTTCTAAATGCAGCTGGATTACCAACTATTGTAGCTGTTATATATGGGTTTATACAATTCGATGTTGCTACACTAATTATGATACAGAGCTTAGGAACAGTACTAATGATTGCATTTGCTTTCTTTAGAACAGGTTTTAAAGAGCGTGATTATTAAAAAGAGTCAATCAGATAAATGATGAGGTGAGAAGAGTATGTCTAATAAACGTCTTTTCGATATAAATAGCTGGAAGTTAATATCTAATCAATTAGAGGTTCAAGATAAGCGATTACAAGAAAGTTTAACATCCATTGGCAATGGCTATATGGGGATGCGTGGTAACTTTGAAGAAGGTTATTCTGGGGATCATCATCAAGGTACATACCTTGCTGGAGTTTGGTTTCCTGACAAAACAAGAGTAGGATGGTGGAAAAATGGCTATCCCGAATACTTTGGTAAAGTGATAAATGCGATGAACTTTATTGGAGTAGACATCTATGTAGATGGTGCGAAAATAGACTTAAATAAAGACAAGGTAACAGATTTTCATCTAGAGCTAGATATGAAGGAAGGAATTTTAAGAAGGAGCTTCATACTAGAAAAGGGTGATAATCAGCTGAAATTTGAATTTGAACGATTCTTAAGTATCGTTTCAAAGGAAGTTTGTGCGATTGAAGTAAAGATTACCTCCTTATTAGGTTCAAACAAAGTGGAATTGGTTCCTTACCTTGATGGCGATGTTACAAACGAAGATTCTAATTATGAAGAAAAGTTTTGGTCAGAAATTTCTAAGAAAGTGGAAGCAAACAAAGGGATGTTAGAAATGAAAACAGTTGATAATCCTTTTGGTACACCGCGATTTACTGTTTCTGCTTCCATGTTCAATGAATTAAACAATGTAGATGTTTCTTCATACAACGAAAAATCTATGTATGTTGCTAATAATTATAGAAATACCATTCAAGAGGGAGAAACAATCGTTTTAAGAAAATATGTTGCCATTACTACTTCAAGAGATTGGGAAGAATCAGAATTGAATGCAGTTTCTCAGAAAATCGTAGAATCTGCTAAAGATAAAGGGTATGAAGTATTGAAGCAAGATCATGTGGATGCCTGGGCAGACAGATGGGAAAAAGCAGATGTTCAGATAGGTGGAGATGATGAAGCACAACAAGGGATACGCTTTAATATCTTTCAGCTATTCTCTACGTACTATGGTGAAGATGCTCGCTTGAATGTTGGACCTAAAGGGTTTACAGGAGAGAAATATGGTGGTGCAACCTATTGGGATACAGAAGCTTACATTGTGCCAATGTATTTAGCAGTTGCTGAGCCTAAGGTAACGGAGCAGTTATTACAATATCGCCATCAACAGCTTCCAGGTGCAGAGCATAATGCAAAGCAACAAGGCTTAAAGGGTGCTCTTTATCCAATGGTAACCTTCACGGGTGTAGAGTGCCATAATGAATGGGAAATTACGTTTGAAGAAATTCACCGTAATGGAGCAATTGCCCATGCTATCTTTAATTACGCTACTTATACTGGTGATGAAACATATGCTTTAAATGACGGACTTGACGTACTAGTAGGTATCAGTCGTTTCTGGGCAGATCGTGTTCACTATTCTAAAAAGACAGGTCAGTACATGATTCATGGTGTTACGGGACCAAATGAGTATGAAAACAACATTAATAATAACTGGTATACAAATACTATTGCTGCATGGACATTAAGATATACATTAGAGCTTCTTGCAAAAGCAGGAGAAGATAAGAAAAACGCTTTAAGCATAGCTTCATCAGAATTATCAAGCTGGCAGGATATTATAGATAAAATGTATTATCCAGCAGATGAGGAATTAGGAGTATTTGTTCAGCACGATACTTTCTTAGATAAGGATTTACGTACAGTAGATACTCTGTTGAAGGAAGAACGACCACTTAATCAAAAATGGTCTTGGGACAAAATTCTACGTTCTTGTTTTATTAAACAAGCAGATGTTTTACAAGGGATGTATTTCTTAAATCATGAGTTTAGCCTTGATGAGAAGAAGCGTAATTTTGCTTTTTATGAACCGATGACGGTACATGAATCAAGTCTTTCTCCATGTGTCCATTCGATATTAGCTGCTGAAATAGGTATGGAAGATAAAGCTTATGAGATGTATCAACGCACAGCAAGGTTAGACCTAGATAACTATAACAATGATACGGAAGATGGGTTGCATATAACTAGTATGTCAGGTTCTTGGCTTGCTATTGTACATGGCTTTGCTGGAATGCGTACAGCAACAGGAGATCTTTCCTTTGCCCCATTCCTACCTAAAGGATGGAGCCATTATGCCTTTACTATTAATTATCGCAACCGTTTAATAAAGGTAACCACAACTACAGAAGAAGTGAAATTAGAGCTTATATCTGGTAATCCATTACAGCTTCAATTATATGATAATGAGATTACTCTTGATAAAGAGTATATTGGAAAGAATAACTAACTAAAACAGAGGAGCCTGACTTTAGATTACCTAAACAACGGGCTTCTTTTTTTCAACTATTAGGAGGGTTTAAACATGCTAAAAGGGATAATATTTGATTTAGATGGGGTAATTACAGACACTGCAGAATTCCACTATTTAGCTTGGAAGAAGACAGCAGAAGAAATAGGTGTTCCTTTTGACCGGGAGTTTAATGAAGAACTAAAAGGAGTTAGTAGAATGGAATCTTTATATAAGATTCTTGACCATGGAAATATACGAAGTAACTACACGGAAGAACAATTAGAGAAGTTAGCAACAGATAAGAATCAATATTATCAAGAGCTCATTAATGATATTACACCAAAGGATGTCTTGCCTGGAATGAAGGCATTTCTTTCTGAATGTAAGGATGCTGGTTTAAAAATTGCTCTTGCTTCTGCTAGTAAAAATGGTCCTTTCATTCTAAAGAGACTAGAAGTTACTTCATTCTTTGATACGATTGTGGACCCAGGTAGCCTGAATAAGGGCAAACCAGACCCAGAAATATTTATAAAAGCAGCAAAACAGCTTCAATTAGATGTAAGTGAATGTGTAGGAATAGAAGATGCCGAGGCAGGAATTGAGGCTATTAAAGGTGCGAATATGTATGCAATAGGTGTTGGGACAAGAGAACGAATGAAAAAAGCAGATTGGCAGGTAGATAGTACAGAAGAAATTACACTTGCTAAGTTAAAGGAAATGCTTGGAGAGTGAGTAGAAGCTGGAGAAATATATTATTTTGGGCTTTTCTTAAATAAATAGGAGAGTCCTTTTCTTATGGTCAGCATCTCTATATAATGAAATATTGCTTATGGTAGTAAAGGGGCAGCTTAACAAGGAAAATTTGTTCTGTTGAAGAATAACCAATAGATAAGTAGTTATTTTTAAACAGTATACATCGACATAATCCTAATAAAAGAAAGCTGCCCTTAGCTAATAATACGGGAGCTTTCTTATTTTTTAACTTATATCGCTTTTAATATTGCTTTGTCTGCCAGAGTTGTAGGTCTCTTTGTGAACATACTGTGCATATTTTCTATTCCATCGCTTTATACATATATAGGCGAGCAATATTGTTACTGTAATAAGGATTAGTAAGCATGGAAGGAATAAAGGTGATACCATTCCATTCTCATATGCAAGGCCAATTGGAGAAAAGATTAAATAAAAACCTACCATTAAGCCAAGGAGAACAATACTGATACTTAACGAATGCTTCCAAGGCTTCATGTTCACTTTTGTATTTGGTTTAAAGGACCAAGGCTTACTCATTGGATAGAGTTTCCCAATTACCAGCATAATAACCAATTCTGCAAAGAATAAAATACCATAGACATGGATATAGCTTATATCTATGTTAAATCCAAAAATATGACGAGTTCCCCATAACATTATATAGTAGGTAATAACATGAAAAATAATCACTATCTTTGCCGCAATGGAGGGAACCTTTTTAGCAAATATACCAATCAATACAATAGTGATAATAGGTATATTAAAAAAACCAGTAAAACGACGAATTAAATCCCAAAGACCATCTGGTGCTAGCATAAGTAATGGAGATATGAAAAAGCTGATAATAGCTAAAAAAGCAGAGAACCCTTTGCTCAAAGAAAGTAACCTTTTATCGGAAATACCAGGCCTTATTGGTTTAACGATATCTAAAGCAAACATAGTTGCTGCTGAGTTAATTAATGCGTTAAAGCTACTGAAAACAGCTCCTAGTAGGACTACTAAGAATAATCCTTGAAGATACCATGGTAAAACGTCAGCAACTAATGTAGGGTATGCTAAATCTATTGTTGTTAAATTTCCTCCGTATAAATGAAAGGCTATAATTCCAGGAAACATCATAAGTACGGGCACCAGTAGTTTAAAGAATCCTGTGTACAATACTCCCTTCTGGCCCTCTTCAAGGTTTTTTGCTCCTAATGTTCGCTGTACAGCATATTGGTTTGTTCCCCAATAAAAGAGATTTGCCCATAGCATGCCTGTAAATATAGTTGATAAAGGAACTGCATCCTCGCTTGATCCAATTGCGTTCAGCTTTTCTGGACTGCTTGTGGAGATTGTCTTTAATCCTCCGAGTATGTCCCCATTACCAAGGACAGATAGGCCGATGATAGGAATCAATGTACATATGGCAATGAGACCAATACCAATTAAACTATCCGATACAGCAATTGCTTTCATTCCTCCAAATACTGCGAAAAGTGCCCCAATGATTCCTATAATCCAAACCATCGCCCAAACTGACTGGGTGTAAGACAAACCAGTTAAGTTAGGAAGATCAAAAAGTTTTAACACCCCGAGTGCTCCAGAATAAAGAGTTGAGGGAATCGTTACGAAAACATAGCCCAGCATAAAGAGAACTACTACCATCTTGCGCACATCTTCATCAAAACGATCTCTCAAAAACTGTGGTAAGGTAGTAAAGGCACCCCCTAAATAGCGCGGCAACAGAATTAACGCCATGATAATGATTGCCATGACAGAGGTGACTTCCCAGGCCATACTCGTCATGTTTCCTCCATATGCTTGTCCGTTAAGCCCTACCATTTGTTCTGCTGATAAGTTAGTCAAGATGAGGGCACCTGCAATAAAACCACCAGACATTCCTCTGCCTGCGAGAAAATACCCCTCTGTTGTGTTATTAACACCTCTTGATTTTCGGTATGTATAAACTCCTATGATTGCAATGAAAAAGATGCTTGATAATAAAGTAAACCAAATGTTGCTATTATCAGCCATTACACCATCTCCTTATCAATTCTTAAGTAAGTAAGTTAGTTGCCTACTACCCTAAAAATGGCTAGGATAAACAAGATGTACTTCTATATCATTAATTATGAAGAATGACTTTTTGAAACATTTTTATAGTTCTTTTGTAATGGTTATAAAAATCTTTTATATGATAGGGTGTATATAGCTAATGATGAACTCATAAATGATAAGAAATCATGTTGTTCTGTAATAAGAGAGTTCTCTTTTTACTAACGAGGGAGTTCACGTAATAAGTGTAGTACCAGTCTTATGGAACAGTTATGGCAGGTTAGTGAAAGAAGGATTTACATATTTTTTGGTGGATATTTGAATGAATTTACTAAATTTAACTGAAGAAGATGTAATCCGTATGGCTAGTAAATCAGACTTATAATGAAAATTTTGCTTTTTAGATTATGCGAAGGAGAATATACATGACTGAAATAAAAACACTTTCAATTCCATACCCAATAATTGCCCTGTTAAATAACTATGAGATGACTATTGAAAGGTTATATATATTTAATAGGTTACTACCAGAAAGGGATACCAAAGAGAATGATTTATATCAACTAGCTGAAGAGTACTATAAAGTTTTAAAGCATGTTTCTAAAGAGCTATATAAGGATTTTTCAGTGGAGTTTTTACCGGTTGGAGAGTTCTTAGAAGAAATGTCCGAGAGATTGGATGACGATGATATTCAGAAATTAATTAAACCATATTTAGAATAAATCATGAGAAGCAATCCCTAAATAGTGTTTTCCTAAGTATATTATACTCTAGTGGTGTTTTTAACATTTATTAATTAAAGATTCTGATACATTCTTAATAATAATAAAATGCTTCATATGCCGCTAGGGTCAGGTTAGTTGAAGAAGGAATTCATCACAATTATTGCGTAGTAGACTTAGATGGGACAGCTAAAATAACCCCTGACCAACTTTAACTTGAAGATGTGGAGAAGAATGAGATTAAGTTAGATAGAAATTCAACGAGTATTTGGAACATGGCTATCACTCCTTTTTACTTAATATTAAATGTATTGGCGAAATGAAGCATTAATTACAAGAAATATAGGAGGAATTCAGGGGGGCTTTGATTCAAGAAGGATTAATGCTTTTTATCTATTCAGGCACTAAAGGGGCAGTTTAAATGAAGAAGAAGTTAATCTACTCCATCAGGCAAGTGGTTTGTATATGAAATGACTTCATAGGAGCCAGTTTTCTCACCAGGTATTCGAATTACTATTCGAATGGAGTTGTATGGTGGATTATGGGGGGCCTTCAAATCCAATAATATGTATAGTTACATCATATGAATCTTGCTCAATATTTTTAGTGATCGATTCTATTTTTTCATTCATAAAGAGCTGATTATCACCATGAGTCTCCATTATCTCAAGAATTGTTGGGCCAAGAAATCTCAAAAAGGCAGACTCCGTTAGCGATGATTTTGAAATGGCTTCTGATAGAGGTTCTGCAGATACTGTGGTGTTTAAAGCTGTAAAATATAATAAAAATAAGAATATAGATTTCATAACAATTGTTCTCCTAAAAGAAGTAGTTTTCATTAGTCTTTGTAATGAAAACTAAAATATGCTTAAATTCTTTGAAGACTAAGGGGCATTCCTGTAATAGATGAAAATAAGCTTATGGCAGAAACGGGGCAGGATAGCGGTGCGAAATGTTCCTAGTATAAATGGAGGGTGGTCACATTACTCCAATAAAGGCTAGGCAATTCCTCTCGGAATTGAAGGGTTATATCGATGAATCAAATGATAGGGTAACGCCTAGAAGGGTTCTCTCTTAGTCGAATAGCACTGAATTTAGTAAGAATGATAGTGTTATAAGCTCGGTGAAAAGGCGTGAGAAATTACCGTATCAGTTCGGCTGACGAAAGCCTACTCGATGGAGTGGTGTAATTCATGGTGCTTGAGTTGAATGAATAAGGTGAGAATGCAAATAAACCAAAAAGAAATGGTTAAGCTGACGAACTTCTGAATGTAAGGGTCCATACCTGCGATACATAGAAATGTGTATATCACCAAATTGTGAGGTTAGTTGTGGGTGAGTAAGAATCGCTAATATGAAAATCCATGATACGTTACAGGCGTATGAATACTAACAGGCTTAAAGGAAGCACCTACGTTCATTCTATAATAGATATAACTCAACGTTGTAAGCTGATAACGTGGAGGACTTACTTCCAATGAAACGTTGGGAAGGAAAACAACAATGAGAATAGTTGTTGTATAACTTTCCTTTATATCAGGGAAAGTGGTGGCACAGTACCAATGAAGTGTCTAATCCACATGGAGGGATAGCCACTAGACTAATAAAGATTTATTCAACCATGAAAGGCAATTCTTTATCGATTAATAAGGTTCTCGTGAGACTAACAGAGGTTTAACTCCGAAAGGAGATACCGACTTATTGAAACGGAAGAAATTGAGACACAGTGAGTATTATAGTATGCAAGATTGTTTTGATTTCCTATATGCTCAAAGTGTCAGTGGTCATCACTTCTATGATTTAACAGAATTAATGTGTTCTGAAGATAATATACGACTTGCCTATCGAAACATTAAAAGAAACACAGGTAGCAAAACGGCGGGAACAGATAAATTAACGATTAATGATATTTTACACTTAACAGTGGAAGATGTAATAGCCAAGGTTCAATCCATGTTTAAAAGGTACGAACCACAAGCAGTAAGACGTGTTTTCATTCCAAAAGGAAACAGTAAAATTAGACCTTTGGGAATTCCAACAATTTGGGATAGAATCTTTCAGCAGTGTATTCTTCAAGTTTTAGAACCGATTTGTGAAGCAAAATTCCATAAACATAGTTATGGATTTAGACCAAACCGCAGCACTCATCACGCTAAGGCTAGACTTGAATTTCTTATCAATCAAACTGGACTCTATCATTGTGTGGATGTGGATATTAAAGGTTTCTTTGATAACGTGAATCATGGAAAACTTCTTAAACAAATGTGGTCATTAGGTATTAGGGATAAGTCGCTTCTTTCTATTATATCAAGGCTATTAAAAGCAAAGATTGAAGGAGAAGGTATTCCTACAAAAGGTACTCCGCAAGGAGGAATCCTATCACCTTTACTTTCCAATATTGTATTAAATGAATTGGATTGGTGGGTTAGTGACCAGTGGGAGACATTTAAGAGTAGGTACACCTATTCCGTTAGTGGTAGTAAGTATCAACAACTAAAGAAAACAGCCCTAAAGGAATGCTTCATCGTCCGTTATGCGGACGATTTTAAGGTAATGTGCCGAACTAGGTCACAGGCAATAAAAATGAACTACGCATTGGGATTTCTTGAGAAAAAGACTGCATTTGGAGACAAGCGAAGAGAAATCGAGAGTAATAAATATTAAGAAAAACTCTTCTGAGTTTCTTGGATTCTCCATAAAGGCCATTAGGAAAGGAAAAACAAGATTTGGTTATGTAGCTAGGTCCGATATGTCGAAGAAGGCTAAAGAAAATGCCTTCCAAAAGATAAAGGAAGCTATAAGAGTAGTCAAAAGAAATCCTTGCATTCAGACTGTTTGGAATTTCAATACTGTTGTCATGGGAATCCAAAACTATTATTCTTTCGCAACCAACATTACTATTAATCTGAATGGGTTAAACGCTCATCTCCGCAAAGCATTATATAATCAATTAAAGAACATAAGAACCGAGGCAAGTTTCCATGATATGACGAAAACCCTTCAGAAAAGATACAAGGGTTACCAATCTCGACTGTACAAAATACAAAACATGGTGTTTGTGCCTATTTATGCCCAGAAGTGGAAAAGACCACTGTGCTTTTCCCAAACAGTTTGTAATTTTACGGCCGAAGGCAGAGCGAAAATACATAATAGCCTAAAAGCTATAGATAAAGTAACTCTTTCCTATATCATGCGGAACTATATTCCAAACCGATCGATTGAATACAATGACAACAGAATTAGTAAGTTTATTGCCCAATACGGCAAATGTGCTGTATTAGGAGAAGCATTAGGTATAGGGGAATGGCATTGTCATCACATCATGCCGTATCATCTTTCAAAAGATGATAAGTATTCTAATCTTCTTATCGTGAGGGATACGATACATCAACTAATCCATCTAAAAGATAGAAGTAAAATAGAAACTCTTTTAGAATCTTTAAAACTTTCAAGTAAACAGAAAGAAAAAATAAATTATCTAAGACTAAAATGTCAGAATGAAATCATCTAAATTGGAAGTAAAATAGCATTGGTCTGCTTTATACATAGAAAGAATAAATTGGTTTAGTTGGAACGCCGTATGAGATGAAAGTCTCACGTACGGTGTGAACAGGGGGAAAAGGGAGCGATAACTTCAACCCCTTACCTATCTGTATAAAGAAGGTTTTCTAGTTTTAAAAAGAGAATATTAATATTTGGATAAGTAAGATTTTCATTGCTAGAAAGCTAAGGGAGAAAGAGAGTGATTATTGGAGATGGACGTTCTAAGTATATTTGTTGCATTAGTTTTGGGATACATATTAGGTAGCCTTAATACTGCTGTAATTGTAGGGAAAATATATGGCAAGGAAATAAGAAGTCATGGAAGTAAAAATGCTGGGCTAACTAATACTCTAAGAGTATTAGGTAAATCTGCTGCTGCATTTGTACTTGTGGGTGATATACTAAAGGGCATTATTGCATGTTTAATTGGCTTATACTTAAATGTTTACTTTTTCTCTGGGGATGCAAGTGATTGCTTAAGCCTTCTAGTTGCAGGAGCAGGAGCAGTAATAGGGCATAACTGGCCTATATATTTTAGGTTTAAAGGAGGTAAAGGAGCACTTACAGCTGTGGCTGTATTATTTATGGCTGACTGGATTTTGGCAATCCTGTGCATTGGATTTTTTGTGATACTAGTGGCTGTAACTCGTTATGTTTCTTTAGGATCTATAGTTGCTACAATATTTGTTGCTGTTATATCTTTTATTCCATTTTGGGGTCATACTTTTTACTTTAATATTTTTGTTTGTTTATTGGCAGTTATAGTAATTATTAGACATATAAAAAATATTCAAAGACTACTGTCAGGATCAGAAAGTAAACTCTCTTTTTGATTAATTAATACGTAAATTTTTTCAGCAATGAAATTATTATTTGAAGATATTTTTTTCAAGAATGTAGCATCACATCTGTATTATTAATGAAAAAATAAGTGAGTAGGAAAGAAATACACATAAATGTATGTGCACATTCCTAAAAAAAACAAGCCTTTTTCTTATGTCGCTATCAGGGCAGTTTAGTTTAATAAGAAAAAGATAGTTTTATACGACCTTTGACACATTAGATAATGTTTGAAAAGTTAGAATTCGATTGAATAATACACAAAAAAGACCTCTAAAAAACGCATTAGAGGTAAGTGTGATATTTGTCGTCAAAAATTGAAAATTACTAAGGACAATATCAATAAGTGAATTTTAAGAAATTTTCTTATTACATTTTTTCTTGTCTGCGAATATTGCGATTAAGGTACCAGACAAAACAGTCATCCATAAAATTAGACTCATTTATTCATCTCCCTTCGGTAAGGCTTGAATAGTATACGTTTTCATATGAATTTAGGTTTCGTTATTGGTAAAAAAGTTTACTGGTCAATAAGACTAAATTTTAGACTCATTATATGAAGGGAGTGAATGAATAGAAAAAGCACTGTATTGGTCGTATACAATGGGTTATGAAACGGATGAGGTTGTTATTAATACTAATTTAAATGAAGAAAAAAATACAGTTGCGAATTCGTGAGAAGGATATAGAAAGTATGCAAAGTTGGTTTGATTTAACAAAGACAAAGAAGAAATCGTAGATGAATAGTTCGTAGATAATGTGTGAAAAAAGAGAAATTGCTTATTCAACTAACGGGTGCTTTAGTTGAACAAGTCAATATATAAACAGAATGCTTGGAAGGCTAAACCAAGCATTCCTGTATGCTATTTGCGTAGTTATTTAACAGATTCTCCTAGTGCTCATATTGATAATTTTGATAGGGAAACTTCTTCTTCTTCTTGTAGCTTATTTCTTAAAGTGTAAAATCGAAAACTCCCCTGGTCCGAGTGTTAGCACTGCATCTTCACTCCAAATAATTTCCTTGTCGTTATATAAATCATACACATTTTTATTCTCTATATCTTCTAAAGGAATAGTAAAGCTCTGTTCTTGGTCAGTATGGTTTATGGATATAACAATTTGTTCATTTTCAAATGTCTTTCTGTACATAAGGATGTCACTATTCGATTCTAGGAATGAAAAGGTTCCATGGTTACCGAATACTGGATAGGTTTTACGCAAAGATATTAGTTTCTGAAGATGAGTAAACAACTCTCGATCTTGTTCTTCTTCTTCCCAAACCATACACTTTCTACAACCAGGATCCTGATTTCCATCCAGTCCAATTTCATCTCCATAATAGATACAAGGTGTTCCTGTAAACGATAACATAAACAGGTATAGTAACCTTACTCTTTCCTTCGACTGATTAGCTAAGGTCAATATTCTTGGAGTATCATGGCTATCTAATAGATTAAAGGAAACCTCATTAACATTGTTTGGATACATATGAAGTACATTTATTATGGTTTGCTTAAATTCCTTAGCGCTTATGGTATTCTTTGCAAAGAAATTTACCGCTCCAGTCGTAAATGGATAATTCATCACTGCGTCAAATTGATCCCCCAAGAGCCAAGGCATAGAATCATGCCAGATTTCTCCCAATATATAAATATCAGAATCAATTGCTTTTACCTCTGTTCGAAAGTCACGCCAAAATGAATGATCAACCTCGTTAGCCACATCTAATCTCCAACCATCAATTCCGAACTCTCTAACCCAATACCGTCCCACTTCTAGTAAATATTCTTTTACCTCGGGATGGCTAGTGTTTAACTTTGGCATAAATGGGGTAAAGGCAAAAGTATCATAGTTTGGAATAGGAGCAGTTTGTATAGGGAATTCTCGAATGTGGAACCAATCCTTAAACATAGAATGTTCCCCTTTTTCCATTACATCCTGCCACTGTGGAAAGAAGTATCCACTATGATTAAACACAGCATCTAACATAATTCGAATTCCATTTTGATGAAGAACATCTACCATTTTTTTAAAAGTTTCTTTATCTCCAAATTGTGGATCGATTTCCATATAATCTATTGTGTCATATTTATGGTTAGAATAGGCCTTAAATATAGGAGTGAAATAAACACCGTTGATACCTAGCTCTACTAAATAATCTACATGATCAATAACTCCTTGAAAGTCTCCACCGAAAAAATTAGTTGGTGTAGGTTCTGTGCTTCCCCATTCTAATGTGTCTGTTGGATTAATACTCGCATCTCCATTTGCAAAGCGTTCAGGAAATATTTGATACCAGACTGTTTCCTTTACCCATGCTGGTGCTTGGAATGAATCACTCTTATGAACAAATGGAATACAGAAGTAATAAGCAGTATCATCTGTTGGAATAGTAGAGTAAAAACCCTTCTCTGTAAATATAAGTGTGTCTTTATTAGATTTTAATTCAAATCCATAGCGTAAACGATGATATTCTGGCTTTATTTCAATAAACCAATAATCATATAGTTCTGTGCTACCACTTTTAGTCATGAATGCTTTTTGGTATTGCCAAGCTTGATTTACAAAAATATAAGGATCACCAAAGATGAGGGAAACTGTGTCTACGTCATCTTTTTTAGTTTGTAAACGGATATGGACGGTGTTTTCTTTGTAAACATAGGAAAAGTTATTTCCTGGTCGGTGATAAATAGCCTCTTTTAACATAATTTCATACATCCTTTCATTAGGCAATCGTTTGCATTAATATAAGTTGAGATAAATGAATAAAAAGTTTATAATAATTATAACAGCAACGAAAACGTTTGCATAACTATATTATCAGCTTATTTCACCTATTAAGCAAGCAATTTAAGGAATTTTATTGTTACAACTTCAGCCTATTAGTTAGGATATTTTACATGTGGGAATATATGCTATTATTAAGTTAATAAATCCTTATGTTAGAGGAAGAGAAAGTTTGAAAACTGGGGGAATCTTTTTTGGCAACACTTACAGATGTAGCGAAGAAAGCTAATGTCTCGAAAATGACGGTATCTAGAGTGATTAATCATCCTGAACAAGTAACAGATGAATTGAAACAGTTAGTTTATAAAGCGATGAAAGAATTAAACTATGTACCAAATTATGCAGCTAGGGCTCTTGTTAATAATCGTACACAAGTAATAAAGCTACTTATCCTTGAAGAAATGGATACAGTAGAGCCTTATTATATGAATTTACTTACAGGAATAAGTCGCGAGTTGGACAAGAATCATTATTCCTTACAATTAGTAACGCGAACATCACTTAATATTGGTAAGTGTGATGGAATCATTGTAACCGGAATGCGTGAGAAGGATTATGCTTTTATCGATCAAATTGACATTCCAGTTGTTTTATTTGGAGAAAATATTCATGGCTATGATTTTGTAGATGTAGACAATAAAAAGGGTACTTATTTATCCACACGACATTTGCTAGACATCGGGTATAAACAACTTATATTTATTGGAATAGATGAAGAAGAGCCCTTTGAGAAACTTAGAGAAATTGGATATTTAGAAGCTATGACAGAAGAGCGTTTAGAGGGAAAGGCTATTAAAACCAAAAATAGTTCAAGAGAAGCAGAGAAAAAAGTTTTAGAATTCTTGAAAAGCGAAGATGGAAGATTTGGCTTTGTTTGTGCTTCTGATCGAATTGCTATGGGCGTTATTCGTGCTATTCAACAATTAGGTAAAAAGGTTCCAGAAGACTTTGTGGTGACAGGGTTTGATGGTGTATTCCTTGATCGAATATCTTCCCCAAAGATTACAACCATTAGACAGCCAGTAATGGAAATGGGAGAAGCTTGTGCTAGAGTGCTATTAAAAAAAGTGGATGAAAGCAATAAGAAGCAGGGTAAGCATATATTTGAACCAAAATTAATTATCAGAGAATCATCTGTGCTTGAAGAATTATAATCATAGGTTAAGGGCTGCAAAAACTTAAACAAGCCTTCCTCATAAATAAAAACCTAGCAGAAGCAGCATGAAGGGAATACTAGAATTATTGCAATTGAAATAGGAAATAGTATAAATAAAGAAGAGGAGAGGCTATATCAACAGCCTTTCCTCTTCTTTCATCAGATTTTATTATGCATGCCCCTTAATGGCATCCTTTACCTTAACCCTTTCCCAAGGTCGAGATTTCCAGCGTCTATAAGCAAATATACCTCTGAACCATTCATCGATTCCTTGAGCAAGCCAAACTCCGAGTAAGCCCAGACCTAAAGTAATTCCAAGAGCATAACTTAAAGTTACTGCTATTCCCCACATGGAAATAATGCCGATTATAACAGGAAATCGAACATCTCCAGAGGATTTTAGGGAACTCATTAAAACAATATTCATAGCCCTTCCTGGTTCTGTAAATACTACTGCCCAAAGAATAGGTAGACCAATTGCAATAATTTCATAGTTCTCTGTAAATAATTCTAAGATTGGTGATCCTATAGCAGCCATGATTAAAGCTGCAACAAGGGATGCAATCATTGCAATCTTAAGTGTTTTAATTCCACGCTTTAAAGCAAGGTTGAACTGTTTGGCACCAATATACCGTGCAACTAGTATTTGTGTTCCTTCTGCAATAGCTAACGTAAAAAGATAGCAAATCATAGATATATTAGTAATATATACCCTTGCTGATAACGAAGCATCTCCTAAAGAAGCCACTATAGCAGTGATGATTAATTGAGAAAATTGATAAGATAAGTTTTCTCCAGCAGAAGGGATACCAATATACAGCATTTCTTTAACATCCTGTTTATCTACTTTAATGAAGTCTTTCACTGTAAAAGTTAAGGCAATCCTTTTATAAATTAAGTAAAGCAGAACAAGGACCGCAAATGTTCTAGCAATAACTATTGTCCATGAAACACCTACAACCCCAGTTACAGGTAAACCAAACATACCAAGAATACTTAGTGCATAACCTACCACACTGATGACATTCATAAGAACACTAACAATCATAGATTCCTTTGTAAAACCGTGACTTCGTAAAATAGCACCTAAGGCAAGAGAGAGAGATTCTAAGAAGAGGGAAGCGCCGCAAATACGAACGAATATTAAACCATATTCTAATACTTCACCGCGAATATCAAATAAACGTAATAAAGGTTCACCGAAGAGAAGAACGAGGATAGCGACTGCAATACCGAACCAGAAGTTCAATCCCACTGCAGAACGAGAAAACCTTCGTGCCTCACTAAAATTATTTGCACCCATTCTTTGACTAATAAGAATCATGGCAGCAATGGATGTAACATTAAATACTAGAATGAAAATACCTAGCAATTGGTTAGCTACTCCTACTCCAGCAGCTGCTCCATCTGAATAGTGACTTAGCATCAGTGTAGCAGTGACTCCCATCCCCATATGTAGGGCTAATTCAATGAACAGTGGCCAAGATATATGAAAGAGTGTTTGATTTTGAATTCTATTATTAGAAACGTTCAAAGCTCTATTTCTCCTTTACTGTAAAAATAACAAACATAAGAAACATTTTATGCTTATTTATTGGAAAGTAAAGGGGTTTAGAGCACATTTATTAAGAATTTTTTTCATGGATTTGCATAGAATGTTTGGTTGCCCATAATTATTGGAAAATTGCTAGGGAATTCTCTCAGTTTGAGAGGGATATTAGTGCTAGTCCTATCTTTTTACGCGTTGTTCTCCTTTACTCAGTAAGTTCTGGATTACCTAACAACTTTAAAACGTTATATTCCATCATTTTAATGTAAATAGGTAATGACAAGTGTCATGACAGGTGGTAAGATAATAGATAGTTTTCATAAGTATTAGTTTGAAGGAAATAATAAAAGAAAAATGTAGGAGGAAATTATGAAAAAAGAAGTATCGCAAAGAAAACTTCTTGGAATTGCAGGACTAGGTTGGATGTTTGATGCAATGGATGTTGGTATGCTATCTTTCATTATTACAGCACTTCAAGTGGATTGGAATCTAAGCGGAAAAGAAATGGGATGGATTGGAAGTATAAACTCTATTGGTATGGCAGTTGGTGCTCTTATTTTTGGAATTATGGCAGATAGAATAGGTAGAAAAAATGTCTTTATGATTACCATATTATTATTCTCCATTGGTAGTGGGTTATCAGCATTTACTTCTTCCTTAGCGATCTTTCTTCTTTTACGTTTCTTTATTGGAATGGGATTAGGAGGAGAATTGCCAGTAGCTTCAACACTTGTTTCAGAAAGTGTTCCTAAGGAAAAACGAGGAAGAGTAGTTGTATTACTTGAAAGCTTTTGGGCTTTTGGATGGCTATTAGCTGCTATTATCTCCTATTTCGTTATCCCTGATTATGGGTGGCAGGCCGCCTTACTAATTAGTGTGATTCCAGCTTTTTATGCTATATACTTACGATGGAATTTACCAGATTCTCCAAAGTACTTAAGTGTAGAAAAGGAAAAAAAGCTATCTATTAAGGAAAGTATGCAAAGGTTATGGTCTAAGAATAACAGAAAACAAACCATAACATTATGGATTCTTTGGTTCTGTGTCGTGTTTTCTTATTATGGAATGTTTTTATGGTTACCAAGTGTAATGGTGGCAGAGGGGCATAGTATGATTAAGAGCTTCGAATATGTTCTTATTATGACATTAGCACAATTACCGGGGTATGGAGTAGCTGCTTATTTAATAGAAAAAGTGGGGAGAAAGTTTGTACTAGTTGTCTTTTTAGTTGGAACAGCAGGAAGTGCACTTATGTTTGGGCTTTCAGACAGTACAGCAATGCTACTTACTTCAGGTATTCTTCTATCATTCTTTAATTTAGGCGCATGGGGAGCTCTTTACGCCTATACACCGGAACAATACACAACAGAGGTTCGTGGAACAGGTGCTGGGATGGCGGCAGCCATTGGAAGAATCGGTGGGGTGTTAGGGCCTTTATTTGTTCCTTATTTAACAGCTCAAAATGTACCTCTTTCAACAATCTTTACGATATTCTGTATAGCAGTTTTAATTGGTGCAGCAGTGGTGTTTTTCTTTGGAAAAGAAACGAAAAATATGGAAATTGTGTGAAGAGTGGGAAACCACTCTTTTTTTTGTTAAATTTTCTTACAAAAACTCCATATTTTAATAGATTTTTTACAATGTCCTTCAAATAGTAAATAATATTCAGAATTATAAACCAATTAATCAAAAGAAGATGAATAAACTTAACAAATTGTTATTTTATGATAACGTTTTATTGTTTTCAGAATTCAAATAGTTATTTACATATTCTGAATATTGGTGATATTATAGCTACACAATAAAGAAACATGAAAAAAGGAGGAGCATATTTATGAAAACGAGAAGAGAATTACTGCCTATAATTAGACTCATATTATGCTCTTAGGATTAAATAATCCCCTTTTAAGTGTTAATCGGGAAATTGTTTAGTCCAGTTTTTGTTCGGTAAAAACAAGGGCACTAAACAATTAATTTGTTTACATCGTGCCTATCCAATAGTTGGACAGGCTTTTTTATTGGAGTAATTATACTTTCATAATAGAGGAGTAGAGAAGGATGAAGAAAAAAGATTTTCTTATTGAACAAATGTATAAAGCATCTACTGGCATGTCGAATGCGGTATTAGTTACCTTAGGAATGGGACTATTATTAGAATCAATCGGAAAAGCATTTGGCTGGGACATTCTAATCCAAATTGGTTCTGTTGCTAAAGTATTACTTGCACCAGCTTTTGGAGCAGGAATTGCTTATCAGCTAGGAGGTAACACATTAGTAATCTTTAGTGCTATGGTTTGTAGTACAATCGGTGGAAATGCTCTTCATGCAACAGATGCAGGTATGGTATTGGTTACAGGACAGCCGATTAGTGCGGTTTTAGCGGCAGTTGTTGCTACTTATGTTGGTATGAAAGTGAATGGAAAGACAATCTTAGATATGGTTGCCATTCCCGCAGCAGCTATTTTAGTAGGTGGACTTGCAGGTCTTGGATTAGCAGCAGTTACTACACCGTTATTAGAGTGGATTAGTGCACAAATTACCTCATCTGTTCAAGGATCTCCATTAATTGCACCAATGGTTATCTCACTTGTTTGGAGTATCTTGTTAATGACGCCAGCTTCATCAGCAGCATTAGCCATCGCCTTGCAGATGGACCCAGTATCAAGTGCAGCCGCTTTAATTGGATGTACTGTTCAGTTTGTAGGATTTACAGCAATGTCCATTCGCCAAAATGATTTAGGTGGCTTCCTTGCTCAATCAATTATCACACCAAAAGTACAGTTCCCTAACTTAGTAAAAAATCCGTTGTTAATTATTCCACCTTTTGTAGCAGCAGTCATCTGCGCTCCAATTGCAACACTAGGATTTGGATTTACAGCAACTTATGAATTGGCTGGTTTAGGCTTAAATTCTCTAATCGCACCAATCAGTATTTTGGCAACACAAGGTGCAAGTGGATTCTTCGTCTATTTAACAATGGGAGTAGTAGTTCCTATTGTGATTACTCTGCCTTTATATTATATGATCTTAAGAATCGGTTGGGCAAAAACTGGCGATCTTGCGATGAAGGTACAATAATTACTGAATAGGATACTAGTTATGAAGCTTCCAAGTTTATTGGAAGCTTTTATTTTAGAAAAGTAGACCCTGGTCTGTACCTCTAGGAACCTAAAAACGCTATAGTGAGTTAGTAAAAAACTTCCCTATGGTGCAAAAAGTAATTTTAACTTTTAAGCTTTCAATAAACAGCAAAATAGACGGAGAATTTCCGGTTAAATCCAAATAGACGATTGGTTTTAGGGGAATAAGGGAATGATTTCCGGTTAAGTACAATGAAATCCGCTTATTTCATCTATTTTAAGAAGATAGTCGGAATTTTTTCGCTTATTGAAGCTATTTTTTTATGTAGAAACGAAATACACGGAAATTCTCTGCTTATTTACCTTACTCTTCACCTATAAAAAAGGGGCAGATGCAGAGTAAACCACTTGTTTTCTCACGGGTGGAAGTTATGTAATAGGTAGTTATTAATATATGGTTGTTCGTTCTTTCTTTAAGTATATATATAACAATATATTTGTTTTGTCATGCTCCCACTGCTATATTGCTAAGAACGTAAAAATATAGCATAAAAAAATAGCAATAATCGCTATGATAATAGCATTCAAAAAAAGTAGGTGTAAAGAGATGAAGCATTCTGGAATTTCAGTAAACGACTTATTAAAACTTCCTGTTCTAAAGGAAGCAAAAGTAATAAGTGGAAAAGAAGGTTTGAATCGAACCATTCAATTTGTCGATATCATGGAGGTTCCCGATATTGATGGTTGGCTTAGAGAAGGAGAATTACTTTTAACCACTGCATACTCAATTAGGCATGACCTATCATTACTTACAAAGCTTGTTCAAAATCTAGAAAAAGCTAATGCTGCAGCACTTGCAATAAAGCCTGAACGTTATTTGCATGAAATGCCAGAAGAAACAATAAAATTTAGCAACAACTATCATTTTCCGATTATACAGCTCCCTAAAGATGTTCCATATATTGATATTACAAACGCAGTAATGGAGCAGATAATTAATAAACAAGCAACCATGCTTAAGAGATCAGAGGGAATTTATAAAAAACTCACTACCTTGGTGCTTGAAAATAGCGGTATACAAACAGTTGCGGACAATGTATCTAGTATGATGGAAGCTCCGATTATTGTATTAGATACGGATGGGAATGAAGTTGTCTGTTCTCCTAGAAATACAGAAATAGAATTATGCACTAATGTGAGAAGCTGGGAAATAACAGTAGATAAAGAAAAAGTAGGGAAGTTTTTGATAGCTAAAGATTATTTAGATGAAATGGATAAAGTTTGTATAGAACAAGCTCGTCTTGTATTTGCTTTAGAATTTATGAGAAGAAAGACAGCGGTAGATACAAAGAATAACCTCAGAGGAGATTTCATGGAAGAACTACTTTCTGGTATTTTTCTTCCACAAGAAGAAGTAGTAAGTAAAGGAAAGCAATTGGGGTTAAATCCAGATGATTTTTGGGGAATAATAGTGATAGAAAGCAAAGAAATAATAGAAGAAGATTCTCCTCTTTTTTTAGTAGCAAACAAGATTCTTGAAAAAATTCAATCTCTAAATAACAGTAAGATAGTTCTTAAAAAACAAGGAAACCGGTTAATTGGTCTATCCTCTGTACCTTCTCAACAATTGGTAGTAAAGGAGTGGATCTTAGAAGCCTTTAGGCCAATAAAGGACAGGTTTCCTGAAACTTTTATCGGTGTTGGAGGAAGAGCCCTCCTATGGGAGATTCATTTGAGTTATTTAGAAGCTAGAAATGCTATCAAGATAGGTTCTAACTTAAATAAGAAGCTAGGTATTTATTTTTATGAAGATGTAGAAATGTTCAAGATTCTGTTAGACAATACAGATTCCATGAGCATAGATGCCATTATCGATAGGAAAATTGGCAAGTTAATTCAGTATGATAAAGAGAATGGTAGTGACTTAGTAAAAACCCTATTTTATTACTTAAGCTCAAATGGAAGTTTAAAAGAAACGGCTAGTCTATTATATATTCATCGTAATTCCGTGAATTATAGGATGGAACGTATTAGAGAAATTGCAGATATTTCTTTGGAGGACTTTCAAGATAAACTTCTATATTACCTATGTATCTTCTTTCACCGATTTAAGGGAATATGAAATAAGGAACCTATTGTGCTAACAGCACAATAGGTTCCTTTATATTTTGTCTGCTCAATACATTGAAGCAAAGCTTTTAAACAGGTAGTATATATAATATTCAGAAAATTAATTCTTTTGGAGAAGAGGAAGGGGTAAAAAATGATTGGAGTAATTCGTGTGTTCACCACTGAAAATCAAGATATTTTGAACGAACATGGAAATATCATTTCTAAGAATTATGGACTTCCAACTGATAATCAGTGTATACCTAATCAACCTCTAGGAATTTATAATGATACAACAGAAGAAGAGGCAGTACCTAAGATAGTGGAGCTAGGGAGACAGATGGAAGAACAAGGAGCAAAAATTCTCCTAATTAGCTGTGCGGCAGATCCGGGAATGCAAGAATTACGTGCAGCAGTTTCTATTCCGGTAATAGGGGCAGGAAGTGCTGCGGCATTAACTGCTCTCTCTATAGGTAAACCCGCAGGTGTTATAGGGATTACAGCAAGTGTACCAAATGTGATAAAGGAAATACTGGGAAGTAAGTTTATAGCTTATACATCTCCTGAAGGTGTAAAGAATACGACAGATCTTTTGAAACCAGAAGGAAAAGATAAAGCTTTACAAGCAATTAAAGCACTCCTAAACCAAGGAGCAGAAGTTATTGTTTTTGCTTGTACAGGCTTCTCTACAATTGGTCTTGCAGAACAAATTCGAGGAGAAGTAGCTGTGCCAATTATCGATGCTGTTGAAGCAGAAGGTCAATTTGCAGCACAACTCTACCGATCGTATAAAGAATAATAGTAGAAAGCACTTATTCTCTTATGAAATTAGATTACTCTATTAATTAAACTAGAAACAGCTGGAGGAACGTATATGAAGTCAGATGAAGTAGCAAAGAAGCATCCTCGTTTATTCGAGCCAGTTTCTCTTATTATCACTATTGTTACAGCGGTTTTTGGAGCAATAATTGGTATGCAAATTATTGTTTCTCTAGGAGTAACTCCAAATACTTCTATTATAGGAGCTCTTATTGCGATGTTGATCGCAAGACTGCCTATTACTATTTTTAAGAGATACAAATCTGTTCACAGACAGAACATGGTTCAAACATCTATATCAGCTGCCACGTTTGGAGCAGCTAATAGCTTATTAATCCCTATTGGAATCCCGTTTTTAATGGGAGAGCCAGATTTAATTATTCCTATGCTAATAGGAGCTGCTTTGGCAATGTTTGCTGATGCTGCCATACTTTATAAAGTATTTGATTCAAAGCTATTTCCCGCTTCTGGCACCTGGGCACCTGGAGCTGCAACAGCGCAAGCAATTGTAGCAGGAGATAAGGGTGGGAAAAGAGCAGGATTACTTGGGGTTGGAGCGGTAATTGGAGTAATTGGTTCTATGCTACATATTCCTATGTCTGCTTTTGGTGTAGCTTTTATAGGTAATATATGGGCATTAACTATGTTTGGTATTGGATTACTTTTCCGTCAATTTTCTGTCCCAGTATTCGGCGTAGATGTTAATGCATTATATATTCCACACGGTTTAATGATTGGAGCTGGTATTGTAGCTTTAATTCAGATCTCTATTTTGATCTTTGGTAAAGACAAAAAAAGGAACAAAGGTAAAAATCAAGAAGTAGCCGCAACAATAGAAAATGCAACAGAAGAATCGTTTACAACACCTATTCATGTTGCAAAAAGAACTTTAGGTATTGGGTTTATTGTTTATATGGCTATCGCCCTTATTATTGCGATCACAGGTGGACTTATTACAGATATGTCCTTTGGGATGTTAATTGGGTTTATTATTTTCGCAGCATTTGCTGCATTTGTGCATGAGTTAATCGTTGGTATTGCTGCTATGCATTCAGGGTGGTTTCCAGCATTCGCTGTGGCATTTATAACACTTCTTATTGGGATGATGATTGGTTTCCCACCTGTAGCGCTTGCATTGCTTGCAGGGTTTAGTGCAGCAACAGGACCAGCATTTGCTGATATGGGATATGACTTTAAGACAGGCCATATCCTGAGAGGAAACGGAACGGAAAAAGAATATGAAATAGATGGTAGAAAGCAACAGTATATGACATCTTTAGTTGCCTTTGTTGTAGCACTTATAACTGTACTTGTTACATATGAAGGATATTTTGCAGATAATCTTGTTCCACCTATTGACGCAGTCTATGTTTCTACTATTCAAGCAGGAACATCAATGGATGTAGCTTATCAATTATTAATTTGGGCTATTCCAGGTGCAATTCTACAGTTAATAGGTGGTCCTAACCGTCAATTAGGAATCATGTTTGCGACAGGATTGTTAATAGCAACTCCATATGCAGGGATTGCTGTTCTTACAGGTATTATCATTCGTCTCATTTGGGTGAAGAAAAAAGGTAAAGAAGCGGAAACACCAATGAGTATTTTAGCAGCAGGTTTCATTGCTGGAGATGCTTTATATAGCTTCTTTAACTCGGTATTTAAACTAGGGAAATGAGGAGAATGATTTGACAATAAAACTAGATGAAAAAATAGTAGAATATGCAGTCTATGGTGGTGCTATCCTAGGCGGCGGAGGAGGAGGTAAGATCGAAGACGGTCTTCAAATTGGCCGTCTTGCCTTGGAGGTAGGGCAACCAGTATTAAAAGAAGCTAATGAAATGAAAGAGGATGGCTTACTTGTGACTGTTTCATTAGTAGGTGCACCAGCAGCCAAAGAGCAATATGTTAAACCTGTTCACTATATTAGGGCAATGGAACTTTTAGAGAAAGAACTTCCTTCTCCGCTACAAGGGATTATGACAAATGAAAACGGAGCGGGAACTACGGTTAATGGTTGGTTTCAATCTGCTATCACTGGATTACCAGTTGTGGATATTCCGTGTAATGGAAGAGCACATCCGACAGGAACAATGGGTTCTCTTAACTTATCTGAGATACCTAACTATGTATCTCGCCAAGTAGCAGTAGGTGGGAAAGGCGAGAAGTATGTAGAAATGCTTATATCAGGATCTTTAGACAAAGCAGCGCAATTGGTACGTTATGTATCAGTTGAAGCTGGTGGTCTAGTGGCAGTTGCTAGAAACCCAGTAACGGTAGGCTATGCAAAGCAACATGGAGCACCTGGTGCCATTAAACAAGCGATACAATTAGGAGAAGCACTTCTTTCTCATAAAGGAGAAGCTGCTATAGACGCAGTTATTTCTTTCCTAGGTGGAGCAGTGGTTGCAGAAGGCTATGTAACCGATTTTAAACTTGATACTATGGGTGGATTTGATGTTGGAAAAGTTACCATTAATGAGAGCTATCATATGACCTTCTGGAACGAGTATATGACCATGGAAAAAGAGGGAGAAAGAATCGGTACTTTTCCAGATTTACTAATGACATTTGATGCAAAAACAGCAAGACCAATTGTAACGGCAGAAATGGAGAAAGGGCAAAAAGTTATCGTTATTAACGTACCGAAGGAAAATCTTCACTTAAGTAGTACGATGAGAAACGAAAAACTTTTAGTTCCAGTAGAGAAAATAATAAATAAAGAGATTATTTCGTATCTTTAATAAAAGGAGAGAATAGTAGAGATGGTATTAAAACAAACGTTAGTTGCAATAGATGCTTTAGATAATGCCTATGTAACAGGGAAGGCTGTTGCAGATTTATTCAAAGAATACCCTAATGTAGAAGCTACGGTAGAAACGGTAGAAGGAGAAAAAGGCAGCACAGATTTTATTAAAATTGTTATACCTGGCTCACAAGGAAAGTTAGGTGGAGGAGATGTTCCTACACTTGGTGTCATTGGTAGGCTAGGTGGAATCGGCGCTCGACCGAGTAGAATTGGATTAGTGTCTGATGCAGATGGAGCAGTAGCAGCCGTTGCAACAGCTTTGAAGTTAGCAGACATGCAAGTAAAAGGAGATACTTTGTTAGGAGACGTTATTGTGTCTACACATATTTGCCCAGATGCTCCGACAAGACCACATGAACCAGTTGATTTTATGGATTCACCAGTTGATATTTTAACAATGAATAAACACGAGGTAATTGTTGAAATGGATTGTATTATTTCTATTGATACAACAAAAGGAAATAGAGTCATTAATCATAAAGGAATTGCCATTTCTCCTACTGTAAAAGAAGGGTACATACTTCGTGTTAGTGAGGATTTACTTAGAATAAAAGAAATGACTACAGGGAAATTCCCTGTAACATTTCCAATCACTTCACAAGATATTACTCCATATGGAAATGATCTTTATCATATTAATTCTATTTTACAACCTTCTGTTGCTACAGATGCACCTGTTGTTGGCTTAGCAATCACCGCTCAATCTATTGTTCCTGGATGTGGCACAGGCGCTAGTCATGAAACAGATATTGCAGATGCTGTACGCTTCTCTATAGAAGTGGCAAAAGAAGTAGGAAGTGATACTTGTCAATTTTATGATAAAGACGAATTTACAAGAATAACTGATTTATACGGATCAATGAAAATGTTACAAACAATGGGGAAATCAACTTCGCCGCTAGTAAAGGAATAGTACTCTAGAGGAAGCCTAGCTTCCTCTTTTAAATATAACAAGAAGGAGAATCATTGTATGAAGAAGCTAGGTACTATTACAATTGGTCAAGCTCCACGAACAGATATTACTCCTATTCTAGAAGCAAATTTAAGCAATACAGAGATAGTACAAATAGGCGTATTAGATGGACTATCAAAAGAATATATAGAGACAAAATTATACCCAATGGAAAATGACTATGTATTAACATCCCGTTTAGTAACAGGCGAATCTGTTATTATGTCTCGAGAAAAAATAAAACCAATTTTACAAGAGAAAATTCATCATTTAGAAGATATGGGAATAACCCAAATACTTCTGCTTTGCACAGGCGTATTTCCAGGATTAACAACTAGAAAATCTCATTTAATTGAACCAGATCACATCATCCCACCAACTATTGCCGCACTAATTGGTAAGAGAAAACTAGGGGTCATTGTTCCTCTTGAAAACCAAGTGAAGACATCTTATAAAAAGTATTCTCCTTTTGGCTTAGACCCAGTCTTCCAAGTTGCCTCACCATACGAGATGAACCCTACTAATTTTGAAAAAGCTACACAAAATCTAAAAAAAGAAGTAGATGTAATATTGTTGGATTGTATGGGCTATACAGAAGAAATGCGAGGGATAGTAGAGAAAGAATCTGATATACCAGTCGTGTTATCAAATGCAATTATGACGAAATTAGTATCAGAAATTATTTAGGAAGGACAAATAGACATGGACAAAATGGTTGAAATTAGCAGAAATGTACTCGAAAAGTGTTTAGGAATAAAAGAAGGAGAACTCTTTCTCATAGTTGTAGATGAAGTGAAAAAAGAAATTGGAGAAGCTTTGTTTAAAGCAGGAAAGGCACTACATGCAGAAACCATGCTAATGTTGATGCAAGAAAGACAGAAGTCTGGCCAAGAACCTCCAGTTGCAGTTGCACAAGCAATGAAAACGGCAGATGTTGTAGTTTGTGTAACGGAGCATTCTCTTACACATACACAAGCAAGGAAGGAAGCTGTGGCAACAGGAACAAGGCTTGCGACAATGCCGGGAATAACGAAGGATATGTTTCTTGAAGGAGCTATTTCAGCAGATTATGAGCAAGTAAAAATGCTAACAGAGCAATTAACAGAACTCCTTACTAATGGAAAACAAGTGCAAATTGAAAAAGATGGATATACACTATGTTTTGATATTTCTCAAAGAAAAGGAATACCTAGTACAGGTATGTACTTGAACCCAGGAGAATCAGGGAATCTTCCATCTGGAGAAGCATATATCGCGCCTCTCGAAGGCACAGCAAGTGGCAATATTGTAATAGACGGTTCAGTTGCAGGTATAGGTAAACTTACATCTCCACTTATTCTTACGTTAGAAGAAGGACGCCTCGACAAGGCAACTGGGCAAGAAGCTGATATTTTATTAAGTATGTTAGGAGAGGAGGAAGGTAGATTATTAGGAGAGTTTGGCATAGGTACAAATGATAAGGCAAGAATTACTGGGGTTGTTTTAGAGGATGAAAAGGTATATGGAACGATTCATGTAGCATTTGGTAGCAATAATACGTTTGGTGGAACTATATCTGCTGGTGTACATATTGATGGAGTTGTTACAAGGCCAACTGTTTATATTGATAATCAATTAATTATGGATAAAGGAATTCTAGTGAAATATTAAGAGGTGAGTTAGTGGATGCAGAATTTTACAAAAGGAACAAGGATAGAGCAGGAAGCATTTTCTGAGGTAGATCATCTACTAAACGAAACAATTAGAGTACTTACTGCTCATGAATCCATTAGGTCATTTGATTCTAAGCTAATTTCAGATGAGATGCTAAAAATGATTACCATTTCGGCAAGAAGTGCTCCTACATCTTCTAATTTACAGGCATATAGTATCATTGTGGTTAAAGAGGAAAGTAAAAAAGCAAGATTAGCTGTATTATCAGGCAATCAATCCTTTGTCGAACAAGCACCAGTATTTCTTATTTTTTGTGCTGATATTTATCGTCTAAAATACGTTACAGAATCACAGAACCACGCATTCTTAGCTAATACACTAGAAATGTTTCTCCTTTCTTCCATGGATGCTACTTTAGGTTTACAAAATGCAGTCATTGCAGCTGAATCTTTAGGTTTAGGCTGTGTACCAGTAGGGTCAATTCGCAATGACCCTGAGGCAGTTGCTATAGAACTCGGCTTACCAGAAGGTGTTTTTGCTATTTCAGGATTATCAATAGGATATGAAAAAGTCGGCGGACGACGAGGAGTAAAGCCGAGGTTACCTGAAAAAATTACGATACATCAGGAAATATATGATGTGAAAGATCTTGATTTACATTTAGAGGAATATGATCAGACAATGATAGCTCGCAAGACATATGATGGTAGAAGAGTATCTATAGCAGGGGAGCCTGAAAATCATGGCATAGATTATGGATGGAGAGAGCATACTGCAAGAAGATGTACAAAGCCCGAAACCATTGCTGCCTCTTCTAGCTTAAGAACTAATTTAAAAGATGCACTAGTAAAAAGAGGGTTTACGATTAAATAGGCACTATAGACTGTTACGAAATTCATTATGCTCATAAGGGAAAAAGTATTGCCCTGTAGAAAGTAATGATAAGCCTAGGAATAAAGAATACTAGCTTAATGGTTTAACTAAAAACCTGTAGTACTTTTCAGCAGCAGATGGCTGACATTATAGAAGTCCTTTAAAATAAGGGCTTTTTATATTGTCTTATTAATAGTGCATACTCTATAAATAATAGGGAAAAATATATTTATACTATTCATTGTGAATTTAATCACAAAAACAGTTGCATTTTCTTTTTTCCCATGTATAATAAAAGTATGAACAACATGTGAACTACATCACAATATATGTGATTTTTTTTTTTACTAACATAAGTGAAGTAATTCACAAATTCTATTACAAAGGAGCTTTTAAATCATGAAAGTAGTTGTAATCGGATGTACACACGCAGGGACAGCTGCAGTTAAGACATTAGCGAAATTAAATAATAATATAGAGATAGCAGTTTATGAAAAAAATAATAATGTTTCTTTTTTATCATGTGGAATTGCCTTATATGTTGGTGGCGTAGCAAAAGATGCTAGTCAATTATTCTATTCTTCTCCTGAGGAATTGAAACAGCTAGGTGCAGCTATGCATATGGAGCATGAGGTATTAGAGGTAGATACAGAAAGAAAACAAGTGAAAGTTAGAGATTTAAATACAGGAGAAGAAAAAGTTGATCAATACGATAAGTTAGTGATGACAACAGGTTCATGGCCGATTATTCCTCCAATTGACGGAATAAAGTTGGATAACATCCTACTTTCCAAAAACTATAATCAAGCAAATGAAATTATTGCAAAATCTAAAGATGTGAAAAATGTAACAGTTATCGGCGCAGGTTATATTGGAGTTGAACTTGTAGAAGCATTTGAACTAAATGGTAAAAACGTAACACTTATTGACAGTGAAGATAGAATTCTAAATAAATATTTAGATAAAGAATTTACAGACGTTGTAGAAGCAGCATTTTCAGAGCGTAATATTCATTTAGCACTACAACAAACAGTAACTAAATTTGAAGGTAATGCTGACGGCAAGGTAACAAAGGTTATTACAACAAAAGGCGAATACGAAACAGATCTTGTTATCTTATGTGTTGGTTTTAGACCAAATACAAGCTTATTAAAAGGAAAAGTAGATTTACTCCCAAATGGTGCAATAACAATAAATGAGTATATGCAATCAAGTAATCCAGACATTTATGCAGCAGGTGATAGCTGTGCGGTTAACTATAATCCTACTGGAGATAAACTGTACATCCCTCTTGCTACAAATGCAGTAAGAATGGGAACATTAGTTGGTTATAATATTGCAGGGCAATCTCTAAAGTATATGGGAACACAAGGAACTTCAGGCTTGCATATATTTGGTTTGAACATGGCTTCTACAGGATTAACAGAAATTACAGCAAAAGCTAGTAATATCCCTTATAAAGTAGTAGAGGTTATTGATAATGACCGCCCAGAATTTATGCCGACATTCAATGAAGTTCGCCTAAAAGTTCTTTACCACCAAGAAACAAAGCAAATATTAGGGGCTCAATTAATATCAAAAGCAGATTTAACACAAATGGTTAATACATTATCTGTATGTATCCAAACAAAAATGACGATTGAAGAATTAGGATTCGTTGACTTCTTCTTCCAACCACATTTTAACAAACCATGGAATACCCTAAATCAGGCTGGTCTAGCTTCCTTGGAGAAAAAGAAAGAAGCTGTTTTAGCAAAATAAAAGATATATCTGTCTCCGATTTAGGAGATTGATTAACATCGCCAATAGCTATAATGCCGATTCACTGGGAATCGGCATTATTTTATGTAGGAGTTAGAATCGAGAATAAATAAATGGAAATCGCAAATAACATGGTTGTTTTTGCGAATACTTCATTCTTTAGGGGTAGTATATAATATAAAGAAATGAGGTGATCTTTCTTGATTGATTTTGTGAATCAGTCTACGGAGGCTATAGCAAAGCTTTTGCTAGGGAAGGTGTTAGTTCATCAAACATCTACTTACACGTATAGTGGATATATTGTAGAAACAGAGGCATATCTTGGAGTGGAGGATTTGGCGTGTCACAGCTATGGTGGCAAACGAACACCCCGATTACAGTCGCTATATATGCAAGGTGGAACCATATATATTTACTCCATGCATAACCACAACATGCTGAACATCGTAACAAAAGAGGAAGGAGATCCTCAAGCAGTCCTAATTAGGGCGATAGAACCAATTACAGGTATAGAGAAAATGGAGGAAAATAGAAAGGTAAATGGCATATCAGTCAGTAATGGACCAGGTAAATTAACGAAAGCGATGAATATTACAAAAGCTATCAATGGCGAAAGAGTAAATGAAGGCATAATCAATATTCATGATGGAAAAGTGCCAGTACATATAGAAGCTTCTCCAAGAATCGGCATTCCTAATAAGGGAGAATGGACGTCTAAAGCTCTTCGTTATTATGTAAAAGGCCATCCATATGTATCTGGAATTAGGAAGAGAGAGATATTGTTAGATTCATATTGGTTGTAGTATGTTAAAAAAGATGGATGTATCTTCAATTAGCTGTTTTGTAATTTTGTTGTACTTAAGTGCTATTCAAGAAACCTATCTTCTAAAAAAAACTTTAGAAGCATTAATAATGACTATAAAATAAAACAATATGTACCAAAACAGCTTTTCAAGGATGCTTAATAAGACTTCTTTGCCAACTTCTCCAACTCATCAGTAGTATGTACATGAACACCTTTATAATTACTCTGTGCTAAATGATACATAGCTTGTGCAACATTTCTTGCCTGAATCGCACGATATTTCTTCAAAGAACCTTGCATGAAAAAGTGAAGAACAGGTAAAAGATAGGAACTAAGCTTTTCCCCTAAACGAAACTCATCTCGACTACCCAACAATAAAGAAGGACGCAATATATGTATAGAACGAAAGGGAATGGTTGCAAGCTTCTCTTCTAAAATTCCTTTTATGCGGCTATAGAAAATGGATGAATTACGATTTGCTCCCATTGCTGTTATGACAAGAAACTGTTTCACTCCCATCTCAAGTCCTAATTTCACACACTCTAAAGGATACTCTACATCTATTTTTATCATCCTTTCCTGACTGCCAGCTTTTTTGATTGTGGTGCCTAGACAGCAGTATAAATCATCTACCTGAAAGTAATCCTTATAGTCAGAAAGCCTCTCAAAATCATCAACCACAAGTTGCTTTAGTTTGTTGCTTCCTATAGGTAACTCTCTTCGTACAAGGACCCTCACTTCCTCATATGTGTTTTCTTCTAATAATAAATGCACTAATTCTTTCCCAACAAGACCAGTTGCCCCAATAATTAATGCTTTTTTTTCCATAATTATTCCCCTTTGCCTATTTTTACATATAGTATAGCAAAAGCCTTTTGAAATGGATGTATTTATATATTTCAAAAGAAAGGAAGAATGGAGGGCAGCAATGTATAAGCTAGAAGTGAAAAATAGTAGCAAAGTGTTTCGGAAGAATGGCAAGGAATTTTATGCGTTAAAGGATACGAATTTACAAGTAACAGAAGGAAAGTTTATTAGTATTATCGGACCAAGTGGCTGTGGGAAGTCTACATTATTCAATATCATTGCTGGATTAATTAAACCGTCTATAGGAGAAGTATTATTAGACGGAAAAAATATTATTGGAAGTAGTGGAAATGTCGGTTATATGTTGCAGAAAGATTTGCTTTTGCCTTGGAGAAACATTGTGAACAATGTCATATTAGGCCTAGAAATTAAGGGAGTATCAAAAGCAGAAGCAACAAAAAGAGCCTTACCGTTACTAGAAAAATACGGCCTCGGTGGCTTTGAGAATCATTATCCAGATGAATTGTCTGGAGGAATGAGACAAAGAGCGGCCTTACTGAGAACTTTATTATACGAGCAGGATATTATTCTATTGGATGAACCATTTGGTGCGTTAGATGCTCAAACAAGGTTGCTTATGCAAGAATGGCTATTGGACATTTGGGGTGATTTTAAGAAGACCATTTTGTTCATTACTCACGATATCGATGAAGCTATATTCCTATCTGATGAGATTTACATTTTAACGCCTCGACCTGGTACGGTAAAGGAAAAAGTAGAAATCACTCTACCTAGACCAAGAAATGAACAAACATTATTAAATGCTGACTTTATTAAAGTAAAAGAACATATTTTGCATGCATTAAAAACAACAGATCAGGAAGGATGAGAAAGGAGGTAAAAGAATGGCATCTGTACCGAAAAAGAATGATTTATATATAGAAGATGAAGAGGCGATGGCACGAAAGAGAAAACGAATAACCAGTATTGGTCAATGGAGTGCTGGTATTCTCTTAATTGTTGCATGGGAACTACTTTCTAGATGGAATATTATTGATTCCTATTATTGGAGTAGTCCTTCAACTATTTGGAAAACAGGCTATATAGCATGGACAGAAGGCTCATTATGGAATGATTTATTATATACTTCAGGAGCAACGGTTTCAGGCTTTTTTCTAGGCACATTTTTTGGAGCATTATTAGGGTTATCCTTCTGGTGGTCCTATTATTATTCCCGCATTTCAGAGCCTTACCTGATAGCCTTTAATGCTATACCCAAATTAGCTTTAGCGCCTGTTTTAGTTATACTTTTTGGAATAGGCTTTGGTTCAAAAGTAGTTCTAGCATTTATGATGACTGTTATCACAACGGCTCTTGCTGCTTACAGTGGAGTTAGAGCAGTGGATAAGGATTTAGAGAAACTACTGTATTCCCTTGGTGCTAAAAAATGGCATGTTTTCACAAAAGTAGTTGTACCAACAAGTATGCCCTGGATTGTAAGTAGCTTAAAAATCAATATAGCATTAGCTTTAGCAGGAACCATTGTTGGTGAGTTCATTAGCTCTAGACAAGGAATAGGAAGAATGATTTTATACGCAGGACAAATCATGAATCTTAACTTGGTTTGGGTAGGAGTAGTCGTACTTTCTATCTTATCCATCATCATGTACTTTGCAACAGTTTGGATAGAGAAATTATTGTTAAAAGGAAGAAGTGCTGATTAGTAAAAATAGTTAACATACTGACGAGTAGTATGTAAATATAAATGAATAGAATTTTAGATTTAGTCATTTCTACTATATCTTCGTCATTCATTTTCACTAATTTTTATGCTGATTCCTTGTCTATATAAATGAAAAGGGGGATTTATGTTGAAGAAGTGTAAGCTTTTTCTCATTGGCTTTCTAAGTTTTGTATTGCTACTTGCAGGATGTTCTTCTAGCAGTGAACCAGAGAAAACAGGGGAAGGGTTACAGAAGATAGTTCTTTCAGAGCCAGTTCACTTAATTGGTTATCTTCCAATATACCTTGCCATGCAAGAAGGATATTTTGAAGAGGAAGGCTTAGAAGTAGAAGTAATCACGGCAACTGGAGGCGCTCATGTAACGTCTGTTGTAAGTGGCGATGCTTGGGGCGTTATTGGTGGACCAGACTCTGTTCAAATGGCTAATATAGGAAGCTCTGATCCCATTCAATCTGTTGTCAATGTAGTTAATCGTGCAAATGTATACTTAATGGATAACTCAGATGAAAGTGTTGATACAACAAATAAAGAAGAATTTGCTGCCTATCTAGAGGGAAAAACGATTGCTGCAGGAAGGTACGGAGGAAGTCCAAATTTATTAACAAGGTGGCTGTTGATGGACTTAGGATTAGATCCAGAAAATGATGTGAAATTAGAAGAGCCTGCAGATGCAAGTGCAGTTGTTTCCTTAGTAGAAACAGGAAACGCTGATATAGCAAATGGAGGAGAGCCACAAATTACAGAAGGTATCAATAAAGGAGTATGGAACGAACCGTTTTATAGCTTCGCAAGCCTAGGAGATTATCCTTACTCTGTTGTGAGTGTGAAGAAATCTAAAATTGAAAGTGAACCAGAAGTAGTAGAAAGCTTTGTAAGTGCTGTAATGAAGGCTTTAAAGAAGGTGGATGAAGATCCTGAACTAGCTATGCAGGTTCTAAAAGCAGAATTTCCATCCACATCTGATGAAAGCTTACAGGCATCACTCGATCGTGCATATGCTGATGCATTATGGAGTAAAGACGGATTCATTTCAGAGGAAGCAGTAGCAAAACCAATGGATGTTGTAGAAAAAACGGGTGTCTATACAGAAGGATATAGTTACGATGAGTTGATAGATATGCAGTTTGTGGAGAAATTGTCAGAATAATAGAGAGAAAAGCCTTTCAGAGAAAAGCATATTAATGTAAAATAGCTATATAAGCATATATTGACTACTAGGGGTGCCGTATGGCTGAGAGAAAAACATTCGTGTTTTTAAACCCTAATGACCTGATCTGGATCATACCAGCGTAGGGAAGTAGCGGAGTATCTCTATTTCTTTTGACTTTTAAAAAAGTCAGGTCACCTTTGATCTGGCTTTTTTTGTTTTTGAAAGAAAGATAGAAACAAGCTCCATACATAATTTTCTTAGTGGTTAGTCAATATCCATTGAGGTATTTATTTTTGCCTCTCGCTTAAAAACAAATAAGTGGGGAAAAAAGAATATGAAAAGACTAAAGCTTTTAACATTAATGGCTATGTTTACAGCATTTGGGACATATGGTTCCACATTGCTATGGTTTCCAGCAGGAATTGCAAAGGCTTATCCCGTACAGCATGCACTAAATGTCATTGCTGCCGTTTTATTAGGACCAATCCCAGCGGTCATTATTGCATTTGTTACTTCATTATTAAGAAATCTTCTCGGAACTGGATCATTATTAGCTTTTCCTGGAAGTATGATTGGTGCACTATTAGCTGGGTATTTATTCTATAAAACATCTAAACCAATATTTGCTTCAGTAGGGGAAATAATAGGAACAGGTGTTATTGCTTCACTTGTAGCTGTTCCATATGCGTCCATCTTATTAGGTACAAAAACAGGAGCATTGTTCTATATGCCATCCTTTGCTGTTAGCAGCATCACTGGATCCGTAATTGGTTATTTATTAGTCGCTCGTTTAGTAAAAATCAAGTCCATTCAATCGCTAAGTCACCATAGCTAATATCACTATATGGATGGTAAAGGTGCTTCGGCATAAGTATTTTAGCCAATAATAAATCTGAACTATTAGAAGTCATTTTTTCTAGTAGTTTGGATTTTTTTTTGTTTTACTATATGCGGTTAAAATATTACTAAAACAAAACTTACATTCTAGTGTATTAATTAAACATGAACAAAAATATATTTATATAGAAATAGAAAGGGATTTTAGTAAATGATGACGAAAACAATCAAAGGCTATTATGGGTTTGGCCTATCTAGAAAAATAAACACGGTAAAATAAAGTTCCAATAAGTACCATTTTTAAGGTATAAAATAGTTATTCTCTTTCTATGACTTATCCATTACAAAGGAGGATTACATGACAAAAATAGTCATTAACGCAGATGATTTTGGTCTTAGTCGCGCAGTGAATTATGGGATTTTAGATTCACATACAAAGGGGATTGTCACTTCTACTACTATGATGATGAATGCTTCTGCTACCAATCATGCTATAAGATTAGCAAAAGATACTCCATCGTTAGAGGTGGGGGTTCATCTTGTACTAACATATGGCAAACCACTCTTACCTGATGTACCAAGCTTAACGGATGACAATGGATTATTTCAAAGACAGGCAAACGTCTATCTTAATCCTCACTCTATTAATTTAATGGAATTAGAAAGAGAGTGGTGTGCACAAATAGAAGCGTTTCTAGATGCAGATCTTACACCCTCTCATATAGATAGTCACCACCATGTACATGGAATAAAAGAATTTTATCCTGTAATAAAGAATATTACGCAAAAATATGGTATCCCTGCTAGAAGAGCTGGTGATCACTTTATTGATATTCCAACATTAACAGATGTCTTCTTGGATGATTTTTATGGAGAAGGTGTTGTAGAGGATTATTTTATTCAGCTCCGCGATAAAATCGGAACAGAAAGTGTGGAAGTAATGACACACCCTGCCTATTTAGATGAGACTTTAATAGAAAGCTCCTCTTATAACCATGAAAGATTAAAAGAAACAAAAATTCTTATTAACTCAAAGCTACTATAGAAAAAAACCTTCTAAAGATATTTTCATTCTTTAGAAGGTTTTTTAAGATAAATAAATAAGTGGTTTAACTAGAAAGAACGTGGGGTATAAAATGTAATGTTTTTAAATATACCTATCAAATAAGATACTTCTTAATAGGATAAGTGTATTCTCAACTTATCAACTGATAAGCAACTAGTTGTTATAAGGAATCAGGGTTCATTAATATATAGGGGGAAGTATACAAAAATGAAGAAAAAAGTAATCGTTATAGGTGCTGGCGTAGCAGGATTGGCTAGCGCGATTCGCTTGCAACACGCAGGATTTCAAGTGGAAATACATGAGAAAGAAGCAATCGCTGGTGGTAAAATGCATCGTATTGAGAAGGACGGCTTTCAATTTGACCTTGGTCCTACCATTGTTATGATGCCAGAGCTTTATCGAGAAATATTTGAATTAGTAGGACGGGATCCAGATGATTATATTCTGATGGAGAGATTAGATCCTATGTATTCCGTCTTTTTTGGAAGTGGAAAAAAAGGATATCATGAAGTATCTTCTGATTTAGTTCAATTAATGAAGTCTTTTGAGCATGCAAGTGAAAAGGATGCAGAAGGTTTCTTAAAATATTTACAACTGATCTATGAACGTTTTCTTGTAGCTAAAAATCACTTTTTACAACGTCCCTTCCGAAAGAAAATGGATTTTTATAACCCATCAACCCTATACCAAGCATTAAAATTAAAGACATTTGATAGTGCCGACAATTTTATTAGTAAATATGTGAAAAATGAACAGTTAAAGCAAATGATAAGCTTTCAAACTTTATATATAGGAGTTTCTCCTTACAATGGTCCATCCCTTTATTCCATGATTCCAATGATAGAGTTCTTCTATGGAGTTTGGTTTATAAAGGGTGGAATGTATACAATGGCAAAGTCCATGGAACAGTTATTTTTAGAGCTTGGAGGGAAAATCTCTTATCAATCTACTGTAGAGGAAATCTTGATAGAAAACCATGTAGCAAAAGGAATCAAAGTGAAAAGAAAGGATATATATTCTGACTACGTATTATGCAATGCAGACTTTCCATATGCTTTAAAGCATTTGGTAACAGATAAGAAATCTAAAGGAAAATACACAGATGAGAAGATTGGTAAGATGGATTACTCCTGTTCTTGCTTTATTTTATATTTAGGAATGAACAGAAAAATAGAAGAATTTAATACTGCGCATAGCTTCTTTTTTGGAGATGATCTAAAAGAAAATTTAGAAGATATTTTTGCAGGTAAGAAACTAAATAACCCATCTTTTTATGCTTATAATGCCTCCAAGCTTGATCCAACATTAGCACCAGAGGGGAAGGATGGATTATATATTTTAGTCCCAGTGTCAGATCTATCTACAGCCAAATATGAATGGACAGAAGAAACCATTACCTATTACCGTTCTCAAGTTTTAAACACATTAAGTCAAGTAGAAGGCTTAGAAGAAATAGAAGCAGACATTATTTCCGAAAGCTATATGACACCAATAGATTTTAGAGAGAAGTTCAATGCTTATAACGGAGCATGCTTTGGGCTTAGACCTACTCTTACACAAAGTAATCATTTAAGACCACAGAGTAAAGCACAAGCATGTGATAACCTTTACTTTACTGGAAGTAGCACACACCCAGGAGCAGGTGTGCCGATTGTATTATTATCTGCCAAAATTGCTACAGAGGAATTGATTCTAGATGACTCTGTTTCTAATAAGAGTAAGCAACCAGTTCATATAGCAGGAGGAGTTGTTAATGAGGGGAGCTAAACCCGTTCCTAGACCTCAATGGGACTATTTATACTGTGAAAATATTATAAAAAAGCATTCAAAGAGTTTTTACCAAGCCTTTAGCAAGCTGCCTTCTGAAAAAGCACAAGCTGTTTATGCTATTTATGCATTTTGTCGCTATGCAGATGACAGTGTGGATGAGACAAGAGATTCATCTAAGCAGAAGGAGAACTGGAGTACTTTATATCATCAATTGCAGCTTTTTGAAAAAGGTGAAGAAGTGGATCACCCCATATGGCGAGCATTAAGAGATGTATTTACCCGTTATGAAATGGATATTACCCCGTTTTATGATCAATTGAAAGGACAACAAATGGATATATACTTTGAACAGCCGAAGACAATGGAAGAATTGGAAGAGTATTGTTATTATGTTGCAGGCACAGTAGGCCTAATGCTTCTTCCTATACTTGCAACAGAAAATCATCAGCATTTAAAGCATTATGCTGTTCATTTAGGAAAGGCCATGCAATTAACGAATATCCTTCGAGATATTGGCGAGGATTATCGTAATAATCGCATCTACCTACCAGAAACATTCTTTCAAAGAGGATATTATACCAATCAAGATTTAGCAGATCACAAGATAAATGGGACATTTATTGAAATTTGGGAGAGTATAGCAAATCGTTCGGAAGAGCTTTATCAATTATTTTATGCAGGTATAGAATCCTTCGATCAGGATAGTCAATTACATGTTCTTCTTTCTGCTCATATTTATAAAGAAATTCTAACAGCAGTTCGTGAAAATGGATATGACTGTTTTTATAAAAGGAATTATGTTTCTAAAGAAAAAATGATGCAGTTACAACAAAAAATAATCGTAATGATGTAAAAAAGGAGGGGTGGTAATTGACTAATAGAAAATCAGTTCTTGTCATAGGTGGTGGTCTTGGAGGTCTTTCAGCAGCTATCAGCATGGCACAAAGTGGATATGCAGTATCGCTTTACGAGAAGAATAGTCACTTAGGTGGCAAGCTGAATAGGTTAGAAGAAAGTGGTTTTGGATTCGATTTAGGACCATCCATTTTAACGATGCCATTTATCTTTGAACGATTATTTAATAAAAGTGGTAAAAAAATGAGTGATTATATACCTACCGTTCGCCTTGAGCATGAGTGGAGAGCATTTTTTCCGGATGGAACGAAGGTTGATTTGTATAATAATTTGACAAATATGTTCGATCAAAATGCAGCCTTAAACGAAAAGGATATGGAAGAATATAAGAACTTATTAGCATATACAAAGGATATATATGAGCTAACAGAAAAAGGCTATTTCAATAAGGGGTTAGACTCCACATGGGATGTGATAAAGGAGCATGGTCCTTTTAAATCATGGAAAGGATTTGATCTACAACATACGATGTATGAAGGAATTGCAGAAAGAATCAGTAATCCTTATTTAAGAGATATGCTGGCATATTATATTAAATATGTTGGATCATCCCCTTATGATGCTCCTGCAGTATTGAATATGCTCATTTATATGCAACATCTACATGGTTTATGGTATGTACCAGGAGGATTGCATCAGATTGGAAAAGGTTTAGTGAAGCTGGCGAAAGAAGTTGGAGTAGAGTTTCATTTAGGTGTATCTGTTGAGAAGTTATTAACGAATGAGGCAAACAACCAAATTGTTGGCATACGCTTGCAAAATGGTGTAGAAAAAACAGCTGATTATGTTATATCAAATATGGAAGTAATACCAACATATGAAAAATTACTAAATTGGAATTCTAAAAAACTGAAAAAGATGGAAGAGAAATATGAGCCTGCTAGCTCTGGACTAGTGCTTCATTTAGGGGTTAAGAAGAAGTATCCACAACTTGCACATCATAATTTCTTCTTTGCTCAATCTTTAAAGAAACAGATGAACAAAGTTTTTCATCAAAAGGAGCTACCGGATGACCCTACTATCTATCTTGTGAATACGAATAAAACAGATCCAACACAAGCACCAGAAGGCTATGAAAATATAAAAATTCTTCCACATATTCCATATAAGCAAGATCAACCATTTCAAAAGGAAGATTATAAAAATTTGAGAGAAATAGTTTTACAGAAGCTAGAGAATATGGGACTTACCGATTTAAGGAAGCATATAGTAGTAGAAGATATGTGGACACCAGATGATATAGAATCTACTTACTGGTCTCATAGAGGATCTATTTATGGAACTGTTTCAGATAAAAAGGCTAATCGTGGCTTTAAACATTCTAAACAATGTAAACAGTATAGAAATTTATACTTTGTAGGCGGAACAGTGAATCCTGGCGCAGGGATGCCAATGGTAACGTTAAGTGGGCAATTGGTAAGGGACATGATTGTAGAAAGAGACAATAGAGATAGATAGTAGGTGTGAACTTGGGAACCATATTTCTAATAATCTTATGTATGATAGGAATTTTAGCCATAGTAGCTAGTTATTTAATGCTTTATCAGTTACCGATTATACAAAACGCTCCTCCCTATAATATAAATAGATTACTAAGTATAGTCATTCCAGCTCGCAATGAAGAAGGATCTATTGATAAGCTGCTTTTATCGGTAAAGGAGCAAAATTATTCTAACTTTGAGGTATTAGTTATTGATGATGAATCCACCGATTTAACTGCATCTGTGGCTAGAAAATATGGTGCAAGAGTTATTCAAAGAAAAAAAGGTAAATGGAGAGGGAAGTCGTCTGCTTGTTGGTTTGGAGCATTAGAGGCTAAGGGGGAATTACTTCTCTTTCTTGATGCAGACACAAGGTTAAGTCATGTAAATGCTTTAGAAAATATGGTCAAAGTATATGAAGAGAAAGGTGGACAAGGTCTCCTTTCTGTTCAGCCATATCATACTATTCAGAAAGGGTATGAAAACCTGTCGATTGTATTTAATATTATTCTAATCGTTGGCATGAATGTTTTCACTTTATGGAAAGGATTCTTTCAAGGTGCAGGTGCATTTGGTCCGTGTATTTTGACGAATAGAAGGAATTATTTCTTAGCAGGTGGACATAAACAAGTAGCTTCTGCTGTAATGGATGGTTTAGAGCTAAGTAAGGCCTATAGCAAAATTGGTTTACCGACTATTTGTATGGGAGGGAAAGGTACAATCAACTTTAGGATGTATCCAAATGGACGGAAAGAGTTGGTGAATGGGTGGACAAAGAGCTTTGCAAGTGGTTCTACCTATACACATCCTATTATCATGCTTCTCATATATAGTTGGATTGCAGGTGGAATAATATCCGGGGTCTATTGGTTCCTTCCATTTATCAATCAAGGTTACATGATATTTCTCATCCTGTATCTTCTATTCTTCTTACGATTTTACCATCTAGCAAGAAAAGTAGGTTCTTTTTCTTTTTTCTATTGTTTATTCTATCCTGTTTTCTTTTTATTTTTTGTTGTTTTGTTTATGCGGTCCGTTTACTTCACAAAGGTAAGGAAGGAAGTAAAATGGAAAGATAGAAAAATCCAGATATAATGGGGTGCTACAAGGATTGAGGATCATCTATTTATCACAAATGGAAACATTCATAATCGACATTGTTGCCTGGTTCCTTATACATATTGGAATTGCACTAGTAATAGAAAGGTTGCCGATCCAATATTTTACATTTGATACCTTTTTATACCGCATTCGAAATTGGGAAAAGAATGGTGCTATATGGGGAAAGTGGTTTAAAGTAAAGGCGTGGAAATCAAGGATACCAGATGGAAGGAACGTCATAGGTAAAGGATTTGAGAAAAAACAATTAAGTGAAAAAAATAAACCGTATTTACAACAGTTTATTCTAGAATCGAGAAGAGCAGAATTAACTCATTGGATATCTATTGTTCCAGCACCTTTCTTTTTTCTGTGGAATCCACCTTGGGCAGGCTGGGTAATGGTTATATATGCACTTCTATTTAATCTTCCCATCATAATGGCCCAAAGATATAATCGACCAAGAATACAGAGAATCGTTAAACGGTTAGATAATAAAAAATAGGAAAGTGCCCTCCTTAAAAAGTAGGGTATTTTTTGTTTAGAAAGATATTGTAGTACTGCTTCTAAACAATATAAAATAGGATTAATTAAAAAGTGCTAACAGGTAAGGAAAGGAGATATGGATGACTGATAAACCATTGAATCCGTTTAGAAGGGATATGTACGATTCCTTAGAAAGCTTTGTTGATCATGTAAGTGAACTATTAGAATGTCCCATAACATTAGAAAATCCTCATCATCGTGTTTTAGTGTATAGTAGTCATGACGATGAAACGGATATGGTTAGAATATCAACCATTATTAGTAGGAGAGTTCCTGAGAAGGTTATTAATCGATTATGGAAAGATGGCGTCATCCCTCAATTACTTCAGAGTAGAAAGCCAATTAAAATTGAAGGAAAAAAAGAAATTGGACTTGGAAATAGAGTTGCTGTATCGATTTGGAGAGGAGAAGAAGTAATTGGTTATATATGGGCTGTAGAATTGGATAAACCCTTAACTAATAATAAAATGCTTATCCTAGAAAATGCTGCTGTGATAGCACGCCATTTACTTTCCCGTTTCAGCAAAAATACAGCACCCTCTCTTCAAGATAACCAAGAGTTTTTCTGGAGAGTTCTAACAGGTTATGTGAATGAAACAGCTATTGAAGCAAAGATACAAGAATTGGGTATGGCTAAAATTCCTTTTTACACTATTATGATTTTTCCCTTTCCTGAAATAATAAATAAAGAAATAGAAAAGCATATCTTGTATTTATTAAAAGTATCTCAAGATGTTAAGATTTCCTTTTCTACAATAGAAGACAAAGAACTAATCATACTAGCAACACCCCTAGATTCGAAAGAAAATCCTATAAGCTGTTATAAACAGTTTATCGATAATTTTGAGAAAAATTTACAAGAAAGATTTCAAATTGAACATGTTAAAGGTGCTTTTGGAGGGATTTACAAGCAGTTTGTGGACGTACCTAAGAGCTTAAAAGAAGCAAGAACGGTACTAGAGGTTAGAGAGAAGTTTCCTGAACAGACGAGCTCCTTTACTCACTATCAGGAATTAGGAATCTATCAATTTTTAGATATCCTTTTAGAAAAAAGACGTCAGGATGGATCTGTTAATATAGCCATCCAAAATCTCTTGGAATACGATCAGATACATAAAACGGAGTTATTAGCGACATTAGAAGTTTATTTGGATGAAAGTGAAAGTATGCAGAAAACAGCAGCTAAGCTTCATATTCATAACAACACACTTAGTTACCGTTTAAAACGAATAGCAGAAATTATGGAAGTAGATATTACAATACCTAGTCAAAAGTTTATGATTTATTTGGATTTGAAGCTAATGCGGTGGTGATGGATATATTGAAGTAATTATTGATGTTGGGAGAAAGGATCCAAAAAAATAATGGCTTCAGATGGTAGACAAATTCCTAGATTAAGCGGCTTTTAATATAGTTATATTATTTAATCAGCTTTCTAAAATAGCGGCTAATTACCGTTACAGGGGTTTGCTTTCTGTGTGTGGGACTCACGCTGAGCCGCTTCGGCCTTGCAGTGACCTCACATTGATATGACCGGTATAGAACTATATTATTCCCTAACTTAGCCTCTCGTCCTTTTAGGAAACTAATGTATTCCAATTATTATATAAGAAAAAATCCAGCTTCTTTTAACTGGATTTTTCGTCATTGCATATAGAAATTAGTCGAATTTAGCAGATAGTGCTCTTTACTTTCCTGCCTTATCACTATTAGTACCTGTTTCACTAGCTTCTCGCTGTTTAACCCCTTTACTTTTGTAAGGTTTTGCACTTTTCGCTTTATTAGCACTAGCCTGCCAACGATTCCAGCCCTTCTTACCTGTCCCTCTACCTGTTCCACCTTTAGCTTTAGCTTTACTCATATAATCAACTCCATTATCCTTGTCCATTAGTTAGTCTTATTTCTTTACTCTTTGTAAAAACATGATGAAATATAAGCATATAACACTCAGATGTTAATTTAAACAATAATATTAGAATAAGTTCCGAAAGGTAAAATACCCCATTTGTGATTTTTCACAAATACATATTTTTTGCTTTATTATTTTTAACAAAGAAAATTTTCAGAATTCGTCCTATTATAATAATAAGATTATAACATTGTATGTAAATTTAATTAACAAGGGGGAATTGTGATGATTATTGGTGTTCCAAAGGAAATCAAAAACAATGAAAACAGGGTAGCGATTACTCCTTCTGGTGTGTCTTACTTAAAGAATGGAGGACACGAAATTTTATTAGAAAATAATGCTGGGGTTGGTAGTGGTTTTGCAAATGCTGAGTATGTGGCAGCAGGGGCAAAGATAATCGATACAGCAGCAGAGGTTTGGAATACTGCTGAAATGATTATGAAGGTAAAAGAACCATTAGCATCTGAATATATTTATTTCCGCAAAGGTCTTATTCTCTTCACCTACTTACATTTAGCAGCCGAAAAGGAACTAGCAAAGGCTTTGACGGAAAATGAGGTAATAGGAATTGCTTATGAAACCATTGAAGTGAACGGCAAGCTCCCTCTTCTGACTCCAATGAGTGAAGTAGCTGGAAGAATGGCTGTTCAAATTGGAGCGCAATTTTTAGAGCAGCCACATGGTGGAAAAGGTATCTTGCTTGCAGGTGTTCCTGGAGTAAAAAGAGGAAATGTTACTATTATTGGCGGTGGAATTGTCGGAACAAATGCAGCAAAAATTGCCATAGGGTTAGGAGCAAATGTTACTCTTTTAGATTTAAATCCAGAAAGATTAAGGGAATTAGACAATCAATTTGGTTCTAGTCTAATTACAGTAGTCTCCAATCCTGCTAATATTGAAGAAGCTGTTGTTGAAGCTGATTTGGTTATTGGAGCTGTTCTAATACCAGGAGCGAAAGCACCAAAATTAGTAACAGAGGAAATGGTAAAGAAAATGGCGCCAGGCTCTGTAATTGTAGATGTTGCGATTGACCAAGGTGGAATATTCGAAACAGTTGATCGTATTACCACACATGATAATCCTACTTATGATAAACATGGGGTAGTGCATTATGCTGTAGCTAATATGCCAGGAGCAGTTCCGAGAACTTCAACTATTGCTTTAACAAATGTAACAATGCCATATGCTCTTCAAATTGCTAACTTAGGGGCAATAGGAGCTATTGAAGCTGATTATGCTATTAAACAAGGTGTGAATACATTTAAAGGACATGTAACATATGCTCCAGTTGCAAGAGATTTAGGTTATGTATATACATCTGTTCAAGAATTGATAAACAATGTATCTACGACTACTATTTAAAAAATAAATGAAAAAATACTCTTTCCACTTTCATTTGGAAAGAGTATTTTTGAGATTGATATTAAATTGTGAACACAATGTAAACTTTATCCATTTACGAAACCTTTTAGGCGGAATATCGTATTAGTATAAGAAACGTGTATTTATACATCATTTGAGCCAGCAATAAGGGGATTTATAAAAAGAAGGGAGTCTATGATGAAGGTTACTGCGTTGGAAGTAAAAAACTTAACAAAGAGGATAAGAGGAAAGAACATTGTGGATGATGTTAGTTTTACGGTGGAAAAAGGAGAAATCTTTGGTCTTCTAGGTCCGAATGGTGCCGGTAAAACAACGATTATCCGAATGGTTGTTAGTCTTATTAACAGAACAAATGGAAAAGTTGTTATCAATAATAACGATTTAGATGTAGATTTTTCAAATGCCATGAGTAGTCTAGGCGCAATCGTCGAAAATCCAGAATTTTATAAGTACATGAGTGGATATAAAAACCTGAAGCATTATGCAAGAATGGCTATCAATCCAATACCAGAAGAGAGATTTCAGGAAGTCATTAAATTAGTAGGCTTAGAGAGTGCTATTCATCAAAAAGTGAAAACCTATTCTCTTGGAATGAGACAAAGACTTGGAGTTGCACAAGCTTTATTACATAAACCGGCAATATTAATTTTAGATGAACCAACAAATGGACTTGATCCACAAGGGATTCGCGAGTTTCGGGATTATCTCCATTTACTAGCAAGAGAAGGTATTTCTGTATTGGTTTCTTCCCATTTGTTATCAGAGATGCAGTTAATGTGTCATCGCTTTGCCATTATTGAAAAAGGAAAGCTAATACACGTTGCTACAATGGATGATACTGTCTCAGAAGAAGAGGTAAATAGTAGACAAGTAGTCTTTGAGCTAGACCAGGTGAAAGAGGCTGTTTCCATTTTGGAAAATAGTGACCTCTCCTTGACAGTTGAATCCTCTAAAGAAAGAGAGCTTATTATCAGTATACCTAAAGAACAAATCCCAATCGTAAATAAACTTTTTGTAGAGCATCACCTCTCTGTATATGGAATCTCTGTAACGAAAGCAACGTTAGAAGACAGATTCTTAGAAATAACACAGCAAAATAGAGAGGAGGTTAAGAAATGATTGGCTTAATACAGAATGAATTAGTGAAAATATGGGAGAAGAAAACAAGTTGGATTTTTGCTATTGTTTTAATCATTATATTAATTGGAGGAGCAATCCTTGAAATGAAAACTGTTCCTCAATACAAAGGAGATGATTGGCGAGCCAAGGTAGAAACAGAAATAGCAGAGTTAGAGAAGAAATTACCATCTGCACCAACGCAAGAAAGCCTTTGGAATAATGGTCAGGAATATAAATATGAAGATACAAAAGAGGGTATGGAAGAGACTATTACAAGATATCAACAAAATTTACAAGATGATGTGAGTCCATATACTACCTCTTGGTCTAATATGGCTGGTGGAGTTCTTGCTATGAAGTCATTAATAACGTTGTTTGTAGTTATTGTTTGTGCTGGGAATGTTTCTTCTGAATTTTCAGATGGAACAATTAAACAATTATTAATAAGACCACATAAGCGCTGGAAGATATTATTATCAAAGTATATATCCTTATTAATCTATTCTGCTGGCCTTATTGCTATATTAATTGTAGCTGGTTATGTCATAAGTATTTTATTCTTTGGGGTAGGGGATTTCTCTAGTAATATAAACCTGTATGATATGGCTGGTCAAACTGTTAAAATGAGTACTGGGGTTTATTTCTTTAAGTCGATTTTATATTATCTTCCTGGTTTATTACTCATATTAACTATAGCATTCATGCTTTCTACTCTATTTAAGAATCAGGCAATAGCGGTGGGGATTGGAATATTTGTATTATTTGTATCTTCTACACTGGGGCAACTGATTCAATTTTTAGCTGAAAATTATACTTGGGCGAAAGTGTTGATATTCCCCCACTTAGATCAATCGGTTTTCTTGTTGCAGGATAAAATATTAGAAAATATAACGATGCCAATGTCTTTAGGAATTTTATTTGTATATTACTGTATCTTTATGATACTTACGTTTTGGTTTTTTAGGAAAAGAGATGTAAGTATTTAAAAGGAATGCTGTTACTACTAAGTAAAGTAATTTTGCTTAATAGTAGCAGTTTTTTTAATGTTTAAGTATTTTAAAAATTAAGATATTACTTGCGATATACCTTTGTTTCTATTAAAATAGTTATGTTATGTTTGTTAACATCATTGTGGTACACAAAAAAGAGAATCTCATTTAAGATTCTCTATATATAATCGTACATATTAAGGTTTACGTTTCTTGTGTTAGCTATTTTGTACAAAACGAAGTAATTCGTGAGCATGCTCTCCTGCAAGTTCGGCTAGATTTTCCCAAATCTCGTCTCTTTGTAAATCAAGCTCCACGATTTTCTTAGCTAGATCAACCGCTTCTTTATTAATCATTTCTTAGGCTCCTCTCTATAGAAGAATGAGTGCAATGTACCTTCTTCACCTAAAGTGTAATAGGTCAAAATGTTTGTACTATAAGCATTTTAAAGTACTTTATAGAAAAATTCATCAAAACTGTAAGGATATCTTACCTATTTTTTGAATTTCGTGTTATAAAATATGACAAAAACAGTTCGTTTTTGTCACGTAGATATTATAATGAGTAGTAAGGAGAAAACTCTAACTTCATGAGGTGAAATGTAAATGGATCATGAACCATCCTATAAGAAAAGAAAAGTGATTACCATAGGCGTTGTTAGTGAACTTACTGGATTAACGGAAAGACAAATTCGCTATTATGAGCAGCGAAAACTCATTTTTCCCGAAAGACCAGAACGTGGAAATAGGAAATATTCTTTTTCTGATGTAGAGAGGTTAATAGAGATTGCTAATAAAAGAGAAGAAGGAGTTCGCACACACGAAATTCGGCAAGAGATCCTGAAAAAGAACAGGGAAGAGGAAGAGCGCAAAGTGAAAAAACAGATGCTCCGTGGACAGATTAATGCTCGTTTTGGTATTCAAAAAGATTGATCAAGTAGTATAAGTAGCAAAAAATCAAGCTTCTAAATATTATTTCCTATAAAGCTAGACATAAGTATTTCAGTCATTAACATACCCGAACTATTAGGCGATTATTTAATTAGTCTCTCGCCTAATAGTCAGGGTTTTTTATTTTGAATATTATTTTAAACATCTCTTGGAATGGAGTGTAATCCACTCAAAAGAATTAGACCTGCAGGCGAAAAAAGTACAAGAGGCTTATCTTCCCTCCCTGACTTGTATTCCACTATTGCTTATTGGAGTGTTACTCGTTTAAACTGTAAATTGGAAATGTCATTCGGCAAAAAATGTATGAAGATATTTATCTATTTATAGAAGAGGTAACAATACTTGATTATAGTGCTTTGTTTCATATTGGAGAGATGATCATGACATATTTATCGAAAGAAAAAACCTATGACATCATGGAAATATGTATGTTGGCAGGTAGCATTATGCTTCAAAACGGAGGAGAAACATATCGAGTGGAAGATACAATGACTCGAATAGCGGTCGCCTATGGAGTAACAGATTCAGATTGTTTCGTTACACCAACTGGCATTATTTTATCTTTAGAAGGCTCAGAGCCCACTAAAACAAAACTTAATCGTATATTAGATAGAACAACAAACTTAGAGAAGGTTGTAAAAGTTAATGATATATCGCGAAAAATAAGTACAGGAACAGTTAGTATGAAGGAAGCCTATTATTTGCTTAAAGATGTAGAAAATGAGGAATGCACCTATAATAATTGGATGCAAATTACGGCCGCAGCTTTTGCCAGTGGATGTTTTTTAATTATGTTTGATGGGGTATGGAAAGATTTTATTCCTGCACTAATAGCTGGAGGGTTAGGTTTTTTATGCTCAAATTATTTCCATAGAGTAATTCAAATTAAATTCTTTGCAGAGTTTTCTGCTTCTTTTGTAATAGGAATTATTGCATTTTTATCGGTATGGATAGGTTTTGGCGCAGAAGCAGACAAGATTATTATTGGCTCTGTTATGCCACTTGTGCCAGGATTATTAATAACCAATGCAGTAAGAGATCTAATAGCAGGACATTTAGTATCAGGAATTTCAAAGGGTGCGGACGCATTTCTAACAGCATCAGCAATAGGGACAGGAATAGCTGTGGCATTTTTTATTTTTTAGGAGAGAGCACGAATGAATGATTTTATAGCACAAGCAATAACGAGTTTTGCAGCTACATTTGGTTTTGGTATTATCTTTCATATTCCCCGTAAGATGCTAATTCAATGTGGATTTATTGGTATGTTAGGATGGCTTGCTTACTGGTTAATTGTCTACTTCCATATGGATGAAGTATTAGCAACACTAGTAGGGGCTTTCTTAGTGGCACTAATTAGCCAAATATTTGCAAGATGGTATAAAACACCTGTGATTGTTTTCAGTGTGGCAGGTATTATTCCTTTAGTTCCAGGTGGAATGGCTTATAATGCTATGCGTAATTTTGTGGAAAATGATTATTATGAAGCAGTTAGCTTAGCAGCTAAAGCATTCTTAATATCAGGATCTATTGCGATGGGATTATTATTTTCAGAAGTTATCAATCAGTTGATTATTAGGGCGAATAGAAAGAAGGCATACAGTAAGGGATAGACAACCTTAACTGTATGCCTTTTTTTGGCACACCATGTTTTTCTATTGGAACAGGTTACACGAAATGTAAAATAGTACAAAACTTGGTTCTTCTATTTACTAAGAGTACACAAAAAAGTATGGTAAAGGAGGAAGTTGAAAAGGATTTCAAAAGGATGAAAGGATGGCGATTGGTATGGGAGAAGGAATTAAGATTGTTACCATTGGTGGAGGCTCTAGTTATACACCAGAATTAGTAGAAGGATTTATTAAACGATATGATTCATTACCAGTTCGCGAGCTTTGGTTAGTTGATATCCCTGAAGGAGAAGAAAAATTAAACATTGTTGGAAATCTAGCTAAAAGAATGGTCAAGAAGGCAGGTTTACCAATTGAAATTCATTTAACACTTGATAGAAGAGCAGCTTTGAAGGATGCTGATTTTGTTACAACACAATTTAGAGTAGGTTTATTAGCAGCTAGAGCAAAAGATGAAAGAATTCCTTTGAAATATAATGTAATTGGTCAAGAAACAAATGGTCCAGGAGGTCTTTTCAAAGGCTTACGTACCATTCCCGTCATCCTAGATATTGTGAAAGACATGGAAGAGCTATGTCCAAATGCTTGGCTGATTAACTTCACTAATCCAGCAGGTATGGTAACAGAGGCTGTTCTTCGTCATAGTAATTGGAAAAGAATAGTAGGGCTTTGCAATGTTCCTATTTCTACACAAATGGGTATTGCTAAGATCTTAAAAGTAGAATCAGAAAGAGTAAGAGTGGACTTTGCTGGATTAAATCATATGGTTTATGGGTTAAACGTATTTTTAGATGGTAAGAACATTACCTCTGACTTTTTAGAGGCAATGTCAAAACATGAGAGTGATACAATGAAAAATATAGCGGCAATTGATTGGGAACCAGACTTTATAAAAGCTTTAGGAGCAATTCCATGTGGTTATCATCGCTATTACTATAAACAAGCAGAAATGCTGCAAAGTGAGCTAGAAGAAGCAGAACTACAGGGTACAAGAGCAGAAGTAGTTCAAAAACTAGAAAAAGAACTTTTTGAGTTATATAAAGATGAAAATTTAGAAATTAAACCGCCACAATTAGAAAAACGTGGGGGAGCTTATTACAGTGATGCAGCATGTAGTTTAATTGATTCTATGTACAATGATAGAAGAGATATACAGCCTGTTAATACGATAAATAATGGAGCTATAGCTAGCATTCCTGATGATTCGGCAGTAGAAATTAGCTCTATTATTACAAAAGAAGGTCCAAAACCAATCGCTATTGGAGATCTTCCTGTAGCTGTTCGTGGTCTTGTTCAACAAATTAAATCTTTTGAAAGAGTAGCAGCTGAAGCAGCAGTAACCGGAAATTATCATACAGCTTTACTCGCAATGACCATTAATCCACTACTACCATCAGATAAGGTGGCAAAAGAAATTTTAGATGAAATGTTAGAAGCACATAAAGAGCATTTACCACTATTTTTTAAAGATGAAGTGTTAGCTTAGATAAAAGGAATGTTTGTGAGACTGCTCGCAAACATTCCTTTTTTTATATGTAGGAGGGAATAAGAAGAGTGTACTTGCTTACAATAAGTAAATAACTCGTTGAATGCTCTAGAAAGGAGAAGAAGGAATGAACCATATCTTTGATTGTATAATTATTGGTGGCGGAATAGCGGGTCTTCAAGCAGCTATTCAATTAGGCAGATATAACCATGAAGTATTAGTAATAGATAAGGAAGATGGAAGGTCTACTCTTTGTAAAAGCTATCATAATATTTTAGGTTATCCAGATGGAGTGAGTGGTGAAGAGCTAAGAAATATTGGGAGACAGCAAGCTGAATCCTTAGATGTCCAATTTCTAAAAGACTCAGTAGAATCTGTAAAGAAAGTAGATAGCTTTTTTTCGGTTAAGACAGTGAAAGATACTTTTAGCTCTAGAAAATTGTTAATAGCTACAGGTGTACTTGATCATATCCCTCCCTTACAGGAACTTTTCCCATGTTTAGGGGTTAGTGTCTATTTATGCCCAGATTGTGATGGCTATGAAGTGCAAGGTAAGAAAACAGTGGTGATAGGTAATGGTAGTGTTGGAGCAAATATGGCTATTACTCTATTGTATTGGACGAAGGAATTAATCTATATTAATCATGGCGGAGAAGAGATAGAAAAAAACTTACGTGAAGAGCTATCTAAACATGATATTCCCATTTACGAACAGACAATAAAGCGTGTGATAGCAAAAGGCCCCGAAATTAGAGGTTTTGCATTAGAGAATGATCTAGTAATTGAAACAAACCATAGTTTTATTGCCTTTGGTGGAAACAAAGTGCGATCGGATTTGGCTGTCCAACTAGGGGTTGAGGTATTGGATAATAACCATATTAAAGTGCATCCCCGAACTAAAATGACAAATATAGAAGGTGTTTGGGCTGCGGGAGATGTTGTTGCACACTCAGAACAGGTAACCATTGCAATGGGAGAAGGTTCACAAGCAGCTATATGGATTCATAAGTCCTTATTAAAAGCGTAGAAAATCGATGCGATAATATTGGTTTTTGTAAGGAAACAGTTGTAAGTCTTCTATCCCTTTCGAATAGGTTGACCAACGAAAAACTTACAAAAACTAACATATCACATAGATCTATCGCATCAGCTTGAGGTAGAAGTAATGGAGAAAGATTGAGTGGGGTTTATATCCAGATAATCTACGTTCCAGGAGTGAGACCTTGCAGGGCATGGGCAGATCGCGGCTCAGAGCGAGCCCACACGAAAAGCGAATCCCTGTAACGGAAATCATCCCCCTATTCGATTAGTTCATTATCTATGCAAGTTCTCAACAGACTAATGTCACATAAATTATTTGCATTTAATGGACATATTCTTTTTTCAACAAAGTGGCATTCTGGCCATGTAAATGGCCAAAAATTAGCTAGTTTACTGCTCTATATACTCTATAGCCAATAATATTTCCATAGGTGTAAAGGATATGAGAGTGTTCCATTAGCTTACCTTCTAAATCTAAGTTAACGGGAACTGTTGTATCCATGCCTTCTTCTTCACCTTCTAAACCTGCAAGCATATGAGAAAAAACAGAATGAGCCATTTTTACTTCTACTTGTGAGAATCCAGCATGTTTCATCTGATTAACCCATTCCTTTTCTGTATAGACTCTATCTATTCCATAGACTTCACACATATTCTTCTGCTCTACATGGCTTAATGGTTGCTCTGCAGTCATCTCTAAGGTTAACAATACTCCATTTGGTTTTAGTACACGATTTATTTCTCTAAGTGAATGTTGACAATTAGTGAAAATAAGAACAGATTCCACTAAAACAAGATCAAAGCTATTGGAAGGGAAAGGGATTTTTTCTAAGCTGCCTTGCACTAATGTTATAGGTAAGTTCTCATTTGTAAATCGGTTTCTTGCTCTTTCCACCATGGTAGGATGGTAATCAATACTTGTTACAGAACAAGGATAATGTTTCTTAATAAAGGCAGATGTTTGCCCCGTACCACAACCTCCATCAAGAATAGCTGTTTGATGTGTGATGCTTTCTTGCTCTAATAAAAATTTTGTTAAGGTTAGTCCTCCTGGGTGTGCACCACTTATCCCATAATAGGCTAGTGCATCTTGGTAGCTTGGTTTCATTATAATCCTCCCAACAGAATTGTACATTTTCTCATACTATATGAATAATTGGGCATTATGTTCGTAAAATGTCACAGGTTTTTGATTATTATCACTTCTTCTTCTGCGTTATAATAGACAGAAAAGAACGGAAAGAAGGATCAAAATGGCTACCGCAAAGACAAATGCAATGAGAATTTTAGATGGAGCAAAAATTCCATACACAATTTATACCTACGAAAATAAGGATGGAAAGATTGATGGCATTTCTGTAGCAGAAAAAATAGAAAAAGAGGTTAAGATGGTATATAAAACATTAGTGTTAGGAGACGCTTCAAAAGAAAATTATGTTTTTATCATACCTGTTGAAGCAGAGCTTGATTTAAAGAAGGCAGCAAAAGTGGTTCAAGCTAAAAAAGTAGAAATGGTTCCTGTTAAAGATATACAAAAACTAACAGGATATATACGTGGTGGTTGTTCACCAGTCGGTATGAAGAAGAAATATGAGACTATTATAGATCAAACCGCAAAAGAACTTAACACCATTGTTGTAAGTGGTGGGAAAATTGGGCTGCAAATGGAATTAGCGGTTTCAGACTTAGTAACAGTTACTGAAGCAATGGTAGCAGATGTTATTCATTAACAAAGTAGTAATTTCCATGTAGCATACCACTCACAAGTCTTATAGAAAATATCATGGATAAGCACATTATTAACTTCCTCACATAATGTAACAAAGTATAGCCTAGAGGAGGATGGATAACATGTACCCAGAATACCCCTACTATAGTCAAAAGAAAGTAACAAAGAATGTCCCAATTGCTTTTCCACCACAGCACCAGAATAGAATGCCAGGCTTTGAATATGAAATGAACCCTAGACCAATTTCTGAGAACCCAAACTATAAAAGTAGCAACAAGCTTAAAAGTAAGGTTGCTATTATTACTGGTGGTGATAGTGGTATAGGCAGAGCTGTTTCTTACGCTTATGTAAAAGAAGGAGCTAAGGTAGCAATAGTCTATCTAAATGAGCACCGAGATGCACAAGAGACAGAGCAAAGAATTAAAGAGTTAGGTGGAGAGTGTCTTCTTATACCCGCAGATTTAACAATGGAAGAAAATTCTACTTATGTAGTAAAAAAAGTATTACAGCACTTTGGAAAAATAGACATTCTAGTCAATAACCATGGTGTACAATATGTTCAAAAAAGCATTTTAGATATTACAAAAGAGCAACTTGAGCATACGTTTAGTACAAATATTTTTTCTTTTTTTTACTTAATCAAAGCCGTTTTACCATACTTAAAAGAAGGAAGCACGATAATTAATACAGCCTCCATCACAGCATATGCAGGTATGAAAGAACTGATTGACTACTCTGCAACTAAAGGAGCTATTGTCACCCTAACAAGGTCTCTTTCCTTATCTTTAATAGAAAAGAAAATACGGGTTAATGCAGTAGCACCAGGTGCTTTTTGGACACCTTTAATTCCAGCAAGCTTTTCTGAGAAACAAGTAATGAAATTCGGTACAGATGCCCCTATGAAAAGAGCCGGACAGCCATTTGAGCTAGCACCAGCTTACGTTTATCTAGCATCAGATGATTCAGGATACGTGACAGGGGAAGTAATCCATGTAAATGGAGGAAAGATGGTCACAACTTAGTATAGGTCTGTAGTTTTATAAAAGATTCGTTTGGAGAAGCGTCTGTTTGTCTTTTTATAGGATAAGTGAGTAGGCTGTTACCCTATATGTTGCCAATAAAAAGACCCGTACTATTTAGGATATTTTCCATTGCCGATAGTACGGGTTTTTCTTCGTTTCTGCTACTAATTTGTTGATGATGAATCCTATATTTCAGAATTCTGGATGATCTAAAGCGTATAGCTGCTGATATCTAGTGCTATTTGTTAATAATTCTTGGTGAGTCCCTCTCAAAATGATTTTTCCCTCATCCATAAATAAAATTTCATCCATTTCTTCTACTCCAACTAAATGATGAGTAATCCATATAATCGTTTTTCCACTCAAAGCAGAAAAAATTGTTTTTAGTAATTCTTTTTCTGTTTTTGGATCAAGGCTAGCATTGGGTTCGTCCATAAGTACAATAGGGGTATTCTGCAGCAGAATCCTAGCTAGTGCCACTCTTTGTCTTTCTCCACCTGAGAAACGTTGTCCTGTTTCTTGCATAAATGTATCTATCCCGCTCGGTAACTGTTGCACTAGTTCCTCTAATTGAGCTAATTTAATAACCTCTCTTAAACGTTCATCCGAAGCATTTTCAACACCTACAAGGATGTTGTTTCGTAAAGTAGTATCAAATAAATGAGGATTTTGGTTTAAAACAGAAAGTAGAGTAGAAGAATCCTCGGCAAATAAAGATGCAGGTTCACCATTAAAGGTTACACTTCCAGATGTGGGCTCTATTACTCCTTGAATCAATTTAAGTAGAGTAGATTTTCCAGCACCACTTCGACCAATTAATGCGATTTTTTTCCCTTTAGGAATATGAAGGCAAGCATCCTCTACGGAAAAGGCTCCCTCTTCATGATAACGATAAGAAACATGCTCTAGCTTAATTTCTCCATCCTCGTCTAATACTCTTTGTGCTGTTGTATGCTGGCTCACACTCGGAGGAGCCTGTAGTTTCTTTAATCGTGTCAAAGAGTCTTGATAAGCAGGTAGCTTCTCAAAAGCATCTGAAACTACTAGAAAGGATTCTAGAATAGGCAGCGCTACAAGAATAATGGCAGCAATTAGTGTAACGGGAATATGTCCTTCTAAATACTCTTGGCTTGACCAAAAGATAAGAGAAACAATGATTAAGACTGCGACTATTTGAGAAGTGAAATTTCTCCATCTAGTAAAAAGCACTAACTGATGACTAATAAGAGCAACTTTTTCTTCTTCCTTTTCATAATCTTTAATAAAGTAATCAGAACGACCACTTATTACCCAATCACTAATTCCTAATATACTATCTGTCAGGCTCTGATATAAGCCGTTCCGACGTTGCTTAAATTCCACTTGTTTCTTCTTCATTAAAAAAAGAGAAAGAAGAGGGGAAACGAATAACAGCAAACCAAGATAGAAAGCCATTAAGAGAGCAAAGGGAAGATCGAGAATTCCAATGGCGCAGATTACGAGTAAATACATTACTGTAGTGGCAAAGGTCGGAAAAATAGTTCGTAGATATATATTTTGCAATTGCTCAATATCATCAGCTAAAATTCCGAGCATATCTCCCATCTTAAAGCGGCTTTTTAGAAATAGTGCTTGAGGTTCTAATATACCAAATAAGCGAATACGCATTTTCGATAGAATACGAAGAACTGTATTATGTCCTGCTAATTTTTCTAAATAGCTGAATACGGCACGGCTCACACCAAATGTACGAACTCCTACAATTGGAACATAAACCATCAAGATATTTTCAACAGGAATAGCTGACTTACTAATAAGAAAACCAGAAGTAAAGGTGAGCATCGCAGCTGTGAGTAAGGCAAGGATGCTCAAGAAAAGGATAAGAAGTATGCGACTGATATTGCCTTTTAGAAATGGAGTAATCCATTTATTATCATTCATTTGAGTTTCCCTCCTTACTGTTGTAATAGGCTATAATAATAGCCTTTTGCTGCGATAAGATCAGAGTGTGTTCCCTTTTCGACAATCGTACCGTGATCTAGAACTAATATATAATCCATATCCTTCATCCAATGAAGGCGGTGTGTAGCAAGAAAAACTAACTTGTCTTCCAATAAGGGGAGCATCATTTCCTTTAATTCAAATTCTGTTTCAATATCTAGGTGAGAGGTTGGTTCATCAAGCAACATGATGCTACGATTTGTTAGAAAGGCACGAGCTAAGGCGACTCTTTGCTCTTGACCTCCACTTAATGTTCGTCCTCCATCTCCTAACGTTTCATCCAATCCATTTGGTAAAGCTTGATACACATCATATAAGCCAGTGGCCTTTAATGCTGAGATTATTTCTTCATCAGATGCTTTAGGACGGTAGAATGCTATATTATCTCGTAAACTCATGCTGTAAATATAAGGAGATTGAGGAATATAGGTTGTATGCTGTCTCCATGCGTCTGTCATAAGATTAGGAATAGTGACTCCATTGACAGAAATAGTTCCATTGGTATGCGCATTAAAACCACTAAGTAAATCTATTAGTGTAGATTTTCCAGCTCCACTTTCGCCTACAATTCCGATTTTTTTAAAGCCTTCAATAGAAAATTGAAGATTCTTTAAGGTAGGTTCTTCCTCTGCATTATGTTGAAATTCTACTCCCTGAAACAAAAGAGAAGACGTACTAATGAAAGGAATAGCCGTTGTTCCATTTGCAAGAGCTGTTTCTTCCTTTAGTATTTTCTGAATGGATTCGCCAGCCTCTTTTCCATCTAAAGTAGCATGGAAATCAGCTCCCACCATACGAACAGGTAAGAAAAATTCAGGCGCCAGTATTAAAATCATTAAGGCTGGGAGCAATACTAAGTCTCCATTGATTAAGCGTAGCCCTAAGTTTACAGCAACAACAGCCACAGAAAGAGAAGTGAAAAAATCTAAGGAAAAAGAGGAAAGAAAAGCTAAACGTAATGTTTTCATTGTTGCTTTACGATATTGCTCACTAACCTTTTCAATATTACCTTTATGCTGTTTACTTCTCCCTAAAAACTTTAGTGTTTCTAATCCTCTTAATGAATCTAAGAAGTGGTTGGATAGTATTTTATACGTAGCTAATTGTCTGTCCATCTGACTGCTTGCGGCCATCCCAACTAAGATTAGAAATCCAATGAGAATGGGCATTGTAACAGTTAAGATTACACCTGATAGCCAATCGTTCCAATAGACATAAAGAATAATCATTCCAGGAACAATTCCAGTAGCCAGCATTCTAGGAAGGAATAGTTCTAAGTATGTTTTGTATTGTGTAATTCCTTCTAAAACAAGTGTTGAAATGTTTCCACTACCATGTTTTTTGGTATATTTCGGACCAAGTTCAAACAGCTTTTTAACAAGTGTAGATCGTAATTCTTTGCTTGTTTTCTCTGCGAAATTAGTAGCTATATTTTGTTGGATAGTGTGTGCTAGGTGACGTCCTAAAAATGCCAACAAGAACAATAGGATTTTTCCATATTGTTCTTGAATTGCAACTCCGTTATATAAAGAGGCTATTATATCTGCAAGCCATGTGGCAAGCAGAATAATAGCGAATCCCTCCATAACAGTTAAAATTCCAATTGTAGCTAGAATCGGCTTGATTCCGGTAAGCTTCATTAAATTTTTATCCATTAGTATTCTAAGTGAGACTTCTCGGTAATCCGTTTACGGAAGACAATATAACTCCAAATTTGATACCCTAATATAAAAGGAAGAAGGGTAAGAGCAACAATTGTCATAACCTTAAGCGAATAATGACCAGAAGCAGCATTTTGGATAGTCAAACTGAATGCATCACTTATAGAGCTAACCATTACTCTAGGGAATAAGCCGATAAAAATAGATACAAACGATAAGGCAATAACAGCACCTGTCATTCCAAATGCCCAACCGTCCATTTTTCTTGAAATAAAGAAACCACCAACAACAAATGCAATAACCCCTAGTGAAAAGATAAAGGATAGGATTAATCCACGTGCTGCGAAGATGTCTGTTTTTAAATAAGTTAGAGCAGAGAATAGAAGTAATAGAATACCAAGTAACGGTAATAGCTTTTGAGCCAAGTTGCGAGCTCTCTCTTGTAGATCACCTACTGTACGAAGAGTAGTGAAAACTAAACCATGAACTAAGCATAAAACTAGAACTGTCAAACCACCAGTTAATGTGTAGTAGTTTACTACATCAAAGAAACCAGCATTTAATTCCATGTTTTTATCAATCGGTAGGCCTTGCATGAAACAGGTGAAAACTACTCCAAATAATAATGGTGGAAGGGTACTTCCTATGAATATACAAACATCCCAAGCTTTCTTCCAATTAGGATGGTTGTCTTTTGCACGTAATTCAAAACCTGTAGCGCGAACGATTAAGGCAAGTAGTAAAACAACCAGTGGTGTATAAAAACCACTGAACATGGTTGCATACCAATGTGGGAAAGCAGCAAACATAGCTCCTCCAGCAGTGATTAACCAAACTTCATTAGCGTCCCAGAATGGACCAATAGAGTTGATTAAGATACGTCTTTCTAAATCGTTTTTTGCGAGAAGCTGTGTAGACATACCTACCCCAAAATCAAATCCTTCTAAAAAGAAGAATCCGATGAACAAAACGGCAACTAATATAAACCAAAGCACATTTAAATCAAGCATGGAATCCCTCCTTTGAAAATGGATCTGTATCTATTTTTGCTTCTTCTTCTTCTTCCATCATATATGGACCCTTTTTAATCACTTTTACGTAAAGATATACCATGATCACACCTAGAATTGCATAAATAGTACAGAAAGAAATAATCGAGAATAATACTTGACCTGCTGAAACACTAGGAGAAATACTATCTTCTGTTGTCATTAACCCAAAAACAGTCCATGGCTGACGACCAATTTCTGTCATGATCCATCCTGAAGTATTGGCTATAAATGGTAAAGATATACCTCCCACCATGAAACGGTAGAACCATTTATTAGGCTTAGATACTAATTTCTTTTTCCATGCTAAGTAAACACCGTAAATTCCTAGAAGAATCATTCCTACACCAGCAGCAACCATGATTCTAAAGCTCCAGAAAGTAGTTTTAACAGGAGGAATATAGTTACCCTCTCCGTATTTTTGAACATACTCTGCTTGGATTTGATTCATCCCTTTAAGGCTTCCATCTAAAGTGTTATAAGAAAGAATACTTAAAAGATAGGGGATTTTTATTTCAGCACTATTTTCTTTATTTTCTACATCGATATTAGCAAAAACAGTCCAAGGAGCGGGATCTTCACTTTCATCCCATAACCCTTCACTTGCTGCCATTTTCATCGGTTGTGTTTCTACTAAAAATTGTGCCTGAGCATGACCAGCCACTAGCGTTAAGAAAGTCGATGTTAAAGCAACTGTTATAGCAACCTGAAAGGATTTCTTAAAGAAATCAATATCTTGTTTTCTTAATAATTTGTAAGCACTAATACCGGCTACTAAGAATGCTCCTGTAGCATATGCTGCAAATAGAGTGTGTGGAAATTCCACAAGTACTTGACCATTTGTGATAAGAGCAAAGAAATCAGTCATTTCTGCGCGGCCATTATTGATTTCGAAACCAACTGGTCTTTGCATAAAGCTATTTGCAACTAGAATAAAGAAAGCGGAAAGAGTTGTTCCAAGAGCAGTTAACCAAATACATGCTAAGTGAACCTTTTTAGATAAACGGTCCCACCCAAAGATCCACAGTCCAATGAAGGTACTCTCCATGAAGAAAGCAAGTAATGCTTCTATAGCAAGTGGTGCACCGAAAACATCTCCAACAAAGCGTGAATAATTAGACCAGTTCATTCCAAATTGGAATTCCTGCAAAATACCAGTAACTACACCAATGACAAAATTAATTAGAAATAATTTGCCCCAAAACTTAGCCATTTTTTTGTATTGTTCATTTCCTGTTTTTACGTAATAAGATTCCATAATGGCAATAAGTAGTACCAAACCAATGGAAATTGGAACGAAAAAATAGTGAAAAATGGTAGTTGAAGCAAACTGTAAACGTGAAAGAAAAACCATATCCATAGTTTTTACTCCTCCTTTTAAAGTGGTAATGTTAGTTTGTGAATTTTTCACATAGTAAAAGCGACAAAAATCATTGCATAAGTTAGCGATATAAAAGAAAACTAGAAAAAAAGATAAAGTTCTAAAATTGAAGTGCTTACTCTAATGATTTTTTTGTAGAAATTTGTCATCGGAAATACTGATGTATAAAGGCCCTCAAGTGTTTTTTTCTGATCGTCTCCCTTTAAATAAATGATAGCTATATCATAATGAAATTTTGAATGTTTGAGGCAAAGTTCACTAAGAGTTTGAAAATTGTTCACATATTCGTTCACAAATATGACAAACATTAGAAGAGAAAAGGATGAGGATAAACCTAGAGGATCAAATTGAATTCCTTTTGAATGCTTATTATTCGTGATATGATATGAAAGGAAAATGCAGTGCGAAGTTCTGATTGAAGAGGTGGAATATATGATTAAATGTATTGCGATTGATATGGATGGTACCTTACTAAAATCCACTCAAGAGATTACACAAGAAAACCGTGAAGCGATAAGAGAGGCACAAAGTAAAGGGATTGAAGTAGTCATTGCAACAGGTCGTGCCTATGAGGAATCAGGTGAATTATTAAAAGAGGCAGGAATTATTACTCCTATGATCTGTGCAAATGGAGCGGAAATTAGAACAAAAGAGCATGAAGTTATTCAGACAAATCCACTTAGCAAAGAGACTGCGATAGAAATCGCTAATGTGTTACATAGTCATCAAGTTTACTATGAATTTTATACGAATAAAGGCACATATACTTTAGATAAAACAACAGCTAAAGCACTTATAATGGATATATTTACAGTTAGTGGCCATATCAAAAATATGGATGAAATTAAAGAAGCTGCTGAAAAGCGATTAAATGATATTAATCAAGTAGATAGCTATGCTATTTTATTCGAGGATTCTTCACAGTCTATATATAAAGTATTGGCTTTCCATTTTGATCAAACTGTACTTGCTCAGGTTCGCCAAGAACTGAATGAGATTTCTGGAATTGCTATTAGTGCATCTGCGAAAGAGAATTTAGAGATCAACTCTATTCATGCCCAAAAAGGTGTAGCACTAGAGGAGTTCACAGCAGCTCGTGGAATCTCTTTATCTGATACAATGGCCATTGGTGATAATTATAATGATGTATCAATGTTTAAAAAAGCTGGAAGAGCAGTTGCAATGGGCAATGCGGTGGATGATATCAAGAAGCAATGTCATTTTGTAACTGGAACGAACGAAGAAAGCGGAGTAGCTCAAGCAATAAGAAAAGCGCTGGAAGAATAATAGCTCTACATTCAAATAATTGGTCTGATAAGTCGGTACATGCTAATTGAATTACTCAATTCCCTCTTTTTTCGGTATAATAGATAGGACTTACTATGTTTAAACATATTGATTCTTAGTCTTGAGGTGAAAGTATGGCAGATTTTCAAGCAAGTGTTATAATCTGTGAGCCGATTGAAGAAGTATTTGCTTATTTTGCTGATATGAAAAATGTTCCTGAATATATGACAAAAGTAGAAACAGTTGAAAAGATAACGGAGGGACCAATTAAGGTAGGATCAAGATTTAATGAGATTCGAAATGTTCGTGGTAATTTGGTGACTGCTGAGATTGAGTACCTTTCGTTTAAAGAGAATGATACATTTAAAAGAAGAAGTATTTCGAATGGATTTACAGTAGATTATGAGTACACTTTTTCTGAACTCCAAGAAGGCACACAAGTAGAATTTGAAGGTACTTTGCTTTTAAAAGGTTTAAAGATGCGCCTAATGAAAAAAATTCTTGTGAATATGGTAAGAGCAGAAGATGGAGATCATGTTCAGAATGCAAAAGAAGTTTTAGAAGGAAAAGAAGAAGGCTATTCAGAAGGATAAAGGATCAGACCACATTAAGGGTCTGATCCTTTATCATTTAAAACTTATATTCCCAGTATCTCTCTGTATAAAGACGAGTTAGAATTTCTGGATCTTGATTAGCTAAACCTTCTTGTAAAGTTTGAGCATAAGCTTGAGTCTGAGAAAGATGTGCTGCTATAGTAGCAATCTTTTTATCTACATAATTCTCCACATCTATTTCAATATTAGGCTTTCCTAAATCTTCTTCACAGTTTCTAGAAAAAGCAACACAATACAATTTAGCACGTTTAGATGCTTCTCTTTTCTTCATTGCTGCTACAACAGCAGCTCCTGTTGCATCATGGTCTGGATGAACAGAGTAGCCTGGGTAAAAAGTGATAACTAAAGATGGATTTAACTCATCCATTAAAGCTGTGAAATCATCAACTAACACATCTTCTTTCACAAATTCAATCGTCTTATCACGATACCCTAGCATGCGAAGGTCCTCAAGGCCCATAGCTCTAGCAGCTTCCTGTAATTCTTTTTCTCTAATAGTAGGTAAGGTTTCTCTCGTTGCAAATGGTGGATTACCTAAGTTTCTACCCATCTGACCCAATGTCAAACAAGCATATGTAACGGGAGTACCTTCATGAATAAATTTTGAAATCGTACCTGATACCCCAAATGCTTCATCATCGGGATGAGGGAAAATGACGAGTACTTGTCTTTCTTTTTCCATTATGTGGACTCCTTTCGAGTTCCTTCTACTTCCTTATGTCTAGCTTAGTATTCGGAGGGTTGAGGACTAGTACTATAAATAGTATAGCCCTCTGCTCCTAAAGGAAGATTCTTCCGTTTTTATTATTCAAATGGGGTTTCGCTTATTTCTAGAGCCACTGCTAGCTTTCCAGTAAAATCTAATCCAGCAAGTAATAAGCGGTTTTGGTTATCTACTTCATAATGAGTAATTCCTTCTGCGTAAACCCAACCAATTTCTGTTTTAAGTCCTATTCGATAGGGACCTTCGCCGGTTATTTTGCCATATTCATATTGTAGCTTGGCATTTCTTATATAGGCACCAGAATTAAAGAAGGATTCATCATTATGGTTTGCGTAGGCACCATTGGTGGTTTCTAAGTGTACATAGACTTCCTTTTCACACAAACGGTCAATTACTGCTTGAACTTTATCTAGTTGTACAAACTCCATATGTTTCTCTCCTCCTATTTTTATATTTCTAACTATTCCTTAATTAGAAGTAGTTTTTTCCTTTTCATTACGATATGCACCATGCATAGTTGGCCCTACATACTCATTCAATCTGAACCCATTACGAATGGCAGCAGTAGTAAAATCTTTCGCTGTTTGAACTGCTTCAAGAACAGTAGCACCTTTAGCTAACTCTGCTGTAATAGCAGCAGAATTAGTGCAGCCTGCTCCATGAGTATAAGAAGTATCTATTAGTTCACTCTCAAAGATAGTGAATTCATTTCCATCATAAAATAAGTCAATAGCTTTTTCATGACCTAATTTACTACCGCCCTTAATTAATACATACTTCGGACCTAGAGCATGAATTTTTACAGCTGCTTCTTTTAAGTCATCAATTGTTTTAATCGGGTGATCCGTTTTTGCTAGCTGCCATGCTTCGAAAAGATTAGGTGTTACAATCGTTGCACGAGGAACCAGAAGTTCGCGAAGAGCATTAGCAGTTTCAGGGTGAAGTACTTCATCTTCTCCTTTACATACCATTACTGGGTCAATAACAACATACTTAATATTATTTTCATCAATCATTTTAGCTGCTGATTCAATAATCTCTACTGAGCCTAGCATTCCAGTTTTCATAGCATCAATGCCAACAGAGAGAACCGTCTCAAGTTGAGAATTGACTGTTTCAATTGCTTGAGGAAAAACGTTATGGTGCCAATGATTTTTGGGATCCATTGTAACAATGGTTGTTAAAGCGGTCATTCCATATACGCCTAATTCTTGAAATGTTTTTAAATCTGCTTGAATTCCTGCACCACCACTAGTGTCAGATCCTGCTAAAGTTAATGCTTTTTTCATTGTTATGCCTCCTAATATATGTAATTCTGACAAATGCCCTCTAATAGGAAAAAAAGATTTTGTTTGATTGAATAATTGTAGACTATTTTTAATAATGATACAACTTTTCTAGCTCTATTTCATTAGTTTGTCTTTGCTGAATTCAAGTTAATAGAAGAAGTAAGTAATAATAAATAGTAAGAGAATTCAGTTTAAAATTATGTTACTCTTACAATATATCCTAACCCTTTAAATATTAATGGAAAGGAAGGTTAGATTGTGAACTTTGAAATAACAGAAAATCCAATTAATATTCAAGATGTAATAGATAAAGTAACAAGAAGAAATGCAGGCGCTATCACAACGTTCATTGGAACGGTTCGTGAACTAACGGAAGGTAAGCGCACCTTATTTTTAACATATGAAGCATACATACCTATGGCTTTAAAGAAATTAGAGCAAATAGGAGAAGAAGTAAAAGGAAAATGGGGAGATGTTGAGATAGCAATCACTCACAGAGTGGGAGGACTTGATATTAGTGATATAGCAGTAGTTATAGCTGTTTCTACTCCACATCGAAAGGAAGCATACGCAGCAAATGAGTTTGCAATAGAAAGAATTAAAGAAATTGTCCCTATTTGGAAAAAAGAACACTGGGATAATGGTGAAGAATGGATAGGCAATCAAAAGGGAACAAAGCAATATAGAAGTGGAGAGCCTAGTAAGGAGGAGATAGATGGTTAACATACTATTTTTTGCAGGAGTGAAGGAAAGTACTGGGGTTGAAAGGTTAGAAATTGAATATGTAAATCAGACAATTGCCGATTTAAAAACCTACTTGCAAGATAGATATCCTACCCTTTCATTAGATGGTGTGATGGTGGCAATTAATGAAGAGTTTGCTTTTGATGAGGATGTTATTTCTGATCATGATACAGTCGCCTTTATACCCCCAGTAAGTGGAGGATAATTATAAAGAAGGGAGGAGATTGATTTGGATGAAAATAGATATTCGCGCCAAACTTTATTTTCTCCGATTGGTAAGGAAGGGCAGGAAGAGCTAAGTAAAAAACATGTCTTAATTATTGGCGCTGGTGCTCTAGGGTCTAGCTCTGCAGAGATGCTTGTGAGAAGTGGAATAGGTAAGGTCACCTTGGTTGATAGAGATTATGTGGAAGAAAGTAATTTACAAAGACAACAACTGTATACGGAGAAGGATGCAAAGAATAGGACTCCTAAAGCAATTGCTTCGGAAAATAGATTAAAGGAAATCAATGCAAATTGCTTGGTAAATGGTATTGTTGGGGAAGCAACGGTAGAGTTGCTAGAATCATTGATACTAGATGTAGATTTAATGATGGATGCCACAGATAATATGGAAATAAGAATGATAATGAACGACTTAGCGGTTAAACATGGTGTGCCTTGGATATATGGTGCTTGTGTAGGGAGTAGTGGAATGACTTTTACTATTGTCCCTGAACAAACTCCTTGTTTGCATTGTATCTTGCAAAGATTGCCTGTTCATGGAATGAGCTGTGATACAGTAGGAATTATCTCTCCTGCTGTACAAATGGTAGTCGTACATCAAGTAACAGAGGCATTAAAAATACTTATAAACGATATAGAATCGCTAAGAAGTACATTCTATAGCTTTGATTTATGGAATAATATTTCTCATAATATTAAAATGAATCGTGTGAAAAAAACGACTTGTACTACATGTGGAGAGAATAGATTATTTCCATTCTTAGAAAAAGAGAATCAAACAAAAACAGCTGTTTTATGTGGGAGAGATACGGTACAAGTTCGACCTCCTTCTGAGAAAAACTTAGATTTTTCTATGCTTGCTGAAAGTTTAAAGAATAGAGGATATCAAGTAACTTCTAATCCATTTTTATTAAATGTTCAGCTAAAAGAAAATAGACTAGTTCTCTTTAAAGATGGAAGAGCACTTGTTCACCATACTAAAGATATCATGTATGCTAAAACTCTCTATGATCAACTATTAGGATAAAAGAAAGCAGGGTTCTCTTGCTAAAAGAGAACCCTACTTTCTAATGATTAATGTTGTTGTGAACCAACAATAACCAACTTACCTGTATCTAGTACTTCCTCGTATTTTGCTGCTTCTGCTTCTGTTAAGCCAACTGACTGCATTTTAGAACGTAACTCGTCACCGCGTTTTCTAAATACATTTCCGATAGAATCAAAGAGACCTTGTTCTTTCATGGATACATTGCCAGTATCTGTAGCATCCGTTAGGTCCTCTGAGCGATCTTTATCATGTGCAAAAATATAGATATTTTCTTTTGCATATCCTTGATTTTCTAAAGCACTAATAATGTTTGTAGCTTGTACACCATTTTCTACTACTTCTACTTTATACATATTCCATTCCTCCTATGAAAATATATTTAGGTATTTCCTGTATGTTTTGTATATATCCTTTTAGTACAGAAACAAAACATATCATTTACTGGTAATATTTTCATATAAAGTTAGTTTGCTATTTCTCCACATTCGACAAATTTCTCGATATAATAAGAATAAAACACTAGAGTGGAGGGGTTAGGTGGTCACAAGAAAAGAAAGAAAAACAATAGAAAGAGAAATAAATCAGGGTGAAAAAGAACAGGCTAGTACAGCTGTAGAGTTAAACAGTCGAGAAATCCGATTTCCATCATTCGGTTTAAATAAAAGAAAGAGAAAATTAAGTAGAAAAATAACGATAACTTTAGTTTTCATTATTTTATTATTAGCTATAGGAATTATTAGCTTATGGCAAGTGGCATTTCCAAAGGAACCTGTTATGAGAACCAGCGCATATTTAGAGCAAATGAAGGATTTATCAACACTTGCATCTTCACAAGCTTATATCAAGGTAATCTTAGAAAAAGAAGATAATGAGCTTTTTGGAAAAGAAATTAACACAAATATTCCTGGAACTAAAAGGAAAATTTTATTAGTAGTTCCAGGAACAGTAACAGCAGGTGTAGACCTATCTTCTATGAAAAATAATCAAATAGAGGTAGATGAAGAGACAAAAACATTGAATATTACTTTGCCTAAAGCAAGCTTTCTTCAAGATCCATCGGTGAACTTTGACCAAGTAGAGACATATTCTATCTCTGGAATATTCCGCAGTGATGTGGAGTGGGAGGAAGCATATGATTTAATGGAAGAAGCAAAGTTAGCAATAGAGGAAGAAGCCACTGCACAAGGGTTATTGGAAAAGGCAGAGGAAAATGCCGAAAAAACAATTAAAGAGTTTTATCAACAATTGGGCTATTCTGTTAACCTGAGCTATGAAACTCAATAAGGAGGGAAAGCATGATTAGCACATGGGAAGAACTACTGGAGCAAGAAAAACAAAAAGACTATTATATCCAATTAGATAGTTTCTTAGAAGAAGAGTATCGTTCAAATACTATTTATCCTAAAAGAGAAGAAATCTTTACTAGCTTGAAATGGACTCCTTATGAAAAGGTAAAGGTAGTCATCCTTGGACAAGACCCTTACCATGGACCTAATCAAGCACATGGCTTAAGCTTTTCCGTTAAACCAGAAGTAAAAGTGCCTCCTTCTTTAAAGAATATCTATAAAGAGTTACATCATGACTTGGGATGCCCAATCCCTAATCATGGCTACTTAAAAAGTTGGGCAGAGCAAGGTGTTTTAATGCTAAACACGGTGTTAACTGTTCAAGCTGGAAAAGCTAATTCTCATCGAGGAATGGGATGGGAAACATTTACTAATGAAGTGATTAATTTCTTAAATCAAAGAGAGGAACCTATTATCTTTGTATTATGGGGAAATCCAGCACAAAAGAAACTAGCTTTAATAGATAAAGAGAAACATGGAATTATTTTATCCACACATCCAAGTCCATTATCTGCGCATAGAGGCTTTTTAGGTAGTCGTCCGTTTTCTACAATTAACCGCCTTTTAGAGGATAGTGGGCAAAGCCCTATCAATTGGTGTATAGATGATTTTTCCTAGAAAGAAGCATATAATAGAAAAAGAATGGTAGACGATAATTGTCTACCTTTTTGATTGGAAGGGATCATGATGGAGAAAAATAAGATTGATTGTTATAAATGTAAATTTTTCTATGTAACATGGGATCGCCAATTTCCTAAAGGGTGCAAAGCTTTTCAATTTAAAGGAAGAATGTTGCCCTCAATAGAAGTGAAAAAATCATCTGGACAGGATTGTCTGCGATTTCAGCCTAAATAAAATAGAAAGGAGAGAGAAAGATGAATATATCTATTCAACAGCTATTAGCAAAAATGGAAGAACAATTAAAGGATGCGAGAGAAAGCCAAACAGACGTGAAAGTAAGAGAAAGAGTATATGCCATAAAATCACTGTGTGAACTCATTCTTGATCAGGATAAAACTGCTGCGGATGATATGTATATAAAGTCTTCGCCAATCCACATATCCCATCCTAATACAATCGCACAACCACAACCACCTATGAACATGGTCTCGCAACCACTTCAAACATCGCAAGTACAAAAATTAAACACAGAAGAAGGTAATGGTGATTCGCTATTTGATTTTTAGGAAAGAAGGTATAAAAGAATGAAGGTATTTCTTATTATTGGAGCAATAAATGCATTACTATCAGTTGGTATTGGCGCATTTGGAGCACATGGTTTAGAAGGGAAAATCTCTGCCAAATATTTAGACATTTGGAAAACAGGTGTAACATATCAAATGTTTCATAGCACAGGCTTAATGGTTATTGGGCTATTGCTAGGGAAATTCCCAGAGAGTAGTTTGCTAAACTGGGCAGGATGGCTAATGTTTAGTGGAATCATCCTCTTCGCTGGAAGCTTGTACATACTAGCAGTTACACAAATTAAAGTATTAGGAGCGATCACTCCATTAGGAGGAGTTGCTTTTTTAACTGCTTGGCTATTAGTAGTTATCGCAGTTTGGAAATGGATGTAATAGTAAAAGAAGGAGAGGCGTTATGCTTCTTCTTTTTTATAGAAATATCGTTTATTCTAACAAGAAGGTCATTCATAGGATGGATGAAAGCACGATCTGAAGGAAGTGAGAGAAAAGGTAGTTCATGAGCGTGATGAAAGCCCGAATTGAAGAAACCAAGAGAAAAAGGTCGTTCATGAGCAGGATGAAAGCCCGTTTTGAAAAAACCAAGAGAAAAAGGTAGTTCATGAGCGTGATGAAAGCCCGAATTGAAGAAACCAAGAGAAAAAGGACGTTCATGAGCAGGATGAAAGCCCGAATTGAAGAAATCAAGGGAAAAAGGTCGTTCATAAGCAGGGTGAAAGCCCGATTTGAAGAAATCAAGGGAAAAAGGACGTTCATGAGTAGGATGAAAGCCCAAATTGAAGAAACCAAGAGAAAAAGGTAGTTCATAAGCAGGGTGAAAGCCCGATTTGAAGAAATCAAGGGAAAAAGGACGTTCATGAGCGTGATGAAAGCCCGAATTGAAGAAATCAAGAGAAAAAGGTCGTTCATGAGTAGGATGAAAGCCCAAATTGAAGAAATCAAGAGAAAAAGGTCGTTCATCTGCAAAATGAACAACCACTAGCCAAGAGTACTTTCATTATATCTATCAGAGCAAATCTATATTAATCCTATCTAGGAGGATATGTAGATAGGCTTGGTGCTACCCCATATGGATATTCATATTCAATCTCTTCATCAAATGTAATGTAATCAAGATAAAGCATTGGAATCAAATAACGAACTCCTGTTTGAGGATCACTCAGAATAAGATGATCACGTCCTGCTGCTTCAATAATCCCTTTGAAAATTTTAGCATTCCATTCACGGTTATTTTCGAAAGTGGCATATGCTGTGGCGATTTTACCTTTATTCAATCTTAGGATGTTCTCAATATAAGATGCTTCAAGCGGTAATTGTCCTGGAGCTACACTTGCACTTGGAATAGGTTGTTGAACAGGTGCTTGTGGTTGATACATTTGTTGATTATTGTAGTTTGGAACTTGATTTGGAACAGCTCCATAACCTTGGGTGTACCCATAACTTGGCACATTACGGTTTTGGTTTTGATAATTAGACTGACTCATTTTCATCATCCCTCCATTATCTTATGAAAGCCAAACTGTTTCTTGTGTTGGCGTTACGTCTATTGTTCAAATAGGCTTTGCTCACTAACTAATCCTATGAACGAGTAGAATAAGTTATGACAAGTTGATGAAAATAAAAATAAAAATAAAAACGAACGGTTTTGACAACCATTCGTTTTTATAAAAGTTATTAAACATGTAAATAGGAAGAAATAGAATCGACTTTTAAGATATTTCCTACAAAGAAAGATCCGAAATCTCCATAACGAGCGCTAACTTCATCAAAGCGCATTTCATAAACAAGTTTCTTGAACTGAAGTACATCTTCAGAGAACAGGGTAACTCCCCACTCATAATCATCAAACCCAACTGAGCCAGTAATGATTTGTTTTACTTTTCCAGCATATTGTCTACCAATCATACCGTGGCTGCGCATTAGGTTTCTGCGATCCTCCATCGGAAGCATGTACCAGTTATCTTCGCCTTGACGGCGTTTATCCATAGGATAGAAGCAAACATATTTAGCCTCAGGTAAAGTAGGATATAATCTTGCTTTAACATGAGGATTTTGATAGGGATCCTCGTCAGAATCAGAAGGAAGGTAATTACTTAATTCTACAACAGATACATAGGAGAATGCAGGTGTTGTGAATTCTGCTAATTTTGTTTTATTAAACTCTGTTTCTATTTCATTTAATTCTTCCATTGTAGGGCGTAACGTCATCATCATAAAGTCCGCTTTTTGACCCACAATTGTATATAATGCATGACTACCTTGTCCGTTTGTTTGAACAGTTGTCCATTTTTCTAATAGAGTTAAAAATTCTTGTATTGCTTCTTGTCTTTCCTCATTAGAAATCATCTTCCAAGTTGTCCAATCAACTGTACGAAAATCATGAAGGCAATACCATCCATCTAATGTTTTTGCTGCTTCGCTCATTTATTTATTCACTCCTTGATACCTTAATAAAGTCTCGTTATAAAGTTACTATATCATAGTTTCTCCAGAATCAAGTGAATTAACCCTTAAGACAAATATGAACATTTTGTGTCAATATTAAATAGTGCTAATTATCGGAACAAGTATAAGTAATAGCTTACATGGGAATCTTCTTATATGTACAAAAAATAGTAGAAAGAAAGTACCCTTTATTTCTTGAAATTTTATGCTGGAATAGTATGCTAGTAAGTGTACATAAAAAGGAGGAAATAATATAATGAGTGATTTATTCTCGGGTTTAAAAGAAAAAGTAACAGGTCAAAATTTAAAAATCGTTTTTCCAGAAGGGTTAGATGAAAGAATTTTAAAAGCTGCTGGTCGTTTAGCAGAAGAAAAAGTTTTAACTCCTATCCTGATTGGAGACATTGAAGAAATTCAAACTAAAGCGCAAAACTTAGGGGTATCTCTAGAGAACGCTGAAATTTATGATCCAAAAAAATATGCGCAATTTGATGCTCTTGTTGCTTCATTTGTTGAGAGACGTAAAGGAAAAGCAACAGAAGAAGATGCTCGTAAAGTATTATTAGATGAAAACTACTTCGGTACAATGCTAGTTTATGCTAACCAAGCAGACGGTTTAGTAAGTGGTGCTATCCATTCAACAGCTGATACAGTGCGTCCAGCATTACAAATTATTAAAACGAAGCAAGGAGTTAAAAAGACTTCTGGCGTATTTATCATGGTTCGTGAAGATGAAAAATATGTATTTGCTGACTGTGCAATCAACATTACTCCAGATAGCCTAGATTTAGCAGAAATTGCAGTAGAAAGTGCAAAAACGGCAAGAATGTTCGATATAGATCCTCGAGTTGCTATGCTAAGCTTCTCTACAAAAGGTTCTGCAAAATCTCCTGAAACGGAAAAAGTGGAAGCTGCATTAGCAGAAGCTAAATTAAGAGATCCTTTATTAGTAATTGACGGAGAATTCCAATTTGATGCAGCGTTTGTTCCGTCTGTAGCAAAACAAAAAGCTCCAGATTCTCCTATTCAAGGTGATGCAAATGTATTTGTATTCCCAAGCTTAGAAGCAGGTAACATTGGGTATAAAATTGCACAAAGACTAGGTAACTTTGAAGCAGTTGGACCAATTCTACAAGGATTAAATGCACCAGTAAATGATCTATCTCGTGGATGTAACGAAGAAGATGTTTATAAATTAGCTTTAATCACAGCTGGTCAAAGTTTAACAAAATAATTTTGTTAGTAACGGGTGACAGTAGAGCTATCTAGCTTCTATTGTTACCTTTTTTATTTTCTATAAAAGCTATTGCGCTTTAAAGTTAGCAAGGAAAAAGCTCGACATATCAAATTTGCAAGAATGCGTTATTCTCTTTTCAAAGAGTGTAGAAGGACATAAAGCAATAATCTATATAATATTTAATAGGATATCTTTTGAAAATGATCTATTTCCGCTATAATAATTCATTATTAAAGGAAGTATAGATACTATCAAGTTCCTTACCTGATTTAAGGTAAATGATAGTTTGAAAAAGGAGCAAAATGGATGATTAGCTATGCTAGTTTGTTAAAACAAGAAAAGTGGCGTCTGATTGATCAGTCGACAACCGGCTTACATGTATCTCCCTTACATTCTTTTGGGATGGATGATACGCTATGTTCATCAGTTGGTAGTGGCTTAGCACCAGCAACTGCAAGAACATGGGTTCATGAGAGAACGATTGTATTGGGGATACAAGATACAAGACTTCCCTATTTAGAAGAAGCTTTACATTATTTAGAGGATAAAGATTATCGCTATATTGTTCGTAATTCAGGTGGTTTAGCAGTTGTTTTAGATGAAGGAGTGTTAAATATCTCTCTTATCCTTCCTGAACAAGATAGAGGAATTGATATAAACAGTGGCTATGATACAATGTGGGATCTGATTAAGCATATGTTTAATGAGTATGGAAAAGAAATTGAGGCAAAGGAGATCGTTGGCTCCTATTGTCCTGGTAGCTATGACTTAAGTATAGATGGCCAAAAATTCGCTGGAATATCGCAAAGGCGACTTAGAAATGGAGTAGCGGTACAAATTTACCTTTGTGTTAGTGGAAGTGGTAGAGAAAGAGCAGAGATTATAAAAGAGTTTTATCAGCAAGGAGTGCAAGGGAAAACAACGAAATTTGAATATCCTGTGATTGTACCCGAAGTAATGGCCTCCTTATCTGAGTTACTTGGAGTTTCGTTAACAGTCGATCAGGTGATGACAAAGCTATTATTGACTTTAAAAGACAATGCTGAGTTTCTCTATGCTGATCATTTACAAGAAGAGGAAATTCCGTTATTCGAGTCCTATTACCATCGAGTGGTTGAGAGAAACGAGAAAATCTTACAACCTTTTCGATAAAAACCGAAAGAGGATCCTTTAGAAATTCCCCATCAGCTGGGGTTTCAAAAGAATCCTCTTTTACATCGAGAATCGTTGCCATAATCTCCACTTTATTATTTTTTTATATGAACTATTTGCTCTAATCTAGCTCCAGGTGCCCAGCGGCTGATGAACTTCCCGCCATCTCCCTACGATAAGTCAACATCAGCTCACTATGTTCTCTGTGTTTCCTATATCTCTCAGTCGAGTGGCAGTCCAGTTCCCACGCCGCTAACCGGGCACCCTCCACATTTCTATAGAATCTAGCTCCAGCGCCTAGCGTCTAGCAAACTTCCAGGTGTCTTCCCTACGATAAGTCAACATCAGCTCACTAACGTTCCCTGTGTTTCCTATATCTCAGTCGAGTGGCAGTCCAGTTCACACGCCACTAACCGGGCACCCTCCGCATTTCTATAGAATCTAGCTCCAGCGCCTAGCGTCTAGCAAACTTCCAGGTGTCTTCCCTACGATAAGTCAACATCCATTCACTAACGTTCATGGTGTTTCCTATATCTCAGTCAGAAACCCTCCAGTTTGTACGCCGCTAAACAGGCACTTCCGCTTTTTATCAAGTGTTGTCTAGCTCCAGGTGCCCAGCGGCTGATGAACTTCCCGCCATCTCCCTACGATAAGTCAACATCAGCTCACTAACGTTCCCTGTGTTTCCTATATCTCAGTCGAGTGGCAGTCCAGTTCACACGCCACTAACCGGGCACCCTCCGCATTTCTATAGAATCTAGCTCCAGCGCCTAGCGTCTAGCAAACTTCCAGGTGTCTTCCCTACGATAAGTCAACATCCATTCACTAACGTTCATGGTGTTTCCTATATCTCAGTCAGAAACCCTCCAGTTTGTACGCCGCTAAACAGGCACTTCCGCTTTTTAGGTTACTCTGCGACTTTTTCTAGGTTTCCGTTTCGGTCCATTTTGAATTTGGTTGTGCGTTCGTCTTCTTCTAGGAGAACAAGTTTTCTAGCTCTATTCATGATTTTCATGAGTGTCTCGTAATCTTCTTGCATCATTTCAGAATTGTTTTCTAGATGATTTAATTTATCTTCTAGTTCTCTATTACGGCTTCTTATAGTGGCTAGTTCTCGTTTTAATCTTTCATTCTCACTTTTTAGTATTTCTAGCTGTAAAGGAGCATTTCGTAGGTTTTGTAAATAGGAAAGTACGGAATCTAAATCTAGGTTTCCTGATTGCTTGATAGAAGCTGGAATCATGGTTGGTACTGGCGAATCCCATTCTACATTCTCTATACTTTCTGTAGGCTGTTCATTTTCTATAATCTCTTCTTCTTGTGGACTATTAACATGGGAGTTTAACTGTTCTACTACTTCCATAGAATCTAACTCCAACATATCCATAGAACCCATTTCCATATTAGTAGAAACAGTAAGTACTTCTAAATCATCCGCTGTAGGAACTGGTGGTGAATATAATAGTTTTTTCTTTCCACCTTGATCTTTTCCTAATATACGTTGTCTTTGCTTTCTTTGTTTTTTTGCAAGTTGAAGCGCTTTCTCATATTGGTGTCGAACAACTGCATTCCAGCGAAATCCACAAGCTGCCGATGTTCTGTTAAGCTTATCCCCAACTTCTTCAAAAGCATTTAATTGAGTACTACCTTCCCGTACATGTCTTAGAACGGTTTCTGCTAATAATAAATCATTTTCTTCTGACCATGCGTCTTGTCTTACTTTCATTTCATACTCAACTCCCAATTCTAACGATAAATAATTCTTTCTAATATCATCATGTCCAGAAGCTTTTCCCTTTATACAATAGAAATACAAGGATAGTAGATTTTTTTATAGATTAGAAAGGATTGAAATGAAAAGATACAGAGTATGAAATAAAACAGCGATTAGTAAGTGCTACTCATGTAAGACAGAATTCTTTCTGCTAGTATTAAATCATTAAGGTAGTTTCTAATAAACCATTAGTTTTTTCCATTATGGGAAATGGTTTGAAACTAGGTTTTCCCACAAATATATGCAGTTTAGACAAACATTTGACAAAAGTTTGCATCTTGCAATGCTAATAGAGAAGGGGTAAAATACCATATAGTAATGAAGAGAATGATGTCGATTAGTAACAAGTCGATAACATATATGGAAAGCATAGATAGAAAGGGTTGTCCCGCGAATGGCAAACGAATTTCGAGTTTGCGACGATTGTCAGGCTGTTAACTTAAAAACGTTAATTCCCCGTTTAAAGCAAATAGATTCAGAAGCAAAGATTGATATAGGGTGTCAATCCTATTGCGGACCTGGTCGTAAGAAAACATTTGCTTTTGTTAATAATCGTCCACTTGCTGCATTAACAGAAGAAGAGTTAATGGATAAAATTAATGTTAAATTGAAGAAATAATAGGCAAATCTATTATTTGCGTAAAGAACAGAGGAGTTTCTAATAGATAGTTATTTTATGGAGAGATAGTACGTTTTCCTTTTAAAATGCCTATAAGGAACCCTCTTTTTCTGTCTTTAGAATATGGATACAAACCTGTCAGAATATAGATTAAAATATAAAATCAGTGAAAAGAGAGTGGGGAAAAGATGTCATATTCTATGGAAAAACTAAACGAAGAGAAAGTGTTTAAAGATCCAGTACATCGCTATGTACATGTTCGTGATCGTGTAATCTGGGATCTAATAGGCACCAAAGAATTCCAACGACTAAGGAGAATAAAACAGCTTGGTACTACTTATCTCACATTTCATGGAGCAGAACATAGTAGATTTAACCATTCCCTTGGAGTATATGAAATAGTTAGAAGAATTGTTGATGATGTGTTTCAGGGAAGAGAAGAGTGGAATAATGAACAAAGGTTATTGTCGTTATGTGCAGCATTATTGCATGATTTAGGACATGGACCCTTCTCTCATTCTTTTGAAAAGGTTTTTGATCTAGACCACGAAGAGTTCACTCAAAAAATAATTCTAGGTAACACAGAAGTCAATCAAGTCCTTTCTAATGTAGAAAAGGATTTTCCAAAAAAAGTGGCAGAGGTCATCGCAAAGACATCAAAAGAAAAATTGGTAGTTAGTTTAATTTCTAGTCAGATTGATGCCGATCGAATGGATTATTTATTAAGAGATGCTTATTTTACAGGTGTTAGCTATGGGAATTTTGACATGGAGCGTATTTTGCGTGTCATGCGACCAAGAGAAGACCAAGTAGTAATTAAACAAAGTGGTATGCATGCTGTCGAAGATTATATTATGAGCCGCTATCAGATGTATTGGCAAGTATATTTCCACCCTGTAACAAGAAGTGCTGAAGTAATACTTACGAAGATTCTACATAGAGCAAAGCATTTGCATGAGCAGTTTTACTCCTTTAAATATGATCCTATCCACTTTTATTCCATATTTGAAGAAGAAACAAGCTTAGAAGATTACTTGAAATTAGATGAAGCAATTATTCTTTATTACTTCCAAATGTGGCAAGAAGAAGAAGATGCAATCCTAAGAGATCTTTGTCGACGCTTTATGAATAGAAATCTATTTAAATATGTAGAATTTGACCCAGCAAAAGAGTATAAAAAACTACAGGAATTAATGGTTTTATTCCAAAAAGCAGGATTAAATCCAGACTACTATTTAGTGGTAGACTCCTCTTCCGATCTTCCTTATGATTTCTATCGACCAGGTGAAGAAGAAGAAAGATTGCCAATACATCTACTAATGAAAAATGGGGATATTAGAGAGCTTTCTAGGGAATCAGGAATAGTGGATAGCATATCAGGGAAAAGGCGTACAGATCATAAGCTTTATTTTCCAAAAGATGTATTAAAAAACGATAGTTCAAAAAGTAAGATCAAAAAACAAATACGTGAATTATTAGATATTCAATAGATAGATGATGTTCTATAGTAGAAGGTTGTTTATTGTTTATAGATAGAGCTTATTTTAATAGAACAATTGGTTTTTGGGGATATGAGGAAATATAGTGGATAAAGGCTTGAGAGGGACGACAGACAGCAATTTTTAGAGTCATACAGCCACACCACCTAAATACAGCTTGTAAGAAAGGAAATCAAATACAACAACCATACTATAATAGTTAGGATTATAAGGAGTAGGAGATGAACGAATGTGTTAAAAGATCATGCTAAGGTTATGAATGCAATTGCTGCCTCTGGGGAAATTATTGGACGAAAAAAGCTACAAAAAATGATATATATTGCTAAAAAGTTAGATTTTCCTTTTCATGAAAAGTACCAGTTTCATTTTTTTGGACCTTATTCAGAAGAATTAACTTTAAGAGTTGAAGAATTGTGCAACATGGGTTTCTTGAATGAAATTAAGGAAAAAAAGGGCGGATATTTTCAATATCGTTATACGTTAACAGACAATGGTAAGGAATTTTTGTCACTAAATGATGTGGAGATGCCATCACTCTCCCCATGCCTAGAGGATATGAATGAACAGAGCTCAAGATTTCTTGAACTTGTATCTACTGTATTATTCTTTGATAGCTTACCAAAAGAAGAAGTGGTAGAAAAAGTATTTACATTAAAAGCAAAGCAGAAGTATTCGAGTGAAGAGATAGACTCGGCTTATGACTATATTGAAAGATTAAAAGAGAAGATTCATTAAATGTTATGGGGGAGTAGTTTATAGAAAAGGTTCCTTCGTATCCATTCCTTTTGTATAATAATACTGCCCTTTTTTATTATAAATAAGTGCCTAACCTAAGTGGTTAGACACTATATCATCTATTATTGATCACTTAAGCGTTTACCAGCAACAGCATAATGATTTTTCTGCATTTCTTCAATGAATACAACAATTTTTTCTTCTGGTGCCCCAGTAGTTTCTGAAACTGCTGCGGTCACTTTTTCTACTAGTAGCTTTTTTTGTTCTTCGGTGCGACCCTCTAACATTTTAACCGTAATATATGGCATCATTATTACCTCCTAGCTATTTGATAGTAGTTTTTCATAGTTTAGGACAAAGTGCAAGTAGTAATTGGTGAATTTCACGAGATTGTTAAAAGTATCTTGATGTAATATACTTTCTCCATTTCTCGGAAAGTTCCTTTCTAAAACAATATCATGTATAATTTTAGGAGGAGTGTCTCTTAATAAAATATAGAAGTGGTTATAGAGGGGAGCATAAAACTTGTTATTCACGCAAAATCTTGTAAATCTACCTTATATTATTATATCGATTATAATTGGATTTACTTTACATGAATTCGCACATGCCTATGTTGCATATAAGTTTGGAGATCCAACTGCCCAAAAAATGGGGAGATTGACGCTTAATCCTATTGCACATATTGACTTGATAGGAGCAATTTTTATTTTACTTGCTGGATTTGGGTGGGCAAAACCTGTTCCGGTTAACCGTCATTACTTTAAGCGTCCAAAGTTAGCAGGTATTTTAGTATCACTTGCTGGACCTGTTAGTAACTTATTGCTTGCCTTTCTAGGCTTTCTAGGCTTTGCTATTTTGCTTAAACTCGGTGTGCCTATGGGAACATCATTTGATTTATATCCTTTCTTTCAAATATTTATACAGATGAACTTGTTGCTTTTTGCCTTTAATTTAATTCCATTACCTCCTCTAGATGGCTATCGGATTATTGAAGACCTTGTTTCATCAAGAGTCAGAGCTAAAATGGCTAAATATGAGGTTTATGGTTCTATATTATTTATTGTTCTTATAGTAACAGGGTTATCTAATTACACTATTTTTCCTTGGATTAGTACGGTTCAATCCTTCTTTATCCAAGTGTTTAATCAATTATTATTTTAATTCATAAAAAAGGAGCTATGAAGGTGGAAGAGAAAAAAAAGAAATCAGTTGGATTTAATATTATAAAAAATGATCCTACAGATGGTCATAAAGGCTTCGGTGTAGGTAGTTTAAGTTTAGAAAATGTATCACCTGTAATGATAGATGTAGAAGCAGGTGAAGCAACAATAGAAGTAGGCGCTATGCATGCAAGAAGTGCTGTTGAGAAAGGAATTAAATTTCTTCGCACTAAGGAAGAGGTTCCGAATGGAAAACTCTATTGGCTAGTTTGGGTAACAATTGATCGCAAGTTAGAAGGACCTTATTATGCAGGTGTTACAGCTTGTGAAATGACTGTCGATCGTTCTATAAGAAGAGGCTATAAGTCTTTGCCTGAACATGTGAATAGAATGGATAAAAGTATGAAGAGACATATTATGGTCGATTTTATGGATGATAAATCGAAGAAAATTCTTGCAGACTTTTTAATGAATCATGATCAGCAATTATGGGATAACTCAGAAGAAAAGCTGAAAACAGATTTATTAGGTTAATTGTCAGAAAATCTTGACAACATAAGAAGGAAATGGATAAACTAAAGAGGAAATATAAAATAATTAGCCCTTTTAAAGGAGAATGTTTTATGAGTGTGAGTATTCTTAACTAACCGTTAATTTTATACGGCCTTGAAGAAAATGACTAAAAATCGGTTCATGACCGGTTTATTAAGCATGGATTTTCAAGGATGTTAAGAATACGCCTCATAGCATACATCATATATGTAAAAATAGCTATGGCATATTTGTCATAGCTATTTTTAATTTATGAAATAAAATCTGACATTTATGAAAGGAAGTCAGATGTTGCTAGCCGTCATGAGCGCTTATTCATGGCGGTTTTTTGCGTTTAAAAACAGCACTGTCTAAAACACAACCTTTAAAAGGGAAAATAAGTATTGGAGGAATAGCAGATTGAATGAACAAACTTTTGATGTATTAGGATATAACCAAATATTATTGGAGATTGAGGCCTTTGCAAAAACAGGACTAGGTAAAGAAACGATAAGAAAGCTCAAGCCTATGCAGGATAAATGGAGAATGGAACAATCGTTAAAGGAAGTAGAAGAAGCTATAAAAATTCTAGGGATTTCTAGTAGTGTACCTATTCATACATTAGATGAAATGCTAACTTCTATAAATCAAGCAAAGAAGGGGACCTATTTAAGAGCAGATCAATTTACCTTTGTCATCTCCTTCTTAGAGCATTGTATGAAGCTTAAGCAATTTATGCGAGATAAGGAGTTTGTAGCTCCACATGTAGCATCATATGTGGAATCTATAGCCGATGTAAGCGAGCTTACAGCCGAGCTTTCTAGATGTATACGACATGGTGGATTAGATGACTATGCTTCAAGTGATCTATCTTATTTAAGAAGGCAGTTAGCTATAACATTAGAAAAGGTTAAAGAAAAGGCAAATCAACTTGTAAAATCCAAGAAATATACAGCATATCTGCAAGATACTAATATTTCAGAAAGAAATGGTCACCTAGTAATTTCAATTAAAAGAGAGTATCGTTCTAAAATTCAAGGAAGAGTCTTGGATACTTCTTCTTCTGGCGCAACTGTATTTATGGAACCTCTTGAACTAGCTGATATGCAATCAGATATAGAAATGATGAAGCTTGCGGAGGAGCACGAAGTAGAAAGAATCTTGTATGAGTTAACAGAGAAGCTGCTAGAACATGAACAGGTGATTCATGTAGCAATTGAAACCATGCATCATTATGATGTTCTTTTTGCAAAAGCAAAGTATAGCAAGCTAATAGATGCAAGTATTCCTTCTATTACAGAGGATTATACTATGGATTTAATAGATGCAAGACATCCCTTGCTTGGTCAAAAAGCAGTACCACTAACAATTAAATTTGGGGAGGAACATCGAGCCTTAGTTATAACAGGGCCAAATACAGGTGGGAAAACAGTTACCATTAAGACGATTGGATTATTAACTATGCTTGGTCAGAGTGGTTTACCAATCCCAGCAAAAAAAGGGAGTAAGATTGCTAACTTTCAACATATATTTGTAGATATTGGAGATGGGCAAAGCATGGAACAGAATTTAAGTACCTTTAGCTCACGTCTAGTTAACATTATTGATATATTAAAGCAGACAAATGACCGCTCCCTTGTCCTATTAGATGAGCTTGGATCTGGAACGGATCCAGGAGAAGGAATGGCTCTTGCTATCGTCATTTTAGAGCAACTATATGAAAAAGGTGCTACCTTGTTTGCAACTACTCACTATAGTGAAATGAAGGAGTTTGCAGATGAAGCAGAGGGGTTTTTAAATGGTACAATGGAGTTCGATTTAGAAACACTACGTCCAACGTATAGGTTATTGCTAGGACAAAGTGGAAGAAGTCAGGCGTTTGAAATTGCGAATAAATTGGGGTTGCATCCCTTACTTATTGAGAAAGCTCATAGAATAACCTATAAAACAGGTAAAAGCTATCATGGTGATCAAGATCTAAAAGAGCTGGATTTTGCCCAACAAATCGCAGTGAATAAATATGCAAGAAAGAACCTGAATAAACTGGAGAAAGAAAAGCGTAGCACCTTTCATCAAGGGGATACGATCATTCTTACAGAAACAAAAGAAATTGGGATAGTGTATAGTGGACCAGATGAAAAAGGGAACTATATAGTGCAGGTACAAAAAGAAAAAAGAAGTGTTAATCATAAAAGAATTCAGCTTTATATTAAAGCAGCGGAGTTATATCCAGAAAACTACGACTATGATATTGTTTTTAAATCAAAGGAATATCGCAAACTCCATAATCAGCAAAAAAGAAAGCATATAAAGGATGTTTGGTTAGAGGATAGTGAAAATTAAGACAAGAAAAGGTACTACCTATGCTCTCAAGAAGAGTATGGTAGTACCTTTCACTTCACCATGAGAAAAAGCGCTTATACCAAGGTACTTTCTCTGTTGGATTTTCCTTCTTTGGTGCATCAGAAGTAGAATCATCTTTTGGTAAATCTGCACAGAATTCTGTTGGAACAGTGTCTTTTGTAAAGTACACCATTCTTTTTGTGTCACAAGAATTTGCGGCTAGTTTTCCGCTATTTGGATCGATATAAACACCAACCGTTCCATCCGTAGGTTGAAATCCAATGATGGGTTCATCTTTTAAACTGTCTTCCATAAAATTGGCCCATACCTTTTTTGCATAGGTTTTATCTGCTGCAAGTGTAATTGGTTCTCCTTGGTCATAACCTGTCCACACAGCGGAAACAAGCTGAGGGGTATACCCAATCATCCAACTATCAGAATTGGTAGATCCTGATTTACCAGCATAAATTCTAGTTAAATTCTTATTGATAGTGCTTCCTGTAACAGAGGTGTAGCCATTTAATCCTGAATCAAACATACCTGTCATCATATGATTCATGACAAAGGTTAAATCTGGATCCAATATCTCTTCTTTATTAGGTTTATATTCATAAATTGTTTCCCCTTCGGAAGTTTCGATCTTAGTTATAAAAACAGGAGAAACCTTATTCCCACCATTAGCAAATATACTATATGCATTAGCCATATCTATCACCCTAACGTTAGAGGTACCAAGTGCAAGGGATGGAACATTTTCTAATTCTGTTGTTAGTCCAAATCTCTCGCCAGTCTTTACCAATGTTTCTTCCCCTAAGAACAAATGGGTTTTTACAGCATAAACATTGTCTGATAAAGCAAGAGCCTGTGCCATTGTAATGTCCTTTTCAGCATATTTATTATTAAAATTATGTGGTGTATAAGGTTCGCTTCCATCCTCAAATCGGAAGGTTGTTTTCTCACTACTCATCATAGTAGCTGGTGTAAAGCCGTGCTCCATTGCTGCGTAGTATAGCAATGGCTTAATAGTAGAACCAGGCTGTCTCACAGCTTGTGTTGCCCTGTTAAAAGGACTTTTATCATAATCTTTCCCACCAACTAGCGCTTTAACATAGCCCGTAGAAGGATCCATTGCAACAAAGCCTATTTGTATATCACTATTCTGATCAATTGTATATTTTACCGTCTTTTCCGCTATTTTTTGTTGCTCTGTATCCAAAGTAGTGTATACTTTTAATCCCCCCAACTGAATCGTTCGATCATCAAGCTGAAGCTGATCTTTTAGAATACTCTTTACTGTATCTTGGAAATAAGGAGCAATTTCCGTATTGGCATTAGGAAACTTCCCCACATAAGTAAGCTCTTCCTGTATCGCTTCTTCTTTTTTCTGTTCATCAATATAACCATTCTGAAGTAGTGTTTGAAGAATAATATCCTGTCTCTCCAGTGCGTTTTTACTAGAAAAGAAAGGAGAATATACACTTGGACCCTTTGGAATACCAGCAAGCATGGAGGCTTCTGAAAGGGTCAATTCAGATGCCTTTTTACCGAAATAATACTGACTAGCAGCCTCTGCTCCGTATGCACCATGACCATAGTAAATGGTGTTAATATAGCCTTCGAGAATTTCTTCTTTTGTATAAAACATTTCTAGGCGCATGGTATAAAATGCTTCTTCTAGTTTGCGTTTCCACGTTTTATCATGCTCTAAAAATAGGTTTCTTGCATATTGTTGTGTGATCGTACTAGCGCCTTGTACTTTAGCCATTGCTTTTATGTCAGCAATAATTGCGCCACCAATTCTTTTATAATCAAAGCCATGGTGAGAATAAAAGCTTTTATCCTCAATGGCAACAGTAGCATCAATTAAATAGGGACTAATATCATCTAGAGAAACCCAGTACCGTTTTTCTCCGTTACTACTTTCTCCTATAATACTACCGTCATCAGAATAGTAGAGTGTGGACTCAGAGACAGTTAGTGCTGGTGGCCCTAATGTACGTGCATATACATATATACCGATAAAAATGATGCTAACGGTTATCATGAAAAGGAGACTTAAAATAATAAATAACCTTATATATTTTCCAGGTTTTCTTAATCGATTTTTTGCTATGACTTCCAATGCATGACACCTCCTAGGTTGTTACACGATACGTGGTTTTGTATAAGCACATAGTACAGATAACAATAGTATGTGGAAAAGGTTGGATTTTTAAACATAATGTGGAGGGATTACTGTAAATCTTTCATGGAGATAGAAACTTTTCGTTTGTACTATTCTTAATTGGGAAGAATAGTACTAGTGGTAGTTGAATGGATAAATGGGAAGATAACCTTAACCGTAGCGCAAGCGGAATGAATAGGAGGTAGAAAGATGGGTATTTGGTTTACAGAAAAACAAACAGATCATTTCGGGATAACCATGAAGATTAAACGCACTTTACATACGGAGCAAACAGAATTTCAGAAATTAGAGATGGTAGAAACGGCAGAGTGGGGGAATATGCTTCTGCTAGATGGAATGGTCATGACAACTGAACGCGATGAATTTGTCTATCATGAGATGGTTGCACATATTCCACTGTTTACACATCCTAATCCAGAAAATGTACTAGTAGTAGGAGGAGGAGACGGAGGTGTTGTTAGGGAGGTGCTAAAGCATCCGACAGTAAAGAAAGTGACTCTTGTTGATATAGATGGCAAAGTGGTGGAGTATAGTAAGAGATATCTTCCGGAAATAGCTGGAAAGCTAGAGGATTCTAGAGTAGAAGTAATAATAGATGATGGTTTTATGCATATTGCAGATAGTGATAATCAATACGATGTAATAATGGTAGATTCCACTGAGCCAGTTGGACCAGCAGTAAACCTATTTACAAAGGGGTTCTATGCTGGAATAGCAAAAGCTTTAAAAGAGGATGGTCTATTTGTTGCACAATCAGATAACCCTTGGTTTAAAGGTGACTTGATTAAGACTGTGCAAAAAGATGTAAAGGAAATTTTCCCTATTACAAGATTATATATAGCTAATATTCCAACATATCCAAGTGGAATGTGGGCATTTACCATAGGTTCTAAAGTTTATGACCCATTACAGGTTCCAGATGATCGTTTTGAACAATTGGATACTAAATACTATACCAAGGAACTCCATAGAGCTGCGTTTGTATTACCAAGGTTTGTTCAAGATCTATGTGAGTAACTTTTCCAATTGTTCAAGTCAAGGTAAAAGCAACAAGCAGACAATCATTCCATTGTGTTATAGACAAATGTATAGCCAGTAGAAAACGATTCGATTGTTAAGGATCCTTTTCCAAGGTTTCACTTCTCGTCTATAGAATGCAATGGAATATACCTATATCCTTATTCCGAAATGATGAAGTACTTAAAATCACCTTCGTAAAATAGCCTAAGAAACAAAATCATGGAGAATATTTATAGAATCCAGCATTCTCTTGCCTCGCCTCCTTGCACTTCCTCTCTAAAAAATTTATACTTATAAAGTTACACAGTAAATGAAAAGGGAGTGTTGTCGTTGTCTAGAGAATCAGCGCAACAGGTGCCTGTTAAAATACATGTTACAACTAAGATTTATAATGGTAAGAACAAGGATAGTATTGAATGGGTAGGGTTTGGCCAATACCTAGAGAAAGATTCTAGTAAATATATTAAATATGAAGAAATAATAGAAGAAGGCACGATTAATACCATTGTAAAGATTTCTGAAAAAGAGGGATTAATACTTCGTAGTGGAGCAGTTAAAATGAGATTGCCTTTTCTTATTAATAAAAAGAAAATAGGTAGTTATGAAAGTCCATATGGAGTGTTTCAGTTAATAACAGACACAAAAAGGTTAGAACTTGAGTTAGAGCAACAACAGCAAAACACGGGGATATTTGATGTTTTATATGATTTAAATATGCAAGGATCCAATAATGGAACATATCACATGACCATTTCTTTTAAGGAGGAGAAATAGAGAGTATGAATATCGTAGAACAAATGAAGGATAAGTTAAAGGAAGAAATTAAGCAAAGCGTTATAAAAGCAGGCTTAGCTACGGAAGAACAAATTCCAGAGGTTGTACTAGAATTACCGAAGGAAAAGGCACATGGTGACTATTCCACTAACATGGCTATGCAGTTAGCAAGAGTGGCAAAGAAAGCTCCTAGAATGATCGCAGAAGCAATCATTGAAAATTTTGATCAAAGTAAAGCATCTATTGAAAAAGTAGAAATAGCAGGACCTGGTTTCATTAATTTCTATATGAATAATAGTTACTTATCAGAATTAGTACCAACTATTTTAGAAGCAGGCGATCACTATGGTGAAACTACAGTTGGAAACAAGGAAAAGGTACAAGTCGAGTTTGTATCTGCTAATCCTACAGGAGATTTACATTTAGGACATGCCCGCGGAGCAGCAGTAGGGGATTCTTTGTGTAATATATTGGGGAAAGCGGGATATGATGTATCGAGAGAATATTATATTAATGATGCTGGAAACCAAATTAACAACTTAGCATTATCAGTTGAAGCACGTTATTTCCAAGCTTTAGGTATGGAGAAGGAAATGCCACAAGACGGGTACCATGGTGAAGATATTATTGGTATAGGAAAGAAACTTGCTGAGGAGCATGGGGATAAATATGTCTCTGTAACAGATCAAGAGCGTTTTGATTTCTTCCGTGAATATGGACTTCAATATGAAATGGAAAAGCTGAAGAAAGATTTAGAGGATTTCAGAGTACCATTTGATGTTTGGTATTCAGAAACTTCTTTGTATCAAAATGGCAAAATTGATGTTGCTCTAAATGCATTAAAAGAAAATGGTTTTATTTTTGAACAGGATGGAGCTACATGGCTACGTTCTACTGATTTTGGGGATGACAAAGATCGTGTTTTAATTAAGAATGATGGATCTTATACATATCTGCTTCCAGACATTGCTTATCACAAAGATAAGTTAGAAAGAGGCTTTGAAACATTGATTAATGTATGGGGTGCAGATCACCATGGATATATTCCAAGAATGAGAGCAGCAATTCAAGCTCTAGGATATAGAAAAGAAGCATTAGAAGTAGAAATCATACAACTCGTTCATCTATATAAAAATGGCGAAAAAATGAAGATGAGTAAACGTACAGGTAAAGCTGTTACGATGAGAGATTTAGTAGAAGAGGTTGGTTTAGACGCTACTCGCTATTTCTTTGCAATGAGAAGTGCAGATACACATCTTGATTTCGATTTAGATCTTGCTGTATCACAATCAAATGAAAATCCCGTTTACTATGCTCAGTATGCACATGCACGTATTTCAAGCATTCTAAGACAAGGAAAAGAACAAGGCTTAGAAGTTTCAAGCAATCTAGATATTTCTTTCATTACGGCAGAAAAAGAGTTTGATTTATTGAAGAAGCTAGGAGAGTTTCCACAGGTTGTAGGAGAAGCAGCAATAAAACGAATTCCACATCGTATTACTAACTATATTTATGATCTAGCTTCTGCATTCCATAGTTTTTATAATGCAGAGAAAGTACTAGATTTAGATAACTTAGAAAGAACAAAAGCACGTTTAGGCTTAATTAAAGCAACGCAAATTACATTGAAAAATTCTTTAAGTTTAATTGGCGTCTCTGCACCAGAAAAAATGTAATAAAAAAGGTAGCCGCTTGGGCTACCTTTTTTATTGTTTATTAAGCTGCAACATTCTTCTTTTTGATTTTGCTTGTACCTTTTAGACGCTTATCAATGATATTAGCCAATAGACGAGCGATAACATTGAAAAGTAATACCATCACGATTAGAACAGCAGCAGATCTAGTAGCGATTAAAGCAGCATCTGGAACAATACCCTCTGAGTTTAATTTCCAGATATGGACAGCTAATGATTCTGCTGGTCTGAAAATATTAAAAGGATTCATTGGGCTATCGATGGATGCAGCAGTTCTAAGCATAGGAGTAGTTAGTCCTGCTGTGTAAATAAGTGCAGCTGCTTCTCCAAAAATACGGCCTGCTGCTAAAATAATACCAGTAATGATTTGTTGTAGTGCAGCTGGAAGTACTACCTTCACCATCGTTTGCCATCTAGTTGCACCTAATGCAAGACTTGCTTGTTTAACTTCTGTAGAAACAGAAGTAATGGCATTTTCACAAACCCTAGTTAAACTTGGAAGATTTAAGATGGTAATAACTAATGCTCCACCAATTAAGGTATAACCCCATCCGGAAAAAGTTACAAAGATTAACAAACCGAATAGTCCAACAACAATGGAAGGAAGGGAAGCCATTGTTTCAATACATAAGCGAACAAAGTTTAAGAATTTCCCTTGTTTTGCATACTCTGCTAAGTAAATACCTGCACCGATTCCTAATGGTGTAGAAATAACAAGCGTAATTACTAGTAAATAGAATGAGTTAAATAATTGCGGTCCAATACCTCCACCTGGTTGTGTGTTACTAGGTCTACCAAAGAGGAAAGAAGGGTCCCAGAATCCCCAACCTTTTACAAGAATAGTACCTACTAGAAATACTAGTAATGTTACTACAAAGAATGCAATAGCGTAGAAAACGCCTGTCATTATTTTATTAGTTAATTTTGCGTTGTTTTTCATCGTGCATCTCCTTTTCTTCCAACTGCTCTAATAATCAGAATAAAGAGGAAGGAAATGAGTAATAGAATCATTGCAAGTGTCCATAAAGCATTATTCCAAGCAGTTCCATTGATCGTGTTTGCCATATCCATTGTTAAGATACCCGTTAGAGTAGAGGTAGGGCTTGTCAAAGCATCAGGAAGTTTAATGGTATTTCCGATAACCATCTGTACAGCTAAAGCTTCCCCGAATGCTCTAGCTAGCCCTAAAACAACACCTGTTAAAATTCCTTTATTTGAAGCAGGAACAATTACTCTCCAAATAGCTTGCCATCTAGTAGAACCTAGACCATAGGAAGCCTCTAAAAATTCAATAGGAACAGTTTTAATGGCATCATCAGCAAGACTTGCAATAGTAGGTAGTATCATAACGCTTAGCACGATGATACCAGCAAGTAGGCTAAATCCAACTCCTTCAAAATGATTACGTAAAAATGGCACGATAATAGTAACACCTAGTAAACCATAAACAACTGAAGGAACTCCTACTAATACTTCTAAAGAAGGTTTTAATACTCTTGCTCCGAATCTAGGTGAAATATGATTCATAAAGATAGCAAGTGCAATACCAATTGGTGTGCTTATTAACACGGCTCCGATAGAGACAATAGTAGAGCCACCAATAAATACTAATGCTCCATAAGAACCATCTTTTGGAGACCAGTTGGTAGAAGTTAACATTTCTAAAACGGATATATCACTCTGAATAAAGGATTGGATACCTTTTTCACAGATAAAGATGATAATCGCTAAAGTGATAGCAACAATTAAGATACCACAAAATGTAACAAAAGCTTTACCGATATATTCATCTCTAAAATAATTAATTTTACGTTGCTTATTCATTTTTATAAAAGCCCCCTTAACCTTTAGCTAAAAAGCAAGAAAGGGCTGTCTCAGTAAGAACCAGCCCTTCTTTGATATACCTAGTCAATAAAGAATTTATTATAGATAGGTTTGAGCGGCCCAAATCCCCATAATGAGACAGCCTTTCAAATATTTAATTATTATTTGTCTAATTCAGACATTGGGATATAACCCATTTCTTCAACTGTAGCAGCGAAGTCTTCACCAGAAACGAAATCGATATATGCTTTAACAGCACCTTCTGGTTCACCATCAGTAATCATGTATTGGTAAGCCCAGAATTTATAGTCACCAGAAGCAATGTTCTCAAGAGTTGGTTCTACATCATTAATTTTAAGAGTAGTTAAGCTTTCTGCTTTGTCACCAACAAGGTAAGACATAGCTAAGTAACTGATAGATCCAGGAGTAGAGTTAATAGCTTGCTCTACAGCACCACTCGAATCTTGTGCAGTACCGATACTGTCATCAACAGTAACATCACCCATTACTGTATCTACAAATGTAGCACGAGTACCAGAAGAAGCTGGACGGTTAATTACATTAATAGGAGCATCTTCTCCACCAACTTCACTCCAGTTTGTAACTTTACCAGAGAAAATATCTTGTAATTGAGCATCTGTTAAACTATCAACAGTAACATCACTATTTACAACTATTGCAAATCCGATACCTGCAACTTTATTATCAACAAATTGATCTACTTTTGATTGGTCTTCTAATTTATCAGCAGCAGGAACGTCAGAGTTACCGATATCAATAGCTCCAGCAGCTACTTGGTTTACCCCTGTACCACTTCCTCCACCTTGAACTGTAACACTTAGGTCAGGATATTTTTCTAAAATTTCATTAGCTGCCTCTTCCGCAAGTGGTTGAAGAGCTGTTGAACCAGCAGCAGTTACTGTGCCAGAGATTTCTTCTGTTTTTGTATCATCAGTTGATGAAGTGTTTTCGTTTGTAGAATCATCTGAGTTTCCACAAGCTGCTAATGCACCAGTTACTAATAATGCTGCAAATGATAACTTTAAATTTTTAAATTTCAATTTCTTGACCTCCAAATAAGATTAATTTTTTATGTGTCTTTTTATTGGAACAAGCTTATTATATCTTTGAAGTTTTAATGTTATGTGAATCTATTTTTAAGATAATGTAAAGTTAAGCTGGGGAATAATACAGAAAAATGGCGAATAATAGTGAATATTAGGGGGAAAGGGAGTTTTTATTTACAATTTCTTTACAATTGACTCTTGTTATACAAGAGGAATATTGTAAGTTTAGACACTGTTTATACTGATAGATCGTGCATTTCCTAATAGAAATTGGATTGTAAAGGAGAGCTTATTGTTTCATTAATATTTTTTCTAAATCATGTACATACACTAATGTCGCATAAATAAGTTTTGAATTTTCTGTTTTTGTTTTTCCCTCAAAAAGAGAAAGAACGAAAACATTAAAACGAAGGTAGTAAACATCCATTTTTTTACTATAACTTTTGACGAG
>NZ_WEHU01000059.1 GCF_009183415.1 Bacillus sp. B1-b2 | reverse complement strand
TTTTAAAGTCCGCTCGACTTGCATGTATTAGGCACGCCGCCAGCGTTCGTCCTGAGCCAGGATCAAACTCTCCAATAAAGAGTAAGATTAGCTCATTGCTAAACTCTAGCTTTTGTATTACTTATATCGTTCTTTAAGAACGATTATTGTTGACGTTTATTGTTCAGTTTTCAAAGAGCAATACATTCTGTTGCTATTAGAAGCAACTTTTATATCTTATCACAAATCTTTTTAATCTGTCAATAACTTTTTTAAAAGTATTTATTAACTAATTTATTATTCATTTGCGATTTGTTGTTTCTATCAGAAGCAACTTTTATATAATACCAATTCCTAAATAATACGTCAACTGTTTTTTTGAATTTAATATCTTTATTTTAATTTACATGCATATACTATTGGTGCCTTGTTTGATTTTGTTACAACAACTAAAGCTAATCTATTAATCTTTCCTTCTAATAATTCACCCGTATGAAGACAATAAAATTATGCTTCTTTTAAATTTTCTGGAGTTAGCCTATTGGCAATAGTACAATGAGGAATCCACTTACTCGGCAAGTATAAAGAATCAGAGCTATCATAGAATTCCTTAAAATTCTGATGAAACATAATTAATTCTTTTGTAAAAATCGGGGTATAAAACAAGGTACTTAAGAAATGTACCTATTGTTTGAAGAGTGATAGGAATAGAGTGTATATCTTCATAAAATCCCTGTAATTTTTTTATATAATTTTCTATAGAGAGCTTTCCATAGCTTGCTATCGTAATGTGGGATACTCTATCCTCTAATTCCCTGGCATACTTAGATATCCCTTTATACTCTAGTTCCTTCCATATTCCCCTTATTTTTTTATCTAAATTCTTATCAAATAATGATTCATCCCCCCCTAGTTTCACAAGTACTACATGCATGATTGAAATATACAAACTGGATAAATATTCTCATCCATAAGGTTATTTAGTATTTTCTTTATAACCTCTGGCTCTCGTAGCTCATCTTTACCCCATACTGATAAATCCCCTAGTTTAATCCAAGCGTAGTCAGTTATACCCTCTTCTAATACTATATCACCGTTAATAATTTCACCGATAAAATGAAAAAGGATTACTTGATCATTTGTAGCACTTATAAACTGGTAACTACCTGTTGTTCCTATTAAACAAACATTCAAGCCGACTTCTTCTTGCACCTCTCTATAAGCTACTAACGAAATATCCTCTCCATACTTCATACGTCCACTAGGAAAGTTCCATTTTTCGATTCCCGAGCTAGGTTTCTCCTTAATTAACAGAACTTTCCCATTATCTATTATGGATACACTAGCTACTATAATAGCCTCACTCTTCATTTATCCTCACCCTAAATTTGCTAATGTCTATTCTTTTATATATTCTAGTTTTTCTCTCAGACTCCTTTCCTAATAAATAAATAAGATCTAGCATAATGCTAGATCTTAAACAGTCGATACACCTATCTAAGTTCGGAGTGAATTTCCGCTACATGGTTTCACATTCTATGAGTATTGTAAAACCATTTCCACCCGGTTGACTAGAAAAATATTACCGTTTGCTAGAGAAATTGACTTTGTCTATAAGATGAGATTTAGTTTCATCTAATCTCTAGACATCAAATCTATTTATTAATTCTTTCAAGTTGTCTGCTAAATGAGATAACGCTAAAGAAGATGCAGCAATTTCCTCCATAGATGCTAGCTGTTCTTCTGCAGAAGAGGCGATATTCTGTGAGTGCATAGAACTTCGATCAGAGATATCTATTAAATGAACAAATGTTGATGAAGCCGCCTGAGTATTTTGTGATATTTCTTTAGAAGTAGCAACCATACCATTAATTAGTTCTTTTAGTTTTTCTGTAAACTGCATTATTCCTTCAAAACTTTCTCTTGTTTGATTAGCTATATCTAATCCTTCTTTTACTTCTATAGATACTTGTTCATAGGATTGGTTGGATTTCATCATATCTTCCTGAATCGTCCTAATTAATTCTGTAATTTGTGCAGAAGATTGCTGAGATTGTTCTGCTAAATTCCTCACTTCGTTAGCAACAACAGCAAATCCTTTTCCTTGTTCACCTGCTCTTGCAGCTTCGATTGCAGCATTTAGTGCTAACAAATTAGTTTGATTAGCAATATTACTAATTACATTTGTAATTTTTTCGATTTCTAGAGAATGATAGGCCAAGTTTTTTATTGCTTCTCCACTTGTTGTAACAGTTCTACTAATTTCATTTATTTGTTTCACTGTTTTTTGAACTAATAGTCCACCATGTATTGCCTTCTCAGTTGCCTCCATACTTACATTAGATACCGTTAATGCCTTATCAGCAATAGATTGAATTCCTATTGTAACTTCTTTTAAGTCAGATGCACTTCTTTGTATACTAGTAGAGGAATTTTCAGCTCCTTCAGCCATATCTAGAATAGATTCAGTAATAGTTTGAGTAGCAGAGCTAGTCTGTTCGGAACTTGCTGTTAATTGTTCAGAAGAAGATGCAAGCTGCTCTGAAGTAGTAATAATTTCTCCCATCATGTTTTTAAAGTTATTTGTCATCTTGTTAAAATTAAGAGATAATAAGCTTAATTCATCTCCAGAATGATCCTCTAATTGTGTTGTAAAATCACCATTACCTGCTAATTCAATTGCTTTAGTTAAGTTACTCAATCTCTTTTTTAACTTCCAAGTAAACATATATACAACAGTAAATGCTAGTAATGCCATAACAACTAATACAACAATGAATTTAATCATAAAGGATGAAAATATTTCACCAATAATCTCGTTAGATGCACCTACATACATAATTCCTATTGTTTCTCCAGAAGAACTCTTTAATGGCATATAAGCAGTTTGATACATTTTCCCAGCAACATTTGCTTCGCCATAATAGTGCTTTCCTTTCTGTAACACCGTATCTGCAACTTCCTTTGATGCTTGTGTCCCCGTCGCACGTTTTCCATCTACCATAACATTTGTTGCAATACGTGTATCCTCTAAAAAGATAGTAACTGTATCTCCTGTATCTTTTCCTATTTGATCAACAAGCTCATTATTATTATTTAGGATTACTTCTCCTTTATAAAGCTTGTCATCTATATATTTCCAGTCACCTGGATATTTATTATCTATATAGGTGTAGGCTAGATTTAGATCTCCTTTAGCTTTTTCTGTAGCGAATTCTTTTAAGCCCCAAGTAATTTCTTTATTCACTACAAAACCAATCACTAAAGAAAGAATTGCTATTATTGTCAAAACAATTATATTTATTTTTACCCCTATACCCCATTTTCACTTTATACCCCCAGATAGTAATCTCTTTTCATAAAAATTAATTAGTGCTATGAGGTTTATATCGGTATTAAACCTTGTATTATTAAACAAATTTCGACAAAATATTTATCTCTACTGCTAATAAAAAGTTAGTAAACAGAGTGGATATAGTTTACTATCAAACAAACCATAATATAGAGTAATTAAATGGTCAATTTTCAACATAAAATTCCTATGTTACACTGGTATTATCAATCATTTTGAAATAAAACAATGGAAATAGCTGTTTATGAAAAGGAGGATTCACTTGAACTCAGAAGCACATGCAAATTATACACCACCAAAACATATAGTATCCGCAGCAACTATTGTAATGAATGATCAAAAGGAAATTCTATTAATAAAGGGTCCAAAAAGAGGGTGGGAAATGCCAGGTGGACAAGTGGAAATAGGAGAATCTATCACAGATGCTGCTATTAGAGAAACAAAAGAGGAGACAGGTATTGATGTTGAAATAGTTAATTTTTGTGGTATTTTTCAAAATGTAGACAATTCAATATGTAATACACTCTTTATAGCAAACCCCGTTGGAGGCATTTTAACAACTTCATCAGAAAGTTTGGAAGTTGGATTCTTCCCTATTAAAGAAGCATTAGAAATGGTCACATATAAGAATTTTAGACAGAGAATAGAATACTGTTTAAATAAAGAAGATCATCCTTTTTATGTAGCATTCTAAACACTTAAAGTAGTTTATCAGATGCAAAAAATCTGAAAGGATCTATTAGTCTGAGGTATCGTATAATCTAATCTATTACATAATTGCAAAGTTCCTATTCACACCATTTTATCAAAATAAGTCTCAGCCTACTTATTAAAGTACCCCCTTTGGGAATGTGGTGGAGCGCCCTAAAAGTTAGAGTTTTAATATTAATCAGCTCATTGGCTGGTGTGTATACGGTATTGAACCGGACTCATACCAGCCAGATCTAAAGCCCTTATTTCTGTTTCTGTTCAATTTTTTCGGCTTCTGAGCTTCTATATTTTAGAGCACTACAATGTGATACCTACAATTCCAAGTTGTATTTGCTAAAACATTATAAACGAACAGACTCTAGTATTTAGGAGTTCCCTTGTTAGTTCAATAATTTCTTTACACCGTTTGAAATATAGTTTTTTAACAAATCAAGTTCATCTTTCTCAAAACTATAAGTATCCTTATCATAGGATTAACATTTAACCACTTTTTCAACAGTTTTTCTCATCTCTTTCGGAAATGTAGATAACCCCCAGTTACCAGCTTCTTGTTTTGAAGAAATAACTCCTTCTTTTAGGTACCAATAAACTCTAATCAAATTTAGCGTACAGTAAATGGGGTCCTCCTGAATATACTCTAAACAATCTGTGAAATCACCCATAATTGATGATAGATAATCTGAGGATGGAACTAGAGGAAAAACTTCAACAATAGATTTACCATATACACATACGCCTCTTTTATTAGTGATGGTAATATGAGCTGCTATATCTGCATCGGTATTAACATCACCATTCAAAAATTTGTTTGTTCCATTTAATAGATCATTTGTAAATCGCTCTCTCCAAAATTCACTATAATGAAAATCAAATGGGCAAGGATGCTGCCAGACCTTTAATTGTTCAGTATTCAGGAAACTAATTTCAACAGGAAATGGGGAGCTAGACTGCATTAATAACAACTTAGCTAATTTCCTTTTAGTTTCAACTGTCATGGACTTGTTTGTAACAACCAGTACATCAATATCACTACTCTTTGGATTAAACCCTCCCATTGCTAAAGAACCATGGATATAGATACCAATCAAATCATCTTTAATAATTTCAGAAATCCTTTTTTGCAGGTTGAAAATAAAATTAATTGTATGGGATGAACTTGATTTCAAATTATAAACCATGTATTATTACCCCCTTTTTCCTTCTCCACCTTGGATACGTCGCTTGATTGTTCATAATGAAAATTATGGTTAACCGTCATTTAACATAGCTCAGATTAATTGAAAATAGGCTCCTTTCAACAATAACAATCATCATACTAACAGTTTAGTCGTCATGTCATTATGTTTGAATGTGTCGATAAGTTGACACCCATTCCAATGTAAGACTTCCCATTTTCACATTATACTTATTGAAAAAAACGGAGTTATTGGATTGGGAATGAGAACAAGTACATCTGTCTTTATGCTTCGTTCTAAAACCTCTTTAAAAAAGTCACTTGTGGAATAGAAAGCCAAAGATTTAGTAAAGAACTCTTTTAGTCATTACTGTACTCCTATGCTCAATTTTCTAATTTCTTGGATAATTCCCTTCAATGCCATTCTTGCCAACTCTATTATCACCTAATTTTACAAATCCATTGTAGAACAAGTGTTTGTTACAGAGATATACAAGATAGGTATAAACAAAAAAAGATCTAAAAGCTTATGCTTTTAGATCTTTTGGTTGCCTGGCGACGTCCTACTCTCACAGGGGGAGAGCCCCCAACTACCATCGGCGCTGAGAAGCTTAACTTCCGTGTTCGGTATGGGAACGGGTGTGACCTTCTCGCTATCGCCACCAGACTATTTAATTTTTTGAGAGTTTGTTCCCTCAAAACTAGATTATGTTTAGAAGAA
>NZ_WEHU01000058.1 GCF_009183415.1 Bacillus sp. B1-b2 | reverse complement strand
AAAATAAACTGTGCACAGGGAAAATAAAAGTTCAATATAACACGTTGGTAAGCCGTATGCCTTAATAGGGCACGTGCGGTTTGATGAGGGGGTGGCCATGTGAATGGTCACCCTACTCTATTCTTCAATGATTGCTAAGTGTACATAATGTGTCTACTGTACATTAATTGATATTTTGATAAAGTATTAACACCTATTTTTCCACTACATAATCCGAAGAGCCTTTTAAATTAATTACCCATTAGTCTAAGTACAACCCTTAATTTGTTTATCAACTAAAAAACTCCCTAAAAAGAATATTTACCAGTTGTAAATTAAATACATAATTTGGATATTTATATATAAATTTATGCTAATATTTATGTGATACTTAAATTAAGAGGTGCTATATGAGCGGAGACGGACTTATTTGGTTAATCTTATTATCAGTGCTTTTGATTTCAAACGTTGCAGCAATAAAATTGTACAAGAAAAACAAATTACCTTTATGGTTAGGTGGTGTAGGTATATCAATACTTGGACCGGTTATTGGGTTTTTATCAGGTTCTATTTTTGTAAAGATGGCTCATAACGCAGGTGATACGGGAGAAGGTGCGGCACTGGGAGCTGCTTTTATAGGCTTAGTTATTTTAGGTAACGGTATTATTGTTTTCCTAATTGGTATTATATTAGCAATCGTTAAATTTACTAGAAGCAGCTAATACCCTTTTAACAAAAGCATCCACTTAGCCATCAAAGGAAAAAACTAACCTTTAAAGGAACGGTTTAGCTTTATGGTATTTCAGGAGTATGCTTATACACCTCATTGCATGAAGCATACTCTATAAGAGAGCCTAGTCAGACAGCTTCACATTGACCGCATTTACTGCGGTTTTTTTATGAAAATAATATAGTCGGGTGGATATAAATATAGATTGACGCTGTGAAGCATCTGCAATAAGCATTCTTTAATTAAAAACCTAAACAGCTAGTGGGGTTTCGGGCCATTCTTGGATTTTCCTTATTAAACAACCAGCTTCTTGTTAATCAAAAAAATCAACACATTCAACAGATCCTATAATGTGGAAAATATATACCCTAAGAATTTTTATGTATTCTAAACATAAGATGTAAAAACTTGTTTAGGGGGATTGTACTTGTCACAAATTATGGCATTTATTTTGTTGATATCCTGTGTATTATTACTGATAACATTGGTAGTTGTATTATTTTCGAGAATGAAAATAAGTTTGATGGCAGGTATGATGGTGTCAATGGCGACAGGTATGTTATCGGGCTTACTCGGAGGTACTATAATTGGGTATTACCTGTCAGGAAATTTATTTGTATCAACTGTGACCAGTGTATTAGTGGGAATGATCATAGGTGCTGCAGTAGGGTTGCCTCTAGGCCTGCTTCCTTTATTAGACGGGTTATTAGCAGGTTTCATGGGAGGAATGATGGGCGCAATGTTGGGAGACATGATCCCCTCTCATCAAAGTGAGCAACTTGTGAAAATTTTATTTATTATTTATTCTGGGGTCCATTTTATTATTCTCTATTTATTGGTTTCATCAATTAATAATAATCAAGATAAACTAGTTATTAAGCTGTTTAAAAATCCACTAATTGCAGGTGGATTGCTAATAGGTTTTGCTGTGATAATGGCCCAGTCAAATAATCAAAGTAATTCACCTGCGAAAGAAAACCATCATGCTAATCATCAACAGCTAAGTCAATTAACCCAACATACAAAAACAACTAACCAAATTGAGATAACAGCCACAGATTTTAGGTATTCGCCGGGTAAAATCATAATGAAAAAAGGTGAGGATTATACAATAATATTCAAAAATAAGGGGGCAACAGAGCATGATATAAATATTGTTAGTGAGAATGAAAAGGATAGTAGTCTAGGTGACTTTCATTTACATGCAAATGCAGGTACAGAGACAAAGGCTAGAGTTATGGCTAAAGCAAAGGGGAAATTTTATTTTTATTGTACCATTCCCGGTCATAAGGAAGCTGGAATGATTGGAAATTTAGAGGTTATGTAGAAGAACGGCCTTATCAGTAAAAAGGAGGTCTTGGCTTGGCAGAACATGGTGATGGTGTATCAGAAGAGTTTAAGAAGAAAGTAGAAGAGCTTTGTGATAGTCTTGCACCGAAAAATAAAGAAAACAACGCGTTATGGCAGCTAGTAAGTGAAATATGCAAGGATGATGTAAAGGATTAACCCTGTTTCTTTTTGAACTATAGGGTCTTATGTTTGAACCAGAAGGAAGAAAAACTGAATTATTACTTCGCAGTACAACGATACAGTTCAATAGAAAAGAATATTTCACAATTGGCCTGTGATTAAAGTGTTTGACTCCCGATACAGTAAAGTATTACTGCACTGGGGGTCAGGCACTTTTCTCTTAGCAAGTGAAACATTTATTTCTAAAGCTAAAAATAATTCTTTAAAAGACAACGTTCTAATTCAAAATGACGCTTCATTCATTGAAGGAACCGTTGACGAATGGTTCATTTACTTGAGTTCTCCATTCTTTAATAACAACCAAAAGAAGAACACTTAAAGAAAATAATAGTGAAAGACCGTCCACAAGGTATTGGAAAAGAAGTCAACAAACCCAATCTAAAAGTGTTGGCTCAAGCATTAATGGATTTATATTATGAAAAATGACACTAGAACTTTCCACACAACTTGGAGAGCTTTTTTATCGTAAAATAGTAGCCTAATTTGTCCCTTTTTGTAATAATTGGAATTAATGACATTGGTAGAGATTGGAGTAATGATAATTGTTAAGCAAACGGACAATCCACACTTTTTACGACTTATTAACAGGCTATGGAACACTTGCAACCATTCAAAAGCTCTTTGAATGTGAATACATTTTTGAAGCTGAAAATCATGTCTCCACTTTAAGTGGGCAAAGACGTTCACTTGCTGACTCTTACGTTTCTTCACTTGATTTAAAAAATCCTAGTGACTTGCGAAAATTGTTCAATGTAATAGAAATGTTTTATCTCGAAAATGAAGAAAACGAGTATTTTCAAAATGATACTACTCGGAAGCAATTTTTTAAATTGTTGGAACGTGACGGCTATGCTTTTGTAAATGGAAAGGTTCAATATGAAAACACAACATATATTCCAAAAGAGCTTGAAAGCTTCACTGGGGAGTATAATATCGAACACGTTGAAAATGATTGGAAGAGAGCGTTAAGTCAAGCAAAGACTGATCCAGAAGACGCAATCACTGCAACCAGAGCAATGGTTGAAAGTACGTTGAAATGGATACTTGACGACATTGAAGAAGAATATAAAGAAACGGACAATTTAAGTCAATTATACAAGAAGGTTGCTCAATTGCTAAACTTGTCTCCAGACCAACATGGAGCGGAAATTTTCAAACAAATACTAGGTTCAATAAATGGAGTTGTAACAGGACTTGGAGCTTTGAGAAATGCTTATGGAGACTCACACGCTAAAGGAAAAGTGTATTACAAACCAAGCGAACGACACGCAAAATTTGCCATCAATTTAAGTGGAACACTTTGTATTTATCTTATAGAAACCTACATGATTAGCAGAAAGACTCCTTTAACTAAGTGAGCAAAATAAGGTGGAGAATTTATGGCAGCAAAAGACGAACATTTAGCTCTCAGTTCTGGAATTGGACTAGCAGGATTGGCTGTTTCAAATTTTTGGGATTATAGTTCAGAAGCATTTTCTTGTTTCAAAGACGAAATTTTTGAGAGCATTGTTAAACCAAATAAATTGACGGCAGTTCATCACTATTTGTTTTTCTTTCAAGACATTGAAGATGAATTGGACAAAATTTATAAAAACGTTGACGATTTACAATGGATTTATAATTTTATGATAAGAACTCTTGAAGGAGTAAATTTGCAACCGAACATACCAACTCCAGACTTTGCTGGTTGTAGCGACGAATATCATAAAGAATGTAATTGTAGAGAAATCGTTGAGCAGCTAATGGAATATATAAATGAACACCAAGACAAAATTGATGAACTAATCGTTCACGCAGCGTTTCAATTCATTTTTCAAGATAGAAAGTTCTTGCATGATTTTCATTTGGAGCTTTCTGCATTTATACAAGAACACATGGAAGAAATCGAGGAACAATTTCCAGAGTATGTTACTAATAAGAAACGGATAAAACGAGTTTACTTCCCAAAATGGTTGACCGACGCTGTTTTTTATCGAGACAAAGGAACTTGTTCAAATCCAGAATGTCGTTGTGACCTTTCTAACTTGATCAGAACACAAAACACAAAGCATATTGACCATATTGTTCCTTTGGACTTGTATGGCAGCAACGACGCTTCAAACTTTCAATTGTTGTGTGAACCGTGTAATACTTCAAAAGGAGCAAGGTCAACTGCAAGTAGTTCAGTAAATGCACCATATTGGAATATAGAAAAACAAAGTAAAGTGTAAGGAGTGGAGAACGTATGAGCGAACAACTTCAATTAAATGTGTGGTTACCTAAACATAAAAGAGAGCAATACATTTTCATTTATAAAAAATTACAAGAAAAGTTTGCTACTGCAATGGAAACCCTTTTCAATGATATTGAAGGTTCTGCAAACAAATACAAAGAGAAAATGGTTGAAGAATATGGGACAGCTTACAATTATGAAGTAGTTGATCCTAGCGACATATTTGAAAATATCGAAATGGAAACTTACGAATTTTATAAATCTGAAAAACTCATGGAATATAATTTCCACTTGTCGTTGTTGGCTACAATATACCAGATTTTGGAACAGCAATTGAGAGGTTTTATCTATTCGGAGCTAAACCATAGAATGAGTCCGATAAGAACAAAAGATGGATTTTCAAAGTTTGGTTTTAATATGGGTCAAATAAAAGAAGCATACGAATTTTTAAATTACGATTTGACAAAGACTTCCCAATGGGAAACTGTTGAACTATTAGCTGATCTTGTAAATACATACAAGCATGGTGACGGACGTTCTGCTACTAGGTTGTATAATAAGAACCCAGACTTGTTCTTAAAAGGTTACTTCGGTGACGAGAGACTCATGGACGTGGAACTAACAACCAATGCTGAGATTGTTTTCGATATTGAGAAAGTTGGTTTTGATAAATACACCAACGCCATTATTGAGTTTTGGGAGGACTTTCCTGAACACTTAAATCCAGTTGTCGAAGTTGATTAAATGTAAGACTAAAATTTAAATTTTTTTTGATTAAAGTGCCTGAGACCCGATACAGTCAAGTATTACCGCACTGGGGGGCAGGTACTTTTTCTAAATTAATTAGCTTCTTAGTGGGTTAAAAGTTCTGACAGGGACAATCGGTTCTTGTGCTAAAGGGGGTTTATGTGAACAAGGGTTGGCATTTATAGCTGTATCTTTTGTTGCACAGTACAAAGACTGTTCAATAGAAGAGGTTATTCGGCAATCGGGGCGCTTTTCTTCAATATCAAAAATTAATAATAAGCCGGAAATATGCAATTTTTCATTCACTTTATGCATATTTTTGGCTTTTTTATATTCAAAAAACATACTGCCATAAACAGCATTTTTTAATTGCCAAATACACACCTAATGGGTTAAGGTTTGCAAAAGGTGAAATTACCTACAAGGAATATAAACAGTCACAAACAAAAGAGACTATACAAGGTCTTGGTTTATTCTTTATCATAGTTAGTGCCTTTTTTCTTATAAGTTGGACATTGGTTTGGTACTTATACTAAATTGGGCCTTTAGGAAGTCCGACTTTGGAATTGAACACGTCCTAAATGAAAAAAAGAAAAACACGTCATCTAAACTGGCACCCATGTCAAGGACACAATAAAAAAAGAGACTAAGCAACTAGAAGGTGATTCCTATATTGAATAGGGGTCATCTTTTTTAAATTCCATTGATATCGATAATTGTTATAGTAAACCATGTAATGATTTATTTTTGCCTTTAATTCTTTTATGGTTTTACAAGATTTATAGTCTACCTC
>NZ_WEHU01000057.1 GCF_009183415.1 Bacillus sp. B1-b2 | reverse complement strand
TTTAACCCACCATTAAAACCCACGTACTTATCTGTTTGTGTAGTATCAGTTATGGTCAATTCACAAAAAAATAACCCCCTTTTTCATGAGGGGGTGTGAGTGAAAGATCATGATTGTTTTTATATAGGTAATAAATTTGGGAAACCAGATGAAAGAACGAATGGTATATACTTTAAGATTGTTGCGTGTATGTTTACAGCACATATTATTTTTAATGGTGTTTTTATTTCATTAGTAGATAGTGATATGGAGTATTTTCGTCAATTTTTTATTTTATTCCAAGGTATTGTATTTATGATAGGTGCTATTTATGCTTTTCGATTATATAGGAAAGAGTTTAGTTAAAATTGCATACTATTAATCTGAAATTCAGAATTTATTTCATAATTCTAATGTTAGCCAGGCTTCTTTTTAATCAGGGAAGCTTTTTTCTATACAAAAAATTAGAAGTATCAAGTAGGAATTTGAAATGTTATAGACGAATACATTTTAGTTAAAGAAAGCTATCAGAGTGGATAAAATCAATAATTCATTGTGTATATTGTTATAGATGAAAGAAGTATTCCTTTAAGGAGGTGTTCATTATGAAGATGATTAGTATGCTTAGGAATAATAATGACTGCAAGGGGAATCTGACTGTATAGCTGATTCAGCTTTCCCCATACTTGAAAGGGGAACGTAAGGAATGAGTTTTGATCATGTATATTTGGAAGAAGTTAATAAAGACAACTGGTATGATTGTTGTTCATTAGAATTATCAGCGGAGCAAGAAAAATTCATGGAGCCAAACGCTATTTCTATTATTCAATCTAACTTTGAGCCTACTTTAAGAGCTTATGCTATTTATCTGGGGGAACAAGTGGTTGGATTTCTTATGTATAATACAATTCAAGAAGAATTGGATGGATACTGGATTTACCGAATCATGGTAGATAAGCATTTTCAAGGTAGTGGGGTAGGAAAGAAGGCAACTAAGTTAATGTTGAATCAAATGAAGCAATTACCAAACATTAGAAAAGTTGTAGTAGGTTATCACCCTGATAATGTAGGAGCTCATTATTTGTATGATAGCTTAGGGTTTATTGATAATGGTGATAGATTTGGTAAAGAAATGGCAGTAACTATGGATATAGAATTTGATTAATACAAACATAGTATGAAAAGGAGCTTCCGTTCAACAAGGAAAGCTCCTTTTCCATTGGATTAGGCGGTACGTTATAAATGTAGAAATGCTGATATGCATTTCTCAGTATTAAATGATTGAGGGGATTAGGCAAGGTCTTGAGAGGATTATGAAAGCGTAATAAACCAATTTATAGGATAATAAGAATGTATAATAAATTCAATTTAATGGATCATTATTTAGAATGCTTAGTATGGAATAAATGTATCGATAGTTTTCTGATATTTTACATCTAGGAGGAAAACAATGAAAAAAACTTTATACCTAATGAGACATGGGCAAACTTTATTTAACGAGAGAAGAAAAATACAAGGCTGGTGTGACGCCCCACTTACAGAATTAGGAATGAAACAGGCAGAAATAGCTGCTAGATATTTTAAAGAGAATAATATTGTATTAGATGCAGCCTATTCCTCTACATCAGAAAGAGCTTCTGACACATTAGAAATTGTAACAAATATTCCTTATACTAGATTAAAAGGGTTAAAAGAATGGAATTTCGGCACATTTGAAGGAGAAAGCGAAGATCTTAATCCACCTCTTCCTTACAATGATTTTTTTGTTAAGTTTGGTGGAGAGGACCAAAAAGAGTTACAACTTAGAATAGCTAAAACCTGTGAACAAATAATGGAAGAAGACAATGAGGTAGTCCTTGCTGTATCTCATGGAGCAGCTTGTAGAAACTTTATGAGATTTTGGGAACATAAGAGCTCCATTGATCAACAAAACCGAATAGGAAATTGCTGTATACTAAAATTTGAATATGAGAATAAAGAATTTAACTTGATTGAAATAATAAATCATGATTTTAGTGGAATAATGGAAGGATTGTCTATTGTATCTTGAGAAAATGATAGATGGTTTCATAACCCCTGCTTAGAAATAAGCAGGGGTTAATTCGTATGTGGATATATCTATATTGGAATAGAGGAGTTGAAATCTGTGTGACTGTAAATTTATAACTTCAATCAGAAAGACTGAGAAATCTAGAGTCCTATAGAGATAAAAATTTATTGTATATGGATGTATATTTTTCCGAAAATTCCTATATAATGGAACTTTTAAAGTGCTAAATTGGTCTTTATATGTAATTGGAGGTGTTAGAACTTTGTGGAATTAAACGAAAAGGATATATATGAAAAGTACTATAATAAAGTATATAAAACAACTTTTTATATTTTAAAAGATAGAGAGTTAGCTAAAGATGCTACTCATGATACGTTTATTAAAGTGTTTAAGAATCTAAAGAAATTGAAAGACCATTCGAAATTGAATGCCTGGATTACAACTATTTCAACGCGTACTGCTATTGATTCTTACAATAAATATAAAAAAAGAATGACTTATGAATTAGAAGAAACAAATTTTCTTGTAAATACGGAAGAAATTAATTCTGTTAAAGAAGAGTTAAACCATTACTTAGCCACTATTTCTCCAGAACAAAAACAAATATTAATATTAAAGTATATAGATGGTTTGACTGAAAAAGAAATTGCTAAAATACTCTCAATTAAATTAGGAACTGTAAAATCAAGGATTTACCGAGCGAAACAAAGATTATCTCATCAATATAAAGTTGGAGGTGAAGTTGATAAATGAAAGAAAACCTTCAAGATTCTGAAGTAAAAGAATTTCTCAAAAAAGAAATAGAGAAAATAGAAGCACCTTTAGATGTAAAAGAGGAAATTTGGTTGAAAATTGCATCGAGAAATAATAGAAGTAAGTCTTTAAAAATTGTCCCATTTATAGCTGCATGTGCCTGTATACTCCTTATATTGCCACTTGGCTTAAGTATAAATACTTTTAATGAGAACACCAGTAGTACACGATCAGCTGAAGAAAAGAAAGATCTAGAAACAATGGAAGCAGTTATTAATAATAATTTAACAGGTCCAGATGAAGAGTGGAAGAGTATAATGGAAGATAATCATTTTAGTGGATTAAGTGAATATGAAGAAAAGTTGTACCGTAAGTATTTCGCTTCAGATAGTGCATACAAGGAGTATATTTCTTACTTTGCTTCTTCGCTATTGGTTGAGACTTTAAAAAAAAATTACCAATTAAAAGTGATATCTATTGAATATGAGGATACTAATTCAGAAGAAATAATTTATAATTTTTCTGCTGAAATAGAGTTTCAAAAAGAGAGTAGTAATACAACCATAACTGGCATAGTTAGAGGGCAAGCAAATTTAAATGAAAAACACAAAATTGAAAAAATGACTATTAATACTGCTGACTTAATGAATTATTTAAGCGATTAATGCTAAGTAATTTTAAATACAATTAGATTTAAATTATTTAATTTGGATGGAATGATGAGGATTATACAAAGGAGTAATTATAAATGAGTCCATTAACATTTGGAAATAAAGTGGATGGCGTAGATTATATAAGAAGAACAGCTGCTTATGGGCTATTTTTTCAGTCAGGAAAATTAGCTGTAGTACAAACATCAGATGGAAATTATTTTCTTCCTGGTGGAGGTATAGAGCAGAATGAAACTCAACAAGAATGCATAATTAGAGAAGCGGTAGAAGAGATGGGGATGGAAATCCAAATAATGGATTATATAGGAGTTGCACAAAGATATTTTTATTCTACAAATGAATACAAATATTATTTAAGTGAAGGGCATTTCTTTCTATGTGAAATAACAAGGCAAATAGGCCAACCTTTGGAAGAAGGTCATATACTCATATGGATGAAACCATTTAATGCTATAGAAGAATTATTTCATGAACACCAAAGCTGGGCAGTAAGAGAAGCAATAGATAAAATTTCTTCTATCTAACTTCTTCTCAAATCTGAAAAATACTCTTTTAAGATATTTTATAAAAACAACAGATATCTCCAGATTATTGTAAAAATACCATATAGCAAATTATTATCCTATAAAATACTGTACACATTTTAATTTTTACTTGACAGATATGAAAGGAATTGTTAATTTTAAAACGTAATGATTACGATTTAATACATATACATTAGGGGGAAACTATGAAAAAATTACTACTTAACTTGTTTAGCATGCTATTAATCTCTATTCTCTTAGTAGCATGTCAAGGGGAAAATGATCAGCAAGTTAATGGATCAGAAGAAAAGAATTCTGAATTAAATCAAGAAGAAGAACAAGTTCAAGAAAAAGTACTTTCTAAAGATACCATTATTCCAGAAGAGATAAAAATCGATGGGTTAGCTGATCACTATCATACTGGAGATAAGATTGAGTTAACGGCAATCTTGGATAAAGAATCAGAATATGATCATTGGCATTGGTATAGCAGGGAGAGTGAAGAGGAAGATTGGGAGATAGTTGAAGGGCAAGAAACAGAAATACTCAAAAGTAAGGCAGAGATTAATGGACTAGAAGTGAAAGCGGTACTATTTGACGAAAAACAAAAACCCAGCATTCAATCAGATATCGTAAAAATTGTTATCGATGATCATCATGGTCATGATGAAGCAAGTAAGCAAATTTATGAAGGATATTTTGAAGATAGCCAAATTAAGGATCGTGCATTGTCTGATTGGGAAGGGGAGTGGCAGTCCGTTTATCCATATCTTGTATCTGGGGATTTAGATGCTGTATTTAAACATAAAGCAGAAAAGGGGGAAATGACAGAAGAAGAGTATAAAGATTATTATACAGTTGGCTATCAAACAGAAGTTGATCATATCCATATTAAAGATAATGTTGTCACTTTCTTTGAAAATGATAAGGAATACTCGGGTAAGTATGAAGCAGATGGATACGAAGTTTTGAATTATGCAAAGGGAAATCGAGGAGTACGATTTGTATTCAAATTGATAGAGGAAACAGAAAATATGCCTAAATATATTCAATTTAGTGATCATAATATTTTTCCTGTTCAATCCCATCACTTCCATTTATATTGGGGAGATGACCGTGAGAAATTGTTAGAAGAACTCGAAAAATGGCCAACGTATTATCCTTCCGATTTAGAAGGAGTCGATATTATTCGAGATATGTTAGCACATTAATGAAAAAATGATAAATGTATGGGTAATAGGTAAAGATAGAAAATAATTAAAAGTTTAATAGGAATTAAATCGTAATCATTACGTTTTTTTGTGAAGAATGGAGAGTGATAGATTATATGAAAAAAAGATGGCTAGGATTGATTCTAGTGCTGTCTACTAGTCTTTTTGGATGTGAAAATGTAGAAGAGAATAGTGCGAGTGAAAAGATTTCAGTTGTAACATCCTTTTATCCCATGTATGAATTTACTAAACAGGTTGCAGGGGATAGAGCAGATGTATCTTTAATGTTAGACAATGGAGAAGATGCACATCACTTTGAGCCAAGTGCTAAGGATGTTGCACATATTAATAATGCAGATGTGTTTGTATATAGCAGTGATCAAATGGAGTATTGGGTCAATAGTTTATTAAATTCTATGGAAAATAATTCCTTGATCATTGCTCGTACAGGAGATGTTCTTGAGTCAGAACATGAACATGAACATGAACATGAAACAACTAGTGAAGGTAATAAAAATATAAAAATCGAAGGAGTTTCAGATCATTATCATACTGGAGATATCATTTTCCTTTCTGCAGAGTTGGAAGAAGATTCGACATATGAACACTGGCATTGGTATACAAGGAACAGCGAGGATGAGGAGTGGATAAGTGTTCCTAATCAGGAAGGATCAACCTTTGTATATGAAGCAACAGAAACAAGCTTTGAAGTTCGAGCGGTATTATTTGATGATTCTCACAAGGAATTTGCACAATCACAACCAGCTGAAATTGTCATTAATAATCATGGACAAATGCATGAGCATACAGAAGAAGAACATAATGATCAACAAGGTATCCATGAAGCTGATGAACAATCAAACCTAGTTAGTGAAACGGCAGTTAAGATTATTGGACTGGCAGATCACTATCACACAGGAGATGTCGTAACACTAGAGGCAGAGCTTCAAGAAGAAAGCCATTATGAGCATTGGGAATGGTATACACGTACTAGTGAGGATGAAGAATGGGAAGCAGTATCAGGTCAAGAAACACATCATTTTGAGTACAAAACGACAGGAGAAAGCTTCGATGTAAAAGCAGTTCTTTTGGATGAAAATCATCATACATTTGTTGAATCTGAGTCCGTTTCCGTAATTATTGACAATCATGAAAGTCATGATCCACATATTTGGTTAGATCCAGTATTGGCACAAGAGCAGGTTAAAATTATTCGCGATGCCCTTATTGAAGCAGATCCAGAAGGTAAAGAAACCTATGAAAAAAATACTGAAACATTTATGAAAGAACTACAGAATTTGCATGAAGATTATCAATCTACTCTTGAAGATGCAGAGAATCGTGTGTTTGTGGTGCAGCATCAGGCTTTTGGCTATATAGCAGAGCGATATCATTTAAAACAAATTGCTATCGGTGGGTTATCTACAGAAGTGGAACCAAGTGCATCTAGAATGGCAGAAATCGGAAATTTAGTGAAAGAATATAATGTTCCAGTTATCTATTATCAACAAGGTGCTAACTCAGCAATTGCTGAAACAGTCGCTGGAGAAACAGGAACAGAGACGGCAGTATTATATGATTTAGAAGTGTTATCAAAGGAATTTCAAAAAGAAAATTTAGGCTACATAGCTGCAATGCGTGAAAACTTAAAATCTTTACAGTTGAGTATTAAATAAAAAGAGTGTTATAAAACAATATGAATATTACGTAATGGATCGGATGCATCTTTAAAAGATGTATCTTTTTTGTGCGACGGGCAGTCGCTCCTTTTTGCTTTAAAGCATGAATTTACTGTTATAGGTTGGGCGATGTTACTTCGGTAATAACAAGCCCCGAATCCTGGAAGGTATGATTCTCTCGGAGGT
>NZ_WEHU01000056.1 GCF_009183415.1 Bacillus sp. B1-b2 | reverse complement strand
AGTGATTTACCTTCGTAATAATAAATTGACCTCTCATTTCATGACCTCCTACTTTAGACTTACAAAAAATAAGAACATGTTTTCGCCCTTGTTTCTTGTTCTGTTTACATCATAAAAAAAAAAGCAGAATATATCAATCTTTTTTACTATTTTTTTCGATAAAATCTTCCATAAATCGTTCGACAATTTTCGACTGTTCTACGTGTTTTTGCATTTCTGTTTGTGAGAATCCTAGTTTCTCTAATTTATTTACTAGCCCAACTGGTACGTTTATAAAGAAACGTATTGGGTAATCCTCTTGATAATTGTATTTTCGCGGTCTTGGCATATCTACCTCTTTGTTATTGTTCTTCATTGGAAACATTCTCCTTTTTTTGTTTTTCTTTTTAGTGTAACAAAAAAAAGACTGTCTAAGTGATAGACAGCCTTAATATTTTCTATTAAACTCACATATGATATACTAAGCATAAATTTAAAAGACTTGACCTGTTTCTGTATCGTACACGCGAAGTTGTTTTTCGAATTTCGAAACCCCTTCTACGTTTTCCAGACGATCAGCTAGCAAGGTCATTTTTTTTCGTTTATATTGTATTTGCTGTTCCACATCTGATTCGTTCAATGTTGCCATATAATCTACAATATCGTCAAAAGTATCGTTTTGAACATCATCACCATGTATGTAAAGACTATATGTTGTAATTGCATTAGTAATCTTCTTTTTCATAATACTTGCACTTAATTTTTGTTGATATTCCCTTGATAATTTTACGCTTTCTACCTTAAATCTACGATTTACTTTAGTAGTTTGTAATCTCTTCCACCAATCCGCTGTTGGGAATTTTGATTTATCAGTCCAAGCCTTCCCCAATTTATTTTTAGCTTTATAATCTAAAAATCTAATTACACCCTGTTGATCTAAGTTATTACATACTAAGTGGTCATGAAAAACCTGTTTATTATCTAATTTCAAATAAATTTGTTTAGCATATTCTGGAACATTACTAGAATGTAATTTCAATAGAGTATTAACAGATTCATCCATAGTTCTATAAAATTTTCTTTTAGTCTCTATCTCTATATTTAAAATCTTAGTAACTCTAGGAACTAATGTATCTGCTAACTTCTCAATAAGTTCATAATCCTTTGATTTCGCTTCAAGTAAATCTAAAATCTTATTTTTATTGACATCATTAGTACCATATTCCAAGTAAAATTCTAATCTAGCAACATCTAAATATTTATAATTATCATTGCTTACATGAAGAAAAGCTTTTTCGATACAATACATATCATAATAAGATATCATTTTTTCCAAATACCATAACTTTATAAAAAACTGCTTATATTGTTTTTCAATAACTTCTTTTGTTTTATCATAGACCCTAAAAAAAAGATTATTACCTTTTTTTCTACCAAGCGTAAAATAGTCCGTATCCGTTTCAAATTGACCTCTAAAGCTAAATTCTAACGAACCACGTTTAAACCTTGATTGTTGCATTCTATTAGCATTCTTATTTGAAAAGAAGTTTGTAGGGTCTTGAATAATATTAGTATGATAAGCGTAATCTATTCGATTTTCTGAAATCTTTTCAATTTCTATACCAAATACATCTAATACCGCTTTAATCTCCTTTATACTTTCCTCTACAGCTTTATATTCACCATCTAACCAAAGGTATTGTGAACGTAATTGAACCCAAAATTCGGGAGTATCAGAGTTAATAGAACGACTTAAAACAAATACATTAAACTTATCTGGAATACCCATATCATACTCATACTTACCAAAACTAAGACCATTCATAAGCCACTTAGTAGACAAATCTTTAAATCTATCATCATTCTGCCACATCACTACAGGGTCATATGTACGCTTTGTTTCAACTCTATATTGTTCTAAGAAATTAATAAACAAACGAACATTATAATCATAATTCCAGTCATTTTTAACTTTAATCACATAATAAAACGAATCTATGTTATGTAAAAACTTCTTATCAATGCGATCAAAATACTGCTTATTTAAGTCTGGTTGTAGCTCTGTAAAAATTTCAGAGCGTTTCACTGATCTAGTAAACAATACAAAGACTCCTTTCGTCAAAATATCAACTTTCTAATTGAGAATCCATTGAGAATCATGTCGGCAGATTGGTTTTGCCGACAAAGCAAAAACAGGCTAGAAAGCTTGTCCCAGTAGGGTTTGTGATAACCAATAGGGTTCCGTTCATGGGGCGTGTTACAAAGCCGCCCCGACCCCCTTTTTTCGGCTTCGCCAGTATCGGTCCCCTCCCTCTCGGGTCCCTCCCGATACTAGCGTTCCGTTAGGGGGTAAAATACGAAAATAGATCACTTAACCATTTTATTACTTAAAGATTAAGAGAATAAAAAGCCAATCAGTTAAAACAAAAATGCCTAATGAAGCCTTCTAATCTTGATGATCTTCGCAAGGGTAAACATGTAAGACAATCAAAGAACCTTTCCAGCCGTTGAAAAAATCACTCAACGACCTCCAAGAACCTATGATTCTCTAACCCTTGCAAACATCACTTTTATATGCTTATAATATCTCACCGACAAACCTCATGGACAATAGGCAAAAAGGGTTCAGCTTGTCGAGAATCTAGCTTAGCATATAAAAGCCGAGCGAATTATTTGTATTACCTGGTAATCCTTTAAAAACGTGCGTTCCGTCGCACACCTCGTCCCAACTCCCTATGTCCAATAGGTTGAAAAAACATTAATATTCAACTTCATTATCAAAATCAAAAAAGCATTTATTGCAGTGATATTGTTCAGTTTCTGTACCTTCGTCTGCAACATCAACATCATATGAAGAACATCTTGGACACCACATTTAATTTTCCTCCTCAAAACATTTAGTACATTCCATACCAGCGTTAGTCCAAAAACTTGATTTATCTATCAAACTAACATGACAATACACACATTTTTCTTCTAGCATAGACAATGCACCTTTATGGTCATAACCTAGATCAATAGCTTTTTCGTAAGTATAAGGCATTTCTATCAATCCTCCTTCTCTATTAAACCTTCGTTTTCTAATTGCTGTTTAGCAAAATTAATAGCAAATTCTAATGCTTCTGTCATATCTGCTTCTTTGTATTTCACTCCAAGCGTTTGTGCAGCTACTTGCTTACGATCATCAAAATGACTTCTGATTCTTTCTAAACTTTCTAAAGTTGATGGATCTAGTCTGTAGGTTTTCGGAATCTTTTTTACCATTGGATAGTACCTCCAACGTCAGAAACAAATTTTTGAATTTCAGTTCGTCCAACAATTTTTAACTCATTATTAGTCCATGCTAACTTAGAATCTAAATACGTCTTAGAATGAACTAAAGTAGCAAATGAAGAATAATTATCAGCACGTAAAAATACCTTATAATCAAAAGTAGTTCCATGACCATATTCATGTTCTTCAACAGAAGTAATAATATATCCCATTTCATCAATCGCATGATTTAATTGATTAATAAAATCAATATCTGTTCTTAATTCTAATGCTTCAAAATTTATAACACCTTGTCCATTTTCATCAAATGTAATAGCTTCTACTGTCATAATTAATCATCTCCTTTACTTGATAAATTAATTATAACACAGTGTACATACAGTTGCAATACATTGTATTAAAATATTTTATCTATTGTTTCGTAAAGAATTAAAGCAAAAATAGTAAACAAATTTTCTAGTATTTCTATCATTCTGGATTACTCCTTTTAAATTCTGCTATATCAATCATTAATGTAAGGTACTTGTTATCTTCTGGTGAGAACCTAGCGACTAAAATTTTGTTTACTAGAGAGTTTAAGCTTAACCCCATATCTTTAGCTAACAACATAAGCTTATCTTTTAAATCACTATCATCAAACCGTAGTCTCATTTCCGCCATCTTCTTCAATAACCTCCTGTATACAATTTCCAAAATCTAAGTCAAAGCCAAGCTTAGCTTTTAATTTCGCAAAATCTATATCAAACTTCTCGTCAATCTCTCCAAACATCATGCTAGTATCATAGAGTTGTCCGAAACTTTTCACATAAATAGAACTTTCACTAGAAAGTCTTTCTCTTTGTTGTGCCCAATATGTTACATACATGAATAAAGTGAATGGCAGCAATTTAAACGGAAAGACATTATTTGCTTTTCTATGCACTACTCGATACTCTACACATTTTCTAATTGTCTTATTGATCTGTGAGTTATCATCTTGACAGATTAGCAAGAAGTCATATCCCATTTTCCTAGATTGCGTAAAAAATAGTTTCCACATTTTCGTAGAATACTTGCTGTTATCTTCTGGAGGAAAGTAGTTACCAGCTTCATCAATTACAACTAGACAATAGCCTTCGCCACCTTCGTCATAGAAGTTCATTTTCTTTTGTAATTCATAAAGAAAAGCTACTCCTTCCTCTCCCATAAGAAATTCATCTGGAACGTACATAAAACGTTCTGCATAGCCTCTATTTATCATTCCTTCGGTAAACTTCAAGGGGAAGTTTGAAACGACGTATTTCCCCTTTTTAAGCGTTGCTACAATCTTTTCTAAAGCATGATAAGACTTTCCAGACCCTATCGTACCTAAATATGTTTCTATCATTTATCCTCTCACCAACTTTAACCAGCGTGCCACAATTCGGAATCCATAATAGACACCAACCGCAACCAAAAATAATCCTGTATGCAAAATCATAGTAGGAAAAGGAATTAACCAAGTAATATAACCCATTTCAACTAAATCAGGAGTTTCAGCACTCATTTTCAAAAATGGAGAATCTGGAAGAATACTAAAAATACCTTCCAGAATCACTCCTAGCTGTTCAAAAAACCAATTAATAACGTCATACAATATTTCCATGCCTTCACCTCATTAATCTGGTGTCATCCTTCTAAGAGCAAATACAAGCCATATATCAAAAGCTAATATCAAACCCCATCTTGCTATTTTTGCAACTGGATCAAAGAAAGAAAAATTTATGTCAAAATCATAATCAACAGGAATAGTAATACCACCCAATTCAATATTTTCTTTTGAACCAATTTTAAAAATAGGAGTTTTAGGATCTAAATTAAACCTCTCTAACATTCTTTGAAAATCCCAAGGTATAGAAAATGGAAACTTATCTTTAATAGTTCCAAGAGCAATAGTCAATGGTGTCATATTTAACTTAGGTTTTGAAGTAGAACCACCATCACCTTCACCAGTACCACCACCAGGAATAGTTGGATTGCCGACAATAACACCAGTATCAACAGGAGCCCAAGTATTTCCGACAGGAACAGCTACAGCACCTTCATATACACCAACTTGTGGCATTGCAAGAGCGTCAGTACCAACAGCAGTACCTGTAGCCTTATCTCTAAAAGTTCCAGCAGTACCATCCCATTCCAAAGTAGGATTAGCTTCTAAAATAGCTTCTCCATTAATTGTTACACTTGTTTCTCTATACTTTTCATACGTCTTATCAGCAATATTATCGAATTGACGTTGAAATATTTGATTCATAGCACCTACAGTTGTAACCGTAACTAGCATTGGTGATAACATTCCTTTTGCTAATAAATTATTAGAAAAAGTAGGTAATGCCATTTCTGCAGTAGGATATAAAGGAGCATTTACAATATCACGAGAATAAGCAGTTCTATCAATACTAGTATTAAATCTAGCCCCATTTATAGGAGTTAACCCTTTTGATAATTGATAAGTAAAATCTGAATTAGTAATAACAGGGAAATAAGTAGTTTTTTCCAATCTAAAAGAATTTGTAAAATAAATTTCTCCTTTATAAGAAATCATAAAAATTCTAGAATTAGCATTTGTAGAATCAAAATTATTAAGTTCAAAAGCTAAACTTTGTGACGCAACATAAGGACCACTAAATCTGACTGAAAACTCTGGATAAGCTGTTTGCATTTTAATTGGTGTAGTAGCTTCATAAGGAATAACATCATACTCTCCATAAGTTGTTTTCGCATTTGTACTACCAATACTATGACCAATATAATTAGCTGTAATATTACCTGCAGTAGTTTTTATAGTATTAGCAGTATCAGTAGTTGCACCTTTTAAATCTAATACTAAATCTGGAACAGCAGTAGCTGTCTTAGTTACCCATTTAGTTAAACCAATAGTAGAATTAATTGCCGTATCCATAATAAAGCCTTCTGTTTTTTCCGCAAAATTATTAATATCACTAGCAACTTGATCTGCACCAGCAAAATCTGCAACCGCTGCTAAACCGAGAGCACCTAAAAGTACCCCACCAGCGATAACAGGAACAGCTAGTGCTGGATTGGCTCTAGTTTTTTCCACTTGCAAAAAGAAGCTAGAAAACAGTACAATTGCTGATAGAAATATCGGCAAGAATTTTTTCATGTTTCACCGCCTATAAGAAAGACCCTTGAGAGTGAGTTCAAGGGTCGGATTTTAGAGAAATTATAATTGCGTCAACAATTAATTATTTAGCGATAACAGAGAATACTTTCTTGCCGTATTTCCAAGCGTAGATTCCTCCGAATAAGATTAAACCTGCAGCCGCAACAGCACCTAAAACAGTAACCCCAGCAGTTACGATTTCACCAAATTCAGATGTAATTGATGTAGTAATAGCTTCCATTTTCATTTCACCCCCTTCCAAAGTCATTTAGAAGATTCATACATAGTCCAACCAAGTAGCCACCGAAACCACAAAATCCACCGAGTAGTAAAGCTGGTTTAACCATTGATATTAGAAAATCTGTCAAGAGCCTTTCCCCGCTTTCATACCAGTGAAAAACAAAACGAAGAATAACAATCCGAATATCATCATTTGAACACCAAACCCATATAATTGCGTTTCATGAATTTGTTCTAGCAGTGCTGTAATTTCAGTATCATCAGTTTGTACAACCGTTTCAGAAGTCGTTGGAACTTCTTCAGTAGTTGTTATTTCTTCCGAAACTATTTCCTCGTCAGCTTGTTGATCTACAGTTATTTCTTCATTTTCCATATGTATCACACCTTATTCTTAAAGGTTATCCACCACTTATAAAATTTTGCTAGTGGAAACCCTACAAGTAAAAAAATAAAACCATATTTCACAACAGGATTAATAGTTAATCCCGATAGTAAACCAGAAGCAAAACCTTCTAAAGCTTGCATTATTTAGCTGTTACTGGAACTTTCTTATCAGCAAATTCTACTGAATTTACAAATGTAAGATTACTTAGAACAACACCAGTTTTTTCTTTACCATTTCCAGCTTTTACTGTAGCAAGTGCAAAATCACAATCGAATTTTGCTGGTAGATCGTTCTTATATTGAGTTAGATTTCTCAACTCAGAATAATCTGAAACAGTAGCTTCCGAAATGTCCAATCCAAAACTATTATTCGTAGTTTGCTTATCTCCTACAACACGTACAGACAATCCACGATTTTCTCCCATATCATAGTGATTTACCTTCGTAATAATAAATTGACCTCTCATTTCATGACCTCCTACTTTAGACTTACAAAAAATAAGAACATGTTTTCGCCCTTGTTTCTTGTTCTGTTTACATCATAAAAAAAAAA
>NZ_WEHU01000055.1 GCF_009183415.1 Bacillus sp. B1-b2 | reverse complement strand
GAATTTAACATCTAAATCACCAACCTATGTTTGATAATTATATTATATCAAATTAACGCGGTGAATAGATGAAGTTATCATTAAAAAGAATAGCTGTCGAGACTTTCTCGACAGCCTGAGAAGCCCCATTTATGGTGGCTTCTTTTTATTTTTTTGTCATTCTTACACCACTTCATGTATGATGAAACAAGACATGACAGTAAGGAGCGAAGACTGGTTGAAAAAGAACTATAAAATATACAGTAAGACATTATCTATAACGAACGAACAGTTTATCCAACAGTTTTTATTACTTGCAAATAACCAAGACCATTATGCACTCTTAGAGAGTGGTAGAGGAGGAAGGTATAGTATTGCTGCAATGAACCCTGTTATGAAAATGGTTGGGAAGGATAATCGTCTAGAAATAATAGAAACAGCTAATAAAACAGTTATAGAGGGAAACCCTCTTCACACAATGAAAAAAGTGATGAGTGAGTACATAGTGGAAAACGATCCTGATCTGCCTGACTTTCAAGGAGGGGCATTAGGGTTTATTAGTTATGACTATATTCGGTATATAGAGAAACTACCTGTTCATACGGAAGATGACTTGAATGTACCAGATATATTTTTTATGTTGTTTGAAGAGTGGTTTGTTTATGATCTTGAAGAAAAGAAGTTATGGATCTCCGCCTTATATGAAGAACATCAGCTTGTAAATGCAAAAGCCAAGGTAGAAACCTATGCTCAGGTTTGGAGCAAAGAGATTAATCGAGATTCACCTGTTAAACAAAAGGGGCAAAAAACAGAGGGGGTAAAGGTTTCTATCGAGGATAATGAATTTCAACAATCTGTACGTAAGATTCAGGAATATATTGCTCAAGGTGATGTATTTCAGGTTAATTTATCTGTAAGGCAAATGAAACCACTTCATGTTTCTGCATTAGATGTCTATAAAGAGCTAAGAGTGCTTAATCCATCTCCCTATATGGGATATTTTCATACGCCAGACTTTCAATTAGTAAGTGGATCTCCAGAGCTTTTAGTGAAGAAAAAGGGACGAGTAGTAAGTACTCGCCCAATAGCAGGTACTAGATCTAGAGGGAGAAATGAAGAAGAAGATGCAAAGTTAGCTAATGAATTAATAGAGAGTGAAAAGGAAAGAGCAGAGCATGTGATGCTAGTTGACTTAGAAAGAAATGACCTAGGTAGAGTTTGTGAATATGGATCTGTAGAAGTAGATGAGTTTATGGTTATTGAGAAATACTCACATGTTATGCATATTGTTTCTAATGTAAGAGGCTTACTTGCGAATGATAAAGATGAATATGATTTAATCGATAGTATGTTCCCAGGTGGAACTATAACTGGTGCCCCGAAAATTAGAACAATGGAAATTATAGAAGAATTGGAACCAGTTCGAAGAGGTCCTTATACTGGTTCTTTAGGATGGATTGGCTTCAACAGGGATGTAGAGCTAAATATAATGATTCGAACAATGTTAGTAAGAGATCATAAGGCATATGTGCAAGCAGGTGCTGGTATTGTTATTGACTCTGTTCCTGCTAATGAGTACAAAGAGTCTATGAAAAAGGCCAGAGCTTTGTGGAATGCTAAAGAACTAGCAGAAGAGAAGGTGGGTGATATAGAGTGATATACATGATTGATAATTATGATTCTTTTACTTATAACCTTGTTCAATATTTAGGGTCTCTTGGAGAAAACTTAATAGTGAAAAGAAATGACGAAATTAAAATAGAAGATATAAAAGCAAGTAATCCAGAGTATTTAATGATTTCTCCTGGGCCATGCACACCTAACGAGGCAGGAATTAGTTTAGAAGCTATTGATGAATTCGCTGGAAGCATCCCTATATTAGGGGTTTGCTTAGGTCATCAAGCTATAGCACAGGTTTTTGGTGGGGATGTTATTCAAGCAACTAATTTAATGCACGGCAAAATCTCTCTTATGTATCATGATAATAAAACAATCTATAAGGGCTTACCTAATCCTTTCCCTGCAACTCGCTATCACTCCTTAATTGTCAAAAAAGAAACATTACCGGCTAACTTAGAGGTATCTTCATGGACAGAGGAAGGCGAGATTATGGGGATAAGACATAAGGAACTTCCAATCGAGGGAGTACAATTTCATCCAGAATCTATTATGACAAAGGCTGGTCTAGATCTTCTAAGTAATTTTCTTCAATATTATCGAGTAGGAAGCAATGCTTAACATGTATATTTATTTGAATGGAAAAGTTATTCCACAAGAAGAAGCCTTTATCTCTGTTTTCGATCATGGTTTTATGTATGGTTTAGGAGTATTTGAAACATTTCGGATATATGAAGAGCATCCTTTTTTACTAGACGATCACTTGCATCGGCTAAACAGTAGCTTACAAGAGTTATATATAGAGAAGACCTTCCGTAGAGAAGAAGGAAAGCAGATAATTGCAACTCTTCTCAAGGCAAATTCTCTTACAAATGCTTATGTGAGATGGAATGTTTCAGCTGGCAATGGAATGGTTGGATTACAAACAGAAAGATATCAGGCGCCAAATGTTATTGTTTATATGAAGCCTATACCCAAAACGTCTGGAATGGTGGAAAAAACAGGGCAAGTAGTTACCCTTCCGAGAAATACTCCCGAAGGTACACAACGTTTAAAATCACATCACTACTTAAATAATATCTTGGCGAAGAGAGAAGTAGGCGATGATATCTCGATAGAAGGGATATTTTTGACAAAGGAAGGTTTTGTTGCAGAAGGAATTACCTCTAATATTTTTTGGATAAAAAAAGGTGTTCTTTATACACCGAGTCTACAAACAGGAATATTAAATGGTATTACAAGACAGTTTGTTTTAACGCTAGCAACAAAGGTAGGATTGGGTATAAGAGAAGGGTTTTTCTCACAGGAGGAAATGGAATCGGCTGATGAAGTGTTTGTCACTAATTCTATTCAAGAGATAGTTCCAATAAAAACAATAAATAACTCTATATTTCAAGGGATAGATGGTACATATACAAAAAAAATTCACGAGGAATATGTAAGATATACGCCGAATTTATGGAGCTACAAGGAACTAGGAGGTATATAAATGAGAAAAGAAATAAAATGTGGACCTTATACTTTAGATTATGGTAACAAGACTATAATTATGGGAATTTTAAATGTAAATCCAGATTCCTTTTCTGATGGAGGGAAATATAACGAAAAGGATCGTGCGTTAATGCTGGCCTTAAAGATGGTAGAGGATGGCGCAGATATCATAGATATAGGTGGTGAATCTACAAGACCAGGGTATGTGGAGATAAGTGTAGAAGAAGAGTTAGAAAGGGTAATTCCAATCATTGAATTATTAGGAAAAGAAGTGGATATCCCGCTTTCTATTGATACATACAAAGGCGAAGTAGCAAGGCAAAGTGTAAAGGCAGGAGCTCATATTATTAATGATATTTGGGGTGCTAAGAAAGATTCAGAGATGGCTGAAATTGCAGCAGAGTACAAAGTACCAATTATTCTAATGCACAATAGAGATAATACTGATTATGAATCTTTTTTAGAGGATGTTCTAAGTGATCTGCAAGAGAGTGTAGATATTGCATTGCGAGCGGGAGTGGAGAAAGATAGGATTATTCTAGATCCAGGAATAGGATTTGCTAAGGACTTGGCATATAACCTGAAAATGATGAGAGGATTAGATCATCTTGTGAATAAAGGATATCCGGTACTGCTAGGAACCTCTAGGAAATCTTTAATAGGTAATATTTTAAATTTACCTGTTTCTGAAAGAGTAGAAGGGACAGGGGCAACTGTATGCTTTGGTATACAAAAGGGATGCCAAATTATTCGGGTGCATGATGTAAAAGAAATGGCTAGAATGGCTAAAATGATGGATGCTTTGATGGGGAAAGGAGTATATAGTGGATAAAATTAAATTAAATCAAATGGAATTCTATGGATATCATGGAGTTTTTCAAGAAGAGAATAAACTAGGACAAAGATTTATTGTGGACTTAGAAGTAGAGGTGGACTTAAGAATGGCAGGAGAAACCGATAATTTAGAGTACTCGGTTAACTATGGTCAGCTTTATTTTGATGTAAAAGAAATAGTTGAGGGGGTGCCATATAAATTAATAGAGGCGGTTTCAGAGAAAATAGCTCAGGCATTACTGTCATCCTATGAACGAATAATTAGTGTTAAAGTAAGTGTTATTAAACCAGATCCTCCTATTCCAGGACATTATAAATCAGTTGCAGTGGAAATAGTGAGAACAAGAGCATGAATAATGTAGCGTATCTATCTTTAGGTTCTAATATAGGAGAACGTCACCGTTTTTTAGAAGAAGCAGTTAAACTAGTAGATAGCCATTTAAATGTTAAGGTAGTAAATGTTTCCTCCATATATGAGACAGACCCAGTTGGGTATGAGGAGCAAGATTTATTTTTAAATATAGTAATTAAGGTTGTTACTTCATTAAATGCCTTTGATTTGTTAGCTCTTTGTCAAGAAGTAGAATTAGAGCTTGGGAGAAAAAGGATAATAAGATGGGGTCCAAGAACAATTGACCTTGACATTTTATTATATAATCAAGACAATATAGAATCAGAGAAGTTATATATCCCACATCCTAGAATGGAAGAACGGTTATTTGTCCTTATTCCATTATTAGAGATTGCTCCAAATCTTTCATTACCAAATAGATCCATATCTTTAAAAGAATATATAGAGCTTTTGCATGATAAAGAAGGGGTAAGAGTATGGAAACAACAGAAAAATGGGGAAGACGTATTCGGGCTTTTCGAAAATTAAAAGGATATACACAAGAAAGTTTGGCAAGAGAACTACTTGTTTCAGTTTCTATTCTTGGAGAAATAGAAAGAGGGAATCGAATGCCGACAGAGGAAATGATCGAATCGATTGTAAATGTATTGAATATAACAAGAGAAGACTTAGATCCAACTCTAAGTAAATAAGTAGAGGAGGAAAAGCATGTTTGAAATTGGAAATGTAAAAATTGATAATAGAGTTGTCTTAGCACCGATGGCGGGTATATGTAACTCTGCTTTTCGCTTAACTGTTAAAGAGTTTGGCGCTGGTTTAGTGTGTGCGGAGATGATTAGTGATAAAGGGATTGTCCTTAAAAACGAGAAAACAATGAATATGCTGTATATTGATGAGCGAGAGAATCCATTAAGTTTACAAATCTTTGGTGGAGAAAAAGATACGTTAGTCGAAGCAGCGCGGTTTGTTGATAAGAATTCAACTGCTGATATTATTGATATAAATATGGGTTGCCCTGTTCCGAAAATTACGAAGTGTGATGCTGGAGCAAAATGGTTATTAGACCCAGATAAAATATACCAAATGGTTTCTGCAGTAGTAGAAGCAGTAGATAAGCCTGTTACTGTGAAGATGCGTATGGGCTGGGATGAAGAACATATCTATGCAGTAAGAAATGCTCAAGCTATTGAAAGTGCGGGGGGATCCGCAGTTTCTTTACATGGGCGTACACGTGTGCAAATGTATGAAGGAAAAGCGAATTGGGATATTATTCGTGAAGTGAAAGAGTCTATTGCTATTCCTTTAATCGGTAATGGAGATGTTCAAACACCTCAAGATGCGAAAAGGATGTTAGATGAAACAGGCTGTGACGGTGTCATGATAGGAAGAGCTGCTTTAGGTAATCCTTGGATGATTTATCGAACGGTTAAATATCTAGAAACAGGCGAATTAATGGATGAACCTTCCGTTCGTGAAAAAATAGATGTATGTCTTCTGCATTTAGATCGTCTTATTGGTTTAAAAGGAGAGTATATTGCAGTGAGAGAAATGCGTAAGCATGCTGCTTGGTACTTAAAAGGTATTAAAGGAAATGCAAAGGTGCGAAACGGGATTAATGCATGTGAAACTCGCGAGGATTTAGTGACACTTTTATATGCTTTAGTTATAGAGATGGAAGAAAAAGAACAAAATACTATTCAAGCTGTTTAAATTTCGCTATCAATTGTTTAAAATAACTATAATATGTGTAAAAATAATGCTGTCGGTAAAAAAAACTGTACAGCTTTTTTTGCTTTTTTAGTGTCTGTAACGATGACATTGTGTAGAATAATATAGTATGTATAAAATTTAACGATTCCTATTTAGGGTAATCATACATAATTGATTAATGGAGATGATTAAGAGTGAGTCATGAAGAATTAAATTTAAATGACCAGTTGCAAGTGCGACGTAATAAAATGAACGAATTACGTGATCAAGGTATCGATCCATTTGGTAAACGTTTTGAGAGAACAGATTTGTCTGAAGGGTTGAAATCGAAATATAATTCTTTAGAAAAAGAAGAATTAGAAGAAAAGAATATTTCTGTTTCTATCGCTGGAAGAGTGATGACTAAAAGAGGAAAAGGGAAAGCTGGGTTTGCTCATATTCAAGATTTAGAAGGGCAAATTCAACTATATGTTCGTAAGGATAATGTAGGTGAAGATCAATATGCGATTTTTAACTCTGTTGATTTAGGAGATATTGTCGGAGTTGATGGTGTACTATTCAAGACAAATGTAGGGGAACTTTCTATTAAAGTTCAGTCGTTTACTTTATTAACAAAAGCTTTACGTCCATTACCAGACAAATTTCATGGATTAAAGGATATCGAACAACGCTACCGTCAACGCTATTTAGATCTTATATCTAGTGAAGAAAGTAAGCATACATTTATCCTTCGTAGTAAAATTATTCAATCAATGCGTCGTTATTTAGATGATCATGGATATTTAGAAGTGGAAACACCAATGATGCACTCTATTGCAGGTGGAGCGTCAGCACGCCCATTCACAACTCATCATAATGCATTAGATATGCCGTTATATATGCGTATAGCAATTGAGCTACATCTTAAAAGATTAATAGTTGGTGGATTAGAGAAGGTTTATGAAATCGGACGTGTTTTCCGTAATGAAGGTGTCTCTACAAGACATAACCCTGAATTCACTATGATTGAATTGTATGAAGCGTATGCAGATTATAAAGATATTATGAGTCTTACAGAGAATATGATTGCGCATATTGCACAAGAATTACATGGATCAACTACTATCCCTTATGGAGATCATCAAGTAGATTTAAAACCAGAGTGGACAAGACTTCATATGGTAGATGCAGTTAAGCAATATACAGGAGCAGATTTCTGGCCAGAAATGAGTTTAGAAGAAGCTAGAAGCTTAGCTAAAGAACATAATGTAGAAATAAATGATCACATGACATATGGACATATTGTAAATGAATTCTTCGAGCAAAAAATCGAAGACAAATTAATACAACCAACATTTATCTATGGTCATCCTTTAGAAATCTCACCACTTGCTAAGAAAAACGATGAGGATCCACGTTTCACTGATCGTTTTGAATTATTTATTGTGGGTAGAGAGCATGCGAATGCCTTTACAGAGCTGAATGATCCGATTGATCAACGCGAAAGATTTGAGGCACAATTAAAAGAGCGTGAACAAGGTAATGATGAAGCGCACTTAATGGATGATGATTTTGTAGAAGCTTTAGAGTATGGTATGCCTCCTACTGGTGGCTTAGGTATAGGTATAGACCGTCTAGTTATGCTTTTGACAAATTCTCCTTCTATAAGAGATGTATTATTATTCCCGTTAATGAGACATCGTTAATAAAAAAGGACACTCACTGAGGTGTCCTTTTTTTGCTTATTAGATTAGAAGTAAGGAGAGTTGTTGATAATACGTGTTTCTAAATGGATAACAACATACAATCTACTGTACGAGGTTTACTTGTAACAGGAAATAGCTAGTTATAATTTTCCTTGATGAATTATAAGAATATTTTTTCTTTAAAAAAGTAGTTGCATAGTTATGGTAAGGATGGTATATTAATATTCGTTGCTGCTGAGACAAGCGGTAACGAAGAAAAATAATTTTAAAAAAGTGTTGACTAAGAATTAAGTTTCTGGTAACATTATAAAAGTCGCCAAACAGCGACGGAGTAATAAATTGCTCTTTGAAAACTGAACAATAAACGTCAACAATAATCGTTCTTAAAGAACGAAACAAGTAATACAAAAGCTAGAGTTTAGCAATGAGCTAATCTTACTCTTTATTGGAGAGTTTGATC
>NZ_WEHU01000054.1 GCF_009183415.1 Bacillus sp. B1-b2 | reverse complement strand
ACATATTCTTTATACTCTTGTGAAAAGTGCTTTCCCATATTTTGAACACGTCCTTTTAAATGATAGTTTTATTATAATAAATTCTCATTTATACGTGTCCACTTTTTAGACTAACTCTAATTCAGACCAATCTCAAATGAAAAAACCGCTTAAAATCCTGATATATAGGGAATTATACAAATTTATATAATATAAATAAAATAATTGACGATTATGGGAATCACTGGTATTATAAGTGCATACAAAGAAATTTGTCGAAAATTAGCGAATGACATATAAAAGTTATAATTACTCTGGGAGGAGAAAAGGAATGAAATCTACAGGTATTGTTCGTAAAGTTGATGAATTAGGACGCGTGGTAATTCCTATCGAATTAAGACGTACATTAGGTATTGCGGAAAAAGACGCATTAGAAATTTATGTAGATGATGAAAAAATCATCTTGAAAAAATACAAACCTAATATGACATGCCAAGTTACTGGTGAAGTTTCTGATGATAACCTATCACTTGCTGGTGGAAAATTAATCCTAAGCCGTGAAGGTGCAGAACAATTAATCAATGAAATTAAAGGTTCTTTTGAACTTTCTAAATAAGAAAAAAAGGTTTGTCCAATTTAGCATTCATTGGACAAACCTTTTTTATTCTATATGATATTCTTGATATACTTCCCTTTTTTGTATCCCTCTATCTACAGCAGTTTTTTTAATTGCTTCTTTTACCGTGATGCCATCTTTTTGAACATAATGGTCTACATGCTGAATGATGTTTAAATCATCCCACCAGCTATCTTGTTCTACTATTTCTTCACCTTGTTCGATAATGAGACAAAACTCTCCACGTACTTCTTCTGTTTGCGACCAATTTAATGCTTCCTCTACTGTTCCTCGAAGAAACTCTTCATAAAGCTTTGTTAATTCACGACATAACGTTATTCTTCTATTACCTAATAATTCTAGGATAAGAGACAAGCTTTCCTTTAATCTATGAGGAGATTCATACAAAATAATCGTTCCAGGAATATTTTTCAGAAAAAGTATTTCCTTTTTCTTTTCTTTCTTTTGTCTATTGAGAAATCCATAAAAGTAAAATGGATGGGTTGGTAAACCTGATGCAATAAGTGCTGTTAATGCTGCATTCGCTCCTGGTAGCGGAATAACAGATAACCCTTGTTCAATTGCTTCTACAACTAATTCATAACCAGGATCTGCAATAGTTGGCATGCCGGCATCACTTACTAAGGCAATTGTTTTCCCTTCCCTAATATGCTGAAGTAATTTCTTCCCACTTGTTTCCTTATTATGTTCATGATAACTAACAACAGGAGTGCTTATTTCAAAGTAATTGCAAAGCTTCCTTGTATTGCGAGTATCTTCTGCTGCAATCATATCTGCTTCTTTTAGCATTCTGATAGCTCGAAAACTCATATCCTCTAAATTTCCTATTGGGGTAGGTATTAAGTAAAGTGCTCCATTGTTCTCTTTAAAACTTTTTTGTTGTTTCATATCCTTCCTCGGCTTTCTTTTCTAAAAATTGCTCTTTCTTCTTCCTCGTTAGTTGCTTAAAAGCATATTCTGCTTGCATAGCCTCTTGTTTAGTAGTGAATACCTCATAATGGATAATAGATACTGGCAGGCGTACTCTCGTATATTTAGCACCTTTCCCTTCATTATGTGTATTCAGCCTTTTGATTAGGTTATTCGTGTACCCTGCATAAAAGCTATTATCCTTACACCTTAGAACATAGAAATAATGATTATTATTTTCCATATAGGATTTGGCTCATTTCCTCTGTATATTCATTCAGGTTTTTATATACAAATAAAGACGGTAAGATCTTTAAATCAGGCTTTCCATCTTTTATTGCTTCTATTAAAAGAATATTAGCTTCTTTCCCTTCCTTTGGATAGACAAATCGAATACGCTTTGGCTCTAATCGATAAGCCCTCATTAATGTAATGATATCTAATAGCCTTCCAGGTCTATGTACAAAAGCAACTTTTCCGCCTTGTTTAACAAGCTGACTTGATATTCTAATAGTATCTTCCAACGTACAGTGAATTTCATGTCTTGCTATAGCAAAATGCTCGTTAACATTAATTTCTTCAAGTGATTCTGTCTTTTTAAAGTAGGGAGGATTACAAGTCACCGCATCATACTTTTCAAAGCCTAAGATATTCGGGGCATTTTTAATATTCTCATGAATCATTTTGATCTTATTTTCTAATTGATTATACTTAATACTTCTATTTGCCATATTAAATAGGCGCTCTTGTATCTCTACTCCAATAATCTCACTTTCTGTACGAAGAGATAAGAAAAGAGGAATCACACCATTCCCACTACATAAATCAACAACCTTGCCTCTTTTTAAAGGGATTGACACAAAGTCTGCTAATAGCACTGCATCTAAAGAAAACGAAAACACCGTTGGACTCTGAATAATTCTTAATCGTTCATCTAATAAATAATCCAATCTTTCATCACCAACTAATTGCACCAAACATTGTTCCTCCATTCTGATAACAAAAGGGCCAGACCTTACAATTAACTTTAGTAGATACTCTCTACTAAAATGTGCTACTTGTAAGATAAGACCCTTTTTCTATTTTATTTCTTATTTAAGAATGATAAACAAAAGAGGCAATCTCCATCTTTTCTAGGGCTGCCAAAGTGGAGATTACAGATATGAAAGCCTTCTTGATATAATCTAGCTAAGTTATCATATCCTTCTCCAATATCAATGTTTTTATCCTCTTGTGCAGTAACCTGCTTGGAATTCCTTCTTTTGTTCTTCGTTTGTTTAGAGGACTTATCTTCTCTCGAAGTTTCTTCTAAATGTCTTCTTAAGTTCTCATTTTCAAGCTTTAACCTATTATTCTCTTCTAGAAGTTCGGCTACATGTTGCTTTAAGTCCCCTAATTGTGTATAGAGGTTGCCAATTTGGCTTTCCATATTAATCACTGATTCAAAAATTTCTTTTTTATCCACTTTTCCACCTCATTAATCTGTGGATTGAACTGAAACAGCATCTTCTTGTAGTAATTCTTCTAGAGTATATTCAAGCACTCGTTCTTGTTCAGATATTTCCACCTGGAGTACACGTTCTAATATATTTAAACCAACCACTTTTCCTTTTCCATTAGGTGTGTTAATCCATTCACCTAAGTCAGGAAGAAGTTCTTTAGCAGATTCATATTCATCATTCTCATATTTTAAGCAACACATCAATCTTCCACATAATCCAGATATTTTTGTTGGATTAAGAGATAAGTTTTGATCTTTTGCCATTTTTATGGATACTGGTTCAAAATCACCTAAAAAAGTAGAGCAGCAAAGCATTCTTCCACATGGACCAATTCCACCTAGCATTTTTGCTTCATCTCTCACTCCTATTTGACGAAGTTCGATTCTCGTGCGAAAAATAGAAGCTAAATCTTTTACTAATTCTCGGAAATCAACACGCCCATCTGCTGTAAAATAAAAGATAACTTTATTGCGATCAAAAGTATATTCTACATCCACTAGCTTCATATCTAACTCATGAAGGCTAACTTTGTCACCACAGACTTCATATGCTTCCTTAGCCGCTTGCTTATTTTCCTCTACAATCATTTGATCCTTTTGGTCAGCAATTCTTAAGACCTTCTTCAAAGGTAATACAACATCATTCTCTTCCACTTTCTTGGGACCAATTACTACCTTACCGAACTCGACCCCTCGAACTGTTTCAACAATGACATAATCCCCCTTTTGAATAAGCAACTCATTTGGATCAAAATAATATATTTTTCCAGCTTTTTTAAAGCGGATTCCTACAACATCATACAACCGAAGATCCCTCCTGTAGCTCTAGCACAAGCTGTTCCATCAATAATAATGGATTCATATTTCCTTGCAGCTTTCGCTTTGCTTCAAAAATAGCTGATATTTGTTCCGTTAAACGCTGAGTAGAGCTTTTGAGAGCATAACTCTCTAACTTTTCTCGTTCGCTTACGTATACAATCTGATTTTGCTTGCCTAGCTGTATATATAATAAATCTTTATATAGTAATAGCAATAAATCAAGCCCTCTATCAATCTGGTCTTTTTCTTTAAAATGAATGGACCATTCTCTTTGCAGAGCAATTAAAGCTTCTAATGGAGCACCTTTTAAAGCCTCATATAATTTTACCACTATTCTTTGTGCTTGTACAAACCAATCATCTTTACTGAGCATAATAGCTTCTTCAAAATTATTAGTAATATGGGCTAATATGGGGGCATCATTTGGTTTTATACCATTACTTACTAATTGTTCTGCCATCTCAAATGGAGATAATGGGGTAAAAGATATTACTTGGCAACGAGATAAGATAGTAGGTAATATTTGTTGAACTTGCTCCGTAAGCAGTATAGCCGTTGTCTCTGCATTCGGTTCTTCTAAAAATTTCAGCAAGCTATTAGCAGCATTTGTTGTCATCTTATCAGCATGCACAAGAATATAAATCTTTTTTCTTGACTCCACACCTGTTTTTGAAAATTCCTCTTGTAAACTCTGAATTTGATTTTTTTTAATAGATAATCCATCAGGTTCTACAAGATGAATATCAGGGTGATTTCCATGGTTTATTCGCTTACAGTTAGAACATGTTTCACATGGAACATATTCATCCCCTTTATTTTCACATAAAATGCTCTTTGTGAGAAGTATGCTTATCTCTTTTTTACCAGTGCCTTTCATTCCTTCAAAGAGATAAGCATGTGCCAATCTATCTTTCTTTAAGCTATTTTTCAACATTTTTAAAACAATGGGTTGTGTCCTTTCAAGCTGTTCCCATGTTCTTGTCAAGACAATCACTCCATCACGTGTATATATTAATTAATAATCCTTTTATTTCACCGATTTTATCAAGGATCCTTAAACCATCCTTCTCATTAGCCATAACCTCTTCAGTCAGCTCTAATAATTTATCATCGATTACTTGCACTGTATTGAGATCCCTACCTTGACCAAACTGATCCCATGAATTATCTCTCTTCAGCTCAAGACCATAATCAACAGCTTCTTTTACAAATTGCTTTACTAATGATTTATATTTATTTAAATCTTTGAGATTTTGTGATCGACTTAAAATATCCCCATAATCATCTATATTTTTCATCAGGTCATTTAGTTGGTCTACTCTTAACTTCTCATTTTGTTGCTTTACAAGACCTCTAAATTTTGTTTCACCTGTATTTGCTTTTAACTCTCTTTTCGTTCCTTCTGTACCAATTCGAACGTCTTTATTAATCTTCATATAAACCTCCTGAAGAACGGATGATGTGCAAATTAGAATTGTTTAAACTGTTCTACTGGTACTACAAATACTGTTGCTCCCCCAACTTCAACCTCAACAGGGTAAGGTACATAGGAATCAGCATTTCCACCCATAGGTGAAACAGGAGCTACTAGCTGATCTCTTGATTGGCAATTTTCTTTTATAATTTGTAGTGCTTTTTCTACTCTAATATCTTCTGTTCCTATCATAAAGGTCGTATTGCCTGATTTAAGAAATCCACCAGTACTTGCAAGCTTAGTTGCTCTAAAGTTATTTTCCACTAAAGCATTAAGTAATTTATTACTATCTTTATCTTGAATAACAGTCAGTATTAATTTCATATTTTCTCCGCCCCTTACTATAGTTTCCGAATATATTACTTTCCCCTTATTATAGCAATAATTAGAAAAACAAACATCTCAATAAAAAAATCATTTTAAATACTTATATATTATTATCTATATATTTATCCATAATCTCAATAGCTTGATTCAATACTCCCTCTAATGATTGTGAAGCATCTATTTTCACTATTCTTTCTGGATATCTTTCCATCACCTTATAGTAACCCTCTTGTACACGCAAATGAAAAGGAAGATCTTCAAGATCTAAACGATTAACTTCTCTATTATTAGTCTTATGAATCCTTTCTAAACCAACTTCAGGATCTAAATCAAAGTAAAGAGTTAATTGAGGCATTACTTCCCCGATAGCAAACTGATTAATATTCCATATTTCATCCATATCTAACCCTCTAGCATAACCTTGATAAGCTAAGGAGCTATCTATGAAACGGTCACAGAGAATAATCGCTTCCTCTTCAAGTGCAGGAATTACTTTCTCTACTAAATGTTGTCTTCTAGCAGCTGCATAAAGCAAGGCTTCTGTTCTCGCATCCATTTCTGTATGAGCTGGATGTAAAATGATTTCCCGTATCTTTTCTGCTATTGGTATACCACCTGGTTCTCTTGTTTTATAAATTTTCTTTCCTTGCTCCTGATAATGCTTTAACAACATATCTAATACAGTTGTTTTTCCTGCTCCCTCTGGTCCTTCTAATGTTATAAAAAGCCCTTTTGTCAAAATGTTATCCTCCTACTTATACACGAACTTATTGATCCATCACATTGGCTACATATACAAACCTTCGTTAACATGAGTCTAAGAAACATAACTCACAAAATATGCCGTGGATTCTTCCATTTACTTATTTATATAAACCATTATTTTTCCTTCATATATATATTCATTTCCTTGAAATCTGGCTCCAGCTTTTATTAGCTTTTGTATCTGATTAATATGGTGGCTCGTTATTTCCTCTCCTGGTAATAGAATTGGAATGCCAGGGGGATATGGAATAATAGATTCCGCACAAATATGATGCATAGAATTATTTAAAGAGATACTCTCTTTCTGAAGCAAAGATTGCTCCTTTTCACTAAGTTTTAATTCTACTACATTCATTTCATTTTTCACAGCGTCTTTCCATTCATTATGTTTATAATCTGCATAGGTACTATTCGCTAATACTTTTGCTATTTTTTCCACCGTTTCTTCTATAGGATAATTCTGCTCCTTTTTTAAGAGAGGAAATACAAAGAGAATATTATGTGAATCCGCCATTTCTGTATAAATCCCCTCAGCTTCTAACATCTTCTGAATTTCAAATCCACTATATTCACATCTAGATTGAATAGTAATTTTAAGAGGATCACCACTTGCTGGGAAATCTAGCACCTTCACTTGTCTTACTTTTTTTAATAAGTGACGAAAATACTCTATTTTAGCCAATAAATATTGCTCATCTTCTAACTGAAAGGTAGCCAAATAGTTTCTAGCCTTATCCAATGAAGCCATAATTAAATAGGAGGGACTACTTGTTTGTAATATCTCTAAGTATTTTTTTAGCCTATCCTTACTTACTCTATTTGTATTATAGTGGAGATAAGCCCCCATTGTTAGAGCTGGAAGGGTCTTATGAGCAGACTGAACTACTATATCTGCACCACATTCTATTGCTGAATGTGGAAAGGCATTTCTCCCAATCAAGTGAGCTCCATGTGCTTCATCAACAAGTACACATATTCCATGTAAATGTGCTAGCTCAATAATCGATCTTAAATCACCTACCATACCATAATAATTGGGTGATGTAATAACTAGTGTCTTCACATCAGGATACTCTTCTATTGCCTGTTTCAGCGTTTGAGCAGATAGAACAGTCTCTACATCCCATTCTTCGTTATACTCGGTATGAAGTAGGACAGGAACTCCTCTAGCAAGCTTAATACCATTCATTATAGACTTATGACTATTTCTTTGAACAAATACTTTGTCTCCATCTTCTATCGCTGCTAGTATCATTGCTAGATTTCCTACAGTACTTCCATTAACTAAGAAAAAGCTTTTCTTTACCTTATATAAGGTAGCAAGTAATGCCTCCGCTTCTGCAATCACTCCTGTTGGAGAATGTAGATCATCTAAATCGGTAAGTTCTGTTACATCCATTTCCCATAAATGATCCTTCCACATACTCTCCTCATCAATAAGTTGACCACTCTTATGTCCTGGAACATGATAGGAGATATTATTATTAGACTGAAAATCTAATAGCATAGAATATAATGGTGTTTTTTCTTGCATGTTACACTCCTCTTCTCATCTATTACTTCCTATATTGTATCATTAGCGAAGCTTATACCTTTTACTCATATGATAATTTTATAGTTTTTTAGAGTTATGGTATATCTATCTTTTTTAGTGGTTATCATAGTTTCTATGGAGGTGGAGAAAATGAGTATATATAAAAAAATATATCATTCTAGTGAAGAGGTATGTCTAATCTGCGAAACTAAAAAGGAGCAAGGAATACATATTATGCACTCTTTTATCTGTATGGATTGTGAAAAAGAGTTAGTGAATACAAAAACCAGTGATCCTAAATATTCTTTTTTTGTATATCAGATGGGTAAAGCTGTTTTCTCGCAGGATAAACGACGCGCTTAAGCATTTTGTGAGGCATAATAGAAGAATTAATATACAACAAAAAGCACCTAACAAAGTTAGATGCTTTTTTTGGTGCCTGGCGACGTCCTACTCTCACAGGGGGAGAGCCCCCAACTACCATCGGCGCTGAGAAGCTTAACTTCCGTGTTCGGTATGGGAACGGGTGTGACCTTCTCGCTATCGCCACCAGACTTATTAGGTTAGAGAAATTATTCTCTCAAAACTAAATCATTAGAAGAAACAAAGAACCAA
>NZ_WEHU01000053.1 GCF_009183415.1 Bacillus sp. B1-b2 | reverse complement strand
TGAGATTTCCCATAGCGTAAGCTAGTAAGATCCCTGAAAGATGATCAGGTTGATAGGTCAGAGGTGGAAGCGCGGTGACGTGTGGAGCTGACTGATACTAATAGATCGAGGACTTAACTAAAAAGATTACTCGGTTCTAATTTCTTCTAAACATAATCTAGTTTTCAGGGAATAATTTTTAAAATTACACTTGAAAAGTTCTCGAAAAGCGTATATAATAATATATGTCTTGAGAAAAAAAGTCTGGTGGCGATAGCGAGAAGGTCACACCCGTTCCCATACCGAACACGGAAGTTAAGCTTCTCAGCGCCGATGGTAGTTGGAGGTTCTCCTCCTGTGAGAGTAGGACGTCGCCAGGCATACCATATTATTCCGCAGTAGCTCAGTGGTAGAGCATTCGGCTGTTAACCGAACGGTCGTAGGTTCGAGTCCTACCTGCGGAGCCATATTGGAGAGCTGTCCGAGTGGCCGAAGGAGCACGATTGGAAATCGTGTAGGCGGGTAACCCTGTCTCAAGGGTTCAAATCCCTTGCTCTCCGCCATTTAAACTTTAATATGGCCCATTGGTCAAGCGGTTAAGACACCGCCCTTTCACGGCGGTAACACGGGTTCGAATCCCGTATGGGTCACCAATAACAATTCAAATTTATGGAGGATTAGCTCAGCTGGGAGAGCATCTGCCTTACAAGCAGAGGGTCGGCGGTTCGATCCCGTCATCCTCCACCATAATATTATCGCGGGGTGGAGCAGTCTGGTAGCTCGTCGGGCTCATAACCCGAAGGTCGCAGGTTCAAATCCTGTCCCCGCAATCTGGTCCGGTAGTTCAGTTGGTTAGAATGCCTGCCTGTCACGCAGGAGGTCGCGGGTTCGAGTCCCGTCCGGACCGCCATTTTTACAAAAAACATTAAGTATAAGTATGGCTCAGTAGCTCAGTCGGTAGAGCAAAGGACTGAAAATCCTTGTGTCGGCGGTTCGATTCCGTCCTGAGCCACCATTTATGTCGGAGGGGTAGCGAAGTGGCTAAACGCGGCGGACTGTAAATCCGCTCCTTTGGGTTCGGCGGTTCGAATCCGTCCCCCTCCACCATCTTTATAGGGGTATAGTTTAAAGGTAGAACGAAGGTCTCCAAAACCTTTGGTGTGGGTTCAATTCCTACTACCCCTGCCAATTTTTTAAAATCATGGCGGGTATGGCGAAGTGGTTAACGCATCGGATTGTGGCTCCGACACTCGTGGGTTCGATTCCCATTATTCGCCCCATTAATTTAAAAATGTAAGTCACTTTTTTTATTTTTATACATATAATTATATTGGGCTATAGCCAAGCGGTAAGGCAACGGACTTTGACTCCGTCACTCGTTGGTTCGAATCCAGCTAGCCCAGCCATTAGCGCGGAAGTAGTTCAGTGGTAGAACACCACCTTGCCAAGGTGGGGGTCGCGGGTTCGAATCCCGTCTTCCGCTCCAATCATATAAATTATGGCGGCATAGCCAAGTGGTAAGGCAGAGGTCTGCAAAACCTTTATCACCGGTTCAAATCCGGTTGCCGCCTCCATAACTTGTTTATAATTTTTGTTTCACATAGTATCATGCCGGGGTGGCGGAACTGGCAGACGCACAGGACTTAAAATCCTGCGGTAGGTGACTACCGTACCGGTTCGATTCCGGTCCTCGGCATTACCAAAAAAATTATAAGCACGCCGGTGTGGCGGAATTGGCAGACGCGCACGACTCAAAATCGTGTTCCTTCTGGAGTGTCGGTTCGACCCCGACCATCGGTATAAAAAATTTATCAGAAAACCAATAAAGTCAATGCTTTGAGTAATTCAAGGTGTTGGCTTTTTTGTATTTTACCGAACTAAAGTAAAATGCTAATCGTGTGGACAATAATATACGATAATTAAATACCTTTAAGAACAATTTATCTTAAAGGAGAGATTAAAATGGCTAAAGTAAGAGTTATGAAAAGGGAAGAATTAGAAAAAACATTAGAAGAATTATTTGAGGATTTTCAGTTAGAAAATAAGATCAAAAACTTATCAGAAATGACAATACGATTTTACGACCAAAACTTAGTACATTACTTTCGTTTTTTAAAGGAAATAGATATTGTTTATGTAAGAGAGGTTGAAAAGAAAAACGTTGATAAATATATTCTGTGGTTAAAAAAGAAAGGGTTAAAAGCAACAACTATTAACACCTATATGAGGGCAGTAAGGTCATTTCTTTACTTTGCTATGCGAGAGAATTACCTTATTCAATTTGAAATAAAACTTATAAAAGCAGACAAAGAACAAAAAGAGCCCTACTCTGAGGGAGATATAAAAAAGTTAATTAAAAAACCTAATATAAGAGAATGTGGTTTTGTAGAACATAGAAATTGGGTCTTAGTTAATTATCTATTAGAGACAGGGAACAGGCTTAAAACAGTTATTAATTTAATGGTACAAGATATAGACTTTGATAATGGAATGATCATATTGACTACCACCAAAAATAGAAAGGCTCAATACAATCCCATAAGCGAACAATTAGTAAAAGTTTTAACAGAATATATAAGAATGTATAGATTAAATAAAGATGATTACTTATTTATAAATGAATTAGGTAATCCATTAACAAGAAATTCAATACAACATTCAATAGCTCGATATAACAAGAAAAGAGGAGTAGAAAAAACTTCTATACATGCATTTAGGCATACCTTTGCGAAGTACTATATAACAAGCGGAGGGGACTCATTTAAGCTACAAAGATTATTAGGTCATTCAACACTTGATGTGACTTTAAACTATGTAAATCTTTATTCAGAGGATTTAAAAGAAGGCTTTGATAAACATAGTATTCTATCAAATTATACAGAAAATCCACGTATGCGAAGAGGGAAAAGGTAATTTTGATTAATTAGGATTAAAGGGAGTAAAATTAATGTACTCCCCTTATTTTTTGTTTAATTTAATAGTTTTGTATTTATATTTATTTTGAAATAATTTAAAGGAATTATAAGGTAAGAAGTAGTAATACAAAGGTAATGTTTTCGTTTTATTTCTCATAAAATGTATCAAATATCTCTTCTATAATATTATTAATCATATTAATTTCTTTTGGTTCTTTATCAATCAAGTTAATTAAAACATCACGTATAATTTTTTCTTTTTCAGATACCTCTTTATTAATTGATACATAACTGAATAATTTATATAGGTCAACATCTAAGCAATCAGCAATTTTCCCAATATTAGTTAATGAGAGGTTTCTTTCACCACGTTCAACTCCACCAATGTATGAAAAATGAAATCCTGCAAGTTCACCAAGTTCTTCTTGAGAAATACCTTTTTCTTTTCTATAATCAAGTATTTTTGCTCCAACAAGTTTTAATATATCGGACATTTTCCCCACCTCTTTCTTTAAAGTGTAGGCAATGCCGATTATCAAAAGAATATGTAAAAAAGTATTAAAAATTAAATTGATATTTATAAGTACTAATATATTATAATTATTTTGAATGACAGGTAAAAAAAATAGTAGAAACCTGAGGGGGAAGTATTAAATATGATAAAGAAAATAGTAATGGTATTCGGTTTATCTGTAATTATAGTATCTGGGTGTAGTGATAATAGTCTATACATACCTAATAATGGAGAAAAAGTAATAGTGACCATTAATGCACCATTAGCAGTTGATAAAAAAACACTAGAAGAGGTAAACAATTATATTGAACAAAATAACAATGATGCTTTAAAACAACTTTCTAATAAAGAAAAATTTTCATCAGTAAATAAAGGTGAGGTTGTTTCAGTAAAAGATGTTCATAAGAATGAAAAATTAATAGAAGTTATGGATAGTGATGGATTTGAAGGAGTTATGGATTTAAGAGTTATCGAGGAAACATTAAAAGAAGGAGAGGATTACTATTTAACGGAAGGCTCGTATTTTTTTATGACTGAGCAAAACGCTAATTTTGATAATTATAGTCAATCACTAATGGCTGAGGTAGTAGAAAAAAGGAATAACAGTGAAGAAAAGGAAATTGAAGAGATGTATGATTATGGAAAAATATTAAAACTAACAGGTGGAGATTTAAAGGTAAAGTTATTGAAGTTAAATGAAGATGGAACAGTAATAGTTGAATATGAAATTGAAGAAGATAAATATGATATATACTCCGAATTAAACTCTTTAAGTGATGCACATGAAAACAAGGGCAATACATCTATTGAGTATAATGCTTTAAAGGATTAATAGCCTACTTTTTTTATTTGTATAAAAATCTATTGAAATGTGAAAGGTATTGTTCGTAAAAAAGGTAAATGGTGGTTTTTTCGAGGTTTTATGTCAGTAGGAGCGATATTGTGATTTTCGTTCGGAGGGTGGCTTTTATTTGAATTACCCCCTCCCTCCCTTCATTAATGTTAATTGTTCCTATGCATGTTTATACTCATTCTGATAATTGTATTTAAGAGTTTATATAAATATGTAGGTTAATATGTTTAATAGCTATCTAGTTTGTTAATATCATCATTATTTATACATAAGCATAAATAGTAATAAAAAACGTTAATTTATTCTTTTGAATAATATGCTTTTACTTTCTTTACTTCTTACCCCACGATTTATTTTTTGGGGAAAGTTGGCTTTATATTTAAACATAATCAAGTACTATACTGTACATGCCCTCTAGGTTTATTCTAGGGGTTTTTTTTGTCTGTTATCAAAAGTTAATAGAAGTTAATAGGGCAACATGAGTTCTTGCTTTATTGGTCTTATAAGGGGGTTACATAGGGCGTTGTATGAATGTATTCTCCTAATCACTGTAATAGGAAATAAAATAAAGTTGCAAATTTTTATAGGCAAAATCTTAAATCTATAACATAGATAGTGCTACTGCATGACAATGGCATATTTTTAACCAGATCTAGAAGTTTAATAAATAGGAATATGAAAACTCCCTCTTTTCATATTTCACTTCTAACTCCTTTGTGTACAGTAGTCTATTTTTATTGAAAGGAAAAGGAAGGGGAAAAACTGTACATCCCCTCCAAACGTGTGTTGAATATATTAAAAATAAGGAGGATAAACAATGACTTTAATCAATAGTAAGCAAGAAATAAAGCCATTAAAAAAGCATGATGAGTTTGGAATAGAGGTCTTAATAGGAAAAGAGAAATTAACACTAAATAGTAATCAAAAAGGATTATACATTGATTTGTGTTCATTTTCATTGGCAATTGGCATTTCAATATCCAAGTTATTAGAGGTAATTAGTTATAGTCCTATTACAAATGAGTATCTTGCTTTTTATAGAATTGAACAAAAGATTGTTAAGTTAATAGATGTTAAAGGGGTGGAAATATTAATTAGAAATTTGATGGCTTCGGGTCATGATTTAGAAGTTTTAAAGACTATTAGGAATCAAATAAAGAAAACTATTGAACAAATGGAAAAGGAGTGATTGAACATGGAAAAGACAAAACATACATCAGTGTATTTGGAAGAAAGCCAAATTCGATATTTAAAGTTACAGGCAATGCTAAACAATTTAAATGTTAGCGAATATCTTCGTTATTTAATTGATGAGGATATGCAAGCTAATTCTGAGCTATGTAAGCAACAAGAAAAATATCTATTTTAATACTTCCATTGTCTCCTAGATAAATAGGGGCAATGTTTGTACAGATATATTTACAAAACAAAGGAGTAGAGGAAGAATGAATGAAATTGAAATAATTTGTAATTCAGAAGGTGAATTAAGATTAATAGTAAATCCGTTAGAATATGAAGTAAGAAGTAAGAAGCAAATTGAAGGTTATAAAAAGCAATTTGAAAAGAAAAAAGATAACCGACATTTTAACTTTGCAAATATGGAAAACATATCAGAGGTTATTTCTAATTTAACAAATGTTCATTTGGGTTATTTATTACATTTACAATGCTTTATGAATTTTGAGGATGGTATCTTAACAGGAAAGGAAGGCATGAAAATGACTAAAAAAGTGGATATTCAAAAAACATTATGTATTTCAAAAGATACAAATAAAAGATTTTGTAAGGCTTTAGAGAATAATGGTATCTTAGAGGTTACTAATGGTGTATATCGTATTAATCCAATGTATCATTTTAGCGGTAAATCACATGAGCAAAAAGTAATAAAGTTATTTACCACAACATTAAAAAACTTATGTAAGACAATTAATCCAAATGAGTTAGGATTTTTATATAAATTGTTGCCATATGTTCATTTAGAAACAAACATGATTTGTATTAATCCATTCGAAAGAGACCCTATGAAGATACAATACTTAAATATACAAACTATTGCAGAAATAACTGGAATACATAAAAATAAGATTCAAACTTTAATTAGAGGGCTTAGAAAGGGGGGAATTATCAGAGAATCAATTGGAGAAGATAAAAGGCATACTTTTATTACCTTAAATCCATACATATTTTACAGAAAAAGCGGACAACCCGATAATACATTAAAAAGTATGTTTGCTTCCTCTCCATTCTCCCCAAAAAATAGGTAACCTTTTTGCACCCTTTTTGGCTTAATAGGTAACCTTTTTGCACCCTTTGAAAAGTGCCTAAATCCCTTGAGGGAGTAAGGGGGAACTCCCCTTTAGGTATAAATTTCTTCTTATATCTTTGTTAAACCAATATAATCATCTGAAAATACATTGTTCATTGCACAAGCAATTTTTCCTTGCTAATGAAAATGTAATTACATAGTAAATCAAATCACTTTTCTTTATCACATAGTCAACAAGTTAGTTCTTCTGATAAAGATTAGTGATTTAATCATCTAACCTCGACAGAAGCAGTTGATAATATTAGTCGAGAAGGTGATTGTATAAAAGATTATAGGTTAAGTTAGGGAAAAATTCACTTATAATAACGACTATTTAAAATGACGTTTTTTACATGGTATAGATATTTGAAGTGGAACAAAATAACTGATTTTTCAACATTTTTTTACAAATATCTGTTATTATTCTTATGGGGGTGAAGATGTGGTTAAGAAACTTATTGATAATGTGTTTTACGTAATTTCGATTTTGTTTTTAACATTTTCATTTTTATCAGCTACTTTTTTAAATGAGAATTTCACCTATAGATCATTACTGAACACAGACGGATTAACTTTACTTGGTATTATTTTTGCTTTAGTAGCATTGATTTTTCAAAAAATACCCATATTCAGAAGGGCAATTATTTTTGTACTACTTCGATTAAATTTCTGGCAATTAGATTATCGTTTTGAGATCTCGCTTTGTGCACCAAAGGAGATTAAGGTTGAAGACCTATTTAAATATTTTTCGGAATCTGTAGAAAATTTCGATAATTTCAAAAGCAATAAATTTAAGGTGAATTTTACAAATAAAAATAAAATGAAAATTTTTCATCGAGCGCTTGCTGCTAATGTTGAGTTTGATAAAACAATAGATTATTCCTCCGAGAGAGATTCTAATTTAAACTATTGGAATATATCTGTTGATGGTGTATCCTCATACCGAATTGTAGAAAGAAATATAATTTTTATGATTAATACTTATTTAGAAAAAATCCTAAAAGATAAAATTATTAGCACAAAAATAAATCTTACAATATCTAAGAACAATACTGAATTTGATTTGGAAAAGATAGGTGTTTTATTAAGTGCAAGGAAATATAAACTAAATCACTCCAATATACAAATCGATTGTAATGAGAACACAATAATAACTATAAATTCAAATTATGGAATAACCATGACATCTCAAAATAAAGGTGATTTTTCCAATTCTTTAGAGGCATTAAAGAGTGTATTAATTAGTTAAAGGGTGAAAATGATGGCAAGCATTCTAACAGTTAATAAAATAATTGATTTTCCTGAACAAATAGATGAAACAATAGTAGGGAAAGAAGAAATAGTCATTGAGGGAAGTAGTGATGTAGCAGAAACAAAGTTTTACAAAGGTACAGATATGAAATTAAATATTAATGGTTATAATCGTTATATTATAAAACATAGTCAAAAATATAAAATACGTGGGAAATTATGGGGTAAAGATTTCAAAGAAATTATGCGTGTTATGCAAGCAACGGTATATGAGAATCAAACTAAAAAGGATTTTCTTTATTCAATTGGAACTGTTAAAGCAGATTATATTCAATCTGCTTTTGCTAGGCTGAAAAAGAAAACGGCTATTAAAAGCGAACCTATAGAAGTTGACCTTATAGAGGCAGTAGAAAAGATTGTAACATTCGCTCCGGATATAAAAATAATTTCTGGGTGGTTTAGTGAACTGAATTTACCTAATTTAAGTAATGTAATGTTACAAGGGGATAAGGTTAATCTTGGCCCAGATTGGGATAAATTTAAGAGGACTAAGGGTGCGAGATTATCTAATATAGAATTGTTAATTGATGATGATGATTTTGAAAGTGGTAATGTGAAAGTATCTCTAAGTAAAAGGGGTGTAATTTTTTCAAGAAGGAATCTCGAACATAAAAAACTTTTACAAATTTCAGATAAAGTATTAGAAATTCTTAATAAAACTATTTAATCTAAGTAAACGTACATCCATTAATCTTTGACATTTTACGTATATAGTATTAATTTATTATTAAAGGTATATAATTAATCGTATGTACAATTATATGATAAGCATTGATTAGTTTTCATGAGAATGTTGATATATCAAAGGTGTGGCGGAATTGGCAGACGCGCACGACTCAAAATCGTGTTCCTTCTGGAGTGTCGGTTCGACCCCGACCACCGGTATACCAACTCGATTGAAAGTTTAGACCTTCAATTACAAAGAATTAAGTAATATGAACGTTTAAAAGACATCTCTACAGTTAATGTAGAGATGTTTTTTTGCGTTATTTTTAATATATATAGACACAACAAAATAGCTTCTAATCATGTTCACTTTAAAAAGGGGAATAGGAATTGGCTAGAAGAAAAAATAATCTCGATAAAGGTGAATTAGCCATAATATAAAAGAAGAGAAGATGTATGTAGATAATTTTAATTTAGATATAACACTCTTAGTAAAGTACTTATTCGTTCCGAACAGAATGGGATAATGCAGATTTTCTTATCAGCTGGCTACAGCAAAACAGCTTGGAAGAAACGGTAATAATTAAAGGAGAAGAATCATTATTCTTTGATGAACTATCATAGACGAGGGGGACAGGCAGCAGGAGTGGATGCTCTTTCAAAATGGTGTGCAGTTCTTCAAGTTTTACTTGGGCTCAGGACTCAAGGTTTTGATCCTTGCGTGGGGAAGCAAGGTGAAAATCATTTCACTACAAACCTTTGTGGATGAGATAATAGAAAAGGTTGAAAAAGTAAAAGATCAATATAACGAAAAGGTATACCATTTCAGTATACCTTTTTCGTTATAATCAATAGTAATAAGATGATTTTCCCAAATCATTAAAATATGGAGGTATACATAATGAAATCACTTAAAAGAATGCTTTATGAACTAACGATGGACAAAGAATTTGTCGCTTTAAAATTCCTGATTGATCGCCCGAATGTCTTTCATGTTGTTGGGGCTACTCATTTAGAAACTTGGCATTCAAGATTTTTATCTTGGCTTCTAGATCCCACAGAAAGACATATGTTAGGCTATTATCCGTTTCAGAGATTCTTAATGGCTATTGCCGAATCCGCTGAAGAAAATATTGACGATATTACCGATTTAGCCATGTTGAATGTCAATCAATTTAGAAATCCTGAGGTTATTGCCGACAAGGATATCAACAAACTTGATATCGATGAGCAGGAATCCATAGAAGAAATAGAGAAAAACGACGACAAAGGAAGGCTTGATGTCTTTTTTAAGGTAAATATCGTCGATGAAAAAGACCCAGGCAAGGAAAAAAAGTTAATCCTTGCTATCGAGCAAAAGGTATATGCTAGGGTGGATGTAAATCAATGCAATAAATATTTAAGAAAATTTGAAGAGAAGTTTAAAGACGAAACGTATATGCTTGTAGGTTTAGTACCAAAAAGCCAAATAAAAGAATCAAATGAAGCCACTTTTGGCAGTTCCAAATGGTTTGGAATCGACTATCAGCAGCTAGTGGACATTGTTCTAATGCCATGCCTGGAAAATCCAGATTTAAGTATTTACGCCAAACCTATTATTCAACAATATGTAGATGCATTACGGATGCCTTATAAAGGAAAACGGGAACAATTAGCTACAATTGAAGAAGAGCGAACCCTAGTTCGTTCCATTTATGATCGCTTTGAAGATGTGTTTAAAGCGATAACGAAAATATCAAATGAAGAGGACAGTGTTGAAAGGAATTATGTCAGCACTGTTGTGAACAATACTTATGGTGAAGTATTTAGAACGATCAAATGGATCCTTAACGAGGAAAATGATGTTGAAGAGATATGGAATTTTTCAACTGGATTCCAAAGAAATATTATTAAAAGATGGGACGAGCTACAAATGCTCCTCAAACATGAAGGAAAAGAAACTTTTATTTATGGAAAATCTGTTCCAGAACTTTGGAAAGAGACTTTACAATGGATTGAAGAGCATAATCTCCCTCTGCGCCAGCTTATTGAAGAAGGATTTATCCTAGGAGGCGGAGACAGAGGAAATCGTTATGCCATAGCGTTACAACCTATCCATAAAAACAGAAAAAAGTTTGCCTCCATTCATACCTATGAATCTATCATAACGGGTGAAACTTACTACATTGAAACCAAAATTAATCCTGAAAGTGGTATGAAAACCATTGCTAAACTATTTAAAAAATTAGGCGTAGGGGTAGAGACTCCATTATTAGAGAATAGTGTCGCAGTACCTTTTTAAGAAGACATAAGATCTCAAATGGGACTTTAAGCAGTGGCTACCCTTTTGTGCTAGAAATAGAATGCTCAACATCACAGTAACAACTTCGAGTATTGAAAACATTTTTAAGTACAATAGTTCTAAGGATTGTTTAACATTCAATCCTGTAAATAGCATTCTTTTCATCAATATTTACACTATAGGTTTTAACGATGATATCCTAAGAAGTAAATGTGTTACAGATCATTAGGCAATTTTGGTGGAAGTGGAGAAATTTAATTAACGAACAAAAAATACGATTTACAGAGTGGATTTTATAGACAATACAACAATACTATTCAATAGATAATGAATCTCCACAATCGGTTGATTGCGGAAGAAAATCTTCTGGTCACATTCATAGGATTAAAGAAATAAAAACAAGCCACTTACAAAATACTGTAAGTGGCTTGCATACTGTTGAAAAACAAAAATGTCTATGGACAAATTGCGAAAATAGCAACGTAGCATCAATGGAGAACAAGGGGGTTTTTGTATGTACTTCATCTATTCAAATATAGAAATAGTAGAAAATCAAAAGAGCGATGAAATATGTATGCTGCTTCGTACCATTGAGAATTTGGAATAGACCGCTTTTAGAAAAATAGTCGTAGAAATCCTCTTATTTTCGTTCCTTCCATGAAAAATAACGGAAATAGGCGGAGAATTACGCCTATTTCCTTAGAATTAGAGTTAGTCTAAAAAGTGGACACGTATAAATGAGAATTTATTATAATAAAACTATCATTTAAAAGGACGTGTTCAAAATATGGGAAAGCACTTTTCACAAGAGTATAAAGAATATGTATCT
>NZ_WEHU01000052.1 GCF_009183415.1 Bacillus sp. B1-b2 | reverse complement strand
GGATCAAACTCTCCAATAAAGAGTAAGATTAGCTCATTGCTAAACTCTAGCTTTTGTATTACTTGTTTCGTTCTTTAAGAACGATTATTGTTGACGTTTATTGTTCAGTTTTCAAAGAGCAATACATTCTGTTGCTATCAGAAGCAACTTTTATATTTTATCAGCTTCACAAGATAATGTCAATTACTTTTTTAAAATAATTTTTCATCATCATTTATCAGAACCCTTAGCTTCTAACGCGTTCGTCAAGCTGTTTTTATATAATAACACCCATACTTAATATCGTCAACCACTTATAAAAAAAATAATAATTATTATTATTCTAATAAAGAAGCATTCTAACCTTTCTTTTCCCCCTCCTTATAAAACCAAACCTATAACTATAGAAGAAACTCGATCTTATGACCGAGTTTCTTCTATAGTTATAAGTTATTTAGTTATCGAAACTACATCCTGCTCTTTCAGATCAACTGTACCAGATTTATTAATCTTAACAGATTCACCTTCTGATAAATTCGTAAAGACGATTGGCGTGATTGTAGATGTTGCATTTTCTTTAATGTAGTCTAGGTTAACTTTCAATAATGGTTGTCCTTGCTTCACTTCATCATTTTCAGAAACTAACGTTTCAAAACCTTCTCCTTTTAGTTTCACTGTATCAATACCAAAGTGAATAAGAATTTCGCGACCATTATCTGCTTTTATACCTATAGCATGTTTTGTCGGGAATAGATTAACGATTTTACCATCAACCGGAGAAACTACTGTTCCTTCAGAAGGGATTATTGCAAATCCGTCACCCATCATTTTTCCAGCAAATACTGCATCTGGAACATCTGTAATCGGCACTAACTCTCCTTTAATTGGAGCTATAATAGAATCAACACCTGTAATATTGCCTTTTAAAGCATCTGGATTCACTTCTTCTATCTGTTGTTCAACTTCTTTTTCCATAGAAGGTTGTGCTGCAGGACGAGGTCTTTTCCCACTCATAATGTCTCTCATTTGGCCTTTAATGGTTTCAGAACGAGGACCGAAGATAGCTTGAATATTATTACCAACCTCAAGGACTCCAGCTGCACCTAATTTTTTCAGACGAGCTTTATCAACATTCTTAATATCATTTACCGATACACGAAGACGAGTTATACATGCATCTAAATGAGCAATATTTTCTTGACCACCCATTGCTTCTAGTACTTCATATGGCAGATCACTAGTTGCACCAGTTGAAGTTTCTTCTTCATCTGATTCATCTTCTCTACCTGGAGTTTTCAGATTAAACTTACGAATAGCAAAACGGAAACCAAAGTAATAAATTACTGCAAAGACTAAACCAACTGGGATAACAATCCAAGCATTCGTTTGAGGATTAATTAGTCCAAATAGGATATAGTCAATTAACCCACCAGAGAATGTCATACCGATTTTCACATCTAATAAGTGCATAGTCATGAAAGATAACCCTGCAAATACTGCGTGAATTCCAAATAGTATTGGTGCAACAAATAAGAATGAGAATTCTAATGGTTCTGTAATACCTGTTAAGAAAGATGTTAAAGCTGCAGATGCCATTAATCCACCAACAACAACTTTTTTCTCTGGACGTGCTTCATGATAAATTGCAAGTGCTGCTGCAGGTAATCCAAACATCATGAATGGGAATTTACCTGTCATAAAAGTACCAGCAGTTAAAGTAGCTCCATCCTTAATTTGCTCCATAAAAATACGTTGATCTCCACGGATTGTTTCACCAGCTGCATTCACATAACTACCAAACTCATACCAGAATGGTGAATAGAAGATATGATGTAATCCAAAAGGAATTAACGAACGTTCAATAATACCAAAGATAAGTGCTGATACAGTTAAGTTTGCATGTACCATATTTTGAGAGAACGCATTTAAAGCATTTTGGATTGGTGGCCAAATTATAATCATTAATAATCCTAAAAGAACAGCTGCACCAGCAGTAATAATAGGTACAAAGCGTTTTCCAGCAAAGAAACCTAAATAAGATGGTAATTCAATCTCATAAAACTTATTATATAAACCAGCTGCAATTAAACCTACGATGATACCACCAAACACTCCAGTTGCAAGTGTTGGCACACCTAAGATGCTTGCATAATTCAGTCCATTTACATCATCAGCAGTTAGACCAAGAGCTGTACCCATTGTTACGTTCATAATTAAGTAACCAATGATAGCTGCTAAACCAGCAACTCCTTCTCCTCCTGCAAGACCTACCGCAACACCTACTGCAAATAATACTGGAAGGTTAGCAAAAACAATATCTCCTGCATTCTGCATAACAGAAGCAACCATTGATACTCCACTATTATCTAAAAATGGAGCAAGATCAAGTAAAGCAGGGTTTTGCAACGCTGAACCCAATGCTAGCAAGATACCAGCTGCCGGTAGCAAAGCAACCGGTAACATAAGAGCTTTACCAACTTTTTGTAATACACCAAAAACCTTTTTAAACATCTTTGTTTCCTCCTAAACTAATTTTTCAGCTCATAAAGCGTTATCATTCGATAAAAATAAAAACAAAAAAGGCATGAGTAAAGTAGATTGAAACAAGCTATAGGGTTAGTTTCCCCTAAAACTTATAAATCAATCATCTTTTTACTCATGCCTGATCGTATCAGTAACACGTTATAGATAATAACTATTTAATTTTCTTTTGAAGTCTTTGAAGATGCATGGTTAAATAAACAGCTTCAGCATCTAAGACAGGCTTTCTCAACGTTTGTTGCATCACTTTAATGAGCTTCCATGCTAGATTATAGCATATAGGATATTCACTCTTCAATAGTAAAGTTATTTTTTCTGGTTCTTCTACTTTTTCTCCCATATTAACTCTTTCTATAGTAAATCTGAGGTGTCTCACCAGTCTCATATAATCTATACTATCTTTGTCTATTTGAGTATCTAACTGCTCTTCAATTAGATTAATAAGATGAGTTACAAGCTGCGAGTGTTGATTGACATCAGATAAATTTTTATTCATCATAGCACTATGAATGTGCAAAGCGATGAAACCGATTTCACCAACAGGTAATTGAATTCCTGTCTGAGTTCCAATCAACATAACTACTTCTTCCGCAATTTTATATTCTAATGGATATAGCACTTTTGTCTCTATTAAGAAAGGATTATTTAATACTAACCCATTCGAAATTCTAGAAGTAGCAAAAGCAATATGATCTGTTAGAGCAACATGTATGTGTTCATTAAGTTTAGCATTTGTCTTATTTTTTATTAATTCAATGGATGAAATAATAACTTCTAGCAAATCATTATCAACTTGAGGAAGAAGTTTTAAATAATTACTTTGCTCTTTTTCATCCTTTAAGACAAACAGCTTTTCTCCTACACTTGCATCAATAGTATTTCCAACCTTCTGATTGAAACCTATCCCTTTCCCAATCAGCACTACTTCTCCATAGTCAGGATGATCCCCAATCAGCACATTGTTATTAAGCGCTTTTTTGATGTGAAAGTTAGACATTTGTTTTTCCTCATTTCGACAGACTTCTAAGTACTTTAATGTTATTAGAGACTTTGTAGTAAGTCAACGAAAAAATTTATGAAAAGAGCCGCTATAATTAGCAGCTCTTTTCATAATCTATTCTATTCTTGTAAGAAGATAAAGTACAGGATAAAGATAACAAAGAATACATACATGATTGGGTTAATTTCTTTTGCTTTTCCTTTAACAATCATTGTAAGTGGGTAAAATACAAACCCAGCTGCAATCCCTGTTGAAATACTGTATGTTAATGGCATAATAATCATTGTTAAAAATGCTGGTACTGCTACTTCAAATTTCGTCCATTCGATTTTACCTAGCGATGATACCATTAAAATACCAACTATTACCAATGCCGGAGTAGTGACAGCTGATGTTACCACCTCTAAAAGAGGGAAGAAGAATAAAGATAATAAGAAACAAATTGCTGTAACAACAGCAGCAAGACCCGTTCTAGCACCTGCAGCAACACCTGCAGAAGATTCTACAAAAGAAGTAGTTGTTGAAGTACCAAAAATAGAACCTACTAGAGAAGCAATAGAATCTGAGAATAATGCTTTACCTGCTCTTGGTAATTTATTATCCTTCATTAAACCAGCTTGGTTAGCAACAGCAACCAACGTTCCTGCATTATCAAAGAAATCAACAAACAAGAAAGTTAATACAGCAATAACCATACCCTTTGTATAGAAGCCTGGATCTCCTAAAGCAGAGAAAACAGCTCCAAAAGTAGGCTCGATACTTGGAATAGAGCTTACTACTCCAGATGGAGGATTAATCACACCAAAGATCATTCCAACAATTGCCGTAATAATCATTCCAAGGAATACACTAGCGCGCACACCTTTAACCATAAAGATAACTGTAACAATAATTCCAAATACTGCAAGTAATGTACTAGAATTTGTTAAATCACCAATTGTAACTAATGTCGCAGGACTATCTACAATAATTCCTGCATTTTGCAAGCCGATAAAAGTAATGAATAATCCAATTCCAGCTCCAACTGCTAATTTTAGTTCTACAGGAATAGCATTAATTAATTTTTCACGAAGTCCTGTTAGTGTTAATAACAAGAAGAATACACTTGAGATAAATACTGCCCCTAAAGCATATTCCCAAGGATGACCTTCACTTAATACTACAGTATAAGCAAAATATGCATTTAATCCTAATCCAGGCGCTAACGCAATAGGATAGTTAGCAAATAACCCCATAATTAAAGAACCAACAGCAGCTGCCAATGCAGTAGCAACAAATACCGCACCATAATCCATTCGTAATGCCTCTGGTAAATCTGGCACATCAGCTAATGTTAATGTAATAGGGTTTACAGCTAAGATGTATGCCATTGCTAAGAAAGTTGTTAGCCCTCCCATTATCTCTTTACGATAATTTGTACCTAGTTCTTCAAATTTGAAAAACTTTTTCATATTGTAATCCCCTTTCCAAGTAATGCTTTAATAGTCTACTAAAACAAAAAACACTCCTATTATTAAAGGAGCGTTGACTAAGGGTTTGTGTTATACGGAAAGGAAAAATCTATTAAGAAATAAAATAATAAGTTCAAAGATTTCCTATATACACACTTACCTCGTAGTCAAGCTATTTACGGTAGCTCGGTAGAAACTCTCAGGCCTTAATCCCTGATATTATACGAGAAACTTTTTTCTAAGTTGCAAACTTAGTGTATCAGCTTGTAGTTTTTTCGTCAATATAAAAAACGAACATTTTTAACCAAAAAGATTAAAATGTTCGTTTTTTGTCTATAATATACAATTCAAGTAGGGAAAATTGTAAGTTCTATTCCCACTCAATAGTTGCAGGCGGCTTACTAGTAATGTCATACACAACTCTATTTATATGCGCTACTTCATTAACAATTCTTGTTGAAATAGTTTCTAAAACATCCCATGGAAGTCTAGCCCAGTCTGAAGTCATTCCATCAATAGAAGTAACAGCACGAATTCCTATCGTATAATCATACGTACGAGCATCTCCCATTACCCCAACACTACGAATATCAGGAAGCACCGTAAAGTATTGCCATACATCGCGATCTAGGCCCGCTTTTTTAATTTCTTCACGTAAAATAGCATCTGATTCACGAACAATTTCTAATTTTTCTTCAGTAATAGCTCCAAGAACACGGATTCCAAGACCTGGACCTGGGAATGGCTGTCTCCAAACTATTTCATCTGCTATTCCTAATTCAGTACCTAATGCACGTACTTCATCCTTAAATAGCGTATTTAATGGCTCAATTAACTCAAACTGCATATCTTCAGGAAGTCCACCAACATTATGATGGGACTTAATAGTTTGTGCTGTAGCTGTACCACTTTCAATGATATCTGTATAAAGTGTACCTTGAGCTAAGAAATCAATTCCCTCAAGCTTTGCTGCTTCATCATCAAAAACATATATAAATTCATTTCCAATAATTTTACGTTTTTGTTCAGGATCACTTACACCTTCTAATTTAGCCATAAAACGTTCTTTTGCATCTACTTTAATAACATTCATGTTAAAGCCTTCTGTGAATGTTTTCATTACACCCTCAGCCTCATCTTTACGTAAAAGACCATGATCTACAAAGATACAAGTTAGCTGATCACCTATAGCTTTATGAATAAGAACAGCAACTACAGAAGAATCTACTCCCCCACTTAAAGCACATAGGACCTTCTTATCTCCCACTGTTCGGCGGATTTTATCCATTTCAATTTCAATGAAATTCTCCATAGACCAGTCACCTTTACAGCCACAAACACCGAAAACAAAGTTTTTTAACAATTCATTTCCATAAACAGAGTGACGAACCTCTGGATGGAATTGAACAGCATATAAACCTTTCTCTTCATTACTCATAGAAGCAATTGGACAAGAAGCACTTGTTGCATCCACTGTAAAACCAGCTGGTGCTTCAACGACTAGATCACCATGACTCATCCAAACAACTTGTTCTGCTGGAAGACTTTCAAATAGTTTAGAGCTATTAGAGATATTAATAGCCGCTTTTCCGTATTCACGATGCTTTGCTTTTTCCACTTTTCCTGCGAAATGCTTAGTCATTAACTGCATACCATAACAAATCCCAAAAATAGGTAAACCTAAGTCGAAAATTTTCTCATCACAACCAAATGCGGTTGCATCATACACACTATTTGGTCCACCAGAGAAGATAATACCAGCTGGATTTAATGCTTTAATTTCTTCTGCTGTAATCGTATGTGGATGTAACTCACTATATACTCCAAATTCTCTAATTCTTCTTGTAATCAATTGATTGTACTGACTTCCAAAATCAAGTACTACAATTATTTCTTGACCTTCAATATGTGCTTTCTCCACTCCAACTCACCCCAATTAATCTATTAAAGAAACTATTATTACTATTACCATTTTCCTTCAAAGAAATCCTGTAGTCCATAAAATACAAAAAAGACTAGAACCCGGCCTCAAATAAAAACGAAGGCAGAATTTCTAGTCTTTTATTTTAATACTCTAAATAAGAAGACGTTTCTGCCTTCATAGTCAGATCATTTAAGGTAATCCGGTAGAGACTCTCGAACCATATCATCGAGGATATATGAAGGAATTATATTATTATAGAACATTGTAACAACATGTCGAATTGTCGGTCAAGCTGTTGTTTTTTTAATTAAATTTTCCCACAATTCCTTCAATTCCATCCAAGCATCTTCTTTAAGTTTACCTCTATAAAGATATTCTTCATATTTAGCTGTTAATAAAGCCATTTCATTGGATCCATAAATATAGTCTATTTGTTTAGCATATTCTCTTAACGTTATATCATCCTTCTTACCAAGTCCCGCAATTTCCAACAAATGCATTAAGATTAAATATGCCTTAGGAAAATTAGTTGCTTGTGATTCCTTACGATATTTCCAAAGATAGTAATACGGTAGCCATTTATAACGATATTTATAAATGATGGATGCTAACAACATTATACCTACTGCTATCCCTGTTATCCATTGCCAATGAGACTTTATAGAGGCTATTAATTGATTCCACCATGTAGATATAGCAGAATTCTCGTTCACTGCTTGTTTTTCTTCCTCAGCTTGCTCAGGGTTTTCTTGTTCCTGTGCCTGTTGTTGCTCTTGTTCTGTCTCTGACTCTGCATTCTCTGAAGAATTACTCTCATTTTGCACATCATTTAAATACGTATTAGCATTGGAGAAACCTTGTGTTGGTTCAAAAGCAACCCATCCTACACCTGGAAAGTACGCTTCTACCCATGAGTGAGCATTATTATTTGTTACTTCGTAATAACGTTTATCTCCGTCCACTTCTTTTAGTTCGCCTTCTGTAAAGCCCTTCACCCAACGAGCAGGGATATCAATAGAACGTAAAAGTGTTACCATGGAAGTAGAGAAATTATCACAATACCCTATCATTGTTTCAAACAAAAACTGATCAACATAATCTTGATCTTCCTCTGGTACGGCAACATTATTTTGACTATATACAAATCCATTAGAAGAAAAATAACTTTCAATGGAACGTGCTTTAGCAAAAACATTTTCATCATTTTGTGTAATTGCTTCCGCTAAATCTCTTACTCTTTGCGGGAGAGTATCTGGTAGTTGTAAATATCTCTCAGCCATTTCTGGATTTTCTGTAGCGAACTCTTCCATATCAGCTGTTGTTAAAGCTTCTAAACTATAACTCGGGATATCATAGTTCACTGTGTATTCTTGTATGTCACTATTAAAAATCCCCCGTTCATTCCCAATCTCTAATTCCAAGTAAGAGTTCGCCGCATTCACTGTTTTTACACCTAAAGGATAAAGTAGATAGGTAAACGGTTCTCTTAGCATCACTTTACTATCTGAGCTTGATTTTGCGACACCATTTCCTTCTTCATAAGAGCGAAATGGAATTTCTCCACCATTTTCTAGCATGTCAAAGCTCTCATCATTTAACGCTAAAGACTGTTCCGATTGCACCCACCCTTTACCTGTATAAGTATCCTTTGTTTCTACTTTCCAATAGTGTCCTTTTTCCACTTCTGTTTCAAATACTAAGGTATCATCTCCAATGAACTCTCCACCAAGACGAGAATCATCCACACTATATCCTACACGGTGGACACCTCCTTGCGTTCCTACTTCCTCTTCTCCTCCTTTATCTCCCATTGTTTGGATAAAAGGAACAGGATCTGGCCAAATTGGATCTGCTTTTGGAGTAATATAGCCTATTCCCGCACTTACTATAATGAATACTACTAAAGGTAGCATCCATTTAAATAAATAGGTAGAGTTGTTCGCCAACCCTTCCTTCTCTTTTAAGCGTAAAAAGGTCAACATCCCCATTGTAATAAAGCCAATAATAACGGTTCTAATAATGGCGTTCTGCGCACTATATAGAGTAAAAGTATCTAATATAGTTATATACACAATTGTTAAAAGAAAGAAGGTGAAAATTTTTCTACGCTTTATCAACCAATAATCTATTAAATACGCCATCAGCCAAAGTAGTATGAAAAATAACAAACTCTTAAACATACTAGTAAGATCTGGCCAATTTGTATCAAATACTAAAGCTACATTCTCTATTAAAGAAGCTATAAATGGTTGGATCCACGAAAAGGTAAAAAAGGAACCCTCAAAAAACAAATAAACTAAGCTATATAAAATAAAGATGCTTTTTAAGGTTCCACTTATCATACCCGGCACACGAAAATAGGCAAGAAGTAAAGATAATCCTAAAAACAGAATAAACACAGTAATATTCTGTGTATCTGTCAATTGCTTCAGTGGTAGCAACCATTCAATAATGAGGAAAAAACCGAGAATGTATAGTAGTAAATCAGTCAATAACAGTTTCTTTCCATCTATTGAAAGTTTCATCCAGTACTCACCTCCGAAAAAGTCTCCTTAAACCTTCCAGCTGATACTGGGATAATACGAATACCTCTCTGACTAGCAAAAGCACTCCATGTTCTTTCTTCAGCAGATAGATTCTCTTTTGCATTCTTCACTACAAATATCCCTATATTAAATTGCTTACTAGACAGATATCCTGCTTTTTCCATAAGCTGATTCGTTAATTCAGATGTAACAAGTAATAAAGTGGTTTGCTGTTGAAACAAGCTACTCTCCTTTTCTAAAATGTGAGCAAGTGTCAATCCCTCTCCTGCTGTCACCTTAGCTAAGTGATATAAAACCAACTGTTGCTGACTTTCTCCACCTCTTATCGGAAAGAATTTTCTTTCCTTATCATCTATAGATAAAAAGCCCATCTGAGCACCTTTCTTTAGAATGGCTCTCACAATTGATGCTGTAAAAGATACGACTACTTCAAAGTTTTTACTTTCCATACTATCCATCACAACTAACATATCTTGGGACTGCTTTTGTTCAAATTCTTTTGTCATCATAATATTCCGTTTAGCACTAGCTTTCCAGTTAATCCATGAAAAACGATCTCCAGTTTGATATTCCCTAATCCCTACCGCCATCGTTGTGTCTCTTTGAACTCTCTCTCTTGATGCAGTCATACCTTGCTCATAGTGATTTTCCAAAGGCTTAAATAACATTTCTTCATAATGGGGAAAAACAAGAATTTTTTCTTTTTTTTCATAGATTTTTTCCGTTTCTATTAATCCAATAGGATCTCCCATTTTCAATTGAATTTCATGAAAAATATGCTCACCTCTAGGTAATTCTGTTACTACATATTGATAATTCAACTTTCTTTTAAAGCCTGGCATTATAATTTTTTTTCCTAATTCCTCTTGATTAATAGAAGATGGAATAGCGTCTTCTACAACCATATAAAAAATAGGAAAATACGATTTTCTCACTAATTCAATTTCTACTAGCAGTTCTTCTTTTGCACTATATTCATGCTTTTTAATCTTTCTTGTCACTTCCCAATCTCTAATAGGGTATAAAGCAACTAATAAACCGTATAGAGCAAAAGGGATAAAACTATAAAACAAAAACCAGCTTACAAAACCACCTTGAAACATGGCATAAGAAAATGTCATGCCTAATAAAATGAACAGAAGAATCAATTTCCATATTCGGTTCAATTTTTGCATATATTTCTTCATTATTTTACTAGCCTTTGCACTGGTACAGATACTTGTGAAACAATCTGTTCAATAATATCTTCAGCTGTAATTCCATCAAATTTAGTCTCAGACTTTAAGATCATTCGATGAGCAAAGACTGCTTTTACTAAATATTGAACATCGTCTGGAATAACATAGTCACGTCCTTCTATATAGGCATAGCTTTGCGTGGCTCTCATAAGTGCAATAGACCCCCTAGGACTTACACCTAAGTAAACACCTGCGTGTTGCCTAGTAGCATGAGCTAGCTCGACAATATATTTTTTCACTGTTTCATCTACATACACTTGCTTCACTTCTTTTTGCATAGTAAGCAATTCATCTATTGTTACAACAGGCTCTAAGCTTTCAATTGGAGCTGCTACTTGAACTCTTTCTAGAACTTCCATTTCTTCTAATAAAGTGGGATATCCCATTTGCATTTTTAATAGGAAACGATCTAATTGTGCTTCAGGAAGTGGATACGTGCCTTCATATTCAATTGGATTCTGAGTAGCCATTACAAAAAAGGGCTTCTGTAACTGATGAGTGACTCCATCAATTGTCACACTACTTTCTTCCATTGCTTCTAACAAGGCAGATTGCGTCTTAGGAGAAGTACGATTAATTTCATCTGCTAGAATAATATTTCCTAAGATCGGACCAGGGACAAATTGAAATTCCATATCTTTCGGGTTATAGATAGAAACCCCTGTTACATCAGATGGTAATAAATCTGGTGTAAACTGGATTCGTCGAAAATCTGCTCCTACTGATTTTGCTAGAGCTCTTACCATCATTGTCTTTCCAACACCAGGTACATCTTCTAATAAAACATGTCCTCTTGCTAATAAAGTGATTAAGCTAAGCTTCGCAACTTCTGTTTTCCCAATCATAACTCTTTCTATATTACCGATTATTCTGTCAATTGCACCGCTATGAATTCCTGCCATTCTTCTCCTCCTGAAGCTTTATTTAGAGGCTATCTTTTAGACTGCCACTCATTTATTCCTAATCTATTAATCCATAAATTTATTAATTAGTTTTACCATTTTCTATGATATAAATTCATTCGGATTCAAACCTAGTTCCTGACAAATTTCTGATACTACCATTTTCTCTCTTTGATCAAAATGACCGTCTGCATATCCAATGGAAATGCAATACCTAGCTACTAATCTTGCTATTTCAGGTTTTGAGCGAACCTTTCCAAGTGCTCGGAAACAATCTGACTTACCAATAATTTGGTCATATTCGATTTTACGGACAAACTGATGATATTGCTCTAAAACTTTGTTTGTATCGAATACGCGTAATTCCTCGCTTTGATGGAGAAAGTCTATCATTTTTCTTTCTTCAGATGAGTCTAGCCTTCCATCTGCCATACTTACTAATGCACAGGCAGCCACAACTGCATCTAATACATCTGGATTTTTATATCGTATAAATAAATCTTTAGCACGCTGCTTCTGCTGTCTGCCCCACTCACTATAATCCGCTTTAGATGGAGACCAATTATATCCACAACCATTACAGCTTATCTTCAATTGACCTTTCCCTATAAAACCACCTAATAATCCTACAGGTCCAAGAATTAATCCACCAATTGCCGCTTTCCCAAGCCCAAATCCTTTTTCTCCTGTTCGAATATTGGTACTACGACAACGTGGACAGCATATTTCATCTGTAGTATAGCTAGCTTGTCCATATTGATTTGAATCATTAGGTCGCCTCATTGAATTGTATGATGAAGTATTAGTTTGTGATCTAGTAGATGGACTATTAGCATATTCCTGGTGATTATCATAGTGATGGGAAGTATGCATGGAAGAAAGAGCTGATGATGGCCTATACTGTGGTGTAGGGTTCTTCTCAACTGTAACACCAAAGTTTCGACATAGTGCCTCTAATCCTCCTTGAAATCCGCTACCGATAGCATTAAATTTCCACTCTCCATTATGACGGTATAACTCTGCTGCTACGATAGCCGTTTCAATCGTGTAATCTCTTCCTAAATCAAAGCGAATCAATTCTACTTGATTCCTCTCATTAACTACTCTGACATAGGCATTCCTAATTTGTCCAAAGTTTTGCCCTTTTTTAAAAGCATCATGAATAGTAATAGTAAAAGCAATACGCTCTATAGTTAAAGGAACCCTACTAAGGTCCACTTTCATTTGTTTATTATCAAGGGCACCTTGTCCCGCTCGATTATCTCCAATATAAATTACCGAACCGTTTGCACCATTTGTATTATTATAAAAAATAAAATCCTGATCACTTTGTACTTTTTGACTAGCACCTAGTAAAAAAGCAGAGGCATCCATATCATAATTAGCTCCATGCTGGTTAGTTTCCCATCCAAGTCCTATAGTGACATGATTCAAGCCAGAATGAGTCTTTGTTAAATCTACCTTTTGGCCTTTACTTAAAATTACCCCCACCAAATAACCTCTCCTTTACTATTGTCGAACTTACATGTCTTACTTTACATTCTACCGAAAACATAAGAAGAATGTATGATTCTTCCTTTACATTTTTATTACAACAATACTTATACGAACTACTCTATTAAAAGTTTCCTTCTATTTATCGAACTTGTATTCGACAAGTATGTTGAAACATTTTTTTCAAAAAAACGTTAAATAACATAAAGGAATATTATATTTGTCACTAATTTGGTAGGTTCGTAACCAGAATTTAACCTTCCACTAGGTAGGTTTCATGTAAAATAAAAACAATCATGATCTTTCACTCACACCCCCTCATGAAAAAGGGGGTTATTTTTTTGTGAATTGACCATAACTGATACTACACAAACAGATAAGTACGTGGGTTTTAATGGTGGGTTAAA
>NZ_WEHU01000051.1 GCF_009183415.1 Bacillus sp. B1-b2 | reverse complement strand
CAGCAGATAGGATTAACCATATGACGGTGTTAAGTAAGCAACGAACAGCTTAAAAATTTATAGATGACAAGATTCTGTAAGTCTGTGTTTCTTTAAAAGATTGAATTATGAAATTAACTCAATTAATAATAATTCTTGAAATCCATTTATAACAATCAAATAAAAGAGAATTTCTGTTTTATAAACATATGTGACTAGAGTAATTGGTGAAGCTATCGCTGAATAAAATGATAAATAGGATGCTTTATTGCCCCTTTCTTATGATTTTGCATTCTCCGAGAAGTAAAGATGTAGTTTTTTAACAAAACTATTTAGTAGGAGTGATAAAATGCCTAGAGTAAATTACCGAAGCTCAGATGTTGATTTAATGGCAAGAATGATGAGAGCAGAAGCAGAAGGTGAAGGAGCTCAAGGAATGCTGTACGTGGGAAATGTCATTGTTAATCGCCTTAAAGCTAACTGTATTGATTTTAAAGATTTACGTACAATTTCCCAAGTTATCTTTCAAGTGCAAGGAGGAAATTATTCATTTGAAGCAGTACAAAAAGGGAATGTGTTTTATCAGCGTGCAAGAACTGCTGAAAAAAAATTAGCCAAACAAAATTTAGATTATTGGCGAGATCACCCTGGAAAGTATGCTTTATGGTACTTTAATCCATATGGACCATGTCCTCCTACTTGGTATGATCAACCTTTTACAGGTCAATTTAAAAATCATTGTTTTTATGAACCAAAACCTGGAACCTGTGATAGTGTTTATACGGGAGCTTAATACAATTAAATAAGTAAATTGGGAAGAAAGTAGTTATTCTAAGTTAATAACTACTTTCTTCTACTTTATACTAACTATTATTTTTATTTAACTTTACTTTAAGTTAGATAACTAACCTATCATAATTTTCTCTTCTACATATTTATAGGGTACCTTGTTATGTTTTCTTGCCAATGCAAAAGCTATAGTCAAAGGTCCTACTCTTCCAATAAACATGAGTAATGAAACCAAGATTTTTCCTAATGGACTTAATTCAGGCGTTAATCCTAAAGACATTCCCACCGTGCCAAATGCTGAAATAACCTCAAATAAAAGGACATTAAGTGGTGCATTTTCCGTTATTGTTAAAAGGAATAATATAAATGCAATGATTCCAATAGAATAAATGGTTATTGCAAAAGCTCTATAGATTAAATCTTTTGGTATACGTCTTCTAAATATATTAATGTCTTCATTCCCTCTAATCAGATTCCATACTGCAAGAAGAATGATAGCAAAGGTTGTTATCTTGATTCCACCTGCAGTACCACCAGATCCTCCACCAATAAACATTAAAACCATTGACACAAATTGAGTACCTAGAGATAATTCAGCCATGTCTAAACTATTAAATCCAGCAGTTCTGGGTACTACTGCATGAAAATAAGCCCCTAGAACTTTATCCTTAAAGGACATAGAGCCTAATGTCCCAGGATTGTTATATTCCAATAACAGAATAATAATGGTTGGAACAATAATTAAAATGGCAGTCATATATAATACTAGTTTCGTATGCAAAGAGAGTCTTCCATTGTATTTTTTTACCCAAAGATCTAAAACTACAGTGTAACCAATTCCTCCTATTAAAAGTAAGGAAGTAAGAATGAATACAATGGAAAAGTCTCCAGCATATGCCGTAATACTAGTGAAATTACCCATTAAATCAAAGCCTGCATTATTAAAGGCGGAGATAGAATGAAAGATTCCATAATAGATGGACGTAGGAAAAGAGAAGTCAGTAGACCATCTTATAGACAAAAGCACTGCTCCAATTGCTTCCGTTAGTAAGGTGAAGATTAAGATGAATTTAACGAGTCTAACCATCCCTTCTAAAGAAAGCTGATTTAGTGATTCTTGAATGATTAACCTTCCTTTTAATCCAATATTTTTTCCTAAAACGACAGCGATAACTACACCAATAGTCATAAACCCTAAGCCGCCTATTTGAATTAAAAAAAGAAGTACACATTGACCGAAAAGTGTAAACGTAGTACCAGTATCAACTACAACTAGACCTGTAACACAAACAGCAGAGGTAGCTTCAAAGATAGCATCAATAAATGTCAGTTCATGGCCAGCATTTGTTGAAATGGGTAGCATTAATAGAATAGCACCAATAAAGATAAGACAAAAAAATCCAACTGCTAAAATTTGCGCAGGATTAAAGCTTTGTATTTTTTGTATTTTTTCTAAAGAACTCGCGTTTTTAAACTTAAATGTTCTCACAAACATTTCCTCCAAAGTGATGGCTTTATACAATTGAAGTTTACACTGTAATACAAATAACTTCAAAGTAAATTTGTACTAGTGAGGGTAATAAAATATTTTGTGAAATTCCACATGATTATACTTTTTGAAAACACCTAAGATGTAAGTTTTTTATTCAATCAATGCTATAGGTTATATCAAAAAACCGCTTGAAATTTTATCAAGCGGTTTTGCATATTATATATGGTTTAGTGATGGCATTTCACACAGTTATTTTAAGCTGCGATTTAAAAAAGATTTGGTTCTTTCAAATTGAGGATTTGTAAATATCGCTTCTGGAGAACCTGATTCAATAATTTCTCCATTGTCCATAAATATTACCTTGTTGGCTACTTCTCTTGCAAAACCCATTTCATGTGTAACAACAATCATGGTCATATTCTCTTTGGCTAAATCTTTCATTACCTGTAATACTTCTCCAGTTAATTCTGGGTCTAATGCAGAAGTTGGTTCATCAAATAATAAAAATTCAGGATTCATCATGAGAGCTCTAGCAATTGCTACTCGTTGCTTTTGTCCACCTGAAAGCTTAGCTGGATACGTATTCGCCCAGTCAGAAAGGCCGATTTTTTCCAAAAGTTCCATACTTCGTGTTTCAATAGCAGATGATGATTCTTTTTTAACTGTTTTTGGAGCAAGCTCTAAATTTTCTTTAACAGTAAGATGTGGAAAGAGATTAAAATGTTGAAAAACCATTCCCATTTTACCTGTAATCTTCTTTATATCCTGTGGTTTTGGATAGACTCCATTTTTCACTAGGAAATTTCCGAAAACTTGAATACTTCCATCATCAATGGCTTCAAGGTTAACCAGACTGCGAAGCATGGTACTTTTTCCAGAGCCAGATGGACCAATAATAGCTACTACATCATTTTTATTCACATGAAAGGAAATCTGCTTTAATACTTCTAGGGATCCATAGGATTTTTTTAGATTTGTTACTTCTATGATAGTCATAAATATGCTCCTTCTTTATTCGAATTTAAACCTTCGCTCCAGCCATTTGAATACAATAGTCAATAGTAATGTCATAATCAAATAGATTACTCCAGCAAAGAAGAAGGGAGCTATTGTAAAATCACGATTTACAGCAACTTGCGCATAGTGTAACAGTTCTGGAACTGCTACTGCATAAAGTAGGGCTGTATCTTTCACTAGAGTTACAGATTCATTCGCAACAGCTGGAAGTGCTGTTCGGAACATTTGTGGAATAATAACTTTTGTAAGTGTCTTCCATTTGTTTAAGCCAAGAACTTGTGCAGCCTCATATTGTCCTTTATCAATGGCAAGAAGTCCTCCTCGAAATATTTCCGCAAAATAAGCAACATAATTTAAGATAAACCCTAAACAAGCAGCAACAAAACGATCCAAAACTAAGTATTCTCCTATAACTGGTATCATAGGTAATCCAAAACAAATAAATAATAATTGAAGCAAAAGAGGTGTTCCTCGTAAGACATAAATATAACCTTGAGCTAGCCAGGAAAGAGGTTTAAAGGAACTTCTTACCGCTAGTGTTAATAAAAAACCTAAAGGAATGGAGACTATAATGGCAATCACAAATAATAAGACTGTCATTTTCGCTCCATCTAATAGTGGAATAAGCATCGAGCTAAAATAGTCAAAAGACATAAATGTTTCCTCCAAAAATAAAACAGGTTCCCATCAGGGGAATCCTGTTTACTTTATTTAATTATTAGTTTAGTACTTTATCCTCGCCAAACCATTTTTGCGAGATTTCTGTCGCGGTCCCATCTTCATTCATCTCGTCAAGTGCTTCTTGAAGTTTGTCTAATAATTCTTCATTTCCTTTTTTTACACCAATTCCATATTCTTCAGGAGCAAGTGACTCATCAAGCACCTTAAATGTGCCTTCTTCTTTCGTCATATAATAATTGATAACAATTTCGTCTATTACAACCGCATCTAAACGACCGTTTTTTAAATCCGTTAAAGCAGAAACATTGTCTGCAAATTCTGTAACAGTTTTAATTTTATCTTTTATTGGATCCGCATCTAAAGCATCTGATGCGGATGATAGAGACTGTAATCCTACTATTTTTCCATCTAAATCATTTAACTTAGTAAGCGCAGAATCAGCGAGAGTTACGACAACCTGTGCATTCTTTAGATAAGGCTTTGTAAAAAGTACCTTTTCTTTACGTTCATCTGTGATGGTATAACCATTCCAGATAAGATCAATTCTTCCACTACTTAATTCAGATTCCTTTGTTTTCCAGTCAATAGGTTGAAATTCCACTTTTGTTCCCATATGCTCAGCAGCAGCTTTAGCATAATCAATATCAAAACCAACTATTTCATTATTTTCATCACGGAATCCCATTGGTGCAAACTTATCATCAATACCAATAACTAGGGTATCGTCTTCTTTAGCAGCAGAGTTAGAACAAGCGGTTATGATAGAAAGCATAATTATTGCGAAAAGACTAATTAGTAAAGAACGTTTCATATTAAAATTCCCCTTTTATTTAAAATTACTTTAGTGCGTTACCATATTATCAGACTAATAGATTGTAACACTATTATTTTATAAATTCAAATGAGTTTTCAATAAATTTGTAGATTTTTATTTGCCTACTTTGCTTATGAATTTAAAAATATGATTATTTACTTCTAACTTGCTGGTACTTGCATACTAATCTAGCAATGACTAATGATAAAATGATGGAAGCTAGCTAGAGAAGTAATTGGTTTTTAATAAATACATAGAATTAATAGACCGTAATGAAAGAGGATAACAGAATGAATTTAAGAGTAGAAATCATTGATAAACATTAGAAGGAACTAATTGAAAAAATTATATATTGGTTAATGGGGATAATGTTACAGCAGCAGAGTTTTTTAGCTAATTTAATGTTTATACAGAAAAGATCATCTTTTTATTTGTGAAGCCTAAATTGATTCATTAGGATGTAAAGTTGATGAAAGATTATATAAAGGAAAAAGATATAAAGGATAGGAAGCAGTCACTAAAGTGGGAATTCCTATTTGTGAAAATAACTTTTTTATTTCTAAATTTTCAGTAGGTTTTGAGAATCTGGGGAGCTTTTTTGAAAGTTTGTAAAGATTTTTGGCCAATCTAATTTGTTCAAATTTCTAGCATAGCTTTTAGGATCTCTTTTAAGCATAGTTACTTGCTAAGTAAGAATATTATTTTTGGGAAAATAATCCTTCTAAAAATGTTCACATTTTCACAAAAGGTATCATGTTAACATTATAGATATAGTGTAAATAGTTTAAAAGCAATACATAAACGCTTATACAAGAAGAAATCGACTTATTTACTTATAAAGGGTATTTAGTTTCTAACTGTCTTATTGTTCTAACATAAAGTGTAGAAATATTACAGTTACTTTTAGGGAATCATCTTTGGTAGTTATCGTTCTAATCTCTAAATGTTTGGAAGCATAAGGAGAATGGTAAATAAGAATAGATTCCAGTAAGGATAAATCTTGTTATAGCGTACCAAGTTATGTAATGACTTGTTCATTATTTCACATAAGTTTTTAACTAAGGAGGCTACTATGGAGTTTGATACAGTCACGATAAGCAGAGCAATAACAGCTATGACCCTAATTTTTCATATTATATTTGCTACATTGGGTGTTGGTGTACCTTTATTTATTTCATTAGCTGAATTTATAGGAATTAAGAAAAAAGACAAGCATTATGAATTATTAGCTAAACGTTGGTCAAGGGGATTTGTCATATCTGTAGCTATTGGTGTAGTTACAGGAACAGCTATCGCCTTGCAGTTATCTTTAGTTTGGCCAAACTTTATGCAGCTTGCAGGTAATGTGATTGCACTACCGTTATTTATGGAGGTTTTTGCTTTTTTCTTTGAAGCTATATTCCTTGGTATTTATTTATATACTTGGGATCGGTTTAAAGGCAAATACACACATTGGCTTCTTTCTTTACCAGTTATTATAGGGGCAGGTATGTCTGCTGTATTCATTTCTACTGTAAATTCATTCATGAATTCACCTAGTGGATTTACAATGGTTAATGGAGAATTTGCAGCAGTTAACCCTTTTGAGGCTATGCTAAATCCTTCTGCACCAACAAGAATCTTCCATGTGTTAGGTGGTTCCTATTTAACAGTGGGAGCAATTTTAGCTACTATTGCAGCATTAGCACTATTAAGAAAGAAAGGTGCTGCTGAATATCATAAAAAGGCATTGAAGATGACGGTTATCTCTATGTTTGTGTTCTCTATTTTAACTTCATTAGGTGGAGACTTATCAGCTAAATACTTAGCAAAGTATCAGTCAGAAAAATTAGCAGCAGCAGAATGGCACTTTGAAACAGAGGAAAATGTGGATCTCATCCTTTTTGGCTGGTTGAATGAGGACAATGAAGTAGTAGGAGAAATTCGAATTCCTGGCTTTTTAAGCTTTTTAGCTCATGGAGATTTTATGAGTGAAGTGTCGGGTCTTGAGGAAACTCCAGAAGGGGAGAGACCGCCATTAGTTATACACTATTTGTTTGACTTGATGGTTATGATTGGCTTTTTCTTGTTAGGAATTTCTTTCTTATATATTCTTATAAGTAGATTTAAACGATGGGATGTACACAATAAGTTTATTCTTTGGCTCTTTGTTTTAAGTGGACCACTAGCTATGTTAGCTGTTGAGTTCGGTTGGGTTTTTGCAGAATTAGGCAGACAACCATGGATTCTAAGGGGTTATATGACAGTAGAAGAGGCAGCAACAACTTCACCATATATTTTACAAATGTTCTTCCTGTTTTTAGCTCTATACATTGTTCTTGGAACACTTTTTGTCTTGACACTAAGAAAGCTATTTAAAGACAACCCAGTAGAACTTGATTTAGAAAAACACTACCCTGAACTTACGAAGGGGGATAAAAAATGAGTTATGAATTAATAGGAATTACTGTTTTATGGCTGTTTTTATATGGGTATTTAATTGTCGCTTCTATCGATTTCGGCGCAGGTTTTTTTGCTTATTACGCAAAGGTTACGAAACGTGATCACATTATAAATAAAATTATTTCGAGATACTTATCTCCAGTTTGGGAGGTAACGAATGTATTTTTAGTATTCTTTTTTGTGGGGATAGTTGGTTTCTTCCCTTCATCCGCTTATTACTATGGATCCGCTCTACTTGTTCCTGCAAGCTTTGCCATTGTCTTGATTGCTATTAGAGGTTCCTTTTATGCTTTTGAGAATTATGGGTCTAAACAAAGTAATGTCTATATGTTTCTATATGGTGCAACAGGGTTATTCATACCAGCTTCTTTATCGGTTGCATTAACCATTTCAGAGGGGGGGTTCATTACCGAACAAAATGGTCATGTTACTTTACTATATCAGAAACTATTTACTAGTCCATTGGCTTGGAGTATTGTTGCTTTAGCCATTGTTTCTGTCTTATTTATCAGTGCAAGTTTTATTACTTATTATGCATCACGAGCAAATGATATCCCGGCACTTCATCTAGTAAGAAAATGGGCTTTGTTTTGGGCTACACCAACTATTATTATGGCTCTTACTACGATGATTGCTTTAAGTCAGCAAAACCAGCAAAATTTTGAGAATATGCTTGATTTATGGTGGGTTTTTGGTTTATCAATGGGCTTTTTCTTACTTGCAATAAGTTTGTTATATATTAGTAAGTATTTTGGTGTTGCCTTTATTGCGATTATGCTACAATTTCTTTTTGCCTTCTTTGGGTATGGAATGGCGAAGCTTCCTTACTTGCTATATCCATACATCAATATAGAAGAAAGTGTCACCAATCCATCGATGGGAATGGCGCTTGTCATTGCTTTTATTGGAGGGCTTTTATTATTAGTTCCTTCTATTATATTACTAATGCGCTTGTTTCTATTTGATGCAGATTATGCTAAGGGTAAAAAATAATGAGGGAGCAATATATAAATAGAGGGCGGATTAACTTATGCAAAAATTAAAGCAAACAGTCTGGTTATATAAAAAAAGAATTTTCCTTCTATTAGGATTAACCGTATTACTTGGCTCAGCTATTATTGCACAGGCTTTTGCGATGACTAGTATTGTAGATGGAGTTTTTTTAAAAAAACAATCATTTTCAGAAGTAATTCCTTGGCTTGTCGTATTATTAATTATCTTATTGCTAAGATCGCTATCCGACTTCCAAAGTAAACGTATTGGAGTATCCATTGCTAGTGATGTTAAACGTTCAATTAGAAGAGAGTTACTAACCAAATATGCAGGAAGCTCTATTCAATTAGCAGGAAAGGGACAGACAGGGAAAAAAGTAAGCATGCTACTTGATGGTGTGGATGAAATGGATAGTTTTTATAGTCAATTTATCCCTCAAGTGATGCAAAGTACCTTTGTTCCTATTTTAGTATTAATTATTATTTTTACACAGCATGTAAATTCAGGAATTATTCTTATTGTTTCGGCACCATTTATTCCTATTTATATGATTGTAATTGGAATTAAAACGCAAAAAAAATCAGAAGAGAAGTTAGAAAAATTAGCTTCTTTTTCTGGTACGTTTCTAGATACGTTAAAAGGGCTTGTTACATTAAAGTTATTTGATCAAACAAACCGCCAAAAGGATGAATTAGAGAAAAGTAGTCTAGGTTTCCGTGATACAACGCTTGATATATTAAAAATTGCCTTTACACAATCCTTTGCATTGGAACTAATCTCCATGCTTAGTATAGGAATTGTAGCATTAGAGCTAGCAATACAAATGATTATTTATAAAAGTATGCCTTTCTTCACGGCTTTCTTAATTCTAATATTAGTACCAGAATTTTTTACTTCCTTAAAAGAATTAGGAACAACCTTTCATAATGGGAGAAGTAGTATGGGAGCCACAAAGAAAGTATTAGAACAATTTGAGGAAGAAGATACATTGGTAGTATGGGGAAAAGAAGAAATGCCAAAACACGATACTTTACCAACTATACAGCTTGAACAAGTATCTTATACTTATCCTGAGAGTGAATTCCAATTACAAACTGTCACTGCGACTATTCTACCCAAGCAAAAAATTGCTATTGTGGGGGCAAGTGGGTCAGGAAAATCCACTTTACTTCATTTATTGGCAGGTATGATCACTCCTGAACATGGTTCTATTAATATTAATTCTGAAAATCTAACAAATTACACAGAAGCTTCTTGGTTAGATCAACTTTCCTATATTTCACAGCACCCATATATGTTTTCAGGTACGATTGCTGAAAATATTGCAATGGGAATGAAAGACAAGGTGGATGAGAAAGTCATTCGAGAAGCAGCACAATTGGCAGGATTATTACCACTAATTAATTCATTAGAAAACGGACTTCAAACGATAATAGGGGAAGCAGGTAGAGGACTTTCTAGTGGAGAGAAGCAAAGAGTGTCCCTTGCTCGAGCCTTTTTGAAGAAACCTAATATTGTTTTATTAGATGAGCCAACTCGTGGTTTAGATTTAGCTACGGAAAAAATATTACAACAATCCATTGAAAAACTGAATGAGAGAGCTACTGTGATTACGGTAGCACATCGCTTGCATACTATTACAAACGCAGATCAAATTATTTTCTTAGAAAAAGGGCAGCTAAAAGCAAATGGTACACATGCATACTTGCTTGAACATATACCTTCTTACAAGGAAATGGTTTTGATTCAAAAAGGAGGGGCTGGGATTTGAGTGCATTGCTAAAAGTGATTAAGCTAATGTTTTTAGGGAAAAGAGATATTATCGCTGCTATTATTTGTGGTTTCATAGCAGGAATAAGCAGTGTGGGGCTATTTGCTGCTAGTGGTTATCTTATCTCTAAATCTGCCCTAATACCTCCTTTTTACACATTAATCATTTTAACATCAGCAGTAAAATTACTTGGACTTGTGAAGGCAGGAGCTAAATATGGGGAGCGCCTCTTTTCTCATCGGGCAACTTTTACGATTTTAAGTAATTTACGAGTTGCCTTTTTCGATAAATTAACTCCACTAGTTCCACAGGTATTTCATAAATATAAAAGTGGTGACTTATTGAGTCGCGTTGTTGGAGACGTAGAGAGCTTACAAAATTTCTTTCTACGAGTTTTTTACCCACCAATTGTGTTATTACTTGTTTTTATTAGTACCATATTCTTTGTTAGTTTCTATTCTATAGCTATTGCTTTCATTCTTTTCCTTGGCTTTTTACTAACTACTATACTGATTCCAGTACTATTTACGTTAAGACAAGTTAAGATAAAAAGAAAGGTGAAGAATGAGCGCGGATATTTGTCCACACAAGTGACAGAAATGATGTTCGGATTTCGCGATTTAAAGCTCTTTCAACAGTTAAAAATGAAGGAGACTCAAGTATTAATTCAATCTGAAGCTTATATTAATCAACAAAGAGCGGAAAATATAAACAAAATTTCGAGTCAATCCTTTAATGGTTTTATGACGTTTGTAGTTAGTTGGTTTGTTTTAGCAATCGGAGCGTATCTTGTTACAAATGCTACATTGGAAGGTATTTATTTGGCTATGCTTGTGATGATTTCTCTTACTGTATTTGAGCCTGCGGCACCAATGGCAGTTTTTCCAATCTATATGCAAGAAAGTAAGGATGCTTCTAAGCGCTTATATGATGTGGTAGAAGATCCTGATATTCAGGTGGATAATGCATTGATAAGCACTACTAAATTGCCAGATCAAGCGCCTGCGATTATTTTCGAGGATGTTCAATTTACTTATAGAGGGGATTGGCGTCCTACTCTTCCCGAGGTTACGTTAACTATACCAGTTGGTTCGAAAACGGCAATTGTCGGTGCAAGTGGTTCTGGGAAATCAACTTTACTTCAACTTATTTTAAAATTACAGCAACCACAAAGTGGTAAGGTATATTGGGGCTCGTATGATACATCTATTGTTTCTGACGAAGAAATATGGAGTAAAACAAAAGTAGTTCTGCAAGAAAATCATTTCTTTTATGGAACTATTCGGGACAATCTACAACTAGCAGGAGAGCAACTTACAGAAGAACAAATGAAGAATGCATTGAATAATGTGAATCTAGAACATTTTTCATTAAATCAACAGGTGTTAGAAAATGGAGAAAATCTTTCAGGTGGAGAAAAACAGCGATTAGCCATTGCTAGAGCATTTCTGAAAGAGGGGAATCTGTGGTTATTAGATGAACCTACATCTTCACTAGATGCAATTACGGAACATTACATTTATCAACAACTTTACGAACAGGCAAAGCAGGATACATTACTTTTAATCAGTCACAGATTACAAGGATTAGAAAAGATGGATCAGATTATTGTTATGGATAATGGGTCTATTATGGAGTATGGTTCTTATCAAGAGCTAATGACTAAACAAGGATATTTCTATCAAATGAAGACTGTAGAAGAAAGCTTACTTTAAGTGGAGAGAAAAGTATAGGTAAAGCCTTTCCTTTATTTCTTTCTGAAGAAACTGGGAAAGGCTCTTTTATTTGTTTTAACGATGTTGATCGATAAGTATTTGATTTCCATCTGGATCTACTAAGAAGAAATGTGCGGGTCCACTTGTAGTTTCATCTGCTTCTGATTCCAGTTTTATTCCTTCATCCTTCAGTTGCTTTTGAATGTCTCTTATATCAGTAAAGGTTTCTATATCCTCAGCATTTTCATTCCAGCCAGGATTAAAGGTAAGTATATTTTTTTGAACATGCCTTGAAATAACCCTATTATACAGTTTTCATTTTTCATAATTAGCCAATTTTGAGTAATATCACCACCAAAAGATTGGAATCCTAGTTTTTCATAAAATTCTTTGGATAGATGAATATCTTTTACATTTAAGCTCATTGAAAATGCACCTAGTTTCATGTGATCCTTCTCCTTTATTGGTATAATAGTGAAAAAACCTATACTGATTTAACTATAATGAATTATTTTGAAATTTGCCACTTTACAAAAGGAATATAAGATAGAGGGTGATTTTGTAAATACTTAATAAGAATGGACTCTAGTTGGTGAGTAAATGAAAATATTAGATGTACAAATTTGAGATGAAATTTGTCATTATTATAGTTAGCTCATTCTATAATACCGAAATAGAAAAGAATAGAATCATAGTTATTAGCATTCTATTCTGATACAAAAAGTGGTAGATTAGTTATTTGTTTGTATCTTCTCTTTCGATCGCTTATTTCCTTTATAAATAAAATATAGAGATAGCAACATAAAAATGATGGCAAATACCCGTTTTATATCTATTTCTATCACTAAACTGTTAAACCATCCAAAATGATCAATGATTACACCTATTATAAGTTGTCCAGCAATCCCAGCTATATTCGCAGCAATAACTCCAATTTTTGGGACCGCAATAACAGTAAGAAGTAAGTAAGCTGTACCTAAAAAAGCTGCACTTAATTGCCATTTTGGTGCTTCTAAAAGTGCTAGTATATTCCCCCTACCAAAAAATACAATGAAAATAAAAAGAAACATAGTTCCAGTAAGGAATGTTAAAAACGTTGTTTCAATTGTTCCAGCTTTTTGACTCAAAGTTCCATTTATCGATGATTGGGCGCTTAATGTAATACCGCCAATCAGTGTGAATAAAATCATGAAAAGACCCAAAAGTATTTCCTCCTAGTTTATTAATATTAGTGCAATAATCATGGATATAACGGCAAAAACTTTTTCTTTATTAATTTTAGTTTCTTTACTTCCAAGCCATCCAAAATGTTCAATTATCATACTCATAACCAATTGCCCGATTATAACGGCAACCATGGTAATACCAACACCAACGTAAGGAACGCTAATAACAATTGATGTTAAATAGACAACACCTAAAATACCTCCAAGTAAGGACCATTTCGGCGCTTTTAGTGTATAAGAAAGTTTTCCTTTTCCAAAAAACAGCAGCAATAATCCCATGATAAAAGTTCCCATGAAGAAGTTATAGAAACTGGTTTCTAATTGCCCAATTGTTTTACCAAGTTCTGCATAAATGGCTCCTTCAAAGCTAAGTGCTGCTCCTGCCAATATGGCGAGTAAATAAAAGATAAAGCGCATAAATGATATCTCCTTTTTTGTATAATTATATATCTAGAAAAACAGATATGATATATTAAAAAAAACAGAAATCAAGGTAAATTAGATCTCTGATTTAAAATATAAAGCTAACTGTTGAATAAATGCTTCATTACGCCTGTAGTATGTCCATTGGCCATGACGAACGGACTCAAGTAGACCAGCTTTTTGCATCAAGTTCAAGTAGCTAGAAACAGTAGATTGAGAAATCTTGGCTTTTTCTTGGATATCCCCAACACATACTCCACCTTTATAGCTTACCTCCTTAGGTAAATGAGCGCCTTGTTTGGGGAAATGCTTCTCAGGTTCCTTTAACCACTCTAAAATACTAAGTCTAGTTTCGTTAGATAATGCTTTAAATACATCAATATGTTTCATGCATATAATTGTATATCGAGAATTTTAGATATGTCAAGTATAGATGAAATAATAACAAAAGAATGTTTGTTGAAATTTAACCATCCAAGCATAAAGGAAATATTGCAACTTGCAAAGAATAGGAATATATTGGGTAATGTTTAGGTGGGGACTTTGAATAGTAAAAGGAGGAATTATATGATTCATATTTTGCGCTATGTTTTTGGTTTTGCCGCAATGTTTATTGGTATATATGGTTTGTTTACATCAGATTTTGCTTATCAATCTTATATGATTTTTTTCTTAGCATTAATGATGCTAATGACAGGAATAGAAGAATTAAGGAGCGGAAAAAAGAAAATCGGAGCGCTTTCTATTGCGGTGTTTCTATTTTTACTCATTGTTTCACTTCAAGATTTTTTTCTATAAAAGAAAAATACAATCTTGAAGTAAGTGTATTTTTGCATACATAAAGAAAAACACATGTATTCTAGTTAACTGGTATGCATGTGTTTTTTTGTAATAAAAGCTGCATTTCTTACTATAAAAAACAACAAAGAAAGGAAGGAGGTTTTTTTCAGTTGAAAGAAGATTTTGGAGATTCAATTGTAAATACAGTATATGAACATCGTGTATTGAAACGATTATCACAAAAGGAATTAGCTGATGCAGTAGGGGTTTCTAAGCAAACCATCTTTGTCATGGAGAAGAATAATTATTCACCTTCTCTTGTACTAGCTTGTAGGATTGCTAACTTTTTTGAAGTAGATATTAATGAGGTTTTTACTTATGTGAGAAAGGATGATCTTAATGATTGATGTACTTAATGATTGGATGCTAGAAAGTTCGTTTAATTTCAATGTAATGGTAGGTTTAACAATGGTTATTTATGCAATTTCTCTTTTTGGTCTTTTTCTGTGAAAAGGACGTGAATGAAAACTTTGGTAGTAGACTAAAAATGGGGCGAGAGAATGTGGCTTAGGATTCATTTTTCTTAAAAAGACAATAAGAAAGAAACCTATTAAAAATTTGATTTTTTTCAATAGTGAAAAGTATATGAGAACTAGAAAATGGCTACATTATTAATTTCGAGTATTCGATGAATGGTTGTTTTCCAGTTAAAATATGATAAATGATTTTCAATGTCTTATGTGCGATTGCGATTAATGCCTTTTTCTTTCCTCTTCGTGCTGCCAGTGACCAATATT
>NZ_WEHU01000050.1 GCF_009183415.1 Bacillus sp. B1-b2 | reverse complement strand
CATGTATTAGGCACGCCGCCAGCGTTCGTCCTGAGCCAGGATCAAACTCTCCAATAAAGAGTAAGATTAGCTCATTGCTAAACTCTAGCTTTTGTATTACTTGTTTCCGTTCATTTAAGAACGATTATTGTTGACGTTTATTGTTCAGTTTTCAAAGAGCAATATCAGTGTTGCTATCAGAAGCAACTTTTATATATTATCATTTAATCAATATATTTGTCAAATGTTTTTTTAAAAAAACATTTACACGATTGTTTTAACCAACCGGCGACTTTTAATATATTATCACCATACAAATATTAAGTCAACAATCTTTTACAATAAAAAAGATTAAATTTCACTTTATGTATACAAGCGAAATTTAATCTCCAAACTACTTCCGTATTACTCACAGTACAAATTGTTGTAATGCTACCATTGCAACTAAACCTGGGATACCTAAAATTCCTGATATGGTAGATGTGATAATGTTAATCGGAACATGAATTCCATATTGATTTCCTATTGCATTTAGAAAAAACAAAAATAATGCGCCAATAACCACTTTAATAACTACTTGTCCTAGAAATCTTAATGGCCTGATTGGTGTACCAACAACCAATAGTAGAATAACCAAACCAATTACTATAGATATAACGACCGTAGGACTCACTATATACTCATCCTCTCTATTAGCTTGTACTTATAGATATGAATTGAATCTATAAATAAGACTAATACAGAAGAGTTTATTTCAATATTTTTATCTTTCTTTGTTTAGCTTCTTTAAATAGAAAGAAATATTTAGCTTCAGATAACTTCGCAGCACAGATAACCTCTTCTGATGGATCAAAGCTTCTGTCCAATAAAGACTTATCGTCTAACCAGTCTTTTTTTAAATGACTAAATTGGAGTAATAATTTTTCATCGAATTCCCTTCTTAATTTACCTGTTCGTTGAAAAAACATCCTAACTCCTCCTAAACTTCTCTTCTTCCTTCTAATGCTTTAGAGAGTGTAACCTCATCTGCATATTCTAAATCTCCACCAACTGGCAATCCATGGGCAATTCTAGTTATTTTAATTCCAGAAGGCTTTAACAACCTAGATATATACATTGCAGTTGCTTCACCTTCTATATTAGGATTCGTTGCCATGATCACTTCTTGAACTACATCATCTTGTAATCTTTTAATTAAAGAAGGCACATTAATATCTTCAGGTCCTATTCCATCCATTGGCGAAATCGCACCATGTAGAACATGATAAAGTCCGTTATACTCTTTCATTTTCTCCATTGCTATTACATCTTTAGGATCTTGCACTACACAAACAATACTTTTATCTCTTCTAACATCCTCACATATATAACATGGATCTTGATCTGTAATATGCCCACAGACAGAGCAATAAGTTAGATTCCTTTTCGCATTCACTAATGCTTTAGCAAAATCTAGCACTGTATCTTCTTTCATACTTAATACAAAAAAAGCCAGTCTAGAGGCCGTTTTAGGCCCGATACCTGGCAATTTCATAAAACTATCTATTAACTTTGATATTGGTTCAGGATAATGCATTATACTCCTCCTTAAAACATTCCAGGAAGATTTAATCCTTTAGTGAATTGTCCCATAGTAGAGTTTGTTAATTCATCTGCTTTTTTCAATGCATCATTCGTTGCAGCAAGAACAAGATCTTGTAACATTTCTACATCCTCAGGATCCACTACTTCTTCCTTAATAATGACATCTAGTATTTCTTTATGTCCAGAAACTACAACTGTTACCATACCGCCACCAGCAGAACCTTCAATCTTTTTTTCACCAAGCTCTTCTTGAGCCTCCGCCATTTTCTTTTGCATCTTTTGCATTTGTTTCATCATATTTTGCATATTACCCATGCCACCACGCATATAAATCCCTCCAAATATTTATTTAGTATTTTTCTCATTATGTTTGGATATTAGTTATAATTTTGTTTACTTAACTAAATTCCACTTAATCCCTGACTTCTAATATATCTTCTCCAAATAACTTTATTGCCTCAGAAACAACAGAATCATCCTCGCGGTTATTTCCATCTATTTCATCTGAACTTTCAAGATGATGAGAGCTATTAAGAAAATCTTCTCTAATTTTGAGCCATTGATCGTCTGGGACTCCTAATAAATTATACCTTTTTCCGAGGAGTTGATACAAAGAATTAGTAATAATCTCTATAAATTTAACATTATCTAATGCCATTTGACAGTGTATCTCATATTTAAATTTTATCACAACAGTATTAGAGGATGCCGCTACTGGCTCTGCTTCATTTAGTAATGCTGCTTGTGATCTCATTTGATTTTGCACAAGCGCATTTAGCATAGCCCCCCAATTTCCTTTAATATTCTGTAAATCTTGTTTGGTAGCTACTTTTAAAGTTTCAGTAATTTTCCCAACAGGTGCTTGGAATCCTTTTCTTCCACCTGTTCTTGCTGCCTTCTTTTGAGGGACAGGTGAATCTGCCACGGCCGTAACTCCATTGAGCTTTAGTTTACTAATTTCTTCTTCTAAATTGCTGATTTTATTGATAAGAGATTGAATCTCTGGCAGCGCCATACTCTGATTAATATTATTAGAGTTACTTTTATTCAACTGACAAAGCTTTACTATAGCCACTTCTAAGAAAATTCTTGGATGGTTTGTCCAACGCATTTCCTGCTGTGTCTTATTTAAAACATGAATTAGTTCATAGATATGTTCCTGCCCATACATTTCTGATAGTTCTTTAAATTCTTCATCTAATAGTACCCTTTCTAAGGATTCCTCTAGATTTGGAGCAGTTTTATACATAAGCATATCTCTATAGAAAAAGATAAAATCTTCTATGAATCGATTAGCATCTTTCCCAGAAAGTAAGAGCTCATCTAATGATTGTAAGCCACTTACTGTATCTGACTCTAAGATTGCCTTTGATAATTTATTTAGAAACCCTTGAGAAACTGCCCCAGTAACAGTTAATGCATCTTCCACAGTTACCGCTTCTTCACTGTAGGAAATAGCTTGATCTAATAGACTTAAAGCATCACGCATACCACCATCTGCTGCTCTAGCAACCATCTGTAACGCCTTTTCTTCACAACTAATTCCAGACTGCTCTACAATCAATTTCATTCTATCTACAATAGAATTGGATGTAATTCTTCTAAAATCAAATCGTTGGCATCTTGAAATTATTGTTAAAGGAATTTTATGAGGTTCGGTAGTGGCTAAAATAAACATTACGTGTTTAGGGGGTTCTTCTAGCGTTTTTAGTAAAGCATTGAATGCTCCTATAGATAACATATGCACTTCATCTATGATATAAACTTTAAAGCGGACAGAGCTAGGTGCATATTTCACTTTATCTCTAATATCACGTATTTCTTCTACGCCATTATTAGAAGCTGCATCTATTTCTAATACATCAGGTATAGAGCCATCCGTTATTCCTCTACAAGAGTCACATTCATTACACGGTTCACTTATCGGTGCTCCTTCACAGTTGACTGCTTTAGCTAGTATTTTTGCTGCACTGGTTTTACCCGTTCCCCTTGGTCCAGAGAATAAATAGGCATGTGATATTTTTTGTTGAAGCAGGGCATTCTGTAGTGTTTTAGTAACATGTTCCTGTCCAACCACATCCATAAAACTTTGAGGGCGCCATACTCGGTATAAAGCCTGATAATTCATAGTATCTTATACCCTCCTTTCCTCTCTCCTTATTATAGCTCATCCTCTTATTTTTTTACATGAATTGTTCTTTCATAATGTCTTACTAATCTGGAGCTTTTATCGCTCTTTCTAATAAAAAAACCCATCCATTTATGGATGAGTTTTATATGTAATATAAACTGCCGTGCACCTTTCTTCGACTAGCACCCATAAGCGTTACTTAAGTAGTTAGCTCGGTCCAGGTAACCCTGCGGCACATGGGGTTGTCCACTTAATGCTGCTTCCTTCCGGACCTGACATGATTCATGGATTCCCATTGCGCAGGACCCGGACGTCAACACTACTTGCTTAAGGCAGACCTTACAGGATACTAGCCTCGGAAAGGAATTCAGCCTCGCTAGAGCGGATTGCGAGTACAGGGCACCGCTACCTCCCCGCTTAGCACGACATAATTGATACCAAATTGTTAGGTGTCCTTAAGACACATTCTTAGTATACTTATAATCGATATAAATTGCAACTTATACATTGTGTTAATTTTTGTAAATATCTCTATTCTTCCATAGCTAGTTTCTTTAATGCTTTTCTCTTATCACGTAATTGGCGAAAGAAATCTGTTAATAATGTTCCACATTCATCTGCTAATATCCCCTGAACTACTTCACTTTGATGGTTAAAGCGATTATCTTGTAATAAATTCATAAAGGTTCCCGCACAGCCGCCCTTCGGATCAGTTGCTCCATAAACTACTTTTTGGATTCTAGATAAAATGATAGCTCCCGAACACATAGCACACGGCTCAAGTGTTACATAAAGTACCGCTTCCTCTAGTCTCCAAGTATTTAATTTTTTACAAGCTTCTTCTATAGCAAGTAACTCTGCGTGAGCAACAGCAGATTGTTCTGTCTCCCTCAAATTATGTGCCCTTGCAATAACTTCTCCTTTATAAACCACTATAGCTCCAATAGGAACTTCTCCCAATCTCTCAGCCTTTTTAGCTTCTTCTATAGCCAGTTTCATATATACTTTGTCTTCACACATCTCCATTGCATGACCACCTATATAAAAATTTCCTTTAATTCGTAATGAAATTCCTTATTTTGCTTAAAATAAACAAGAACATTTGATATATATATCATTACTATTTTAGCATTTCATTCATAAAAGGAGAAATCTATGCAAGAGTCTAAAACAGCTTTACTTATCATTGACATGATTAATGACTTTAACTTTGATCATGGAAATATTCTAGCAGAAAAGGCTGCAGTTATAGCAGAACATATCTACCAATTAAAAAAGCAATGTAATGCAGAACAAATCCCCATTATCTATATAAATGACCATTATAATTTATGGCAAGCTGAATTAGGTAAAATAATCAGCTTTTGTACTAATGAAAGAAGTAAGTCTGTTATCGAAAAATTAAAACCTACTGATGAAGATTACTTTCTTATTAAACCAAGGCATTCAGCCTTTTTCGGGACTGCATTACATACTCTCCTTACTCAGTTAAAGGTGACTAGACTTATTCTGACTGGATTAGCAGGAAACATTTGTGTACTTTTCACAGCTTATGATGCCTACATGAGGGAGTTCCCACTATTAATCCCAGAAAACTGCATGGCATCTGTAGATGATGAAGACAATAAATATGCTTTGCGTACAATGGATCATGTTATGAAGGCAAATATATTTTCCTATAAAGAAAATACTATCATTTCTACTCTTCCCTCTTCATAAGCTTTAATAACGGAGCTTTTTTCAAGGGGGAAGAGAGATGCAAATTCATGTTGTTCAAAGTAATCAAACAGTAACTGGTATTGCAAGAGCATATGGCACAACAGTAAATGACCTTGTAGAGGCAAATGATTTACCAAATCCTAATCAATTAGCCATTGGTCAGGCTTTAGTTATTCCTATAATAGGTAGCTTTTACTGGGTACAACCAGGTGATAGCTTATGGTCCATAGCACAGAAATTCGGCATGAACTACCAACAGTTAGCATCTATAAATCGTATATCTGCTACTCAGCCTTTAGAAATCGGGTTAAGACTCTATATTCCACAACGTCCTAAAAGAGCAGTTGAAACGAATGCATATGTGGAGCCACGAGGAAATACAGTTGCACCAATCTTAGAGTCTAGTGCTCGAGAAGCAGCTCCCTATTTAACCTACCTTGCTCCATTTAGTTTTCAAGCACTAAGAGATGGAAACTTAAAAGAGCCCTTACTCAATAATTTTCCTACTATCGCTACAAATAATGATAATGTACTCATGATGGTTATTACCAACCAAGAGAATGATCAATTTAGTGCTGAGTTAGGAAGAATCCTTTTAACTGATCAAACCATACAGAATACGTTCCTTACAAATATAGTAAATACTGCTAAGAAGTACGGATTCAAAGATATTCATTTTGACTTTGAATACTTAAGACCACAAGATAGGGAAGCATATAACCAATTCTTAAGAAAAGCTAAAGATCGTTTTTCTCAAGAAGGCTGGCTTATTTCTACAGCATTAGCTCCTAAAACTAGTGCCACACAAAAAGGAAAATGGTATGAGGCACACGATTATAAGGCACATGGTGAGATTGTTGATTTTGTTGTCATCATGACCTATGAGTGGGGATATAGCGGTGGTCCAGCTATGGCTGTCTCACCAATTGGACCAGTAAGAAACGTATTAGAATATGCGTTAACTGAAATGCCCTCTACCAAAATAATGATGGGACAAAATCTTTATGGCTATGATTGGACTCTACCATTTGTGGAAGGATCTATTGCCAAAGCATTAAGCCCACAAGCAGCTATACAGCTTGCTAAAGACAATAATGTAGCTATTCTTTATGATCAAAAAGCCCAGGCTCCTTACTTTAAATATAGAGATTCCACAGGCAAGCTTCATGAAGTCTGGTTTGAAGATGCCCGCTCTATTCAAGCGAAATTCAATTTAATCAAAGAACTAAATTTAAGAGGAATCAGCTACTGGAAACTCGGTCTTTCCTTCCCACAGAATTGGCTATTGATAGTTGATAATTTTAATGTGACCAAAAGAGCATAAAGTAGTTGGTACGTTATAACTAGTCTACTGCCACTATACTAATATATAACCTATATGAAGAAGCTTGCTTAGTAAGCTTCTTTTTATTTATTTCATTTCATTAGGAAATAACATGCATATGTCCACATCCCTTTTCCTGTGTTAAAATGTCTACTGTACTATTTTTTCTTATTTAATATGAAGAACAGGAGGGACATATAATGAACAGTATCCCTTTTATTACTGTAGAAGGACCTATTGGTGTTGGAAAAACATCCTTGGCTAAATTACTCTCAGAACATCTACAATATGAGTTGTTAAAAGAAATTGTAGAAGAGAACCCCTTTTTAGGTAAGTTTTACGAAAATATAGATGAGTGGAGCTTCCAAACAGAGATGTTTTTTTTATGCAATCGATTTAAACAATTAAACGATATAAATAGCCAATTTTTAACGAATAATATTCCTGTTGTGGCAGATTATCATATATTAAAAAACCTTATATTTGCTAAGCGCTCTTTACAAGATAAAGATTTGGACAAATATGTAAGAATATATGATGTTTTAACAGAAGATTTACCAACACCAAATATCATTATTTATTTACATGCTAGTCTAGAAACAATTATGGCGAGAATCAAGAAAAGAGACAGAGATATTGAAAAGAATATTAGTCCCCTTTATTTAGAACAATTATCCCAAGATTATGATATGGTGATGAATGACTTCAAAAAAAGTAATCCACACATCCCTGTTCTCGATTTTAACGGAGATATATTGGATTTTGTTCAGAATAAGCAAGACTTATCATTGATTATCCAAAAGGTAAAAGAAATTTTAAATATAGGAGCCTTCCAGAATGAATCTACGCACAAAATATAATATTCCAAGCAATTCAGTCATAACTATAGCAGGTACAGTTGGTGTCGGAAAGTCCACTTTAACAAACGCCTTGGCGGAAGCTTTACAATTCCGAACTTCCTATGAAGTAGTGGATACAAATCCATACTTAGATAAGTTTTATCAAGATTTTAGTCGCTGGAGTTTTCATTTACAAGTGTACTTCCTAGCAGAGCGCTTCAAGGAGCAAAAGAAGATTTTTGAATATGGTGGAGGCTTCATACAAGATCGCTCTATTTATGAGGATACTGGTATTTTCGCTAAAATGCATTATGAAAAAGGAACAATGTCAGAAATTGATTATCAAACATATACAAGTCTCTTTGATGCAATGGTAATGACACCCTACTTCCCTCATCCAGATTTGTTAATTTATTTAGAAGGATCTTTAGAAGATATCTTAAGCCGTATTGATCAAAGAGGCCGAGAAATGGAGAAGCAAACACCAATAGATTATTGGCAAGAAATGCATGGAAGATATGAAAGCTGGATAAATTCCTTCTCAGCATGTCCTGTTCTACGATTAAATATTAATGAATACGATGCAATGAATGGCACTCAATCTATTGAGCCAATCATTGAGAAAATCGCAAATATTCTTCAACATAAGAACTATTTAAAGAGTAAATAAAAAAGAGGACTTTCCTTTATAGGCATAACTAAAAGCCATAAAGGAAGCCCTCTTTTTATTGTTGTTTATTTTCAGGACAAATAAAAAAAACTTGCTACAAAGTAACAAGCTTCATATATCTCCAAATATTATGCGCATTTAAAGTATCATGGAGGAGGAAAGGGGATTCGAACCCCTGCGCGGTTTGACCCGCCTGTCGGTTTTCAAGACCGATCCCTTCAGCCGGACTTGGGTATTCCTCCATCAGACAATTAATAATATATCACTTGAAGAATTAGAAGTCAAGCATATTTTAAATTTTCATTATCTCGAACTAAAAGAAACAAATAAGGAGAGGGAAAGTCCCCCTCCTTCAATCTATCTTCATTTAAAAGGGATAACTTCTCTATTCCCCATATAAGGTCTAAGTACTTCTGGAATGATTACACTGCCATCCTCTTGCTGATAATTCTCTAAAATAGCAGCAACTGTACGTCCAATAGCTAATCCTGAACCATTTAGTGTATGCACATGTTCAGGTTTCCCCTTCGGCTCTCTACGGAAGCGAATATTAGCACGTCTTGCTTGGAATGCTTCAAAATTACTACAAGAAGATATTTCACGATATGCATTATAACTTGGAATCCATACCTCTACATCATACTTCTTAGCAGCTGTAAATCCTAAATCTCCTGTACACATACTTAAAACTCGGTAAGGAAGTTCTAATAACTGTAATACCTTCTCCGCGTTTTGAGTTAAGCTTTCTAACTCTGCATAAGAATCTTCTGGTTTAACAAACTTAACAAGTTCTACCTTATTAAATTGATGCTGCCTGATTAATCCTCTTGTATCCCTTCCTGCAGAACCTGCTTCAGAGCGGAAGTTTGCACTAAATGCTGCATATTTAATAGGAAGCTGCTCTCCATCTAAAATTTCATCACGGTGTAAGTTTGTAACAGGTACTTCTGACGTCGGAATTAAGAAATAATCCTCTTTTTCAATTAAAAAAGCATCCTCTTCGAATTTAGGTAATTGGCCAGTTCCAGTTAAACTTGCTCTGTTAACTAAGAATGGAGGAATAATTTCACTATACCCATGCTCTTCTGTATGAAGATCTAGCATAAAGTTAAATAATGCTCTTTCTAATCTAGCTCCTAACCCCTTATAGAATACAAATCTGCTTCCCGTAACTTTTGCCGCGCGTTCAAAATCTAATAAATCTAGATCTGTTGCAACATCCCAGTGAGGTTTTGGCTCAAAATTAAACTCGCGAACTTCTCCCCATTTTCTAATCTCAACATTATCATCCTCAGTATCTCCAACTGGAACACTTTCGTGAGGAAGATTTGGTATACCTAACATGATAGTTTGTAATTTCTCTTCTACATCACGTAGTTCATTATCGAATTCCTTTATTTTATCTCCAACTTCTCTCATTTCTACAATAAGAGCCTCAGCATCTTTCTTTTCTCTTTTCAAGACTGCTACTTGTTGAGACACTTCATTTCTTCTACTTTTCAATTGCTCTGTGTCAACTATTAACCCTCTGCGTCTTACATCTAATTCCTCAAAGTTATCTAACTCAGAAAGGTCTTCGCCTCTATGCTGTAATTGCTCTTTTACAAATTCAAAATTAGCTCGAACAAATTTAATATCTAACATGTTCTAGTTCCTCCTTTAGTATTTCATGTAATCTACCTAAAAAAAAACAAAAAACTCCCGTCCCCATAAAAGGGACGAGAGTTACCCGCGTTGCCACCCTAGTTAAAAGCCAACATGCTTTTCACCTTAAAAGATCATAACGGTTTTTAACCGAAAACAATTACTAGCTAAATTGCGTTCCTTGTTTTTACTCTAGGATGGATTCACAGGTTATATTCACCGATTTACACCAACCATCGGCTCTCTAAAGAATAAGATACCTATTACTATTTCCTATCATAGTAGATTACATATAAGTTTTTACCATCTTACTATAATTATTACCAAGTTTCAATATCTTATGCAAAAACTATATCTTTGATTCTTTAACCATACGAATAAAATATTCTATCAAGCGATGATCGTCTGTTAATTCAGGATGAAAAGAACAAGCCAGAAATGATCCTTCCCTAACCGCAACTATTCGACCATTATGTTTAGCTAGTATTTCTACATCCTCTCCTGCACTTGCTATATGAGGAGCACGAATAAAAACAGCTGTAAATTCATCAGCCACACCAGCTATATCTATTTCAGCTTCAAAACTCTCTTTCTGTCTACCATAACAATTTCGTTCTATACGAACATCTATTACCCCAATATATGATTCAACATAGCCTTCAATAGATTTTGCTAAAAGAATTAGTCCAGCACTAGTCCCAAACATCGGCTTACCAGAAGCAGCAAACTCCTTTAAAGCATTCATAAAATCATAATGACCAATAAGCCTACCTATAGTGGTGCTTTCTCCACCAGGGATAATGAAGCCGTCTATGTCATTCAACTGTTCTTTTTTTCTTATAATAACTGCTTCTACTCCATTAGCTTCTAATGCTTGTACATGTTCTCTTACAGCACCTTGTAATCCAAGAACACCAATCCTTATATTATCTCTTATGTCCATAACCTACCAGCCACTCTCTTTCATAAGTGCATCAAGAGATAGTATAGACATGTCTGCACGCTTCATTTCTGCTTCTAAGTTCTTAGAAATCTCAGCAATTAATTTATAATCTTGGTAATGTGTTGTTGCTTCTACAATTGCTTTAGCAAACTTTGCTGGATTGTCTGATTGAAAGATACTAGATCCTATAAATACTCCATCTGCTCCTAACTGCATCATCAATGCTGCATCTGCTGGTGTTGCTATACCTCCAGCAGCAAAATAAACAACTGGCAAACGACCTAACCGTTTTATTTCTAGTAAAAGTTCGTATGGTGCTCCTGATAGTTTCGCTTCTGTCATTAGTTCGTCTCTATTCATATGAATTACTTTACGTACTTGTGCATTTACTTTTCTTATGTGACGAACTGCTTCACCAAGATTCCCTGTTCCATGTTCTCCTATTGTACGAAGCATAGAAGCACCTTCTCCTATACGTCTGGCTGCTTCACCAAGATCACGACAACCACAAACAAACGGTACTATGTATTCCTTTTTATGTAAATGATACTCTGTATCTGCTGGTGTTAATACTTCACTTTCATCTATATAATCAACACCTATTGCTTCGAGTACTCTTGCTTCTACAATATGGCCTATTCGTACTTTTGCCATAACTGGTATTGATACAGCACTCATCACTTCTTCAACTATTGTAGGATTAGCCATTCGTGCAACACCATCCGCTGCGCGAATGTCAGAAGGCACATTCTCAATTATCATTACTGCAGCTGCGCCTGCTTCTTCGGCAATTTTTGCTTGCTCTGCATGGATAACATCCATTATTACGCCACCTTTTTGCAGTTCAGCCATTCCTCGTTTCACTCGAACACTACCAGTTTTCATTTGTATGCCTCCTGTAAAGTCACCATTTTTACTATCTCTATGAGAATATGTCTACTCCCTACTAAAAATAACCAATAAAAAAAGAGTTTCCTGTTAATACAGGAAAACCCTTTTTCTATCATTTCATAAAATATTTATTTTAGAACCAGCCTGTCACCGTATTAGATACACTATCCCAAACATTACCGAAGAATGAGCCAATGCCACGCATAGCTAATACAAACCAGTTAGCTTTTTCTACTGTCTCATTAGCTACTACATCAACTTTAATTGTATCTTCACCATCACTTGTGATAAAAGGAACTGTTTGTCCATCCTTTGTTTCTAATGTAACATAACCAACTTTATCCCCTTTTTTAACAGGAGCAGTCAGTTCCCCATCTTTATTTAACTTTTTCTCATCTAGTACTAATTTTGCTACATAGTTTTCTTTTTCACCATTTTTTATAGTTAATGTAATTGCATCATTCGTACTAATGCTTACTTTATCTTCTTTTCCTTTTGTTACACCGATTGTTTTATTCTTATCTATAACATAATCTGTAGGTAAGATTTCTTCACTTGAGTAATTACCAAATGCATAATCTAATAACTTCCTTGCCTCTGTGAATCGAGAATTAATTGTTTCACTTTTCATAATTACAGCGATTAGACGCTGGTCACCTTTAGTCGCTGTTACTGTTACATTATATTTAGCAAAATCAGTAGAACCAGTTTTTAGCCCATCTACTCCATCGTATCCGAAAACAAGAGAAGGTAATAACCAGTTAAAGTTTTTATATTCTCTACCATCACGGAATTTCAACACAGGCATACTAGATGTTTCTAGTACTTCTGGATAATCGCTAACCAAGCGATATGCTAGTTTTCCTACCGCTCTAGCACTCATCAAATTTTCATCTGTTTCGCTTCCAGCAGCTAGGTTCCCTAATAAATCGCTATTATTTAACCCAGAAGAGTTAACAAACTTATAATCTTTTAACCCAAGCTCTTCCGCTTTTTGATTCATTACATTAATATAATTCTTTTCTGTTCCTGCAATTAATTCTGCCAACGCAACAGTAGCGGCATTTCCAGAGTGAATTGCCATAGCTTGGTATAATTCTTTAACTGTATATTCTTCTCCCTCAGTTAAGCCTACATTTGATAGTTCAGGAGCTCCAGATAATCTATGAATATAATTATTAATTTTTACTTTTTGATCCCAAGTTATTTTTCCATTTTTAATAGATTCCAGAACAATATATTCTGTCATCATTTTAGACATAGATGCTACCCCAAGCAGCTCGTCTGCATTCTTTTCATATAATATTTCTCCATTTGCTGCATCAATAAGCAATACTGCACCTGCATCTAGCCCTAGTTCATCATTTTCAGCTGCCTTTACTTGATTCGGTAGACCAGTTGTTAATGTACTAAGAAATAGCACTACTACGAAGAAAGAGACTGTCCACTTTTTCATTTGTTTCAATTCAATAACCTCCAAAACTATATTCTTTTTTTATCTATTTATCTTGCATTATTTTTAGAGTTAAGTATTTCCCTTGTTCAGTTTAACACAAAAAAAACAAAAAAAATAGACAGGTTTAAGGTACACTGTCTATTGTAAAATAAGGTAATATTTTTATATTATTTGTAATAAAACAACTTAGGAAATAGAATAATTTGGAGCTTCTTTTGTAATCTGCACGTCATGTGGATGGCTTTCTCTCAAGCCAGCACCTGTCATTTTGATAAATTGACTATTTTCTCTTAATTCATGTAAATCTTTAGATCCACAATATCCCATTCCAGAACGTATACCACCTACTAGCTGGTAAATAGTATCTGAAAGAGGCCCTTTATACGGTAATCTACCTTCAATTCCTTCAGGCACAAATTTCTTATTGTCCTCTTGGAAATAACGATCCTTAGAACCTTTTTCCATCGCAGCGACAGAACCCATTCCTCTATAAACTTTAAATCTTCTTCCTTGGAAGATTTCTGTTTCACCAGGACTTTCTGATACTCCAGCAAGTAAACTTCCAAGCATAACTGCATGACCACCAGCTGCAAGAGCTTTAACAATATCACCAGAGTACTTAATACCACCGTCTGCAATAATAGATTTACCAAACTTTCTTGCTTCAGTTGCACAGTCATAAACTGCTGTAATTTGTGGTACTCCTACACCTGCAACTACTCGTGTTGTACAAATTGATCCAGGGCCAATTCCTACTTTTACAATATCAGCTCCAGCTTCTATTAATGCTCTAGTTCCCTCAGCCGTCGCTACATTTCCTGCAATAATTGTCAATTCAGGATAAGCATTTCTAATATCTCTTATTCCGTCCAATACCCCTTGTGAGTGGCCATGGGCCGTATCAATAACTACTACATCTACATTTGACTTAACTAGAAGCTCTACTCGCTTTAATGCATCTGTAGTCACTCCTACAGCAGCACCAACAAGTAATCTACCTTGAGCATCTTTTGCAGAATGAGGAAACTCAATTACTTTTTCAATATCTTTAATTGTAATTAAACCCTTTAATACACCTTCACCGTCAATTAAAGGTAATTTTTCAATTTTATGTTTTTGTAAAATTTTCTCTGCCTCATCTAATGTTGTCCCAACAGAAGCTGTTACTAAATTATCTTTTGTCATTACATCAGATATTTTAATGGAAAAGTCTTCAATAAAGCGAAGATCACGATTCGTTAATATACCAACTAACTTTTGCTCATCATTATTATTAACAATTGGCACACCAGAGATTCTATATTTACCCATTAGGTGTTCTGCATCAAAAACTTGATGCTCTGGGGTTAAAAAGAAAGGATCTGTTATTACTCCACTTTCTGAACGTTTTACCTTATCAACTTGCTCAGCTTGTTGCTCTATAGACATATTTTTATGAATGATGCCTAAGCCACCTTGTCTTGCAATGGAAATAGCCATTTCAGCTTCTGTCACAGTATCCATCCCCGCACTAATTAGCGGGATATTTAGATTCAAGTTTTTTGCTAGTTGTACTTTCAAACTTACATCTCTAGGTAAAACTTCCGATTTAGCTGGAATTAATAATACATCATCAAACGTTAAACCTTCTTTAGCAAATTTACTTTCCCACATATTAACGCCTCCAAATTGTTAAAAATATTATTAGTAAGGTTATCAATTGGACAAAATACTGTCAAGGTGAGTTGAATAAGTCTTATTATTCAAATAATTTAGGAGGGATTAATGAATGTCCACTTTACATTTGAACTGGAGCTCATACAGTTGTTTTTTTTCAGCCGAATACAGTCAATCCTACTTAAAAAAATGTTACCGTTCTTTACATATAGCAGATATAGACTCAAAAAGCTACCAAAACTGTTATCCATTTATGTACTTTTTGGAAAATGGAAAATTATATTATGAGCAAGCGAGAAATGCTCCTATAAATATAAAACCGGTACTGCTCTTCTATGGACTTGTTCATTTCATAAAAGCATGCTTACTCACAGTTGATCCAGACTATCCAAGCTCTACTTCCGTATTAGCACATGGAGTATCTAGCAGAAAACTAAAAAAACAAGGATATTTATTTTCACAGGATGAGGTAAAGGTACAAAAAAACGGTCTATTCACATTTATGTCCGAAAAACTATTTCATTATAATCATTTAGATGGAGAAAAAGTGAAGATGGGTTATTTATTTCAACAAATACCTGAACTATCTGATCTAATCTTTGCTATGGATGGAAATCGTACTTATTTACCAGTGGAATATGAGTATCCCTTATTGTCTCTTCCTAAGGAAATTCTATCTGCATATTATATGAATGAGCAACAACTACAGGAGTATTTACAAAATAGTTTTGATCTTAGCATTAGTAAAATCACTCGATTAAAAGATCAACTCCAAGTGGAACTATTTGAACCTCTAAGCAATCATAAATTAGTCAAATGGGATAAACTAAAGAAAATACACTGTATTTCTACAGACAAGGAACCTCGTCCTTTTTTAACAGAATTAATAAGTCATTATATCCTATTATACAATCTTAGTATGATAGCTAGATATGAAATTGAGTGGTGGAGTGAACTTTTAAAAACGATGCCAAATAAAGATTTTCCTTATATTGAATCGTTCCTTGCCATCACTACAGAAAAGGGTCCACAGTTAATCAGTGAATTGTTACTTAAGAATACAATCTAAACAAATTGGTATAATATAGTCTCGAAATACAATTATTGGATATTCAAGATGAAGGCAATCTTTTGACTTAATATATTTTAATAAAAAAAGCACCTAACAAAGTTAGATGCTTTTTTTGGTGCCTGGCGACGTCCTACTCTCACAGGGGGAGAGCCCCCAACTACCATCGGCGCTAAGAAGCTTAACTTCCGTGTTCGGTATGGGAACGGGTGTGACCTTCTCGCTATCGCCACCAGACTTATTAGGTTAGAGAAATTATTCTCTCAAAACTAAATCATTAGAAGAAACAAAGAACCAAGTAATCTATTTTAGTTAAGTCCTCGATCTATTAGTATCAGTCAGCTCCACGTGTCACCACGCTTCCACCTCTGACCTATCAACCTGATCATCTTTCAGGGATCTTACTAGCTTACGCTATGGGAAATCTCATCTTGAGGGGGGCTTCATGCTTAGATGCTTTCAGCACTTATCCCTTCCGCA
>NZ_WEHU01000005.1 GCF_009183415.1 Bacillus sp. B1-b2 | reverse complement strand
ACGCACTAAAACAGACGAATAAGAAAATCAAAAAGTTGATACTAAGTCAACTTGAGCAGTGGATCTCTGGCCTTCCAAGCTATATCAAGTCTTATTTGCCGATTTCACTCTGCGAAAGTTGAGATATTGATTTAAATCAACCTTTAATTGATTAAGTGTGTAATGGTTTACTTGATAAAAAACAAAGTGACCATGTCGTTCACCTTTAATTAGATTCGCTTTTTCTAGAATCTTTAAGTGTTTAGAAATAGTGGATTTCGCTAAGTCAGTTAACAGTGTTAATTGTTGTGTACTATAAGAATGAAAATACAGTAGCTTCAATAGTTGTAAACGAGATTTATCCCCTAAAGCTGTAAGTGTATGAAGTAAGTCTTCTGGAACTGCATTTTCTACTGTTTCAACTGGAAATGGAACATGTAGATAAACCATAATTTCTGGTACTTCCATTCCAACTAAAAGATGTGGTGCAATAAAACTAGATGGATAAATGGTTAGCTTAGATAGTTCCCCGAAATGAAACGTCCATGTATCAGCTTTGAAAAACTTGATGGTTCTTCTATCAAGCTTAAATCTTGGATGAATAGAATTCATCGTCTGCAGGGGATCTTCTTTAAACTGTTTTTTTATTTCATGGACAGCCTTAATTAACCATGGCTCTACTCGAAATAACTCTCTCGCAAAATATTCCTGATGATAGGTGTATAAAAAATCACATAATTTATCTCGGTATTGTTTAGGCTTGGAGTGGATTTTCCTTTCATTCATACTTAACTCCTCATAAGTTAGCGTTGCTCTTTGTCCTAATAACAATATTAAAAACGTTTTTTCAGGGAGAAGTTTTATTTGTTCAATTGCTTCTTCCACGTGTTTTTCTTCATATTGCAACAAATCTTCTAAATCTAAGAAATTTAACCATTCATTAGTTACTTCTCCAAAGAGAACAACATCATTCCAAATCGAAGATAACATGTTACTTTTGGTTTTTTTCGCCCATTCAAGCCTCGTCAGGTGATGGGATGGATTAGTCAAAACATGTAAACTTGTCATCATTTCTCTAAATGGAGAGTATATGAAGCGTACATGCTTTGCTAACCATTGATTTACATTATCCATTTCAATACTTCCTTTTTAAATGATTCGTTATATGGCGAATCAAATTTATAATTTTGCAAAATTATTCAATATAATAAATATCATCAAGGTAATTGTCAACCATTTTTTGGATGTGTCTCGAAAAATATAATAGAAGAGGGAGAAATATTAATAGTAAGCTTAAAGAGAGGGGAGAAAAAGTATTTTATAGATAGAAAAAAGAACTCCCCACTTATGGAAGTTCCTTTAATCTTCTTAAAAAGGGTATAATGTTAGTCAATTATTATAACGCCAATATAGAGGTGCATTTTCTGCTAAAGTTCCAATAACTTCTCCACCTTCTTTTCTCCAGTACTCCATTCCACCTGTTAATTCTTTTACTCTAAAACCTAATTTAGATAATTTTGCACACGCTCTTGTTGCTCCATTACAGGCAGGTCCCCAACAATAGGCTACGATTACTTTTTCTTTTGGTAATGTATCTACTGTACTTTCAGATATTTTATTTCCAGGTAGTGAAATAGCTTGTGGAATATGGCATTCTTCATAGTCTTTTTCACTTCTAACATCAACAACAAGTAGACCTGGATATCCTTTTTTTAAATCAATTAGAAGATCTGCTACATCTGTTTCGAACGATAATTTCTTCATAAAGTGCTCGTATGCTGCTTCTGTATTACTTGGCTCGATGCTCAATGCTAATGAGAATTTTGGTTCTTTTTTCATAATAACTTCCTCCTTTATCTATGTTCTTGTTTAGTATAGCTTGAAAAAACATTACCGAAGCACGGAGTTATTGATGTATACTATCAGTATTATCGATAGAAAAGATGTGAAGGAAATGGAACTTGTATATTTCAAATCATTTATTCAGGTTGTTAAAAGCGGTAGCTATACAAAAGCTTCATATGTATTGGATTATGCACAATCAAGTATTACAACACATATACAAAAGCTTGAAGCTATATATGGAGGAACACAACTTCTAGAAAGACACGGAAAAACTATGAAGTTAACTCCAGCGGGAGAGACACTCTATAGCTATGCAGAGAAAATGCTAGCATTATATGAGGAATCTCATTTAAGCTTAAACAATCAAGAAATAAATACTGTAAAGATTGGTTCCATTGAATCTCTAGCCATTTTTATTTTGCCTAATATTATCGCAGAATTTAAGAAGAAATACCCTGATGTTAAAGTGCAAATCTTTCCATATACAGAAGCAACCATTTTGGAAAAAATTCATCGAAATGAACTTGATTTTGGTCTTATTATGGATAAACCCATTCATTCAGAAAGAATTCAAAGTTTATTATTAAAAAAACAAGAGATGAAAATTGTAGTTTATCCTGAACATCCTTTTACAAAGAAAAAATCAGTTACAATAGAAGATTTGGAAAAGGAGACCATTGTATTAACGGAGGAAGGATGTACATATAGAGCTTATTTATTAAAACAATTAGAGAAGAACTTCATTGACTATCGTTTATCAATGGAGCTAAGTAGCATAGAAACCATTAAAAGAGCTGTCCATAATAAATGGGGAATAGCGTTTCTCCCGACATTTAGTATAGAAGGAGATTCATCAGTAGTGGGAATCTCCTATAAGGATGATGATTTTCTTTTTTATAGTCAGCTGATAAACAGAAGAGGAAGAATCCAAAGTCAAAAACTTCAATATTTAATAGACCTTTTTGCTAAGAGAGAAATATATGGGTATATTCGCTAGTATTTTTCCATTAGAAAAAATAAAAGCAAAGAACGGAGATTTATTCTCTATTCTTTGCTAAATTTCCTATTTTGTGTTTTTAAAAAATGTTTTAACTCTCCTTTCTCTTGCTTACTTAACAATTTAAGCTTTCTTTCAAGTAATCCTCTCGCATATTCGTAGATTTCTAAATCCATTTCATTATTTTGTAGAATGAGTGAAATTACTTCTGCAGGTATTTCTCTCTTTGATAGTCTAGATTTTGTTATATTATGCTTTACGTACTCTATGTTCTCCCAATTAAAGGCTTTTTTTAATAAGAATAGAGATTCATCAAAACGTTCCGTTATTCCTACTATTTCAAATGCATCTATCCGTTTTTTAGCAATCTTCACATTCGGAACCATTGAATAGCCACATAAAAGTCCAGTTTGGTTGTTTTGAGCTTCAGAAGGTGTTTGTACGAATTCTTCAATAGTCATTTCTTTCATCCATTCATATCCTGGGTAATTACTTTCTTTTAAATAAAAGTATAAAGACAGAACTCGATCGACAGGATGACGTAACATGGTAAAATACTGAAATGATTTGTTGAAAAGTTCATGAACACCATAATAATGATGACCTGCAACTGCACGTATGAAAGCTTTTTGTTCTTGATTTAATTCAGATAAAGGAATTATTTGTCTATCATAGGTGTCATGATTGTGAAAGGCAGACTCTTGATATTGACGAATAAATATGGAATTTAGGGTAGTGCCTCCAGTCTTAGGGACATGTAAAAAAATAGTTAGGTCTTTATTATCATTCATAATATGAGCCTCCATATGGTATGAGAAAATGTTGATATAAGCTTTCTTACAATTATTTCTTTGAAATGTTGAAATCCTCTATATATTACTTATATTAAATGCGCGTTCTTGAAAAAAGTATGTGCTAAGTTACCTATTAAGCATATTTCTTTATTGTGTGAATGTGTTGGATTCTAGATCATGATCCATATGAGGACATGTATTAACCTTACCAAAAAGACATGTATGGGATGAAGAATTAAATATAGAAACATTAACAACAGAATTAGGGTCAGAGTAGATATTTTATTTAGGTTCTCTAATAAAACGAAAAGATATTTTAGCTGACTGACACTAATGAATATAGTGTTTGTTCTGTTATGCGATTTAACAAAAAATACTGATTTTCTTAAAGCAAATCTATTACATAATTTAAAAACATTTTATGGATACAACAATATCATCATTTGACAGAAAATGATTTTATAGATATCATATATCTATAAAATATTTGTTATTAGAAGTAGGTGGTTTATTTGAAGTTTTCTAGAGGAACAAATTATGCACTGCATACCATGTTACATCTAGCAAAAACATCTGATTATAATAAGCCTGTTGGAGTTCAACAATTATCTGAACAGCAATCTGTTTCATCAACCTATTTGTCTAAAATACTGACGAAATTAGTGAAAGAAGGATTAATTATTTCTGTTTCAGGTGCCAATGGTGGATACTCTTTACCACATAATTGGGAGTCCATTTCTTTTCTCGAAGTTATACATGCTATTGAAGGAAAAACCTCCTTATTTGATTGCCATTATAATCATGGACCTGGTTGTCCGATTGAGCAAGTTATGTCATCTGCAGAGAAGAAGATGGAAGATGAACTTATGCAAACTAAAATATCAGATCTAATAAAAGATAAAGATACTGCGTCTAAATAATGCAGTCTTTATTTTTATAAGTATTATAGATATAATCACTCTACAATAGATGTGAAAAGGGGATGTTTATGGAGAATCAATTATTTAACCAAGAATATTGGGAAAAAGCATGGAAAACTGACCCGAATACCTCGCTAAAGAGGATGAAAAAGGCTGGTTTAGATTCATTTGAATCAGAAGGATTTGCCACTTGGGCAAGAAATTTTGATGCTAGTTCATTTAATGCAGAAGGTGTAATGCGGACAGAACGAATTATAAAATGGATAGAGAATCAAATCCATTCCTTCAAAGGTTTAACAGTGTTAGATGTTGGAGCTGCATCTGGTGTATTTAGTATTCCTTTTTCAAAAAGAGGAGCGATAGTTAGTTCTTTAGAACCCTCAACTATTTTAAGCTCTTTATTGAAAGAGAACGCTAAAAATAGTTCCATTCATTTAGATATTATTAACCAACCATTCGAAGAATTTAATCCTTCTATTAACGTGGGATATGACTTTGTTTTTGCTTCCATGTGCCCAGCAATGACTGATTGGGATGCAGTAAAAAAAGCACTTAGCCTATCAAACAAGTACTTCTATGTCAGTCTTATGGCTGGTTCAAAAGAGAATCAATTAATAGAAGAATTGATGTCAGTCTTGGATATAAAAGGTGAAAACACTTCATCTGAAATGTTTTACTTGTTACAACTACTATATTTAAACAACTATAAGTATCAATCCTTAATTGAGAGACATCAAAAAACGATAAATATGAATGTAGACGAAGTTGTTAATAATTTGGAAACTTGGTTTATTGATTACAACATCACACTTAACGATGCACAAAAGTCTGAAGCAGTAAACTACTTAAACAGTACCTATAAAGAAAAAATACCTGTAACCACAGGAGGGAAATTTGGTAAAGTTCTCGTTTATCTATAAGGTAAAATAGAAAAACGAAACTATCTACCATTAATTAATACAGATGGATATTTATTATTTATGATTGTCTCATTATAGGTGTTTGTCCAGCTAAACTAAAAGCGGCATTAGTTGTAGAGAAATCTAGAAGAAAAGTGCTCATCTAAGATTCCAACAACCCTTGCAATGTAAGTACCCACGAGTGACGTGTTTATCTGACACGAACACCAAGCGAGTTGTTTACATGGATGTATTAAGTTACCCTAAAGTAGAACATAAAATAGGTAAAGTGACCGTCGTAGAAAAAGGATAAATATTTTTCTATAATCAAAAAAAATAGTCAAATGATTAGTTTCTTGACTAAACAATTTAATTTGGAATGACAATAAAAGCAAGATATTCTCTTGCTCAGCTTGTAGAAAAAGTATAGAAAGATCAAATAGAATTTTTATCCAGATGATTGGAGTGGAAGGGGTGAGACTCCTGTGGGATCAGCGAGACAGCTGAGACCCTGCAGGCCAAAGGCAGACCGCAGCTCAGCGCGAGCCCCATGGAAAGCGAACCCCTGTAACGGAAATCATCCCCATATTCAGTGGATTGATTATATATACTACTTTATATTCTCCCTCTATTACATTGAGGGGTTTCTCGACAGCTTGAGCAAGATATTCTCTTGCTTTTATTCTATATCTGTAACTATATATAATGAAAGCTCATTCCAATAACCTTTGTTACTTCTGTAATTTATCAACTAACCCGTTAGCTACATAGGAATGATTCTACAGTACTATTAAGAAAGCCTTCCTAATAAACAAGGAAATAAGAGATAGCTCTTATTTCAAGTGTTAATCCTTCTTAGGATGAAGAGAAGATGGTATGATAAAGTATTTACTTAGTCCTTTTTTTTCAAGTTTTTAGACGTTAATCTTTAGAAATAATATAAGCAATTTTTATTACAGCCTAAGAACTCCGAATGGAGATCTGTTTTTATATATTTATTTTAATAGGTTTTCTATGATTAAAAGAATAAATGGCAGTAAAACCTGCTGCTTTCGCCATACTTATAGCTTCATTAAACCCAGAACCTGTTTGTAGTTTATCATGGGAATCAGAACCAATTGTCAATAAACTACCTCCTAACTTACGATAAAGCTTCAATACTTCAAGTGAAGGTAACGATTCATTTAATTTCGTTCTCCAACCAGAAGTATTAATTTCTAGTCCAATGTTTCGAGTAACTGCGATAGAAAGAATGGAAGAGATGATTTCTTGATATTTAGAAAAAGGATAATTACCAATTGTCAAATGGGCATAACGCTTCATTAAATCAAAATGTGCCAATACGTCAATATCTGCATGACTTACCAGTTTTTCAAGCTCTTTAAAATAATCTAGATAGATGTCCCTTTCTGGATAAGTGTTCATGTAGGTTCTTAAAGTCATTCCTTCTATGTTATGTACAGAACCAAGAATATAATCAAATGGAATAGAATTTAATGCCTCTTTGTATTGTTCTCTTAATAAATGTGGTTCACAGAGCTCAATTCCAAGCCTAATTTGTAGTTTTCCTACAAATTTTTTTCGGCAGGCATGTATATCAGCCATATATTTCTCCCAATTCATATGTCCAAAGGTTGGAGATGTCGAATTAACGGAAAAGTGTTCAGTGAAGCAAATTTCTTCAATCCCTTTATTGACGGCCGCTTCACAAATTTCTGCCATTTCTCCTTTAGAATCAAAGGAATGATTAGTATGGTGGTGAAAATCAATATACTTCATAAACCCTCCTTATAGTATTAGTGATTGATTATATGTCTTTATTGTAATAAAAAAAGGGATTCTTGAAAATAACAAGAATAAATCAGATTATTTTATCTTTAAACTTACTAAACAGGTAGGAATAATGTATAATGATAATAAATAAACGGTACGTATAATTGGGAGGCCAAATCAGATGATGGAGACGCTGAAACTGAACTGGAAAGAGGATAAATTGATCTTATCTATAGATTATCCTGAACCGTTCAAACAGAATGAAAGCTATCAAACAATCATAATTTGTCATGGATTAATAGGTAGTAGAATGGGAGTAGATCGACTATTTGTAAAAACAAGTCATGAATTAACTAAACAAGGATTTTTAGTTGTTCGATTCGATTATAAAGGCTGCGGGGAATCAAGTGGAGAATACGGAACAAATAGTTTAGATGATTTAATGGAACAAACAAGTAAAGTCATTGAATTTACACTACAAAACTTACCTGTGAAGGAATTAACCCTACTCGGTCATAGCTTAGGCGGTGCAGTGGCACTATTAACAGCAATTGAAGATAGTAGAGTGACTCGATTAATTCAATGGGCAGCAGTTGGTAAACCAGAAGAAGATATTAGCAAAATCTTTGGAGCAAGAAGAATGAAAGAATTACGAGAAAGTAACAGAGTAGATTTTTATGGTTATCATTTTTATCCAAGATATTTTCATTCTCTAGCTGAGTACGAACCTATCCAAGTATGCTCAAAATTTAAAGGTGATGTGTTTCTTGCACATGGAACAAATGATCAAGATATTCCGTACACTTATATAAATAAGTATAGAGAAAATTATCATAAGAGAGTGCAAGGATCTGTTCAAGACCTATTAATTGAGAATGCAGAACATACATTTTCTCAATCAGAGCATTTCCAACAGCTTATTACGGGAACTATCAATTGGTTAAAACAGAAAATCTATCATTATAAATAGGAATATGTAAGGTAAGGAGGGAATGAAACATTTCCTCCTTTTTGCACGTAAAGACTGTCTCATATAGTCATTATATTCGACCATCACTAGAATTACTTCCGTACTATATTTTTACTGTGCAATAAGCTATAATAAGTAGGAAGTGAAAAATATAGTATCTAGTCCTAATAGTAGATGTTATAATAAAGTAAAACACCATACTTATTCATATAATTTCGCAAGAAGTTGATACATAAAGGAGATAGAAAAATGTATGCATTTACTAGTCGTTTCGCAAATGTCGTTTTAAAAACCTTTGGTAGAACGCAAGTAATAAATAAAAACAAGCTTCCTAAAGATACTGGTTATGTAGTAGCTTGTTCACATGTTAGTTGGATTGATGTTGTCGCATTAGGAACCTCTTTACTTCCGAATGAAATTTATTTTATGGCAAAAAAAGAGCTTTTTAATAAGCCGAGTGCTGCAAAATTTTTACACAGCATTAATGCATTCCCAGTTGACCGAGAAAACCCAGGTCCAAGTAGTATTAAAACACCTGTAAAGCTATTGAAAGAAAACAAAATAGTAGGAATATTCCCAAGTGGTACTAGAACTTCTGAAGATGTGCCTCTAAAAAAGGGAGCAGCTACTATTGCTAATTTAGCTAAAGTTCCTATTGTACCTGCAGCATATAGTGGCCCTACTGATATTAAAGGACTACTAAAAGGGAAAAAAATCAGAGTTATTTTTGGAGATCCGATAACTTTAACAAATGAGGATGGAACAAGAAAAGACCCTAGCATGCTAACAGAAGAATTGAGTAATGTAATGGCTTCCTTACAAGACAGTTTAGTAAGAGGAGATTACAAATGATCAATCTACAAAATGTTAAGGATATATTGAATAGGTATCCTCTGCCGTTAGTAGATGAAATTCTTGAATTAAAAGAAGGAATAATGGCTGTCGGTGTAAAGCAAATTAATAAAGAAGACACCTTTGCAGTAGGACAAAATCCAAAGAACCCGATTATGCCAGGTGTGCTTATTATTGAAGCAATTGCTCAAGTAACCGCTGTTGCTATTCATTGTCGTGACAAACACCAAGATAAATTTGCTTTTCTAGCTGGTATTAATCATACTAAAATAAAAAAGCCCGTTTTTCCTGGTGATGAGCTTTGTATGGAAGTCTTTGTGGATAAAGTCAAAAGAGGCTTTGCAAAAGCAAGAGGGCGGGCAACGGTTAGTGGAGAGTTAATTTGTGAGGCAGAATTTTTATTTTCATTTCAATAAGAGAGAGTAAAAAGAGGACTTATATAAAAAGTCTTCTTTTTTTTGATAAGTAAATAATTCTACGCAACCAATTATATATTGGAAAAAATATAAAGTGATACCATATGAAATTAAGCTTAAAAATTACTGCTAACTATATCAACGTACATCATGAGAAAAATAGACAAAGTAAGAAAAGTGCAGTTGCAGCCTTGCACCATGTATACCACAAATAATAGAGAAGATGTTTTAAATAATTTTACGCGTTCAAATAAATGATACTTATTTAATATAGTTATTAAAATAAATAACAAAAACCTTTCAAATATTTCATAGATTACAAGACTATTTTCTAGTAAAAAGACATATATCTGTAAAGAGAAAGGGGATGAACCATGCAAACATCCAAAACACGTTCTATAATCCATTATTTAAATTCCACTATATTAGGCATCATCCTAATCTTTGTTTTTATTGCTATTATTACTACATCTATCTTTTCATTTAAATTAACTTCAGATAATATATCGAATTTACTTAAATCAGTTAACTCAACAGAACTTTATGCAGAACTATTTCACAGTGAAAATCACCTTTTTCCTAAATCAGAAGGAAAAGGCATATCACTTTCTAATTTATTTTTTCATTTAACAACCAATATTCGATTTGATGATACAAGGACATTATTAGGGAGAGAACTACCAGCTCTAACTTTTTTCCATACAGATATAGTGGTAGCAGAAGAAGGGACAACCATTGCAGATTTACCGTTTGAGTCTGCACCTACACAAGAAATGCTTGAAAATCCTCTTGAGGTAGATGAAGAAAAAGTTGAGCAACAGGAAGAACAGCCTACAAAAGAAGAAAATAAGCCAATAACAGTTCCAGAAAATAAATCAGTGCTTATTTATAATTCTCATAATTTAGAAGCATTTCTACCATTGTTGAAAAATACTAACAACTCTAATAGTCCTACAAGCTCAGATGAACGAGCAAATGTTGTAGGTTTAAGTAATAGGCTAACAGAACTACTTCAACAAGAAGGGATTGGTGTACAGTTAGATAAAACAAATATTAATCAAAAGTTGCTTGATCGAAATTGGAAATTTAATTCGTCATATACTGTTTCAAAAGAAGTAGTTGAAACAGCTCTTAATAGTAATAGTGAGCTTAAATACTTAATAGACATTCACCGTGATGCAGCAAGAAAAGAACAAACTACAGCAAATATAAATGGGGAAAATTATGCTAAACTTTATTTTATAGTAGGACAAGCGAATGAAAATTATGAAAAGAATCAGGAGTTTGCTACGAAATTACATGAAGAAATTCAGAAGAAATATCCAGGGATTTCTAGAGGCGTATTCCTAAAAGGAAAAGAACAAGGAAATGGTGTTTACAATCAAAACTATTCTGATAGAGCTATTCTTTTAGAAGTAGGTGGAGTGGATAATACGCAATCAGAATTAAACTTAAGCTTAGAAGCTTTTGCTGATGTTTATAGTAAAGTATATTGGGAAGAGAACCAGGCTACTCAACAATAATAAAAATACCTAGGAGTTAGTATCTCTCCTAGGTATTTTTTTCTTTAGCATATTGTTTATATCTTCTAAGTGAAGCCTCACTAGTAAGCTTAAAATGTTGCATTAATCGATCATCAGAATATCCTTTTGTTAATTTATCCAATATGGCGGCATTGCGAAGATTAACAGCAGATATTTTGCGTAAGTTAGCACGCCTCACTTCGTCCTTTATGGTCTCTTGAATGGCACGAACGGATAATGCCTTTGGCTTCTGCTTTTCATAATCATATTGAAATGAATAGCTAATATTATTGAATGCAACAAATAGTGGATCTTCTGAGTAATACCTTGGCCGAAATGCTTCTGGAATGGAAAAATAATAATCTCTGATATACTTCATTAGCTCTTTATTTAAGTGTAGAGTAAGCTTGCTGTTCTCTGTTTCTATTATTAATTCCTCTTGAGCAAGATTTACTTGGCTCATGGTAATTTGATGAATATCTACAGGTGTTAATCCGAATGTCCGAATAAGTGTGATAAAACTCCAATTTCTAGTTAGTAAGTAGTTACGAGCAGAAGCTCTTGTTACTTCAGGATCCTTCGATAGAACAGTATGTGTTAGTTTTTCAAACTCAGCCTCGGTAATAAAATCATCTTCTGTAAGTGCTCGTAACGGCGCTGCTTCTGCTAGCTTATGAATCTCATGAGCTCCAACACATTGATGATAAATCATTAATCTACTTAAAACAGTTGCTAATCTTCTAATGGTAGCTTGTGAAAGCTTTTTTTCTTTTAAGAACTGAAAATATAACCGTATATCTGCTTGTCTCAACGATTTGAGTGTATGTAAGGTTACATCTCCCTTATGTGTTTCCAACCAGGTGAAAAATTTCTTTAAATCAGATTCATATTGTTTCAGTGTTGATTTAGATCGACCGGATTCAATTAAGTTATCCTTAAAATCTAAAACATAGTCAGGTAAAGTAATGAGCATGATATATCACCCTTTAAGAATTATTAAAATCATTTGAAACTGATAACCTCTAAAGCTATTTTATCATAGGTTAATGATAAGAGAGGAAGGGGACTTCAAAATGATTCGAGCTAAAGTTGGTGAATCCACTTATACATTTAATAATGAGCTAGAACAATACTTTGCAAATATAAAAAGAAACATTATTGGTGACCAATTAACCTTTTCTACCCCGTATGGTCAACAGAAATTACTGTATGCAGATTGGACTGCAAGTGGTCGTTTATATAAGAATATTGAAGTGAAAATGAGTAATACATTAGGTCCTTATGTTGGTAATACTCATACGGAGTCCAATGTAACTGGGACTTATATGACAAAAGCTTACCATGAAGCGAAAGAAATAATAAAAAAGCATGTAAATGCAAATGAAAATGATATCATCCTCTTCGAAGGCTTTGGTATGACAGGAGCAGTTAATAAACTACAACGATTATTAGGGCTTAAAGATAGAAGAAAGGAACTAGAGCATAAAGCAGTAGTGTTCGTCACACATATGGAGCATCATTCAAATTATTTACCTTGGATAGAAACCAATGCAGAAGTTTGTATGATTCAACCAGATAGGTATGGTGATGTGGATGAAACAGAATTAATCAAGCTTATAGAGCTATATGCAGACCGAGAAATTAAAATCGGAGCATTTACAGCATGTTCTAATGTAACTGGTAGAAAAACAAATTATCATCAATTAGCTAAAATCATGCATCAGCATGGAGGACTTTGTTTTATAGATTTTGCAGCATCCGCTCCTTATGTTTCTATTAATATGCATCCAAATGAAAAAACGGAAGAACTAGATGCTATATTTTTTTCTCCACATAAATTTCTTGGAGGACCAGGAACAAGTGGTGTTTTAATAATGTCTAAGAATTTAATAGAATCTAGTGTTCCAGATATACCTGGGGGTGGGACAGTGGATTTTACTAATCCATGGGGAGATCTAATTTATAAAGAAGATATAGAAGAAAGAGAAGATGGTGGTACTCCTGGTTTCTTACAAGCAATCAAGATAGCTCTTTGTATTCAGCTCAAGGAAAAGATGGGAATAGAGAGAATACAAGCAAGAGAAAGAGAATTAATATCTTTAGTTATGACTGAATTAAGAAAAATGGAAGGCATAAACGTGTTTGAAGAAGCTAATAACGATCGTTTAGGTATTATCTCTTTTACCTGCAAGGAAATACATTATGATTTAGTTGTTCGGTTACTCAATGATCGGTTTGGCATACAAGTCAGAGGTGGTTGCTCCTGTGCAGGTCCATATGGTCATTATCTATTAGACATAACACATGAGAAATCTAAGAAATTGATAGATGAAATTAAAAATGGAGATTTTAGTCATAAACCTGGCTGGATAAGATTATCTCTTCATCCCACCATGAGTAATGAAGAAGCTTACTATATTCTATCTGCCATGAAGAAAATACTTTACTATCATAAGGAATGGAGTAAAGATTATCAATACGAGAATAGAAGCAGTACCTATAGACTCCATAAAAACATGAAAATAGATAGTTTATTTGGTTAAAATAGGAAACTTAAAGATAGTAAATTACGTCCTAATTAATACCATTCCCTTACTTCTAATAGTAAGGTTTTTCTTTTTAAGGAGGTATATCAATGAAAGAGGTTGTTTTTAGATGCACAGGTATTTCTGTTGTGCTATTAAGGACTGTTGATAATAGGGTGGAGACTTTACTTTTAAAAAGAGCTTCATCCATTTTTAATCATGCATGGTGCTACATTGGGGGAGGTATAGAAGAGGGAGAATCTGCAGTAGAAGCCGCACTTAGAGAAATAAAAGAAGAAACGGGTTTAATTCCTGAACAATTATACACTTCGAATAAATTAGAACAAATCTATAATCCTAAAGAGAACTATATTTATACGGCACCTGTATTTGTAGGATTTGTGCACGAAAACAGTGAAGTGAAAATAAATTCTGAACATAGGGAATTTTTGTGGTTACCTATATATAAGGCAATAGCAAAAGCAACCATACCAGGAGCTGATGAAATCCTGACTTTTATAGAAAAGCATTTTGTCCAAAGAAAGCCATTACCTTATTTATTAGTAAGAAAAGAGGGATAGTGTTTTGTATACGTATATCTACTTGGTTAGACACGGTGAATCACCAAAAAGTAAAATAAACGAAGAAAGAACAAGAGGTCTGACAGAACAAGGACTAAAGGATTCTAAAGCTCTAGCAGATTTCATGGAAAAATAAGAAATCGACCATATTATTTCGAGTCCTTATAATCGTGCTATTTTAACTGTACAAGAACTAGCTAATCGACTACAGAAGAAAATAATGATAGAAGAAGATTTGAAAGAGAGAGTATTTAGTATTGATAAAAACCAAATAACGGAAAGTAAATTAGTAGATTTACTAATTAGATCCTTTTCCGAGCCCACCTATTCCTTACAGGGGGCAGAAAGTAATCAGGAATGCCAGAATAGAGGAATACGGTCACTCATAAATATATTACATAAGTATAAGGGAGAAAAAATCGTTATTGCTAGCCATGGTATGATGATTACTTCTTTATTAAATTATTTTAATCCGATATTTGATTTAGATTTCTTACTAAAGATGAATAAACCAGCTGTATTTTCTGTTGAAGTTTAAGGAGAATATATTAATAGATATGCATGAAGTGTATGATAATAAACATAAAGAGAAATCTAGTTAATAATTAGAATTATATGTAAAGAATGAAATGATTTTATATCTGCATATTCACTTTGGAAATCTAATAGTTGAATGATAGAACGAACTAGGTTTTACAGATTTAACCTTTGTAGAAAATATTATTTTAATGGAAAAAAAGGAGTACTTTAATGGCAAATAATGCGGTTCATCCGAAAGTAGAAGCTTTTTTAAGTAAGGCAAAAAACTGGAAAGAAGAATATGTGAAATTAAGGAGTATTATCCTTGAATGTGATTTAGAGGAAGACTTTAAGTGGATGCATCCTTGTTACACTTTAAACGGGAAAAATGTAGTCCTTATACATGGATTTAAAGAATACTGTGCCATTCTGTTCATTAAAGGATCTTTGCTAAAAGATCCACACGGAATTCTTATTCAGCAAACGGATAATGTTCAAGCAGGGCGTCAGATTAGATTTAAAAATGTACAAGAAATCATAAATATAGAAGCCATGTTAAAAGAGTATATAGAAGAAGCAATAGAAGTGGAAAAGGCTGGATTAGTAGTTGAGTTTAAAAAAGATACAGAAAATACTATTCCTGAAGAGCTACAAACTAAATTTGAAGAGAACCCTGACTTTCAAGTTGCTTTTGAAGCCTTAACTCCTGGTAGACAGAGAGCTTATATTTTTCATTTTTCGCAGGCTAAACAAGCAAAAACGAGAATCTCTAGAATAGAAAAGAATATGGAAAATATCTTTGCTGGTAAAGGGTTTAATGAAAGATAAAGAAATGAGATATATTGAATTATCAGAAAAAAACAATAAAAGTTGATTGTTGTTTTTTTTAGATTATAATTTAAATGATTAATCAATCATTTAATAAGATTAATGGTTGTCTTTCTAGTTGGTTTAGTTAGTTGGATGATGAAAAAAATGCCTGATAATAAACAATACTTTATTGGTATGGCAATATTTATTATAGCCTATACCATATTAAGCTATATTACGGATCCTCTCCTGTTAATTGTAATGATGTTTTTTATCTCCATTGGAGAACTAATGTATGTTCCTGTCAATCAAAGTCTTTTGGCCGATTTAGTAAATGAACAGCATCGAAGTTCTTATTTAGCAGTTTATGGTTTTATAGGTCAGGGACAAATGATTTTAGCTGGTTTTGCGATAAGTATTAGTAGTTTGGTATCGTCTGTCGTAATGAGTTCTATTTTTCTCTTGTTAGGAGTAACTGGTATTATTCTAATGGGAGTGGTTGTTCGTGCAAATAGAAAGATTTCCACTTCTACGAAAGAAATAACCGCTGTTCCCTAATTAGGATTATTATTAGAATCGTCTTTTAATTTTAATAAACTATGCTATAATGGAAACAATTACATATTAAATTGCAAAACCACAAGGGGAGCGAAATGCTGAGAGTGATCGAATGATCTGACCCTTTGAACCTGTTAGTTAATTCTAGCGTAGGGATGTGGGATAAAACGTATGGTCCATTATATACGTCTATTCACGCACGTAAGTTCTCCTTTTGGTATGCAAAGAAAAGGGGATTTTTTTATGAAAAATATGAGATTAGTAGTAATGATTGAAATCGCCATTATGGCTGCATTAGCGTTGATGCTTGATTTAATTCCATCAATTCCTATTTATGGCACTTCCGTTTCCATTGCAATGGTTCCTATTTTTATTCTTGCATTTCGTTGGGGCTTTAAGGCAAGCACCATTGCAGGATTCTTGTGGGGGCTACTACAGATTGTTGTTGGAGATTTAGAGGCGTTGACTCTATGGCAAGTACTATTAGAATATCTATTAGCATTTGCTTGTATAGGATTTGCTGGTATGTTCGCACCAATCATTCAAAGCTCATTAAAAAACCAAAATAAAACGGTAGCAATAGTATTCATTATTTTAGCAACATTTATCGGTGGATTTACCCGTTATATTTGGCACTTTATAGCTGGTGTAACCATCTGGGCAAGTTATGCTCCTGAAGGTATGTCACCATTTGTTAATTCGTTAATTGTGAATGGTGGATCCTATCTTGGTGCAGCCATTTTATGTTCTATTGTTTCGGTCGTGGTTATTTTAACTGCCCCAAGAATCGTATTGAATAGACCCTCAAGTGGTATATCCACTCAAAAAGAAATAGAAATAAAATAAATTATAATGTAGGCGTCCATCATTGGGCGTCTATTTTTATCATCTGTACTGTCATAATTTGCTATAATTATAGGTAAATGCCAATGAAGGAAGTGAATGATTATGGATTTAGAGCTTAGCAATAAGTTAAAAGTGAAAGTTCGTCCATTTAAAGAAGAAGATTATTGCAGCATCAATACATTAAATGCAGCTGAAAATTGGAATAACTTAGTGAACAAACAAGAAGATACGAAATTAGCTTGGAAGAATTCCAATATTGCTTATGTTGTTCAATTAGAAGATGAAATAATAGGATATATTAGAGGAATGACGGACGAGTTTATTACAACATATGTTTGTGAATTATTGATAAAGAAACCTTATCGAGCAATAGGACTTGGCCAAAAACTACTATATTATGTACATAGTCTTTATCCTAAAACAAGAGTAGAGCTACTTGCTTCAAGTACCTCTCAGTCTTTTTATAAATATCAAGAATTTCGTGAATTTTTCGGCTTTAGAAAAACGTTTGAGGAATATGGAAAATCAGTTAATAGTGATCACCTAGTTAAAATAAAAGGTTACTAGTGTAGAAAAAATTACCACTATGCTTTATTATCTTTGATTTATCTACAAATAAAGATACATAGCAACACCTATTCTTGATTAGAGTCAAAGAAGCATGCTTCTTTGGTTCTTTTTTTGTCGAATTATGTGTTATGATTAATCTATGTAACTATGAAAATAGAACCATCTTAAAGTAAAAACTTCAAGGAGGAACAAATGACAGAAATTAATTACAACATTAATAAAAAAAATAAAAAGAAACCAATTATTATTGGGTTAATTATAGCAATACTCCTAATTGTATCTAGTGTAATCATGTTATTATATCCCTTTGCTAACAATACAAAAATCGATTATTTTGAAGGAGAGAAGCCTGTTTTTTATAATGGTGAGCAAATAGGAAATGCGCTTTATCAAAATAATACCTTGTACTTACCTTTATCAGTTTGGCAAGAAGAAATAGATGAAAGCATCACATATGACAGTGAAAGTAATTCAGTGATTGTAACTACAATGGATAAGGTTATTCAATTACCTACTGATTCACTGTCCTACTATGTAAATAATGAAGTTTTAGAGCTTTCGTTTCATCCAATGACAGATAATAATGGGGAAGTTTATGTAGCATTAGATCCGTTAGTCAGCTTTTATCCTATACAGGTAACACAGATTGGTGATCATGATGTTATTCTATTAGAGGAAGATGGACAAGAAAGAACATCTGCTACCTTTACTTCTGAAGAAATTCGAGAGGATTATTCCAGATTACGAGCAGGTGCAAATCTATCATCTCCTTATACAGGAGAACTTCAGCAAAATGAACAGGTGACAATTGAAAAAGAAGTAGAAGATTATTATTTTGTAAGAAAAGAAAGTGGAGTAGCTGGATTTATTCAGAAAAAATTTATTAATAAAGGAACGAAAGAGACAGTAAGTGTTACTTTAGATCAAAAGGAACCTAGCTTGAACAAAATAAATGGTCCAATTCAGCTTACTTGGGAAGCGGTATACTCTAGAAATCCAGATACATCAAATATACCTAATATGGCTGGAGTAAATGTAGTTTCACCAACATGGTTTAAGTTATCAGGTACAAATGGAGATGTTAGTAACTTAGGCTCCACAGCTTATGTCGATTGGGCACATAGCAAAGGCTACCAAGTATGGGCATTGTTTTCTAATGATTTTAATCCAGAACTTACACATGAAGTGCTATCTAGCTATAATAAAAGACAAAATGTCATACGACAGCTATTAGTCTATAGTGAAATGTATCAACTTGATGGCATCAATATAGATATTGAAAACGTAGAAGAAGAAGATGGACAATATGTAACGCAATTTGTGCGGGAATTAACTCCATATTTACACCAAGCAGGGATTACGGTGTCGATGGATATTACCTTTGTAGCGGAAGGAAACTACTCGGCTTTCTTTGAAAGAGAGCATTTAGCAGATATTGTGGATTATTTAGTTGTAATGGCATATGACGAGCACTGGGCTACTAGTCCTACTGCAGGTAGTGTCGCAAGTATTCCATGGGTAGAAACAAATTTAGACAGCTTATTAGAAATGATACCAAATGAAAAACTAGTATTAGGTGTTCCGCTATATGCTAGATTATGGGAAGAAAACGAAAATGGAGAGCTAAGTTCACAAGCTTTATCTATGGATCAAGTGGAAGAATGGCTTCAAGAAAAAAATGTTACACCAACCTATGATGAAGCAAGTGGGCAAAATTATGGTGAATATTATGATCCAGAAACGAATTCAACGTATAAAATTTGGCTAGAGGACGAAACCTCTTTATCTAAAAGAGTGGAATTAGTAGATAAATATGGATTAGCGGGAGTTGCCAGCTGGTCACGTTCTTTTGCTAATGAAGAAGCTTGGGTAGCATTATCATTGGAGACAGAGGAAGAATAAGGTAAAAGAATTTCCTTATGCATCGTAACGGGTTTCCATTTAAGGTTGAAACATGTTAGATATCCATGTAATTTTCTGTGTAAATGGATTATTAAACTTAAAGAAGGGAGAGCAATTAAGCTATCCCTTCTTTTTTCTATAAGCTTTCAGTTGTGGATTTCTAATAAATAAATCTTTCACGTTAGTTACACTTCTCTGAAAATGATCAATCACTGACAGGCTGGATCCAATTCTGTATAATGGAAAAAGATGCTTATTGAATAACAAATTACATATTCATAAGGAGGCAGACCATCGTGACACAATCAGAGAAACTAAAAGAAAAACTAGAACCTTACCGTATTGTATTAGATCAAACGGAAGAACAGATGATTCCATTACACATAAAACAAGGAAAAACCGGGCCATACGACAGTAAAATTGCTGGAGACCCGTATTTTCCAAAAAAAGAAGAATATCCAGTTGACGGTGAAGGACGTCCTATGAAGCTTTTAGTACAGATTAATTTCAATCAGCTTCCAAAGCTGAAAGATTACCCTAAATCAGGACTTCTACAAATTTTTATTTCTGTACATGATGACCTTTATGGAATGAATTATCAACATAAAGCAGAGCAAAAAGATTTCCGTATTAAGTTTATAGAAGAGCCATTTTTAGTCGAAGAAGAGTTGTTAACAGATTTCTCTTTTGTAAAAATCCCTAATGATTTTTATTTTCCTGTTAGGAAAGAAGGCGCTATTACAGGCGAATTAGCTTGTGAAACTATAAGTGCAGGAGATTTTCGGTTTGAAAAATTGGTTGGTAAACAAAGCTGGGACTTATTTGAATCGATGAGTGACGATGACGATGAAGCTGATGCCCTAATGGATGAATTCTATGAAACACAAAGTGGTTTTGGTCATAAACTAGGTGGGTATCCAGGGTTTACCCAAGAAGATCCCCGTCAATATGTAGATCAAGATTACACAGTTCTGTTATTGCAAATCGACTCTGATGACGAAGTAGAACTTTTATGGGGAGATTGTGGCATTGCAAACTTTTTTATCAAACCAGAAGATCTCAAAGAGAAAAATTTTAAGAATGTCATTTATAATTGGGACTGTTCCTAATTTGATAAAAACTCTCACTTTTCCTGACTCATTTTAATCCATTCCAGTGAAATAGAGAGGGAATATCGATGAATAGTTAATACAATCCAGTTTCAGTTTATAAACTGCTCCCTTAGTAATGGATTGGTCTAAAGGCCCTACAATCGCTTAGATTAATAATTTTTTTGGGATTTTTGTTTCAATGGTTCTACCACTAGGTTCTCTCCATCTCCTTTTGATTATCTTTTAAATATAAATGGTTAAGAAGTTTTTTTATTGAAGGGTGCATGTAAACATAATAGTTTACTTGTACCCTTTTTAAATAGTCTCCATATAGTCTAATTCGAAGGTTAATTTATTCACAAATAGTAAAGTGAATGCATCGTAGTGGCTTCTAGAATATTTCCTTCAATTGATGATTATAAGTGTAACCCATATACTAGAAAGAAGAAAATGCATGGAAGGAAGAATATAAGTGAGTGAGATACATACAGTTTTAGACACAATAACTTCATTATTTGAAGAAAATCGCAATCCTACAAATGCTATACCTATGCAAAAATATATGAAAAACCACTTTCCTTTTTTAGGAATCAAGACACCATTAAGAAGAGAATTAATGAAACAAGTATATGTCCAGACAGGAATATTAAAAGTAGAGTTTCAAGAAACACTTATTGAACACTTATGGGAGAAGAAGGAGAGAGAATATCAGTATGCGGCAATTGATTATATGACTAAAAGCTTAAAGAAGTTAACAAAACAAAACTTACCGCTTATGGAGAATATAATGCTACATAAACAATGGTGGGATTCTATAGATGGTATTGCTCCGAATGCAGTTGGTACAATAGCGAAAAAAGATCCTAGCGTTTTAGATGAAACGATAGAAAAATGGGCATATGGACAAGATATATGGCTACGACGTGCTGCTATTTTATTTCAATTAAAATATAAAGAAACAACAGAAGAACAAAGATTAAATCGTTACATAATAGCTAATGCAGACAGCAAGGAGTTCTTTATTCAAAAAGCCATTGGGTGGGCACTAAGAGAATACTCCAAAACAAACCCTGACTCTGTAAGATTGTTTATTCAACAAAATTCTCTTTCAAGATTGAGTATACGAGAAGGTAGTAAATATATCTAAAAATTCATGATGGTATCAACAAGTCATTATTCTTCCGTTGAATAGAAATTATTGCTATTCTAAGAAAGAAATAGCTTTGTTTGTTCAAGGCACTTTAAGGGAATGGTAAAATAATAGGAAATAAAAAGGAGCGATAGTATGGCAATTAATAACCCTAGTCGTGAAGAAATTGGGAAAATTTTAAAGAAGGCTAAAAGAATTGCAGTAGTTGGACTAAGCGACAAACCAGATAGGACTTCTTATATGGTGTCACAAGCCATGCAAAATGCAGGCTATGAAATTATACCAGTTAATCCAACCGTTGATGAAGTACTAGGCGTTAAAGCAGTGAAAAACTTAAGAGATATAGAAGGTCATGTAGATATTGTGAACGTTTTTAGGAGATCAGAATTTCTACCAGAGGTTGCTAATGAATTTGAAGAAATAGATGCGGACGTATTTTGGGCACAATTAGGTCTAAGTCACGAAGAAACGTTTACTTCTCTAGAAGAAAAAGGATATACAGTCATTATGGATCGTTGTATAAAAGTAGAGCATGCTATGACAAAGTAATCAAGGATAGTAATTGAATCAACTTTTTTTAAGCCTATTTTACTTCTTGTAAAATAGGCTTATTTTTTTCTAAGAATTCACTAAAGATACAGTAAAACAAGGAGAGATTTACTAGCAAGGTTCTTAAAACAAATTCGTCTTTATGAAGAATCTATGTTAACATAATATAGGTAATTTGAAGCAACTTACATAAAAAGGTCTTTTGCTTTGGATTTGATTAGTATAATATTGATTTTGCTAGGAAGAATGAGAAATAACTAACAACAATATAAAAAATAGTATGAGAAATGTGAAAAATATGCTACAATTCGGTTGATGAGAACGGGTGTTCTGTTCAATATAATGTAACAACTGTTTATTTAATTGACTCTAATAATGTGATAGGTTTGTCAGTGAAAGAAGGTACAATTTTGCCTTCTTTTTAACACGTCTAATAATGAGAGTGAATTTTCTTTTAGAAAAAATTTGAGTTTTTTAAAGGATTATTTACAGATTAGACGAATACATAAACAATTGTTCGACATGATACATAGAAAGAAAATATGTCGGATTCGTAGAAGTGAAAGGAGTATGTCAGTGGCGAAAAAACAGCAAGCATTTGAATATAATGATGATGCTATTCAAGTATTAGAAGGATTAGAAGCTGTCCGAAAACGTCCTGGTATGTATATTGGGAGCACGGATTCTAGAGGATTACATCATTTAGTATATGAAATAGTAGATAACGCAGTGGATGAAGCATTGGCTGGATTTGGCGATACCATTATTGTCAAAATTCATCGTGATAATTCCATTAGTGTTCAAGATAAAGGAAGAGGAATGCCTACCGGAATGCATAAGATTGGAAAGCCAACTCCAGAAGTTATCTTTACCATTCTTCATGCTGGAGGCAAATTTGGACAAGGCGGTTATAAAACCAGTGGAGGATTACATGGTGTAGGTGCTTCGGTTGTTAACGCTTTATCTGAGTGGGTCGTAGTGAAAATTAAGCGAGATGGCCATGTATATGAACAACGCTTTGAGAATGGCGGAAAGCCAGCTACTACGTTAGAAAAAATCGGGAAAACAAACCAAACAGGAACCACCATACACTTTAAACCTGATCCAACGATTTTCTCCACGACTACCTATAATTTGGATACATTATGTGAACGATTAAGAGAATCCGCTTTTTTATTAAAAGGGTTAAGGATTGAAATTATAGATGAAAGAAATAATGAACAACATGTTTTCCATTATGAAAATGGGATAGAGGCATTTGTTGAATATTTAAATGAAGAGAAAGATTCTCTTCATCCTGTCATTAGTTTAGATGGAGAAAGTAATGCCATTGAAGTAGAATATGCTTTTCAATTCAATGATGGTTACTCGGAAAATGTCCTTTCTTTTGTTAATAATGTTCGGACAAAAGATGGCGGTACACATGAAGCTGGTGCTAAATCCGCTATGACTAGAATGTTTAATGAGTATGCTCGCAAAGTAAATTTGCTTAAAGAAAAGGATAAAAACTTAGATGGATCTGACATAAGAGAAGGATTGTCTGCTATTATATCTGTCCGAGTTCCAGAGGATTTACTACAATTTGAAGGACAAACAAAAGGAAAGCTTGGTACAAGTGAAGCACGTTCTGCTGTTGATGCCGTTGTTTCTGAGCATTTAGCCTACTTTTTTGAAGAAAATCCTGAAACAAGCACTTTATTAATTAAAAAAGCAATAAAAGCAGCACAAGCAAGAGAAGCTGCAAGAAAAGCTAGAGAAGAAGCAAGAAGTGGGAAGAAACGAAAACGTGGAGAAGCAGTTCTTTCTGGTAAACTAACTCCGGCACAGTCTAAAAATCCTCAAAAGAATGAGTTATATTTAGTGGAAGGAGATTCTGCGGGCGGTTCTGCCAAGCAAGGAAGAGATCGCCGTTTTCAAGCAGTACTACCACTCCGAGGGAAAGTAATTAACACAGAAAAAGCAAAGCTGTCAGATATCTTTAAAAATGAAGAGATTAATACGATTATTCATGCTATTGGTGCTGGAGTAGGTGCTGATTTTACTGTAGATGATTCTAACTACGATAAAGTTATTATTATGACAGATGCGGATACGGATGGAGCACATATTCAAGTATTATTATTAACTTTCTTCTATCGTTACATGAAGCCATTAGTAGAAGCTGGGAAGGTGTACATTGCCCTACCACCTTTATATAAGGTAAGTAAAGGCTCTGGTAAGAAAGAAATACTAGAATACGCATGGAGTGAAGATGATCTACAGGATGCTATTAAAAAAGTCGGAAAAGGCTATATTCTTCAACGATATAAAGGACTTGGAGAGATGAATGCAGATCAGCTTTGGGATACGACGATGAATCCAGAAACAAGAACTCTAATTCGAGTAAAAATAGATGATATAGCCCGTGCAGAAAGACGCGTCACAACACTCATGGGAGACAAAGTAGAACCACGTCGTAAATGGATAGAATCAAATGTAGCTTTTGGATTAGATGAAGAAGACAATATATTAGAAAATGAGAATATTTCGGTTGCAGAGGAGGGAAGTCCATCATGAGTTCCATCGAGCAATTTCGTGATTTACCCTTAGAGGACGTACTCGGAGACCGTTTTGGGCGTTATAGTAAATACATTATTCAAGAGCGTGCATTACCAGATGCACGTGATGGATTAAAGCCAGTTCAAAGACGTATTCTTTATGCAATGCATGAAGAGGGTAATACACACGATAAGAACTTTCGTAAATCTGCTAAAACAGTCGGAAATGTTATCGGTAATTATCATCCACATGGTGATTCTTCTGTGTATGAAGCAATGGTCAGAATGAGTCAAGACTGGAAGGTACGTAATTTATTAATAGAGATGCATGGAAACAACGGTAGCATTGACGGAGATCCTCCAGCAGCAATGCGTTATACAGAAGCTAGATTATCAGCAATATCTTCAGAATTACTTCGTGATATCGAAAAAAGAACGGTAGATTTTATTCCCAATTTTGATGATACATCTAGTGAACCAACTGTATTACCAGCTAAATTCCCGAATTTATTAGTGAATGGATCAACAGGAATATCAGCAGGATATGCAACAGATATTCCACCACATCATTTAGGAGAAGTTATTGATGGGGTAATGGAGAGAATGGATTCCCCAAACTGCACCGTAGATGATATTATGAACCATATTAAAGGACCTGATTTCCCTACTGGTGGAATTATCCAAGGGGTAGAGGGTATTAGGAAAGCATATGAAACAGGTAAAGGGAAAATTATTGTTCGTGGGAAAACGGATGTAGAAACATTGCGTGGTGGTAAACAACAAATCGTTATTACAGAAGTTCCCTATGAATTAAATAAGAGTAATTTAGTAAAGAAAATTGATGAGTTACGCTTAGATCGTAAAGTGGAAGGAATTGCGGAGGTTCGTGACGAAACCGATCGAACAGGCTTGCGAATTGTTGTAGAATTAAAAAAAGAGGCAGATGCAAACGGAATTCTTCACTATTTATTTAAAAATACAGATTTGCAAATTACGTATAGCTTTAACATGGTTGCTATCCATAATAAACGTCCAAAGTTAATGGGAATAATTGAGCTTATAGATGCTTATATTGAACATCAAAAAGACACCATTAAAAAAAGAACAGAATTTGATCTTCAAAAAGCGAAAGAACGTCAGCATATCGTAGATGGATTAATCAAAGCTTTATCAATATTGGATGAAGTAATTGCGACAATTAGAGCTTCTAAAGATAAAAGAGATGCAAAGAATAACTTAATAGCAGCATTTCAATTTTCTGAACCACAAGCAGAGGCAATTGTTTCTCTGCAACTTTATCGCTTAACCAATACCGATATTACGGCTCTCCAAGCGGAAGCAGATGAGTTGAAAAAGAAAATTGACGAATGGACGGCTATTCTTGCGAGTGAGAAGAAACTTCTTGCTGTTATAAAGAAAGAATTAAAAGATGTGAAAAAACGTTTTGAAACAGAGCGTCGAACAATCATACAGGCAGAAATTGAAGAAATAAAAATTAACCTAGAGGTATTAATAGCAAGTGAAGATGTTATTGTAACGGTGACAAAAGAAGGTTACATAAAGCGTACAAGTCAACGTTCCTATGCTGCAAGTAATGGGATGGATTTTGGTATGAAGGATTCAGACCGGATACTCGCACAAATTGATGTTAATACAACAGAGGTTGTCTTATTATTCACAAATAAAGGGAACTATTTGTACATACCTGTTCACGAATTACCCGATATTAGATGGAAAGATCTTGGTCAGCATATTTCGAATATTATTCCGATTGATCGTGATGAATCCATTATCAAAGCTATGCCAATTAAAGATTTTGAAAAACCACAATATCTCGTATTCTTTACGAAGAATGGCATGGCGAAAAAGACAGACTTGTTAAATTATAAAGCTCAACGCTATTCTAAGCCTCTTGTTGCTATTAATCTAAAAGGAAATGACTCTGTCGTAGATGTTCATCTTACAGATGGTAAACAAGAAGTGTTACTAGCTACCCACTTCGGTTATTCTTTAAGGTTTCATGAAGAAGAAATTAATATTGTAGGTGCTAGAGCTGCAGGTGTTAAAGGAATCAATTTAAAAGAGGGAGATATAGTAGTTGCCGGAAAGGTTATTACGAATCCACTCGAAGAAAGTGTCGTTATTTTAACACAGCGCGGATCTATTAAGAAAATGAAGCTAACAGAGTTTGAGTTTTCTGGTAGAGCGAAGCGCGGATTTATTATGTTAAGAGAGCTAAAATCAAACCCACATCGTATAATTGGCATGGGAATAACACAAAAACATGACATTATCTACATGCAAACAGATAAAGGTACGATAGAAACAGTCAATGTTGATAGCTTGCGTTTTAATGATCGTTATTCAAATGGCTCCTTTGTATTCGATGAGTCAGATGCTGGACAAGCAGTTGAAATCTGGATAGAAAAAAAATAAAGATATGCTGGATGAGAGGATGTTCTATATTTTGGAACATCCTCTTTTTTTCGTTTAATAGTGCTTAAAAGATGAACATATAAGCTATACACCATTTTTTCTTTCCTCACTTACATTAATTTACCAAAATAGGACATGCTAATAGTATGCTTTTAAGAAAGGTGGATTTCTATGAGGAAGGAAATATTATTTGCCTTAACAGCTTTCTTCTTTTTTTCACTTACTGCTATTACAGTTGCTTATGCTGTAGAAAAAGAAGATAAGACGGAAGAAATAATTTATGAAGAAGAAACAGACATTTCTCATGACGCTCAACAAGAGAAGGTAATCTTAAAAGGAATAACATCGGATGATACAGAAAATAGCCCGTTTTTTAACCAACTTACTTTAGAAGTGATACAAGAAAGTGGTGAGAGCACGAAGTTAGATCTTGAAGGTGGTTATTCCCCTAAACTACATTTATTAGATATTAATGATGACGGTCAAAAGGAAATGTTTTTAACCGTTCTAGGAAATGAACGAGGCTCACAAAAAAACTTTTATTTCTATCAACTACAAAAAGATGAACTCATAGAGCTAACAAAACCAGAGCTATCATCTATCGCTAGTGAATTTAAAGATGGCTATAAAGCTCAATTAACGATTGAAGATAAAAAGACCTATATATTCGATTTATATGAGCGGAAGAATCATTATGAGGAATTAGGTCTATATCATGAAGGTCGATTAAATGAACCTACCGAATTAATTGTTGGACCATACACGGAGCTAAAGATAACTAGAATAGACAACAAAACAGCAATCAAGGGGAAACAACGAATTAGTGGACTAGCTACCGTTGATACAGTTGGCTATCTAGAGACCATTTGGACTTGGAAAAATACAGACTGGAGCTTAGAAAAGGTAATAGTAAAAGAAATTAGTCACAAAAGTAATTAACAGAAATCCTAATCAAGCTTCATTTTCTAGAAAAATAAGTAGTATAATGAAACTACCTATTTTTCTAGAAGGGATTCGAAAACATGTCATTAATCTTATTATGCATCACCGCGTGTCTTGGTGGTCTGCTTTTTCAACTTTGTCATCTTCCACTAGCATGGCTCCTTGGACCAATGTTTAGTAGCATGATCTTCATACGATTTACGAAAAAGACTCCATCATTGCCTTTTTTCTTTCGAGATATTGGGTTTCTTGTTATTGGCTATACAATAGGCACTCAGTTCAGTAAAGAAACATTACTCGAAATGATCACTCATTTTCCCTCCATGTTTTTGATGACCATTATTATGATTATTTTTAGTTTTGGTCTAGCATTTATTACATCCAAAATAACAAAAAGTAATTTAAAATCGACCATTGCAGGTAGTATTCCAGGTGGCCTAACTCAGATGATTGCTATAAGCTCTGAAATGAAAGGAATCGATTTAACCGTTGTTACACTCATACAGGTTAGTAGAATACTATCTGTCATTATTCTAGTTCCACTTCTTGTATATAGTCCGGTTTTAGATGGTGTAGATGCTTACCCAACGATAGGAAATGCAGCGACCCCTTCCTATCATTGGTACCTGTTTGCTCTGCTTCTAATTGGCTATCTTATTGCAAAGTTAGTGAAAAAGTGGAAATTTCCTGCACCATTTATAATAGGTCCGCTATTATTTATTGCCAGCCTAGCTATTTCAGGATATGAGATTCCATTGATTCCAACAAGTCTTTCGAGTATTGCACAGATTTTAATTGGAATAAGTCTTGGTTTTCAAATCAAGTTTGGAAAAATGGAACACAAAGCAAAGTTTATTAGTGTAGCTTTTGTTTCCTCTTTTTTTCTTGTGTTATTTTCCCTCTTGTTAGGTTTTCTATTAACAAGAGTAGATGATAACATTCATTTACTAACAGCCTTTATTGGATTAGCACCAGGAGGTATGGCAGAAATGGCCGTGTTAGGTGGAGCAGTTGGTGCAGATCTTCCTATTATTACTACCTATCAACTGTTTCGGTTGTTATTCATCTTGTTCATTGTGCCTTTAGCAATGAAGTGGGCATTTGGTAAGATTGATAGGATGCGAGAGAAGGAACAATAGAGATAGTTGCCTATACTAGATTCAATCGTTCAAATGTAGAGTTTGTTTGATTACTAAAGTGTTTTAAATAAGATTACTGCAGTTTCATTTAGTGGAAGAATTATTTAGGCACATGAATATTACGAAGATGTACATGGCCAAAACACTTATCCAAGTAATTACGTGGAGTATCATTATCTTAAAAAAATTTGAGCTGCAAAAAAGGAAAGAGTAAGATCTTTCCTCAGCTTGTAGAAAAAGTATAATAGAAAGATAAAATAGAATTTTTATCCAGATGATTGGAGTGGAAGGGGTGAGACTCCTGTGGGATCTGCGAGACAGCTGAGACCCTGCAGGCCAAAGGCAGACCGCGGCTCAGCGCGAGCCCCACGGAAAGCGAACCCCTGTAACGTAAATCATCCCCTTATTCAGTGGATTGATTAAATATACTACTTTATATTCTCCCTCTATTACATTGAGGGGTTTCTCGACAGCCTGAGGAAAGATTAAGATCTTTCCTTTTTTACAGTGTTGAAATAAGATTATGTCAATGAAAAAGCCACAAATTTTGATTAAATTAATTCACTCTAATAATGCTAATATTTATTGGAATTACTATATCAAATAGTCATTTCTTCTAACACTAAAATGTCAAATGCTCTCATAACCACTTTATTTCTTTCAATAGTTCCTTTTAATAAATTGTTCATTTTTTGCTTAAGAAAAATTTCTTGGTCATTATCTGAGTAATTTAATAAAAAATAATAATTTTTTTCTTCTTTTTTTCGGATTGCTAGCTCTATGTTTTCTGGAATTTCAAATAAATGATTATGATTATTCATTTTTAATTCATTTAATAATAGGAAAGATGCTAACTGTATATCAAAAACACCACCAAAATAATAGCTAGTTCCAGCTCCAGTGTTTCTTTTCACTAAAGCTGCTTTTCCTTGGTAATATGAATTGTCAAATGTACCAATTACTTCTACGTCTCTGTTATTTACTTGTAAAACTTCATTAAAGTCATCTGCAACAAATGTTTTACCATTCCTAATATTAACAACAGGGATAGGTTCAAATGGAGAAATTCTGGTAAAGTCATCTATTGTTATGCCTGTTAAATTAGCCAAGTAACCTGGAAAAGGCAACATGTATGCTTGGCCAGTTTTATCTTTATATCCTGTACGGCAACCAAATACAATCTTTCCACCTTGATGGACATACGTTTCGAGTAAGGTTGCTGTTTCTTTCGTAACAATTGCTGGATGGGGATAAATTAATACTTTATATTGTTTTATCTCCTCGATGGTTGATTCTGATGTTAGGTTGAAAGCATCAACTGGAACGTGATTATATTGAAATGCTTTGAACCATGCTTCTTTACTTTTTGTGGCATAGGGGCCATACCAGTTATCAAGCTCACCATCCCATTGATTATTATAATCGAGCACAATAGCCGCTTCTGCTTGATAGAATGAACCGGCAATTTTATTCTCCAATTGCTTAATTTCTTTACTAACTTGTTCTACCTCTTTAATTCGGCGATTTGGTTGGTTATGATAATCATTAATACCATGCCAATATATTTCTGTACCCTTTGTTGCTGTCCGCCATCTAAAGTAAAGCACCATGTCAGCACCATGTGCAATGGATTGAAATGTCCATAAACGAATTTGTCCAGGTTTAGGTGAGGGTTGTTCCATCCTAGTAACCCATCCTCCTGGACCTGCTTGTTGTTCAAAAATAGCAAAGTTAGGAGATATACTTCTTACTTCACTTAAATTCCAGCTCCATTTTCTATCTCGTAATGGTTTTTCCGTATTATCCTCAATAATTCTTCCAAAGTTAGGGTAAGAATCATATGCGAAAAAGTCAAGAACCTCTTCAGTTAAACGGTGATTATCTAAATGTCCAAACATACCATTTGTTGAGATCCATTGATTAGAAGTATGTTGACGAAGAATATCTGCTTGTAACTTTGCAAATGCAATTACACTATCTGAAATAAAGCGTTTTTCATCCAAAGCATGATGGGGATTCGGTGAGTTTTGATTCGTTTTACGAGTTAAATAAATTTGATTCCAGTTAGTATAGGTTTGATTCCAAAATACCGTACCCCATGCCTCATTCAATTTATCTAATGTTTCATATTTATTTATCACCCAGTTCCTAAATTCTGTATGATCGGCTTCCGAATAGAATACGTTTATTTCACAATTGAACTCATTGTCTATTTGCCAACCAACTATTGAGGGGTGGTTCTTATAATGTTTTGCTAGTTCAGTAACAATGATGGATGATAATCTCTTATAATTTTTGGAGTTATAATTATAATGTCGCCGTTCACCATGTTGGATGGTTAGCCCATCCTGACTAACATTTAAAACATCTGGATATTTTGTAGTTAACCAGGCTGGAGGCGTAGCGGTTGGTGTGCCCAGGATAATCTTTAATCCAATTTTCCATGCTAAATCAATGGCTTTATCAAATAATTCAAACGTAAACTTTCCTTCTTCTGGTTCAAACACAGTCCACGCAAATTCACCCATACGAACATAGGTAAAACCTAGATCTTTCATCCGTTTAAAATCATTTTCCCACATTTCCTCAGACCAATGTTCTGGATAATAGCAAACTCCTAACCTTACTTTTTCTTCCTGTAACCGCTTATGCATAATTTAAGTACTCCTTTACTTTAGCAATTATTTAAAGCTTTTCTACGTATGTGCAAATGAAATTAGTAGTTAAAAAAAATATAAGGTAATTTCCTCTGATTTTATGGTAAAATTGCTGTTAATTTGGTATTTATTCATTTTTTAAATATCCGGGGGTGCAAAGTATGGAATGTAAGTTAAAACTAGGAGAGTTAGAATTTATTTGTAAGCAAATTTATGAATTCTCCAATATACCAATATATCTTCTGGACAGTGAAAAGAATTTATTACTGGAATTCTCTCCATATACTATTCATAATCCCTTATATTCTTCAACTCAGGAATTTTTAAGGGCAATTAGTACAACTAATGTAATCAGAAAACTTCCTATCATTCATCAAACAGAATGGTTAGAAAACATTGTTTTGATCCCTATCGTAAAAAATCATGTTATTTTTGGATATTTATTTATTGGTCCAACTGTTTTTCCGCAAGTAACAAAGTCCACTTTAAACGAGATAATGGAAAGACAAGGGTTGAAGGAAAAAGAAGAATTATTAATTAACTATTTACAATCATTGAAAGTAATCAGTAATTGGAAATTGATTAATGTGAGTATGTTACTTTATTACGAACTTTATAAAAGGATGTTAAGCTTTACTGAAATCAGTATAACGAATTTAGACAATAGCGTACTTACTGAAGAAACTTTAGAATTGTCATTATTAGAATCACGTCAAAATGCGGTTTTTCATCAAGATCCGAACTATGAAAGAGAGATTTATCAATATATTACCGATGGGAAATATGAAGATTTACTCTTATATTGGAAGAATTTTCATGAGAGTGAGGAATTCAAATTTGGGTTGTTATCAAAAAAAGGCGAATTAAGAAATCAGAAGAATTTAAAAATTGCTAGTATTACATTGGCTACTAGGGCAGCAATTAATGGAGGACTTAATCCCGAAGTTGCATACACACTTGGGGATACGTACATACAAGAACTGGAGGAGCTTCAAAATGCAAAAGATGTAGTGGTTTTTACTGAGCACGTGGTCTATGACTTTGCAAAAAGGGTGGATAAGACTAGAAAGCTAAAATATACAAAACCTGTTGCAGAGAGCCAATATTATATTTATAAACACATATATGAAGAATTAAATCTTTCAAGAATCGCAGAATATGTACAAATGAACCCCAAATACCTTTCAAACTTATTTAAAAAGGAAACGGGTATAACAATCACCAATTACATTCAAAAATTAAAAATAGATGAGTCGAAAAAACTTCTTGATTTCACAAATTTTCCATTGTCAAAAATACAAGCATTACTAAATTTCACTGATCAGAGCTACTTCACTAAGATTTTCAAAAAACATACAGGGCTTACTCCTAAACAATATAAAAATGGAAGCAGGATGAAATTGTAATAAGTAATTATGAACTTGAGATAAATCAGTTACTAAGAAACTGGAAACAAGCTTTATAAGTAACAATCATTTATGGAGGATTATTTCTGGCTTTATTACTCTTGGTCAATCTAACCAAAAGTTGTTGCTTCTTAGTGAAATAATCCTTTGTACCACTTTGGCAGGTTTTATAATAAAAAGTTAACATTAAAACGACATCTTTTTATAGAAGATACCAAGATCATCGATAATCGCTTAACCTTTGCATTTGGATTTTTTATGTTTTCTTATAGATTAGTAAACAATAGGTAATTTGCCTTCTTAAATATATAAAGTCTAATGAACCCAATAACTAAACCAAGACCTAAAATAATTAAAATTATAATGGTGTTTGATATTTTTTCTTGTAGAAGAAGAAACAGAAATACAGAGATTATTACAACAAAAATTAGCAAAATAAAATCAATTCGCTTCATATAATCTCCTCACATCCTACAATATTATATTAATATTTTATACCTGTTGGAATCTATCTTACTGTTGCTGAGACGAATGTCTTGTTTCCACGCCTTATGGAATATTGGTTCCTAAATAACTAGCAGTACCTAAGCCGCTACTTTACATTAGGTAGTCTAAGTTGACCAGCTATATAACACCCAGCTCCTATAGCTGTAGCGCCATTGTTGTAGACATATATTCACCACAAACATGCTAGCTAGAGGAGTCGAAATATTATTAATTGCAGTTGAATGGGGACATGCCGATTTAAAAACTGCACGTGCTTATGCTTAGATTTTAACAGAAAATAATGCTGGAAGTGAACCTAAAGAAAATGAGGTAGATAAGCATGAGAGTAGAAGAAGTTATAGCGGCTTTTTTTAATGTTAATCAATCTAGGTTCAGTAATGAAACAATAAGAAGCTATCGACTTTCTTTAAAACAATTCTATAGTGTATATCCTTTTATTCTCTAAAAGACAAATTAAGAAATTGAAGAAATGACTAGAATTAAAAGGCTTTTGGTAGGGGTCCAGACATATTTATATAAAATTTGAAAATAATGCTTCGCTATCCAAATACAAAATTAAGATAATTATTAGGTTATAAAGATCAAATAAATGCAATCGATATATTCATGTATGATTTGCATAGCTTTTAGCTCTCAGTAATATTAATTGACAGCAAAACCATTATCATATATATTATAGATATTAAAAATCTTTAATGTATGTTAATGGTTTGTACGATAACCTTATTATTTATAGTAAATCATTGTAAAACTATGGAATGTGATTTTATTTCAAAGAAGATGATGAATTTATTATTTTAATAGATACATGACTAACAAGTTAAATTAGTAATACATTGTAAAGCAAAGCTTTACCCTAAAAATGAAAGTGTAAAGGAGAACAAAAATGAATCACCACCACCACACAAAATCAAAAACAAAAGAACAATTAGAAAGAATAGTAGCTGCACTTGATCATCCAGATAGATTAAGAACTACTCCACCTGAAGAGCTTTTACAACTATTATCACTTAAGAAAACAGATTCAATACTGGATATTGGAGCGGGAACAGGTTACTTCACTATTCCTGCTGCTAAAATGGTAGATAATAAAGTGTATGCATTAGATATGGATCACCATATGTTGGATATTATTAAGAAAAAAGCAGCAGAACATGATATTACGAATATTCAAGTAGTAGAATCTAACCTAGAAAATCTACCTTTAACGGATGAGTCTATTGATGTTATTATCGCTTCTTTAGTGTTACATGAAGTACCTGATTTACCTCAAGCATTAAACAAGCTTAATCAGGTGTTAAAATCTAATGGTAAATTCTTCTGTTTAGAAATAGAACCACAAGATGAAACAAAAAAGGTACCAAGAATAGCTTCTTCTTATTTAGAAAAAGAGTTGGAAAACTTAGATTTTACCCTTTTACAGAAGAAGAGTATAGCCGATAATCTATACCTTATTATTGCAAAGAAAAAATAATTTTTTTTATTATTATAACAGATATCACATGTCTATAATATATTGAAATGGGCGGAATAAAATGTTTGATTGTATTATTATTGGTGGCGGTCCTGCTGGATTAAATGGATCACTTGTTTTAGGAAGAGCTGGAAGAGAAATACTACTGTTGGATGAGAATAAACCGAGAAATGCTGTTACGCAAGAATCACATGGATTTATCACTCGTGATGGAATTAAACCAGCGGAGTTTAAAAACTTAGCCAAACAGGATTTAGCGAAATATCCTAATATAACAATAGAAAGTAAAAGAGCCACTTCTATTACACAAGAAGGCACCTATTTTATAGTGGAAACGAATGAAGATGATCAATACAAGGCGAAAAAAGTAATCATTTCTTCTGGATTAAAAGATTCATTACCAGCCATAGAAGGTATTCATCAATATTATGGAAAAAGCTTTTTCAGTTGCCCATTTTGTGATGGATATGAAATGCGAAATCAACCTTTGGTCGTAATAGCAGAAAGTGAACATGCTTTTCACGTTACGAAAATGTTATGGAACTGGAGTAAAGATGTGATTTTATGTACAAATGGCCATAACGTACTTTCAGAAGAGCAATTAGCATCCTTTGAGAAAAATAATATAAAAGTCTACGAAGAGAAAATTACCTCTTTACAAGGAAAAAATGGACAATTGGAAAAACTAGTGTTTGCTGACGGTAAAGAAGTCACTAGAGTAGGAGGAATCGTAGGTACCCAATTATCACAGGCAAGTCCTTTTTTAGAAGCGTTAAACTTGAATAGAAATGCACAAGGTGGAATTGAAACAGATACTTTCGGTAGAAGTAGTATCCCAGGTATTTATGCTTGTGGAGACGCTACTCTACAAGATGTCCCTCAATTAATTATAGCTGCTGCACAAGGAAGTAAAACAGCAAGTGGAGTTATAGCTGATTTAATAAGTGAGGAATTTTAGGAATTCATTAAGGACCCTCTATTAAAAATGGATAGAGGGTCCTTTTATTTTTGGAGTTACAAAATGAATGTGAGAAGAATATGATGGAAAGATTTATGGAAAAAGAAGATATTTAGTGAAATAAAATGATAAGATAAAAAGGAGTGAATAAAAATGAGAAAGGGTGTTTATTTTGTCCAAGGAATTAAGATTATATTTTATTAGACATGGAGAAACACAATACAATATAGAGAAGCGTATGCAAGGTTTCTGTGATTCGCCTCTAACAGTAAACGGTATCAAACAAGCTATGTCAGTAGGAGCGGGTCTTCGAAACATTGATTTTATTTGTGCTTATGCAAGTGAGAGTCAGCGCGTACTTGATACTGCAAGGTATGCAATTGGCGATCGAGATATTTCTATTACGAAAGATGCAAGATTAAAAGAGATGAATTTTGGTGTTTTAGAAGCCATGTTGCCAGAAGAAATAGTAGCAAAGCATGGAAATATTTTAGAAACTTTCTTTTCTCTTAAGGACCTCGAAAGAAGACTTGATGAAGGAGAATCTTATTCCGATTTATTAACAAGAACAAAAGCTGCCGTTAAAGATATAATAGATGCACACCAAGAAACAGGTGGTAATGTGTTAGTTTTCTCGCATGGAGTAACCATTGCGTTTTATATTAGATCTCTATTAAACAGAACAGACTTCCCTCAGCATGATAATTGCTGTGTTTCTGTCATAGTGGTAAAAGATGGCGAAATAACAGTAGAAACAGTAGCAGATGCTTCTTTTAGAGATAAGGGTAAAGAATTATTGGATCTTGAAGATAAAAAGGATTAATAAAGAGGAAAGAAAATTCTAGTACATATTGTTCTACAAGAAGAAAGGGTTGGTTATATGCTGCCCTCTTTTTATATCAAACTAGGAGAGGTGTATGCTTCAGGTTATGTATAAAGTTCTTACTAAACAAAATTCTTTCGAAATCAACCCAAAAAAGATACATATTATTGGATCAGTCGGTAGCGGGAAGACCACTTTGGCAAAAACATTATCAAAAACTCTAAATATCCCCTTTTACGAGCTAGACAATGTTGTTTGGGTAAGAGGAGACAATGGGGATGTAAAAAGAACAGAGATTGAAAGAGAAGCATACTTGCAAACTCTTGTTAAAACAGAGAGCTGGATAATTGAAGGTGTTCATCAAGAAGATTGGGTAGCAATAAGTTTTCAGTATGCAGATATAATTATATTCTTAGATCCTAACTATATGATAAGAATATTTAGAATTATAAAAAGGTATGGTAAACAAAAGCTGGGAATAGAAAAAGCAAATTATACCCCTACTTTCCATATATTTAAGAATATGTTCATTTGGAATAAATATTTCGAGGAAGTAGCTAAACCACATTTTTTTAATAAATATAGCCATTTAAAAGACAAAACGGTTATATTGACGAATACCCGTGAATTCATTCAACAGATGACTGATCCTAAAACAGAAGGAGTTGCTAAACATGATACCAGAATCTGATAGTTTAAGAGATTATCTCCTTGAATTAAGGGAAGTAGATTACTCCCATCCCATTATTACGGCAAAAGCAATGGAGTTATTTAATAATAAACAATCGGAAATAGAAAAAATTCAGATCGCTTTTGAATTTGTAAGAGATCATATCTCTCATTCATGGGATATTCAATCACAGAAAGTTACTTGTAATGCTTCTGAGGTATTAGAACATGGTAGTGGTATTTGTTATGCAAAATCTAATTTACTCGCAGCCCTGTTACGATCACAGAATATCCCAGTCGGTTTTTGTTATCAACGTTTGATGCTATTTGATACACCAGAAAAAGGGTATTGCATACATGCGCTTAATGCAGTTTATATCCAATCAATAAAAAAATGGATTCGATTAGATGCTAGAGGGAATAAACCAGGTATTGATGCTCAATTTTCTATAGAAAGAGAACAGTTAGCTTTTCAGGTGAACAAGGAGCAAGGCGAAGTCGATTATCCTACTATCTTTCCAAGACCTAATGAAAAAACAATAAAAACATTAAGAGAACATAAAGATGCAATGGAAATGTATGTACATAATTTACCAGAAACGTTATAATTTAGCTTTAATGAAAAAGAGGGAGCAGATATTTTCTACTATATACTGTGTCATTAGATAAATAACTCTACATAAATCTTTATAGTATGCATACGTATTAAAAGTAAGTTAAATGTATGTTCCTGCCTTTTTAAATCAAAATGAATGGAGGAAAAAAATTGAGAATTGCCGAAATTAAGTTAGATGCTAGGGATCATTTAAAAGGTGCCTGGGGAAAAGGAGTTTTATTAACACTCCTTTATTTTCTAATAAGCGTGGTATTTGCTACCACGGTAGAAATTACTATTAGTGGTGGATATAATAATTGGATCAACCAAGATGTAACTCCTATATCAGTAGATATTTTTAATTTTATTTACTATCTTCTATTAATTCCATTAACGGTTGGTATGGCTTGGTTTTATATTAGCTTGGTAAGAGCGGAAAATCCTAGTATCTCTCAAGTCTTTACTATTTACACAGCTGGAAATACGGTTTGGAAGGTACTTGGAACAACAATTATGATTAGTATCTTTACGTTTTTATGGTCCTTATTATTGCTTATTCCTGGAATTATAAAAGCACTTGCTTATTCTCAAAGCTTGAATTTGTTAAGAGATAATTCAGATCTTGGAGTATTTGAAGCTATTACAGAAAGTAGAAGAAGAATGAAAGGATATAAGTGGAAGTATTTTCTTCTTAACTTAAGTTTTATTGGATGGGCTATTTTAGGTATTCTTACTTTAGGGATAGGTTATTTATGGCTATCTCCGTATGTTGCTGCATCTAATGCTGCTTTTTATAAAAATATTATTGCTGATAAAGAAACGATATAAGTTTAAGAAAGAGGTAAATGTTGTGGATGAAACGACATTCACCTCTTTTTAATTTTTTGAAAGGCTGTTCTCGCATAGTTAATACAATGGATGGTGGGAAGCGTAAGATATATATGAAGGATTCAACGAAGTATTTTACACCTTCAGCAGTTCAATAAACCTAATAACCGCTTGAAAGACAAGTACGGTTTTCAAGGAGTGGTAACAAAGTATTCGGATAATAATTATACCCATATACTTGGCTTGAATTAGGAAGAAATAAAGCGTTGAAAAACAAGTAGAGCAAATCCTTGTTTTAGCTTGTCAAAAATCCAATGGTACAACGGTTTTTGGAAATGCTATTTACTCTCACAAGCAACAGGTGACCAAAAGCCATCCTTTTTAATTACAATCTCTCCTTCTTTATTAAAGTGATTAAAGCACTTCTCTATAATTAAGTTGTTTGATTGATGATTGTTGTATATCTGGTTCAACACTAAACCGCCTATCGTTAGAATAGCAACACTTCCGAGAAATACGATCATCGTATGTAGTTTATTTTTGTTCAGGTTTCCCCTCTCCCTTCCTCCTTGTATAGATTACCATTTATTATAGTTTATTCCTACCTATATTCCTCAAAGCAGCAATCTTTGAAAGCACCTACTTCTTTTATATCTCCTTAGTACACATACAGCATAACAACAACTAATTAGGTAATAATATCTAGGCAAGAATTATTATATTTTATGAAATAAAGAAGGAGATAAATGATGCAAAGTAGTCAATATGGTATTCACGAGATTGCGGACTTGCGTGAAATATTAAACTTTAAAGTAGCAAGCTTAGCAGAAGCGAAAGCAAGAATGCAAAAAGTAGAAAATGAAGAGTTGAAAACAATTGTACAACAAAGGGTAAAGCTTGATACAAATGCTGTTAGTGAAATGAAGACAATTTTAAGTAAAGCATCTTCACAAATAGAGGAATAGGGAGGGTTACTTCGTTGGAGACAAAACAACTTAGCTTTACAGACCATGTTATAGCAACAGATATATTATTTGAAACAAAAGCAACAATTAAGGATTTAGCTACTGCCATTACAGAATCTACTTCAGAGGAGATACATACTTTTCTTACAAAGGAGTTAAGATCAGCTATTGAGCAGCATGAAAAAATCTATGGATTTCTTCAGGATCGAGGTAGATATGATGCTTATAATCTGCCGCAGCAATTACAAAAAGATATAGAGTATGCAGATTACATCTTAAGGCACTAATAATGTACCTTATATAAAAGGAGATAAGAGGATATGAAAAGTAGAATTGGCGTTCATGAAGTATTGGAATTACATGAGTTATTAACTTTTAAAAATGTTTGCTTAACAAAGTCTACTATTATGCAGTCACTTGTATCTGATCCAAGACTCAAAGATATTATGAAACAAGATGTAATTAGCTCAACCAATCAAGTTAAAGAATTAAAGAATCATTTATCATAAAAGGTGGGTTAAAATGAATCAATTTATAGAAAAAATCACAGGGATGGCTCCTTTAACTGACCAAGTCATTGCTACTGATTTATTAATAGCAGCTAAATCAGGTATTAAAAATTATGCTTTTGCAATAACAGAAGCTATTACACCTGAAGTTAGACAAACATTAATAAGACATTTAGATGATGCAATTGCTTCACATAGAATTATTTCTACCTATATGATTGAACAAGGTTATTATTATCCACATGATACAACGAAGCAAATAGAGATTGATTTAAAAATTGCAGCTACTGCTTTAGATATTGCTAAACATTAACTATATTATCAGTTTTAAGAAAAAAACCTCTATCGACAAACAATAGAGGATTTTTTGCTTTTCATTTCCATTCATTGTATTATTGGCGATTCTATGCTATATTTGTGGCGACTTATTAAAGTGGTTTAATAAGTGGATGTACCCCATAATTACGGTAATTTATATCCGTTTCATTCATTTAATACTGGAGGTGATAGTTTGCAAAACACAAATCATTCTTTAAAACAAGTGATACTTTCGGGTATAAGAAGAACACTAATTAAAATGGGAACTGCTACAAAAGTAGAACTTAGTAAAAAGTTAGATATTAGCTTTCCGACCATTAGTAAGTTTCTAGCACAAATGGAGCAAGAAGGAGAGATTGTATTAGTTGGCTTAGATGATTCAAGTGGTGGAAGAAGAGCAAAACGCTATAGTTATAATACGGAATATATGCTTGGTCTCGCTATTTACTTAGAAAAAGATGGCACATATTATACTCTGTATAATTGTAAGGGAGAGGTACATAAAGAAGAGAAATGGGAGAGCGTTTTAAAGGAAGATGGCATTTCATTATTAACGAATCTCATCTCATCTCTTCTAAATGATAACAGCAGAATTAAGTCCATTTCTATCGGTGTTCCTGGTTCTGTAGATCATGGGCGCATCTTTTTTATACCAGGATATGAGGCATTTAAGAACTTTCATTTAAAGGAATATTATGAGAAGTTATTCTCCATGCCAGTTAAAGTTGAAAATGATATGAACGCTGCTGTACTTGGTTATTATTATAGAAATGGAATTAAAAAGAACCAATCATTAGTGTATATGTATTCTGGCCAAAACGGACCAGGAGCAGGGTTTATGATAAATGGGGATGTTGTAAGAGGAAGCTCCTTTTTTGCTGGTGAAATTTCTTTTATTCCAATTACAGATACAGAGAACTTTGGTCAGGCATTAGTAAACCAAAGGGATAGGGACTTAAGAACTTCTGCAAATGAAGGAAGAACAATTGACACAATGAGTAGATTAATAGCAAGCTTTGTTGCTATTATCAATCCTCATACCATTATTTTTTGTAGTGATGAAGTAAATGAGACATTACTACTAAAAATAAAGAATAATAGTTCAAAGTACATACCATCTGAGCACCTTCCAAACCTTCTTATTAGTGATTGGAAAAGAGATTATTTATATGGACTCCAAAGCCTTGGAATAGAGCTTTTAATGTATGAGGTTTAGGACTCAAGTTAAAAAAAGGGGAAATAACAAATGGCAACATTTCTATTAATTATCATTTATTTAGCTTTTATTAGCTTAGGATTACCTGATTCCTTATTAGGAACCGCATGGCCGGTTATGCAAGTAGAACTAGCAGCTCCATTAGAAATGGCTGGATTTTTATTTATGATGATTGCGATTGGGACTATTATTTCTAGTTTACTTAGTGGAAAAGTGCTAAAACGTTTTGGTACTGGCAAAGTTACATTCGTCAGTGTATTAATGACTGCTTGTGCGTTATTAGGTATTCAATTTGCTCCATCGATTGTGTGGTTAGTGGTTTGTGCTATTCCACTTGGTTTAGGTGCTGGAGCGGTTGATTCTGGTTTAAATGACTATGTTGCCACACACTATAAAGCACACCATATGAGCTGGTTACATTGCTTCTGGGGAGTGGGGGCTACAACTGGTCCTATTATCATCTCACAATTCATTGCAAATGATAATGCATGGAGAAACGGATATTTACTGATTGCGTGTCTCCAATTTGCACTAGTTATCATTCTTTTCCTTACATTGCCGTTATGGAAAAAAGTAAAACCAAATAATATGTCAACAGAACAAATAAAATCAGAATCCTATAATCAAGCAATAGAGGAACATAATGAAAATAAATCTCCGTTAAGAATAAAAGGAGTTAACTTAGCCCTAGCTTCCTTTTTATTTTATTGCGGAGTAGAGGCAACGGTAGGGTTATGGGGAAGTAGCTTTTTAGTAGAGGTAAAGGGATTAAGTGCTTCTACTGCTGCACAATGGGTTTCTTTGTATTATGGAGGAATTACGGTTGGTAGATTAATAACAGGATTTATTACCTTTAAATGGACTAACAGAACCCTTGTTCGCACTGGGCAAATGATAGCACTTCTTGGAACAATCATTCTGTTACTACCATTACCAGCCATTTACTCATTGATTGGATTTATTGTTATTGGATTAGGGTTAGCACCTATTTTCCCTTGTATGTTACATGAAACACCTGCACGATTTGGAAATAAACATTCTCAAAGCATTATGGGGTATCAAATGGCGCTAGCCTATACAGGAACGACCTTTCTACCACCATTACTTGGATTCCTTGCATCACACAGTACAATCGGGATTTTTCCATTAAGCATTGCGATCTTTGTAATGGCTATGTATTTTTGTACAGAAATATTAAATCGAGTTATTAAAAATCAGAGATTATCCTATGATAATAATTCTAACTCTGTAATAAAATAGATTGTTAGACATAGTTACAAATCTATAAAGTGGGGCTTCCTTGAAGAAAGAAAAAGGAAAATTACCCACTAGACCCAGTAGAGCGAAATTCTAGGAAAGAATAGGAAAAAGCTATCTCCATTGGTAATAATGAATGGATTGGAGGAAGTACCATTATTAATCCTGGAGGTAACGTGGTAGTAGCTTCTAGTGCAGACGTTATAAAAGATGTTTCCAATAATGCAGTAGTAGGAGGAAATCCTGCTAGAATACTGAAAAAGATAGATAGTAACTAAGAAAGAGAGATTATTCTCCTTAATAAGGAGAGGGAGTGTTCCTCGAATCACTCCCTCTTTTTTAAAATGAAGCTAGTTAACTTTCATGAAATGTTCCCCTAATAATATGCCTCCAATGTTCTTGTCAATAACAAGAAGCATAGAAGCTTTAACACAAGCAACTTTCCTTTTAAAAGCCTAATGATTTTGTACCATTTTTCCAATTAAATAAGAAGGAATGTTACACATTGTTACATCTTTGTAACGTATATTATTTGTGGTTACAAATAACTAAAAGGAAGCGGTTTATATACTATTTACTTAAAAGTTAATACAATAATAATAAAAACAGATGAATTACATACCATATGTATTTGCATAAAATCGGAGGTAACAATGAGTCAAAAGATAATCTTCTTAGATATAGACGGAACATTAGTAAATGATTTTGGAGTAGTACCAGATACAGCAAAATACGCCGTTCAAAAGGCAAGAGAAAATGGACATTTAGTTTTTCTTTGTACAGGAAGGTCTAAAATAGTCATCTTTCCAGATATTATTGAAATGGGATTTGACGGAATGATAGGATCTGCTGGTGGATATATCGAGATGGGTGAAACAGTCTTATTTCATGAAAAAATCCAGTTACAAAATATTCAGCATGTAGTAGACTTTTTTGGTCATCATCAAATTGAATTTTTCTTAGAGTCAACAACTGGCATGTACAGTAGTACAAATGGAAAGAAATATTTTCAACTTATACTTGATAAACTATTAGCAGATAAGCCCGATTTTAAAGTTCAAATTGAAAAAGGATTTCGACCATTTTATGATTTATTAATAGAAGGACAAGATTTAATAAGAGATGATATTAACAAGGTGTCTTTCTTAAGCTCTGAAATACCTTTTGACATGATAAAAAAAGAATTTGAGGCAACGTTTACGGTAATTCCTAACACTGTTTCCTTAATGGGACAAAATAGTGGAGAACTATCACTACCAGGTATCCATAAAGCTTCTGCTATTGAAAAAATAATTCAGCATTTAGGGATTGAGAAGGAAAATACGTATGCTTATGGTGACAGTTGGAATGATTTGGAGATGCTAGAATATGTTCAATATGGTATTGCTATGGGAAATGCACATGAAGAGGTAAAAAAGGTAGCAAATGATATTACGGATAGACATGATGACGATGGAATTTATAATTGCTTTAAAAAATATGGCTTAATTTAATAGGAAGAGTGAGATGGCGATTCAATAGTGAATCGCCATTTTTTAATGTCCTAACTATTACGTATGATGTGAAAATCATCTAATAGCTAAGAAACATCTGCTAAAGTTCATATAAGCTGTAGCTTAGTTAGTTGTTGATACGGATACAGTAGTACTACTTGGTCTCCAATTGAAAGGAGGTAAAGAAGAACCTGTCATTTGGATACTGCTAGGAAAAGCCTCAATTGAACTATTATTAGTAGTTTGTGACTCTTCTAACCGTGATATTAACTCGTTATACAATACTTCTACATCTTCATCTGTCATTGATGCTTCCTTGTAATCAGAAAGTTCCTCTGTTAAATCAGTCCCTAAAGTGTCACTGATACTAGTAGTATCTTCTTCATTCGATCTAAGAGAGCTTATTAAGTTAGATATAAATTCTTTCATTGAATCTACTGCGAGCTCACTGTCTGTGTCAGAAGCCGTCTCTTCTGATTGCGTTATATTGATAAAAGGAAGCGGTGGAGGTAGAGTCATTCCGTTTGCTTGCATCTCTGTTTTAGACGGGTTGGCTTTTTCCATTGTTTCTGTAACAGAAGTAAATAATGTAGCTATTTCTTCCTCTGTATTACAAGTTGGAATAAAATCACTAAGAATTTCACTTACAGAATTTAATGCGCTTTTTAAATCTTCAGGAAGGGTAGAACTATTGGTTGAATCTATTTCTTGAATTCGGTTAAGCATGGTTTCTAAATAGGCCGTTTTTTGTTTTGATGTTAAATTCGTCATATCTACTTGATTACTACTGTATTTAAATGAATTCCCTTGAGTAGTAGAAGCAAGTTGTAGATAGTCACCAAAGGATGTCTGATTACTTTCAGCTGCCTCCGAATTACTATTTGTAGTAGTGTTTGTACCATTGGTTTTTAACCAGCTATCATAAAGGTTATAATATGGACTGTTTATTGAAACTGACATATAAATAAACTCCTTTCTTTAAAAGAGATTGCATTTTTGATTTTTTTGCAGCAATCCCTATCACAGCATAAAGAAAGAACCTTAATAAATGCTTAAGAAGTGGAGACATACTCAGTCTACTTCCTTTTATTTGACGGAGTAGAGGATTAAAGACATGTATAGGCTGAATAGATGCATCTAATTTTTGGAACAATATGAAAAAAAGAAGGAGGGATAAAATGGTCTTTGCAATTTACTTCTTTGTATCTTGGTTAACTACTTTTATCTTCGTACTAATGCCGAAAAAGCTCTCTTTTATTGAAAATTCATTTATCTATCTCTTTACGCTAGTCATTAGTATGAATTGGTCATGGTTTGTTTACCAGGAATGGGGTCTTATCAAATTGACTACTAAGCCTATGTTCTATACCGCTTTTATTATTAACAGAAGTATTGCAGTTCCACTAATTATCGTCATTACGATGAATTTAATTCTGTTTTCTCCTTCAGTGGGAAGAACTATCTTGTATTTAGTAGCATCTGCTTCGCTATTATTACTACTAGCATCTGGAGGAATTTACTTTCATATCACGAAATATCTCCAGTGGAATGCAGCCTTGGATTTCACCTACTTTCTCATTCTTAATAGTATAGGATATTTATGTGTTCGATTTTTAAGATTTATGGAGAAAAAGGAGGTGCATGGTCACTAATGTTGTGGGAGAATTTTGATCTAAATGAAGTGGTCGTTTTTTCACTATCTTTGTGTTCGTATGTTCTCATATTCCTTCTACCAAAGAAGTTTTCAAAAAGGGTAACCATGCTAAGTGTGTTTTTTGGTTTAGCAACAGGGATGTTATTTGACTTTACTATAGGTGGGGGATTATTAAATTATTATGTTTTGAATGATTCGGACGTTTACGAATTGACTGATATGATTTATTATTCTATTTTTGGACCATTTAGCTTTCTGTTTTTTTATTTTTACGAGGTATTACATATAAATAAGAAATCCATTCTTCCATATATTATATCATGGGTTGTAATAGGTATTCTCTTTCAATGGATTTTTAACAAAATAGGTGTTGTTACTATCCAAAATGGCTATAAGCTTCTATATTCATTTGCCATCTTCTTAGTAGTTCAATCAGTTTCAGCCATCTATTATGAAGTGTTAAGAAAGAAAGAGAAAATCTTTGTTACCTAAATCACATAAGTTACAACCATTTTAAATGAACAGGGTAATGTAAAAAAGGAGCCAATAAGCTCCTTTTTTGAATCTATAGATTTGTGCTGAACTACTATGTTCTCACTAGGCATGCGTCAACGTTTAGCCATTGCTGCTGCTCTTATTACCAATCCTGCGAGCTGGCAATAGAGAAGGTTTTTATGCGCTTCTATACAGAGCTTTCTAGTAGAACAAACTCCGATACAAGTGGATTAGGTCTCTATATGTCTAAAAAGTTAGTAGAATGGATGAATGGAAAGATACATGCAGAATTAGAAGATAATTGGTTTATCCTCCATATCTATTTACCACGATAATAGAAGTATCTTTTAATGAAAAACAATGCTTTCTCTCCATTACAATAAGAGCATTGTTTTTTGTTCTATATTCTTCTGATACTATTAAGAACGTTGGTCACCACAAGCAGGAACATATAGCAGTAGTTGTCATTTATATTTAGAAATAAGTAGACCTCTATTTTGTTGCCATTCACCAAAAAAAACTTCACTATAATTGTCCACATTATGCTGTTTTAATTGATTCAATAACCAATTTTCATCTAATCCTGCTAGCGTGAGATTTTGCATTTGCACTTTACCATCCATAATAATGGCATAAGATAAAGCAACCTTTTTAGGAGGAATTTGTAAATCTTGTGTAGTTGGCAATTGATATTGAAATTTTGGTGCAATGCTAATTTGTCCGTCTCTTTCTAAAATAACGTATTCAGCTTCATAAATAGAAAAATAACCTTGTTTCCTCATTAACTGTTGGAGTTGATTTAAATCAATATTGTTCTTTTTCAATTGTTTATAAATAATCTCACCTTTATTAATTAAGATAGAAGGGGTACCTTCAAAGAACTTTCTTAATAAGATGGATTTCTGTGTAGTGAATTCTACTAAATATATTAATATTCCCCATATAACAACACTAAAGATTATTTCTTTAATTCCTGCCTTAACACTAAAAATAGCATCACCAACTAAATTACCCATCACCATTGCTGTAATAAAATCAAAGGGAGTAACTTGTGAAAATTGGATCTTTCCTAATACTTTTAAGACCACTAACAAAGAAAGAAAACCAACAACTAATTCAATTGCAATGTCTAAAAACATGTCTATTCTCCTTCAACATAAGTTGGTTATTTTATAATTCAGAGTAAGGAAGTCTAAGAGGAGGTGGATCGAAAATGTGGAGTTCAATAATCTATAACTATAGGGGATGAATTTGATATGTATGGTAGAAAGGAGTGTTATTTATCCTTTCTTTTCATAAATTGAAATGTAAAAGCTAATCTATGCACCTAAAAATAGTATGTTACAATGGCATAATTCCATACAACGAAATTTTAATGAATAAGAGGGAAGATTAAGGAGGGAAAAGCGGGGAATAGATTTTTCATCATTGTCTACATACAGGAATTATGGACATTGAAAAGAACACCTAAGTATGAGATTTCTAGGTAGAGAGCAACTGAAAAAATTTAAAAATTATATCATTCACTGTTCCGTAAATGAAGATCCCACACCAGGTGAATACAATCTTTATAATGCTATTAAACCTAAAAGCTAACCAACTACTCAGTGGCTGAATAGAAGATAGGAGAAGGAAACTACTTTGCATACTTTATAATTTGGACTAGGTTCGTCTATAAAAGATGGTGCAAAGGGTAAAAATTTTAAAAAATAAGGTGTTAATTCAATGTACTTATTTATACACCATCTTGCTCTATATATTGAATGACATCATTTAAACGCTTCTCTGACATAGATGGGAGACGAAGTTGATGTGTTTCAAATGGTAAATTTTCTGTAACAGGATTCGGAACAATGACACATTTTAATCCAGCAGATGTTGCAGCCTGTAAGCCATTCAGTGAATCTTCAAAAGCAACAGCTTCATTTGCTTGTAGGTTCAATTGATTGATTGCCTCTAGATATAAATCTGGTGCAGGTTTCACTCTTTCTACATCATCACCAGTTACGATTACTTCAAAGTAGTGAATAAGACTTAGTTTATTTAAAAAGTCGGTAATCCACTTTCTATCAGAACTAGAGGCAAGGGCAATTTTATACCCGTATTTTTGAGCTTCTTCTAAATAGTCCTTTACCCCTTCACGTGCTATTGGTTTTTTCATTTTATCTATATGTATATTTTTTGCTCGTGATTCAATATCCTCTATATTACATCTTTCGCCTAATTGTTCTTGAAAGTAATGATGGAGCTCTGTATTATCAGTTCCAACACACTTCACAAAATATTCGAGAGGCAATTCACATTGATAAGTTTGCAATGCTTCTTTATATGACTCATACCAAGCGGTTTCTGTGTCTAAAATTAATCCATCAAAATCAAAAATTACAGCTTTAATCATATTAATCCTCCTTTTTCCTTTAGATAAATAGTACAATAAAATTCTTATAACGGAAAGTAACATAAACTTATACCAATTATTGGGCTACATCTATGATTATAAGTAAATGTAAACCTATTGAAATAGACTGCTCATTTTTTAACAAAAAGAGGAGAGAGGTTGAATATTAAAATAGAAAACAGATTTAAATGGAAAGCGGAGAAAAGTTAGCATAGAGTACTATGAATAACTTTTGTCGTAATAAGAGTACAACAAGCAGAATAGTTTAACACTTATTAAAACTAATGGGAGTTAGTAAGAGATAAATGATTGTAAGAAGGTTATATTAGGGAATACTCCATTGAAAAAGTTGCCTTTTTATTTCTAATGAAGTAAGATATTGATGAGAATGAAAATTGTTATCAATTAGAGGAGAGTGATTCCTTTGACAATATGGAGTAATGCTGTGGAAGTAAGGAAGGCATTTATCATAGATCAATTATTACAAGTTGGTATATTTAAAAAGGATAATATTCAGTTATATGAGCTGAGTTTAAGTGAATTAGAAAATGAATACTTTACATACATAAGAAGGTCAAGACAGTAGAACGCCAAGTAAAGATCTTAATCTTAGAAATAGAAGAATGAAGTGACTGTCATCAATAGCCGAAAAGTGTCTGAATGCGATTACAAACATATGGAAGATAAATAGGACTTATTTAAGTTTGTTTCCTAAGAACTTGAATGAGTCCTATTTTTAACCACTTCCCAGATTATTTAAATAGAAATGGCTGTTTAGAAGTACTTTCTAAGACTACTAGGAAGTATTTCTCATTTTATCTTCTTCCTGATAAATAGGAACTAATTACTAATATTATTTTTTGCCCGAGTTAAGTATAATTGTACTTATTGTTAAACTTTTATCTAAATGATGGAATAGTACATTTGCTTTTAAAAGATACTCAGTTTTATTGTTAATAGACGTTAATATATAAGTAGTTATGAAAAGGGATGAAATCGTATGAAGGTTTTAATGGATAAACAAATTAGTACCCAAGTTTTAGATGTTCATTCTGTAATGGCATCATTAGAAGCTAATTTAGCTATCATTGAATTTGATTTAAGTGGAAAAGTGATTTGGGTCAATGAAAATTTTGCTCTGGCCATGGAATATAGTGTGGAAGAAATGCTTCATATGATGCATAAACAGTTTTGTACAATAGAATTACAAAACAGTAATAATTACAATTTGTTATGGACTAATTTAAAAGCTGGTCACAAATTTCAAGAAAAGATCCAAAGAGTTTGTAAGTCAGGTAAGTTAATTTGGCTAGAAGCTACGTACATTCCAGTTTTAAATGAGGAAGGTAGAGTCGAAGCTGTATTAAAGATTGCAACAGATATCACCGAAAGAGAAAATAAGACAATAGAGATTGTTAACCAATTAAAAAACTTATCATTGAATCTTGGTGAAATAGTTACAGATAACTCAAAAGAGAATATGAAAGCTATACAAGCATTACATGATGAAACAGAAGTTATTAGTCAACTTTCTAAGACAATCCAAAAACTTTCTGCACAAACAAACATTCTAGCATTGAACGCTGCGATTGAGGCAGCTCGAGCTGGTGAGCATGGTCGCGGTTTTAATGTGGTAGCAGCTGAAGTACGAAAATTAGCTAGCAATGTAGAAGATGCTATTAAAAAAGTTAATGTTAATATTGAAAATATTTCTAAAGAAGTAAAAACTGTTAGTGGTGTTACCCAGGATTCTCAAAAGTCTGTTATTAAGACACAAGAAACAATTCACTTAACGATGCAAGCATTTGAAGGTCATACAATTGGTTAAAATAAAGAGAAACAGTAATAAAAAAGTAATACTCAAAGAAATCACATATATAATAAGCTATTCATTTATATAAATAAAATTATTTTATGATCCGATGAAGTAATTTTATTTTACATACAATCTATAATAAAAATTTTTTATTTTATCTCACTATTTCAAGTATACTTAATTAAGAGACAGAATTTCTCGTTTTTTAGACTGCTTAGTATAATATATATTATGTAAACTAGAAAAAGAAAATTTGTTTATACACTAACATCTAATACTACTGCCTCCCGTCTCCCCATTGAATAAAAAAGCACAAACCTCTATTAGAAATTTGTGCTCCACTCATTAAATTATTGATTTCTCTAATATATATTGCTATTTCACTTTACGATATCCTTCATACACTGTATACACTGCTGAAAGAATAAATATGGAAATGGAACCACCAATTAACCAATAAGTGAATGCGTGAGTTGTTACATGAAATAAATCAGCCATATAGGAAGTAAATTCTATGTTGAGTAACTGTGGATTTGATAAAATGATGATAAAAACGATCGTTGCAAAAATTTGGAGTATTGCATTATATAGTGCCATTTTTTTCGTCCAAATACCAATTACTAATTGGTATACAGCCAACGCAATCTCTAAAGCAATCATAATGATAACAAGTGGCCAATAGCTGTTTAACACTTCTTGATTTAGCGATGGCATAATAAATTCTAGTCCTTCTTCCGTACCATTATATACCCCAACTAAATGTGTTGCATTAAAATATATGGTTCCCCAGATTGTCGTCCATATTAAAGCTCCGTACACTGTTAATTTTGAAATCGTCTTTTCTTTAGGAATGTATGGAATTTGTTTTAGATCATCTGGCTTCCATTTTTCTAAACTGCTTGTTACTGGTTGTTGTTCTTTATTAGAATCCACTCTTTCTATTATAGCAAAGATAATCGTTAACCAAAAAAACACTTGAACTCCTACCTCAATCAGTCGATATATTCCAACTGAAAATATATCAATAATGATATTGAGGATGGCTTCTTCTCCTTGATAATTAAATAAGGACTCGGCAACCATAGAAATAACAGAGATCATTCCTGCTATTGGTAAAATCATTTTTAACAAAGACACATAGATATTAAAATATCGTGGACCTATTAAATGCATGGGTCGATCAAGATAATTATTAGCTAAAATAGCTGGATCTCCTAGCTTTTCAAGTGCGTTTTTAACATCTTCTTCTGTATAGTCTTCAGGTAGCATATCCTCAATAGTTGATGTTAGCTCAAGTGCAATATCTTTTCTTGTCTTTTCTGGTAGCCTTCTAGTAACCTCATGAATATATACCTCAGTGAGATTCATCATCATCTTCCCCTTCTGTTAATAGATTGTAAAGCTCTTTTGAATTCTTAATCCAAACTTTTTTTAAATGTAAAAACACTTTAATACCATTATCACTTAGAACATAATATTTTCTTGGCCTACTTTCAGAAGTATCCCAGCTACTTGAAACTAATTCCTGTTTTTCTAATCTTCGGAGTAAAGGGTATAGTGTACTTTGGTCAATGGAAATTCCTGATTTTTCTAATAATTGGACGAGTGAATAGCCATATTGTGGTGTTTGAAGTTGACTAAGAACAGCTAATGTTAAGCTTCCTCTTCTCAGCTCCGTTTCTAATGAATTTATTAAGTCATTCATGTATTCACCTCCTATCCTTCTATACTATGTGTTATACAGTATTTATCTTATACTATGTATCATACACTATTGTTGCAACAGAAACCAACTATTTTAGGCAATAATTATTATATATATAAAAAACACAGTTTCTAGATAGCTCAGAAACTGTGTTTTTGATGTTTATTAAAATAAGATTCGTACATTATAAATTGTACTTTAACAGCCAAAATAAACGGAATTACTCTATCATCGTGCTGCTTCTTTAACAGATGCAGGATTTAATTCAATTAATATCTCTTTCTCTAATTTTCCTTGTTTGAGCTCGATTTTTCCACCTGAAGAAAAATCAGCTGGCATTAAACCGTTTAAAGGAATGTGAAAGGTGGCTATGTTTAACATTTCATATACCTCTCCTATTAGTCTACTGCATGTATAGTCTTTCCGTTTAGAAGGAAGTGAAAAGATTCTACCCTCTACTACCTCTTCTATCATCTGCCACTCCCCAGGATTAGGTATTCCATGCACTTCCTTTATGTATTGATCTAACTTCACAGAATCTATCCTAGTCTCCTCGTCTAATGAACGTAAAGCATATAATGGAGGTACATAAGGAGTTACATCTTGTCCATATGTTTTTAACCGATCTAATAGCTTTACCACTTTTGGACCTGTTTGATGATCATGATACCATTCGTCTTCTAAATTGGTTAAGGCAGTTGATTCAAAAAAATATACTTCCCCTAGCGGATCAGGTCTTACTACCATACCTACATGTGACCACATACTATGCTCTAGTTTTTCCACTAATTTACTAATGGGATATTGTCCACTAAAAAGAATTAAATCTCCCGTTTTTAAGCTTGGTAAAAGTTTTACATAAGACTCCTTTTGCAAGTATTCTACCTCCTATTTACCTATTTTTACTACAAAAATACATGCTATAATTATATAATACTATATTATTCTAGGAGTCCATTACTATGAAACTGCTTTTAAGTAAGAAAAACATAATGATTGGAATAGTTATGTTATCTTTCTTATTTTCACTTGAGCATAGTAGAGTTTATGCCCAAGCAGATGAGATAATAATAGATAACCAAACAGCTAAAGAGGATATTACAGATCATGTAGAAGTGTTTATTGATAAAAATCACCGCTCGCCATCTGAAATAAGTAACATTATCCAGGAGTTTCAACCTCTAAAGGAAGCCAGTATTGATGGTGAAATGGCAGATTCCACCTATTGGATTTCATTAAATTTACATAATACAACAGAAGCAGTAAAAGACATAATTATAGAAGTTAAAAAACCGCACTTAAGCCTTATCTCCTTATATAAATGGAATGAGAATGAGCCTACCCTATTAGAAACAATGGGATATAGCTTACCATTTAATAATCGAGAAATAAAGAATCGAAATATGATTTTTTCTACTACACTACCATCTACTGAAACACCGTCAATCTATCTACTAAAAATTGAAACAGATAGTTTTTTTCAGGCTCCTATCACAATCTGGGAACCAACAGCCTTTATTGAGCATAGCTCCAATGCAGAGATTGGTTTTGGTCTATATTATGGGATTATGATTGCAATGATATTATATAATACGTTTCTTTTTATATCCTTGAAAGAAAAAACATATTTTTATTATATTTTATTTATCTTAGGATTTACTATTATGCAGGCTATATGGGATGGACTAGCTTTTCAATGGATTTGGGGTAACTATCCTTGGTGGGCATTGCGTTCCAATTCCTTTACTATTATATGGACTTCTCTATTTGCCTTACAGTTTGCTAAACATTTCTTACAACTAAAAACAGAAGCTCCTCTCTTACATAAAATTGTACATATATTTAGTTATTTATGCTTCCTATCTTTACTTATTCCATTACTAATACCTATACCTATTGCAACGATGACTAGTACAATTATTGCTTCTGTTTTTGTATTGCTCATTATTTGCATGATTAGTACGGTTAGAATAAAAACAAGAGAAGCAAAATTTTTCCTAGCTGCATGGGGCTTTCTACTAATAGGCGTTATCCTCAATTTATTAGCAGCTTATCGAATCATTCCATTAACGGCTATAAGCTTATATGCGCCAAAAATTGGTGCAGTTATAGAAGTATTGGTATTATCACTAGGGTTAGCAGACCGAATTAAAAGAGTTACGCTCGAAAAAGAGAGAGAATCTAAAAAACATTACTTACAAACACTTCTTCAAAGCTCTTTAAAACAGATGTCGACTTTAAAGGAAGTAGATTACTTAGCTTACATGACTATTCTCACGCTTATCAATTTAACAAAGCATGAAAAAGGAATCTACTTCCTTCAAGAAAATGCTACTTGGACTATTCTGGCTAAGACAGAGGAAATAGATGTAACTTCTGTTGTTAACATCGAGCCTAAGTATTTAGATGAAATTATCTACTCAAATGAAGTGCTAGGAAAAAAATTAGGCCTTAATGAACAGATTGGTTCCGTAATTACTATTCCTATCTCATTAAAAAATCATATTGGCATAATCATACTTTTCAGCAACGAAAAACATACATTAGAAAACTATGTAAAATCAAAAATAATTCCTACTTTTGTGGAACAATACAATATCTTACTTTCGAATTTACTCCAATACCATACGTTACGTAAGTCAGCTATGTATGATCATCTTACTGGGGTGTATAATCGAGAGCATTTCTTTAATCAAGCAATCTCATTAATAGAAAAATCGAAGAAACTGAATCAAGAAGTAGCTCTACTTTTAATCGATATTGATCATTTTAAAAACATCAATGATACATATGGTCACCAAATTGGTGATCAAGCCATCACTTTTGTGACAAACCAAATAACTAAAACTGTTGGAAAATTAGGTATTATAGGAAGATACGGTGGTGAGGAATTTATTGTCCTTTTAGAGAATGCTAGTAGTACCAATGCATTAGACATTTCTACTATTCTCCTACATTCATTAAGAAATAAACCATTTCATACAAGTAATGGAGACACGATTTACATTACAGTTAGTATAGGCTCTTATTATAGAGATAATATCAATAACCTATCACTAGATGATATGATTCAGAAAGCAGATGAATTTCTTTATGTAGCTAAGAATAATGGTAGAGATCAAGTAGCCTCCCCCTCTTTACTAAATAGAAGGTAATGAAAGTATACTACTGAGTAGCAGGCTATACGGCCCTCTTATTCAGTAGTTTTTTTCATTCTTAGCTCCTATAAACACCTATCCCCTTTCTGTCAGTTCAATTATTTGACTATTTCTTGCTGAAAGAATTATGATAATCATGTTAATAACTAATAATTATTGGAGGATAGTAATCATGAATCAAGCATATCAAAAACTATTTAACCCCCTGCCGTTATCAAGTAAGGTAGAACTAAAAAATCGCCTTATCATGGCACCAATGACTAACTTTTCCTCTAATGCTGATGGAACGGTAACTCCTGAAGAATTAGCATATTATGCACGTCGTTCAAAAGGTGTAAGTATGGTAATTACAGCTTGTACATATGTGACAGAAAACGGGAAAGGATTTCCTGGTGAGTTTGCTGGACATACAGATGAAATGATACCTAGTCTTCAATCACTTGCATCTGCTATTAAAAAAGAAGGTGCGAAAGCTATATTGCAAATCTTTCATGGCGGACGCGCATGTCCTCCAAACCTAGTTCCAAACGGAGAGCTTGTTAGTGCAAGCAATGTAGGAATGGAACATCTTCCTGCTCCAAGACCTTTAACTCATGAAGAGATTCTAGAGATTATTGCTGCGTTTGGTCAAACAACTAGACGTGCTATTGAAGCTGGTTACGATGGAGTAGAAATACACGGAGCAAATGGATACCTTATCCAACAATTTTACTCTGGGCATACTAATGTTCGTGAAGATCAATGGGGAGGAAATGTGGAAAATCGCTTAGCTTTCCCTCTAGCAGTAGTAAATGAAGTGAAACGTATTGTAAATGAATATGCGGATGATTCCTTTATTGTTGGCTATCGTTTTTCTCCTGAAGAACCAGAAGAAAATGGTCTTACTATGACAGATACGTTCACACTAATGGAAAAATTAGTAGAAAAAGAACTAGATTATCTACATGTTTCTGTTAATGATTTCTGGTCTAAACCAAGACGTGGTGCAGACGAAAGTAAAACTCGTATAGAGTGGATTTTAGAGAAAGTAAATAATCGAGTACCTGTTATAGGTGTTGGCGGTATTTATTCCGCTAAAGATGCTCAAAAAGCATTTGAATCAGACATTTCTTTATTGGCACTAGGTCGTGAGCTCATAATAGATCCTGATTGGGTACAAAAAATAGAATCAGGTAAGGAAGAAGAAATAATTACCCTTCTAGATAAAGAAAAACAAGAAGAATTAGTAGTACCTGATCCTTTATGGAATGCCATTACAAATGCCCCAGGTTGGTTTCCTGGCGTATAACTGATTAATTAAGACTATCCTTTTAAAAGAGTATATTCTCTTTTAAAAGGATAGTTCTTTTTTTTATTTATAGCCCTTTTCTCATCCATTTTTAATTTCTGGCTATTATACTATATATTTGTTGTCATTGAATCTTAGGTAGGTGTTATTTTTGAATACGGAAATGTTATTACAAATGAATACGATTTTCATAAGTATCGTAATAGAAGCTCTTCCTTTTATTTTAATTGGTGTACTAATTTCTGGTATTATTCAAATCTTTATTTCAGAAGAATTTATCGCTCGAATTATGCCGAAAAATATGATTCTGGCCGTCATTTTTTCATCTTTACTAGGAAGTATTATTCCTGCATGTGAGTGTGGAATTGTTCCTATAACAAGAAGATTAATGCTTAAAGGAGTTCCTCTCCCAGCAGCTATGGCTTTTATGCTTACAGGACCTATTATCAATCCGATTGTACTATCATCTACGTACATCGCTTTCGGTAACAGCTGGAAAATGGTCTTCTATCGAGCTGGTTTAGCTTTAGTAACATCTATTATAGTAGGTATACTACTTAAATTTTTCGTAAAAGAATCTCCATTAAAAAATAGTACGTTAGAACATATTCATTATCATTCCTTTAAAGAAAAAATAGATGGAATGCTTAAGCACTCGATAGATGAATTTTTTTCGGTTGGAAAGTTCTTAATAATTGGCTCTCTTATCGCAGCAGCTGTACAGACGTTTATAAGTACTGCTACATTAGTACAAATAGGAAGTGGTCCCTTCTCTTCTCACCTTGTTATGATGGGGCTTGCTTATATACTAAGTTTATGCTCTCAAGCAGATGCTTTTGTTGCGTCTAGCTTTAGAAATAGTTTCTCAGAAGGTGCTATTTTATCATTCCTTATTTTTGGTCCAATGTTGGATATAAAAAATACCTTTATGCTGTTAAGTACCTTTAAAGCTAATTTTGTATGGAAACTAACAGCTATTATTACTATTACTGTTCTGATTGTAACCATTCTAGTGTAAAGGAGCTCTAGCATGTTTCGAATATTTATTTTAATCGGTTTAACTTACTTGTTTTTACACCTTCATGCTACAGGTGACATATCCAAATATATTAATATGAAATATGCTTATATTTCGGAATCTGCCATTTACATTTTTATAGCGTTTACCCTAATCTGTCTTTATAACTATATGAAAAAAGATAAAACGGACCATGTACATGGAGACAGCTGTGAGCATTGTGGTCACGATCATGCGAAGGAAGAAAACACATGGTGGAAACGTGGCTTTACCTTTGTTATTCTTTTGCTTCCTGTGTTTACAGGTCTTTTCTTTCCTGTTGCAACCCTTGATTCTAATATTGTAGAGAAAAAAGGATTATACTTTCCTATTTACGATGAGGGAGATGAATATAGTCAACGACAGTTTCTACAGCCTAATACAAGTAGCTATTATGGAAAAGATGGCTATGTTGAGCTTATGGACAAAGGCATGAAAAAGTTAGCGAATAAAGAAAAAATTACTTTAAAAGAAGATACATTTCTAAATGATTTAGAAACTATCTATAATTATCCTGGTCAATTTTTAGGGAGATCCTTATCATTAACTGGCTTCACCTTTCATGAAGATGAATTGAAAGGAAATCGGCTTTTCTTATTACGATTTGGTATTATTCACTGTATAGCTGATTCTGGAGTATATGGCATCCTTTTAGATATACCAGATGAAATGTCTACAGAGAATGACCAATGGCTACAAGTGACTGGTACGCTAGACTCTGTCTACTATCAACCTTTCAAAAAGACAATTCCTGTTTTAAAGGTAACAAAGTGGAAATCCATTGCAGAGCCAGAAGATCCTTATGTGTATAGACAAGCTTAATTTAAAAAGGAAGAGGAACCTCATAAAGATTCCTCTTCCTTTTTATTTTATATACTTCTCCATTCGGATATCATCCCACATTTTGTCTTGATAATAGGTAAAATCTTTGTTTATTCCTATTTCTTTATATCCAAGCTTTTTGTACAGTTTGTGAGCGACTTGATTAAAGGCGAATACTCCTAATTCTATTCTATTTAATCCGAGTCTTTTTATTTCGCTTTCTAGGTAGGATAGTGATGTAAAGCCTACACCTCTTCCTCGTGCAGCATTCTCTCCAATTGTAATTCCTATCCAAGCTGAACCCTCTTCCTGTTTAAATAGATGCTTAGGATCAACAATAAAGTTCATTTCTCCAACTAGTAGATTATCTAAGTAGATTAAATACATGCTATAGCTTGATAACCGAGCTGTTAGTTCCTCTTTCGTAATCATTACTTTTGTGTCAACCTCTTCTTTTGATCTACAAGGATGAATGAAGGGTACTATAGCCGGATCATTTTCCCATTTATTTAAGCTGTTTACTAATTCATCTGTTGGTTCTTCAAGCTTCTTAAAGGTAATTGTCATTTTCTTATTCCTCACTATTGTTTTAAATATCATAAAAATACAAAAAAGCTACTAATTGATCCTTTATTTTGAGTATATAGAACAAATGCATCATTGTCTTTAAAAAATTATCACTATGAATTCTTTCCTAGCGTTCTAAAGAGAAGGATTTTTCAATACTGTATAAAGAATTTGTGAAAATGTTAGAAGGAGGTTGGAACGCTTGGTTATTGTACATTATATTGAAAATAGTGTAGTTCTTTTAACACAATTAAAAAAAGAAGTACCAGTTGTTGATCAAGAGATAAAAATAAAAGGAAAAAAAGGAAAGGTAACTCATGTTGTAGAACCGAAAGAAAATACCTTTCAAGTCTATGTACAACTAGAGAAGCTAGTAAAAACTAATGCTATTGCAGTAGACAATAAGAAAAAAAGAAAATAACACTCCTCTCTTATGGAGCAGCCTCCTATGTCCTCTACAGGAATAACCCACACATTCCTTCCTAATTTGCATACCATGTAGAAAGCAAATTAGGAAGGGCGTGTATGAATGAATTGGAAGAATTATGTCCTCATTACAGTAGCTACATTTTTAATCCTCCTAGCAGGTATTACAAGCTTTCTAATCGTGCAATCTAATAATCCACAAGCCAAAGAAGGTACGCAATCAAATACGGCCAATACACAAGAAAATACAAGTTCAAATGAAGATAGTAATGTACAAATTACCATAACAAATAATATACAAACTGTGGTCAATGGAGAATCAACTGCTACTGTAGAAAATAAAGTGAAAAACAATATAAGTGACAACAATACTAACCTTGAGAATACTATTCAAAATGATTCAAATGACCAAGCAACGATTACGGTAAATAATGCCATTGAGAATATTTTTAAAGGGGATTTACAAGGTACTCTTCGTAATAATATTACAAACAATCTTCTCTCATCTGGGAAGAGCGAATTAGCAAATAATATTTTAAATGATCTACAGACAAAAGCTCAAATAGAGTTAACTAATGAAGTGAACAATAATAGCAAGCAACCACAACCTCCAGAAAACAATACTAGTGCGCCAAATGAGGGACAGCCTAGTGACACTACTAATAATTCAGAAAAGCCACCCGAAGAGGCTAATACACCACCAGAGAATACACCACCTGATAATAAAGAACTCACCTATATATGGGGAATTGACTCTGCCAGTGAAACAACAGAAGAGTTTTATGCCTGTGTTAGAGAAAATTTAGGTGAACCAAAAATTTTCGCTCGCTATTTAGGTACGAAAGAAGGAGTCTCTTCAGGTCTAACTGCGGAACAAGTTAAATTAATTCATGCAAATGGTGCTGATATCTTACCAATTTATAATGGCTTTACTGATGCAACTGGATATGATAACGGTGTCGCTCAAGCACAGGAAGCAATTTCGTTAGCTACTGATTTAGGGATACCTGAAGGCGTAGCAATATTTGCCGATATAGAACCAACCTATCCTGTCGATGCTGGGTTTATACAGGGCTGGTATGATGGTATAACCTCTTCTAACTATAAGCCTGCCATCTACGGTTCATTTGACCCGGAAAATGAAATTGTCAATGCATTTAATACTGCCGTTCAACAAAAAGCAGAAATACAACAAAACACTTATATTTGGTCTTCTTCCCCTAGTATTGGCGTATCTAAAGAGGTAGAAGCACCAACTGATTATACGGTAGAAGCCCCAGAAGGTTCACTTTCTTACGGCTGGCAGTACGGAATTAACTCGGAAACCTGCAACATTGATACAAATTTATTTGATAGTAAATTAACAGAAGCATTATGGCAAAATTAAAGAGAGAAAATCTATCTTAAAAAAAACAACTTTTTAAGATAGATTTTCTCTCCTTTTTCTAAAGTGCATGATTCAAACTAATGTCTATTTACCTCTACTAAGCTTAACTCGTAAATTCATAAAAGTAGAAATTAATCTCGCTGTTTGCCCTTCGTTTCCCTGTCTTCTTTTTCTAGATTCTACACAATCCATTAACCTTTGGTCACAATAGGCACAAGATCCATATCGAGTGACACATCTATCATGTCTTTCACAACAGGAGTCTACATAATTAATAGGTGCTCCTGGACCACTGCAACCTGGGCCACAATAACGATATCCTCCAGGCAAACAAAATCCGGATCTATTTCTTCTTTTATTTCGTTCTTCTTTATACATACACTTCTCTCCTTTACCTTATCAGCATATGTTAATGGCTAGCATAAGGATTGGAGGATTCACTCATGAAGAATAAAAAAAGTGTAGACAATCTCACAATGGAAATGGTCTACACTTTTTTATTAGATTAGCTTTGTTTCTTAAAGATAGTAGAAATAATTTGATCTGTTGTCATATCACTAGATATTTCATATGAACCTAGTTTAAGGTAATTTGCTACACCTTGTTGCTCCACTTTTTGAGAGAACTGTAGTGCCGTTTCTGGTATGATTTGCTCGCTATTAAGTGTACTTCCTACATCATAGCTTGTCATACCTTCTGATACTGTAATGGTAACTTTTTTAACTTCTGGTTGCTGTTCTTCTTGTGGTTGCTCAGCTTCCTGATTTTCTTCAGCTGGTTGCTCTTGATCTGTTGCTGCTTCAGCATTTCCAGCTTCTTCATTAGATTGAACTACGTATCCACTATTTGTTAAAATTTCTTTCATTTCCTCTACAGTAGGAGTGTTAACAGCATTCTCATCCACTGAATCGGATTTATTATTATTTGCAGTAGCACTTACATTCGAAGCATCATCTTTAGTAGAAAAGTATACAATTCCACTTACAGAAGTTGCTAAAAGTACACCAGCTGCAAAACTATTTATCAAGTTAGTTTTCCATTTCATTGTAATACTTTTCTCCTTTCTTCTTTCACAACTAGATAAGGAGCAAGCATTTCTTCTACTTCAGCTTGAGTAAGTTGTTTTTGAGCTGCAATACTTTCGAAAGAATATTTGCGTCTATACAGATCAATTACTTCACGTAATACAATTCTGTCTGTTCCATTTGTTTTTACGCCTGCTTCTTTTTCTAGTATTTCCATATCAAGCTCAAGATTTCGCACTTGTTTTTGCAAACCTTCCAATTCTTCCATTACAGAAAGATGAATAACGTCTATTTCACGCTGTTCACTTATAGAAGTTTTCTTTGCATTTACCAGTGAGGTAATAAGCAAGATGGCTGCTGCAAAAAACAAAATGGCTAATGTCCATTCCATTATAAAGATCCTCCCTCTTTCAGAATCTACTATCCTAATAATTTATTATACATGCTTTTTAAAGATTTTTCGATTCATTTCTACAAAATCCTTCAATAGTTAGACAAGTTTCCCTTCCTTCCTCTTCCTTTTTCTAAGGAAATAGTAGGAGAAGTCTTGTAAACTATAGGATTATCTATTTTGTTGAAGGAATAAAAAGGAAATATCTTTTTTTCTTCTAGGTATATTTTCATCTATAAAAAAAGTCATTTATCCATAATTATTTCTCGTAAATGGAAATATCAATCAAAAAATAAAAAAGACTCAAAAGGTATTATGCTCCTTTGAATCATTCTTCTGAAATACTATATCCGTTCTTGCCATTTCTTTTCGTTTCATACATAATTTTATCTGCTTTTCGCATTAAGCTTTTTTCATCAGAGCCATGTTCAGGATATATACTAATACCTATACTACAAGTAATCATACAAATATGCTGATCCATGCGAAATGGATGTTTGAAAATATCTATTAGTCTTTGTGCATAATTATTTAAATCATCTAATTCATAGCATCCATCTACTAATAAAATAAATTCATCTCCTCCTAAACGACAAAGAAAATCATGTTCTCTAACGGCTCCCTTAATTCTTGATGAAATCAATTTAAGCGCAATATCCCCATAATGATGGCCTAATGTATCATTAATTTGTTTGAAATTATCTATATCAATAAAAAGTAACGCAAAGGAATCTTTTTTTGCACGACCATCTATTAACTCAGCGATTTTTTTGTGTAAATAGCGTCGATTTGGAAGCTCCGTTAGTGTATCATACAATGCTTGATGTTTTATGATGGATTCATAGGCTTTTCTATCAGAAATATCTCTTGCAATAGTGGAAAAAAAATGAATATTTTGTTGATCTGTTTTATGGGATACAATTGTTTGAGACATAGGTATTTCCTTACCATAGGAATTGGAGAGTACGGTTTCACCCTTCCAAATTCCTTTTTCTAAAGCGATATTAGCACCTATTTTTTGGTCTTGGTTACTTTTCCATAAAGGAATTAATGTGGAATTATCATCAAGGGTCTCTTCTTGTAATCCTAGAAAATCTCTAGCAGAAGGGTTTAAATAGGTTGTATTTCCTAAACTATCGGCAGTAGCAATAAAATCGGGTGATGCTTCAATAATATCTAACAGCTGCTGCTTTTGATCCTGGTTTTTTTTCCAAGCAGTTATATCACGATGTATACCTCTATACCCTATACCTACTCCATCCTCATTGAGAACAGGTTTTCCGTTTGTTTCAATAAAGACCTCAAATCCATCGCGATGGATCATCGTAAAGTCCATATTATGTAAAGTTCTATTTTGGGCAAGAGATTCATTAATAATTTCTGCTACCTGTTTTTTTTCTTCCTCTTTTATAAATAAGAACATAGATTTCCCATTAATTTCTTCAGGGGAATAGCCTAAAATGTCCTCTACAATTGAATTAGAATAAACAAATTCTCCATTTTTATTTATTTGCCAAATCCAATCACTAACATGTTCCACCAAGACACGAAAGAATTCTAGTGTTGGATGTTCTTCATCTGTTCTGTGATTCATGTACATTCTCCTAGTGAAAAAAATGATAAAGGTGGATGAAAAATTCTAGCTAAATTAGTATAACCCTATTTATAAAAATTAATAAACCGTCGATAATTGTATCTTTAATTTCAGGGTTATGTCAATTTATTTACCCCAAGAAAAGATAATTATGTTTTTTAGTAAGTCATTCTTAATATGTTCTCCAATTCTGTTTGGGTAAGAGGAGTTGGGCTGGGTTTAGCAAAATAATATCCTTGAAAAAGGTCAAACCCCATTTCTTTTAAATACTCTAAATCTTCTACTGTTTCTACTCCCTCTGCTAATGCCAATGCACCTATACGGTGAGTAGCTTCTAATACAGCGTTAGCCATAACTTGTTTTTCCACATCATTTGAAACACCGTTACAATATTCAAAGGCAAGCTTAACAATATCAGGTTTGATTGCCTCCAGTTTTTCAATATTGTTATAGCCTACTCCTACATCATCAAGTGCATACTTAAATCCATGCTTCCTGTAGTAAGATAAAATAGATTGTAAATGTGTTAGCTCGTTAATTTCGTCTGTTTCCACAACTTCAAACACTATATTTTCTGGATTAAGATTTAGTTTTTTTATTAACGCAAACGTACTTTCTAAGCAATGCTCTGGGTTGTAAATAGCAGTAGGTATAAAGTTAATAAAAACAAGTGAATTTGGAATAATAGAAGCATTTCTCACTGATTGTAAACGACATGCCCGATCAAGGGAAAAAAGCCTATTTCTTTTACGAGCTGCATCAAACAGAAGATTTGGAGGAATAATGTCTCCCCTATGATCAAGTCCTCTAGAAAGCATCTCATATCCAATAATAGTTGGTTTATTGTCCTTTAATTGAACAATTGCTTGGAAATAAGAAGTAATATCATTATTTAAAATAATATCATCAATCCAACTTGCTTCTTTTTCTGCTGTAAAATCTACTAATTTTTTGCGTGGATACTTGTCTTCCAAGGGGGAAATCCATTCCGATTCTGCAGCGAGTATAGTTTCTGTTTGTAGATGTATCTTGGCATAATCTAGAAAAGCGAAGAAGACAGGCTCTGACAACCATAAAGTCGTATCCGAAACAAACCGATATAAATCGGTTGTAATATTTCGAAAATAGTTCCATATTACTTTGCTCTCATGATGAAAATAAATGGTATATCCCTTTTGTTTTGGATGGCAAATGTCACAAATCATATTTACACAGTCTTCCTTTCCTTTTCCTATTATATTAATCTATCGGTCATTTTTATTAAAATTCTACAAGTAAATTATTCCAATATAAGTGTTTCTTTCTATCATACTAATACTACACTATACGATATATACTATCTTATTTCCAACGTATTGCTTTAGGTGAATTTTGCCTCTTTTTATAAAAAAATTGTGGTACATGCCCATATGTCTGAATAGGATTATATGGATGATTGATAGGAGGACTTAATAGATGACTAGTATTTTATATTATATTGCGTTAGGACTTTCACTCGCTGCTCCTATTGGCCCTATAAATGCAGCGGTAATTAATCGAGGACTTCGATATGGTTTTTTTCAAGCATGGATACTTGCTTTAGGCTCTATCCTTGCGGATGTGATTTATATTCTCCTTGTCTATCTTGGTGTAGCACAATTAGTTAATACTCCTATTATTCAAACTTTCTTATATTTATTTGGAGGTTTCGTCCTAATCTACACGGGAGTGGAAGGAATACTCACGAAAACAAGTAATTTTGTCAGAAGCAGTAAGGATAGTCCTGCCCTTCATAAATCCTTTATTACTGGTTTTCTGATGAGCTTTATGAATCCTTTGTCTATTGTGTTTTGGCTCGGTATATACGGATCTGTCCTTGCATCCTCTATAGATAAATTTAGTACAAGTACAGTTATTTTCTATACATTATGTATATTAATGGGAGTAGCCATATGGGATTTTACTGTTTCTATTCTATCTAGTTTTTTTCGCAACATGGTATCCGAAAAATTTATTACGTTTGTTAGTAGATCATCTGGATTCGTATTATTATTATTCGGAATATACTTTGGATATCAGGGAGTACAATATTTCTTATAGTTAAACCTCTTCTTTCATTTCTTTACTCTAGATAGGTTACTTATCGGTTTTATGGGGAAACATAGAGAAAAAACCGTTAAAGGAGTTCTACAATGAATGAAAGAATGCATCAATCGTACTGGAGAGATTCTGTTTCACTTCCCTCCTTTCCGACATTACAAGAAAATATAAATACGGATGTTTGTGTTGTTGGTGGAGGAATTACTGGTATCGTTACTTCTTATCTATTAAGCAAAAAAGGCTGTAAAGTGGTTCTACTAGAATCTGATACCATTTTAACTGGTACGACAGGCTATACAACGGCAAAAGTAACAGCACAGCATGGGTTAATTTATGATGAATTAATTCAACATATGGGAATCGATAAGGCCAAGCTATATTACGAAGCAAATATGGAGGCAATGAAATTTGTCGAAGAAAGCGTAAAAAATTTACATATTAAATGCGATTTAGAAGAAGAAGAAGCTTTTTTATATGCAACAAGTAGTAAGTATGAAAAAAAATTACAGAAAGAATATGAAGCATATCAGAAAATTGGAATTCCAAGTGATTTATCAAACAAATTACCATTCTCTATTGAAACAAAAGCAGTATTAAAAATGAGTAATCAATTTCAGTTCCATCCTCTTCTCTTCTTAAAAAAGCTAATAGAGGAAATGGTAAGTAAGGATGTATCCATTTATGAAAATACTACTGCTGTCGATATAGAGGAAAATCTCCATCCTGCTGTTTTTACAAAAGATAAATACGTCATAAATTGTAAGAAGGTCGTGGTTGCTTCTCATTTTCCCTTCTATGATTTAAAAGGACTGTATTTTTCCAGAATGTATGCAGAACGTTCTTATATAATAGCTGTTAAACCAGAAGAAGAGTATCCTGGTGGGATGTATTACTGTGTAGACACACCAACCCGGTCGTTACGTTCTGTTAAGATTAACGGGGAAAAATATGTATTGGTTGGTGGAGAAAGCCATAAAACCGGGCAAGAAGATGATACGGAGCAATACTATCAAGCATTATTATCTTTTAGTGAGAATGTCCTCAAAACGGAAGGAGCACACTATCAATGGTCTGCCCAAGATTTAACCACACTAGACAAGTTGCCATATATCGGAGAAATAACCAAAAACACTAATTCCATTCTAATTGCTACTGGTTACCGTAAATGGGGAATGACAAATGGCATTACAGCAGCATTATTACTGACTGATATTATTCTAGAAAAAGAAAATCCATATAAAGAATTATTTAGTCCATCAAGACTATATTTAGAGCCAGCTTTTGCCTCTTTTATAACGAATAACGTTGATGTTGCGAGACATTTAATAAAAGGGAAGTTGGGTGGTGTGGAAACAAGTAAAGAATTATCTCCAGATGAAGCGGCTATATTTAGAATAGACGGGAAAAAGGTAGGATGTTATAAGGATTCTACAGGAAATGTTCATATGGTTGATACGACATGTACCCATCTTGGTTGCGAGGTAGCATGGAATAACAGTGAAAGAACATGGGATTGTCCGTGTCATGGATCAAGATTTGACTATACAGGGGAAGTAATAGAAGGTCCAGCTGTAGAACCCTTAGCAAAATATAAAAACTAACAAAAAAGATGCGCAGACTCAGAAAGAGAGCATGCGCATCTTTTTTGTTACTTCATCACTTTACAAATATTATTAGTAAATTCAACAGGATCTTCAATTGGTAATCCTTCAATCAGCAATGCTTGATTATATAGAAGGCTCGTATATAAAGCTACTTTCTCTTTATCATTTGTAAAGGCTTCTTTAAGAGATTGGAAAATATCATGATTTTTATTAATTTCTAGTACTTTCTCTGCCTTCACATGTTGATTGTCTGGCATCATACTTAACACTTTTTCCATCTCAATGGTTACTTCTCCTTCAGAAGTTAAACATACTGGATGAGATTTTAAGCGAGTAGAAATTTTCACATTCTTTACTTTACCAGATAAAGCCTCTGTCATATAAGAGAAAAGCTCTTTATTTTCTTCTGTTTCATTTTGGTCTTGTTGATCTTCCTCTTGATTCAGACCAAGATCACTGCTTGAAACAGATTTAAATTCTTTTTCTTTATAGTTCATGATGACCTTTATGGCAAACTCATCAATATCTTCCGTAAAGTACAGAATTTCGTAGCCTTTATCTGTCACTAATTCTGTTTGTGGCAGTTTATCAATACGGTCTATGGAATCACCAGTTGCATAATAGATATATTGTTGGTCTTCTGGCATTCTTTCTACATACTCATCTAAGGAAACTAATTTTTTCTCTTTAGACGAATGGAACAATAACAAGTCTTGTAGCATATCTTTATTCATGCCAAAATCATTATAAACACCAAACTTAATTTGTCTGCCAAATGATTGATAGAACAACTCATATTTTTCTCGCTCATCTTTTAAGAGACTTACTAATTGACTCTTAATTTTTTTCGTTAAATTCTTTTCAATACGTTTTAATTGGCGATCATGCTGTAGCATTTCACGAGAAATGTTTAAGGATAAATCTTCTGAATCTACCATCCCTTTTACAAAACTAAAATAATCTGGCAGAAGGTCTCCGCATTTTTCCATAATTAATACACCGTTTGAATAAAGCTCTAACCCTTTTTCATACTCTTTAGAGTAATAGTCAAAAGGAGTTTTTTCTGGAATGTAAAGAATGGCATTATAACGGATAGCTCCATCCACACTAACATGAATATGCTTTAACGGTTTATCAAAACCATAGCGTTTTTCTTCATAAAAGTTCTGATAATCTTCATCCGTTAGTTCACTTTTGTTTTTTCTCCAGATAGGAACCATACTATTGATGGTTTGTTCTTCCACCATTTCTTCATATTCATTTTCTGATCCTTCTTTTAACTGGCTAGTTGTTACATCCATCTTAATCGGGTAGCGTATGAAATCAGAGTATTTTTTTATAATAGATTTCAAATGATGCTCTTCAAGGAATTCATCATATTGGTCATCTTCTGTATTATCCTTTACCGTTAAAACAATATCTGTTCCAACAGTATCTTTATCGCATTCTTCAATGGTATAACCATCTGCACCTTTAGAAGTCCATTTATAAGCAGTATCACTTTCGAAGGCTTTCGTATATACGGTTACTTCATCTGCAACCATAAATGCAGCATAAAAACCTACACCAAATTGGCCAATGATATCATGCCCATCCTTTGCTTCATTTTCCATTTTGAAAGCAAGTGATCCACTTTTTGCGATTGTACCTAAATTATTTTCTAATTCCTCTTTCGTCATTCCTATTCCAGTATCAGAAATAGCTAATGTTCTGTTCTCTTTATCAGCAGTGATTTTTATGTAATAATTCTCTTTTTCAAAATTAATCGTGTCATCTGATAATGCTTTATAATAAATTTTATCAATAGCATCACTTGCATTGGAAATTAACTCTCGTAAGAAAACTTCTCTTTGTGAATAGATAGAGTTAATCATCATTTCTAATAATCTTTTCGATTCGGCTTTAAATTCTTTTGTTTCTACCATATGATTGTTCCCCTTTCTATATTAAACATCTTAATAATTTTAGCACTTAATTAAGGTGAGTGCTAATCTATTATTTTAATATCATATATTTAGTGTGATGTCAATTATTTGAAGGTTTGACAACTGCCTGTATGTTGAAGGTATGAGAATGTAAATTTAGAGGGTAAGAATTTAAGTGAAACTTTTCCTAATTCTAGTCGTAATAATTTAAACAAATAGAAATGAAAAAGGGGAGATAGCTAATTTGTGGATTGCATTATGGATGCTAATAGGTGCAATAGGATTGACACTTTTAATTATTTCAATAGGAGTTTTCAAGTTTCGAAGGGAGATACAGAAAGAAGATCCTGATTACCTTTTAAACTATGTCCATAAAAAGGCTAATACTGGAAACGTATCATTAATGATTCAATATAATGACGAAAGCTATATAGAAGTTAATTCAAATCAGATGTTACCTCTAGCAAGCACGGTGAAAATTATTTTAGCTCTTGAATTCGCCCAGCAAGCAGCAGAAGGAATAATTGATTCAAAAAAAGAAGTGAATTTAAAGGATTTAGAAAAATTCTATATTCCTAAAACAGATGGTGGATCACATGAAGCTTGGCTTTCTTCTTTAAAAGAGAAAAAAGAAGTAGTCAGTGTTCCTCTATCTGAAGTAGCAAACGGCATGATTGCTTATAGCTCTAATGCTAATACTGAATATTTGATGGATGTGTTAGGTCTTCCAAATATAAATGAGGTTTTTAAAAGGTTAGGTGTTTTACATCATGAACCTGTTTACCCAATCGTTAGTGCTTTATATATACCAACGCAATTAAAGAACGAAATGGGCATATCTAAACAAGAGGTGCTTGAGATAATGAAGAAAATGGATATGTCTGAATACTGCTCTAGAGCTATTAGTATTCATAATAGTTGGATTAACGCCCCTCTAACTAAAAAAGAAAAAGGAGATTTTATAAAGATATTAAATAGGGATTTTCAAAAAGTTTGGTCAGATCGGCTTCCACGTTCTACAACAAGTGATTATATATCCATTCTGCATAAATTGAATAAAAAGATATACTTTCATGAAAATGTCTATCAACATCTTGAACCAATTATGGAACAATTGATGAAGAATAGAACTAATCAAGAATGGTTATTTCATGCTGGACAAAAAGGTGGATCTACTGCATTTATTTTCACAAATGCTATGTATGCTACTGACAAAGAATACAATAGGACGGAAATAGCTTTTTTTGCTAATAATTTAACCATGATAGAACAAGCAAAACTTTCTCGAAATATAAGTGGTTTTCAATTGAAGTTCTTAACGAATCGAGCATTTCGTGAACAAGTTAAGAAGTGTTGAGAAATCTAAATGTAATGAAAACCGGCTGATTTTTTATACGAAAATCAGCCGGTCTCTTTTATTTTTTGCTATTAATAAGGATCAGAAGGATGAGCCATTTGTTCAGCTTCTCCAACTGCTTTGTCCATCTTTTCTTGTCTAGATTCTGTAACTTTTTTAATTCCCTCAGCAATTCTTTTACCATAGTCAGGATCACATTTCGTACAGTTTTCAATCATAATACTCTGTATCTCTTCTCGGCAGCTTGCAAGAGCTTGTGAAAGATTAGAGATAAGCTCATCTCGTTCAAAATCAGTAAATCTACGATATGTCTCACCAGCTTGACCAAAGTTATTTTCACGAGAAATAGACTGTCTTTGAAGTTCTCCTTCTACATAAGGCGTATGTTCTTTTCCAGGATTTTTTGCTTCTTTTAATCCACCAATGGTAGAAGGCTCATAATTAATATGTGGATTTTGATGTTCGCTAAAGTTAGTGCGATAATCCATCTGTCCACCCTCTTGATTAGTTGCTACATGCTTCTTTGGTTTGTTAATTGGTAATTGTAGATAATTGGATCCTACACGATATCTTTGTGTATCAGAATAGGAAAAGGTTCTTCCTTGTAACAGTTTATCATCTGAAAAATCCAAGCCATCAACAAGTACTCCAGTTCCAAATGCAACTTGCTCGACTTCTGCAAAATAGTTTTCTGGGTTTTTATTTAACACCATTTTTCCTACAGGCAGCCATGGGTAATCTTCTTTATACCAAAGTTTAGTAGGATCAAGGGGATCATAATCTAACTCAGCATGCTCTCCGTCCTCCATAATTTGAACATATAATTCCCATTCTGGGTAATCACCTTTCTCTATGGAATCATATAAATCCTGTGTAGCATGACTGTAATTCATACTTTGGATTTTATCTGCTTCTTTTTGCGTTAAATTTTTTATCCCTTGTTTTGGTTCCCAATGATACTTAACAAGAACTCCTTTTCCTTCTTCATTTACCCATTTATAAGCATGAACCCCAGAGCCTTGCATCTGCCTATAATTAGCTGGAATTCCCCATGGTGAAAAAAGAAAGGTGATCATATGCATGGATTCTGGAGTTTGTGCAAGAAAATCAAACATTCTTTCAGGGTCTGATAAATTCGTAACAGGGTCTGGTTTAAACGCATGTACCATATCAGGGAACTTTAGAGGATCACGAATAAAGAAAATCTTTATGTTATTCCCTACTAAATCCCAATTTCCATCCTCTGTATAGAACTTAATCGCAAATCCTCTAGGATCTCGCAGTGTTTCAGGAGAATGTAGACCATGCACGACTGTAGAAAAGCGAACAAATAATGGTGTTTGTTTGCCTTTTTCTTGGAAGATTTTAGCTCTTGTATATTTGGAAATCGGTTCATCCCCTACTGTACCGTAACTTTCAAAATACCCATGAGCACCAGCACCTCTTGCATGTACGACTCTTTCTGGTATTCTTTCTCGGTCAAAATGACTAATTTTTTCTAAAAAATCATAATTCTCTAATGTAGTTGGTCCTCGGTCTCCTACTGTTCGTACATTTTGATTATCTGTGACTGGATGTCCTTGTCGATTAGTAAGAATATCTTCTTTTGTTTCGTTATTTTCTTTCTCTTTCATAGGAAAAGATACCTCCTTAAGTGTATGAAGGTATCTTTTCCAGTTAAAGGAGATTTATGTACATAATGTAAAAATAGCTTTGTGGCTTTTACATGTGTTTTTCTTTACATTATATAGGACGTGTATAAATACCATTAAGAAAATGGTGTTGTTCTTTTAATAATAAAATTACTCTGTTTTCTCCTTTTTGCTACTTGCTATTAAAGTTAATAAATAACCAAGCATGATTAAAGATAATAGAATGGAAGAATAGATCGCCTTCTTTTCCTCTGTTAAAGGCAAGTAATCTACGATCATATTAGGAACATAAATCATTAAAGGCACAAAAACAACAAAAGATTTGCTCCACCATGCAAACCAACATAGATACGCAAATGGGATACAAAAAACGAAAAATCTAGCAAGGAAACCTTCTATAAGAAAAACAGGTTGTAGAGAATTACCATAAAACATAAGTAATATAAATAGTGCTGTACTTAGTATTTGTAGACTGAGTAGAAGAAGGAAGAATGTTCGATTTGTCTGGTTTCTTGCCGTCGTAAAACGAAAAACAAATACATACACACCTAACATAAAGACACAGATTAATAGACTTCCTATCCCAACCCATAAAGAAAAGGTGCTTTCTCCTAAAATGATTTTGCCTATAAGAGAGTATGATATTAGACTTATAAAAATATGAGGAATAAGTTTTCCCCATCCTTTCATGTCCGTATCCATCTCTTTTGCTAAATTCTCCATATATTCTTTTGGAGAAGCACCTGTAATATCCTTTATATTTTTACCATTTGCTTCTGCTTCTTCCAAATGATTAGAGAGCTCTTCTGTTATTTCCTTCATTTCTTGTTCATTTTTTCCACTAGCCATTAAATATAAATACATGTTATCGATAAAGTTTTGCGCTTCCTTTGATAATGCCATTCTAATCCTCCTTAATATCAGACAGTAAATGAGAAACACTTGTTGATAGAACATTCCACGTCTTCATAAATGTGTGAAGTGATTCTTTTCCTTTAGCTGTTAGGGAATAATACTTTCTCTTCGGCCCTTGTGGAGATGGTTTGGATACCACATATACTAATTCTTCCTTTTTCATACGTAATAAAACTGGATATATGCTACCTTCACTTACCATAGTAAATCCGTACTCCTCTAACTTTTCAATCATTTCATACCCGTAAATCTCTCCTGTCGAAATGACTGCAAGTAAGCACCCTTCCAGTACCCCTTTTAACATTTGACTTTTTGACATATACCTTCCCTCGCTAACTTAAACTACCTGGTTATACAAGATAGTGGAAATCCCTTTCTAATACTGGTAACTATTGTCATTATAACAAATGCTATTTTGCATTACAAGATAGTGGTTGTTAAACGGCTGAAAAATAGGCTCATCCTTCTGCTTTTTAGCAACATAGTGGACTTCCACTGTTACATACAGTTAAAAATAGGAGGTGAAATGGTGAAAAAATTACTAAGATTAACGGTCATTCCTTTTTTATTCTTCCTTACTGCTTGTGGAACTGACCCAGTACAAGAAGATCTTTTGAACTATGTAAATGAAGAGATGACTGATGCTTTCGAGCTTGAAGCATTAGCTGTAGGTGCATATGATCAAGTTTCTGGAATTAACTATACAGATGATTACACGATGTATGACACAATTAGTTTAACTGTAATTCCAAATTACAACGAGTTCATTAAAGAATTAAATCAGGTAAAGATAGAAACTGAAGAGTTAAGAGATATACATGAGATTTATATTGAAGCTGCAGATATCCAGTTTAATGCGTTTGTGAAAATATTAAGTGCATTGGAAACACAGGATATCGCTTTAGTGGAAGAAGCTAATTCTATGTTAGAAGAGGCAAGATCCCTTATTAGAGAATATTTAGACGCTATAGATACATTGGCGAAAGAGCATGATGTAGAGTTCGATGAAAAGGCTATAAGTGAGTCAATTTAACCTATTACATTAATTCCTTTTGTGTAGCAACCTTGACATTAACTCGAGGCTAAAAAAAGAACCATTTTAACACGTAGAAAGTGTTTAAAAATGGTTCTTCTTACTATATAGAAGTGTTAGGAGATTTCTTTAATGCTCGGTAAAAGAAAATTCCACTGAATAATAATAAGACTCCAAAACTAAATGTTTTTAAATCTGCTGTTCCCGCAATGATAACCCATATAGAATATACTGTGGCAATGATTCCAATCGCAAAGTCAATTCTTCTTTCTTTAACTGTTCGATAAGTCTCTCCTGTAATCGTTAACTTTAGTTGAAAAATCGAAGAAATCAAATATGGGACAAGATAGCTTAATGTTGCTATATAAATAACAAAATCAAATGCTTGTGAAATACTACTTGAAATGGTAGAGAAAATAAATAGCTGTCCAAAAATATTCGTTAACAGTAAAGAAAAAGTGGGAATTCCTTTATCATTTTCTTTTGCAAATGCGGGTATAAATATCCGTTGTTTTGCTGCTGCATAAGGAACTTCCGAGCTTAGCATGACCCACCCAATCGTCGAACCGAATAAACTAATTAATCCAATTGCTGCTAATACTTTTCCGCCTATTGGTCCTAATACTGTTTCAATGGCATCAATTAGTGGTTTCTGTGAGTTTATTAATTCCTCTTGCGTTAATAGCCCCATGACTAATGTACTGATACCTATATAAATGATAAGGGCAATGATCAGACCTAACATTGTCGCTTTTTTAACATCTGACTGCTTTTTCGCTCTACTGGCAAATACTACGGCAGATTCTACCCCGATGAATGCCCATAAAGTGGTAATGGCCGCACTATTTACTTGTCCAAAAATACCAACAGCATGGCCAGAATCATCTATCTTTGATTCTGCAAAAGGCAGAATATTACTTGTTTCAAATGCGAATAATGCAATGATAATAAATAGCATAAAACCTATGACTTTCGCAGCAGTTGCCGCTAAATTTAATTTTCCTGCATGTTCCATTCCATTTAAAATAATAAAATGTGTACCCCATAATAGTATGGTACAAACCAAAAATGTCAGGGCATTTCCTACATACAAAGTGAAAGAACCAACTTTCAGCAATGCTGCTCCACTTGTTAAAATGGGAAAGAAAGTAGATAAGTATCCAGCAAATGTAGTAATAATGGCAATATTACCTGCTAAATTTCCAATCCAATAGCCCCATGTTGCCATAAAACCAGCCAATGTCGACTTATTTGAACCTGGTTTAAAGAGTTCTTTTGCGTAAATCTGTGGTCCACCTACTAGGTTAGGTTTTCTTATTGCAAGATTACCAAAAACAAAAGCAGTAACCAATACTCCAAATCCCGTTAGTAGCCAAGCAAGTATAACTCCTGCTGGGCTTGCCACTTCTGATAACGATCGTGGTAGCATAAATATGCCTGAACCCACCATATTTCCTACAACTAACGAGGTTAATACTCCTAAGCCTAATTTTCCTTTTGTACTCATAATCATTCTCCTTGTTACAAATGTTAGTTCTTGATGAATAAGATTATTTTATACATAAACCTTTATCTACATATACCTACCTAGAAAAAAACACACCGCTATAATGGTGTGTTACTAATTAAAAAACACCATCAGATAAAAACGATAGTTCATCATAGAAGTTCTATGACAGTTCTGTATCTATTCGACTACAGACCCAGCTACTATTATCAGAGAACAATAGTGCTTCGGCGATTTTTCCTTTTTAAAGACATCTACAAGTTCTCTGACTCTCCGTCTTTATACTCTTAAAAATCGCAACCTCTACCTCATCTTAAGCTGACAAGGTTTTCTCTTATTAAAGTATTAAATGATTAAATCATAAATATTAGATTACGAGATATTTATTAGGCTGTCAATGCTTCATCATGAAGTGTGAAAATTAGAAGTATTCGTACTCAAATGTATAATAAAAAAAGAAAGAAAGGTATCCCTTCTTTCTTCTGAAACTTATAGTGTAGTGATAATTGGTTTATCATTTGTAATGATAACGGTATGCTCATATTGTGCGACAAAGCTTTTTTCTTTAGTAGAAAAAGTCCATCCATCACTTTCTTCATAAACTTCCTCTGCACCTGTTGAAATAAATGGCTCAAATGCGATAACCATTCCATCTCTTAATAATTCCGTATCCCATGAATCAAAATAGTTTAAAATATGATCAGGACTTTCGTGTAAAGAAGTGCCAATTCCATGACCTGTCAGATTTTTAATCACAGTGAAACCATTCTTTTTCGCTGTATTATAAACATACTTACCAATTCTATTTTTCTTCGCACCAGGCTTGAAGCATTTTAATCCTTCTTCAAAAGCCTCTTGTGCCACTTCACATAATTTTACTAATTCAGGATCCCCATTACCTACAACAAAGGATTTACCTGTGTCTGCAAAATAACCATTTTTACTTGCAGAAACATCGATATTCACTAAATCCCCTTCTTTGATAACACGACTACCTGGTATCCCATGTGCTACTTCATCATTAACAGAAATACATGTATATCCAGGAAAATCATACATATCTTGTGGCGCAGATACGGCACCATGCTCTTGAAACAATTTTCCTGCAATTTCATCAAGCTCTTTTGTCGTTATTCCAGGAACAGTACTTCTAATTAATTCCTCTCTAATTAAACTAACAATTTTACCAATTTCTTTTAATCCATTCATATCTTGTTCGTTTTTAACTATCATTTACTATCTCCTTGTACTCGTGATCTCGATTCTTATCGCGCTTATTATTATATGCTAATAACCGTTTGAAGTAAAAAGAAAAAACTGTAGATAAAAGTATCTACAGTTAGTGTATGAACAATTGATGAAATATTACTTGCGTAAATGACATTTTATTTAACCTAAAATAGAATGTATTTGCTTGATGTCGAGCAATTCTTCATCTGTGCATGCTTTCTTCTTGTTCTTTCTCCGGATTTCAGGAAAAGTAGGATAGACGCTTTATCAAATATATCAATGATAGGTACTTTCCCAAACATGTATTCATTTTACAAGAATAGTTGCAGGAAGTTTGTTCCTACCCTTTATATTCTCCGTTATTTTTTGCTGCTTTTTCTTTTTTTGCTTTGTCTTTATGAATTTTATTTGTTGCTGCACTACCTATTTCATGTGCAAATTCTTCATTTAATACGGCAGAATCAAAGCCTTTTTTGTTTTTTTGTTGTGGATCGGATTTTTTATTTTTCTTAGCCATCATTACACCCTCCTTTTTCTCCTTTTATTATGAAGGGAAGAGGGGGAAAATATGCATCACTATCTCTTAATTCTCTTGATATCTATCTTTAATAAATAGAACGGATTGTTCAATAAACTCGTTAAGTACTTCTTCTCTTATATCTGTTAATTTATTTATATATACACATGATTTTCCTGGTTTGTGCTTGCCTAGATCTTTTAAAAATTTCGCTCTAATTACTTCATCTGTTGTTAAATAGAGGCTTATATTAGCTTTGCGAGGAGAAAATCCTACGATTGGTGCATCTCCTTCATGTCCTGTTGCATATTTATAGTGGTAGGAGCCAAACCCAATAATACTAGGTCCCCACATTTTTGGAGGATATCCACTTATCTGACTAAAAATGTCTACTAGCTTATAAGTATCTTCTTTTTTTGCTTTGCTTTCGACGGATTCAATAAATTCTATAACGTCATTGTCTGTTTCTGTCGTCTTTAATTTATACACGAATAGATACCTCCTTTTTGTTTATTATACCTAAGTTTTGTAAGATTTTCTCTTTTATTATTATTGGTGAACAAGAAAAAAAGAGTTAGTTATCTGTATTTAGATAAACTAACTCTCAGGCTGTAGCCAAACTCCTAAATGGAGATTTAGACGTTTATAGGAAAGTGTATTTAATCATTCCACTGAATAGGGGGATGATTTCCGTTCCTGGGGTTGCTTTCCACGTGGCTCATTTACGAACCGATTCTTCTCTAACGCTCCTGCTTTCTTCTCGGACTATCTCGCATATCCCGTAGGAGTCTCACCCCTGTAACGTAGATAAGCTGTGTAAAAATATTTTTTATTCTTGCCAAATCACTATTGTCAACAAACTGAGAATTAGTCATCTACAAATGGAGATACTAACTCTCTTCCATATTTCATTAATCACTTAATCCCCATACGGAAACACTGTTAGCATTAACAGGAAAGTTGCCGAATCCTTTTTCGTCAATTTCTATTATGTCATCTCGTGTATTAGTAATATCCATCCATTTTTCTCCTTTACGGGACTCCCCAACAAACATTTTTTTCATACCATCCTCTTTGTTGGAAATTACGACTGCACATCCAGACTTTTCTATTTCTTGCTCTCCATGTCTTACCCATCCGATTAAATGAGCATTATCAAAATAGTCATCTTGTTTTCCGTATGCTTTTTTCTTTCTAGCATAGAGTAATGGATCTATTGCTTCTTTCTTGCCTTCTATTGGATTTTCTCCACTGATTCCATAATAATCTCCATAAAAAACAGTAGGATAACCATCCTTTCGAAGTAAAATTAAGCTGTATGCTATTTGTTTAAACCAATCTTCTACCCAAGATTCTAGTGATTCTTCTGGTTGGGTATCATGATTATCAACAAATGTTACACAATTAAGTGGATTCTCTTTCACTAATGTACCGTCAAAAATAGTGGTTAAATCAAAGTCACTGCCTTGAGTGGAGGCAGTATGTAGTTGATAGTGAAGAGGAACATCGAAAAGATCAATCATGTATTCTGTTTCCTCTAGGAATTCCCTGCACTCCGTTAAATCTGCTTTCCAAAATTCACCTATTAAATAAAAATCCTCTTTCTGTTCTAGCATAGATGCTGCGAATTTTTTAATAAAATCATGGTTAATATGTTTAATGGCATCAAGGCGATAGCCATTACAATTCACTGTTTCACTAAGCCATTTTCCCCATGTTATCATTTCTTTTTGAACCTCTGGATTGGCATAATCAATATTTGCAAACATTAAATAATCATAATTTCCATATTCATCATCTACTTTACTATTCCAATCCTTATTATCCCCAATTATACGGTAAACGCCTGATTTACCTTCCTTATCGTCATAATCTGTACCATTAAAATGAATAAAGTTCCAAGTGAATTCTGAATATTTACCTTTTCTTCCAGGGAAAGTAAACTTTGTCCAGCCTTCAATATCATGCGGCTCTGAGATATCTTCTTCTCTATTTTCAGGATTTACTTCTATGACTTGAAAAGTTTCCTTTTCATCGGCACTTGCTTTATGGTTCATAACAATATCCACATATACATTAAGACCTACATTGTGACATGCTTCAATTGCTTCTATTAACTCTTCCTTCGTACCATATTTCGTTCGAATGCCACCCTTTTGGTCAAATTCTCCTAAATCATATACATCATAAACACTATAGCCATTATCATCTTGAGAGGAGGCTTTTGTAACTGGAGGTACCCAGACAGAATCAATGCCACTTTCTTTTAGTTTTCCAGCTAAATCTTTTAATCTTGTCCAATGTTTACCATTTGCTTCAAGATGCCATTCGAAAAATTGCATCATTGTTTTATTCTCCATAGCTTTCACCTTCTTCTTCAACTTGTTATGAAGTAATTCTACCCACATATCTAACATTTGAAGCCTAAAATAAAAAAATGCTCTCTGATTAAGTGAATAACTAGTAATAAATCTAGTTATTCACTTAATCAGAAAAAGCATCTGTTGTCTTAAATTATATTAAATTCTTTTTAACTGAAATTCTTCTTTAATGTTGATTAACAATTCTTTATTAGTTAGTATTTCATACCCTGTCAAAGCCATAGATTTAGCACCTAGTATCATAGCATCTCTACCTTGTTCTGACATAGCTGCTTCTCTAAATTCATGCGTATGACATGCATATTCCTCATTACAAATTTTTACGTATGGATGAATAGAAGGTACTACTTGGCTTACATTTCCCATATCTAGTGATCCTGTACCATCTTTTTGTTCTAAGATATCTTCAGCTGCAACACCTAAGCTTACTAGTTGTTTTGAAAAAACCTCTGATAGGGTTTCATTTGTAATCATATCATCATAAGAAAACTCGTAATTGGAGGTCTTTAAGGTAGCACCAGTTTGTAAAGCTGCTCCTTCTGCGCATTGAATGACTTTCTTCACCAATTCATTTACATACTCTCTCTTTGCTCCACGTACATAAAATTGAGCTACAGCATAATCTGGAACAATATTAGCAGCTGTGCCACCTTCTTTTATGATTCCGTGAATTCTTGTATCTGATGTTACGTGCTGTCTTAATGCATTAATACTATTAAACGTTTGTAGAACAGCATCTAATGCATTGATGCCATGATGCGGACTTGCAGCGGCATGAGCAGCTTTTCCAAAGAATTCAAATTGTATGGCATCCATTGCAAGAGAGGATCCACTCTTTACATAGTTATCTAGTGGGTGTACCATCATAGCGACATCTAATTCTTCAAAGATACCATTCTCTGCCATGGTAACTTTCCCACCTTTTGTTTCTTCTGCAGGAGTACCATACACGATTACTCTACCACCTGTTTCCTCTAAAGCTTTACTTAATCCAATAGCAGCTGCAATAGACATTGTACCAATTAAGTTATGCCCGCAAGCATGTCCTAACTCTGGTAAAGCATCATACTCAGCCATGAATCCTATAGTTGGACCTTCTTTTCCACTATCATACACAGCTCTAAAAGCGGTAGCTAAATCACAAGTACCCATATCTACTTGAAAGTCATGTTTTTTTAATGTGTCTGATAAAATTTTGGAAGCTTTATATTCTTCATGTCCAAGCTCTGGATTTTCTCCAATATAAATACTAATTTCTTTAAACATCTTTTCCTTTTCTTGAATTGTGTCTAGGATGTTTTGTTTCATGTTCACTTGCACCTCATTTGTTTTTTCTACTTACTAGTTTACTAGATTTTCTTTATTTTACTAGAAAAAAGTGATTAATAATAGAATTATTAGTATAAATATGCAAAAATAATGTATGAGACTACATGTACCTTCTATTAATAATGAGAGAAATAGTTTTTGTTACATAAAAAAGGAGTGGTATAAATAACCACTACCTAATGCTTAAAAAAGGTGTCTACTTAATATTTTTCCCATAAAAAATTTCATTCATTTCTTCTGTTAGCTTTTCCGTAATAAAGTTTCGTTCTTGATGTGATAAAGCATCTTCTGTATATCCAAAGAGATAATTATTTAAATCAAACTGTTTCAGTTTGCATTTTGTATGAAAGATATTTTCTTGGTAAATATTCACATCTATCATATCAAATTGTTTTTTTATTTCTTCTGGAATAAAGTTCTGTATAGAATTGATTTCATGATCTATAAATAGTTTGTGTCCATTGATGTCACGTGTGAAGCCTCTAACTCGGTAATCTAATATCATAATATCGGTATCGAAGGAATGTATAAGATAATTTAAAGCCTTAAGCGGAGAAATTTCTCCACATGTTGAAACATCAATATCTGCTCGAAAAGTACTAATCCCTTCGTCTGGATGGTATTCAGGATAAGTATGTACGGTAATGTGACTTTTATCTAAATGCATAACTACCGAATCAGGATGAAGAGGTCCAGGAGATTCTTCAAACGCTTCTTTCGGAGCTTCTATTATAGGTCCTTCAGAAACGAGTAGTGTGACACTTGCACCTTGAGGCTCATAATCCTGTTTCGCTATATTTAATACATGCGCACCTATAATATCCGATACATCTTTTAAAATGTTTGTCAGGCGATCCGCATTATATTGTTCATCGATATATTGTAAGTAGGCTTCTCGTTCTTCTTTTGTCCGTGTAAAACAAATATCATACATATTAAAGCTTAAAGATTTAGTTAAATTATTAAATCCATGCAGTTCAATGCGCTCTTCTGGTGTTAAGCTCATTTATTTGTTCTCCTTTCTACCTTTTTACCTATAATTTTAGGTTACCCGAAGAGAGAATGAGTTAATCAAAAAAGAGCGAACTACCACTTATTCACGTCTTGTGAATACAGAGGTAGTTCGCTCTCCTTTTTATTTCCTTTAAAACATGCTTAATTGATACTTATTAGCAAGTAATTCTAGTAGCTTTAATCCTGCTACACTATTCCCTTTATCATCTAATGCTGGACCAGATAAACCAATTCCAAAACGATTAGGAACTGCTCCTAAAATCCCTCCAGAAACACCACTTTTTGCTGGAATTCCGACACGAACCGCAAATTCACCAGATGCATTATACATTCCACAAGTAACCATAAATGTTTTGCATATTCTTGCAACATGTGGAGGCATAATTTGCTCATTTGTTTCTGGATTTTTTCCATCTAGAGCAAATACTATCCCAATTCGTGCTAAATCTAAACAGTTTACTTCAATGGAGCATTGCTTTGTATATAGATCTAAAAGCTCTTCCACATCTTCATTAATAATTCCGTGCTGTTTCATAAAATAGCAAAGTGCTCTGTTTAAGTGAGAGGTATCAAATTCAGATTGAGCTACTTCCTCGGAATATTCAATCTCATTATTTCCAGACAATTTTTTAACAAAGTCAAGAATTCTGTCTAGACGCTCATCGACAGAACTTCCTTGAATCATATGAGTTACTGCAAGAGCACCAGCATTAATCATTGGATTAAGTGGTTTCGAGGGATTACTCATTTCTAACTTAACAATTGAATTGAAGGGATCTCCTGTTGGCTCGTATCCCACTTTTTGAAACACGTATTCTTCGCCACATTCTATTAAGGCTAATGCTAATGTAATCACTTTAGATATACTTTGCAGAGTGATTTTCTTAGATATACATCCTGCATAATAACATGTTCCATCTGCTTTATAAATAGCTACTGATAAATCCTCAGGGTTCGCTTTTTTGAGAGCAGGTATATAATCTGCAACTTTTCCGTTTTTTGTATATTGTTTAGCTTCTTCTAATAGTAGTTCTAATTCTTCATTTGATTGACAAACCAATTACATCACCAGCTTTATGTATATTTTCCAAGTACAATATTTTGGCTCTTTCACCAACATTATATTGCCTAATTATTAGTTAGTATAAACGATTTTTCTAAAAATAGTAATAAGAAGTATAAAACGATTGCCTTTACAAAATCTTTTCATAGATGAAAGATTTTTGTAAAAGCAATCGTTTCTTAAGAGCGTTTATTCATTTGTTCCATGTAGTATAGTTCTAATTCATTCCATGGTAATGGTTTACTAAAATAGTAACCTTGAATTAAATCACATTGATGTATAGTTAGGAATTTTAGTTGTTCCTTTGTTTCTACGCCTTCTGCAATAACAGAAAAATGCATATTATGTCCCATATCAATGATTGCTTTAGCAAGTGAACCTTGATGGATGGGATTTTCAATATCATCAATAAAATCTTTATCAATTTTTATAATATCTATTGGTAAAGATTTTAAATAGCTTAGGGAGGAGTATCCCTTACCAAAATCATCAATAGAAATAAGGAAACCAAGCTTTTTAATTCGACATAAAATTAATTTAGCACTATCAATATCTTGCATAACTGATTCTGTTATCTCTAGTTCGATATTTGCTGTATCTAATTGTAATCTAGTTATCTCAGTCTCTAAAAAGTGCAGAAATTCATTATATTGAAACTGTTTGGCAGAAATATTGACTGCTAATTTCAAATGAATTGCACCACATTCATCCCACTTTTTCTTTTGGGTGAATGCTTCTGTTATGACCCATTCTCCAATAGAGAACATTAAATTGGTTTCTTCTGCTATCGGGATAAACTCACCTGGAGAAACATACCCATACTTAGGATGTTTCCAGCGAAGTAATGCTTCAACCCCTGAAATCTTCCCTGTCTTTACATCAATTTGCGGTTGATAAAACAACGATAATTCTTTCTTTTTTATGGCTTTTCTTAAAGCCATTTCTAGTTCCATTTTTCTAGAGCTTTTCTCAGCAAGATAAGAGGAGTAAAATTGATAATTATTTTTCCCTAAATCTTTTGCTAAATACATAGCAGCATCTGCATTCTTAATTAATGTTTCTTGATCCGTTCCATCAGATGGGAACAGGCTTATACCAATACTTGGCGTTACAAAGAATTCATCCTCATCTACATGAATCGGTGTAGCAAATTCTTCTATAATTACCTTTGATATATTAGTTGTTTCTTCTTTTGTTTTATTCTCTAATAAAATTAAAAACTCATCTCCGCCAAATCTAGAAACAAAATCCTTTTCATCCAATACAGATTGTAAGCGGTCTGCTACTTTTTCTAAGATTACATCCCCTGTGCTATGCCCTTTTGTATCATTAATTCGTTTGAATTGATCTAAATCTATAAAAAGAATAGACATGGAATTTATTTCATTTTTATTGAGCTTCTCATTAAGATAGTCTAAACAACTATTTCTGTTTGGCAGACCTGTTAATGTGTCCTTATAAGCTAATTCTTTAATCATGGAATCTGCTTTTTTCCTTGAAGTAACATCTCTTCCAAACACTAAGACAGTACGCTGACCTCCAAAGAGAATGGGCATACAGGAAATTTCTAAATTTATCTTTTGTTTTTGAAGGGTGATTAACTCTAAATCTAGCATGATATTATCAGTTTCATTTGCTTTATTAAATGTATCTACAATATATTCATATGTTTCGTTAGAAAAAAAGTCACTAATTGGCCGATTGATTAAATCATATGACGTTTTTGACCCTAGTATTTTACTTCCTGCATTATTGATATATAGAAAGTGGAAATCTTTAATTAAAGCAATAATATCTGGTGACATATCGACTAATGTACTAAACTTATCTTCATTTTCTTTACTATCCGTTATGTCAATTAGTACACTAGTAAATTCCATCATTTCGCCTGTCATAACATCAAATACAGCACTACCTCGATCTTTTATCCAACGAATTTTACCATCAGGCTTTATAATTCGATATACACTGATAATTTCCTGGTTTTTTTCTCTTAAATGTTCTTCTCTAAACTGTATAATCTTTAAATCATCAGGATGTATTACTTCTCTCCATAGGCTAATATTGCTTTGAAACTCTTCTAATGATCTTCCATATATCTTCTCGATTCCCGAGGTAATCAGAAGATTATTTGACCGTAAGTCATGAAACCATATAGCTATATCAGTTGCTTCAAATATAGATTGTAATTTTTTATTACTATGTGATAATTCTGAGAACATACTTGCAATTCTTTTAATTATCACAATCAGAGTAAATATGATAGCCATATCTAACATAAAATGGAGGATGAGTAAAATTGACTTATCAGGATGAAATAAGTTTACCAAGAAAGAACAAATAACAAAAAAACAAAGGGTTATAATCCATTTTGCTTTACTGTTTTTTTGCATATTATAAATCTCCATTCAAACACTTCATATATTTTTAATAGATTGTCCTTTATATCGACTAAATCTGGAGATTCTTAACTATTTAGTAGAATTATTATCATATGGTTGTTAAAATTACGCCAATTGTAATAAAAGCTATGCCAATCCCATTCCATAAGCTGATTTTTTCACTTAAGAAAAGTACAGCGATTATAGTTGCAAGCACAACACTTAATTTATCTACTGGTGCTACTTGTGTGACTTTTCCTGATTTTAGAGCTAAAAAATAAAATAACCACGAGCTAGCTCCTGCAATGCCACTTAGAACAATATATATAATATTTTTCTTATCTGCTAAGATAACAGGAATTTTATTTAAATTACCTTCTATAGCAACGACAATCATGAGAAAGATAGCCATAATAATCGCTCTAATCGCTGTAGCTGTATTAGAATCAATATTTTGTAATCCTATCTTTCCAAAAATACTAACAAACGCTGCACACACTGCGGATAAAAGAGCATAAATCAACCAATTCATACTATATCTCCTCCTTCAATTACTTACAATAAATTTAGAATTTACTATTTGAGTGGAATTATTACAGAAGCAATACTAAAACTATTTCAAGCCCATTTACCTTATGTATTATGTTTCAAAATTAAATCAGCCTATGATATAGTAACAACGATGGATATTAAGGAGGAAACCAATGGCAGGCAAAAAATATTATGTAGTTTGGAAAGGATTTAAACCTGGAATTTTTCAAACTTGGGCAGAATGTGAAAAACAAACAAAAGGCTTTAAAGGAGCTTCATTTAAGTCATTCCCTTCCCTTGCAGAAGCAGAAAAAGCATTTGCTAAAGGAAGAAATGAAACTAGTACCTCAAAATCCTCAAAAAATACGATACATAAAAAATTAGAACCAATTGAAGAAGATAGTATATCTGTGGATGCAGCTTGTAGTGGGAATCCTGGATTAATGGAATATCGTGGGGTGCACACAAAGACAGGAGAAGTAATCTTTCATTTTGGACCAGTCCTTGGCACCAACAACATTGGAGAATTTTTAGGGATTGTTCATGCATTATCACACCTGGAAAAGGAAGGAAAAGCTACCACCATCTATAGTGATAGCATGACTGCTCTTGCATGGGTGCGAAATAAAAAAGCTAATACTACCCTTTTTCGTGATGAAAGAACAGAAAAATTGTGGAATATGATAGAAAGTGCAGAAAAGTGGCTAGCTACCCATTCTTATACCAATAAAATACTTAAATGGGATACAAATAATTATGGAGAGATTAAAGCAGATTTTGGAAGAAAATAGTTTTGATTCTTCTGTTTTAGCATTTGTTATAGCTTAGCTATCAGATTTACTTCATACCCATCTTTATAGTAAAAAGTAATGTAATTAATCAGCTATACAATTATCAATGAAGCAGGAGTGATACATATGAAAAAACAAGTATATTTTAACCATGATGCAGGTATCGATGACTTAGTTTCTCTCTTTTTATTATTACAAATGGAGGATGTAGCCTTAACAGGAGTTTCCGTCATTCCAGCAGACGGCTATCTAGAGCCAGGCATAAGTGCAAGCAGAAAAATTATCGATCGCTTTGGAAATGGTAATATAGAAGTCGCTAAATCCAATTCTCGTGGTATCAATCCCTTTCCTAAAGACTGGCGTATGCATACCTTCTATGTAGATGCTCTACCTCTACTAAATGAGAGTGGTAAAGTAGAAGCTCCTATGAGCACTTTACCTGCACATGAACACTTAATTAAGTGTGTAAGAGAAAATACAGAAAGAACAACTCTTTTGTTTACAGGTCCCTTAACTGATCTTGCTAGAGCAATTGAAATAGCTCCTGATATACAAGATAAAATAGAAAAATTAGTCTGGATGGGTGGAACATTCTTAGAAGTAGGAAATGTTCAAGAGCCTGAACATGATGGAACAGCTGAATGGAATGCCTTTTGGGACCCAGAGGCAGTTGCTACGGTCTGGAATAGTTCCATAAAAATAGAAATGATAGCATTAGAAAGCACCAATCAAGTACCCTTAACAGTTTCTGTCCGAAATCACTGGGCATCCTTACGCAAATATACTGGTCTTGATTTTATCGGCCAATGCTATGCAGCATGCCCTCCATTAGTGCATGTTGAAACAAACTCTACCTACTATTTATGGGATGTTCTTACTACTGCGACCATTGGAAAGCCTGAACTCGTAGAAATGAAGAAAGTCTCTTCTATCGTGCTAACAGAATCTCCTTCACAAGGAAGAACATTGGAACATAAAGACGGTCGTCCAGTTTCAGTAGTTTACTCCGTTCAACCAGAAGAATTCTTTACCTATATTACGGAACTAGCTAAGTCAATAGAGAATTAACATATAAGAGCAATGGAAGATATTCATAAGAAATTCTTCCATTGCTCTTTCTATTTTTACTTAGCTCTGTATCTATCTTAGTAAGAGGCTAATAACTCTATTATTTTGTCTTCTATTATTTTTCCTTCTTCCTCATCTACTAAATGATTGAATAGAATAGAGAAAATATATTCTTTGCCATTTTTGCTTTCTACATACCCTGATAAAGAGCTAACAGCAGATAATGTTCCAGTCTTAGCGTAAACTTTTCCTTTTGTATTTTCTGAGTTTAGTCGATTTCTTAATGTTCCACCTACTAATCGATCTTCTTCTCCTGAAATAGGTAAAGAAGTCATAAAGGTTGGAAACCAACCTTGTTTTTGAATAGAATATAGCAACAATGTGATGTCGTTTGCAGTGACTAAATCAATAGGAGAAACACCTGAACCATCACGAATAAGCATATTAGAGGTTGGTACAGAAAGAGTCTCAAGTTCATCGGTTAATGCTATTAATCCTTTTTCAAAACTACCTTCCCCTAATCTTACCACTCCCATTTCTTTCACTAATGTTTCTGCAATGGTATTATTGCTTAATTTCATAAAAGGAACTAATAGCTCTGATAACGGGATAGATTTATGTGTAGTTAGAAGTGAAGCGAGTTGTGGTGTCGTTCCTTTGAATGCTTCTCCCGTTACTTTAATTCCTTGTTTTTCAAGAGATTGCCGGAAAATATCTAAAGTATAACTAGTAGGATCATCAATAGGAACCCATTCTTTTACCACTTTAGTGTTTATTGGTAGTTCTCCTTCAATAATGACTTCTTTACTGTTATATTTTTTACCCACTTTTATTGTATTTTTGTTTTCTTCTTTAACTGTAATTGCATTATTAATGATTTTTAGTTCATTTGTGTTAGGTTCCGAATCAATTTCAATACTCTCCCCTATTTCATCTGAAGGTCTTAAATGGAGTAAAACTGTACCAGCATCATACTCTTTATTTGGTGACAGTGTTAAAGCGGAGACAGGTGCACCATAATAGGTTGTAGTATCACTCCAAGCTAAATCTACCGAGTACGGCTCTTGATCATACCAGCTATCATCTGCGACTATGTCTCCTTCTATTACGGAGATACCATCTTTCTTTAAGTTTTGCGCCAACTTATCAAGATTTTCTGGTGAAAGACTAGTATCTCCATTCCCTTTTATGTATAGATTCCCTTTTAAAGTACCTTTTTCTACTTTTCCATCACCATAAACTTCTGTAATAAATGAATAATCCTCCCCTAAAATTTGGAGAGCTGCTGCTGCTGTAAATAGCTTCATATTTGATGCTGGTGCTAATCTTACATCGGCCATATTTTCAAATAATAGTTCTCCTGCTTCTCTATCTCTAATACTGATACCTGCCAAGCTTCCTTGTAATTCCGATTCTGTCTCTAACAATTTTTGTAAGGTCAGTAAAAATGAATCAGTATGCACAGTATTATTAGCATATACAGGAGAAAGTGCAGCCAAGTTTCCACTGCCAAGTAGCAACATAGTTAATGTGATAATGAAAAGTACTCCTAGCTTCTTTTTAATCATAAAAAACCCTCCTTGTAACAAATGTATAGTATGGACAAAAGGTGAAGGTTTTAATCTTTTTATGGGAGATAAGATTGATTAATGAATGTCATTTGTACAGCTCTAAATAAAAAAAGTCCCCCAACCATGGAAGACTTGACATCTACACTTTTTCTTAATGCTGACATCCAGGACAATAAAAGCATTTTTTAGAGGAAAGCTCAATAAATACGATGGTATCTTGGCATCTTGAACAAGTAGTACCTTCCATATCATACACTTTACAATGATTATTATAGCTGCCTGTTTTCTGATCATTTTTATAAAGAGGATGCTCCATATATCCTCCAATCTCTGTAGCTGATTGTAAAATAAAACGGATAGAATGGTATAGTTGTTTCTGTTCTATTTCCTGTAAATCTTCTATTTTCCTAGTAGGAAGTATTTTGGCATGATAGCAAATTTCATCAGAATAACAATTTCCTATTCCAGATAAAAAATGTTGATCTACTAGCTTTAACTTAATGTTTCCTCTCTTGTGCTGTAAATAATCTAAAAAATTGGCTTCAGTAAATTGATAATAAGTAGGCTCTGGTCCTAAGTCCTTTAATTCTTCTTCACATTCTTGAGGAGTTAATAAATGTAAATATCCTAATCTTAAACCAATAAAGTATAAATGCTTATCTCCGAATGAAAGCTGAATTTGAATGGTACGTTTTGGTTTCTCTTCTTCTGTTCCGTAAAACATCCATCCTCCTAGCATTAAATGCAAAAGTAAGATTTTATTAGTAGATAGATGAAATAATAGATGCTTAGCTTTTCTCTCTATGCGAACGATAGACGAACCCTTTAGGTGGTTAATAAAATCGTTTGATGATATGTTAATCGATTTTTCACGATTGATAGTAACAGAATGAATAGGTTTATTCACTAATAGTTGACTAAGCTGTATTCGGTAGTTCTCCATTTCTGGTAATTCAGGCATATGATTCTCTCTCCTTTATTTTTCCTTAGTATTTTCGAAAAGAGAAATTATATAAGAAAACAAAAAACATTCTATGAGAAAAGAATAACTTGTTCATAGAATGTTTATGTATTTAATCTACTATAGGTTCCTTCTTAACAATTTGATACCCTAGCTCTTCAATAGCATATTGAATGCCTTGTTCCAGAGTAGAAAAGGTAGGTAAATTGTTTAAATCTGCACCAGAATGAATAATTTGCATACTAAGACTTGGACTAATTCCAACTAGTACACAATTTCCTCCAATTAATTCAATCGCTTTGATTAGATGTTGTAATCGATGAATAATAAATCCGTCAAACTCCTTAATTCCTGTCAAATCAAGCAATAAGTAACTTGCACGCTTTTGTTTGAATTCACTTAATCCTTTTTGAAGTAAATCCTCAAAGCGTTCCTCATTAAACTTTCCGATTAAAGGGATAGCTAATATACCATTCATCACAGGCATAACGGGGGTAGACAGTGTTTTAATAAGGGTTGAGAGTTCTTCTGTTCTACGATCAACCTTTTGTTCTAACTCATTAATATATGCTTGTTCTTTTTGCCTTGCCAATTCATGGATATTCTTATTGGGAGTAATTGTTGAAGGGAATATTTTCACTTCATCATACTCATCCCCATTCATCTTACTTTTTTCTAATGAGTACCACATATTCTCCTTGAATAATCCACTAAATACACCCGCCCAGTGACAAGGTAAAAGTACCGCTGATTGCTCTGAATTGATAGAACGAAGAATACGTTGTTCCCAGGAGTTTCTGAGCTGTACAGTTACTGTTTTTGCTTCTTTATCGTAATTTAAAATTTCGATATTACCCCAACCAGCACTTGAATAAATTTCACTATACTTTTTCATTACTTCTTCCACCGTATAATGATTTTGATAGTACTCATTTACTAGTAAGCCCATTCGAAAGCCAGTTGCCTCAAAGACAGTATTAGAGGCATCAGAGCCTGAAATCTCCATTATGGTGCTAAAAAATATTTCAAAAGCTGAATCCCAGAACAATAAAGCTGGTGCTCCGTCAAAATGAAATACTCCATCAAGTGTATTCCAAGAAAATTCGCTTGATTCTATTTTTATGGATTTATTATCTGTCATTCTAACCCCTCCCGGTTACACTTCATCCATTATCTTTCTAATGCAATTCCTAAGTTAAATAAGAATAAATAGGCTAGTTTTATGCTCTCTGCTAGCGTCATATTTTTATCAAAACCATTAATTTTATCTAATGGAAGATTTAGTTCCCATAACCCATCCTTATCATTGAACAATAATTGAAAGCTCGCTGATTCTTCCTGTAAGTTTGCATTAATATAGTTACGGATATCTTTTTCCTTCTTTTTAGGCAATTGAAGACCGAGAATTAACTCATACGTACTAAATACGGAGTCCACTTCTATCATAAAGGATTCTGCTGATATAATTTCAAAGGCAGATGATTCTATGTAAAGATAGTTCTCTATGTTTTTTTCAAAGTAGTTCATCTGACTATCTAAAAATGAGTAAGGTAAATCTGACTCCACAGTTTCGTCTGTTTCTTTATTTACTAGTTCCAAATAAAGATCTGAAAACCTATCTACACTGTTTACTACCTCCACATTTGCAAAGGTTTCTGTTAAGTGATTGAATTCTTCCTCTAGTAATAACACTTTATCTGTATCTTGCTTTTTTATATATGTTTCCAGCTTTTTTAATAACAATGTCATGCCTCCTTTATTTAGTTTTAACGGCTTCTACTTTGCTTTTTTCTATTCTGATTGATTTTGTTTTTTGATGTAGTGGAAGTATTCCCTTTATTATCCCATTTTTTATCTTTTGGTTTGTTAGCTGCTTCTCCTTTTTTCTTTCCGTTAGTAGTACCTCTAGCATCATTTTTCTGATTATAACTTCTAGAAGGTTCTCTTTTTTCTTTTTTCTCACTTTTAGGTTGTTGTAGCTTTTCTATCTTAATCGATAAATCATTTTCAATTGTATCCAATAAAGGGCGATCATCAGAGGAATAAAAAGTAAAGGCAACACCTTCTAATCCTGCTCTTCCTGTTCTCCCAATTCTATGCACATAAGATTCTGCATCTAAAGGAATATCATAGTTAAAAACATGGGTAATTCCATCAATATCTAACCCTCTAGCAGCAACATCTGTAGCAATAAGAAGTTGATATTTCCCGTTCCTAAACTCTTTCATTACTTGTTCTCGTTTTGCCTGAGATAAGTCTCCATGCAGTTCACTGCAGTTAAATTTATTAGAACGCATTACTTCATATAATTTACTTACTCGACGTTTTGTCCGACAAAATATAATCGCCATATAGGGATTATGTTCTTTAATTAAAGCCATTAGTGTACCTTGTTTTGCTCGGTCAGGAGTATGTAAACTATACTGCTTAACAGTTAAAGCAGGACCCTGTTTTTTCTCAACAGTAACAAATTCAGCATTTCTTGTATACTTTTGGGCAAGTTTTTGTACTTCTTTTGAAATGGTAGCCGAAAATAACATAGTTTGCCTTGTGTTTGGTGTGCGTCTAACGATATATCCTATTTCTTCCAAAAAACCAATATGAAGCATTTGATCAGCTTCATCTAATACTAGATAAGAAAGTTGTTTTAAATCAATATTGCCTCTCTTTATATGGTCAATAAGGCGCCCAGGTGTTGCTACTACTATCGTCACATCATTCTTCAATGTGTTTAATTGTTTTTCTACATCTTGTCCACCATATACAGCAAGAATTTGGATAGCTTCTGCCTTTACTTTATTTAATTCTTCTGTAATTTGTATAGCAAGCTCTCTTGTAGGACTCACAATTAATGCTTGTATAACCTTTTTATTTGGATCTACTCTTTCTAAGATGGGTAAACCGAAAGCAAAAGTTTTTCCAGTACCTGTTTGTGCTTGTGCAATTATATCTTTTCCTTTTAATAGTAAAGGAATGACTTTTTCTTGTATTGGTGTTGGTTCTTTAATTCTTTGTTTGTTTAGTTGAGTGATAGACTCAAGTGAAATTCCTAATTCTTTAAATGATTGCATGCTTTCCCTACTTTCTTTACTATCTATTGCGATAGCCATTCTTTATTTTGGCTGTTTCTCTATAAAATATCAAGTAATTCCTTTAGAACACAAGCAAAAAAAGAGCCAGATGAACGTTTGACGTACATCTGGCATCCTTTTTAGCTATGGCTCTTTATTTCGTTTACTATTTCATTAAGTGCATCACTTGCTTGTGCTTTCTTCATATTTTCTATTAAATGTAGCTTATTGGTCTCCATTTTTTGTAAAGACTTAAATAATTGTTCAGATGTTAGAGACTCTTCCTCTAACATATAAGCATATCCATTTTCTGAAAATACTTTTCCATTTAGAATCTGATCTCCTCGACTTTGTTGCTTTGTTAAAGGAATAATTAACATGGGAATTTTTAAAGCTAGAAACTCAAAGATGGAATTGGATCCACCTCTAGTAACTACATAGTCAGTAGCAGCTAAAATGTCTGGTAGTTCTCCATGAACGTACTCAAATTGTTTATATCCAGTTCGTATATGTTCATTGGAAACATTCCCTTTCCCACATAGATGAACAATTTGATAGGTTTGTAGTAAGGTATCTAGATTTTCACGGATGATGTCATTGATTTTTTTGGCCCCTAAGCTTCCGCCCATAATGGTTAGAACTGGCTTCTCGTTGTGAAATCCTAAATAATCTCTCCCTTTAGTAGCAGATCCTTCCAATATTTCTCTTCTTATTGGTGAACCTATTGCTTTTGCTTTCTCGCTTGGAAGATAACGTAATGTTTCTTCAAAGGAGGTAAATATCTTAGTTGCAAAACGTACAGATAATTTATTAGCTAATCCAGGGGTTAAATCACTTTCATGAAGGATAACGGGAATTTTTAACGTATTCGCCGCTATAACAACTGGCACTGAAACAAATCCGCCCTTCGAGAAAACAACATCTGGCTTCTCTTTTTTCAACACTTTTCTAGCATCAAAGCAACCCTTTATCACTTTAAATATGTCCTTGATATTTTCCTTAGAAACATAACGACGTAATTTCCCACTAGAAATAGAATAATAGGGAATATCTAATTTCCCTATAAGTTCCTTCTCAATGCCAGCCTTGCTTCCTATGTAAGAAATGCTCCAATCTTCTTTCTGTAGTTCATTTATTAAGGCAATATTTGGTGTAACATGTCCAGCAGAGCCGCCACCTGTAAATACTATTTTTTTCAATCTAAAAACTCCTATCCTATCATCGTACTAAATATCAAAAAAAGAGCTAGCCCGTAACGCTAGCTACTTCATCATAATATGCTTATTAAACTAATTTCAGTATTTCTTTTATGGCATATGCTACACCATCATCGTTATTGCTTTTCGTTAAATCACTAGCTTTCCGTTTGATTTCGTCAGGTGCATTCTCCATTGCGAAAGAACGGGTAGAAACTTCAAATTGAGTAACATCATTGCCTCCATCACCAAAGGAGTATATCTCATCAAAAACTACTTTTTTAAGATTTTCATACCTTCTGATGGCTTTTCCTTTTTGTGCTTCACTTGAGGTAATCTCACAATTATTTGGAAAAGAAGAAGAAAATGAAATCGTATCAAACTGCTTTAATTGATTCTTAACATCTTTAATTCTGTCCATTTCCGTTTCAGCAACCACTGCAATCAACTTATATATCTTAACATCTTTTAAATGAGCAATCATGTCATAATCCTGATTGTCGAATAAAGCTTGTATTTCGTCCCATGACTTTCCTTTTAATCCTGGTAAAGTACATGGAAAACCACCTTGATTGGTATATACGAGAATGCCAACGTTTAGCTTTTGTAATTCAGTTAAAACCGATTGGTAAACTTCCATGGATATTTTAGTCTCATAAAGAAGTTCTCCTGAAGGATGATACATCATACTTCCGTTTAAGCATATAATTGGTAATTCTAATTCTTTAACACCGTTTACTTTAATGACATCAGCATATTGACGACCTGTATTTAAAATAACATCTACATTATTTTCTTTTAATTGTTGAATTACCTTTTTATTGTTTTCTGATATTTGGTGCTGGTCATCTAATAAAGTACCATCTAAATCAAGCGAAACACATTTCAACAAACCATTTTCCCCCTTACTAACTTGCTTTACAGCATCTCTATTATTTTATCATAACTAGCAATAGTTCTTTTACTTAATTAACTGTTGTATAAAGTGGCTTTAATTTCCTTTCAATCTCAGCTCTTTGCGGCTCAAGAAATGGCGGTAATGCTAAAGATTCTCCTAGATGCTCGACCTCTTCGTCTGTAGCAAATCCAGGGCCATCTGTTGCAATTTCAAATAGAATACCATTTGGTTCTCTAAAATAGAGAGACTGGAAATAAAAGCGGTCTACAAAGCCTGAGTTTTGGTATCTCTCATCATTTACTGTTTCAATGCATTCATATAATTCCTCTTCACTATCTACACGGAAAGCAACATGATGCACACCGCCTCTTCCTAATCTTTGCACGTTTAAATCTGTTCTTTCCTCTACATGAATTTCCGTACCTGTTCCCCCTTCACCTGTTTCAAGTACTTGGATATTTGGTTGCCCATTAATGGGTGATGCATATTCCCCAATTAATCTATAACCCATCATCTCTGTTAAAACACGCATAGTGGATTCTTTTCGTCGAACAGTTAGTTGAACTGGTCCTAAACCAGTTATCGCAAAATCTAATGGAATTGGGCCTTTTTCCCAGGGAACACCAGAAGCAACTCCATTGTTTTTTTCGTCTGATACTAAGAAAAATCGCTGTGATTCTAGCCCGCTAAATTCTATTGTAAGACGGTTAGCTCTTTCGACAATTCCACTATTGCTTACTCCTAATTCATCAAAGCGATTGATCCAATACTCTAATGCTTTATCATTAGGAACTCTTAGAGAAGTGGCAGAGATACTACTTATTCCTTCTTGATTTGCTGCCAAGTTAGGTATCTCAAAAAAGGTTAACTCAGTACCTGGATTTCCTATTTCATCTCCATAAAACAAATGATAGACAGAAGGGTCATCTTGATTGACTGTTTTTTTTATAAGTCTTAAGCCTAATACCTTTGTATAAAATTCATAATTTTCCTTAGCTTTAGCTGTCATAGCTGAAATGTGATGGATACCTTTAATTTTCATATTTGACCAACTTTCTTAAAAATATTAAATTTAATTGTGCATATGTATAATTATTGATAAATTAAGGATAGCTAATATTTTTAAATGAAGGGATTTGTTTTATGAGCCATACTAATATTACCCTACAAACTATTGAAAAGGCACATATTTTCTATTTAAATAAAAGCTTACATCAATATATCGATAAGGTAACTTCTTATATTCTAACAGGTATAAACAAATTAGAGCATGTATTTTTAATTGAAAATGATCGGATTTTTTCTTTGATTATGAAAAATCTACCGAATTCTATTATGCCTGAAGAAATGAAAAGAATTCATCATATTAACAATTATGATTATTATTTTTCAAGTGGGAGCTTTAATCCTCCATATATTTTTGAATACTTGAATAATGAATTAGATTATTATATGCAGAACAAACTTCCTTTCCGCATTTGGGCTCATGTAGAGTGGGCGGCAGATGAGGGAGTAAAAGAGATTTTAGTGGAATTTGAGAGAGAAGCAGATGAAATTGTTCAAAATAACCAAATTTTACTGATTTGTGCTTATGAAGAAGATCGATTATCGCTTTCCTTAAAAGAACCTTTAATGAGCTGTCATGAATATATCATGACAGATGATGATCTAGTGTTATCTACTAATTATAGAAAGAAATAATAATAGCATTTTCTATTTATGTTCGGCTTATAAACACCTAATCTATCTGCACTTATCTAGAGAGATTAGGTGTTTATAAGCATATTCTCGTTGCAAAGTAATGGACTACACTTTATTATTTTTAATCCAATTAAGTGTTTCTGCTATTCCTACGTTATAAGCTGTATTCGGTACAGGACCGATCGTTTGTTCATACTTTACACCATTTAGTAAAATAGGATTTTCATTTAAATACATCATTTCCACCATTTCTTTCATAAACGGGTGGAAAATTCCCATCATACGAATCATAGATTTGTTAACCATCCTAAAAGATTTTGTATATCCAAATTCCTTTTGAAGCAATTGATGAATTTCTTCTCCGCTTATAGGAAAGCTTGAGGGTATATTCCAATGTTGATTAAAGGTGTCTTCTCTTAAAGCTAGCTCTACTAAAGCTTTTGCTCCATCTCTTGTGTATAAAAATTCTCTTTTTATTTTTTTATCTCCCACATAATTGGCCACTTTATTTAAACAAACATTTTTTAATGTTTCATACAATATAGTATTTTCGGCATTAGGACCATATGAGTCAGGCAAATGGCCAATTAACCAGGGGATATTCGATTTTTTTATTCTATTTTCCATCATTAATCGAATGTTCCCCTTTTTAGTATGAGGCATTTTGGGGGAGTTCTCCGTAACTTTTTCTCCTTGATTTTTTCCATATACATAGATATTATCGGTAAAAACAAGCTTTTTATGGTGTATTTCTGCAGCTTGAATGACTGTATCTAAACAGGTAAGATGCTTCTCCTCCCACTCTTCATATGGAAAGCTTACTGCATGGAATATAATATCTACTCCAGAAACAGCTTGAGTTACGTCTTCACTATTAAGAGCATCACCTACTACTATTGTAATTTGGGGATTATCTACATAAAGTTTTCAACTTGTGTTTACTCCTAGAAAATGCTACTACATCAAACCCTCTGCTTACCCACTCTTGTACTAACGCAAAACCCATTCCACCAGTAGCACCTAATACTAATGCTTTCATTAAGGAGAACATCCCTTCTTTTTATTAACCAATGGTCAATTAACTGTTTTAAAAAGCTCTAAATCTATTCTAATGATTTAGAGCGCTTTCCCAAATAATCCTTTTAATATAAATTGAACATGTGCTTTGGCAGCAGATTGGGCTTCTTCTATCCCATCTACATATCCCCGATAATGGCAAACAAAGCCATGAAGAGCAAGAAATGCAGAATATATATCCTTGTATTCTAGCTTATTATCAGAAAGTACACTCAAAGTCTGTGCAAATTTATCATAACTCGTATTTGCAGCACTTTGTGAAAGACTATCTACTTCCTCGTTTTTAACTAAAAACATCATTTCATATTGACTTTGATGATTTAAACCAAATTCTATAAAGCGATACAGCACTTGATAAAGCTTTATAGAATGATCTTCAGGACCTTGTATGGTTTTTTCTAATAGATTATTTAATTTAGAGAAATCTTCCTCTACTATGGCATAAAATAACTCTGCTTTATTGTTGAAATGGTAATAAATAGCTCCATGACTACACTCAAGTTGTGCTGCAATACTACGCATGGAAACATGTTGATACCCTTTTACTACAAAAAGAGCACGTGCCTTTTGAATAATTAGTTCTCTTGTTAGTTCACTTGACTTATTTTTACGTGCTGACATGATAACTCCTTTAATTGACCACTGGTTAATAATAAGTATACCATTTGATAGTAAATGAATAAAGGAAGTGTTTTCCATAATTTTCGACAATAAAGTGGTTCCAGTTTAATGAAACCACTTTTTGATTCCTTCATTATAGTTTAATGGTAAGTTCGACAGGACAATGATCACTGCCTAACGTATCACAGTGAATCGTTACATCTTCTATTTGGTTTTCTAATTGAGTAGAAACGATAAAGTAATCGATTCTCCAACCAATATTTCTTTCTCTAACTTTGGCCATATAAGACCACCACGTATAGACATCTGTTCTATCAGGATACAGATAACGGAAACTATCTACATATCCTACATTTAATAGATTTGTCATCTCTGCTCTTTCTTCTACTGTAAACCCAGAATTTCCAATATTGGTTTTAGGGTTTTTTAGGTCGATTTCCTTATGAGCAACATTTAAATCACCACAGTATATCACGGGTTTTATACTCTCTAGAGATTTCATATACTCTTGTAATTGCTTTTCCCATTCTAAACGATAAGCTAAGCGACTTAAATCTCTTTTAGAATTCGGCGTATACACATTTAGTAGAAAAAAATCTTCGAATTCAAGTGTAATAGCACGTCCTTCCAACTCTTCAAAATCCTCTCCTATCCCATAGCGAACAGATAGTGGTTCGTTTTTCGTAAAGACAGCTGTGCCAGAATACCCTTTTCTTTCTGCATAATTCCAAAATTGATGATACCCTTCTAATTCTAACTGTATTTGACCTTCTTGAAGCTTTGTTTCTTGAAGGCAAAAAATATCTGCATTTGTCTCTTGGAAAAATTCTAAAAATCCTTTTTTCACACAAGCGCGAATTCCATTAACATTCCATGTTACTAATTTCATAGTAGTTCTCCTTCACATATCTCATTACTAATATACTAGATTATCATGAAATGAGCTTCTATCAAAGGAAAAGTACTTGGAAACTTGGAAGATAGCCTACACAAATTATGTTTGCAGATTTACGTTTGGAGCTTCTTTATCAGCTCTTTTTATTATTTTCTCCATTCCACTCACAATACTATTTCCGTACAGCGGCTTACCATGACCTGTGTAAAGAATTTTAGGGTTTAACTTGATCAATTTCTCTATTGACTTGAGCGCTGTTGCTCTATCAGGTGTAAAGTATGCAGGTGGGCTGTGGATTTCCTTTTTTTGCGTTATGACAGAAAATAAAGACTCTTGCTTTACTGTAGTTAGTGCATCTCCAGCAAGCAATAGACCATCTTCTTCTCTAAATAAAGAAATATGTCCGCATGTATGTCCAGGTGTGTGAATCCATTTCCATCCTTTCAAAAAAGGTATAGTTGTCTTAGAAGATAAGGAAACAATTTTAGGTTTTAGGTCAATTCCATCTCTAGGATAGAATGGTGAAAGAAAAGACATAATCCCCTTTACTTCAAAGGGCCTTGCAGCTGGATATCGTTTCTCTCCTAATAAATATGGTACTTCTTGTTCATGCAAATAAATGGGTACATTCCATAATTTAATTAATGTTTCTAAAGCACCAATATGATCAAAATGTGCATGTGTTAAAATAATGGCTAATGGCTTTTTAGAACCAAATAACTTTTGTGTATTATTTAAAACAAGAGAAGAACTAAAAGGTATCCCTGTATCCACTAATACCCAATCACTTTTATCTTCTCCTAAGCCTGATATGTAGGCTATATTAGCAATGAAAGTACGAAAACCAATCACATTTTCTCCGATTTGCATGTTCTTTACACATCCTTTTATGATTATTGTGACCAAATAATCGTTTAAGATGTCTATTTTAGAACTATTTACAAAAAAAGAACCAGCCTAATTAATAGACTGGCGCTTTTGTCCTATTTCTTACTTTAATGACATCCAAGTTTCAATATAATGAATAGAAATACTTACATCATCATTTACATAATGATTGCGTACTTTATTTAATTCCTGATTCATGTAAGAAAGTGACTTTCCGTAGAAACTAATATTTGCTCCTTCGGCTGATTCTCCCGTTTCAACTGCAATTTGAATTGGTTTCTTTGCATTTTTTGCATATTGAACTTCTTCTTTTACTAATACATTAATTCCATTTGCACCAGTTGCAGTGTTTCGATAAGCCATTATAGTTGTATAATTAGCCTGGTTAATAGCCCATTTTGCTAAATTACTTGTTCCAAATTTGTTATTGAAAGTGATTGTATTAAACCAAAATGGCATATCTAAACCAATTGGAAGGCCTAGCTTTTTACTTTTGGCAACACTTGTTTTAATGGTTTCTTGATATGCTAGAACGGTATTATTTAGATCGGTGCTCCATCCACTCAGTAAATAGGGTTCTACATCAAGATGAACACCAGAAAAACGTTGATCCACATTACTGCTATTCTGATAGTTTGTCAACCATTTAAAAAATGTTCCCATTTTATTATTTTCATTTGTATAAATCCAATCAGCTGAGCCATCTAGTGCATGTACTTCTATATTACTTTTTCTAGCATTAGTTATAAATTGTTGATAAATCGAGTTAGGAATATCTGCATCAATCTGTAAATAAACATTTTGGACATTATTATTTTGAAGAAATTGGATGATTTTTGTTTCCTCTTTATAAAGAGACCACGGGTTCCATATCCAGGTAGATTGTGTTTGAAGTGTTGCTGCTTGTATGTTCATAGAAGGTAATAGTGAGAATAGTAAAATAGTTGCTATTAAAAATTTTTTCATGATAAATCTTTCCTTTCAGAAAAAGCCCAATCACTCCTCTAAAAGGGTGAACTGGCAACTTGGCAACCATACGTAGAATACGTTTAGGTCCATAGCTTTGCGTCCTTGCTTTTCAACAAGTTTGCCTTTTTTCAGTTAATTTTTATTTAACTTGATTATAGCTTATGCAGTTCTAATATACTAGTAGAAAAGTCGCGTATTATGCTAGTATTATCTTCCATTTAAAACACCTAATTCTTACTCTTTTAGTATAAAATAGTTGCTTGCTAACTTAAATCAGTGTAAGATAGCAGTAATTAAATAGTAATGATCACTTGATGATCGCCTTCGGGGTAGGGTGAAATTCCCAACCGGCGGTGATGAGTAGAAATACTCTAAGCCCGTGACCCGGTTTACGAATGTAAAGCGGTGGATTTGGTGAGAAACCAAAGCCGACAGTATAGTCTGGATGGGAGAAGGCAAAAAAGTCATATTATATGACTTTATTTAAGTATGTATATAATGGACATTTTTTTTAAAAACAATAGCTATAGAAGAATGACCTATTTGATTAACTGGTTTATGCTACCTATTTTTCTTTAGACAGTGTTTGAACCTAATAGGCTTGTTTAATTTTCTTTAAAATAAGACTCTTCTTTGCTATATCCTTTTATCTGGGAAAAATGTGCCGAAATTATACTCTTATTTGTCGTTTTCTAAAACCCCGTATAGTTCCTATGCGGGGTTTATTTGTGTATTTTTCTAGAAAAGTTTATATATTTTCCATACATTAATGATCCTACCCTAAGGACTATTTAACTGTTGGAAAGGAGGTTACATAGTGTTTACTGGTTTAGTTGAAGAGCTCGGTACAGTTAAAAAGATAAATAAACATGGTCAAACTTTGTCTCTTACTGTTCAAGCACAATTGATACTAGAAGATATGCATATTGGCGATAGTATTGCTGTTAATGGTGTTTGCTTGACGGTTACTTCCATGACAAAGAGCCTTTTTACAATGGATGTGATGCCAGAAACATTTCATGATACAACACTTCGAGAGCTGAAAGATGGAATGATTGTTAACTTAGAGCGAGCTATGCATGCAAATGGTCGTTTTGGCGGACATTTTGTTTCAGGCCATATTGATTGTATTGGAAGCATTCTTTCTCAGCAACAAAAAGAGAATAGTACCTTATTGGAGGTTAAAATTCCAAAGGAATATCTTCATTTAACAATGGAAAAAGGATCAATCACGATAGATGGAACAAGTCTTACTATTTTTAACACAACAGATACATCCATTGTAGTATCCCTTATTCCTCACACAGCTAAGGTAAGCATTGTAGGCAATAAAATAATAGGTGACAAAGTGAATCTAGAGTTTGATCTTTTAGCAAAGTTTTTTCAAGCTCATATTAGTCGCAATTCAGATTCAATAGAGAAACCGACAAGTAGAGTTACTACAAGCTTTTTGAAAGAAAACGGATTTTATTAAGTCCTTATAGAAAGGAATAAATATATGTTTAGTTCCATTGAAGAAGCAGTCACAGATTTAAAAAATGGCAAGCTTATCATTGTATGTGATGATGAAGATCGAGAAAATGAGGGGGATTTTATCGGGTTAGCAGCACATGCAACTCCTGAAATGATCCATTTTATGGCTAGAGAAGGCCGTGGTCTGATTTGTGTTCCTATAAATGAAAAACTTGCAAATAAACTAGACCTACCTTTCATGGTAACAAATAGTAGTGACCCAAGAAGCACCGCCTTTACAGTAAGTATTGACCATAAAGATACTTCTACAGGTATAAGTGCACATGAACGTTCCTTAACTATCATGAGTATGCTCGAGGAAAATGCTGTGTCTAGTGATTTCACACGCCCAGGACATATTTTTCCTTTAATTGCAAAAGAAGGTGGAGTTTTAACGAGAAACGGACATACAGAAGCTGCGGTAGATTTAGCTATACTAGCTGGAGAGCAGCCAGTTAGTGTTATTTGTGAGATTTTAAACGACGATGGCACCATGGCAAGAGTAAACGATTTAAGAAAAATAGCAGATAAATTCCAAATGAAAATGATCACAATTAAAGACTTAATTCAATATCAAAAAGAAAAAAGATAAAAGGTGGAGAAAAAAATGAAACAAGTATTTGAGGGTAATTTAATTGGTACAGAATTAAAAATTGGAATTGTTGTGGCAAGGTTTAATGAATTTATAACAAATCGCTTGCTAGATGGGGCAGAAGATGCACTAAAAAGACATGGTGTAAACGAAAGTGATATCTCCATCCTTTGGGTACCAGGGGTATATGAAATCCCTTTAGCAGCAAAGAAATTAGCTAGCACAAACAAGTTTGATGCTATTATTACATTAGGTGCTGTTATTCGCGGTGCTACTCCCCACTTTGACTTTGTTAGTAATGAAGTAGCCAAAGGAGTTGCTAATGTCTCTTTAGATAAAGAAACACCAGTTATTTTTGGTGTTATTACGACAGAAAATATAGAACAAGCCATAGAAAGAGCTGGCACAAAAGCTGGAAATAAAGGCTGGGAAGCTGCGGTTAATGCGATTGAAATGGGTAATCTATATAGAGAATTAAATAAGGTGATTCAAAACTAATATAGATCGAGAAAGGGGAAAGAATTAGGTTTCCCCCTTTTCTCGATCTTTTTTGTTTATTCTTAGTTTACATAATAATATTATTATAAACTATTAATTTCCTTACATACTGCTACTGTTAATTCTTCTGTTAGCTCTTCTAATTTCGGCTGAATAAGACTATTTGTCATCGATGGGAACGTACCAGTAGAATGTATTTCTAAATATCCAATCATCCTAGTTTTATTAGGATTCAATTTTTTAACCTTAAAGTAGCCTTCTCCCTTAAAACGCTCATTAAGGCCTAGCAAGGAAAAGCTAAGCATGGAATTCTCTTCCCATCCCTGAAAAATCACTTCTAATTCAACCCTTTTCTTTATAAAACCGTAATCAAGTTTAAATTCCCAAGTAGAAACTTTTTCATTTATTATTTCATGACTAACATATCCAGGTACTAAAGGAGCCCAATTATTCATAAGTCGGATAAAATTCCATACAGTATTTATATTAGCAGAAACGTTAACAGCATGCTTTTTACTTGGCATTCCTCACACTTCCCTTATTTATATACTCTATTTCTTATCCTATTCTAATAATGGAGCTGTTATGATCTATTCTAGTTTACATAATAATATTATGGTTATCATAAATAATCAGATAATTCCATATCCATCGCTTTTTCTTTTTGCGCGTCTGATACATGGGTATACTTTTGGGTTGTATTTAAATTCGTATGCCCTAATAATTCTTGAACAGTACGTATATCACGGCCATCCCGTACAAGATGTGTAGCAAAAGTATGTCTTAGTTTATGACTTGAAATCCCCTTTGCTTTCCATTGTAAATGAGGATATTCTTCGTCTACTTGGCTACAAATTCTCTCTGTAATCTCTTGAATTCTCCTTCTTGAAATCCTTTTTCCTCTTCGTGAAATGAAAATTGCATCTTCCTGTCCCTTCATTGGTAAAATTCTATCTTCCTTTATATATAAATGTATTTCATTGATTAGCTTGCTAGGTAGAGGAATATAACGGGCTTTATTTCCTTTTCCAATCACGTATATTCCTTTTTGCTGTGTATGAATAGAGGTAAGATTTAAAGCGTGAATTTCCATAACCCGTAATCCAGCAAAAGCCATTAATCCGAGAATAACCTTGTTTCTTCTCTGATGCTGTTTTTGTGAGACCTTTTCGATCATGCTAAAAAACGACTTTAACTCTTCTTTCTCTAAATAACTAGGTAATTTCCCTTTCTGTTCCTTCGCACTTTCCAAATCAATGGCAGGGTTTTTAGCAACTAGCTCATAATCTACTAAACATTTAAAAAAGGATCTTACAGCCGTTAACCGTCGATTTCTAGTAGTTGATGCATTCGATCTTTTCGTTTTTAGCTCATTCATAAACATGGTCAGTTGAATTTTCTTTACATCATTTAAATCTACTCTTGTTTCGTTTTTACGTGTTATGTATTCCAAGAAAAAGTATATGTCTCTTAAATAGTTATCAATAGTAAATCTACTATAGTCCTTATTATCCATTTCGGTTTGGAATATCGTCAGCTCTTCCTCGTACCATGAAAATAGTCGTTCTTTGGTTATCATTTATGTATCCACCAATCTATTAATATGTACTATTAGTATACTATAGATCGATAAAAACCGCACATAAGAGATATTATGCGCGGTAATGCAGACAGAAGTCCTACGTTAGAACGAAAATATCATTTGTGTGTTATTACCTATTTGTTTTAGAAGGTAAAATTGGGATAATTAGTAATAATAATGGTAATGTGTGGGGGTGACTAATTGAAAATTATATTTATTCTTTTAAGTGTGCTGAATTTATTTGATGGCATTTTTACATACATAGGTTTGAGACTTCAGTTAATCACAGAAGCTAATCCTCTTATGCATTTTATGTGGACTACCTCTCCAAGTTATTTTCTGATTAGTAAAACAATACTGTCATTACTTCTTCTATATTTAGCCTATTCATTTAGTACCAAACATACTCATGTTTGGAAATTTATTCTATCTGTCCCACTCTGTTTGTATACTGCTGTATTTTTTATCCATATTAGTTGGCTAACTGTGTTTGTATCAATCTAGTTTACCATAATCTTATTATGGTATTTACTGAATTATCATTTTTTATTAATGGATGTATCGTATGGAAAATTCGGAGTTACAACGTTAAGGTAAGCAAAAATTAAAAAGCCTAAATTCCCATACTATAAGTGAGAATTTAGGCTTTGGTTACTTCGTGAAAGTGCCTGTTCTATTAAGACATGTGTATCTTTTAAATAATGATCGATTAAAACGGAGTGACTTTGATAGAATCATTAAAAAAAGGAATGTTACGAAAATTTTTTTCTATATTATCAACTATCTGATTTTTACTATTATTTTGCCTTTTGCCCTTCCTGTTTCCGCATAATCCATCGCTTTTTGAGCTTCTTCAAAAGGAAAAACTTTATCAATTATAGGTTTGATTTTACCAGTCTCAATAAAGTTTGCGATTATACGTAATTGCTCTCCACTTGGTTTCATAAACAAAAACGTATATGGAACATTATGCTTTTTTTCAAACGCAGTAAGTTTATTACTTGCTATAGAAAACAACAACGTTTTAAAAAATCCGGAACCATATTCTTTACCAAAACGAGCATTTGGTAATCCCGAAACAGAAACAATTTTTCCTCCGCTTTTTATCACTTCAAATGATTTTTCGAGTGTCTCGCCACCAAGTGTATCGAATACAGCATCATAGTTTTTCAGTATCTCTTCAAATTTTTCTGTCTTGTAATTAATAATTTCATCTGTACCAAGAGATTTCACTAAATTTGAACCAGCATCACTTGCAGTCGTTGTAACGGTGGCACCCATTAATTTGGCTAGTTGTATAGCAAAGGTGCCGACACCACCAGCACCAGCGTGAATTAAAATCTTTTGCCCCTTTTGCAATTGCAAAATATCATATAGTGCTTGATAGGAGGTTAACCCAACCAACGGGATCGATGCTGCTTCTTCAAAGCTTAAATTTTTGGGTTTTAAGGCGATGTCCTCTTCATGTATTGCGATATATTCAGCAAAAGTACCTATTTTGCTCTTACGTGGACGTGCATATATTTCGTCACCAACATTAAAACGAGTTACTTTTGCGCCAATCTTTGTAACGACACCTGAAAAGTCATTCCCTAAGATAAGAGGCATTTTATACTTAACTAACAATTTCACTTTCCCATCGCGTATCTTAAAATCAATAGGATTAATACTAGCTGCATGAATTTCTGCGAGTACCTCATATTCACCAATTTCAGGTGTGGGCATTTCTGCTATACGCATTGGAACTTTACCATACCTATCAATAACCATTGCTCTCATATTCTATTCCTCCAAATAATGTGTGTTTAAATTTCATCATTTCTATAAAAGTTCTGCATGAACTTATCAATATCTAACACAAGTGTTCTTAATAAACCTAATTCTGTACGTAAATTAATATAATAAAAGTTTTTTGTTCCCTCTTTACGCATTAAAATAACTCCAGCATCTCGTAGAACCTTAAGATGATGGGACACAGCAGGTCGAGAAAGATGTGTTTGTTCTGTGATTTTACCCACGCGTAATCCTGTTTGACAATCCGTCCCCATTAGAACTAACAAGATCGATTGGCGAGTTTCATCACCAATTGCCAATAATACTTTCTGACAATTAATAAAATCTTCTTTGATTATATTTAATTGTTCCTGTTTATTCATTCAGTCTAGCCTCCAATAATCAGTTTAATGGTTTAAGTTGATGAACCATATAGCTGAATACAACAATATACTATTGAAAAGTTACGTGCAATATTGAGAAAGAAAATCGAGACGGATACATTTTAGAGGGGAAGCATTATACTTTTTAATGTTCAGTAACTTAAAAATATTTGATGATTTTTCTAAGAATTAAAGTAACTTTAGTAATCCAATTGATCCGTTAAAGAAAATAAATGCTAGCTAGATAACCTAGAGTTCCTCTAAAAAGAAGAATGATATCAATATAGAAAAACAAAAAAAGCAGTTGAAAGAGTAAGTTTGAACTGCACCCCAATTGTTAGACACTTGTCTAGCAATTGGAGGTGCAGTTTTTTATATGACTAAATATACAAGTGATTTGAAATTAAATATTATTCAAGGCTATAACCCGAAAGTAATTTCTCAAAAAGAATATGTAAAACAAATTGGTATAACTAGAGCACAATTCCAATATTGGTTAAAGTTATATGAATTACATGGAGAAGAAGGTCTTAAAAATTCCTATACAAACTGTTCTGTTAGTTTTAAACTAGATGTACTAAACTATATGGTTCAATCTGGTGCGACACTAATGGATACTGCAGCTCTCTTTAAAATCTCTAGTTATACAATGGTGTATGATTGGCAGAGAAAAATGGAAGTTGGCGGTATAGAAGCCCTAGAACCGAAACAAAAGGGGCGTCCATCCGTGAAAAAGAAACCTATTAAACAACCTAAACAAGCACCGGCTAAAGGATCTGTAGAAGCACTTGAAGCGCGTATTAAACAACTAGAAATGGAAAATGAGTATCTAAAAAAGTTGAATGCCTTAGTTCAAAACAAGGAAAAATCACCAAAAAAGACAAAGCACTAGTAGTCTACGAATTAAGGCATAAATACTCGGTGAAGGAACTCGTAAGGCTAGCTGATATTCCACGTAGCACATATTATGATTTAGTAAAGAGATTGAATCGACCAGATTCAAATAGTGACTTAAAAGCTGAAATAAAGGCTATTTATGAGGAACATGAAGGTCGTTACGGTTACCGCCGTATACGTGATGAGCTAACGAATCGTGGGCAAAAAGTGAATCACAAAAAGGTTTAACGTATCATGAAAGAACTTGGCTTAAAATGTTTAGTACGGATGAAAAAATATAAATCTTATAAAGGTACTGTTGGGAAAATTGCACCAAATCATTTAGATCGTCAATTTACAGCCGATGCACCAAATCAGAAGTGGGTAACGGATATTACGGAGTTTAAATTATTTGGCGAGAAGCTTTATTTATCACCTGTATTAGATTTATTTAACGGAGAAATTATCACTTATACAATAGGCTCTAGACCAATATATTCACTTGTTTCGGAGATGTTAGAGAAAGCCCTTGAACGCTTACCAGAAGAACATAAACTACTGATGCATTCAGATCAAGGTTGGCATTATCAGATGAAACAATATCGTCATGTCCTTCAAAAAAGAGGAATTAAACAAAGTATGTCTCGTAAGGGAAACTGTTACGATAATTCAGTGATGGAGAATTTCTTTGGGATTATGAAATCAGAATTCCTTTACTATAAGGAATTCAAAAATGTAGAGCATTTTAAACAAGAACTTAAAAAATATATGGAATATTATAATTCCAAACGGATAAAGGCAAAACTCAAAATGAGTCCAGTACAATACCGAACTCATTTTGAGCAAGTTGCCTGATGAAATAACCGTGTCTAACTTTTAGGGGTCACTTCAGTTTCACTCTTTCAACTGCTTTTATTATTCTTTTCTTCTTCTTCTGATTAAAAACCATGCTAAAAATACAATAACAAGAGGAATTAATACAGGAGACAATCCAATGATAAATACGATGGAGCTGGAGAAAAAAGCTAAGATGCTATTAATTGTAGTAATGAAAAGTCCTTTTGCTTTTTCCCATGTATCAAATGATTCCTGTTTATCTATGCTTCCAACTGCTACTAATTCTTCTTGTAGGTTAATAGTGACTGTAGAGTAATCAATATTATTTTTTAAATAATTCATCCTTCCAAGTATTTGTTCTTTTTCTTCTTGAACGGTTGCTAAATCTGCCGAAATTTTTAATAAATCCTCTGTTTTCTCTGCTTGATCCAATAAGGTTAGTAATCTTGTTTCTACTGCATTTTTTGCCTTTAATCGTGATTCTAAATCGACGTATTCCTCTGTTACATCATTACCATTAATACTTTTATCTAGAAGTTTTACTCCTAACTTCTCTACATTGTCAATAAATGCTTGAAACTGCTCTTGAGGGATTTTTACGGTGATGTTGCCATTAATAAAATTTTCTCCTTCATTATAGATAGAGGAATTTACAACATATCCTCCTGCACTGTCCACTTTCTTTTCAATTTCCCCTTCTATCTTCTCGTAGTTTTTCACCTCCATAGAGAGTGAGGCATTATAAATAACCAAACGCTCTGATTGGCCATTACTTATATCATCCGTCTCACTGCTCTCTTCCAATTCCTCTGACTCTCCTGTATTGGCAGTAGAAGTATCTCCTTGTTTTAAATCTTGCACAGCCATCTCTGTAGTAGATTCACTACTTTGATTACCTTGACCAGCACTGCACCCTGTAACGATTAATAGCATGCTAAAAATAAATGGCCATATAAATTTCTTGCTTTTCACGTTAGTATCACTCCTTATTTAGCTCTCTTTCTTGCTTAGACGAAAAGTTTGCAGATAAGTTTCAATTCTATTACAAATTAATTACTACTTTTTATTGTTTTTTTGCTAAGAATGCGGCTTATCTATTTCCATGTTACAGAAATCTCCTGCTAATGAGAAAAAGCAATCTCTAATAGTGAATCTTTACTTCACTAGAATACTGGTGATAAATCAAGAACACCATCATACAATGATAAAGAAGCATACATTGGCATATGGAGGGAAACAATGAAGATGGATTGGAAGAGAGAACTTACGTTTCAAAATCTTCAAGAAAAAAACATGACCTTTGATATTGTTTTTCAGCGAATCCTTTCTTTTATGCAAAAAAATCCTAGAGGAAATTTCCAACTGATGATTGGGACTGATTCTCAAGTACATGCAAGACAAACTACTTTTATTACTGGGATAGTGATCCAACAAAAAGGAAAAGGAGTTTGGGCATGTATTAGAAAAGAGATTGTGCCTAGAAAGATCCTTCAGCTGCATGAGAAGATTTCCTATGAAACCACTCTTACTGAGGAAATTGTAAGCTTATTGACGGACGAGAGAAAAAATAGATTAATCGATGTAGTTTTACCAAACATTTATCAGGGAGCAACCTTTACGATGGAGGGGCATATTGATATAGGTGCAGGAAGTAGGAATAAAACAAAAGAATTTGTAAAAGAAATGGTCACAAGAATTGAATCAATAGGCATAGAGCCTAAAATAAAGCCAGATTCTTTTGTAGCCTCCTCTTATGCGAACAGATATACAAAATAAAAAGCCTGTCCAATAAAGTACAGGCAAAATCATAAGTTTATTCTTTAGTAGAAGCAATTTCTTCCGACATCTTTTTATTTCTATTAATAAAGTGAATAATAAAAGTGATAATAAAAGCCATAATTAAAATGGCGAAAAATACATAATGATTTAACTCATAACCAAAAATACCAGCGAACATTTTTAGTGCGATAATTCCAATTAGTACAAATGCTGTATTTTCCAATTCGGGAACTTTGTCAATAAGGACTAAAAATACTTTAGCTACTGTTCTCATCATAAGAATACCTAACATTCCTCCAATAAGAAGAATCCAAATTTCGTCCGAAACAGCTAGAGAAGCAAGGATACTATCAACGGAGAATGCTAAATCCATTAATTCTACGGAAATAACTGTTGCCCAAAATAGACCAAAAGCACGAATCATCCATCCAGTTTTCTTTACTGAAGTGTTCTCTTCTTCCTCTTTATTTAACCAGAAATGCTTAATAACAATCCAAGCTAAATATGCAGCACCTATTACTTTAATCCATGTAAATTTAATTAGGTATACACCAAGTCCTATAAAGAGAAAACGGAAGAAATATGCCCCGAATAATCCGTATGTTAGTGCTTTTTTTTGCTTATCTGGTGGTAAATTCTTGACCATTACTGCTAAAACAAGGGCATTATCTGCAGATAATAATCCTTCTAATATAATTAGTGAGCCAATTAATCCCCAAGAAACAGGGTCTGATAGCACCTTCACCCACATTTCCCAATCAAAAAATGATGCGTAGGTTTGTAATATTTGATGTAGAACGTCCAATTAAAAAGCCTCCAATAGTGAATAAGTATTGATATGGAAGCTATTATACTCCTCTGAATTTCAGATTTCAATCTAATTACCCATATATTAAAAGATTTGCCTCCTTATTCTTCGTAGATCATTTTAACCGTCATTCCTCCATCAATTGTAAGATTTGTTCCAGTGATAAAGTTATTTTCATCGTTTGTTAAAAATAAGCATGCTCTTGCTACATCCTCTGGTTTTCCTACTCTGTTAGATAAGTGCTGGTTATGATCTATTTCTCGCAAACTGTCATAGTCTTTTGTTTCTATCCATCCTGGAGAGATGCTATTTACTGTTATATTATCTGTTGAAAGTGTATTCGCAAGAGAATGTGTAAGTGCAATAATGCCACCTTTACTTGCACTGTAGCTTTCTGTATGTGGCTCTGACATATATGCTCTTGTAGAGGCCATATTGATAATAGAACCACCACTTGTATTCTTTCTCATTTCCCTAGCTGCTTCTCTTGAGCAAAGGAATACACTACGTAAATTAGTATGAATAACATTGTCCCATTCATCTATAGTAAGCTCATAAAATGATTTGAAATTACTTATGCCTGCATTATTGACGAGGATATCGATTTTACCAAAAGTATTGATTGTTTTTTTGATTAATTGAATGACATCCTCTTCTTCTTTTACATTTGTTTTAACAAACAAAATATTTTCTGGATGTAATGCATTTTTAGTTATCTTTGTTCCATTTTCTATATCTAAATCTGCCAGTACTACCTTTGCCCCTTTTTGTATGTAGGCTTCAGCTATGCTTTTACCGATTCCATTACTTGCTCCTGTTACAATTACGACCTTATTTAAAAAACTCATTATACATCCTCCCTCAAATTCTTACCTTTATTTTATCTAGAAGTGATGGGAAAAACAAAAATAAACTTCTCCAAGTACAAGAGAAGTCAGCTTATTCACAAAAGTGATTTAGGGAGATTAACAGTAATTTTATGCAGCTGATCTACGTTCCAGGGGTGAGACTCCTATTCAAAGGGATTATTAAATATACTACCTTATTCCCTCCTGAATTTCTTTTTCGAGATTGTCTACAAGCTGTCTTCTCTTAGTACAGGAAAAGTCTTTAATTTTCTCTTGATTAATTTTCACTCACTATTTCCACTTCACTAAATAGTTCTTTCCATAAGTCATCATTATTGTTCCACTTATCATGTTTTGGAAATTCAACAACACTTACATGAGTAATTGGCCAATTTTTCTCTTTCATCGTATCTACATCTGTATGATTTATGATTAAAATATGAAACTCATTTTTTACTAAATCAGTTAATATTTCTTCTAATTTTAGCGTATCAGCAAATGAAGCTTCTGTCCGAACAAATAAGATTTTCTTCCCTGTTTCAAGGTAATGTAACAATCTTTCTGATCTTCTATCTAATTTCCTTTTCACTTCTGGATATGTGATTAAATTTTCTAGTGTATTTTGATCTGCTTTAAAGTCATGACTAGAAACAATACCGTATGCTTGATCATGTACTACAAGGTATTTTTCTATAGAATCAATACCTGTTGAGTAGCCAGTAGCTAGTAAATTCTCTTTCAGCATAAATCCTTCAAACCGATTTTCAAGAAGTTTATTTACACTTACAAGGGAGGGAGAAGACATCCAATCTAGTGGACCTGCAAAAGGACGTAGATTTAACTTTCTCAGCTGAATACCTGCTAAACACAAATCACCTAAACTAAATATAGCGTCATAGCTTCCTTTTATTTCAGATATACTCATTACATACCACCTTCTTTTGATGAAATACTTGTCCTTCTATTAACTAGAAATGTGTATTCCATCTAAAATATATTTCCAATAATGATTATTTCCTTCCCAAATTTCTCCATTAGGTAATTCTATGGCTGTAACTTTTTCTAAAGGCCAATATAATTCTGTCATTTGATTTCCTTCTGTGTGATTGACTACTAGTAGATGAAAGTCATTCTTGACGTTTTTTCGTAACACTTCTTCTAACCTTATCACCTCTTCTAAAGTGCCTTCTGTGCGTATAAATAAAATACGTTTAGCGCTAGAAAGAAAGGTTAAGAATCTGGCAATGCGTCTATCGTATTTTTCTTTTATTTCTGGTAGTTCTTGAAGGTCGTCCAATTTATTTCGTGATCTTTTAAAGTCATGATTAAAGCTAATGACATTTTGTTCATCGAATACAAGCATATCGTAATCTGACAGATATTGTATCCCTTTTAAATTTTTTAAATCTAAAAAGTTAGCAAAGTGATTTTCTAATAAATGTATGACCTTACTTAAATCGGGTGAACCTACCCAATCAAATGGACCTGCATATGTTCTTAATTGGTTGTCTCTTAGTTTCATAGCTGGCAAGCAGTTATTTCCTAAGCTAAATATTACGTCATATTCTCCTTTTATTCTGCTTAAATACATACTAAACACCTTATTTCACATATTGGTATATTGAAAATAGTAAGAAGTAAAACTTCTTACTATATTAAATGAAAACTATTACAATCTGGAGCAGGCAAACATCTATACCTAACCAAAAAAGGTGTTTAACTAATTGTTACATATTGATCAAAGGTTAATCCACTTTAGCTATTGTATAGTCGTATGTTTCCTTTAATCCAGAAAAGATGTTAAATTGGGGATTCCAATTAAGCTGAAGATTTGCTTGTTCATTTTTTAAACAGCTATGTTTGATATCTCCCACTCTTGCTACTGTATGGTTCGTTTTAATGGTTTCTGAGTGGAGACTTTTGAAGGTAGTTATCAGTTCATTAATAGAAGTGTTTCTGCCTGTACTTATATTCACAATACCACTATCACTTGTTTTAGCTGCAGCCATATTTGCAGAAACAACATCTTTTACATATATAAAGTCTCTACTCTGCTCCCCGTCTCCATGAATATTAAAGGGGGTGTTAGTTTTTAATTTATCTAAGAATACTGCTATAACTCCACCTTCTCCTTTTGGTGTTTGTCGTGGTCCATATACATTGCCATAACGCAAAATGGAGTAAGATAGACCATATAGCTCCTGATATAATTGAATGTATTTTTCCGCCGAACATTTGGATAAGCCATAATAAGAGGAGGGGTTAGTCAAATCTGCCTCCTCAATAATTGGTTTATTGACATTTCCATATACAGCAGATGTGGAAGAAAAGATAATTTTATGAACCTTTGCTTCTTTACAAGCTTCTAGTAAATTAATCGTTCCATTTATATTCACATCACTATCATATGTTGGATTTTCTATTGATAAAGAAACATCTGCTTGTGCTGCAAGATGATAAAGAATGGAAGGCTGTTCTTCTATTATTAACTTTTTTGCTGCTGTACTTCTAATATCTACTTCATGTAATATAGCAAGTGGATTGATATAATCTTTTTTACCACTTATAAAATTATCTATTATATGAACTTCATGTCCCTCTTTTACTAAAGCATCTACCAAATGTGACCCTATAAAACCTGCTCCTCCAGTTACAAAAATCTTCATTTTATATCTCCTCTATACTTTTTTAATATAATATGAGAGGATTTTATTTTTGTATAAGTTGACTACCTATATGACTACGATTTATCGCCTATTTAACAATGGGATAAATGAACCCTTGCTATTGGGATATATATATTAATAACAAGGGTTTCTTATAGATTAAGCTTGTAAGAGTTCAAAGATTTAGATAATGGGACTAGAGATTATTGAACAAGTGTCTTGTCAAATATGTTATTAATCAAACTCTCTGCAGTATGGAAAGTTGACTCTGCTATAAGCTCATTTTCTGTTTCTTTTTGAATTTTCTTTATTAGTTCCATCGTTTTATCATTTGGTAATTTATACTCATTTGGAAGACTTGCATTTAATTTGCTTAATTCTGGGTCAATAAAAACATGCTTTGCCTCAGGTGGATTTTGAAATATTTGATCATATTTCGCACTTGAAATATCCTTAAAAACATCTTCTAAAATATCATTCGGTAGAAAATAATTCTTTGGTAACTTTGACATTACTTCTTCCCAAATTTCTTGCTCGACAAATGTTTTAGGGGTAGGTGGAGGATTTAAGAATAAATGATCATAGTTATTACCATTCATTTCATAAATGGATTGAAGTGCTTGTTCATTGGGTAGTTGGTAGTCAGATGGAAGAGAGGAAAGAATTGTTTCCATAAATAATGGATCTACAAACGTAGAAGCCGAATCCATTGTTGGCTCACTAATAAAGATAGATGAAAATGTATCAATATTCATAGGTTCAAATATTTCTGTAGTTCGTTTATTGGGTATTTTATAATTATCTTTTAAATTTTCTAAAATATTATCCCATATATTATTTTCAATTTTTACTTTCTTAGGAGCTTCTTCTTGCAGAGGTGGAAGATCAGTAGTTTCTAGCTTCACTACTTCTGCTAATTTTACTTCTAGCTTTTTTTGTACTGTGGATTGATTTTCTATTTTCTGATTTTTTGACCATGTCCATATCTGTTTTCCTAGTTTCATTCCTTCTGAAACGATAATAGGGACTACTTCATTAAGAATCTTCTTCCAAGGATCCATCTTCAAAATCCTTTCTTCTCTTACTAATAGCACGCTTGTATACGTCGACAATATTATTTACACCTGTTGATAAGGACCAATGCTTCATTCCCCATTCTTTTGCATTATATCCTAATGATATTCGTAAGTTATCATTAGTAAGTAATTCATTTAAATGTTTGTAAATGGCCTCTACATCACCTGCAGGATACAATATTCCTGTTACCCCGTCATGAACCATTTCAGGAAGTCCACCAGCATCACTTACCAAAGTTGGTTTTCCTGCAATTTGTGCTTCCACTAATGATAATGGTTGATTTTCTAGTAAACTAGGAAATACGTATATATCGCAAATGGATACTAAATAAGGAATATCATCTCGTACTCCAAAGAAATATACATCATCTTCTAAGTCAAGTTTTTTTGCTTGTTCTTCAAACTCCGCTTGTTGATCCCCTTCTCCAACAATCCAACAAACCCAATCATTACGCTCTTTTTTTAATTGGCCTAATGCATCAATAAGATGATAAATTCCTTTTAAGTCAATTAACCTCCCTGTATAAAGAATGATTTTCTTATCTTTTGGTATTTTAATGGACTTTGTTTTGTGCTTCATTCTTTCTAGAAAACTATCTGTATCAAATCCATAATGCAATACTTTAATCTTCTCTTCTTGTGCTTGAAACTCATTCACCAATATGTTTTTAAGCCAATTATTAGCAACTATAGTTTCATCTGCAGCACTTGCACCTACTCTTTCTAAATCATCGTAATAGGCTCTTGCCATAAATGAATTGTTAGAATCATGCAATGTGGTTATTTGATGACGTATTTCATGAGCAACTGAACCATGAAGAGTAGCTACTAAAGCTGTTGATTCGGGAAGTACTCTTTTAATACTAGCAGTTGAAAGAATATCTTGTGTATGAATGACGTCATATTGCTCTAAGCCAAAATAGGCAGCGGAAAGCTCAAACACATATCTTTGAAATTCAGTATATTTGACTAGTGTATTAGCATGAATGGCAGGAAATAATTCTTTTGATAACTTTGCTTCAAGCAAGGGCATTAGCTTTTCCTTTTTTAATACCATTCCTTTATTAAGAATACTTACAGCAGAATTATCTTCATTGAATCCCAGAATATCTACCTCATGTCCCAAGGATTCGAGCTTTTTCTTCTGTTGCTCCATATAGTGCCATACTCCACCTACATGAGGAATGGCCCAATAGGTTGCTAGTAATATTTTCATTTTCTCATCTCCGCCTAACATTTGTTAACCCCTCATTTATCATCTTATTTTCTCCCTTATCATGATTATTTCTTATAAACCATCTCGTAAGAATTTGTTTGTATTACTACCTTTACATAAGTAGTATATAGACTGCTATTATTTTCGTGTCATATTTTAGTAGACATTAGGTAAAGTTAAAATAAGCTTCAGACCATTGTCATCTATATCTTATTCGTTCTCTTGTTTTGAATAATTCCTTCATTATATATCTCCATCATTTTCCTTGCACTATTCTCTAATGACCAATGTTCTAAAGCCCATTTTTTTGCATTATTAGCAAGTTGTTTACTGTATGCTTCATTTTCAAGCAAAGCATATAAACTGTTGCAAAGTTCTTTTTCATTTCCTGCTTTTGTAATGATACCAGTTACTCCATGCTCCACCATTTCAGGTATTCCACCAGCATCACTAACAATAATAGGTTTCCCTACAATTTGTGCTTCAATTAATGAAAGTGGTTGATTTTCTATTAAGCTTGGTAATACAAAGAGATCTGCTTCAAATAGGAGCTGTGGAATATCATCTCTTGTTCCTAAAAATTTTATGCTATCTTCTAGATTATTTTCTTGTACTTGTCTTTCTAATTCTGCTTGTTTCTCCCCTTCCCCAACAATCCAACATACCCAGTCTTTTTGAGAAGCATGTAGCATATTTAATGCATTAATAAGATGATGAATTCCTTTTAAGGTGACAAGTCTACCAGTATAGATAATTACTTTCTTATTATCTAATCTTGTCACATTCCTTTGATTAGGGTTAATTTTATTTAAGAATGTTTCAATATCATAGCCATAATGCATAACTTGAAGTTGTTCTGGCGAGACATGGAACTCATTTATTAAGACGTCCTTTAAGTAATTATTAGCTACAATCGTTTTAGAAGCAGATGTAGCTCCAAGTATCTCTAATTCGTCAAAGAATGTGCAAGCAAGTGGAGAGGTTGGCGTAACATGTACATTCATGACATAATCTCTCATTTCATGTGCCACAGAGCCATGGAGAGTGGCAATTAGTGTTGTTTCTTTTGGTTTTACTCTTCCGAAAACAGAGCTAGAATAGACATCTTGTGTATGAATGACATCATATTTACTCAAGTTTAACTTAGAAACACTTTTTTCAAAAACTAATCTTTGAGACTCACAGAATCTGACAACAGAATCAGCATAATAGTTTTTTTCAAGAGCTAATTTGTCTATTTGTCTATTTGTTTCTTCCAATACATCTTCCTTTGGGAGCTTTACTTCTTCTGAAACAAAATATACATATTTATGATTATCACCATATCCGAGTAAATCGACTTCGTGTCCAAATTTCTCTAACTGTTTTTTTAATTGATTCATATAATTCCATACGCCACCAATATGTGGGACCACCCAAAATGTGGCAAGTAGGATTTTCATATACACAACTCCTCTTATTTTTTTCTCTTTTATATACTTATTTCAAATAGTTAAATGTAGTGTAGACGATAGCCCTTACTATCTATATTTATTCCGAAAATTCCGCTCCTTCTCCTTTCTATTCGTCTAGTCAATATCGAGAATCAGACATAATATGTTCTGTACAAACATTCTTTAACCCCTTGGAGGTGAAAATATGCCGATAGCATTACAAGCTTATACAACACCTGCTAATACAACAAGAATTTTTGATAGTGCTGCACCAGTAGGCCCTGCAGTATTTACAACTCCATCTAATCCTCAAATCGAAGGAAATGATGCTTATTTATGGTCACCTGTAACAACTTCTGGACAAGTAGTTACGTTTCAAAGTACTTTCACTTTTGGTGCTCCTGCTCTAGCTTTAGCATTACCAGTTAGTGTATACTACGCATTTGCTGGGAATGAAAATGTCTCTGTCACTGGAACACTACAAGTACTAAATCTTTTAGGAATTGTTGTATTAACAGTACCATTATTCACAGATAACAATGATGCAAATCCAAATAACGTAGAAATTGCATCTGCTGATACGTTAGTTGCAGCTAGTTTACTAGGTGGATCTATAACTATTACCATTGATGCAACTGTAACTGCTCCTGTTACTCTTCCTTATACTCCTCCGAATACAGGTCGTTATCTTGGAGAAATTATTGTTCAAACAGTAGTTTAAACATCATTAAATTGAAACTTTAACTCTTTATTATTTATTAGAATGAAAAAGGTGGTGAAATGAATGACATTACTTTTACAATCCTTTACTACTACTGCTAATACAGTAATTACAGCTGATTCTGCAGGTGGTCCTATACCTAAAACTCCCGTATTAGCACTAGATCCAGCATTACCTTATATTGATGGAAACAATAGTTATATATGGTCTCCACTTACAGCCCCTAGTCAAAATGTAACCTTCAGAACTACATTTTCTGTTGGCGCTCCATTGCTTTCTTTAGCATTACCACTCGCAATCAACTATGCTTTTGCAGGAGATCAGAACGTATCCGTAAGTGGTACATTACAAGTGCTTAATCTTCTTGGGATAGTAGTTTTAACTCTCCCTCTATTTACTAATGTTGTAAATATTGAAGGAAACACTAGTGTAGAAATCGCTTCTGCTGATACCATATTAGCGGCTGCTCTTCTAGGTGGAACGATTAATATATTTATTGATGCAACAGTTGTTGCTCCACCAGTAGGAACAGGAAATTACCTTGGACAAATGACAGTGAGAAGCATTGTATAATAGTTGCTTTTAGGTTGTGAGGTTTAGATCCTAACCAAAAAAATCTACTAATAGTAGAAGAAACAAGATCTTTTCATAAGATCTTGTTTCTTCTATATAAAGTACTTTAATAGAAAGTTATGATACTCATAAATAGTTTTAATAAATAGGAGATGTGAGTAGGTTGAATTTAGAAGATGTAAAGGGCTCATATGATTTATATGTAAGCTTAGGTAGCTGGTGTGGTCCATCGTTAAATTTAAGAAGGCATCATTTAAGAAGATTTTCCTTTCCGTTAGATTGGTCTATTTCTAATTCACTTAGTGATGTAAATACATTATTAAAAACAAACTTCTATGGTTATATGGAATTAGAAAATTTGGAAAAAACAGAAGGATTTGCTCATTTCCTGGATGATGGAGATGCAGTGTTTGCACAAACAGGAGATGAACATCCAGTAACAGCTCATTTTATTAAAGATAATTTCTCTAATATTATTTCTGTTCATGACTTCCCTTTAATTTCTGGACAAGATTGGCAGGTGCGCTATCCACTATTTAAGGAGACTCTGACTAATCGCATACAACGTTTATACGAAAAACTGTATACAAGTAACTCTGTCTTATTTTTAAGATGGGGATATGCTAGTGCTGATGAAATGGCTGAATTAGAAAGTATTTTAATGTCTATTATTCCAAACCGTTTTAAAATAGTTATCCTTCAACCTACAGAAGGAATAAACGATATTCAGGATATGAATTTTCCTTTAGCTCATGTGTGTTCTGTACAAGTTCCCGCAAATAGACCAAATGATTTGGAAATTTGGGATAAAGTGTTAACTGGTTTTTCCTTAACTAACTATCATCAATAGAATAATAAAATATATATAAGAAAGCGTTTTCTTGTTAAATGCAAACATCTATTCACCACTCCAAATTTCATCATACTAATAGGGAAGATCGTTAGAACCTCCTACTGTGTTGATTTTTGCATTACATTAGGATGGTAACTAAGCTTCCCTCATTTTAAAGTATGTTAGCTATATTTAAAAAGTATCTTTACTCTCCTTTCTTCTATAAAAGTTAGATTACTGTGAAACTTTCCTTTCTTTTTAACCAAGTGTTAATGCAAGTTTTTTTAATTTCTAGTAGACATGCCTATAGCAACTATCCACTTTATACATACTCTGTTAAAGAAGTAAAAAGGTTGTGGCCTTTTTTAAACTATTTGAATAAAGCAATTTTTTCGAAAGTAGGTGACCAATGAAAATCCTAACCGTTTTAGGAACAAGACCAGAGATTATACGCCTGAGTCTAATCATTCATAAATTAGATGAATATGCAGAAAAGCATACTTTAGTGCATACTGGACAAAATTTTACCAATTCGCTAAGTGATATTTTCTTTCAAGAACTTAATATTAGAAAACCTGACTATTTTCTTGGCAATGGTAAACAATCAGTTGGCCAGCAATTAGCTAGCATGTTTAAAGAACTAGAAATAATCATCCAGAAAGAAGCACCAGATAAAGTACTAGTGCTTGGCGATACTAATAGTGGACTTAGTTCCATTTTAGCGGAAAGAATGGGTATTCCCGTTTATCATATGGAAGCTGGTAATCGCTGCTTTGACTTAGAGGTTCCAGAAGAAAAAAATAGAAAAGTAATTGATGCCATCTCAAGCGTTAATTTACCATACACTCCTCAAAGTAGAGAAAACCTTCTTAAAGAAGGAATACCTTCTAACCGAATCATGATAACAGGCAATCCTATTTACGAAGTACTGCAGTATTATAAAAAAGAGATTGAAGCTAGTGATATCTTAACTAAATTGTCACTAACACATCAAGATTACTTTCTAGTAACAGCTCACCGTGCTGAGAATGTAGACCATGAATCAAGATTAACAGAAATCATCAATGGGTTAAGTTTAATAGCTTCAAGCTTTAATAAGAGAATTATATGTAGTATTCATCCACGAACAAAAGATAAATTAAACCGTAAGACTATAGAAAGCCTTCATCCCTTAGTAGAATTTCATGAACCGTTTGGTTTCTACGACTTTGTTAAACTAGAAAAAAATGCTTTGTGCGTACTAACAGACAGTGGAACAGTTCAAGAGGAATGTTGTTTGTTCCATGTTCCAACAGTAACAATTAGAAATTCTACCGAAAGACCTGAAACTATTGCTTGCGGTAGCAATATTCTTTCAGGCTTAAACAAAGAGCATATTCTAAATAGTGTACAAGTAATGGTAAAACAAAAAAATATGTGGAGTTTTCCAGAGGGTTACGATCATCCGAACGTTTCAGATAAAGTGATAAAAGTATTATTAGGAGGAATGAAAGTTGTTTAAAGATCAGACAATTCTTATTACAGGTGGGACTGGATCTTGGGGGCATGAGTTAGTAAAACAGTTGCTGAAGGAAGATCCAAAAGAAATCAGAATATATTCTAGAAATGAATCTAATCAGTTTTCCATGAAACAAGAATTTGATAATAACCCAAAATTACATTTTATCATTGGAGATATTAAAGAAATGAAAGGCTTATTAGAAGCTTGTAGAAAAGTTGATTACGTCTTTCACTTAGCAGCACTAAAGCATGTTCCTGTATGTGAAGATCAACCTTTAGAAGCGATTAAAACAAATGCAATGGGTACACAAAATGTAATAGAAGCTGCAATAGCTAGTAATGTTCATAAGGTAGTCTATATCTCAACAGATAAAGCAAGTGATCCATCAAATATTTATGGGTTATCAAAAGCAATGGGTGAAAAGCTAATAATTCATGCGAATAAGATTCTAATACAAAATTTGTTTGTATTAGAGGTGGAAATGTACTTGGTACAAACGGAAGTGTTATCCATGTATTCAAGAAGCAAATCAAAGAAAAGAAAACAGTCGGCATTACAGATGTAAACATGACGAGATTCTTCTTAACCGTTCATGATGCTATTCAATTAGTATTTAAAGCAACCTACGAAAGCTTTGGTGGAGAGATCTTTGTCATGAAGATGCCAACTATTAAAATCACTGACTTAGCTGATGTACTAATTGAAGAGTTAAACGAGAAAGATGTGACAAGAACCATTCTTGGAATCAGACCAGGGGAAAAAGTCCATGAGCTACTATTATCTAAATATGAGAGTACCACCACAGTAGTGTATGACGAAGAATATTTTGTCATTCTTCCTTCCATTCATATTAAAGGCTTAAAAGAGCATTATGCTAGTTACAAACCAGTTGATTTAGAAGACTATAATTCTAGTACAGAACTAATTAGTAAAAAAGAAATTCGTGAAATGCTAATGAAAGGTGGATTATTATAAAATGAAAATCTTGATCCTGGGCGCAAAAGGAATGGCAGGACATGTTATTTCCGCCTATTTCAAGAAGAATCCTAAATATGAAGTACATTCCACCTCCCGCGATAAAAATGATCAAGACACAATCTTTCTTGATGTGACAGATACGAAAAGTCTCGAAAATTTGATTGATAGTACTAAGCCTGATATTGTCATAAATTGTATTGGTGTTCTCAATCACTTTGCAGAACAAGATCCATTACTAGCATTACAAGTCAATAGCCTATTGCCTCATCAGCTTGCTAAACTAGTAGATCGCTATAATGGTAAATTAATTCATATTAGTACAGATTGTGTTTTCTCTGGCGAAAAGGGTGACTATGAAGAGAATGCTTTAACAGATGGTACCTCTGAATATGCCAAAACAAAACAATTAGGGGAAATAAAAGATCATAAAAATCTAACCATTCGAACATCCATTATAGGACCAGAACTAAAGGATGATGGAATTGGATTATTTCTCTGGTTCATGAAGCAAAAAGGAGAAATTAACGGTTTTAAAAATGCAATGTGGAATGGAGTAACAACTCTTGAGCTTGCAAAGGTGATAGAGGCGATGATAGAACAAAAAGTAGTAGGTTTATACCATTTAGGAAACACTCCGAAAATATCAAAATTTGAGCTACTAACGTTGATACAAAAGGTTTATGATAAAAAAGATGTCCAGATTTTACCTGAGTATGATTTTATTCAAGATAGAACAATAAAAAATACAAGAACAGATTTTTCCTATTCAATCCCATCATATAAAGACATGTTGCTGGAATTAAAAACATGGATGCAGCAAAAATGAGTAACCACCCTTCTATCCTAATAACTGGAGCTAACGGGTTTACAGGACAACATGCATGTGAGTATTTTAGCCATGCAGGATATGAAGTAATTGCGACAACTAGAAGTAAAACTAATATGTCATCCAATATCCAACAGGAGCATTTAGATCTTTTAAATCATAAAGAAGTATATCATTTAATAAGTAGAACGAAACCACAATATCTCTTGCATTTAGCAGGACAGAATAATGTTTCGGATTCTTGGGAGGATCCTCTCTCTACACTGGAAGCAAATGTCCTATCTACCGCCTATTTAATCGACGCACTTCATCGTATTAATCCTTCCTGCAAAATATTAATTATTGGTTCTTCTCTTCAAAATCAATCAATTACAGAATACCCTTCACACCCCTATAGTTTGAGTAAAGCATTACAATCGATTCTTGCTAAAGGATGGTCTCATTTATATAATCTTCATATAATGGAAGCAAAACCATCTAATTTAATCGGACCAGGCTATTCTAATGGGGTCTGTGCACTATTTGCTCAAAAAATTGTAAAAATGGAACAAGGGAAAATGCAACCGATGTTAGAGGTTCATAATTTACTCGCTTCAAGAGATTTCTTAGATGTGAGAGATGCTGTCTCTGCATATGATATGATTTTTCAAAAAGGAGTAGCTGGAGAAACATATGATATATCTTCTGGTGAATTACGCTCTCTTGGGGAAATCGTAAACGAGCTAAAGCAGCTCTCAACTATTGGATTCTCTACAAAGTCTGCAAATAACATGTTAGGTGATCAACAAAAAGTAATTAGTTCTCATAAAATCAGACAATTGGGTTGGGAGAATAAAATACCTTTTCAAACTTCTATAAAAAGTATTTTAGATTTCTATCGTCAAAATGAACATAATTCTCTTTCATTATGAGTGATTAAGTTGGTATAGAATGACAGCGGTGGTCATTCTGTACCAATAATAATAATATATTTTATAAAAGGACACTATCCTTTGTTTTCTATACCAAGAGTCTTTAACATTTTCAAGAAATTTTTTGCATATTCTTGTGGACTAAATTCGCGGATTAAGTGGTAAGTAGCATTCATCCTTATTTGCTCTCGAAGGGAAAAATTATTCATTAACTCCGTTGCTTCCGTAATAGCTTCATCTATATCCCCAAGAGTATAATACTTCCCTGTTTGATTATGAATGATGGAACTTCTTACACCATCTGAATCAGTTGTTAATACAGGACATCTACAACTAATCGCTTCAAGGATTGAATATGGAGCACCTTCCACTTTTGAAGTAGAGCATAAGAAGCCACCTGAATCACCAATAATCGAAAAATATTCTTTCATTTTTCCATTTGGAACATTAGGATGAATCGTAATTTTACTCTCGAGTTTTAATTTTTTCATTAATTGCTTAAATGCTTCTCTTTCTTGTGGTGTTGAAAGCGTTGGATCTTCAAACATATATAATTCAATATCTTGATTAATCGTATCAATTGCTTTTCGTCCAATATATAAAAATTCTCTCCAATTCTTATTATCTTCTAACCTACCTATCCAAGCTAATATTGGGTTTGGGTGCTTTGGGAAAGTCTGATACGAAAACTTACTACTATCAAAGCTATTATTAAATTGGAATTTAGGAGTTTTAGGATACAAATCATCAAAAAGTTTAGAAATATGTGGTGTTTTAGGGTTAAGTAATCCGTCTCCATATGTTGTAACAAAGGAGACTGCCTTCGTTAACTCTGCTGCTGCTACATGTTTTGGACCGTAACCTTGAATTTCTAATACAATTGGACCTTTATAGCCTAATTCTCTAAATCTTTGTATGGCTGGATAATCTGAAATAATAATCATTAATCCATAATTACCCTTATCCAATATCTCTTTAATTTCTTCATCAGTATTTGTAATGTAGACTGGGGCTTCATGGTCATTAACTAAGTCTCTTTCTTTTCGATAATACAGAAAATGTGGATTTAATTTTACAGTTTTCAAGCTAGCAGATCTTTGTCGATTCAATGTTTCTACACCACCGCTTGGGACATAGTAGACAAAAAGTATATTCATATTCCCTTCCCCCTATATATTAAAATTTTCTTATCATGTAACGATGTTAATCACACTAATGAATGTAGTTTCATGGAGTATAGAACAATAGGAAAATAGATTTAATAAAACTGAAGTTTAACAGGAGGTTTGAAATGAACCCAAAGGTTTCCATAATCATTCCTTTTTATAACTGTTCTTATGTGCAACAAGCAATACAGAGTGCGAAACAACAAACATATAAAAATATTGAAATAATCGTAGTAGATGACGGATCAACAAAGGAAATAGATAAGCTAGAACGGTATAAAAATGATATAGTATATTTACGCAAAGCAAATGGTGGAACAGCTACTGCTTTAAATCATGGTATTGAACATGCAACTGGTGAATATATTGCTTGGTTAAGCTCTGATGACTTTTTTATGCCTGATAAGATTGCCAAGCAATTGAAATTTATGTTAGCCAACAGCTATGATGCTAGTTTTACGAACTATGATATTATCGATAAAAATAATCATGTTATCACACCATGTAATAGCCAACGTTTCACTACCATTACTGAGGTATACAAAAGCTATCTGAACACAAATATAATCAACGGTTGTACCATCATGTTAAAGAAGGATCTTTTTAAAAAGTTCGGTAAATTTAATGAAGTATTTAAGTATACACATGATTACGAAATGTGGTTCCGATTGCTTGTAAATGGCATTCCTATTCATTATTATGATGATTCGCTAACAAAATTTAGAACACACGATGAATCTGGTACAAGTAAATACCAACATGAAATGCTTAACGAAATGAAATTAATTGAAAGCTATTACCGCCCAAAGATGATTCAATACATTATATGTAATCTTTGAGCAACTAACACCATTTTCTTTTTGAAAAATGGAGGATATAAAAAAAACACTAGATGCGTGACATAATCGCATCTAGTGTTTTTTAGACTTCCGTTTATTATTCTGTAATTTCTACTTTCTCCATTACATCGCCATTTTTCATAGCTTTTACTGTATCCATTCCAGAAGTAACTTGTCCAAATACAGTATGAACTCCATTTAAATGAGGCTGTGGATCATGTACAATAAAGAATTGGCTTCCACCTGTATCACGACCAGCATGTGCCATAGAAAGAGATCCTTCTACGTGTTTATGTGGATTTCCTACTGTTTCACACTTAATTGTGTAACCAGGACCACCAGTTCCGTTACCGTTTGGATCTCCACCTTGGCTTACAAATTCAGGAATTACGCGATGGAATGATAATCCATTGTAAAATCCTTTATTAATTAACTCAACAAAGTTAGCTACAGTACCAGGTGCTTCATTTGGGTATAATTCAAATTCAATTTTCTCACCATTTTGCATTAATATGTATCCTTTATTAGCCATAAAAACATCTCCTTTTTTAAAATCAGATTTTATCATACCATTTTTTTTGCAAGAAGGAAAATCTTATGTTCTTACTATCCATCTTAATTATCGATAGTCTCTGGCTTTGGATAATCTTTTCCTTTTGTATCAACAGTTACTTCTTTCATTTTGACCTCTGTTACTGGTTTATCTGCTGAATCTCTTTCTACAGATACGATTTTGTCCACTACATCCATTCCACTTACTACTTTTCCAAAAGAGGCATATTCTCCATCTAAATGAGGGGCATCTGCAACCATAATAAAGAACTGACTTCCAGCAGAATCAGGCATTTGAGATCTTGCCATGCTGAGTACGCCTCTTTCATGCTTAAGATTGTTCTCTACACCATTCCCAGAAAACTCCCCTTCAATAGAGTAGCCAGGGTCCCCAGTGCCGTCACCATTCGGATCTCCCCCTTGAATCATAAAATCTGGTATAACTCGATGGAAGGTTAATCCATCATAGAAACCGTCTTGCACAAGAGTAATAAAATTATTCACCGTATTAGGAGCAACACTTGGAAAAAGCTCTATTTCTATTTTTGCTTCATCTTCCATTGTAATGGTTACAATAGGGTTATCACTTGAACTAGTTACAGTTGAATTAGATGCATTACTTTCTGATGACTTTTTCGTTTCTTGGTCGCTAGACGACCCACATCCTGCCAAAATGATGATTAGCAACATGGTAGTTAAAACCAATCCCTTTTGTACTATAAATGGTGCTTTCTTCATTCTTTACACTCCTATGCATTAATCACTTTTCATTCCATCATATCGAAAAAAGCTTTGAGGGACAAGGATTATGAGTTATTAATACTTATTTAGGTAATAATAACTCCACTTTAGTACCAATATTTTCTTTACTAGAAAAATAAATTTTCCCTTTATTTGCTTCCATAATTCGATAGCTTACCATTAAACCAAGACCAGTTCCTTTTTCTTTTAAGGTATAAAATGGCTCACCTAATTTAGGGATAATTTCTTGAGGAATACCGATCCCATTATCGACTATATCCACTTTTAAATATCTTTCATCTGTTTCCTGCACTAAAATCTTTAAGTTTCCTCCATTGGGCATTGCTTCAATAGAATTTTTCAACAGGTTAATAAAGACCTGCTTTATTTGATTTCCATCACACTCAATATGTAAAATACTTGTTTGAAATTCTGTTTCTATCTGAATATTGGATGTAGAAAGTTCATGCTGTAAAAAAAAGATAACCTGTTCAATTAATGTACTTATATTGTGGTGCTTTAAAACAAGGGCTTGTGGCTTAGCTACTACTAAAAATTCATTTGTAATTAGTTCAATTCTATCAATTTCTGCCATAATAATCTCTAAATACTCTCTATTACTAGTTGAAAGTAGATTATTATGAAGTAATTGAGAAAAACCTTTTAAGGTTGTTAGCGGATTTCTAATCTCATGTGCAACACCAGCAGCCATTTGACCAACAACAGCAAGTTTTTCTTTCTTTTGAAGTAAATTCTCCGTATTTCTTAACTGGGTAATTTCTATACAAGATCCTATAACACTATCAACTTTTCCATTTTTAAATACAGGATTTAATGTAACATACAAAAGAATCTCTTTTTGAAAAGGTAGTTCAAAGGAAATGGCGTTTCCCTTCCATGCTAGTTGCTGATATGCAAGTAAACCAGGAAATTTTTCATAAAAGTCAGAGTGAACATTTTTATAGATTATCTCATCTGGGTTAACTTTTAGTTTTTCATTTAAGAGACCATCCCATAAGGAGAAAATAAATTGTCCATTTCGACTTCGATATTTAAATATAATGCCTTGTTGTAGCTTCACAGCATTTTTCAATTCAAGCTCTGCTTGTTCTTGTAGCATATGAGCTTTCTTTTGTTCCGTTATATCTCTTGAGATTCCAGAGATATATTCCATTTCTCCCTGTTCATCGTAAATAGGCGATAATGTTATTTGAATATAAATAGTTCTACCATCATTTCGTACATACTTAAACTCATAGTTTTCCACAGGGATACCATGTATTATTTGATAGCATAATTTTTGAATAGGTAATTGATAACGTGGCAGTATGTCATTAATATGTTTTCCTGTTACATCATCATTAGATAATCCATAAATGTCTCTAAAAGCACTATTAATGGTTTTAATTTCCCCATCCATATTGGTAAGCATTATGCCTTCCTTTGTATGATTAATAAAGGATTGAAGAAGTGTATCTCTTTCTTTTAAGTTATTTTTAATTTCCTTTTTTTGTGCAAAAGAAAGTGTAATTTGAGAATAATAGAAAGCTTTATATATATAGACAAACCCTAATAGTTTAAAAACATGAGCGATAATAATTAAGCCATTTTCCGCAATATTATAAGCAGATAACAAAAAACTATTTACACATAAGAAAAAAAGTGCATACAAAAGGTCATGTTTAGAGAATTGCTTAACATCAAAATAAGAAGTAAAAAGAAAAAGGATAGATAGTAATTGAAAGCTAATGGTAAACCATTCAAATAAGGCTTTTAAAAGTGTTGTATTATTATTTTGATCAATTAATAATGGTAAATTAGGTTCAAAGTAGATAATAGTAAAACTGATTATAGTAATGATAATAATAGTGCTTAAAAAGAAATAGATACGATTTTTAATAGAAACTAGTTGCTTTACACTTGAGTAAGTAATTAATAGAAACAAAGAGACTGATTGTAGCATTCTTGAAAAAATCCAAAACCACATTGTTTTTTCTGCCGTATTTTCGGTTATAAATTGGGGCATATCAAAAAAAGAAAAGGTATGAAAATAATCAAGAATACCAATGGTAATGAATATGAATGGTGTCCATAAAAAAACAGCGGATTGTTCATATTTATAGGCTTGCCAGCTGTATGTAGCTATAGAAAAACAAACAAAAATACCACATATCTCAAGGAATGTGTGTAATGGTGTAAAATTTTCAACCACTAATGAAGTATTCGCTAAGAAGTATATAACTAATAGGGTGAATATGGGCAACACAAAAAGGAAAACATTTATTTTTCTGAGATTTTTGAAATTAAACATGTGAACTCCTAACAGTAATAATGTTGACTAGTATTTTCTCCTATAATATTCTTATATATTTTTTTCTAGTTAATTAATTTATTCGACAAATGAAAGTAATATCCTTTTTAATAAATAAAAAGATCTTCCTTTGGTAGGAAGATCTTCACTTTATTGGAAAAAGATTATGTCAATGGATAGACAAAAAAATTACTAGCATCATCCTGCCTAGGAATTGTATAGGGAGGTCATTTCCTCTCTGAATAGGGGCTGATTTCCGTTACAGAGGTTCGCTTTCCACGGGGCGGGCGCTAAGCCTCCTCGCCGTTCCGTCTGTGGGGTCTTAGCTGTCCCGCTTATCCCGTAGGAGTCTTACCCCTTCCACTACAATCATCTGTGTAATAATACTAATTTTTCTTGCTAAATTAGTATTTATTGATTTTTTCCGTTGGTCACCTAATTGAGTAGGAATAGAAACCTTTTCACCGATTCCTCACAAACTCTTCCTTCCTTCATTCATGGGTATTCTACATTAGTTATTTTGTAGCGAATCACCAAAAATAAACGGATATTTACGTCTAATGGCAAATATATTGTTCATTTACTTGCTAATAAGCGGATTTTTCCGGTTAAGTAAGGGAAATGCTTCCCAATTTCATGTGTTCTAAGGAAATAGGCGTAATTCTCCGTCTATTTCCATTGTTTTTCATGGAAGTAACGAAAATAAGAGGATTTCTACGACTATTATTTCTAAAAATGCTCTTTTCCAAATTCTATATGATGCAAAGTTTAACTTTATTTCATCGTTCATTCGATTTTCTACTATTTCTATATTTGAATAGGTGAAGTACATAAAAAAGTCCCTCGTTTTCCCTAAAAGGTGTTATAAATTCGCGATTTTGCTTTCCTATTCATATAATGATGGTTATTTACCATCATCACTTATCAAGCCATTTTAATAAATAGCTTGATAAGGTAGGAGAGTATACTCGTAGGCCAATGGATGGTGGCTTTACTCCTTTCATAGCTTCTAGAGGGTAACCTAGCCATACAATGGTCTCTTTAATTATAACAATTGGAAAATTCAGGTCTTTTATTAGTAATGGTTTATATGGAGATAAAAGACCTTTTGTTGAATTAGATAGTATTGTATCTTCTGGTAGTGCAATGAATACCTCATTTTCCGCTCTTTGTAAATCTCTTTGTAGTAATTCTGTTTTTTGAGCGTGTGTCCAAAAAAGTTTTGGATTTTTATCTTTAATCCATGATCCAATAGCAGAGGATGTTAATACGGTATTCTCTTCCTCTTGATGTTTAATAAGTGTATGAATAGTGCTTTGTTTAGCTGTCTTTCTTTTAATAAATTCTCGATTACCAATATGAATAAACTTCCCTTTTGAACGAGTGATTGCTACATTCAATAGTCTTTCGCTATCTCTTCCTGTTAAAAGCATTCCAGCTTTCAATAATGGCTCACTTTCTACACTATCAAAGATAATCATATCTCTTTCGCTACCTTGAAAACGATGAACTGTAGCGACAGTTACTTGCTTATTTTGCATAGATAAAGGGAAAAATTCATTAGCCATGCCTTCCATTAATTCTGCTTGTGCCCTATATGGTGTTACATAGCCTATACTTTCCATATTATTTTGAATAGCTTCGTTCATAACTTGTAAAGCTAAAAGGGAATGCAAAATATTAATTCTTGATTTTGTTCCTTTTTCAAAGGAGGAAAAATGACCCATATTACTAGAATCTAATAATATATTTGCTTCCCCAATGAAGGGTGCTTTCTCGGTAATAGTTTTCCTAGTATTTTCGACACTTTTATGATCTGCCACTAAGGAATGATATACATATTTATTAGTGAACGCAGATATGCTTGGATGCATCCTTCTTTGCTCATTTAATAATAAAAGTTGAGGATGAAGGGTCTTAGAATCTACACGATCAGCTACATTGGAAGCATGAAAGATATCATTTTTCAACCATTTCTCTACTAAAGGTTGACGACTTGCTGCTATTGGAGGCAATTGTTTAAAATCTCCGCAAATAATAGTATTTTTGGCTAATGAGGCTGTAAAAGCTACTTGTGGAACATATGCCATGCTCGCTTCATCTAGTATTACTAGGTCATAATCCTCTTCATAAATAACTGCATCTGTTGCTGCCTTAGCCAGGGTTGTACCGATTATCATCGCTTTTTCTACGAATTGTAGTTCTCGTTTTCGTATCCTTTCTAATACCAATGCTAATTTTTCTTCTAGCTTTAATAAACTAGAAGAATCGCGATTAGTAAAAGACATGGCCAAATCTACTTTAAGATTCTTTTTTTCTAGTAAAAGCTCACTCTTTTGTTTAGCTAAGTTAACATCCTTTTCTGTTAATAAAGAACTTGTGGTGATTTGTTCCTTTGCTAACAACTCATCAGATGTATTTCCTCCATATCGAAGAATATCTCCCACTTTAAAGCGATTCTTTAATTTAGCGGTTTGAGTGATTTCCTTCAAAAGTACATCTACTGCTTGATTACTTTGTGCTAATAGTAAGATTCTCTTCCCTTTCCAGTATCTTTGTAAAGCAACTCTAGCTAATGTATATGTCTTCCCAGTTCCAGGAGGACCCCATACAAATGTAATAGGATTATACTTACTTCTTAAAGCAAGCTCATGCACATGATTTTGTATATTTATTGTAGGGTGCTTTGTTTTTTCACTAGGCTTCATTAATTTAATAATTCTACTAAGCTTTCGTTTATTTTTCTTAATAGAATCAAATCGTACTTGGAGCTGCTCTAAAAGTTCCCATGGATCATGGAATAAAGTAGCTTCAGATACCTCTTCTCCAATCATTTTTTCCAAATGAATGATTAAGCTTTTTCCATCAGAGGAAAGTATTCTACCTTTCAACTGATTCGTGTACCAATTAAGGGTAACGGAAGAGCCAATTGGTATTTTCACTAAACTAATACTTTCAAAATAATAGGTGTAGTTTTCTCCAGTATTTAAAAGCTTACCATTATATATGGCCAAGCTATTTGGTGTATGTCTTTTTAAAAAGTTTATTTCTTGTTGTAATGCTTCTTGCCACTCTTTAATGGTTGAAATAATATTTGTCATAATCTAAACCTTTTCTCTAAAATTCGTTTATCCATTATAACATGAAGAGTAGGGAAGAAATAGTGAGTAGTTATTGGTAACCAAGACTCTAATTATTAGGGATGAATCTAGGTTAAAGATTAATACACCTATTTTCCATCGTGTATAGGAGAAAATTATTCTATTATATTTCCTCCTAGAATCCGATCGATTTTTCCATCTAATTCTTGTAAGCTTTTTCTTGCTCTAGAGATGGAAATAGTTCGATAATGATGGTGGCCACCTGGCTCTTCATCCTTCTCATCTGCAAGCTTAACTATTTTTTGTAAAGGAGTAAGATTGACAGATCCTCCAGGAATAAAACTATCTGTATGAAATAGTACGGCCAAAGCTATCTCTTTCGCCTTAATCGGATTTTCGCCTAATCGTATTAAAAGTTTATGAGCTCTCTCCGCACCTTTAATGGGATGAATATCATTTTGTTTATATAATTTGTAATCCCATTTTCCGTCTTTATACCATGTGTAATGTCCCATATCATGTAAAAAACCTGCTTTTGCAGCGTTATCTACATCTATATTTCCATTTTTCGCTAACTCAAATGCATGATAAGCAACTGCCAGAGCATGCGCTAAGCCCGATCTGGTTATATATTTCTGTGCAATATGGTGGTTTAAAATATCTGTTAGCTTTACATCTCTCATCTCCGACACTTCCTATCTTGTAGTTTTATTTGTACAATATAGCTGGTTACTTCCTCACGTTAAAAAGTATTTTTCCTATTATATTATAAATTGGGATAAATGATAATTAAAAAGTTCAATTGGATAGGATTTGTTTTATGTTTTCTCTAACGATATTTTTTAATTTTTTTAATAATTTGGTTGCGTAAAATTATTTTCATGATAAAAATTATTGTTATAGATAGAAATAAAACCAGAAATCCCTCCAAAGATAGAATTTCTGGTTCTTTTATTAAGCATTTACTGTTGGCAAATAAGAAACACCCATTAAATACTCATCTACTTTTCTTGCTACTTCACGACCCTCATTAATAGCCCAAACAATTAAACTCTGCCCTCTACGTGCATCACCTGCCGCAAATACACCATCAATATTAGTCGTAAAATCTCCATAAGCTGCTGCAACTTTACGATTCATTGTTTCGATTCCAAAGTGCTTTAATACTGGGCTCTCTGCACCTTCAAAACCAATAGCAATAAATACAAGCTGTGCAGGCCAAACTCTCTCTGTACCTGGAATTTCTTTAAAAAGAAAAGTTCCATCCTCTTGCTTAATTTTCTCCATGGAAACGGTATGAAGCTCTTTTAATTGTCCGAATTGGTCTTTTACCATTTTCTTCGTTTGGATTCCATATTGTCTAGGATCTTCTCCAAATTTTTGTTCTGCTTCTTCATATGCATATTCTAATGTAAAAACATTTGGTGCTGCTGGCCACATATTGTCACTACTACGAACAACACCTAATTGAGGATGTTTACCAAATTGAACAACACTCTTACAATTTTGACGAAGAGCTGTAGCCACACAATCTGCTCCAGTATCTCCTCCTCCTATTACAATTACATCCTTGCCTTGTGCATCGATGAATTTTTTATCCTCTAGGTTGGAATCTAGTAGACTCTTTGTTACACCAGATAGATAATCCATCGCAAAATGCACACCTTCTGCTTCTCTACCTTCCATCACTAAATCTCTTTGTTTTTGTGCACCAGTACAAAGAATGACGGAATCATATTGTTCTCTAAGTTCACTTGCTGTAATATCCTTACCTACTTCTGTATTTGTAATAAAATCAATGCCTTCTTGTGTTAGTAATTTGACTCTTCTTTCTACATCCTTTTTCTCGACTTTCATATTAGGAATGCCATACATTAGCAAACCACCTGGTCGATCTGAGCGTTCATAAACAGTTACAGAATGTCCAGCTTGATTTAGTTGATCTGCACTAGCAAGTCCAGCTGGACCAGATCCAATAATTGCTACCTTCTTACCTGTTCTTTTTGCAGGAATACGAGGTGTAATCCAACCATTCTCAAATCCTTTATCAATGATAGAACGTTCGATATTCTTAATAGCAACAGCAGGATCTGAAATAGCTACTGTACATGATCCTTCACATGGTGCTGGACAAGCACTTCCAGTAAATTCAGGAAAATTATTTGTTTTTAACAAACGATCAAGAGCTTCCTTCCATCTTCCTCTATACACAAGATCATTCCATTCAGGAATTAAATTGTGTATTGGGCAACCTGATGTACTACCTGCAATTTCCATCCCAATATGACAGAATGGAGTTGCACAATCCATACATCTAGCACCCTGTCTTGATAAAACCTCATCAGAGAAAGGAGCGGAATATTTTTTGAAATCTTTTAGCCTAGAAAGCGGATTTCTTTCATCCGCTTCCTCTCGCTTAAATTCTATAAATCCTGTTGCTTTTCCCATACTATTCTCTCCCTTCTACTGAACTGCTACCGTTAACTTACTTGTTTGTTTTTTTTTGTCCTGCTTTGAATTAGTTTCAAATGCTTGCATTACAGCATCTTCTTCTGTTAGCCCCTTAGATAAACCATTTTGAATACTTGAAATCATACGTTTATAATCTTTAGGAATAACTTTAATAAATCTAGAAATATATTTATCCCAATTTGCAAGTACCTGTCTTGCAACCATACTATCTGTATTATCTATATGTTTTTGTAACAGTCCTTTTATTCTCTCTATTTCTGCACGATCTTCTAATGTTTCAAACATAATCATTTCTTTGTTACTTAGGTTTTTAACTTCCTCTACTTGACTGGACAATACATAAGCTACTCCTCCAGACATACCTGCAGCAAAGTTTTTACCTACTTCACCTAAAATGACAACCTCTCCACCAGTCATATACTCTAAACCGTGGTCACCTATACCTTCTACTACGATACTTGCACCACTATTACGAACTGCAAAACGTTCTCCAGCTTTTCCATTAATAAATGCTTCTCCATCTGTCGCTCCATAAAAAGCAACATTCCCTATGATTACATTATCTTTTGCCACAAAAGTATCATTAATTGTTGCTTTTGCTACGATTTTCCCCCCAGATAATCCTTTTCCAATATAATCATTTGCATCACCAGTTAAATAAAGACTCATGCCTTTTGGGATAAATGCTCCAAAGCTTTGACCAGCAGAACCAGAGAAATGTAGATTAATAGTATCTTCTGGTAAACCAGCTTCTCCGTATTTTTTAGAGATTTCACTACCTACAATGGTTCCAGTTACACGGTTTGTGTTTTTAATATGATAGTATAAGTCTACTGACTTTCCATTTTCAATCGCAGACTCTACTGCTGGTAGAATTTTAGTCATATCCATACTTTCAGCAATTTTATGATTTTGTGCCGTTTGATAAGTACGTGGACCATTCATTTGATGTAATAATTTTGATAAATCTAAGCTACTTGCTTTCCAGTGTGTTTGTGCTCTTTCACTCACACCAAGAACATCCGTTCTTCCTACCATTTCCTCTACTGTTCTAAACCCTAGTTGAGCCATTAGTTCTCGAACTTCTTCAGCAATAAATTGCATAAAATGCACAACATGCTGTGGATCACCAGCAAATTTATAGCGAAGCTCTGGATTTTGAGTAGCGATTCCAACAGGACAAGTATCTAAATGACAAGCTCTCATCATGACACAGCCCATTACTATTAATGGTGCAGTTGCAAATCCAAATTCCTCTGCACCTAAAAGACATGCAAGCACTACATCTTTTCCAGTCATTAATTTTCCGTCTGTTTCTAATACAACTCTACTTCTTAAACCATTAAGCATTAATGTTTGGTGTGCTTCTGCTAAACCAAGCTCCCAAGGTAGGCCTGTATGTTTAATACTTGTTTTTGGTGAAGCACCAGTACCACCATCATACCCACTTACAACAATTACATCTGCTGCTCCCTTAGCAACACCAGCAGCAATTGTACCAATACCGCCTTTGGATACTAATTTAACGGATATACGTGCTTCTTTATTTGCATTCTTCAAATCATGAATCAATTGAGCTAAATCCTCAATCGAATAAATATCATGGTGAGGCGGTGGAGAAATTAAACCAACTCCAGGAGTAGAACCTCTAACATCGGCAACCCATGGGTAAACTTTATTACCAGGTAATTGTCCGCCTTCTCCTGGTTTCGCTCCTTGTGCCATTTTAATCTGTAATTCTTTTGCATTTATTAAATAGTGGCTTTTTACTCCGAAACGTCCTGAAGCAATTTGTTTAATATTACTTCTACGATTATCCCCATTTTCATCTATTAGGTAGCGATTTGGATCTTCTCCGCCTTCTCCACTGTTACTGCTAGCGCCAAGTCTATTCATAGCAATCGCTAAGGTTTCATGTGCTTCCTTACTAAGCGATCCAAATGACATAGCACCAGTTTTGAAACGTTTTACAATACTTTCTACCGATTCTACTTCGCTTATATCAATTGCTTGTCGAGAAGAGTTAAAGCTAAATAAGTTTCTGATAAAGCTTAAACTTTCTTCATTTGCTGCAGTAGAATATTGCTTGAATAAGGAATAATCCCCTTTACGACAAGCCCATTGTAACGTATGAATTGTTTTTGGATTGAAGGCATGATGTTCTCCCCCTTTTCTCCATTGAAATTCACTTCCAGAATCAAGGGTTTGATCTATTGATTCTACATAAGCTAATTCGTGACGAACACTTGCTTCCTTAGCAATTGTATCTAAACCAATACCACCTAATTGAGAAACAGTTCCAGTAAAGTATTCATTAATAACTTCTTCTCCGATACCAACTGCCTCAAAGATTTGAGCACCTCTATAACTTTGTACAGTAGAAATTCCCATTTTTGACATTACTTTTACTACACCTTCTGTAATGACAGCATTAAAACGTGTGACTGCTTCGTCATAGCTTAATGGTAGGATTTCTTCTTCTATTGCATGTAAATAGGTTGCATATACTAGATAAGGGTTAATTGCATCTGCTCCAAAACCAATTAAGCTTGCAAAATGATGAACTTCTCTTACTTCACCCGACTCCACGATAATACTTGCTTTAGTACGTAATCCTTTACTTGTTAATTCTTGGTGTAAAGCACTTACTGCTAGTAAAACTGGAATTGCTTTGTTGTTTTTACTCATTCCTCTATCAGAAAGAATGAGTAAAGATACACCATGGTGAATGGCATCTTCTGCTTGCTCTACAAGTTCACGTAAGCTTTCCTTTAAGTTATCACGGAACAGGATATCCAGTGTTCGTGTACTAAATCCAGAAAGTGTATTTGATCTTAATTGTTCCAATTCTGAATTCTTCAGTATTGGTGATTTCAATTGAATACGATGGCAATTCTTTTCATTTGGGTGAAGTAAATCTCCCTCTCTTCCTAACCATGAAAGGGTAGAAGTGACTAACTGCTCTCGTATAGCATCAATTGGTGGATTCGTAACCTGAGCGAATAACTGTTTGAAATAATTGAATAATGATTGTGGCTTATCTGATAACACAGCAAGTGGTGTATCATTCCCCATTGATCCGATTGGATCTTTCCCTTCAAGTACAACAGGAAGTAGATTCTTTTGAACATCTTCGTACGTATATCCAAATGCCTTTTGTCTTGTGAAGAAATCTTCTAATCTTTCTTCTTGTTCTGTTGTATCTTCTAAAGTAATAACTTGATCCAACCACTCTTGATAAGGTTGTTCTGTTGCAATTTGATTTTTCAGCTCTTCATCAGAAATAATTCTTCCTTCTTCTAAATCAATTAATAACATTTTCCCAGGACTTAAACGCTCTTTATACAATACATTGTTTTCCTCAACAGGAATAACCCCTACTTCTGATGAGAAGACAATATAATCATCTTTGGTAACATAATATCTAGCTGGTCGCAAACCATTTCTGTCAAGAATAGCCCCAATTTGTTTTCCATCTGTAAATGTAATAGCCATAGGACCATCCCAAGGCTCCATTAAGCTACTATGATATTCATAAAAAGCTCTTTTTTCATCAGAAACATGTGGGTTCTCTGTCCAAGGCTCTGGGATCATCATCATGGCAGCATGTGCTGGTGTGCGTCCAGATAGGATAAAGAATTCTAAAGCATTATCAAAAACAGAAGAATCACTTCCATTTGCATCTAATATCGGTAATACACTAGATAAATCTGAACCAAATGCTTCTGAAGCAAATTGTTGCTCTCTTGCTTTCATCCAATTGAAATTTCCTCTTAGTGTATTGATTTCTCCATTATGAATTAAGTATCTATTTGGATGTGCTCTTTCCCAACTTGGGAATGTATTTGTACTAAAACGAGAGTGAACAATAGAGAAAGCTGATTTAAATGCTGGATTTTGTAAATCTAAGTAAAATGTTTCTACTTGATCAGAAGTTAATAATCCTTTGTAAACAATTGTGCTAGAAGACAAACTAGCAAAATAAAATTCCTTCTCGTTATTTCTCCCCCAATTTTCTGCTTGCTTTCTAATAATATATAGTTTTCGTTCAAAAGCTAGCTTGTTAGTATGAGAAACATTCTTTTGAATAAATACTTGGCGAACAGTTGGACAGCTTTTTTGAGCGACAATTCCGATTTTTCTGACATCTGTAGGTACAGTTCTCCAACCTAACAGAATTTCACCAGTTTCTTCTATATATTTATTAATTTGAGCTTCTATTTCCTTTCTTTCTACTTCATCTTGGGAAAAAAAGATCATGCCAACTGCATATTCCCCTTGATCTGGTAATTGGAACTCACTTATTTCTTTACGAAAAAATTGATCTGGAAGCTGAACCATTAATCCTGATCCGTCCCCTGTTAACGGGTCACTTCCTTGTCCCCCACGGTGATCTAATTGACAAAGCATACTTAAACCTTTTTTTACGATATCATGTGATGCAATTCCTTTTATATGTGCATATAATCCGATTCCACATGCATCGTGTTCAAACTCTGGTCTATATAAACCTTGTGCTTTTTCCATTTGGTTGTACGTCATTTCAACCACCCCTGTCAGATTTTCTAACAAATTTTTTTATTCAGATAATTCAATTATACTATACAAATTCATATGTACAATATATCATTTAGATAGAAATAATCTAAAAATGAGATCATAAATCATTTTGTCTATTGTATAATACTGTTTATCAATCTAATTACATGAAAAGAAGGTCTAAAGAATGGAATTACGACAACTTAAGTATTTTATTGAAGTAGCTGAACGAGAACATGTTTCAGCAGCAGCAGAACATCTACATGTAGCACAATCGGCTGTTAGTAGGCAAATAGCTAATTTAGAGGATGAACTTGGTGTTCAACTTTTCGAAAGAGAAGGTAGAAATGTAAAGCTTACTTCCATTGGGAAAATATTTTTAGCTCATTCACTAACCATCGTTAAGTCTGTAGATCGTGCTATTGAGCAGGTAAATGCCTATTTAGATCCTGAGAGAGGCTCTATTAAAATTGGCTTTCCTACTAGTTTAGCAAGTCATTTATTACCAACAGTCATCTCTGCCTTCAAAGAAAAGCACCCGAATGTAAAGTTTCATTTAAGACAAGGATCTTATAATTATCTAATGGAATCTGTAAAAAATCGTGAATTAGATTTAGCTTTCCTTGGACCTGTACCAACAGATGACTTTCTATTAAAAGGAAATATATTATTTACAGAGAAAATGTTTGCGCTATTGTCTCATAAACATCCTTTATCAGAAAGAAGATCTATTCGCTTACGAGATTTAAGAAATGATCCATTTGTTTTGTTTCCTGAGGGATATATCTTACAAAAGATTGCCATTGATGCTTGTAAACAAGAGGGATTTTTGCCAACTATCAACGCGGAAGGTGAGGATTTGGATGCTATAAAAGGACTAGTTTCTGCTGGTATGGGTGTAACTTTACTTCCTGAAAGCACTTTTTATGATACGGTTCCAAAATTTACAGTGAAAATTCCAATTGAGGATCCTATTATCAGTAGAACAGTTGGTATTATAGTACCAAGTAATCGAGAATCTCCACCCTCTGTACAAATATTCAGTCGCTATGTCATTGATTTTTTTACTATTTTAGAAAAGTATCAATAGGTGATAAATATGGATCTAACTTTTACTTAGTAGATAAGAACAGAAGTTATGTATCTTATCACTAAGTAGTCAGATCCATTAAAATTTAATTCGCTAGGACTTCGCGCACTAATGAATGAAAAATACTTAATGCATGATCAATCGGTTCTGGCTTTGTAAGATCGATTCCAACACCTTTTAGTAATTCTAAAGGAAAATCAGCGCTTCCACTTTTTAAAAAGTTCAAATAATTTTCTCTGTCCTCTTCGTTCCCTTGTAGAAGTTTATCTGCAATATTTATTGCAGACGCAAATCCAGTGGCATATTTATATACATAGAATGGTCTGTAAAAATGCGGAATTCTTGCCCAGCCGTATTTCACTTCATCTACTACTACTAATTCACTTCCATTATATGATTTAAAGAGCTCTTCATACGTTTCATTGAAGAAATCAAGCGTTAACGGCATTCCTTTTTCCGCTTGTTCATGCACTGCTTTTTCGAATTCACTAAACATTACTTGCGTAAAAAAAGTTCCTTTAAAGCTATCGATAAAATGATGTAACAAATGCTCTCTTTTATCAGGGTCTTTTTCTGTTTTTAGTAAGTACCTTATTAAAAGCACTTCATTTACCGTTGAAGCTACTTCTGCAACAAAGATACTATATCCTGCACTAATTTGTGGTTGATAATTATTACTATAGTAGGAATGCATTCCATGTCCACATTCATGTACAAGCGTAAATAAGCTATCCAAGTCATCTTGATGGTTTAACAATATGTATGGATGTACCCCATAAACCCCTAAGTTATATGCTCCACTTCTTTTACCTGGAGTTTCTCTAACATCAAAGAAACGTTTTTCTTTAAATCCTTTTAATATGGTTATATACTCTTCCCCTAATGGCTTTAAAGCCTCTAACATAATTTCATATGCCTGATCAAAACTAATTTCCATCTCGTCTGCATCTAACGCTAAGGGAACACTTAAATCATAAGCATGAAGCTCTTCTAAATTTAATTTTTTCTTGCGATAACTCATATATTCATCCATATATTTAAGGTTTTTCCTAGTGGAGATAAGCAAATTATCATAAACCTCTAACGGAACTCGATCAGCAAATAAACTTTTATCAAGTGCAGACGTATAATTTCTTATTCTCGATGTTTTTACATTATTTTTAACAGAGGCAGCAAAAGTTGTTGCAATCGTGTTTTTCATATTTAAATAAGGCATGTAATAGGCATGATATGCTTCCTTCCGTCTCTCTCGGTCCTTACTCTCCATTAACTTAGCATACAATCCTCTTGTTAATTCTACTTTTTCACCTTTTTCGTTAGTCACTTCTCCAAATTTAATATCTGCATTGTTAATCATACCAAATACCTGACTCGGTACAGATAATGCTTCTCCAAATTCAGAAAGAATCTCTTCCTTTTCTTTACTCAAGACATGCTTTTTATAAGCAAAAGACTCTAATAAATCCTTCTCAAAATATAATAGTCCTTCTTCTTGCTTTATATAGCTCTTTAAAAGTTCTTCGTCTAATGATAATAAGTATGGCATAAAGAAGGAAGTAGCTTTACTATATTGTTGTCCTATCTTCCTTGCTTTTTCTATTAAGCTCTGTGCATGATTTTCCCTAGTATCTAAATCTAACGAAAGCATACTATATGCATATACCTTTCGATACACAAGGCTAAATTCCTCTGTTTCTTTTAGATAGAGTAGCAAGCTAGCAGAGCCGTCCATTTTATCTTGAAAATGGGATAATCCCTCATTTTTTTGTTCTAAAAGTGCTAAATCTTTCTCCCAATCTGTTTCCGTTTTATAAATATCTTGAAGATTCCAAGTCTCATTTATAGGTACATCTTTTCTTGAGCTATATGTAGTCATATAAACATCCTCCTTTAAGAATTCACTTTCTTCCTATCCAACTTAAATAAGCATAAGATAAAGGAAGTATATGCGGATATCATATACAGCATTATAAAATATTGCAAAGAAATATACTTAGAAAGCTTAATGTCACTTATTTACATCCTTTAACGGAGCTAATTAATCGTTGAACTTATCTGTGCATTTTGTTGCATGATTATTTTGCTTTTTGTATAAGATTTTTTAAAAACACTTGCATATATTTATACATCATGTTATATTTACTAATGCGATGAGCTCTATTGAATAAGTCAATGAACGTTTTATACGCTATGTGGAGCGTAGTTTATTGCCTCAATACGTAGGACACCTATTATAGGTGTCCTTTTTATTTATTTAAATCAAATGATAAAAAGGCTGCCCAATCCAGGCCAAAGATGTCACTTAAAAGAATTTCTTCTTACTAAGCAACACCCGACCAGTTCAGACAACCTTTACTTATGGATCGCTTATTATTTAGAATAATTTAGGTAGTAAGTTTTTTAAGTTCTTCTGTTAGAGAAAAGAACAGCTCTCTGTCACCTGAAATAAGTGATTGATCGATTTGTTTTTTTAATTTCTCCATTTGAAAGTCATAAAGGGCTTTATCCAATACCATCTCAGCAAATAATGAATCAACCACATTTTCTACAGACTGTTTTGGTGCATTTAATAAATACTTTTCCATTTGATTCAACCCCTTTTTCTTTTTTTTATTATAGCAATAATTTTCAGATAATTCAATTATTTTTTATAAGTAATTTTTTCCTTTTATTTTAAAATTAATGACATGGATATTAAGTATAGGCATATAGAGGATAATCATGTATTCTTGTTAAGTAGTATGAAATTGGAAGGAGCTATTATTATGAGTTATAAAATGATTGTATTAGATATGGATGATACATTATTAAGAGATGACCATACCATCTCTGAAGCAACGAAAAGTGCATTAATGAAAGCACAAGAACATGGTGTAAAAGTAGTTCTTGCGTCTGGAAGACCTACATTTGCAATGGTCGATGTGGCAAATGAACTACATTTAGCGGACTACGGAAGCTATATCCTATCCTTTAATGGAGCTAAAATAACCAACTGGAAAACGAAGGAAGAAATATTCAGTAGCACCCTTCCTCCAGAGACTGTACATAAACTGTTTGATCTAAGCACAAGGGAAAATGTTTGGATTCATACATACGTAGGTGATGAAATTGTTACACCAGAAAATAATCCCTTCACAGATGTAGAAGCGAAGATTACTGGTCTACCTATAAAGACTGTAGAAAATTTTAAAGAAGCAATTAGTAATCCCGTTGTTAAAGTATTAATGGTAAAAGAAGCTGAACATCTTCAAAAGGTTGAATCATTATTACAAAGAGAATTAGTATCCGAATTAAGTGTTATGAGATCTAAGCCTTTCTTTTTAGAGTTCACAGAGCTTGGAGTAACAAAAGGGACAAGCCTTTCTATTCTTATTGAAAAATTAGGGATTAAACAGGATGAAGTAATTGCTATGGGTGATAGCTATAATGATGTTGCTATGATTGAATTTGCTGGCTTAGGAGTTGCTATGGGGAATGCTCCTGATGATGTAAAAGCGATTAGTAATTATGTTACAGATACTAATAACAATGATGGTGTTGCAAAAGTTGTCCAAAAGTTTATCTTAGATGAATTAACAGAGTCTAAGTAAATGAACTAATTGATTACTTTAATAGTACTAATACTTATATTCGAGATTATTGGAAGATGAATTGGATTATACTCTAACCACTTTATACTCTGTATGGTAACTAAAAAGAAAGGAGTCTTTGTTAAGACTCCTTTCTACTGTTGAAAAACAAAATTATCTATGGACAATTTGTGAAAATAGAGATCTCCTTGTAACAAAACGTGAAATTCTTTATGTGCTTCACCCATTCAACTATAGAAGTAGTAGAAAATCGAAAGAGCTATGAAATAATGTATGATGCTTTGCACATAGAGAATTTGGAAAAAAACACTTTTAGAAAATAGTCGTAGAAATCCTCTTATTTTCGTTACTACCATGAAAAACAACAGAAATAGATGGAGAATTACGCCTATTTCCTTAGAACACATGAAATCGGAGGGATTTTCCTTTACTTAACCGGAAAACTCCGGTTATTAGCAAGAAAATGAACATTATATTTGCCCTTAGTCGGAATTCTCCGCTTATTTTTTATGCTTCCTACTAATTTAGCTATGGATTTTTTGTTAACAAAATTATAAATATAAGCTTAATCTTTATCCAGATGATTCAGGTTTTAGTGGTGAGACTCCTATGGAATCTGAGAAAGATTTCTACTCCGTAGGCAAAGGGCAGACCTCAGCTAGCTTCGAGCCCCATGGAAAGACCTGTAACGGAAATCAGAACCTTATTAGCGTGTACCATTCCTTATACGAGTTCTCGACTCCCTCATGTAATTAAAATTGGTGGTATTTTCATTGACATAATCTTTTCAACACTGTAAAAAGGAGTCTTAAAATAAAGACTCCTTTTTTACATCTTCTTATTCTACTTCTACTGTCCAACCAAATGGATCTTCTACTTTTCCGTTTTGGATGTTTGTAATTGTATCATATAATTTTGTTGCTAATTCACCAGTTTCTCCATTATTTAATACAATGGACTCTTCATTCCAAAGGAACTCTCCTATTGGTGAAATTACCGCTGCAGTTCCTGTACCAAATGCTTCTTCTAATTGTCCATTTTTGTGAGCTTCAAAGATTTCAGCAATCGTAATTTTTCTTTCTGTTACTGGAATATCCCAATGTTGAAGAAGCTCAATAATACTTCTTCTAGTCACACCTTGTAAGATACTTCCATTTAATTGAGGAGTAACTACTTCTCCATTAATTTTGAAGAAAACGTTCATAGCTCCAACTTCTTCAATGTATTTCTTTTCTACTCCATCAAGCCATAGAACTTGGGAATATCCTTTTTCAGTTGCAACAGTTTGTGCTTTAAGACTTGCCGCATAATTTCCTGCAGTTTTAGCAGCTCCTGTTCCACCAGCTACTGCACGTACATATTCGTTCTCTACGAAAATCTTAACTGGTTTAATTCCTTCTTTATAATAAGAACCAACTGGTGATAAAATAATCATAAATTTGTAGCTTACAGATGCAGCTACTCCTAAGTAAGGCTGAGTTGAAATAACAAATGGTCTTATGTAAAGTGAAGTACCTTCCCCATTAGGGATCCACTCTTTATCAATGTTAATTAACTGCTTCAGAGCTGAAAGAGCAAATTCCTCGTCAATCTCTGGTATACATAAACGATCGTTCGACTTGTTCAAACGTTCAAAATTTTTCTCTGGTCTAAATAAAAGCACTTTATCTTCATCTGTTAAATAAGCTTTCATTCCTTCAAAAACAGCTTGACCATAGTGGAAAATAACAGAAGCAGGGTCTAGAGAAATGGGTTGATATGGGAGAATCTGTGCATCATGCCAGCCTTCACCAACTGTATAGTCCATCATAAACATGTGATCCGTAAATACTTTACCAAACACAAGTGTAGATGGATCTGGTTTTGGTTTCTTTTCATTTGTTAGAGTTACAGTAATTGTTTGTTCAGTCACAGTAAATTCTCCTTACTTTTATATATATTTCTATATATTATAACGCAAAGTTTCCAAAGGAAAAGAGAAAATACTAAAATCTTCATTATTTTTATTTTTAACCTAGTAAAATATAAAGGAGCAACCCTTTTCAAGGTTGCTCACATAATAAAGTCAACGTCCAGATTGTAGATTTCTTTCTATATATATATTTCTTTTCTATTTTTCTATCCAATCTTTTGTTTCTTCTAAAAGTTTATCAATTTCAACAAAAAAAACATCCCATAAACAACTTGTTTTTGCTAATTCTGCTGAATCTTTTAACACTTGATCTATATCCGCTCTAAGTAATTGCATATGGAAGCCTCCTCTTAGCTATTTAGTATGCTATGTTAGCCTCTGTAAGAGCATGAATGAACTAATCTGTGTTCTTTATTATAGCAACTTTCCCATCAAAAACATACTAATTGCCCATTACAATTCTATTACAGGGATGATACAATGAAATTTTTTCATGTAACAATATACGTAGGAAATGAAATAGTATATGATAGTCTCATACTATTCATTTATTGATAACAATGAAAGCATAGATTATGTTTCCAATAATTTTTGGCTATAATGAAGGATATGGAAAGGAGGTACCTATATATTGAGAACACTTTTACGATGGTTAATACTTATCGTCATTATATATGGTATTTGGAATTTCGTCTCAGATAAAAGTAATTCCCTTTCTCTATCTACGGAAGGAAATGAGTTACATGATTCCGTTAATGAAGATTCTATATCAAATGTTCTTCAATTCATCAGTAACGAGATCGGAAAATTAAAATCATTAATCTTACAAACAGAAGAAATACTTCCAGATTGGAATGTAGAAGAAGATACAAAGCTTTCTGAATCTATCGAAAAGCCTGATTTAATCACTCCAGATAAGCAAACTTTTTCTATATATAATATCTCAATTGGAGAAAGTAAACAAAAAGTAGAAGAACTAATTGGAGAATCAAAAAGAGAAACCATCAATGAATATGGAATTTCCTGGTCGACTTATCACCAAGATTATCAAAATTTTATTATGGTGGGCTATGACTCTTCAAATACAGTTGTTGCATTATATACGAATCAAGATTTAATCTCCTCCAAAGATGGGATTAAGCTTGGAAGTGATAAAGAAACTGTTTTAGATTCGCTTGGTGATCCATTAACAGAGCTACAAAAGGGATTTGTTTTCTACAAAATGCCTGATGATCGTGATTATGAGATGTTCTTAATGGACGATTCTTATGTGACTATATTCTTTGATAAACACAAGAACAATACAGTAACAGCTATGCAAATAATCAGTACAGAGTTGGAGGATAATCGAGACGATTTTTATGTTTCAGGTGATGAACAATTAAAGATAGGGTTTGAATATCAACTCTTTGACCTAACCAATGCGAGCAGAGTGAATAATCAATTACATCCACTTGGTTGGGATGATGCCGTAAAAGAGACAGCAAGAGATCATAGTTTGGATATGGCTACAAATAATTACTTTGATCATACGAATTTAGATGGAGAATCGCCTTTTGACAGAATGTTAAATGATGGGATACGCTATTCAATTGCTGGAGAAAATCTAGCATATGGCCAAAACAGTAGTATTTTTGCACATGAAGGACTAATGAATTCTCTTGGACACAGAGAAAATATATTACAAAAGGATTTTACCTTATTAGGAGTTGGAGTTGCTTTTAACGAAAAGTCACAGCCCTACTATACCGAGAATTTCCTTACAAAATAATTAAAGGTCTTCCCTATTCATTTCTTAGAAAGAATGAGGGAAGACCTTTAAACATTTATGGTGATTATTTATTCTAAACAATCATATTTCCTAAGAACCAAAGTAACAAAAAACTAATTAAAATGGATAGGTTAGCTGCTGTTCCAACAAATCTTTGATTATAGTTAAACTCTACACTATATGGTAAAACTGATGTGGGCATCGGTAAGATTAGTGCTATTAAAACAGTATAACGAAACATATCTTCAACAGGCAAAAGAAAAAAGCAAGTAGCTCCTAATACTAATCCTACACTATATCTTAGCCCAAGTACTTTCCCAATCCCTTTCCAATAACTCTTATCAAATGTAAAATTCAAATAGATACCTAACAATAATAGAGATAAAGGCATGTTAGCTTTTGAAATAGTATTTGTAATATCAATTATAGGTGATGGTATTGCTATACCTATGATATTTACGATTAAAATGACCATATAAGTCATAAGTGGAATAGATTTACTCATTTTATGAACAGCACTTTTTACATTTAATGTATCATTCTCTTTTGAATAGTAACTACCAATCAAATAAGAAATCCCAAAAGTAGCAAAAGCATTTCCAATATCAAACATTCCAAAATACTTAATTCCTTCTGCACCCCATATTCCCTGTACTAATGGATAGGCAAAAAGTCCAATATTAAATCCAGGCATTAGCATGCCTAACATTCCTTTATTCGTTCTTGCTTCTTTTCTAAGAAAATATAATCCTATGAATGCAATAAGGATACCGTAAGTTAAACCAATGATTATCAACATAACAAGAGACTTTTCTAGTATAATATTGTGAAAGGTTGAAATAATTAAACATGGTAAAGTAATGTTAAATATTAATCTAGCAATTGCTTCACCATCCTTCTCTTTCAACAAGTTACTTCTTTTAAAAATATATCCTATTGCAATAATGATAATAGAATACATAAATTGGGTATTGAAGTTTTCCATTTACCGTATCCCCTAACAACGAAATTGTATACAAAAAAACCTAATGAAATCACTATACTACGTATTGATCATTCTGCATAGATAGTATAATGAAAAAGAATCAGAGGCTGCTGTTCTACTTTTCCAAAGCAACCTCTGATTCTTTTTACTTAGCTCATACTATTTGTTTGTGTCATTGCTTTATTCACTTCTTTAAGCTTTTTGATGTCTAAGCGAATTAAAAGGGAAACAATTAAAGAAACAATAAACATAAAAGAGAAAACGAGTAAGGTTCCTTGATAACTACCCGTAGTATCTCTAATCCAAGAAACAAAACTTGGACCAGCCACTCCTGCTGCAGACCATGCCGTTAATATATATCCATGTATTGCTCCTAACTGCTTTGTTCCAAATAAATCTCCTATATAAGCTGGAATAGAAGCAAAGCCCCCTCCGTAACAGGACATAATAATACATACAATAATGGAAAAAGCAATGGCATGATTTAAATGTGGAAGAGCGAAAAATGCAACCACCTGAATGGCGAAAAACAATGTATATACATTAGGTCTTCCAATAAAATCCGAAATGGTTGCCCATGCTATACGACCAAATCCGTTAAATATACCCATTACCCCTACTAGTGTAGCAGCTTGGGCTATAGACATACCCGCTAATTCTTGTCCCATAGGTGATGCAACGGCTAAAATGGCTATCCCACATGTAATATTGATAAATAACATAATCCATAAAGCCCAAAATCTTTTTGTTTTAATTGCCTCATTAGCCGTTAATTGCGATAAATCTTTTTGAAGTAAACTTTCTTTTTTATCGGTGGCTTTATACCCTTCTGGCATATATCCTTTAGGTGGTGCCTCTAAATATTGTGCTGAACATAAAATGATAACAAAGTAAATGGCTGCTAATACATAAAATGTATTAGATATACCAATAGTGTTAATGAAATGATTGATGATTGGACTACTTACCATAGACGCAAAACCAAAACCCATAATAGCCAACCCTGTTGCTAAACCGCGTCTGTCCGGGAACCATTTTACCAATGTGGAAACAGGAGTAATATAACCAACGCCTAGCCCTATACCACCAAACATACCATACATAATATATAATAAAGGTAAAGATTCTATACTAGTTGCAAAACCTGCTCCTGCCATGCCAATACCAAATAAAAACGCACAAAGTGTACCAGATGCACGAGGTCCATACTTCTCTACAAAATGGCCTAAAAAGGCTGCGGATAATCCTAAAAATAAAATAGCGATACTAAAAGTCCAAGAAATACTTGTTAAACTCCAATTGTAACTTGCTTCTAAAGGTTTAGTAAACACGCTCCATGCATAAATAGATCCGATGGAAATATGGATTCCTACTGCGGATAAAGCAATCAACCAACGATTTTTTGTTTTCATGTTGTTTTCTCCCCAATTTATGTTATATTTTATTTTTCTTCCCCTTGATAGGTGATGGATAACTGTTCAGCTGCCTTACGAACACCCTCTAATGCTAACTCAACTGTTTCATTTGTATGTAATGTTACAGCCATTCTTCTGCCAACAAGGGTTTTAGGTTTTCCGAAAACGCGGATCTCTGTATCAGGAACTTCTAGTGCTTTGTCTAATCCGTTTATTTGATATACATCACATTCTCTATCTGCTTTTAAGGTTTTACTAGCTCCTGCAGCATATAGCCTTACATTCGTATTCGGTAAGCCTACAATTGCTCTAACATGTAAAGCAAATTCAGATAAATTCTGTGTGATTAACGTAACCATGCCTGTATCATGCGGTCTTGGAGATACTTCACTAAAATATACACCATTCGAAGTCAAGAACAATTCAACACCAAATACCCCATACCCTCCTAACGTGTCCGTTATTTTTTTAGCGATGCTTTCTGCTTCCTCTAGCTGCTCATCTGACATAAAATGAGGCTGCCAAGATTCTATATAGTCTCCATCCTTCTGAGTATGACCAATAGGTGGACAGAAAATAGTTCCGTTAGTGGATCGCACAGTTAGTAACGTAATTTCTGAGTCAAAATGAATAAACTCTTCGATAATTACTCTAGCATTTTTTCCTCTCCCACCCTCTATTGCCTCTTTCCATGATTTTTCTATATCTTCGTTATTTCTACAAATACTTTGACCTTTACCTGATGAACTCATAACTGGTTTAATGACACATGGTTTTCCAATTTTATGTACAGCTTCTTGTAATTCTTCTAAACTATTCGCAAATTCATATTTTGCAGTTGGTAGTCCTAATGTTTCACTTGCAAGTCTTCTAATTCCTTCTCGATCCATGGTTAAAAAGGTCGCATTTGCTGTTGGGACAATGGTAAAACCCTCTTTTTCCATCTCTAATAATGCACTTGTATCCAATGCTTCTATCTCAGGAACAATAAAATCTGGTTTCTCTTTTGTAATAATTTCTCTTAATTGAGCAGAATCTAACATATCAATCGTATAAGAGTGATGAGCTACTTGCATGGCTGGTGCCTCATTATAACGATCAACAGCAATCGTTTCTAATCCCAATCGTTGAGCTTCAATGATTACTTCCTTTCCTAACTCACCTGCTCCTAATAACATGAACTTTTTTGCTTGTGAAGTATATGGTGCCCCTAACATAGATACAAAATCCCCCTTACGAAAATATGATTATTCCTTTATTGTGCATATTATCGTAAATTTTAGGTCTATTCAAGTGTTTTTTAGATAATTACCGAACATTTTTTAATTTAATAACGAAAATTATTCGTTATTTATCAATACTACTATTTCCACCTTTCCTCCAAATACATTGCTTATATAACAAAAAAAGAAGACCATTATAGAAAATAGTCCTCTTTTCATTCCTTATTCTTCGTCATCTTCATACACTAGCTTCCCATTACTAATAGTTCGTTTTACTTTCCCACGATAGGTTTTCCCAATATAAGGACTTTGCTTGTTTTTATAAAACAAATCCTCTTTTTCTAGTGTATATGTTTCGCTTATATCAACAATGGCTATATCTGCGTCGCTACCTATAGAAAGTGCACCTTTTTTTGGATATAAACCAAATCTTTTTGCGGCGTTTTCACTTGTAATTTTTGCAATCACTTCTAGAGGGATGCTTCTTTTCCAGTAACCTTCTTCTAATAAAATGGATAAGGTAGATTGACAACCAGATATTCCTCCCCACGCCTCTAAAAAGGTTCCTTTTTTCATCGAGCTTAATGATGGAGAGTGATCAGAGCCTATTACATCCATTTCCTCATTACGTATCGATTCCCATAATAAATCTACTTCCTGTTGACTTCTAAGGGGAGGAGCGCATTTTGCTATACTTCCCAATTCTTCTAGATCTACTAGATTTAAAGAAAGATAATGTGGACAGGTTTCCACACTTATATCTATCCCTCTTTTCTTAGCATCTAAAATAGGTTCCAGTACTTTAGCACTCGAAATATGGACAATATGAACTTTACAATTTGTTGCTTCGGCGAAAGCAATTATACGTTGAACTGCTTCTATTTCAGAATAAATTGGTCTTGCATTGGAAAAATCAATTGCTGAGTATTTATTCAGTAAAACATTTTCCTTTCCTAAAAACTCTGTTATGACGTCACTCTCTGCATGTACAGCAAGTATACTGTTCAAGGTAGAAATTTTTTTCATGGACTCTAGTAAAGTATGGTCATCAGAGTGAGAAAAGTCCTCTATGCCACTATTAGACATAAAGGCTTTAAACCCAATAACACCTGCATGATGTAATTTCTCTAGTTCTTCTACATTACCTGGTACTACCCCACCCCATAAACGAAAATCTACCAAAGATTTTTGGTTTGCTAGATTCTCTTTCATTCGAAAAGCTTCTTTTGAAATAGTTGGTGGATGGCTATTTAATGGCATATCAAAGTATAGTGTTCCGCCTCCAGCAGCAACACTTTTACTCCCAGTTGTAATCCCTTCCCAATCTGCTCTACCTGGTTCATTAAAATGAACATGTGGATCAATAAGGCCAGGAAAGAGATGCATTCCTTTTGCATCTATTATTTTGTTTGCATCTCTATTAGATAGATTAGCACTTATTTCTACTATTTTTCCATTTGCTATTCCAATATCTGCTTGAACTGTTTGAGTAGGCTGAACTAAAGTGCCATTTTTAATTAAAAGATCCATTCGACCCATGTGTTATTCTCCACCTATCTTGTATACATTTTAGCTAACTACCTCGATAAGTTTGATATCCCCATCTAGATAATAATAAAGGGATATGATAATGTGTTTCACTCTCTTGTGTATAGAAACGAATAGGAATTGTGGTAAAAAAAATATTCTCGCTATTATTAGTACTTTTATAATACTCTTCCACATAAAATAGCAACTCAAATTCGCCTGTTATAACTTTATGTAATAAGCTTTCATCTACTCTTCCGTCTGAATTCGTAATTCCACTTGATAGTAGCGCCTTTTCTTGCGATTTAATCTGGTAGAGCTCTACTTTCATGCCTACTGCTGGCTTTCCAGTAGTTATATCTAGTACATGTGAAGTAATTCCTGTTTTCACCTTAAACACCTACTCTTCATCTGATAAAATAATATCCTCTAATCTAAATTTTGTAATAATGTATATTTGCTTTAGTGCTGTCTCAAATTCTTCTGCTTCGGAATGGTGATATCTATTCTGCATTTCTTTGTAAATACTATCCTTTGTATGTCCTTTAACAGCTAGTATAAACGGAAACTGAAATTTAGATATATACTCTTTATTTAAAGAAACAAACTGCTGATATTCCTCCTCACTTAATGTATTTAAGCCAGCTCCCTTTTGCTCTCTTACAGATGAATCGGTCATTTGCAATCTTGAACCTAAGTCAGGATGTGCACGTATTAAATTCATTTGATCACTTTTCGTAGCATCTTCCACTACTTGAACCATCATCTGATGTAGGATATTCCGATCACTAAATGGTCTATATTTCCAAGCAAGACTGGATATCCATGGACTATGTTCAAATACCCATCCTATTTTCTCCATAAATTCCTCGCGGCTCATTTGATTTACATCCGATAAATGATACATCTTTCTCTTCCTCTCATTCTTTATTCTTGAATCAAAAGATCGACAGCTCTCAGAATACCCTCATATCCCGTACATCTACATAAATTACCAGATAAGGCTGTATGCACTTCCTCTTTGGAGGGTTTGGTATTTTCATCTAGTAAACTCTTTAGAGCCATCACCATACCTGGGGTACAATATCCACATTGAAGGGCACCTGCTTGTAAGAATGCTTCTTGAATCGGATGCAAAGCATCTTTTGATAATGCTTCAATTGTTATGATTTCAGCACCTTCCAATTGATAAGCCATAATGAGGCAGGCATTTACAAGCTGTTTGTTCATTATTACAGAGCATGCTCCGCATCTCCCTACCTCACAAGCTATCTTTGTTCCAGTAAGGTGTAAAATATCTCGTAATATATCTACTAAGCGATAGGTAGGAGAAATCTCTAAGTTTATTAGCTTACCATTTAAGGTAAAAGTAATTGTATGATTTATTACAGTTGGTCTCTCCAATTCCCTCAACTCCCTCTTTTAAATGATGAATCTGTCCTTTACAGCTGCTAAAATGTCAGAGGTATTTATCGGTAATTTCGTAATCCATACATTTGTAGCCTGATGAATGGCAGAAATAATAGCGGGCGCAACAGCAACTGTTCCAATTTCTCCTACCCCTCTTGGTCCAAATTCATCTCCTGCTAATAGTTCCTCTATTCCAATCACATTTGTTTGTTTAGGTATATCCATAATAGTTGGAATTAAGTAATTATCTAAATTGCCAACCATATATCTACTGTTTTCCATCACAGCATCTTCCATTAAGGTAAATCCAAGCCCCATACTTGCACCACCTTCAATTTGGCCTAAGTACCCCATTGGATTAACAATTGGTCCTGCAGATATCGCATGATCCATTTTTGTTACAACTACTCTTCCAGTTAACACATCTATTTCTACTTCACATGCTACACCTGCAAATGTATATAAATAATGACCTCCATCTATAGAGTTTGGAGTAGTTGGAAAGTGATAATTAGTGGTAACCAATGGCAATACTTCTGCCGTTTCAGCTAATTGCTTATAAGTTACTACTAATGAGTTTTTTTCTTGTTCCTTTCCAAACGCCCACACACCACTTTTTCCAAGATAAAGAGTATCCTTTTTTAATGAAGTAAATTTTTGTGCAAGCACTAATAAAGCATCTGTAAATTCCTCTTTGAGCTTATTAATACCCAGCCAAACCATACTTGTCGACCTTGAGGCAGTGGAAGACCCAGAATGGGGAACTTTTGAAGTATCACCTATAATAATTTCTATGTCTTCCGAACTGCATTGGAATGTTTCTGTCATAATCATCTCAATACTTGTTATTAAGCCTTGTCCGCATTCTTCAAACCCAAAGGAAACCTCCAGTTTACCTTCTTTATTTAAAGATAACCTAGCACCTGATGGGTCTGGTCTACCATATCCCAATCCTCCACCATGCATGGTAATACTATAGCCCGTTCCTTTTATGATAAATTCACTTGAAGCTTTCTTAGCATCTTTGTTTGCTAGAATAGGAGATTTTAAAATCTCTTTCAAGACTGCTTTTGCTCCATTAGTCGGAACAATTTCTTGTTCCACAGGTCCTAGATCATCTTGATTTCGAATGTTTCTTTCACGCACCATTGTACAGTCCATCTTCAGCTTTTCAGCTAATCTTTCTATTTGCGTTTCTAATGCAAAAGTAATTTGATTTCCACCGAAACCTCTAAATTCACCTGCTACCCCATTATTCGTATAAACAGAGAAGCCCTCTACTAAAATATTTTCCATACGATATGGTCCCGCACTATGCTCAACAGCAAAATCCAAAACAGCAGGACCTAATGTCGCATAAGCGCCAGTATCTGCTATAATTTTCACCTGATGAGCCACTATTTTCCCTGTTGAGTCTGCACCTGTTTTCATATAGATTTTCATTGGATGTCTTTTAATACTAGATAGTACAGACATTCTTCTAGATTGATGAATTTTAACTGGTTTTCCTGTTTTTAATGCTAGAATACTAATATAAGGCTGAATATTTAATTCATCTTTTCCTCCAAATGACCCACCGATTGGACTAGAGATTACCCGAATTTTCTCTTTTGGTATATTTAAAATTCTTGATAATTGCAATTGATCTTTAAATCCATGTTGAGTAGGAGCATATATTGTTAGTTCCCCATTCTTCTCTGGAACCGCTACTCCACCTTCTGTCTCCATGTATACATGCATTTGCCTAGGTGTTTCATATACATCTTCTACAACTACATTACAAGAGGAAAAAATAGGTTCTAACTCTAAGCTTCCTTTCTCAAATATCGCGGAATGCAAGAGATTTCCATTAGGATGTAATTTAGTAGTATTTTCTAACAAGCTTAATTCAGGATCAGTTATAGGTTCTAATACCTTATATTTCACTTGAATGAGAGCAAGAGCTTGCTCTGCTATCTCCTTTGTTTCAGCCGCAACAGCTGCAATAGCATCTCCTACATATCTCACTTTATCTTCACATAAAACAGGCTGATCTTGAATGACAATGCCAAATCCATTTAATCCTGGAACATCTCGATAGGTAATAACAGCAACAACACCAGGCAGTGCTTCTGCTTCCTGCGTATCAATGAAAAGAACTTCAGCATGCGGATACTCACTTCTAAGGACAGAGCCGTACAGCATTTCTGGAAAATACAAATCTGTTAAATATTGCAAACTACCAGTTACTTTTTGTTCTCCATCTCTTCTAATCTTCCATCGATTGCCCATATTTTGACTATTTAGGATCATCCGTCTCCCTCCAATGAATGAACCATTCTTTTTAAGTTTGTGACAAAGAGATTTGCAGAAATCGTTTTACGATATTCCGCAGATACGAATGGATCGGTGTATGTAGAAAAACCAGCTTTGATTATTTCATGAAGATTCTTCCAATTAATATTTTCTATATTTACATGGAATAACTCATGCTCTGCCTTCACTATATGACAGGGAACATGAGAGCCGCCCCCAATCGTTAAATTCACCTTCTGTATCTTTTTATTTTCTAATTCTATATAACCAGCAATGGAAATAATGGCAGCTGTAAATGCTTTTCTTCTTCCAACTTTATGAAAAAAAGCAAATGTCTGAATAGAAGTAGGTTTCTTTGAAGGAATTAGGATACTAACTAACAAATCATCAGGATCAGAGTTTTCCAAGCTTAACCACTCATTCAACGAAATGGTATATTCTTTTTCCCCAAAAAACTGCAGCCTTGCATCAAGGGCTAAAAGAACTGGAATACAATCTCCTACTTTACTGCAAATATTTCCGCCTATAGTGGCACGATTGCGTACTGCAGGAGCAGCAATTTTTTGACAAGCTTCTGATAGAATACTCGCATATTTTGCTATAAGTGGACTTTTTAAACAACTAGCAATAGTAACAGAGGAGCCTATTTTAATACATGCTTTCTCCTCCCACTCCACTTCTTCTATAGCTTGTAGTATCGATAACTTATGGATACTTATCATACGTTTCGGCTTTTTTATTCCTGCTTCCCAGTTTAACTGCATGTATGTACCGCCACCGATTATCAGGCTATTAGGACTTTTCATTTCTTGAAACTCATTAAGATTATTCGGTACATCAACTATTGTAAGATTAGAATCTTTTTGTCCCTTCATTTCAATCCCTTCTTTCTAAAATCCGAAAATAATCTTCTTCTGTATCTATATCATAAAAAAGCTTTTCTTCAGAAAATTCAATCTTCTTACCGTATAATTCGCCCTTCTGAATAAGTCGCTTTGCTCCAACATCACCTTCTAACTTTCTTACTTTTGAGTATACCTCTCTCCGAAATAAGATAGGAGGTTTTACAATCTCATGATGAGAACTAGCTATAAAATCGTCCTTTTCATCCCACTCTGTAATTGCCAATGTTTCTAATAGCTTTTCTGTAATGAAAGGTTGATCTGCTAAGCAAATAAGGATTTTATCTGCACCCCTAGTTACCGCTATCTCAAAACCTTTTTTTAAGGAGTATGATTGCCCTCTCGCGGCTTCTGGGCAAACAATTATTTCTCCACTCCCACTATCCAATCTTGCCATATTACTTTTAGAGATCCACTCTAAGTTATCCTGCTGATTAACAACCACAATGACATAATCAATCACATTTGAATGAAGAATAACGGATAATGCTAAATCTCCCACTTTACTCTGATTTAAATCCATGGAAAGTTTAGCTTTCCTCATTCTCCTACTACTTCCGGCAGCAAGATATATGGCCGTAATCATAAAGCAACTCGCTTTTTGGTATTTTTTATTAAGATTAGCTCTGCAACAATACTAATGGCAATTTCCTCTGGACTCTCAGAAGCTATTGGTAAACCAACTGGATAATATACCCACTCTGGAGGATTTAGCTTATTTAACAGTTTTTCCGTTCTTTTTTTTGATCCTAGTATACCTAGGTAATTTAATTTTAAAGGGAAAAGATAATTCACCAATTCTTGATCCTTACTAAAGCTATGAGTCATAAGGAGGCAATAATCCTTTGTTGTAGGTTGAATTTTCTTCATCGCTTCTATTGGATAGTCTATAATATATTCCTTAGCAAAAGGGATTTTTTCTTCCTTACAGTAAGCTTCTCGCCAATCAGCAAGTACTACATAAAATCCTGCATTTGTTGCATAAGAGACAACTGGCAATACATCTGGACCTGCTCCGTAAATAATGAGTCTCGGAGGAGGAAAAAAGGTTTGTTGAAAGATTAATTCATCTTCATTAGACCACCAAAAAAGGTTACATGCTAATTCATTTATCTGGATTTTCATCTCTCTTTTTTCGAAATAGTTTTCAGCATTGTTATAAGTACAACTTTCTACTATTTCGAGTTCCTTATTAATACATTTCTTATGTTCCATTGCGTTTCCTAAACGGAGCTGATTTTTTATCTGAATAAAGTCATGAATTAAATCGCTTGTGATTGGTTCTACTAAAACACATATGCTTCCATCACATCCTATACCTTGACCCCATCCTAAATCATCTTCTGATCGTAAATCATAGTTCATTAAAAAAGCTTTATCTTTCTCAAGAACTGCAATCCTAGCCATGATATCTTCTTCTAAGCAACCTCCACTTAATAAGCCTACTTCAATACCACTCTCAGAGATAAACATCATAGTACCTTCTCTTCGATAGGCAGAACCTTCCACAGCCATAATGGTTGCCAGGAAACTCCCTTTTTTACTTGTTATTATAGATTCTATAACGGCATATTGATCAGATGACATCAAATCCCTCCGAAAAAATGAGACTTACATCCATTATAATTGGTTTCTTACCATCATGTTATATTTTATCACATGTTATGTTATTAAAATATTAATTCTAAAGCTAATTTATGTCATTGTACGTATTATATAATATAAGGAGAATATTTTAGTTATAGTACACAAATCTTTATAGAGGTGTTATATCCTTTATTTAAGGGAAAATGTCTTCTAAAATCAATAATACTTATAAAATAGATGCTTGAGATATTTACATTTTGACATTATTAATCTATAATTCTTCTATTGTAGGGATGGATGGATAAACATTACTTATACAATTGAAACCCCCTTTCATTCATTGAATAGGAATTTTATATAAGGAAAGAAGTTATATTGAGGTGAACCATGAATAAGGATATCATTAAATTCATTAGAAAAAATTATGAAATGACTCAAAGAGAATTTGCTAGAGTGGTAAACTGTAGCTTTGCTCTTATTGCTTTAGTAGAAGTAGGAAAAAGGAATGTTAGTAAAGATTTGGAGAATAAAATTCGCCAATCCTTTAATTTAGATGATCAAGATATTGCATCCATTACCTCTATAATGACAGAAATCACTAAAGGTATTCCACCATTTATGTAAGAAAATAGAAGTATATAGAAAGCAATTACATGTACTTTAGTACACATAAGCTAATGTAATTATTTTCTCATTACTTCCCCCCCTCTTTGCCCCATGCACGCTTTCTCCCCCACTTCTCATAAGATAAGAAGAAAGGAGGAGGAATATGCATACAATTTATCATTCAGAAAAATCAGGGAAGATCTACCTTCCAGCTTCTAATAAAAATCATTTTCACAATCAAACTCACTACCAGCACAGTTATATGAAATCCTATTTAAGTAACCAGCAGCAGCAAACAGAAAAACTGACATCTCTTATTGAAGCTTTACAAGCACATACTCTTTTAGCTCAAGACTATCAAAAAGATAAAATAGATAAGATGGAGCAAAACTTAACAAACCATCATGTACTAACAGGTGAATTATCGGAAAAGTTATCTATCCTTAACGAACAAACGAACAGCATTTATGCTCAATTAACAGATATGGAACAGATTCAAGCGAAACAAAAAGAAATAATACACGAGGAATCCCTACGAAATACTGCTCTTTTTGATCAAATAATTAATCAAGACAGAGATATTTCTCATTTAACAGAAAAAACAGATGAATTTTCTATTCTTGCGAATGAAGTGAAGGAAAAAATGCATCAAAGTGAAGTTATCTACACAAAACTAGAGGAAAAACTGATCCTTCAAGAGGTTTTTCATCAAACGATCCTAGAAAATATAGAAGATACAAATGGAAATGTTAGTAAATTATCTAGACAACTGGATCATATTAAGGAAGTAATCTTTGAAAGAATTCACTATTTAACAAGTAAGCTGGAAGAAAATATGAAAAGCATCGCAAGACCAGTTCAACGATTCTTTATTAAGTTAGATCAACAAGAAAAAGATGAAAAGCTCTAATGATAAATAAAAGAGTCAGATTCCGCGAATTCAGCGGCAATCTGACTCTTTTTATTTTATGTTAACTCAAAGCTCAGCATTTGGTAATGTTATATGAAAGCTTGTACCTTTTCCTTCTTCACTATCTATATATACTTTCCCATGGAGATTTTCGATAATTTTAAAACTCACCATTAACCCAAGACCATTTCCATTATTCTTGGTTGTATAAAAAGGTTCTCCAATTCTTTTTACTTGCTCTTTTGACATTCCTATTCCACTATCCTTAAATAAGATGTGTATTTCCTCTTGTACCTTTTTAATATGAACAGACAAGTTACCACCTTGTGGCATTGCTTCAATAGCATTTTTCATAAAGTTTAAAAACACTTGTTTTAGTTTATTTCCATCACATTCTACCATGTACAGTTCCTCTTCATGAATGATATCTAATGCTATTTTACTTTTTCTAAGCTGATAATCTAAAATAGTTGATACTTGTTCAATAATAGGTAAAATAGACTTTTTTTCTAAATGTAGCTCAGATGGTTTAGATAAAAGCATAAACTCTTCTACTATAGCATTTACTCGGTCTATTTCATCTAATATAATCGTAAAGTATTCGTTCTTTGTTGAATCCTGTTCATCCAAACTAAGAAATTCTGTATATCCTTTTATAGAAGTTAACGGGTTCCGAATTTCATGAGCCACTCCAGCAGCTAATTGGCCAACAGCAGCTAGCTTATCTTGACGATGTAATACTTCTTCTGTTCGCTTCTTTTCTGTTATATCGTTTCGAATGGCTAAGTATTGATAAGGCTTATTATTTTTATCTAAGAAAGGGATAATGGTTGTATCTACCCAGTAATAAGTTCCAAACTTTGTTTTATTTCGAATTTCGCCCTTCCATATCTCCCCATTGGAAATAGTACTCCAAAGCTTTTGAAAAAACTCCTTGGAATGATACCCAGAATTTATGATTCGATGGGTATTTCCAATTAATTCATTACGAGTATATCCTGAAATTTCACAGAATTTAGCATTCACTTTTGTAATAACACCACGTTTATCTGTGAAAGCAATAATACTTGATTGTTCAAGAGCAAAGGTAATATCACTAACTTCTCTGATCGATTCTTCTAATTGTAGATTTATTTTCTTTTGTTCTGTGATATCTCTCCGAATAGAAACATATTGATAAGGAGCTCCTTTTTTATTTAAGAACGGAACAATAACAGTATCCACCCAATAAAAAGAGCCATCTTTTGCTTTATTCAAGATTTCCCCACTCCATGTTTCTCCTTTAGAAATCGTTTCCCAAAGTTCCCGAAAAAATTCAGCAGAATGGTGACCTGAATTAATAAGTCGATGATTTTGACCCAAAAGCTCATCACGGGTATATTTAGAAATCTCAACAAATTTATCATTCACATACGTAATTATTCCATTATTATCAGTAAACGCTACTATAGAGGATTCATCTAATGCTAATTGCATATCACGAACATTTATGTTATTAACATCTAATTTTTCTCCTATTAATGTACTTGTTCCTATTAAACCACCAAGGACTAAAATAGCTACAAATAAGGAAACATAAATAATAAAGCTATCTTCATAAGCATGAATATGCTCCACTATAATTGGTGCCACTATTGTTTTTAAAAGGAGAAAATGGTTAACTAAGCAAATGATTGTCATGATAGAGCTACAAAAAAACCGAACCCATTTTTCTGGTATAAATAGTGGTTTCACTCGATAATAGGACATCCATATACAACTGGAAAAACCCAAAAATAATAAAATAAAGCAAAACATTAATAAAGGTAAATGAAATTGAACCATACTTCCAATGGAATATAAGCTAATAATTAAAACAGAAATTAAGGAAAAACTAAAAAATAAGCCAGATACAAAAATTCTACTTTTCTTTTTCTCTTTATCTAACAGTGCATAAAAAGCCATTCCACTAAAGCAAATACCTACAACCATTGATAAAGCAGTAATTGGTATCCGATAATTTGCAGTTGCATTCACATTTGTTACCATTAAGCTTATAAAGCTTAATATCCAAAATCCAAATCCCATGGTGAATGTAGAGGCTAAGAATAATAAACGACTGTTTTTCTCCCCATTTTTTACTAGTTGAAATAAGTCAAAGGAAGAATAGCATGCCATATAGACAATAAGGATGCTAATTAATACTAAAATGGAGTTATACAACAATAATCCTCCTATACTAATCAAAATAACATAATGGTGGTTATATGTACCCATCATGTATCTATTTGATTGTAAAACAAATAGATAGTATAGAAAAGTGTTTTTCTGTAAATTTAGTCACATAAAAGTCACAATAAGAGATGAACGAAACTGATTTTCCAAGCTTTTGACATATATGTCCTCTATTTTCGACCTCCCCATATATTCCCATCATAAAAATCATTTGAAAAACAAACAATCTAAAGAAGACAGCTTTTCTTTCATTTTAAAGGAGGAATTATAGATGGAAACCATTGACCCAAAAGATTTACAAGTAGGAGATGAAATATATGTTATCTACCATAACCCTCATACTCCAACCGTTTCAAATGTCAAACCAGCAGAAATTGTTGCACACCCAAAAGATCCGAATGCAGTAGCTTTGTTCTTAAATGATACCTTTCACACGATCGAGGATGATGATGCTTTGTTCCGTACAGAAAACGATGCATCAGATGCTTATGAAACCATGTATCAAGATCAATATCTTCAATAACAATAAAAGGTGTTTCAATAGATTGCTTTCTATTGAAACACTCCTATTTTTATCATTAATTACTTATTTGCGGCAATTCTCTCATTTCCATGGAAGTATTTCCACCACATAAAGGACAAAGTAAATCATCTGTCGCAAAGTCTTTTCTCATCCAACCATGACATGATTCACAAGCGTAAACTTCCATACTTAATAAAACCTCTTCTGGTTTATCTTCCATCCCTTTTCTATTGAAAAACATATGTAATATCCTCCTTTTTACCATAGTATGAACAAATCTCCCGTCATTTATGTTCTTTTTCCAGTATTTCTATTTTTCTCCACTTTCATTAAACATGATTTGTTATATATATATCCCGTTTTAAACAAGTGTAAATAGTACTTTGAAAAGAATATGTTATGATAAGAAGAAAGCTGTTTTAACTCTTCTTTAAAAAGCTTTCAAAATGGAGTAAGCAGTTAGGCAAAGGAGTTTAAGATGACTAAAAAATTATATTATTCAGACCCTTATATTATAAATTGGAATACAACTATCATTAGTACCATGGAAAAAAAAGATAAAATATTCGTAGAACTAGGAGAAACTGCTTTCTATCCAGGAGGTGGCGGACAACCTGTAGACATAGGGAAAATAGATGGTTTAGAAGTAGAGGATGTTCAAATAATTAATAATACCATTTATCATGTTGTTCAGAAATTGCCAGGACAGAAATTTGTATCGTGTGAAATAGATTGGAAAACGAGATTCGATCATATGCAACAGCATACTGCACAACATTTATTATCTGCTGTTATTGAGGAATTATATCAAATTCCTACAGTAAGCTTTCACTTAGGTAAGGACTATACGACAATTGATTTAGAAACAAATAAATTAACTCCAGATCAATTGATTCTAATTGAAGAGAAAGCAAACCATTACATAACGAAAAATCTTCCTATAGACACATATTTTGTAACACAAGAGCAATTATCAGAAATCCCTTTACGAAAACTACCTAAAGTGACAGATCACATTCGCATTGTAGATATTAAAAATCTTGATATCTCAGCATGTGCTGGTACACATGTAAATCAAACAGGCGAACTTAATTTATTAAAGGTGATAAAAACAGAAAAACAGCGTGGGCAAACAAGATTGTTTTTTTTAAGCGGAGAAAGAGCAAGAAATGATTATCAGAACGCCCATATGATATTAGAACGTATGAGTTTATTGTTCCAGACGAATAAATTAGAGCTTTTCACTCGTTTAGAAAAATTAGATAAAGAGAAAAAAGAGTTAGTGAAAGAAAATGACTACCTAAAAAACCAAATGAATGAACATTTCGTTCATAGCCTATTAGAAAACAACCAAGGGGACATTGTGAAAGAAGTTTTTGAAGATAGATCCATGAAAGACATTACTCAGCTCGCAAAATTATTAATAACTAAATCTTCTTCTATTTTACTATTTGCTTCTGCAATGGATCGAAAAATACTTTTACAGCATAATGGAAGTCAGCCTATTCATTGTGGTGAATACATAAAATCTTTCGTTTCTAATTACGGAGGTAAAGGCGGTGGCAATCAACTATTAGCTCAAGCAACTTTCCAGAAAGTTGAAGACCTTCTTCTATGTATGGAAGAATTAAGTAAGTTAATCCAGAAAGAAATATCACATTAAAACGATATATACTTTTTTAGGTTACTAGATTTAGTACCTAAGTATATATAGATAATTTATTAAATTACGAAAAGCAGGAGACTTATATTCTCCTGCTCATCTTCTCGAAAGACCCCTCGTTTTAGGGAGAATATAATGTAGGCTATTAAACACTCTACTGAATAGGGGCTGCTCGCGCTGAGCCACGGTCTGCTTAAAGCCTGCAGTGTCTCAGCTTTTCCACAATCTCACCCCTGGAACGTAAATTATGTGGATAAAAATTCTATTTTTTCTTTCTAAATATTTTTTCTACAAACTGACCGAACTATATAAATAGTTCGTTTTTTTCTGAACCTGAGCTTTAATGTCCCATTCTCTTCCAATATGAATATAAAGTTGTAATAGCTTAAGACAAAATATAACTGCTAGACTAGGAGATAATTATATAAAGTTCGAGTTCTAACTCTTTTCAATCTTTGCTTATAACCTTTACTCCTTAATGCTTAACGGTATCTCGGCTATTTAACATTAGTGCAATTTTTATCATGAAATAGGAAATTTCTGAAGGTAATGCTTCTTTAATCGGCTTGAGTTTACTATTTCCTAATTCGTTCACTACCTCCATTATCTTGCTATGATCTTCGTCGCTTAGAAAGACGTTCCAATTTATATCTCTTGCTTCTTCTCCACATTTAAGTAAATGATTCTCAATTGTTTGTACATTCAATTCTCGATTCTTGGCAATTTGCTTGATATCAAGTCCTTCTTGAAACAACTCCAATGTTACTAAATGGGAATTTTCCACAGATTTCTTAGAAGTAGTCTTTTTCAACAAACTATTATGAGTGTTTACTTCTTGAATTTCTTGTTCATTCTCACTCTGGTACTGATTCAGACTATGGATCATAGTTTCTCCGTATTTTTTTAACTTATGATCTCCAATTCCCTTAATTTGACGGAATTCTTCTAATGTTGAAGGTTTTAATAAAGATATATTCCGTAATGTTTCATCTGAGAAAACAACAAATGGAGGAACTTTTTCTTGATCTGCCAATTGTTTGCGTATACTTCTTAAGAAATGGAAAAGACCATTTTCTTCTGTAATGCTAACTACCTGCATTTGCTCTTTTCTCATCACTTTTACATTACCTAATAAAACTTCTTTTCCTTTATTAGCAACCTTTAAAATGGGCATAGAACCTAGGCTAACATCAATATATTGTTCAGATATTAGAAATTCCATAAAATCACTAATTTCTTTGGCTGACTTTTCTTTCATTAATCCATAGGTCTTAATCTTATCTAGTTGAAAATCAATAACTTTCTTACTTTTCGAACCAGTTAAGACTTGCGCTATCATTGTTTTACCAAATTTTTCTCCCATTCTAATCATACAAGATAAAACTTTTTGCGTTTCAATCGTTACATCTACCATCGAACGATTATCTGTACAATTGGAGCACCTGCCACATTTTTCAGAGTGAACTTCACCGAAATACTGGAGTATGTATTGTTCTAAGCAGCCCTCTGTATGACAGAAATTGATCATTGCCTGTAGTTTCTCTATTTCTTGTTTTTGCTTGTCCATATCGAAGGAAGTTTGCTCTATTAAGAACCGTTGAATACGAATATCCTGTGCTGAATATAACAATATACACTTACTAGCTAACCCGTCTCTCCCAGCTCTTCCAGCTTCTTGATAATACCCTTCCATATTTTTAGGCAATTGATAATGAATAATATATCTAATGTTACTTTTATCAATACCCATTCCAAACGCAGTAGTAGCAATCATTATTTGATTATTATCATTAATAAAAGATTGTTGTTGTTCTTCTCTTTCTATATCTCTCATTCCACCATGATACTTGGAAACAGAATACCCCTTTTTGGACAATCGCTCATGAATTTTTTCGACATCCTGTCTAGTTGTCGCATATATAATACCTGATTCTTCTCTATTTTGTTGAAGAAAAGAATCCATATAAGAAAGTTTGTCTGCACCCTTTACAATAGATAAAGATAAATTCTCCCTTTGAAAGCCTGTCTTAACACTATTATTAGGATTAATCTTTAATTGCTCACAAATATCTTCTTGAACCTTTGGTGTTGCTGTAGCTGTTAGTGCAGCTATAACAGGCTTTTTCTTCATTCTACTTATTATGGACCCAATTTTAGCATAACTTGGTCGAAAATCATGACCCCACTGAGAGATACAATGCGCTTCATCTACTGCTATTAATGAAATAGGCATCTCATCCATTACTTCTGCAAATAAACCTGCTTCTAATCTTTCAGGAGCAACATATAATAATTTATATTTTCCTGCTTTGAGATCATACAATCTATCGTTCATTTCTTGGACGGTTAAAGTACTATTAATATATGTAGCTGGAATACCTACTTCTGTTAAGGAATCCACTTGATCTTTCATTAAGGATATTAAAGGTGATATTACTATTGTCACACCAGGAAAAACCATTGCTGGTACTTGATAACAGATAGATTTCCCACCGCCTGTAGGCATAATACAAACAACATCTTCACCTGTTAGAATGTGCTTAATAACATCTTCTTGTCCTTTTCGAAAATGGTTATACCCAAAATATTGTTTTAATACTTCTATTGCTTGATTCATCATTTCATAAATTCCTCCATTTAAAGTTCGAAGACTATTTAATTGTAACATTTTCTAATAGAAATAATAAATAATGCTAAAAAGGGAGCTCGTGTATAGAGCTTCCCTTTTCATTTTTTTATTAATTAAATTCTTATAACCAAGCTGCACCAACAATGATTAAAAGAATAAATAATACTACGATTAAAACAAAACCATTACCATTTCCACAAGATGAAACTGGTGCTACTGGAGCAGCATAACCGCATCCACAAGAATTATATCCATATCCACCGTAACCGTAATTCATTCAAAAACACTCCTCTTTTTTCTATATTTTTTTAGTATGCAAATCCAACAAAGCTAGATCCCACGATAATTAATAAAATGAATAGTACTACTAGTAGAGCAAATCCTCCACCAAAACCAACTTCTGGGTTACCACTCATTTAATCCACCTCCCTCATACACGTTAACAATATATGAAGACTATGCTTGTCACGTATGGGCTGTGTTAAAATTTTTTAATAAAAATTATGTAAGGTCCTTAGACATAACAAAACCTAAGGTACCTTTAATACTTTTTGCATTTAAAATGCTTTAGAAGAAAGGAATAAAGGCCAAAGCTATAATTAAACCAAGAGAAAAACCAACTGCAGCTCCACCCCAGCCAAATCCATAACCAGGACCATAGCCTCCTCTTCTATATCCATAGCCAAAGCCACCATAGTTTCGTCGATTTCCACCAATTGGTCTGATATATACTTTACTCGGAGTTACTCTATCAATTACTCCCATATGCGTTTGGCCATTTTGAAGACGTATTCTTACACACTTTCCTACTCCTCTGGAACATTGATTATAAAATCCGTTTGATGACATAATGACACCTCCTATCCATTTTCTATATATCATATGTACGAGTCCCTACTTAGATTGGACAACTATCCTACATCAAAAGCGGAAAAAAGATCCGTTCTACTTCAGATGTAAAACAGAAGTATATGTTTGTCGAATAATTAAAGAATAATAGAGAATAATTTATATGATTCCATTTACTATTGAATATCTATAATAGAAATAAATGTAAAGCATAAAAGGAGTTTTATTATGTACATAGCGGCAATTTGGGGAGCTATTGCAAGTTCTTCTTTATTGATTGGCTCCATCCTTGGACTATATTTATCCATACCGAAAAAGATGATAGGATATTTAATGGCCTTAGGCACAGGCATATTAATCGGGGCATCTTCGTTTGATCTACTTATTGAAGCTGTGGAAAAAAGCGGTTTATTCATTACCTCCACTCTTTTTTTAGGTGGTGCATTGCTTTTTACTATTATTGAATTATTTTTATATAGAAAGGGCGGTTCCAACAGAAAAAGGTCACACAAAAATCCAGAAGGACATTCTGGTCTTGCCATTTATGTAGGTACCCTTATGGATGCAATACCTGAATCAATCATTATTGGAGTTAGCTTATTAAATAACCATAAAGTAGATATGCTTTTTGTGATCGCCATATTAATAAGCAATTTTCCAGAGGCTCTCTCCTCAACGGTAGGGTTAAAGAAGGATTTATATTCTAATACAAAGATAATTATCCTTTGGGGAAGTGTTATCATTGTTTCGGCCATAAGCAGTTCCTTTGGTAACTTATTTTTAAAAAATGCTTCTGTAAATGTTTTGACAAGTATTGAAGCTTTTGGAGCGGGTGGTTTAATAGCGATGGTATGTTCTACCATGTTACCTGAAGCTTTTGAACAAGGAGGACCAGTTGTAGGTTTTATTACTTGTATCGGTTTAATTTTCTCATTAACAATGAGCACGATAGGGTGAATCTATCCAAGCATCGGTTGATATGTAGCATACTACCAATTAACTTGGATAAATAATATGTAAATGTGTAGCTATTTACTTAGCCACACTAGTGGAAACAGACTCACTATTACTTTGTTGATTGTTCTTTTTTGGAAATATATACATATTTAAAGCTCCCACAAAAACAGCTCCACCTACAATATTTCCAAAAGTAACTGGAATAATATTGTGTAAAGCATGTGCAATAGTAATATGTTCAGGATGTGGCACTATTAAAGTAATAGAGAATAATGCAATATTGGCTATACTATGCTCATAGCCAGAAATCATAAACCCAAAAACAATCAAGATCGTCGTAAATATTTTTGCTATATCTCCTTTTACATTCATTGGAATCCAAATAGCTAAGCATACTAACCAGTTACATAATATCCCTTTAACAAATAACTCCAAAGTAGTAGCGCTCATTTTCGTATGCGCTGCTTCCATAATCCATGTCGTTTTTGGAGCCAAGCTAAAAAGCCCTGAGTAATGTATTAATACAGCAAAAAATAAAGCCCCTACAAAGTTACCAAGATAAGTAGTTACCCAATTGTTAATTGTATCCTTCCATGTTGTAACACCAGCAATAGTACTCATAGTAAAAGCCATTGTATTACCTGTAAATAACTCTCCCCCACCATATGAAATTAATACAAGTGCTAATCCAAAGAGAATACTTGTCGTTAGATAGGTTGCTGGTGAGTGAACATCAAAAAAAGGCTGTGCAAAACGATAACAAATCATTAAAGCAAATCCAATATATACACCTGCTAAGGCTGCTTTTGTAAAATAACGTAAAAATGATTCATCTAAGGTTTTCTTTTTTTTCAAAGCATAATAAACGGCTTGATCAATTGGTTCTTTTTCCATTTTTGTATCCTTCCTTTCCGTATAGCTAACATTATACAGAAAGGAGTTATTCATCCCTTGTGAAATATTGAACATTTTTTAACAATTAGAAGGAAATGCATCCTTGCACTTCCATGAAAAAAATCTATTAAATCTATCTATATGTACTAAATCATGCAGTTCTTAGTGGCTAGTCGTAGTTGTAAGCTTATTACTTTGTTGAATTAATACAGTAAGCTGAGATTTAGGTTTTGTAAAACCAATTTTAATACCAGATTTTTTCATACTATTAACCAAATCAACAAGTTGCTTTTTAGCCATTTTAACTACTCCTTTACTTCCTGTTTTTAAATAGTTTACAGGATAAATATGAATAAACTATGAACAAAATAGAAATATAATGATTCTTTTTAATATAACAACTTGTACAAAGCTATTTTCACTAGTTATTATTCTCTCTATACAAAGTGAATACCTTTATTTTTTGTTAAAATTTATTGTTGTACATCTAGTTCCCCCAAGTTGTACATGATTAAACATTTGATACTTAAAATATGCTTATTTACTTCAATAACTATACACTTTCAGTAGATTACTTCTATTTAAGTAATAAATATAGTGTTAAGTTACTTTTTCTTAGAAAATTATTCGCTCTTCTATTTCAATAATGGTATAATTTTATGGATATTGTAGTTTGGAGGAAATAATTAATGATAACAGTTACAAATGTTGGTCTTCGATATGGTGATCGTAAATTATTTGAAGATGTAAATATTAAATTCAACCCAGGAAATTGTTACGGATTAATCGGAGCAAATGGAGCTGGAAAATCCACCTTCCTTAAAATTCTATCTGGAGAATTAGAAGCTCAATCTGGTAATGTTGCTCTAGGACCTGGAGAAAGACTTGCTATATTAAAACAGAACCATTTTGAATATGAAGAGCATGAAGTGCTTAAGGTTGTCATTATGGGTCATACAAGACTATATCAAGTAATGCAAGAAAAAGATGCTATTTATATGAAAGAGAATTTCACAGATGAAGATGGTATGAAAGCAGCTGAATTAGAAGGTGAGTTCGCTGAGTTAAATGGGTGGGAAGCTGAATCAGAAGCAGCTATCCTTCTTAAAGGTTTAGGAATTGGTGAAGATCTTCATCAAAAAACGATGGCTGAGTTAAGCGGATCAGAAAAAGTAAAAGTTTTACTTGCTCAAGCACTATTTGGTCAACCAGATGTTCTATTATTAGATGAGCCTACCAACCATTTAGATTTGCATGCTATTAAATGGTTAGAAGAGTTCCTAATTAATTTTGAAAATACAGTTATTGTTGTCTCCCATGATAGACACTTCTTAAATAAAGTGTGTACACATATTGCAGATTTAGATTATGGTAAGATCCAGGTTTATGTTGGAAACTACGATTTCTGGTATGAATCTAGTCAATTGGCATCTAGAATGGCTAATGATGCTAACAAGAAAAAAGAAGAAAAAATTAAAGAATTACAAAACTTTATTGCTAGATTTAGTGCGAATGCTTCTAAATCGAAGCAAGCAACATCTAGAAAGAAATTATTAGATAAAATTAATTTAGATGATATCAAACCATCTTCTAGAAAATACCCATATGTGGCTTTCACTCCAGAGCGTGAAATTGGGAATGACCTTTTACGAGTAGATGGTCTTACAAAAACTATTGATGGTGAAAAAGTTTTAGATAACATTAGTTTTATCATGAACAAGGATGATAAAATTGCATTGGTTGGTGCAAATGAATTAGCTAAATCGACGCTATTCCGTATTTTAGCTGGAGAATTAGAGCCAGATAGCGGTTCATACAAATGGGGTATAACTACTTCCCAAAGTTATTTCCCTGCTGATAACTCTGAGTATTTTTCAAAAGAAGAGTCTACTTTAGTAGATTGGTTAAGACAATATTCCCCTCAAGATGAAACAGAAAGCTTCTTGCGTGGATTCTTAGGTCGTATGCTATTCTCTGGAGAAGAAGTAATGAAAAATCCAAGCGTTTTATCTGGAGGAGAAAAAGTTCGTTGTATGCTTTCTAAAATGATGTTAAGTGGAGCGAATGTTTTACTTCTGGATGAACCTACAAACCATTTAGATCTAGAATCTATTACCGCATTAAATAATGGATTAATTAGCTTTAAAGGTTCCATGATTTTCGCATCACATGACCATCAGTTTGTTTCTACTATTGCTAATAGAATCTTGGAAATTACACCAAGTGGCTTAGTTGATAAACAAATGAACTATGATGAGTATTTAGAAGATGTAAGTTTACAAAAAAGCATTGCTGAAATGTATAAGTAAATGAACTAAAAAAACTATCCATAAAAGGATAGTTTTTTTGTTTGTTGAAAAAGATTATGTCCATGTAAATGTCACTATTACTAGTGGCATCAGTGTGACGTAAACTTTATAGGTAATTAACTAACTGAATAGATGGAAAACGAGGGATTTTTTATGTACTTCACCTATTCAAATATGGATATAGTAGAAAACCGAAAGAGCTATAAAATAATGTATGATGCTTTGTACCATATAAAATTTAGAAAAGACCACTATTTAGAAAAATAGTCGTAGAAATCCTCTTATTTTCATTACTTCCATGAAAAACCACGCAAATAGACGGAGAATTACGCCTATTTCCTTAGAACACATGAATTCGGAGGCATTTTCCTTCCTTAACCGGAAAAATCCGCTTATTAGCAAAGCATTTAACAGTATATTTGCCTTTAGTCGGAATACTCCGCTTATTATTGATAATTCCTACAAAGTGGCTGTGGGATTTTTTTTCAACAAAATTATTAATAGAAGCGGAATGAAAAAGTAACTTAGAAAGAAAAATACGTGGATGATAAGCTAGACACCCCGTTTAACGAACAAAGGAATCGAACGCTTCATTCTGGATACTTTCCACTAAATGATGAATAGTAAGGCGGTATCTTTTTCTTGTCATTTCATTTCTAAATCTAAAGACAGAATTAATTGATTCCTGTTAAAATCTTTAAACATAAGGACCCTTCTTTCGAATAAAATTTGGTGTGGTAACTATATGATATCCGATGTTTTCGTTATTTTTATTGAAAAAATAAACAAAGCCGTGAAATTTTACTCCACGTAAAACTTCACGGCTTTTCATCTTAAAAGGAAGGTTTTGTCCCAGCCTCTTTATATTCTTCTTCTCTGAACCCATCTAATAAGAGGAAATCCTAAAACTAACATAACACCAAGAATGAGAATAGGTATGAATATATGCCTATTTTGTTCATTAGAGCTTACCGCTGCTACTTCTACATCGCTCGCTTGTAACGGGAAATTCTCCACCTTTTCTAAAGAAAGAGTTTGAAGTAAATCACCCTCACTACTCTCAATCAATAAGGTTCCTGATGAAGTAACCTCTTCCTTTCCATTTTGTTTGGAAACAGTAATTTCTGTGTTAGCTGGTAGCTTATATGATGTTTGCTCTACACTAAAATTTTGATTACTACTGATCTCACTATGTGTAAAATTAGCAAAACCATAATCTAATAATAATTTTGTATCCATATATACATCTTCTTTATAATCAGCCTTTAACACGATAGCAGTTAAATTCATATCACCATTAACTGCTGTAGTAGCTAATGTTTGCTTCGATTCATTAACATACCCCGTTTTTCCTCCAATAATCCCATCATAAGGTCTTTCTCCATTAAGCATTTGATGGTGGCTTATTAGTGTCGTATCCCAGGTTAAACCATCCCACTCTAATTCCTTTGTTCCAAAAATCTCGAGAAAGGTTGGATTTTTTAATGCGTATTGAGTAATTAATGCTAAATCCTGTGCAGTTGTATAATGATTGTCGTTATATAAGCCACTAGGATTTGTAAAATGAGTCGACTTTACCTTCACTTTTTTTTGTAGAAAGGAATTTATATTCTCAGCAAATTGATCAACTGTGCCATCCAAGTACTCTGCTATAGCAACAGCTGCATCATTTCCTGAATTAACTAACATTCCTTCTAGTAAATGTTTTAATGTAACTTCTTCACCTAATTCAAGGTACACCTTCGTACCATCTGTTGAATACGCATTTTCACTTATCGTGACTTTATCTGTTAAATTTCCTTTTTCTAATGCATAAATGGCGGTTGCTATTTTCGTTAAGCTTGCTGGATACATTTTTTCGTCCCCATTTTGTTGAAACAAAACAGCACCAGTATCATTGTCTAATAAAAAAGCTGCTTCACTTATGATTTGAGGTTTTACTTCTGTACTTTCTGCTGCTTCACTAATGCTAGGAATGCTCCATAATAAAATAATTAAGGAGAACACTTTTAAAATTTTCATTTTTCCCCACCCATGACTTTTTATCTATATTTTTACCATGACTATTGTATCAAACAGTTGATAGATATGGATAAGATAAATGAATTTGTTATAAAAATGAAATAGTTCTGTATTTTAACCTACACAGTCTTGTCATATGCTCTAAAAAGTTAAGCAGTAATGTACTCTTACTAGCATTTATTATTACTTTTTTAATTCGTTTAAGTTACAAATATCCTTCCTGTTCAATAAAAACAAACAATAAAATTAGTATGGTCAGAAATAAAAAGGTTATTCTGTATGTGTATACTAAGAAAAGCTCCCCTATAATATAACAGTTCTTAATCTAGAAGATTATTATATATAACAGATGTTAAAATATGAACATTTATATAGATATATTCTTTTTGGTTACATACTGATAAACCCTTCTTTAATCATACCGTTCACAAATAAGTCACAGAATTTTCGTCAGTTGTACATATTTATGTGAAAAACATCACATATAATCTGTTATAGTTAAATCAGAAAGAAATTAGCTTTCTGTTATATATTTTATTCGATGAGGTGAATTTCATGGAAAAAGTAGAAACAAATTATTGGGAAGGCTTTAAATCAGGTAGCTGGCAAAAAGAAGTGGATGTTAGAGACTTTATTTTAAAAAACTTTAATCCATACCTTGGTGATTCCTCCTTTTTATCTGGACCAACTTTAGAAACAACACAATTATGGGAACAAGTGCTAGAATTAAGTAAATTAGAACGCGAACGCGGTGGAGTTTACAATTTAGATACGGATATTGTATCTACTATTATCTCTCATGGTCCTGGATATTTAGACAAAGAAAAAGAGAAAATCGTTGGTGTTCAAACAGACGAACCTTTCAAACGTTCTTTCCAACCGAATGGTGGTATAAGAATGGCTGTTCAAGCATGTGAATCTTATGGTTATAAAGCAGATGAAGATTTAGAAAGATTCTTTTCTGAACACCGTAAAACGCATAACGCTGGAGTATTTGACGCTTATACAGATGAAATGAGATTAGCTAGAAAAGCAGCTATCATCACTGGTCTACCAGATGCTTATGGCCGTGGAAGAATTATCGGAGACTACCGTCGTGTCGCTCTTTACGGAGTAGATTTCTTAATTAACGAAAAACAAAAAGATAAAAGAGCAACAAGTTCTGTTATGACAGAAGAAAACATTCGTTTAAGAGAAGAAGTATCTGAGCAAATTCGTGCTTTAAGTGAATTAAAAGAACTTGGCAAATCTTATGGATTTGATCTTTCAAGACCAGCAGAAAATACATTAGAGGCCTTCCAATGGCTTTATCTTGCTTACCTTGCAGCTATTAAAGAACAAAATGGAGCAGCAATGAGTTTAGGTCGTGTATCTACTTTCTTAGATATTTATGTAGAAAGAGATTTAGCTAGAGGAACTCTTACAGAAAAAGAAGTACAAGAAATTGTCGATCATTTCATTATGAAGCTTCGCCTTGTAAAATTCGCTCGTACACCTGATTATAATGAATTATTTAGTGGTGATCCAACTTGGGTTACAGAATCTATTGGTGGTATGGCAAATGATGGTAGACCTTTAGTTACTAAAAACTCATTTCGTTTCCTTCATACATTAGATAACTTAGGTCCTGCACCAGAACCAAATTTAACTGTACTATGGTCTACTCAATTACCTGAAAACTTTAAGAAATTCTGTGCACAAATGTCTATTCAAACAAGCTCCATTCAATATGAAAATGATGACATTATGAAACCTCAATGGGGAGATGATTACGGAATTGCTTGTTGTGTTTCTGCAATGGAAATCGGTAAACAACTACAATTCTTTGGGGCACGTGCAAACTTAGCGAAATGCTTATTATATGCAATCAATGGTGGAGTAGATGAAAAATTAAAGGTTCAAGTAGGTCCTAAATTTGCTCCAATCACTTCTGAGTATTTAGATTATAAAGAGGTTAAAGACAAATTCGATAATATGATGGAATGGTTAGCTGGACTATACATTAATACATTAAACGTTATTCACTATATGCATGATAAATATTCTTACGAAAGAATTGAAATGGCATTACATGATACGCAAATCCTACGCACAATGGCTACTGGAATCGCTGGATTAAGTGTAGTTGCAGATTCATTAAGTGCGATCAAACATGCTAAAGTGAAAGTTCTAAGAGATGAAAACGGATTAGCTGTTGATTTTGAAACAGAGGGTGAATTCCCGAAATACGGTAACAATGATGATGCTGTTGATGAATTAGCTATTGAACTAGTACAAAGCTTCATGAAAAAATTACGCAAACACCAAACGTATCGTAATTCTATGCATACTACATCTGTTTTAACGATTACTTCAAATGTAGTTTATGGTAAGAAAACTGGTAACACACCTGATGGCCGCCGTGCTGGTGAACCATTTGCTCCAGGAGCTAATCCAATGCATGGTCGTGATACAAAAGGTACACTTGCTTCTCTTTCTTCAGTAGCAAAATTACCATATGACTACTCATTAGATGGTATTTCTAATACTTTCTCAATCGTTCCTAAAGCATTAGGAAAAGAAGAAGAAGATCGTGCTAAAAACTTAGTATCTATTTTAGATGGTTATGCTGCAAAAGCTGGTCATCACTTAAATGTTAACGTGTTTAACAGAGAAACTTTATTAGATGCAATGGAGCATCCTGAGTTATATCCACAATTAACCATTCGTGTTTCTGGATATGCAGTTAACTTTATTAAATTAACTCGTGAGCAACAACAAGATGTAATTAGCCGTACTTTCCACGATACTATGTAATTTATTTTTAGGGAGAAGAGACAGCTTTACTTCCTCTTCCCCCTTCTACTTAGAGTAATACTTGCTACAATGTGTTATTAACAAGGAGGAACTTAAAATGATCGGAAATATACATTCAATTGAAACTTTTGGTACTGTGGACGGCCCTGGAATTCGATATGTTGTATTTACTCAGGGATGCTTACTTAGATGCCAGTTTTGTCATAATGCAGATACATGGGAAATTGGTACAGGAAAGCAAATGTCTGTTGCAGAAATCATGAATGATATTCAGACCTATCTTCCTTTTATTGATGCTTCTGGTGGAGGTATTACTGTAAGTGGTGGTGAACCCTTATTACAACTTCCCTTCTTAATTTCTTTATTTAAAGCATGCAAAAAACTAGGAATTCATACAACTATTGATTCATCTGGTGGGTGTTATTCTAAATCTGCTCTTTTTCAAGAACAATTAGGTGAATTAATGGAATATACAGATCTTGTCCTACTTGATTTAAAGCATATTAATAGAAAAAAACATATTAGCTTAACAGGAATGGGAAATGATCATATTTTAGATTTTGCTCATTATTTATCAGAAAAAGCTATTCCAGTTTGGATTAGACACGTATTAGTTCCTACAATAAATGACAATGAAGAAGACTTAACTAAGCTAAGTGAATTTATCTCAACCTTAAAGAATGTTGAAAAAATAGATATTTTACCATACCACAAGTTAGGTGTATATAAATGGGAAACACTCGGACTTGACTACCCTCTAGATGGAATTGATCCTCCTAGCCAAGAGTCTGTTGACTTTGCAACACATATCTTGAATAAAGCAATCAGAGCAATAAGTTAACGACAAATATAAAAAAAAGAAGGATTTCAAATATGAAATCCTTCTTTTTAAATTATGCTTCTTCTGTAGCTGCAGCCATTCCATGGTGTGGTTTCTTAGGTGGATGAGGTTTTTTGTGGTCATCCCCGATAGAAATTGCATACTCAAAATGAAAAGGAATATTAAGCAATACTAAATTCACATCTAACCCAAAAATAGTAAACATATATATTTCGCTCCTTTAAATGTATTAGATACAAAATAGGAACCTATTTCTTTCTAATTTGTATCTTTGTTATAGATTATGAAATTTTTATGGACATGCCTGTACAAAATCATTATATTTTGAAAAACTTTCAACATTTGTCTTAAAAATAAAAATCCCTGTACATAGCACTTTCTGCTTAGTACAGGGATTTTCATCTGACTTATGCCTTCCACCAAGTATCAAACATAGATACAGGAACTTGTCTTTTATGTTCTGTTATTAAATAGCGTGCTTCTATTTTATCTGCTACTTCTTTTGTTACTTCTTTTCCTTCTAAGTAATCATCTAATTGATCATATGTGATTCCTAGTTCTGTTTCATCTGCTTGACCAGGTTTATTGTCAAGTAAATCAGCTGTAGGAACCTTTAAATAGATTGCTTCTTCTGCATTTAATTCTTTTAACAACTCTTTTCCTTGTCTTTTAGTTAAACCAGTTAATGGAAGGATATCTGCTCCACCATCTCCATATTTCGTAAAGAATCCAGTTACTGCTTCTGCAGCGTGGTCTGTTCCAATAACAAGTAGGTTTTCTTGTCCTCCAATTGCGTATTGAGCAATCATTCGCATTCTTGCTTTTACATTACCTTTGTGGTAATCCGTTAATTCAACACCTGCCATGCTATCAAATACTTCTTTAACAGCATCAACTGGTTGTTTAACATTAAAAATAACCTCTTTATCCGCAGCTATAAACGTTAATGCTCTTTTTGCATCTTCTTCGTCTTTCTGCGTTCCATAAGGTAGTCTAACTGCGATAAAGGTAGCATCATATCCTTCTTGTCGTAACTCTTCCACAGCTAATTGTGCTAATCTTCCAGCTAAAGAAGAATCTTGTCCTCCGCTTATACCTAGTACAAAACCTTTTGCTCTCGCTTTTTTCACATAACTCTTAAGGAAATCTACACGTTTTTTTATTTCAGATTTTGGATCTATTTGAGCTTGAACATTTAAGTCATTCATAATTTTCTGTTGTAGATTCATTAATATTTCCTCCTCAGCTTCTATTTCTAACAGATTCTTTTACTTGTTCTAAATGGTTCATTTTGTTTTCCCAACATAGTGGACTCAAATCCACAGGATATTCTTCTGGATTTAAAGACCTCTTATATTCATCCCAAAGAAAAGCTAAACTTTCTTCTGTATATTTCTGTATTTCCAGAATATCTGGAGTTTTATAAATAAGCTCTCCATTTTGAATGATATCTTGGTGAATATCTTTTGCATGAAAGTTTGTGACAAATTTACTTATATAAGTATGCGTAGGATGGAACATTTTTAAGCGCTCTTCGTTTTCAGGATGTTCCGATTCTAGGCAAATATAATCTCCTTCTGATTTTCCATTTATACTATTAATAATTCTATATACCCTTTTTAGACCAGGAGTAGTCACTTTTTCTGGGTTTCCACTAATTTTAATCGTGTCCACCATCTGTCCCTCTTCATCTTCAATGGAAACAAGTTTGTAAACTCCTCCAAGTGCGGGTTGGTCATATGCAGTTATTAGTTTCGTCCCTATTCCCCAAATATCTATTTTTGCACCTTGAGCTTTTAGGTTGATAATGGTGTATTCATCTAAATCATTACTTGCCACAATTTTAGTATCCGTAAACCCTGCGGCATCTAACATTTTTCTAGCTTCTTTTGATAAATAGGCTAAGTCGCCACTATCTAACCTAATTCCTAGGAAATTGATACTATCCCCAAGTTCTTTAGCTACCTTTATAGCAGTAGGTACTCCAGATCTTAAGGTATCGTATGTATCAACTAAAAACACACAATTTTTATGTCTTCTTGCATACTTATGGAAAGCTGTATACTCGTCTCTGTATGCTTGAATCATGGAATGAGCGTGCGTGCCTGAAACAGGAATACCAAATAATTTACCCGCTCTTACGTTTGAAGTAGAACTAAATCCGCCTATAAATGCAGCTCTTGTTCCCCACAATGCGGCATCTAACTCATGAGCTCTTCTACTACCAAATTCCATAACAACTCCTTCACCAATAGAATTTTTGATTCTAGATGCTTTTGTTGCAATTAATGTTTGGTAATTCACAATGTTTAGAATAGCGGTTTCTACTAATTGAGCCTGCGCTAATGGTGCTTCAATTCTCATAAGTGGCTCATTTGCAAAAATGACTTCCCCTTCTTTAGCTGATCTTACATTTCCAGTAAAACGCAGATCCTTTAAGTAATGAAGAAAATCTTCTTGATAGCCCTGTTCTCTTAAATATTGCAAATCTGTTTCTGTAAAACGTAATTCTCTTAAATATTGAATCACTCTTTCTAAACCAGCAAATATGGCATAGCCATTATGAAATGGTAGCTTTCGGAAATATAGTTCGAAAACCGCATTTCTTTCCGCAATTCCATCTTCCCAATATGTTTCTGCCATATTAATTTGATATAAATCTGTATGTAACATTAAACTGTCATCTTCAAAATTAAAACTCATTCTTCTATTATCCTCCTGCTACTTAACACCAATTACCAAGTAAGTATCTTGGCACCTAACACATTTTCAAAATGCGTTAATGCCCATTTATGTCCTATTTCATTAAATGAAGCAACGGCATTTTCATATACATAAATCTTGTATCCTAAGTTGTAAGCATCTACCGCTGTATGAAGTACACAAATATCTGTGCAAACTCCTACAAGATATAAATCTTTGATATTTCTTTCTTGCAATTTGATATGCAAATTTGTGCCTGCAAAAGCACTATACCTCGTTTTATCCATCCAGTAAACATTATTTAAGCTTTGATTCTCTTTATAAACCTCTTGTAAGGATCCGTACAATTCCCTACCTGGGGTACCCTCTATGTTATGTGGTGGAAATAAACTGGATTCAGGGTGAAAGGAATCATCCTTATGATGTAAATCAATAGCGAAAACAGTATAATCTCCTGCTTCTATAAAATTCCTAGAAATAGAAGTTACACTATGCTCGATTTCTATCCCCGGTTTCCCGCAAGGTAGGTTTCCTTCAATAAAATCAAATGTATAATCAATATTTATTAAAGCCTTCACAATCTCCCTCCTCATTGGTTTAGAACTTCTATACGGTTATTTTTCTTCTTTTTATTATACCATTGCATTTTTTATTTCCCATTATTAAGTTCTATTACCTATTACTATAATTACTTATTTTACTCCCATATCCTATTTAATAACAATCTTTTTATTTGAATGATTATCCACTCTCTGTCACATTTCTGAATCATTTAGTGTTTTTTTCTATGTAATCCTTAACAATAAATTGCTTTTCATGCATCTGTTAGTTATAATTTTATTGTTAACTAGAATTAGAGGTGTCTAAATGATTGAATTACTGTTTGACTTATCAAATCTTCCTAGTTATCAAACTTTATATTATACGGTACTTTTAGGGTTAATCTTAAAGCATTTTTGGGATTGGAACTTGAAAGCATCCGTTCAAAATGAGTTTATTAACACTGATGAGCAATTTTCTTTGCATGTTTCTATTAATGCTATAAATATGAATGTTAAAAAGTATAATATTCCTATTTTACACTGGATATGTAAAAATATCCGTAAAAGAATACAAAGCTCTCATGATGATTTGGAAAAACCTTTTCCTCCTTGCATTCTTAGTAGTAATTAATACTAAATTTGGAGGAATAATAATGAATAAATTAACAAAAAATACAGGTTTAATGCTAGTTGTCCTATTTACTACCCTTTTATTAAGTGCATGTTCTTCATCTACAAATGGTACAGACAGTGGTTTCTTCCACAATGTTTTTGTTGAACCATTTATTTCGATTATACATGGTACTGCTAATATCTTTGCAGGAAGCTATGGTTTAGCAATTATATTAATAACATTAGTGATACGCTTAGTGTTAATGCCCCTAATGTTAAGACAATATAAAAACCAACAAAGCATGAAGGGTAAAATGGAAGGTATCAAGCCTGAAATGGATAGAATACAAAAAAAATTAAAAACAACAAAAGACCAAAAAGAACAACAAAAATTACAAGCAGAGATGATGGATTTATATAAAAAGAATAATATTAATCCTTTAAATATTGGTTGCTTACCTATGCTTATCCAAATGCCTATTCTTATGGGATTTTATTATGCAATTCGTGGTTCACAAGAAATTGCTTCACATTCTTTTTTATGGTTTAATCTAGGACATTCAGATTTAATCCTAACAGCTATTGCAGGTATTGTTTATTATTTACAATTTAGAGTAAGTCAGAGTACGATGACTGCTGAACAACAAAAGCAAATGAGATTTATGGGATTAATTTCACCCATTATGATTATCATGGTTTCTTTAAATGCTCCTGCTGCTCTTCCATTATACTGGACAGTTGGAGGTATTTTCTTAATACTACAATCCATGTTGGGCAGAAAACTTTATCCTGCACAAAAGGACCCAGTAATAGTTACCCAAAAATAGAAAGCAAAAAGTATTCGATAAAAATCCTTTATCGAATACTTTTTTGATTTCTAAAAAAACATTCTTCCTATCATAACCCCCGAAAAACAAAAAGCCATCCCACCAAAAAAGGTTAGAGCTAAATATACTAGTGAATCTACTTTTCTTCCCAAATTGAATAGTTTCCAAGCTTCTACAACTAAGGTAGAAAAGGTAGAAAAAGCTCCTAAAAATCCTATACAAGCAAACGTATATATACTAGATAGATTAATGGAATTAGCTAGAAGTCCTAATAAGAAGGAAGCACTTAAATTAACAAGTATCGTAGGAATAAAATCCTTCTTCCACATACTCTTTAATAAATTTATTATATAATATCGGGTTATTGCACCGAAAAAACCACCTGCTCCAATAAGTAGAATACTAACCATTTCTTATGTGTTCCTTTCTACCCTTCTCACCAAGCTTTAAGCCAATAAATGCACAGACTAATCCAAATACTACACTACAAAATATATAAATAAGAGCAGAGACAATTTGTCCTTTTTCTAATAATTTAACTGCATCAAAACTAAATGTTGATAAAGTGGTAAAAGAGCCAATAATACCTGTACCAATTGCTGAACTTAGCTCTTCACGCCATTTTTGTTTAGTAATAATAGCACTAGTAAGCCATCCCAATAAAAATGAACCAATTAAGTTGATCATCATTGTTTGGAAAGGAAAACTAGCTGAAATAGGGATGCTTGTTACTAGGTATCGCGCTATACTGCCTATCGTTCCACCAATCCCAATATATACGTATTTCATATGTCACACATTCTCTCTATGTAATACTAGTTAAAAAGCTTGTAAAATTAAAAAAGATCTCTCAAAAAAAAGAAAAACTTCATTGAATATCTCTCATATTGAAAGATATTCAATTCCTGTTTCTCCAATTTTTTGTAAGAAATCTTATATTGCTTGGAAATAATCTTTGTAGAATCCGCCTACTTTACCTGAATTATCTAAGATAAAATAAAATTCTTCTGTTTCATTTTTAACTTCATATTCTTTTCCAACTGTAAGCACTCTGTTCACGATATATTTGCTTGCATCTGTATGTATACATTTTACTTTTTTTATCGCTTCTTTTTGATCCCAAATTTGATGTATCATTCTACTACTCCTTTCAATACTTTTACCATCATAGTATATATTGAGTAAGTCTAAAGTGCAACAGGCTTTCCTCAAGAAACTAAATTCTCTTTTTGTTGCTCCATAAAATTCAATGAACTTTTTTCAAAGGTAAACCATCGTCCTGTCACTTCTTGGTAAAAAGTCACATAGCATTTTCCGTGAATCCAATCCACTCTTTTAAAATTCATTGAATAATACCTTTTATTTTCATGTGTAATGACATACAGGGTATTTTGATCATGGATATACATATTATGACCTTCTTTCTAGATGTGTTCCTTCTTTCTATACCACAAGAAATCTGTCCATTAAACCTTATCAGAAAGAAATTGTAAAGATTAAAGAAGATAATTCAACAGGTATCAAAAAAGTCCGAACAACTAGAAAAAATGACTTCTAATAGTTCGGACAAAAATACATGGCTGAAACACTTATGTCCCAGCCATGTTTTATCACGTTTAGATTACTTACGTATTCCTATTAAGCTTCAAATAATAATGCTTCTGGGTCTTCTAATAACTGTTTTATTCTAGCGAGAAAGGTAACTGCTTCTTTCCCATCTATAATTCGATGATCATAAGATAAAGCAAGATACATCATAGGGCGGTTTTCCATTTTTACTTCATCAATAGCGACGGGTCTTAATTGGATTTTATGCATACCGAGAATCCCTACTTGTGGCCCATTTAGGATAGGCGTTGATAATAAGGACCCAAATACACCCCCATTTGTAATGGTAAAGGTCCCACCCTGTAAATCACCTATCGATAACTTATTGCTTCTAGCTTTATTTGAATACTCAATGATTTCACTTTCTATTTCAGCAAAATTTTTACGATCTGCATCTCTTACTACCGGTACTACTAGCCCTTCATCTGTAGAAACAGCAATTCCGATATCATAATATTTCTTTAAGAGTATTTGATCTCCTTGGATTTCTGCATTCAATAAAGGCGCTTTTTTTAATGCTGCAACTACTGCTTTTGTAAAGAAAGACATAAATCCAAGCTTTACATCATTCTCTTTTTGGAATGCATCTTTTCTTCTTGATCTAAGATTCATAATATTTGTCATATCTACTTCGTTGAAGGTTGTGAGCATAGCAGTATTTTGTTGAACTTCCAATAAGCGGTTAGCTATTGTTTGTCTTCTACGTGTCATTCGAATTCTTTCCACTCGAGTATCATTTGATGCCGCTTCTTTATTCAGAGCTTTTTCTTTAACCTCTTTAGTGGCACTTTCATTAGACGCTGGGCTAGGTTTATAGTCTTTTACATCCTGTGCCCTTACTCTTCCAAAAGGATCAGATGTTTCTATACTAGCTAAATCAATCCCTTTTTCTCTAGCAAGCTTACGAGCTGCTGGAGAAGCAATCAGTTTTCTATTATCACTAGTTGGTTTAATTACCTCTACTTTTTCCTCCGCTTGCTTCGTTTCCTCATTTCTTTTTTTCTCTGGAGCTTTTATTTCTTCTTTAGGCTCTTGCTGTTCTTTTACTGTATTATTTAATACAATGGCAATGGTTTCACCAACTTGAACGGTATCCCCCTCACTAGCTTTTAACTCTTGGATAAATCCACTTTCTTCTGAAACAATTTCCACATTGACTTTATCTGTTTCTAACTCTACGATATAGTCCCCTTTTTCCACGTATTCCCCAGTCTTTTTTAACCATTGTGCAACCGTTCCTTCAGTAATAGATTCAGCTAATTCTGGTACTTTAATCTCCGCCATTATATTTCCCCCTCAAAATAATTCATTGCGAACTCGAACTCAATGCCTCTTCAATTATTCTAGCTTGATCTTTACGATGTACATTTGGATCCCCTTCGGCAGGGCTAGATCTTCTTCTTCTACCTACATATTCCACCTTAACAAGTGGTGAAGTAAGTTTTTCTAATCTCGGCTCCATAAAAGTCCAAGCGCCCATATTTTTTGGTTCCTCTTGTACCCATAGCACTTCTTCTAATGAAGGAAAACGATTAATAATTTCTTGTAGCCGTTCTTCTGGAAATGGATATAATTCTTCGATTCTAGCAAGATGTATATGATTTACATCTTCTTTATTTTTAAGTGCTTGATGAAGATCCATAGCCATTTTACCAGTGGATAAAACTAAACGTTTGACACTATTAAAGTTCTCCCCTGTGTCTTCTTCTAAAACAGACTCAAAAATTCCTTCTGTAAAGGAAGAAAGAGAAGAAGCAACATCAACATTTCTTAATAAACTTTTTGGTGTCATGATAACAAGTGGTCGAACTTCTTCTTTCGTTAATATTGCAGCCTGTCTTCTTAAAATATGAAAATACTGAGCAGAAGATGAAAGATTAGCGACAGTCCAGTTATTCTCCGCTGCAAGCGTTAAAAATCTTTCTAATCTTGCGCTAGAATGCTCTGGTCCTTGCCCCTCATACCCATGTGGCAACAGCATGACTAATCCTGATTTTTGTCCCCACTTCGCTCTCCCTGCAGCGATAAATTGATCAAAAATAACTTGTGCAGCATTTGCAAAATCACCGAATTGAGCCTCCCATAATACTAATGTTTCGGGAGCAAATACATTGTATCCATATTCAAAGCCTAGTACAGATCCTTCTGATAAAGGACTGTTATGGACAGCAAATGAAGCATTAGCACTAGACAGTGTATGTAAAGGTGAATATTGTTTTCCAGTCTGATGATCATGTAACATAATATTTCGGTGCGCAAAGGTTCCTCTTTGTGAATCCTGTCCAGATAATCGGATAGGTGTTCCATCTTCTAATATAGAAGCAAAAGCAAGTGTTTCTGCTAATGACCAGTCAATTTTTCCTTCTGTATAGAAAGAGTCTTCTCTACGTTTTAAAATTTTCACTAATTTATCAAACACTTGAAACTGATCAGGAAATGCCACTAATCCTTTACTTATTTCTGTTAATCTTTTCGTAGAAACAGATGTATCGATTCTAGGTAACTGTCTTTCTACAGAATTTGGTGGATTGGTGATTGTTGGCTCCTCTTTTTTCTTAGGAACTACTTCATGTGCTTTTTTTAATTTATTTACAATATCTTCCCTTACAGCTGTTATTTCCTGCCTATTTACTATCTTTTCCATTAAGAGCTTTTCTCCATAAACCTCTGTTATTGTTGGGTGATTATGGATTAACTGGTACATCAATGGATTGGTTGTCATAGGTTCATCCATTTCATTGTGACCAAATCTACGATATCCTATTAAATCAATTAAAAAATCCTTTTTAAATGTTGCTCGGTACTCACTAGCAAGCTTAGCTGCTTTCATACAGGCTTCAGGATCATCTGCATTTACATGGATAATAGGAATTTCAAAGCCTTTAGCAAGATCACTTGCATATCTTGTAGAGCGAGAATCACTAGATTCTGTCGTAAACCCAATGGTATTGTTTGCTATAATATGAATAGTCCCACCTGTACGGTATCCTTTTAATCCTGTTAAGTTTAAGGTTTCAGAGACAATTCCTTGACCAGGAAAAGCAGCATCACCATGAATTAAAATAGCAACTGACTTATCCTGATTTTCTTCAGGAAAACCTGGCTTCGTTCGGTCATCCTGTGAAGCGCGTGTAAACCCTTCTACTACTGCCCCTACAAATTCCAAGTGACTTGGATTATTAGCTAAGGTTAATCGCACCTTTGAAGTACTATTCGCTTTAATTTGTCTATCTAAGCCTAAGTGGTACTTCACATCTCCTGTCCAACCAAAACTAATACCTATTGAGCCCTCGGATGGAACCAATCTTTTATTTGGAGCATGTTGAAACTCTGAAAAAATGATTTCATATGGTTTCTCTAAGACATGTGCTAATACATTCAACCTTCCACGATGGGCCATTCCAATATTAATGTTTTTCGCTCCGTTAATAACAGAAGCAGAAATAACTTCATCTAATAATGGGACCATCGTATCAAGTCCTTCAATAGAGAACCTTTTTTGACCAACATAAGTTTTATGTAGAAACTTTTCAAACTCTTCCACTTCTATTACTCTTTTTAATAATTTTTTCTTTAATTCATTATGACAAGATAGTTTTAAGCTTCCTGATTCCACTTTCTTCTGTAGCCAATTTTTTTCCTTTATATCGTTAACATGATAAAATTCAAAAGCAATCGTTTTTGTATAAATATCTTTTAAATAATTTATTGCGTCAAGCCCATTAACAATGTGCTTCGGAGCATCTGGGCAAATAAGATGTGCCGGTATTTTCATTAAATCTTCTTGTGTTAATTGAAAATTGGATAAATCAAATAAATTATGCTCTCGTTCATGATCTTGCAGCGGATAAATATCTGCAGCCAAGTGTCCATAGCCTCGTATTTTATTGACTAATGTAATGGCAGCAATAATCTTTTCTACTTGAACAGTACTTTCTAAAGATAAATAATTTGACTCTTGTTGTTGATTTATTTCTGTTGGAGCACCCCATTGATCAAAATGGTTTCTTATATCCTCCTCTACCGAAAAAGGATCCTCTACATATTGATCATAAAGTTCCATTACAAGCCCTAAATTAGGACCGTAAAACTTCGGTTGGTATGAGACAGTACCGTCAGATGGCTTTCCCATGAAATTTCCCTCCACCATAATTATTATCATCTTTATATTCCCATTTTAATTGAACTTTACACTTTCAAGCAAAAAATAAAACGTTTACATTTTATATTCTATCATGCTTTAAATGCACCATCAAAAGTTTTACATATAAATACCGTAAAAAAATTAAAAATTTTTTTATTTCTGCCTTATTAAAAAATTTTTCACTTACTTTCTTAAAATTTTATGCATGTATTAACAACAGCATGACAATGAAAATAGGAAGGCTTCGTGATTATTTTTCCTTAAAAATCACAAAGCCTTCCTTATTCTCCATATATTAAATCCTGAAGCGAACTAATACTTTCGTACCTCTTCCTAATTCACTTTCCATTCTAATGGAGCCTTCATAAGCTTCTACCAACTTCTTAGCAATAGATAAGCCCAGTCCAGTACCTCCACGTTCCCTGCTTCTTGCTTTATCCACTCGATAAAATCGATCAAATACTTTTTCTAAATCTTCTTTTGCAATTCCAAATCCTTGATCCGTAATTTCTAGAAAGAAATAAGAATCAATTTCGTAAGTATGAACCTTTATAGTTCCTTGCTGAAAAGAATACTTAGTCGCATTATCTAGTAAAATAGTGATAATTTGTTGAAAGTGTTGTTCCGATATTTTTTGTAAGCTTAAGGATTCTAAATGCACTTTAAATTGAAAGTTTTCATTAAGCATCTTAAAGTCTCTTATAGTTTGTTCGATTATCTCTTTTAATCTATTGGAAGATAAGTCAGATTTAATGGTATTTTGACCTAGTTTAGATAAATCTAAAAGGGAAATAATTAATTTTTTTAACTTGGCCACTTCTTCAGTAGAAGCTTGTAAGGACTCTTCTAATATTTCTTGATTGTTCTTTCCCCATCTGTTTAACATCGATAAATGTCCCTCAAGAATAGAAACTGGGGTTCTCAATTCATGGGAAGCGTCTTCAATAAATTGTTTCTGCTGCTGAAAGGAATTTTCTAATACATCCATCATTTCATTAAAAATCGTAGAAAGCTCGGATATTTCATCCTTTTGAGGATACACATTCATTCTTTCTTTAAAACCAGTTTGTTGAATATTCTTCATAGTATTTGTCATGGAGTTTAATGGCTTTAATAGTAAATGTGAAATGAAATAGCCTATTATGGCACAAATAAGTAATGCCGCAATGGCGAATAAACTCATTGCAACAGCTAGATGCTCTCTTACTTTTTGAAAGGATTGCAAGGAACGTATTATTTCTACACTGCCTTTAAAAGAATCAAAAGTAACTTCTTCACTATAAACTAAGGATTTCTGCTCACCTATTGTAATATAGTGAATTTGTTTATCTTTAAATAAAGCATTAGGTTCTATCGTGCTAAAGCTGCCATCTAATATAGAAAAGACAACTTGCCCCTTTTCATCTAATACTCGAATTAGTTGATCATGAGAATTAAGTTTTTCTAACAGCAATTCATTGTTCTTTTCGTTTTCTCCCATATTCCCCTTTAGTTCTTCTATAACCTGATTCATGGTTTGTTTCACATCTTCTTCTTCTTGATTTTGCAACCAAGATGAAACCATATGGAATTCAAAAAAGGAAAAAACAGAGTATGTTAAAAAGATGCAAACAGATAGACCAAGTGTTAATTTCCATTTCCATGGTAACAAATTAAATTTATTCATTATTCTCATCTCATCACATACCCTATGCCTCTTACCGTTTCTATGTAATTCATACTTCCTGTAGGGTCAATCTTATTTCTTAAATATCTAACATATACATCAATAACATTTGTCTCTACCTCTGATTCATAACCCCAAATTTTATCTAATAACACCTCTCGCGTAAGAACAATATTGATATTAGACATAAACATATTTAAAAGGTCATACTCTCTCTTGGTGAGGGACAAATTGTCATTCCCTTTTTTGGCAATATGCGATTCTAACTCTAATGTTAGATCTTTAAACGTTAATCTTGTTAAATGGTGCTCTTTTTGCTCTGAACTGGATTCAAATCTACGAAAAAGTGCTCGAAGCCTTGCTAATAGCTCTTCTATTGCAAAAGGTTTAATTAAATAATCATCTGCCCCACTATCTAATCCAGCTACTCTATCTAACACACTATCTCTTGCTGTTATCATTAATATAGGGGTATTTTTAGTTTGCCGAATTCTCCTACAAACTTCTAATCCATTTAATTCAGGCAGCATTAAGTCTAAAAGAATAACATCCCAGTCTTCTGCAATAGCCTTATTCAACCCACTTCTACCATCGCTTAATACTTCTGTATCATATCCTTCATATTTAAGCTCCAATTCAATAAATCGAGCTAGATTTTTTTCATCTTCAATAATAAGTATTTTTTTCATTTTATCACGCTCACAAATTAAGATAGCCTTTATTCTAACATGAAAAAAGACATAATCCCAATAGCCTTTAGATTAATCATAAAAGACTATTGGGATCTTAACCTTATTTTTTTTGAAAGATGGAGTCCATGATAGAATGTGTCATTTCCACAATTTGAAATCCAAATAAAGATGCTGCTGTTAAAGAACTAAAAATAATCATTGCTACTCGTAAATAATGCATGATTCATCTCTCCCTAATATATAAGTCCTTGTTTACAAGATAAATACCTTTTCCCCATTGTTCAAAGTGCTTAACTAATAAAATTAATGTATACCTCTGTTTCGAAAATTGCATGAAAGAATCATTAAAATTTAATGAGAAGAAAAAAATGGGCATAAATTTCTTAAAATTTACCAATTATATAGATAGAAACTTGTACATACTCTCAAATTTATAATGGATTAAATAAGGGAGCTTGAGAACGGGTATATTTAGGAGGATAATAATGAATATTGGAAGAGCAATTGAAATAATGAATGCAGCTGAGATTATTGATGTTAGTTATCAAGGAGAGAAAGTAATCATTCAAAATGTGGATGAAAAATCTAAAGTGGCACGAATCTATACTAAAACCAATCCTGATCACGAAATGGATGTAGATGTTTTTCAATTAATTGAAGAATTTTAACAAAAATTATAATACTCTAAAAATGCCAATATGAACGAATTTATAAAGAATTCAAAAAATAATGGTTGCTATATTTGTGAATATATAGTAAATTTATACACAATTACATAGGAGTTCTTATCCAGAGAGGTAGAGGGAAATGGCCCGAAGAAACCTCAGCAACCTTCAGTGCAATATTAGCTGAAAAGGTGCTAATTCCATCAAGCTGGATGCTTGAGAGATAAGAAGAACGGCTAAGCTTACAGTCTAAAAGTCTTCTTCTTAAAACGAAGGAGACTTTTTTATTTCTATAGCTTTTGACATCCCCTTCTTTCTCTACCTCTCTTTGAAAAGTAACTGTGTTAAGTAAATAAGAATAAGGAGTGTTATAAATGTATAATGTAGAAACAAAATTAGCTCAAATTGGAAATAGAAGTGAAACAACGACAGGAAGTGTTAATCCACCTGTTTATTTCTCCACTGCTTACCGCCATGCTGGAATTGGTGAATCTACAGGATATGATTATACGCGAACTGGTAACCCTACAAGAGAGATTTTAGAAAAGGCAATCGCAGACCTTGAAGGTGGAGATCGTGGTTTTGCATGTAGCTCTGGAATGGCGGCTATCCAAACTATACTTTCTCTTTTTCAAAGTGGAGATGAATGGATTATTTCCAAAGATTTATATGGAGGTACTTACCGATTATTAGAGCAAGGTTTTAAAAAATGGGGATTAAAGTGTACTTATATCGATACTTCGTGTAGTGAGGAACTACAATCAGCCATTTCGGAGCATACAAAAGCTATCTTTCTTGAAACACCAACTAATCCTCTAATGGAACAAGCAGATATAAATGAAGTTGCTTCCATAGCAAAAGAAAACAATATCCTTCTTATTGTTGATAATACTTTCTATACTCCAATCATTCAACAACCAATTCGTCTTGGAGCTGATATTGTTATTCATAGTGCCACAAAATATTTGGGTGGACATAATGATGTATTAGCTGGGTTAATTGTTGCAAAAGGCAAAGAAATTTGCGATGAATTAGCTCTTCACCATAATTCAGCTGGAGCTGTGCTAAGTCCATTTGATTCCTGGTTATTAATGAGAGGGATGAAAACTTTAGCGTTGAGAATGGAAAAACATGAAGAGAATGCTAAAATTCTTTGTGCTTTTCTTGAAGAAAATAGCGCTGTAACGGATGTGCTTTATCCAGGCAGAGGTGGAATGATTTCCTTCCGTATTCAGGATGAAACATGGGTAAATCCATTTCTACAAAGCTTAACATTAATTTCCTTTGCTGAAAGTCTTGGTGGTGTAGAGAGCTTTATTACTTATCCTGCAACTCAAACACATGCAGATATACCTGAAGCAATTAGAATAGAAAACGGAGTCTGTAATCGCTTATTACGCTTCTCCGTAGGAATCGAAAATGCAAATGATTTAATTAAAGATCTAGATAAAGCTTTTTCTATCTCTAAAGGTATTGCAAGGGAGGTAACAATATGAGTTCTGAATATTCCTTTGAAACAAAGCTACTTCATAACAAACATAAATTTGATCCAGAAACTGGTGCTGTTAGTGTTCCTATTCAGCATGCATCCACCTTTCATCAAAAGGATATCGATAAATTTGGAAAATATGATTATAGTAGAAGCTTAAACCCAACAAGAGAAGCGTTAGAAGAAGTAGTAGCAGATTTAGAAGACGGCTCTAGAGCATTTGCTTTTTCTTCAGGAATGGCAGCAATCTCTACAGCCTTCCTACTACTTTCTCAAGGAGATCATGTTATTATTTCTGAGGATGTATATGGAGGAACCTATCGAATGGTTACTACTGTTCTAAATAGATTTGGTATTGAACATACATTCGTAGATATGACAAACATTGATGAGGTAGAAAAAGCTATCTTACCTAATACGGCATTATTTTATATTGAAACACCTTCTAATCCACTTTTAAAAGTAACGGATATCGAAGCTATTAGCAAACTAGCTAAAAAGCATGATGCATTAACATTCGTGGATAATACCTTTTTAACACCTGCCTTACAAAAGCCCTTGAACTTAGGTGCAGATATTGTATTACATAGTGCTACAAAGTTTTTATCTGGACATAGCGATGTAATTGCAGGTGTAGCAGTAGTTAAAGACGAGAAACTTGGAGAAAGATTATGGTCTTTACAGAATTCCTTTGGTGCTGTCTTAGGTGTGCAAGATTGCTGGTTGCTATTAAGAGGAATCAAAACATTACATGTTAGAATGAAGCATTCTTGTGAGGCTGCAAGATTAGTAGCTGAATACTTACGTAATCACCCATTAATAAAAAACGTATATTATCCTGGATTTGAAGATCATCCTCAATTTGAAATTCAAACAAAACAAGCAAAAAGTCCAGGTGCTGTTTTCTCCTTTGAGTTACATAATGAGGAGGTAATGAGAACCTTTGTTGAGCATGTGAAGCTACCCGTTTTTGCTGTTAGCTTAGGTGCAGTTGAATCTATTCTCTCTTATCCTGCCAAAATGTCACATGCTGCAATGGACCCAAGTGCAAGACAAGAACGCGGGATAACTAATTCTCTTCTGCGTCTTTCTGTTGGATTAGAAAATCCTCAGGATCTTATCCAAGATTTTGAGCAAGCATTACAGAAAACAGCTGAATTACACTTAGGTGAAACTATCAAGTAAATCTAATCACAGATTTATAGAATTCTAGATAGCAACCTTATTATGTAAACAAATATTCCATTATCCTGAACAGAGCTTTGAAGTGCCCCTTCAAGCTCTGTTTTATTAGGGTAAAACTTCTTCCTATTGTGGATAGCTACTTTCTCTCCCTCCTACTACAAGTTGCCTGATACATCCGATTCCCCCCTTTAATACTCCACTTCAAAAATTCAAAATTTTCCCTATTATATAGTAATTCATTATGTTACACTAACAATTAATATAAATGAAAGTGGGTATTGTAATGATAAGACAGTTAACGAAACAAGATCATGATTCCTTGTTTCCCTTTTTATTAAAAGAGGCATCTATCAATCTTTTTATTATCGGGGATATAGAAGCATTTGGGTATGATACATCTTTCCAAAAGTTATGGGGAGAATGGCGGAATAATGAATTAACGGCCGTTTTACTTAAATTCTATGATAGTTACATATTCTATAGTCAAGACAAAGATAATTTCGATGTTGAAGGATTTTCTACTCTTTTAAAACAAGGAAAACAACCTATACAGCTTTCTGGAAAAACAGAACTTATTGAAAGGTTTGAAAATCAAAGTGACCTATATTTAGGAGCAAAAAAAATCACCTATTTTGCTCAATGTGATTCCATCTCATCACCTTCTTTTGATGAAGTTGAAATTGCTTCTATAGAGGACATTTCAAGAATTATTAAACTAGAAGATTCCATTGATGAATTTCATCCTTCAGAAGATAGAAAAGCAATGAAACAGAAAGCATTTGAAACAAAGACGGGTAGAAGTTTTTATATAGAGGGAGAAAACAAAGAATTACTTTCTGTTGCTTCTACTACAGCAGAAAATTCTCAATCTGCGATGATTGTAGGAGTTTGCACCCATAAAGACTATCGCAATCAAGGCTTAGCAAGTAAGGTAATGAAAGCACTTGTAAATGAAGTGCTTAAAGAAAAGAATTATGTATGCTTATTTTACGACAATCCAAATGCAGGGAAACTATATAAAAAAATTGGTTTTAAGGATATTGGATTATGGACAATGCACAGATCATAAGCTTTAAATGGGATAGCTAGGAGTATCCAAGCAGTTAAAAGCAAAATCATTTTTATCTTGAAAAAATGATTTTGCTTTTTTGGAGAATAGGAGAGGAATATACACAATGAAAGGAACAATAAGATTGCCACTTATTGTAATCCATGGAAAATGTACTATCCACAACGACAATCCTGCTATCTTAAAGGATTTCTTTAATCTTTTTAGTTACTGTTATCTCATTTATTTTTCTAGATACTATTTAAGCGATCTAAGTCAGTAAAAATAGAGAGAATTTTTTTCATTTGCTTCCATTTATCTGTTTCTAGCTCATGACTTTTGTAAGTATAAGTAGAATTTAGTGTTTGTAAGTGTATGATAAAGGCAGCATCTATGATATTCTCCTTTTCCCAATCCCATACTTTTAAGCGATACAGGTCTCTTTTTAATAATTTATATTGCTCTGGCTGAACATTCTTAAAAACTGGTGGTGACACTATTCGACGAAGACTCCATTCTTGTATAACATATGATTCTCTAAAAAAATCAATATGAATACTAAAAGTCTGGTATGAATTTTTTCTATATTCTATAATTAGTTTTTTAATTTCTTTTTCGGGATTAATGGAAACAATATCTTCATTTACATGAAATAAATCTTTTTTTCGTGATAACACGGACTTAATAGATGACATAGCTATGGTGGATTCTTGATGGTCTCTATCTTTACATTGTCTATTTAACTCTTCATATAAGTTTACAAGATTAGTTGGTCCTTGTTTTTCTAAAACCTCTATTATCTTTTCATACATGGTACTCATGTGTTCTTCCTCCGAAATCTACCTAGTTATAACAAGTTTGTTACTTCCATCATATAGTAATTATACAAAAATTTGAAGAAACTTTTTATTCCAATAACAAAATATTAAAAGGACGGATGGATACTAAGTCCGATTAGGGACACTAAAAATGTGTTTCTCAGTGCCCTTTAATTGATCAATAGAATTCCCTATGAGTTAGTATGAATTATTTTTTCTAAATTCGTATAAATAATTTCGCTCATTTCATTGTATCCTTGTTGATTTAAATGAATACCATCCTCACTAAATAACTCCTGATAATCAACAACTTTCATCAATCCCTCACGAATGTCAATACACTCTAAGTGCAGTTCCTTTATTAAGCTATTTAAATGAGTGTTATATAAGCTATGCCAATACTCAATGCCGCCGCAAGAACAAATCCAATGACTAATACTTGTCCCATTTTGACTTGCAAGAAACTTATAGTATTTTACAGGATTAAGAGGAGGTAATGTGATAATGACCGGTTTAATATTGAATTCTTTAAGCGTTGTGATTATTTTCCTTACATTCGCTAAGTAATCATGAATCGAAACGATAGGCATATGAGAGTTGTTAGGGTCCTTTACAACTTCAGGCCAGTTAAAATTACAGTCATTCCCTCCTATATTTATTAGTACATAGTCTGGTTTATGTGAAATCACATCTTTTTCCAATCGCTTTATTAATAAATGAGAGTTATCATTAAAAACTCCCTTATTTAGAATAACGAGGTCTTCTGAGTAAGAGGATAATAACTTTCTTTCGAGGAGAGCAGGATAATTTTCTTTTAGAATTCTCACTCTCCCTTTCACATAGGTAACACCTCTAGTTAAGCTATCTCCAAAACAAATAATCTTCATAATTATCCCTACTTTTCATACGCTCTTTATTTCATTATATAAATTTAGATAAAAAACGGTCTTAAAATAGGTTAATTGGAGCGAAAATAGGTTTTTTATAGATAAATATATAAACGTTTATCCTTACCCATTAGGTATTGTGATGATATAAAATAGGTAATATAATATCCAAACCAAAAAAGGAAGCTGTTCAAAAATCATATTCCATTCTCCTAACATACTATTATTTTACTATATACTATGTTAGCCAACTCGAAATGTAAGCGTATTCTCGCTGATTTGAAAAATTATTTTCAATATATAACCAGGAACAAAACTTTACCTACACCTGTGCTAATAAGAAATGCACGAACAGAGACATAGAGAATGCTAGAAAAAATAAAATGTTTAGCTCTTTGAAAGCACCGTTTTATAGCGGTATATCCTCTTCTTCAAAGGATTGATTACATAAATATTATCAATTTTCATTTTATTACCAGCTAATAAAGTCTTTTTTCTTATTGATTTCATAAAATTAAAGGAAAATGACTTCATTAAATAGAATTGGTACTTATTGGATGAAATCTTAACACAAGTAAAGGTGTGATGAACATAATTACTTTTATAGGTATTACTATCGTCAGTCTTATCATTGTGGAAGAAACAGTAATTCTCGGTTTAAAAAGGTTTTTTAATGGACCATTCAAATGGGAAAGTAAAATAAAAGAGGTATATCAGACGAGAAAGAAAAAGAAAGAATGGGATAAAGCTAGTTAAGATACAATAAGAGTTGCCAATCAATCATAATAGACATGGCAACTCTATTTTTTATTAAAATTCTGAGAAGGACTTATTAGCAAGTTGCTCTATGGTCATATCATCCATCGGGGGATTATGTAAACCTGCTCTTACATCTCGATAATATCTTTGTAGCGGACTTTTAGCTGATAAGCTTCTAGCACCAACTATTCTCATTGCTACATCTACTACTTCAATGGCAGTATTAGTGACAAATAACTTTGCCGCACTTAATTCAGGTAATAGAATAGCTTGTTGATCTGTATCAGCACAATCCCATTTTTTACATACTGAATATAAGAAGTGTTTAGCTACTTGCATCTTCAATTCCATTTCTCCCACTTTCGTTCTTACACTTGGGATTGTGGCTATTGTTCCATTAATACTGTTAGGAGAGTAGGAATTTGCAAATTGAACTGCTTCTCTTTGAGCAGCACCTGCAATACCAAGATAACAGGCTGGTATATGAAGTAACCAAGGATTTATCTTTTTATTTTTGCTTACTTTTTCAACAAAGTATCTATCTGGAATAATTACGTCATGAAAAAACACATCATGACTTCCTGTTCCCTTTAAAGCAATACTATCCCATGTTTCTTCTATTTGAATTCCATTAGAATCTTTTGGTATAAGGAAATTACCGACATCATTAGAACCTTCAATAGATGCTGTTACTAAAAAATAATCAAGCACAGGTGACATCGTTGTAAAAGATTTATGACCATTTATAACCCATGTATCTTGTTTCTTAGTAGCTACAGTTTGCGGCTTCCCCCCTCTTGTTGGGCTACCTGTTTGAGGTTCTGTTGCAGCACTATTTATGAGTGCTCCTTCCACCAATTGCTTATAAACTTCTACTTTAACTGATTCGTCCCAATCCGCTTCGTTTATATTTCTGACAACCCCCATATGCCATCCTATTGATAGTGCAGTTGCACCATCTCCTTGTGCAATGACCTCTTGGAACCGAACTAACTCATATAAGGATATTTCCTTTCCACCATATGTTTTGGGAATGGATAAAGTGGTGTATCCAGACTGTTTTAACTCTTTCATATTTTCATATGGAAAGGAGCTGCTTTCATCCACCTCTTTTGCTCTCCTTGCAAAGTTTTTTGCCATTTCACTAAGTATGTCCAACCGATGTTCCAAGTCATCATTATTCAATAGAGTTTTCATCTTCTCATCCTCCACATCATTCACTAGTAAGTCATTTATTTCATATTAGCATTTATTAAATAGGCTGATAAGTAATAGCTCTTTAAATCTAAATCTTTTTTGTAAATAGCATATAATTAGGTGATAATCAGTATTTTTTTTTGAAAAAATGATGAGTTTCTTCTAATACATGATACAATATATGAGCGAATTATATTTTTACATATTATGAAGGAGCTAAAAACAATGATTATTGGACTATTAATTGTACTAGCTTATCTACTCGGATCTATTCCCTCGGGTTTAATTATAGGTAAAGCATTTTACAATAAAGATATAAGAGAACATGGAAGTGGGAATCTTGGAGGCACTAATACTTTTCGTGTATTAGGCAAAAAAGCTGGATTTGCTGTTACCATCTCTGACATATTAAAAGGAACCTTAGCTTGCTTACTTCCATTAATCGTTACCTCATTATGGGGAATAGAGATTAATATAAATCCTCTCATATTTGGAGTTTTTGCCGTTATTGGTCATATGTATCCTATTTTTGCTGGATTCAAAGGTGGTAAAGCTGTTGCTACTTCAGCTGGAATTCTGCTTGGACACGAGCCGTTACTATTTATCATTATCCTGGCTGTTTTCTTCCTTGCTCTATACATATCCAAGTATGTTTCATTATCTTCCATGATTGCAGGAATATGTGGATTTATTTATACCCTTATATTATGGGATGATAAATTATTGATGGTAATCATGGCCTTATTAACTATTTTTGTCATTTATCGTCATCGAGCTAATATTAAAAGAATTATGAATAAAACAGAACCTAAAATAAGCTGGTTGTAATTTTGATTTAAAACTAGGCAGTATCAAGTACCCTTGATACTGCCTTTTTTATTTCGTCTTTTTCATGCTATAAACTGTCATAAAGTGTAGAGATTCGTCATATCTTTTCCATACCAAGTTTATTTTAGACAAAGGAGAAAATATAGATGGAGAAATCTACTCTAGATAAAGAAATGCTGACTACAGAAGCCTTTGAACAGCTAAAGCAAGCATTTGAAATTCGCATGAAAGATCAAGCTGCATTATTAAAAAGTATGGAAGAAACACTGGAGGATTTAACTTTTCATACGACATACAGTAATAATATTAATAAAATGGTATCAAGCATTACACATGAAGTTCGCAATCCACTAACAACTGTTAAAGGATTTCTTCAGCTTATGAAGCAATCCATAAAGGAACAAACACTAGCTTCCTATATTGATATCTCACTAAATGAAATTTCTCGTGCTTCTGATTTACTAACTGAATTTCTTGCATGTAGTAAAAATCATAAACAAGTCATTGAATCTTATGCCATTAATGACACTATTATGGAGATTTCTCCCATTATTATGGCAAAAGCAAATTTTTCTGATGTACAAGTACACACAACCTTAACGAATGAAACGCTCTTCACAATTGGTGAAAAAAACAAGCTAAAACAAGTGCTATTAAATATAATAACGAATGCATTAGAATCCTATGATGAGATCACATCTTATTCTAATAGAGTAATAGACATTAAGACTGAATTAAACCAAGAAACTATTGTGATTTCTATCAAAGATAATGGAATTGGGATGAAAGAAAAGCAATTAGAACAGTTATTCCAACCCTTACAAACCTCAAAAAAAGAAGGAAATGGAATGGGATTATTTTTATGTAAGAAGTTAATTGAAAGAGCAAATGGAGATATAGTGGTGGAAAGCACTCGGAATGTAGGTACTACAGTAAAACTACTTCTTCCTTTTATAAAGAATTAAAATAATCTTTTGAATATAGATAATGTAATTGTCTATATTCAAAAGACATCATTGTCAATCTTATTGTAGGAAAATTCACCTAGTCTTAACATATTTATTCTATTACTTTTCTCTATTTGCTTACATACAAGTATTTTTTTGTTATCCTAGAATAGATACGTCCATTGTTTTAGGAGAATGAAAATGAAAAAGAAGTTGATTAGCCTATTTATATTATTAATAGTAGTTATTTTTCTCAGTACTATGGCTTACTTAAAGAATGAATCAAGCAGCCTTCACAAGACGAGTAACTTTTCTGAAAGATCCATAAACATTCATGAAAAAGAACTTACACAGGATCAAATAGAGGAAATTACTATAGCAGGTATCGGGGATATATTAATTCACGACAGAGTCTATAATGATGCTAGAGAAGGAGATACATTTAATTTTGACAAGATGTTTCAAAATGTTACTCCTGAATTAAACAAACCTACGATCTTACTTGCCAATCAAGAGACGATAGTTGCTGGTGAATCTATAGGATTATCAGGATATCCTAGCTTTAATAGTCCACATGAAGTAGCAGATAGTGTAAAAGCTGCTGGAATTGATATTGTAACCACTGCTAATAACCATTCATTAGATAGAGGTGTTGATGCACAAAAGCAATCTATTTCTTATCTTGATAGTATTTCCCTTCCTCATGTTGGAACGTATACTTCACATGATGCGCAGAAACAAGTTACTACGTTGTCTTCTGGTGGAATAAAAGTAGCATTTCTATCTTATACTTATGGCTTAAACGGAATACCAATTCCTGAAGGAAAAGACTATATTGTTAATATCATTGATGAACAGAAAATAAAAGAAGAAATAAGTCGTGCAAAAAAGGAAGCTGATGTAATCGTAATGGGGATTCACTGGGGCTCTGAATACGAACGCTATCCTTCCGCCTCCCAAAAAAAATTAGCGCAAATGCTTGTTAATGAAGGAGTAGATATTATCTTTGGAAGTCATCCACATGTTCTACAGCCTATGGAATGGCTAGAAGGCAAGGATGGTAATAAAGGGTTGGTTGTTTATTCTTTAGGTAACTTTTTATCTGGACAGGATGAGGAATATAGAGATATTGGAGGAATGGTCTCTGTGCGCGTTCAAAAAACGACTAACCAAAATGGACAAGCCATTACCTTGCTTGAACCAACCTTCTATCCTACATTTGTTTCTAGTGAAGCAGAGAGAAATTATATCATGCACCCTCTAAAAGACTCTGAGGCAGCAATAGAAAAATATGATTCCTCTATTTATGAAAAGATAACAAATCATATGCTTCAATATATCAAGTAAATTACAAGTCAATTTTTCGCATAAAAAGGAACATTCCTTTATAATTAGGGTATAGTTATAAAGAATACTAATCAAAAAAAAAGCATAAGGAGTTATGTACATGAAAATAATTATTAGTGATAAAGCTGCAGAGTGGTATAAAGAGGAAATGTTGTTACAAGCAGGTGCTTATGTTCGCTTCTTTGCCCGTTATGGTGGATGCAGCACTGTACAACAGGGTTTCTCATTAGGAATCTCGAGTGAAGAACCTGTGAATATTGGTGTAAGCATAGAAAAAAATGGCATCCATTATTATATTGAAGAAAAAGATTTATGGTATTTTGATGACCAAGACTTGTATGCTGATTTCAATGAGGTAGCAAACGAACCAGAATATCATTACGCAAGTTAAGAAGATTATATTTCGCCTAATGAGATTCATAAAACAAAAACTACCAAATGATAATTAACATTTGGTAGTTTTTATTTTCTTCCATTCATCTATGGCTATTATTATAAAGTATTAGAAATTCCTTCTTTTTCTAATATTCGCTTTTGTGTGTCTCCTAATAAATCAAAATGGGAATATCCATCTTTTCTATGATGAATCCATTCTTTTTTTAAGCCATGTTGTTTTCCCCAGTCAGCAAGCTTCGCTAGGTCCGAACACCCGACCTTTGTTACGGTTTTACATCCTGGAAATCGATCATCTAACCAGTAATGAGTTAAAAAGGCAATATTCCCTTGATCAATTTCTTCTTTCCATCTTTTAACATCAGACCTTTTAATTCCAAATGCCATTATAAAATCTCCTTCGCTTATCAAAACATAGAAATTTTACTAGTATATACTTATTTCACTTTCTTAATTTCCTCATACTTATAAAACCATTCAGGGAAAACTCGTTTAAAAGATTTTGGTTTAAAGCTATCTTTTGAAACAATGATATGAGTAGTTGTACCTTCTACACAGATGTCCTCCTCTTGATTAATAATCTGATACCCATAGACTGTTTTCACACCATCATTTGACTCCACCCATGTTTTCACAACTGCTTTATCTCCATATCGAAGTGGTTTTTTATACACTGCATATACATCATATACTGGAGCAAAGTAGCCTTTCTCTTCCATCTCCAAATAACTATACCCTAAATCCTCAATGAAACCTGTTCTCCCTCTTTCGAAGAACTTAAGATAGTTGGCATGATATACTACCCCCATCATATCAGTATCTGCATAATACAAATCAATATTTCGAGAACTCATAAATACCAAGATAACTGCACTTCCTTTTCCTTAACGTCTTATTTAAACTTTAATGCTTTTTTTAATAAGCGTTCCTTGTTAAATAAGTATTTTATTGCTTTTGTTGAAGATAATTGTCCAAAACATTTTGGATATCAACTTCTGATAAAATGGAATAATCTTCCTCTTTTACATCCTTTTCTTCCATTAATCGCAATGCTTGTAATTGTACTGCTTCATCTATTAAGTTTGTTGCAAATCGTCCATTACCTTGTGTGGATGCACTTGGTAATTTTTTATTCAACGCTTCAATAGCTTCACTAGATAGCTCATAATCAAATTTATTAGCATACTGATTCATAATTTTAATTAATTCTTCACGGGAATAATCAGCAAAATGTATAAACTTTTTAAATCTAGAAGTTAATCCTGGGTTACTTTGTAGTAGCTCATTAATTTGATCTGGATAACCTGCAAGCACCACTACTAAATTCTCATTATGCTTTGTCATTTCCATAACAAGGGTATCAATCACTTCTTTGCCAAAATCTTGACCGCCAGCTCCTAATAAGGAGTATGCTTCATCAATAAAAAGCACCCCGCCCAAAGCCTCTCTAATTTTCTTTCGTGTTTTTATAGCAGATTGTCCTACATATCCTGCAACAAAATCAGCTCTACTTGTTACAACTAAATGACCTCTTTTTAACATTCCACAGTCTTTTAAAAATTGTGCATAAAGCTGTGCAACCGTTGTTTTTCCAGTTCCAGGGTTTCCTGTAAATACAGCATGTAGCTGTATCGGTAAATTCCTCTTAGCGCTAGCTTGTCTTGCTTGCTGTATTTTAACAAATGCTATAATTTTTTTTATTTCTTCTTTTACTTTATTTAATCCAATTAACTCATTTAATTCTTTCGAAGGATCAAGCTGCTTATCTTCTTCATCACAAGCAAAATCTAGAGCCTGCAATAACGTATATTGTAGAATTTCCTTTTCGTTTTCCTTGCGTGAGCCTTTATTAAAAATGGCATCCATCACAATATTTTGAACTGCTCTTGCATTACCAAAGCTTTCATCCACTTGCTCTTTTTCTATCCTTTTTAACAGTTCTCTTTTTCCTTCTTCTGTTATAACATAATCGTTAGCCGTAGCAATTTTGTCACCAATAACTAAAAGTTCTTCACTTGTATAATTTGGTAAATGAATGAAATTTGATTGCGGAAATCTACTCCTAAGTCCATGATTTCCATCTAGAAATTGTCTCATTTCTTCTGGGTAACCAGCTAGTATAACAGCGAACTTACCGCCAAACTCTGAACCAGTCATTAACGAAACCAGTGTATCTATAGCAGTTTGACCATAATCATTGCCAGATTGTCCCTCTCTCTTTAAACTATATGCTTCATCAATGAATAACACTCCACCAACTGCTTGCTTTACTAAAGATCTAACATTTTCTTCTGTTTGACCCATATATCCACCAATCAGCTGAGATCGATCTGTTTCCACCACTTCAGCACTTGGCAATACTCCGAGCTCATGATAAATTTTAGCCATTAATCTTGCAAGTGTTGTTTTTCCAGTCCCAGGATTTCCAGTAAAAATCATGTTTAAGCTTAGTTCATCTTGAATGGTATAACCAAGTTTTTTCCGAGATTTTTGATATTTTAAAAACTGATAAAAATCCTTCACTCTTCTTTTCACCGAGTCAAGACCAATCATTTCATTTAGTTGGTCTAACGAGGAAGGATTACTATGTTCACTATCCTCTTCTACAAAAAGCTCTTCCCATTTCTTTTTATAAACAGTTAATTCTTCGATTAATTCTTTAACACTTTCATAATAAATAGAAGTATGAAACACTCCGCTAATAGACTCTTCATATTCTTTAGAAGATTTTAAAAGCTCAGAGGTTTTAGCTATTATTTCTTCGAGAATTACTTGCATATCTTGATACTTACTAATAGCTAGTTCATTAGCATATAAGGAAGCTGTTTCCTTTTGCTTAGATAGCTTTTCTAACTCATCATCTATATTAGTCAAGAAAGTATGACAATTATTAATATACTGCTCTGCAATTTTTCTTTTTGCAGTTCTATTGTCCGTCTCTCTAATATTGGGAAAAACCAACAGATCTAATAAATCCTTAAATTGCTTCCAATCATATTGAGAGTGATACTTTAAAGCTTCCGTATTTGTAGGATCTAGTTCACCAGCTTTGTTAAGCCAAGCAATGGCAATGGTATCTTTATTATTTTTCGCCATTCTAGATTTTGCAGCAATACTTAATAACTTAGAAATTTCCAAGCTATCCTTACTCTCGTCTAACTGCTGAATCCTATCTAGAAGTATTTTCTCCTCTTCGATATATCCTTTTTCATTAAATTCTGTTTCTAATTGAACCAATTCTTCTTGTATAACTTTACCTTGCTTTTTCATTTCTATTTTTTCACTTCACTTAGTAGATTTGGGATGTTCTACCTATAATACTAACATATTTGTCTTATTACGTTAATTTTATTGTTATTTTTTGATTGAAAACAAATAAAGCCTATATCAGTATAAAGAACAAACAACTTGTTCCTTTTGTACTGATATAGGCGGTATTTATTGAGAGTATTACTCTCCTTTTGTTTGAATTACTTGAGGATGCTGACCAGATGTATCTTGCATTTTCTTTCCATTGTTTCCACCAAATGCTCTTGATTTCGTACCGATATGACTAGGTACAAAATGTTTACTGTCCTTTTTTGGATTACTCATATTATCATCTCCTTCCTTACTATTTTGCTCGGAAGGTGATCATCCCATGATAGTAATTATTGCCAAGCCTTAGCGTACTTTCTTTAAATGCTTATTTTCCAATCTTTCTTCAATTCTTTCAATTGCTTCTCTGTCTTTTAATAATTGCATCTTATTTTCCATAACTAGTTCTTGAAATGATCTTTTACGAGGTTTTCTCATGACTTAGCTCCTTTAAAATGTAATAGTACATACATAATTCCCTTTTAATCCATTTATTATTACAATAACATAAAAATATTTCATTATATTATAAAAAGTGTGTTTTTTCTGATAATTAATCGTAAAGGAATGAACAAGCATTCCCTCATTTCTATTATAATAGGACGAAGTATATTTGTAAAGCGCTTTCAATGTTTTTATTCTATGTTAATCCTTCACAATTTCTCTCATTTCCTCTAATGTTAACATGGTATATGCTTTATTTATTATTTTCCCGTTTTTATCAATAAAAAACGTAGTTGGAATACTTAATATATGATATTGGTTGGATACTGTATCTCTTTCATCTAATAGAATAGGAAAAGTTAGTTTCCTGCTCTGAACGAACTCTCTAACTCCTGCTTCATTCCCACCATCAATATTGACTGCAAGTACGACCCAACTATTTTCCTTTTCCTTTGAAATTTGTTGTATATCTAGCATTTCTTTTTTGCAAGGGGGACACCATGTTGTCCAAAAATTTAACATAATATTCTTCCCTTTATAATCGGTAAGATTAACTATTTTACCCTCAAGGTTCTTTAATTGAAAGTTCGGCGCATATTCCCCTATCTCAATGCCTGTTTGATTATTTGCTGATTCTACCAGGCTTGTTTGAACGAAAAGTAAAAGAATAAAGATTAAAAAGCTATATTTTTTCTTCATGATGTGCCTCCTTTCTTTATTTATTATAGATTATCCATTTACTTATTCATTATTAGTTGATTGCGTAAAATTATAATTTAAATAAAAAAAGCAAGAGTACTTTTGAGCACCCTTACTTCCTTCTCTCCTTAATCTATATCTTTTTTTAAAATTTGACCAGTTTGTGCAGAGATTTCTAGATCTACTTCATTACCGTTTTGCTGTGTAACTTCCAATTCATAAATAATTTGGCCAGCCTCTTCATCTAAACTAAATTCTGTTACAACACCTTCTGTATCTTTAAGTGCTATCTCTTTAGCTTGATCTTCAGTAATTTTAATATTATTGGTCATATCAGCTTTTGTAATAACATTTCCATCTTCAGAATTGATATAAATTTCCTCTAAATCATCATCGAACTCAACATGATACACTCTTTGACCATTCTCATCTGTTTCTAAATCTACTTCTTCTACTAAACGATTTGTATTTTCCTCTGCAATTGTAACAGCTTCATTCTTAGAAACTTCTGTTGTTAATGGTAATACATTATTGATAGGGTTTTTAGAAGCGTATGATGTTCTTTCATCCATGATTTCTAACACCACAAAACCTATCCCACAAACTAATAGTAGTCCCAGCGCAGTTTTTTTCCATTTTGATTTTTTTATGTCACTTATAGCTCTTGTTAATTTTTCTTTCATTTTCAATTCCTCCTTCATTTCTTATACTCTTATCTTATCCACTAAAAATGAGACAGCATAAGAAGTAAAATGAGAAATTCATGAGAAATCATCTAGAGACAATGAAATAAACAACGATACGATAGTAAATTTCGTTTAGGGTAATTAATCATCATCCCAACTTATAGCATTTACTTCTCCTGTATACGCATTAATCTGAACTTTAGCTTCACGATTATTCGTATCTTCTAGTTCTACCTCATAATATGTTTGATTGTCTTCTTCTTCTAAATCAACTTCTTGCACTGTACCGTTTACTTCTTTAACAGCTATTTGTTTCGCTTCTTCTTCCGAAATCATGACATTATCACTCTTGTTTTCTTCATTAATCGTTATTTCTTTCGTTATTCGATTGATTAGAAATGTTTCTTCCTTTCCAGCAACCTGATAGGAAAAGTACCTTTCCACCCCTCTTTGTATTTCTTTTATTTCTGTTGGTGAAGTTTGTTCTTGTTCTTGAATAATAGCTTCCGCTTCTGCTTCAGATAGCAAGCCATTATCTTCTTGATTATCCGAATTACTGTTTGGTGTTAAATTAGTTAAGTTTAAAATACTTCCTGAAACCGCATCTACATCTACCTGATATCTCCCAGTAGCCCGTTCTATTTCAAAAGTATATATTTTTTTATCCTCATCTAACTTAACACTACTTGGAGCAACTCCATATGTGTTTATTATTAATTCATTTACAGCTTTATCTGTTAATGAGTTTTCTTTATGCATCCAAAGAAAACCAACTATTATGAGTAATAGAGCAACTGTTAACGTTCCAATTATAATCCACTTTTTTCTTTTTACTTTCATTTACCCAGCTCCTCTTTAGAAAAAATGCAGGTAAAGGTTGTTCCCTCTTCTAGCTTGCTGTCTATTTGTATTTCGCCATTATGAGCATTCATAATTTCTTTAGCAATGGCTAGCCCTAAGCCAACTCCACCTACCTCCCTAGTTCGTGCCTTATCTACCCTATAGAAACGGTCAAAAATATGAGATAACTCTTCCAAAGCAATTCCATCACCATTGTCTTTTACAGCCATCCTTAATTCCTCGCTATCAGAAGTTAATGTAATAGCCATCTGATCAGCGCCATATTTAAAACCATTATCAATCAAAATATATAGTAGCTGCTTCATTTTTAATACATCAGCTAAAATAATAGCGTCCTTATTATCACTCGAAACTATTATTGTTCTATTGCTAGTCATTTTCATTTTTTTTGCAATATCACTGCTGAGCTCAAAAAGATTAACCTTCTCTTCATTTAAACTCCAGTTTCCATCTGCATTAGCAAGTTCTAGTAACTGATTCGTCATATTTTTCATATGAATAGACTCAGAATAAATGGCTTCTATTGACTCTTCTAATACATCTTCCCGTTTTTTTCCCCATCTTTTTAGCATTTTGGAATAACTCTCTATTACGGTTATTGGCGTTTTTAATTCATGAGAAGCATCTGATACAAATTGTTTTTGCTTTTCGTATTGCCTTTCTAAAATGGCGATCATATGGTTAAATGTACTCTTTAATTTTTCTAGTTCATCTTTTTTATTAGCTTGTAATGGAATTTGATGAAATTTCCCTTCTTTTTGAATATTTTCCATTGTTAATATAAGCTGCTGAATGGGATTTAATATGACTCTTGATAAAACTTTTCCAGCCAAAAATGTTGGTACTACAATAATTACAGATGCAGCAATAAGTAAAAGTCTTAATATCCCTAATATTTCCTTTGAACTATTAATATTATCAGTAACCTCTAGAGTAACAACTGAACCATCTTGCCAGATAATCGGCATACTTGTAATGGCATACATCGTATCTTCATGTAGTAAAAGTCTTTTACTTTGAGAGGAAGTAGGTTCAACAGGTAGATCTGCATAGGATGATTCCTTTGTTACTGTATAAAGAATCTGCTCTTGCTTCATAATACGAATCATTCCATTACTAGGCAAATATGCTCGTAAGAAACGATTTATGTCATGTACTTCTGTGTTAGACAAGGAATGTATCCCTTCAGCAGTCTGGTTTCTTTCTAGCTCTGTTATCTCTAAGTCATTAGAATAGAGCAGATTTTGAAACAATAAATAGATGGATATGTTTACGATTATCATAATGACAATTAACATGATTGTCGTAAATGTTTGAATCCTTACTCTAACACTCATACAGAGCTATCCTTAATGATATAGCCTATTCCCCTTACTGTTTGAATAATTGGGCGATCAAAGGGATAGTCCACTTTTTTCCGAACATACCGAATATAGACATCCACAATATTTGTATCTGCCTCAAAATGATAACCCCATACTTGATTTAAGATTTGCTCCCTTGAAACAACTATGTTTTTATTTTCTAATAAATATACAAGTAGTTCGAATTCACGTGGAGTTAATTCTAGTTCTATACCATTCCTAAAAGCACGATAAGATTGAACATGAACTTCTAAGTCCTCTATTGTAAAAATTTTCTTTTGTTCTTTTTTCTCTAGTACAGAGGCAACCCGGAGAACTGCACGAATTCTGGCCAACAATTCCTCTATTTGAAAAGGCTTAGTAATATAATCATTTGCTCCTAAATCTAGACCAGCTACCTTATCCGGAATACTGTCCCTTGCTGTTAGTAAAATGACAGGTACATGGTTATTGGCATTTCGTACTCTTCTTAGTACCTCCAACCCGCTTAATTCAGGTAACATAACATCTAATAATACAATATCCCAATTTTCTTGTGTGATTCTTTCTAATCCTTTACTTCCAGTATATTCTGCAGCTATTTCATATCCTTCGTATTCTAACTCCATCGAAAGAACACGAGCTATTTTCTTATCATCTTCAATAATTAAAATTTTGTCTTTTTTCATCGAATCATCCTTTTATCGATATTATTACTATTATACTTTATTTAAGGTATTTTTTTATATGAATATGGCTAAATCAACTTTTTCACATCAACTAAATATATATGTATTAACATTCAAAAATTTTGATACGTATACCTGCTATAAGAGTTAGTATTAAGCTTAAAACGATGTGTATTAACAAAAAAAGGCGAGGAATCCTTCCATAGGATCCCTCACCTTTTTTTCCAACTATTAAAGAGCTTCAAAACCTTCTGTCAAAACAGGTACTATTTGTTTCTTACGTGAAACAACACCTTTTAATAATGCAGTCTTGTTCTCTAATGTTACATTAAATGCTTTTTCTACTACTGCTTCCTTACTTCCTAATGCCACTGCAACAGAGTCATTATTAAGGATATCAGTAACAACAAGTAAGAATAAGTCTAATCCTTTTGTTGCAATAATACCTTGAACTGCAGCTTCTAATTCAACTTGTTTAGATAGTACATCATTCGTATCAACGGCATTTACTTGTGCAATTTCTACTTTGTATGATCCCATTAAAAATTCTTTTGCATCAATACTTAGTAATTGTTCAACTGTTTTATCACTAAGATCTGCACCTGCTTTAAGCATGTCTAATCCGTACACATCAGGATTAACACCAGCAATTTCAGCTAGTTCTTTTGCTGCATGTACATCTTGCTCTGTACATGTTGGAGATTTGAATAATAGAGAATCAGAAATAATAGCAGATAGCATTAAGCCAGCAACTTCTTTCTTAATTTCCACATTATTTTCTTTATACATTTTGTTTAGAATAGTTGCTGTACATCCAGCTGGTTCCGCACGGTAATATAATGGATCACTTGTTTCAAAATTTGCAATTCTATGATGGTCAATTACTTCAAGAACGGTAACGTCTTTAATATCTGACACACTTTGCTGAAATTCATTATGATCAACTAAAATTACGGAGTCCGTTTCTGCAGCTGCACTTTCAATATAGCGTGGAGCCTCTACTTTAAAGTAGTCTAAAGCAAACTGTGTTTCTCCACTTACATCACCAAGACGAACTGCTTCTGCATTCACTCCAAGTGCTTTTTTTAACTCTGCATAAGCAATTGCTGAGCAGATAGTATCCGTATCAGGATTTTTATGACCGAAAATTAAAACATTACTCATTATCCAATTCTCCTTAAACATATGTAATTATGATGTACTTCTTATTCATACGAAACATACATCTTTCCTTATTTTATCACATCTTCATAATATTAAAAGATTGGATAAGAAAAATCCTATCAATTTCCTATTATTTTGATAGGAAAATTTAGTGTAAGATTTCAATATATAAATCTTAGCATATCTAATAATCTCTTCAATTAGGGAATTGATTTCCGATACAAGGGTTCGCTAATAAAGCAAATGAAAAAGTAATATTATTTTATAAGCATTTAACATAATCACAAAATATAGTTTAAGTCTGTGTTTTCCGAGGCTTACCGATCGCTTTCTATGGGGCTCATCTACAAGCAGCTTCGTCACTTCATTCCTGCAGGGTCTCGGACTTTCTCACAGATCCCCCGTAAAAGTCAACCAGATGTCCCTTCAAACAAGGAAGTATTGGTTACTAAAATAACTTCTTTTTCTATTATGCACTTTTCATTCATTTGCCTCTTCCTAATCCCTCAGGAATCTCATTACTCCCACTACAATCAAGTGCTTAAAAATAACATTTCATTTTCCTAAATCCTCTGACAATAAGAAAAAAGAAGCACAAAAATTGCGCTCCTTTTTTCAAGTAATCTATGAAATTAGAATTTGAATTGGTAGTTTTCAATTTCCCATGCATGAACAGTTGTACGGTAGTTATCCCACTCTTCTTTTTTAGCAGCTACATATTCATAGAATACGTGCTCTCCAAGTGTACTAAGTCCGATTTCACCAGCTTCAAGTTCAGCGATTGCTGCATCTAATCCACCTGGTAAACTATCAATTCCAAGCTCTGCACGACGATCTTCTGTCATATGGAAGATATCTTCGTTAATTGGAGCAGGTGCTTTTAGTCCTTTTTCTACTCCATCTAAACCAGCTGATGCAATCACAGCGAAAGTTAAGTATGGGTTAGAAGATGGATCTGGACAACGAAGCTCAACACGAGTTGCCATTCCACGTTTTGCAGGAATACGAATTAATGCAGAACGGTTTGATGCAGACCATGCAAGATAGCAAGGTGCTTCGTATCCTGGTACTAAACGTTTATAGGAGTTAACTAATGGATTTGTAACAGCTACAAAACTTTTCACATTATCTAATACTCCAGCAATGAAAGAATATGCAGAATCAGATAATTCTAATTCATCACTAGAATCATAGAAGCAGTTTTCTCCATCTTTGAAGAAGGACATGTTAACATGCATTCCAGATCCGTTGATTCCAAACACTGGCTTAGGCATGAAAGTTGCATGTAAACCAAATTGTGCTGCAATTGTTTTTACTACCCATTTGTAAGTTGTAGCTAAATCAGCTGCAGTTAATGCATCAGCATATTTAAAGTTGATTTCATGTTGTCCTTCTGCTACTTCATGGTGAAGTGCTTCAATAGTGAAGCCCATTGCTCTTAAAGCTTTGAAGATTTCAACACGTACTTTTTCTCCTAAATCTTTTGGTGATGGCTCGAAATAACCACCTCTATCTCCTAATTCTTGAGTTGGATATCCATTCTCATCTGTAGCAAATAAGAAGAATTCTAATTCAGGACCTACTGAAATTGTGTAGCCTTTTTCTGCAGCTCTTTCTACTGTTTTCTTAAGAACGTTACGAGTATCTCCCTCGAATAAAGTTCCATCTGGATTTGTTACAGAACATAGGAAACGTGCTTCTGAGTATCCTTCTGTTTCAGTCCAAGGTAAAACAACAAATGTATTTAAATCAGGTAATAAGTATGAATCTGATTTATTAATTGGTGAAAATCCTTTAATGGAAGAACCATCAATCATGATTTTCCCTTCAACTGCATCCTCTAATTGAGCAGCAGTAATGGTAATGTTTTTTAAGATTCCTTCGATGTCCACAAATTGTAGATGTAATAACTCTACATTTTTTTCTTTAACAATACTTTCGATTTTTTCTAATGTAATTTCACTCATGTTAACTTACCTCACAATTCATGTTCTAATATCTAACTTGGTTTCATTATAAGGAATCTTTTAATCTAATACAATAGTTTTTTTAAATTTTTTGAAAAATTTTATTAGATAGCGTTTACATGAATTTTACATACTATTAAACTAGTATTCCGACTGTATAACTAGAATATTAAGTGGCTCCATCAACTAAAATAAATATAAAATTCTGAATTTTCCTTATTTTAGTTTGTTTTTCGTCTTTTATCTTTTAATTACTTTCATTTAAGCCTACTTTCAATATTTCCCTATTCGAAATATATAGCTTATATTGTTCATATGATGAATGCAGTAATAGAAATACTTTCTTATGAAAAATAGATAATAACTCTATTAAAAATCTCTTTATAGGTAGGTGGCTTTAAAATGAGTATGTTAAAACCAATTTCATTTAGCAGTAGATTTCCCCAAATGGATGTTATCGGCACTTCTTTTGCCGGTAATCAGAACCATCTTATCCCATTATCATTCGGCTTTCCCGCACCAGAATCTTTACCAGTAGATTTAATGGCACCTGCTACTAAAGCAGCAATGGAGGCTCAAGGAACTAATTCATTAGGATACACAGGAGGAAGTGGACCAAATCATGTGGTGAATTGGATAAGAGAAAGATCTCAACGCAGAAATCTTGAAGTGAGTAATAATCAAATAGTAGTTACATCAGGTAGCTCACAAGGAATTGATTTAGTTACTAGAACATTAACAAATCCTGGTGATGAAGTATGGGTAGAGGCTCCCACTTTTTTCGGAGCCATTAAAACCTTTCGTCTTGCGGAAGTTCATTTAACTTCTTTTCCTATTGATGAGAATGGATTAATAGTCGATACATTAGAACATGAGCTACAATATCGAATTAGTAACAATTTACCTTTACCTAAAATACTCTACATAATTCCTAATTATCATAATCCTGGTGGTGTGTGCTTATCTTTAGAACGCAGGAAAAAACTAGCTGAGCTAGCATATGAATATAATTTCTTTATTCTCGAAGATGATGCTTATGTGGAGCTCTCTTTTGATAGTCATTTTCTACCGTCTGTTTATTCCTTTGCACCAGAAAGAGTCATATATTTGAGTACTTTTTCTAAAATTATCGCACCAGGAATACGCTTAGGATGGGCAATTGGCTTACCTGAAGTTATAGAAAAAATGAAGTTATTAAAAATTGATGGGTTAACAAGTGTTTATGTACAAGAAGTTACTCATCAAGTACTTGAAAAAATGAATATGGATGACCATATCTCTTCCTTGAACTCCATATATGCTTCAAGAAAGAATGCAATGGTTGCTGCTATAAGAGAACACTTTGGAAATGATGTATCATTCCATGAACCAACTGGTGGATTTTTTCTTTGGCTTACTTTTAACAAGGATGTAAATACTAGCGATTTTATGGATATTGCGGTTCAGGAAGGGGTTTCATTCATTGATGGTAAGCATTTCTTTCTTAAAAATGAAGGCTTTCATTATATGAGATTATGTTTTACCTATTGTGATGAGGCTACCATTTATGTAGGAATAAAAAGACTTGCAAATAGTTATTATCAATATGTGAAAAGCAAGCTAAATTTAGAGGAAGCTCAATAATGCATCCATTAGTTAGTAAAAAAAGACCTAAAATTTATATACGTAAAACTATTCCACAAAATTATTTAGATAAAATGATGGAATTAGGTGCTGAATTAATAATGGAACCTTGGCAATATGGTGATCTCGAACAACCACCTAAGCATGATATTAGTCACTGTAATATTGTTTTGACATTAGGACTACATGATACTCTAGCTATAACACAATTTGCTCCAAAAGTAGAATGGGTTCAATCTTTGAGTGTCGGCTTAGAAGCTTTATTACATAAAGATGTTATAGAGAGTCCGATCACGATAACAAACACGAAAGGTTGCACTTCCGTTCCAATTGCTGAACATACTATTGCCATGATTTCTGGATTAGCAAGAGGCATTCCTTTCATGATTAGAAATCAACTTAAGAAGGCATGGGAACCCACTCCCATTACAGATCTTACTAAATCAACTGTAGGAATTATTGGCTATGGTGAAATTGGAAAAGAAATAGCTAAGCGGTGTAAAGCCTTTAATATGTCTGTTATTGGATGTAAAAAAAGACCTGAAATCCAAAAATCAGATGATCCTGCTGATTTTATTGTAGGATTAGATGAATTAGATACCGTCATTAAAAAAGCAGATTTTCTTATTTTAGCCTTACCTTCTACAAAAGAAACCTTTCATTTAGTTAATAAGAAAAAACTTGAAATGATGAAGAAATCTAGTTTTTTAATTAACATTGGCAGAGGAAATATTATAGTAGAAAAAGACTTAATTACCGTACTAAAGGAAAAAAGGATTGCTGGTGCCGCTTTAGATGTTTTTGATATAGAACCATTGCCGAAACACCATGAATTATGGGATTTAGATAATGTCATTATTTCACCACATAATGCCTACTATTCTCCAAATACGATGGATAGCTATATGGAGCTTTTTTTAGAAAATATAAAACGATTTATGAATGGCCACGAATTATTAAATGTGGTTGATAAAAGAATGGGTTATTAAAAAAATCGAGGACTTTTATCCTCGATTTTTTCCTTATTTATTAAACTGTTTCAAAACCTTCTTGTTTCCAAGCTGTAGTTCCACCTTCGATATAAGCTACATCTGTAAAGCCCATTTGTTTAAGTAAATATGCTCCAAGACATGCTTGTCCACCTAGACCACATGTTACGAGAATAGAACGATTACGGTCTGCTAATTCTGGATCTCTTAATTCTTCTGGTAATTCTAAATCTGCACGAATAGGAAGCATTCCTAAGGAGATGTTTACAGAGCTTGGAATTAATCCACATGCACCTGCGTCAACTGCATCTTGAACATCGATGATATATGTATTTGGGTTATCTTCCAATTTCTTTTTAGCTTCTACTGAAGAAATTCCTGATACGTTACTTTTCGCTTCTTCTACTAATTTACCGAACGTTAATGCCACTATTCATCACTCCTATATATTATTTATCATTATTATAATAGCAAACTTATTTACCAATTACTAGTAAAGCGCTTTTTATTATAATGATTAGAAAACATCATGACGATAATGTAGCATCTTCCATTTGATTTTTCTTCTATCATCTTCTATTTCCTTATTCTCTCATCTGACATAAAAAGGGTCTAATCTTATCGACTGGAGAATTAGGCGAGGCACCAGATCAGACATTAAATAGCCGGAGAAATTACTCTTTATTCATTACTTGCATAAAAAATAGCTCCAATAAGCGGAGGATTTCCGACTATTCCTTAAATAGCATGAAACAAGGCCAATTTCTCCTTACTTAACCGGAAAAACTCCCCTCATTATCCTTAAAATCAGATTCTACTTGCACGTAACCGGAAATTCTCCGTTTATTTTACTTTGTTGAGTACAGAAAATTTTATAATGAACCCAATTCATAGATACGTTTTTTCATTCAGTTCTGCAAGCATTTTGATACCTTGAAATAGGGTCTTCTTTTCTAGAAAAAACAGAGAGACTATCAAAAATTGATAGTCTCTCAAATCTTACTAGTTCTTTAACTTATCACGTAATACCATTGGTAGTATTCCACCATGACGGTAGTAGTCTATTTCTACTTCAGAATCAAAACGTACTAATGCATCAAATGTTGTTTTCTTGCCATCTTCATCTGTTGCAGTAACTTCAACAAAATCACGAGGCTTTACTGTTTCATCTACATATACATTAAACGTTTCTTTACCAGTCAAGCCTAAGCTTTCCGCACTTTCGCCGTCTTTAAACTGTAATGGTAATACACCCATTAACACTAAGTTGGATCGGTGAATTCTTTCAAAGCTTTCTGCAATAACTGTTTTTATACCTAAAAGATTCGTTCCTTTTGCTGCCCAGTCACGAGAAGATCCCATTCCGTAATCTTTTCCAGCTATAACCATTAAGCCAGTTCCTTCTTCTTTATATTTCATACAAGCATCATAGATAGAAGTCACTTCACCAGTTGGCCAATAAGTGGTAAAACCACCTTCTGTTCCTGGTGCAATTTGATTACGAATACGGATATTAGCAAAAGTACCTCTCATCATTACTTCATGATTTCCACGTCTTGAACCATAAGAGTTGAAATCACGAGGTTCTACTCCGTTATCTTTTAAATATTTCCCTGCTGGTGTATTGATTCCAATTGCTCCAGCTGGAGAAATATGGTCAGTAGTTACAGAATCTCCAAACTTCCCGACAATTTTCAATCCTTTTAAAGGTAATACTTGATCTGGATCAGGTTTAAGCCCTTCAAAGAAAGGTGGGTTTTGAATGTAAGTAGAAGTATCATCAAACGTATATAATGAATCGCTATTTGTTTCAATTTCATTCCAACGCTCATTATCATCAAATACTCTGTCATATTCTTTATTAAATAATTCAGGTGTCACTGTACGATGAACTACCTCATTCACTTCTTCTGTAGATGGCCAAATATCTTTGAAGTAAACATCATTGCCATCTTTGTCTTTTCCGATTGAATCATTTTGAAGATCAATATTAACCGTACCAGCTAGCGCATAAGCTACTACCAATGGTGGCGAAGCTAAATAGTTAGCTTTTACTAACGGATGAATACGGCCTTCAAAGTTACGGTTACCAGATAAAACACTTGTTACTAATAAATCAGAATCCGCAACCGCTTTTTCAATTTCATCGCGTAATGGACCAGAGTTACCAATACAAGTTGTACAACCATAACCAACAAGGTTAAATCCAATCTGTTCTAAATATGGTAATAGACCAGAATCTCTTAAATATCCTGTTACTACTTTTGAACCAGGTGCTAAAGATGTTTTTACGAATTTTGGAACTTCCATCCCTTTTTCAACAGCTTTCTTTGCAACTAAACCTGCTCCAACAAGTACATATGGATTAGAAGTATTCGTACAGCTTGTAATCGCAGCGATTGCCACAGATCCTGTTTTCATGGTAGTAGAATCTCCATTAGCAAAGTCTACTACTACTTCTTTATTGAATTCTTCTTTCTTTAAACCAAATCCTTGATTGCCTTCTTTAGCAGTTATAGAAGAAATAAATGCTTCTTGCATATTAGATAAAGGAATTAAATCTTGCGGACGTTTCGGTCCAGATAGATTTGGTTCGATTTCAGAAAGGTTAATTTCAACTACTTCTGTATATACTGGTTCAAGACTAGGATCAAAGAACAAACCATTTTCCTTACAGTATGTTTCTACCACTTTAATCTGTTCTTCTGAACGACCAGTTAAACGCATATATGCTAGTGATTCATCATCAATTGGGAAAAATCCACATGTTGCGCCATATTCTGGAGCCATATTAGCAATAGTTGCACGATCTGCAAGTGGAAGTTGAGTTACACCAGTTCCATAAAACTCTACAAACTTCCCAACTACTCCTTTTGCACGAAGAACTTGTGTTACTTTAAGTGCCAAATCTGTAGCAGTTGAACCATTTGGCATATCACCAACTAGTTTCACTCCTACTACTTCTGGTACTGGAAAATAAGATGGTTGTCCTAGCATTCCCGCTTCTGCTTCAATACCACCTACACCCCAACCAAGAACTCCAATCCCATTAATCATCGTAGTATGTGAATCTGTACCTACTAAAGTATCTGGAAATGTTTCGTATTCTCCATCTACTGTTTCATTAACATGAACAACATTAGCTAAATATTCTAAGTTAACTTGATGCACAATACCTGTTGCTGGTGGTACAGCTCGATAGTTATCAAAAGATTTTTGAGCCCAGCTTAAGAACTGATATCTTTCCGCATTTCGTTCAAACTCCAAATCCATATTTGCTCTTAATGCATCTGGTGTTCCATATTTATCTACCTGCACGCTATGATCAATAACCAAATCAACTGGTTTTTCAGGATTAATTTTATTAGGATCTCCACCTAAATCAGCCATAGCTTTTCTTAAAGAAGCAAGATCCACTACTGCAGGTACTCCTGTGAAATCTTGTAGGATAACTCTAGAAGGTTTAAAAGGTACATCTACCTCTTTCACTTCATCAGTTCCCCATTTTGCTAAGTTTTCAACATGCTCTTGTTTAATAACGAAATCATCCATTTGTCGTAAAACAGATTCTAGTAACACTTTAATAGAATACGGTAATTTAGATACCTTACCGATTCCAGCGTTTTCTAACGCAGCTAATTGATAGTAATGATAACGCTTCCCATCCAATTCAAAGGACTTTCGCGCATTAAAAAAATCTTTTGCCATATGTATTACCCCCTCATTGTAATCATATACCAAAAATAGAAAAATAGTCGAATATTTTGATCTTTCTATTATCTATTTACTATCAATTATTGTATTACACGTTTCTTGATAAGTAAATAACAATAAAGTTATCAAATACTATAAGATTTACTTATGAGTAGATTTGGTTTTGATTTACTATTTTCTAATAAATCTAATCCCTCACTTTAAGCTTCTCGAAACGCTAAGGAAAGCCCATGGTTAACACTATTTAAATAAAAGAGGACATCTTCTCTATATAGAAGACATCCTCTAACCATAATTCCTTCATGTTTTAATTGACTTCCTACATTATATATGGAACCTTATTATTCACTCATTAACGGCACTATCTTAAATGCCGTTTACTTCGTCCACAATACTTTTAAGATCTCTTTGAAACGTTTCTAGTTGCTCTCTCTGATGCTCTGAAGCAACTTCTAGTGCATTTTCTATTTGTTGATATGTTTCATTTATTTCTTGTTGTAAATGCTTTAACTGATGGCCATAATTTGCAGAGTCTTTTACAATATCTTGATATAAAGTTTGTGTGTCATTCATATTACGCTGAGCATCCTGAAATGCTTCTTGTTTATTACTATGATAAGGCATAGAAGTACCTCCTAATTGTTTGTTATTCATGTTGCATATTGTTAAGTTGTGCAGGCGCCCGTAAAAATATTCGGTATAAAGTGGAGAAAGAAAAACCATTCTAATATAGAAAGTTGTAGTACTCTCATGACAAACAAAAGGAGAGATATGTATGAATAAGAATGATAGTAAGGATATGCGTAAAAATGCTCCTAAACAATCTGGCCAACCTGAGCCATTGAGTGGAAGTAAAAAAGTAAAAAACCGCAACCATTCTAGACAGAAACATAATAGTCACCATGATCTATAAGAATTAATTTAGCTGTTTTAGATTAAGTAGTAATTCGTTCTACTTACCTAACCATTTTAAGGAATATGAAAAAAGTCAAATGAGTTACATCTTTAAACTCATTTGACTTTTCATGAATTATGTTTGGACAATAGTTAGACTATGTCCCAATAACCCCTATGTAACGACCAATTAAAATAAAAGTACCACACCAAGAAAAAGCACCTAAGGAAGCAAATAATAGATAAATTTTTACATTCATTTTACCAATACCAGAAACATAGCATGTGATATGGCGAACACCTGGAATGAAATAACCAAAAACCAGGGCAAAGGCTCCATATTTCTTCATCCATAATTCAACCTTATTTAACCTGCTTTCTTTCAATCCAAACCACTTTCCATACTTCTTTATGACATTTCTACCAAATTTCCTACCAATAGTATAACTAATAAGCATCCCAATCACTGCTCCTAGAAAGCTAGCGATCATAGCCATTTGGTAACTTAAGGCTTCTGTATGCGTATAATAACCGATAATGGTCATGATTACTTCATCAGGAACAGGTAGTCCTACAATTCCTAAAGCTAGAAGAATAAAAATCGCCATGTATCCATAGTTTATTATGTAATATTCTACTAATTCCATCTAGGTGTCTCCTCTATTAACGAGTTAGCACTCTTAGTCCTTTCTACTACTAAGTATTTCCTACTTTTTTCTAATTATGAATGATTACTCCAATTTATCTTCTTGTCTGTAAAATAATGACACGACATTTATATTCTGGGAATATAATATAAAATTCTATGAAAGATGGTGTTAGCATGGTTAATGACCATTTCCATTTGATTGAAAAATGGCTACAAAATCAATCACTCGATCCACTAACCTCACTCTTAGACATAACAGAATTTCGCATTGATTTGTATGAATCAGAACAAGAATACTTCATTGAAGTTTTATTACCTAGCTCCACCGAAAATATTTTCCTACTAGTAGAGGATAAGACCTTACACATACAAATTAATACTAATTTAAATAATATTCTTGAGGAAAAAAATAGAAGCATCTTATTCCCCATCGATATTTGCAATAAAGTATTAAAAACAGATTATCCTCGTTCTATTCTTGAAATTTCCATAAGCAAAAATAAATATCTTCCTACTCACCAAAATTCCTGGCAAATAAAATGTTAAGAAAACTTGTTCTCATATTCTTTTTTAAGTTGATATAAAATTATTCCTCTAGCATGCTTTAATGCGAGATTAGCATGCTTTTGTGCTTGATTTCTATCTCCTATTTTCAATTTCCATTCACATAGGAGTGCTTCTTTCATCCAGCTAACTTTTATCGTTTTCAATACTTCTTCAGCTTGATTTAATTCATTTTGCTTTAATAATATAATTGTCTTATAATAAGCTCTCCAAGCTGGTCTTTTTAATTTCTTTATTTCATCCTCTAAGCCTAGTGCTTGATCAAAATACAAAGAGAATAGAATAGTAATTTGGGGATAAAAGCGAAGATACTTTTTATTTTTTATCATTTTTCGATAAGTTAAGATCACTTGTCGATCATTTCGATTACTCATGGCCAAGATAAAACCATAATACGGATGCTTCCTGTTATTCTTTAATCGTTTCTCCACCTTCCTGCTATCTTTTTCCCTATTATTCTGCATAAATAGAAAACCATACAAAAGGGAGAATATTAATATGTAACTAATGGATAAAGTGATTATTATAGGAAAAGAAAAGTAAGTCTCTAAAGTTCCTATAATAACTAAACCAGCAATAACTCCTATTAATATATTGATCATTATGTTCATCTTCTCATCCCTCTTCATTAAACCAACAATTAGATAGCCTTTTAATTCCTACTTCTATTTCTTCTTCATTTAAGCCCCCAAAGCCTAAAATGATAGGAAAGCATTTGGCTTCTTGTTTATAATATTTCTCAGTTGAATAAATTCTAACTCCTACTTTCTCTGCTTTTTGTATCAGCTTGTCTATAGGGACTTTCTCTACGGAAATTAATACATGAACTCCTGCACTTTCTCCGATGATAGTAACCTTATTCCCCATATATCTCCTAATACATTCCATTAAAAGATGATATTTTCGTTCATACACCTTTCTCATACGCTTTATATGCTTCTCAAATTCTCCACTTTTCATAAAGGCTGCTACTGCCTTTTGAAGAAGAGGAGAACTAGATTGCGTTTCTTCAAATTGTCTTGTGTTCCATTTTTCCATGAGTATTGTTGGCAATATCATATAGCTAATTCTTACGGATGGCAAAAAACATTTAGAAAAAGTTCCTAAATATATCACTCTATCTTGCCTATCAATACTCTTCATACTTGGTATTGGAGAGCCTAAAAAACGAAACTCACTATCATAATCATCTTCCAATATATATCCATCTGCTTGCTCTGCCCACTTTAATAGTTCAATTCTTTGATTAATTGGCATAATATTTCCTAGAGGAAATTGATGGGAGGGAGTGACATATACTAAATTACTATTACTACTTAATAGAGAAGAAAGCTGATAACCCTCTTCTTGTAAAACAGGAACAGGATGAACTGTATGACCTTCTTTCCTAAACACCTCTCTTACTCCATCATAACCTGGCTCTTCCATGGCAATTTGCAGAGATGTTCTATTCAGTAAACCTAGTACATGCATGATTAACTGTTCAGTCCCAGCAGAAATTAGAATATTTTCTGGTGATACAGATATCCCTCTAGATCTAGAAAGATAGCCTGCTAGTTCGTTTCTTAATATACTTTCCCCTTTATAATCACCATATAACATCCAGTTCCCTTCTGTCTCTATTGCTTCCTTCAATGCTTTTTTCCATGCATTAGATGGAAAATGTGGCTGATCTATCTTTCCATAATGAAAGTCAATAAAATGCTCTTCTTCTTTAGGAACTATTACATTGTTAGTTTCCATTTTATTAGAATGGTAGTCAAAACTAGATAGTGAAACTACTCTATATCCACTTTTTTCTTTACTTTCTACATACCCTTCCATCCACAGCTGCTGATATGCATCAATCACTGTATTTTTACTGATATGTAAGTAATTTGCTAGGTAGCGAATGGATGGAAGTTTTGTTCCTGCAGGCATTTTTCCTTTGATGATTTCATCTTGAAAGTATTCATATAACTGTAGATACACCGGGGTTTTACTCTCTTTCCTAATATGAATTGCAATATTCATCTACACCAACCTCTCTTATTTGTACCTATAAAACAATCATAAACTGTACCTAAAAAAGTGGCTAGAAATATTTTAGAATAAAGGAACAATTTACTAAATTAAAGGTGGTAGAGAAAACATGAATGAAATGCGTCAATCCAAATTAGAAGTGAACAATCAAGAAAAAATAAATACCTTTCTAACAAAAAGTCAAATTGGTCATTTAGGATTATCTGATGGATTAGAACCTTATGTTATCCCGTTAAACTTCGTATGGTTTCAGAACTGTATTTATTTCCACGGAGCAAGTGAAGGAAGAAAGACCAGAATTCTAGCAGAGAATCATTTAGCATGCTTTACGATTAGTGAGAGCTTAGGGGTAATGAGTAACCCAATACCAGCAAAAGTGGATACTGCATATATGAGTGCGATGATTTTTGGTAATGTAACCAAATTAGAGGACATCAACATTAGTCGTGATGTGATGCAAGCATTGTTAGACAAGTACGTACCTGGGTATTACAATAAACCCCTTAGTAAATCTCATTTAGAAAAATATGTTTCATCACTAGGTAGCAAAACAACCATCTTTCAATTAACTCCAACAAAAATTACTGCAAAGGAAAATGTGTTAGATGAGAAAGCAAGGTTTAGCCCAGGTAGAACGATCTTAATGGATTTGTAAGAAGTTAAGGCACTGATGTTGTAGTATGCCATGAACCTGACTAATAGGAGGATTGGGTTACAAAGACATAGGATGTTGAAGGTGTGGTCAGCGAGTATTAAGAGATGGAGCATTCATGTTTCATCTCTATTTTTTAAAACATCTAAAATATGTTCTGATACTTCAGTAAAGACTCTATTACTGAAGTATTATCACTAATTATTTCGATTCTTTCTATTATTCATGCATAATACTGGAAAAACTTCACATAATAAGGCTTAGAATAATGATGGAGGTTTTCCTTATGCTGAAAAAATACAAAATCACCTGCTCCCTTTTATTCCTTCTCTTCTTTGGGTTTCACTCTACTATTGCAGAAGCCGCTCCAAAAGAACATGAAATAGATAGCTTAGTTTCAAAACTTGGATGGACAAAAGAGGACTTACAAACATATTTATCCTACAAGGGTTTACAAATAGAAGATTTCGATACTATTGATATACTAGAAAGCCAATTAGGAACTCCTATTACGCCAACTAATTTGGATTCTTTACTAGTAGATTTAGATTTATCTCGAGAAGAGCTTGATATACTTTTAGCAGGGTTTCATGAGGACGTTACGGATTATTGGTTTATAGAGGATTTAGAAGTGGCTATTGAGTTTTATCAAAATCATGAAGAAAAAATGATAGACTTAGATAACTTTCTACAGAAAATTGGTATTAATGATCAAGAAAAGCAGCTATTTCTTACTCATTTAACCAAACTAGATTCTGCCGCCCTCTCTCAACATATACAAACATGGGAACAAGAACTAATCCCTTTGAGAAAACTAGATCAAAACGAAACCTTAACTAGCACACAAAGAGAAAACCTTATTGAATTTTGGGTAAATTATTTTAAAAGCACTTCCCTAAAGCCCGTTATTACTACAATCGATGATAATGGAAATAGAATTAAACGATCCATGGCTGAATTGGTTAATGAACCACTAACAGATACAATTGCTATTGAATTATATGATGATAATGAATTATTTATTGCTGATGCTATTTTAACAGCGGATATGATTAATATTCCATTCTCAGCTGAATCTGTGCAAAAAATGGTGGAGCTAGCTAGTATCAGTGAAGAATTATCGACTTTATACGCAGCGCAAATGCCAGATACTGCTTCCTCTCTCCCTCTTTTTCTATGTATGGGATATATACTTATTTTAGGTGGACTATTTATTCTGTTACAAAAAAACTATCATGAAAAGAAATAAATTTCTTTATGTAGGCATTTCCACGATCATTTTAGGGTTTCTTCTTATACTCTTTACAGGATATCAAATGGAACAAGTGAATAAAAAGATAAAAACGCCGCCTACTCAACCTATTGATAGAATTATTTCAGTTAAACCAAATAAGAAATATGTAGAAGGAGAAAAAATAGGTACCATTATCTTTTCTTCGTTAAAAGAGTATATACCGATATACGAAGGTACTACTAGTTCCGTACTTGCTAAAGGAGCTGGCCATTATAGTGAAAGTGCCCTTCCTGGTGAACGAGAAAACCATGTCATCATCTCCGGCCATCGAGATACCTATTTTAAAAGCTTAAAACTACTAAATGAAAAAGACTTAATCTCAGTGGAAACATCGAAAGGAACATTCACTTATAGAATTAAGAAATTTTCTATTGTATCTGCCGATAATGACACTATTTTAACACCTCGATCGAAACCAATACTTACACTTACTACTTGTTATCCGTTTTCCTTTATAGGAAATGCTCCAAAAAGATTCATAGTTACAGCAGAATTAACAAACGATACAACAGGAATAACAAAAAATGTTAGCCCCTAATAAAGGAATGGTTAGCCAAGCAAGGAGATAAAGGCTAACCATTCCTTATGTTTTATAAATATCTTTCTTCTATTCTCTCCTCTAAATCATCGCCAGCTTTTTAATTGCTTTATTTTATCAACTATCCATAAGTATATAGATGAAACAAGCTTAATTCTTTTCCCCTGTTTTTTCATTTCATACACACTTGCCATTACAATCAATAGTGACCCTGCTATTAATAAATATACCCACCAAGGGAAATTACCCCATAATGGCATTGTTTGTAGGATTACATTTAAAAGCAGGACACCTATTCCTGTAAAGAAGTAAGATTTTAATCTAAAATAAAATCCACCTATTATGGAAATCACCGCTAAACTCCCTAAAAGAATAGCATCATCTATAGTATGAGAATTCCATCCATCAATTGCTAAAACAATGGCTATACATACCACGATACTCCATTCCGCTATTTTAAACATTCTTTCATGATTTGCTATCCATTTCTTTAACAGCAATAATAACGGAATCCAAGGTAAAACGTACATTTCGGTATTAATTAGTGTTGGAATGGAAAGAATGTTTAGCCAATCATAATATGGTTGTAATAATAGTAGTAAACTAAGTAATGTTGGTAACCAACGATAGTGATGCTCCACCCTATTTCTTTGTACAAATAGCACAATTGCAAGTAACACCCCAGGAAAGATGCTATCCCATGCAAATGGTGTAGAAATGGTATATAAAGAAGCAATTGATAGAAAGCTCCCTAGTATATACACATCCACCCATTTATCCTTTTTCCAAGAAAAAAAGCTAGGATAAGAAATACTGCTAATAAACCAGAATAATAATCCCCAAGCTCCATGTAATAAGTAAGAATCAAATGGTAAGAAATCTCCATGATGTATCCATAATTGATTATTAAAAAGAATGAAGCAAACAGCAATAATAGCTGCTAGATGAATCCTAGAGATATTAATTACAAAAAGGAACAAAAAGATATAGCATGTAATAATTAAATACGTATAAACACTATATGGCCATGCAAATAGCCAGTAACTTATACCAAGAAAGCTAAAAGGAATATAAAAATATACAATATGCTTCCTTTTAGTTCCTACATATAAAAGAAACAAAAGAATAGATGTAGAAATAAATGCTAGTGCAAACGAGTTTCCACCTGCTAAATGAAAAGGAATTACTCTAGCGAGAAAGAAAAAGGTCCATAGAAAACTTCCATATTGAAAAAACAGCTTCCACTTTACATGTGGTACTATCACGGATGTAATAATATACGCTAACAAGGAAAATAAAAACACCGTATATGGCACTGTTCCATCTATAAACCAGCTAACCAAAATGCTAATAATCAAATAACAATGAGAAAGGGTTAAAAAAGGATACTTGAAAACTGTTTTCGAGAGATAGATTGACAAACAAAATATACCTATCCAACCGTATCTTAATAAAATGGTAAATATATAATCTCCCTGATCCCATATAGTAAGTATTAATGATAGATAACTGAGTGTACTACCTACCCCAACAAGCCACACAATCCATAATTGCTTTTGCTTTTTATAAAAGGTAAGTAACATAAAGATTCCTACAAGGAAAATGGTGGTTGAGATCCAATTATTATATTCTACAAAAGAGGTAAACGTACCTACCATTGCTAATATATAGATGACGTGACCGATTAGATATGCTAATTTCGTCATTTGTAAACTAATTTTCCTATAGATAGAAACTGAAACAGTAGTAAATATCCCAGCTAGCGCTAGAGATAAAAAAATACCCTCTTCATGGATAAATGGAACACTTTCTACTAAGCTTACAAAGAAACAAGCTATACTAGCAGGTATAGTGAAATGTAGAAAATTTCGAACGTCCTCTTTAACCGTAAATCGATATCCATATAGTAAACTCATGGTTATACCTATAATCAGAAGAGGTATATACCATTTACCAAGAAATATGGTTCCTGCAAGAATTGTTATCATAGATATCCATGCAAATAAGTAGAAAGCTGATGGAAGTTTGATACTTTGAACATACTGATTCGTATAAAGTACTCCTATAACCATTAGTAAAAGGAAATGAATAGCATATAGTACCATAAATAAGCTATGAATATCGCTAACTAAATTAAATAATAAACTGATATGCCATAAGGATAAACTAAGAAATATAGCAGGCAAAATAGAAATAAATCTAGAGGATAGTTTCTTTGTTAAAATCAGAAATTGTAAGGATAATAGTATATAAGCTATCACTAAATAGAAACTTCCATATAAAAGACGATCTACATAAAAAACGATGGAATAGAGAAAAGTGCCAATCGCTAAGACAAGACTAGTGGTATCCCATATTTTCCCCCAAACAACTCTCCCTTTCAGGAAATAGGTGAACCATATAACTACTATGCTTAATGCCGCAAATGCAATAGGCAGCATATCTCTTACTAATTCATTCGAAAAAAGACGATAAATCCCTAATGTAATTGTTAATGTGATGATAAAATGCGTGTTCTTTTGTTTGGTTAACGCAACGCTCATAAAAAACAAGGCACTTAGGAGTATGTATTGAAACCCATTCAACAGTATTTGATCATAGATAAAAAGCATAAAGATTGTTATAAATAGTAATTGTGTTTGAATAATCGTTGGAAGTTCTTTCGTAAAGTATAGAACCCATTTATGATTTCCTCCCTTTAACAGCAATAAAAGAAGAAGAAAATGATAAATAATCATAGATAAGAAGAAAACATCCATATTTACATGCAGGAAAGAAAGCATAAAGCCAATTGTACCGGTGAGTGTTAGAATTGTAAGCACTTTAAACAACTTAGAGTGTAAATAAAGGGAGAGGTAAAGATATATTGGTATAAGTAATATTCCTGCAATTACGCCAAGTAAGTATCTCCCTTCTCCTATAAATGAGAGATAGAAACCAGCGAGATGAAAATAGCTAATAGATATAAAAACAATAGGTAGAAAAAGACCACCTAGCACAAAAAATGCAAATGCTGTTTTTTGTATTTTAATCATCTCTTTTGTTAGAAAGCCAAAACCAAAGAACAGGAAAGATACTAAGATAATAACTCCTGCTTTCATCCAGCCTTGCATAGATTCCCAATTACTCGTTGCAACAAAAAGACCACCTAACAAAAGAAGAAATACCCCAAGATACAGCATTACTCCTAAATTTCTTTCTCTTAACTGTTCAGGAGTATGCTTTTTCTTCTCTTTTATTGGTTTAACAGATTTTTGAATCTTCCTTGCTTTTTCCTCCTCCCTTTTTTTCTTTTCCGTATCCATTCTCAACTGTTCTTCTCGTACATATTGTTGAAAACCAGTTCTAACATCTTGATAATTTTCTTCTGATATGTATTTTTGTTCTAAAAGTTTCTCTAATAGTTTTTCAAAAGAACCATCAAAGGATTTTTGCATGATTATTCTCCTTTTCTTTTATCTCCTTAACCAAATACTACCTTTATAAACTAATAGTGTAATTTTACATCATTATTAATGGTAATACAATCCATTTTTTCATATGAGATTTACTTATTATATAAAAGAAAGTTAAAATGCTTCATAAAAGAAAAGTGAAAAATACAATACAATTAAATGATTTTCAAAAAAATATAGAACCTCCATGCATTTTATATACTTACTACAGAGGAGGTTCTATTTTTTATATTTACTTAACTGTTTTTATTAGGTGTCGTATAATTAACCAGCACTATTATATTTATTTCATGTAAGGTGTACTTGCGTATACTTATCCTTACTAATGAGAGAAAGAAACGGATTAGAATCTCCTTCCTCTCCATACATATAAAGCTCGTGCATAGCTCTTGTACATGCAGTGTAAAACAATTCCTTTTCAAAAGATGTTCTATAAATGGAAATATTGTATAATACCACTGCATCAAATTCGATCCCTTTTGCTAAATAAGCAGGTATTATTGATATCCCTTTTTCATACGTATTCGTTCCCTTATCAATAATACGGACATCAAGCTGATCCTTTAAAATATGATAAACACGTAAACTTTCTTGATAATTTTTACAAATGATTGCTATTGTATGAAAATTTTTATTTTTCCACTTTGCTATTCTATTTATCAAGTCTTCATGTTTTAAAGAATCGTTTTTTGCATGTACAAGTGTTGGCAAAGAACCGTGGCGATTAAAAGGCTCAATTTGATGTCCATTTATCGCGATATCTTTAGTAAATTCCACGATTTCACTAGTAGAACGGTAGCTTTTCATTAAGACGATTCTTTCTACATCTTGCTTTGATTCTGATGGATTTAACGTCTTATTCTTATGGGCAAATATGGCTTGATTAATATCACCAAGCAATGTCATTTTACTATATGGAAATAATTCATTAATATAACTCATTTGAAAATCTGAATAATCCTGTGCTTCATCAATAAAAACATAGCGAATCCCTGTTGTAGATTTTCTACCCTCTATCTTCTCTTTAAGATAGGCAAATGGAGCAGCATCTTCATAGGAAAGAAATTGCCTCGAAAGATTATGAATCACTTGCTTACTAATTTCATCCCATTCTTTAGTACTTAAGTTTTCTGGGCATTCTGTTTTAAATACATTTTTATAAAGGGACGTGTAGTCCACAAATTTTACTTTTCTAATAGCTTGATAAAGAGGTTTAAAGTACTTATTAATAACTATTTTACGAAGATATTTTTCTTCTTGATCATAATATTGAAATTCCTGCTCTCTCTCCCCTTTATTCTCTTGAGCATGATAAGCACTTAAAAAATCTTCTTTATCCATTAATTCAATTTCTTGATCAACCCATCGTTGATTTCTTTCTACTTTGGCATGCTTTTTCATCTCTTTATGTGCCCATTCCATTAAAGCTTGTATGCGATTGGAAATGGAAATATGGTCATCTAGTTCATAAAACTTTCTATTCCATTCCTCCTTAGAAATAAACACTTTATTTCTAAATTCTATATCTTTAAATATCATTCCTTGTTGAAGTAGCTTACTTACATAGCGATCCATTTTATTTTTAAATGCAATACTACTTTTATACTGTAAAGCATGAACTCGAACTACTTTCGCCTCTTCATCCGTTTCTGATAGCAAATACTCTAGCTGACTAAAAGGATCTTCTACTTCATACCCTTTCCCAATTCTAGAGTTTAAGAACTCATAGAATGTGGATTGTTTCATATTTTCTTCTCCCAACTCTGGTAAAACGGTAGAAACGTAACTGTTAAATAACGGATTTGGAGAAAAAAGCATAATATTCTCCGCATTCAGTGTTTCACGATGTTTATATAAAAGAAAAGCAACCCTTTGTAAAGCAGCAGATGTTTTGCCACTGCCAGCTACTCCTTGAACAAGTAGTATCTTGCTATTTTCATTTCGAATGATTTGATTTTGCTCTTTTTGAATAGTCGCAACAATGCTTTTCATCATAGAATTGGCATTATTTCCAAGTACCTCTAACAGTAATTCATCTCCAATAGTAACTCCGGTATCAAATAAACTAATAAGACTACCATCTCGAATGATGAATTGTCTTTTTAATTGTAATTCGCCATCAATAATCCCACTTGGTGTTTTATAAGAGGCTTCACCTGGCGAATAATCATAATATACACTTGAAACAGGTGCTCTCCAGTCATAAATATAAAAGTTTTCATCTTTCTTATCCATAAAGGATGTTATTCCAATGTAAATTTGATCTGTGTCTTCTCCATCTTCTTTAAAATCGATTCTTCCAAAGTAAGGAGAATTCTGCAATTTACTTAAGGTAGCTAATTGCCTATGTATTTGCCCATAACTTCTTTCCCTCTCACCAAGAAGCTCCGCTTGCTGCTTTATACTTAGATATGTTTCTGCTACATCATCTGGTTCATCCATATTTACTGTAACATCTTCCCAGAAAGTGGTTCTTAACTGCCCTACGTCCCCACTAATAAAATCCTTATCTTTTGTCATAGATTTTATCTTCTCATCAACTTCAGACAATACAAAGTCAATTCTCTGTTGTTCTTTTTCGTATTCTACCTTTTCATCTTTATTCATGATAAGTCCCCCTAAACAATTAACTTGACAAACCACAGGAATATATAATATAATTTATAATATATAAATCTACCTATAAAATCGACAAGCATAAAACATATTATAGATTAACTGATTTTATCACATTATTGGATTTGTTACTACCTTTTTATACATATATGATATCCCATATCCTTCTGGATATGGGATTTTTATTTACGCTTTCGCAAATTTCCTTTTGACCGATAAACCGTTTCTTCTCTTTAAGTATATGTAAAAAAAGAAGAAAAATACACCACTGAAAGCTCTTAAAAATCCTGAAATATTCATGGCTGTATAAATATTGGTCGTCTCTAACAAGTACACGCCAAATTGCGGTGCACAAAATGCAATTAATGCTAAGAGAATATTATAATTTGATATACATTGACTTCTATTATCATCCCTCGTTACATCTAATAACTGATTAAATAGTAGTAAAACAGTACCAGAAACAAAAAGGCCAGCAAATATATTTGTAATAACAATAAAGATTAAGTTGGTGGAAAGAATCGTTACCGTTGGAGCCATCGCCATACCAATGGAGACTAATATAAGCATCTTAGCATGACTATGCTTCTCCGCCATTTTCCCCCACCATTTAAAACTAACAATTTGCCCTATAGAGTTCGCAACCGCAAATAAACTGATCCATAAGCCTGTAGCATGGGCATATTTAATTTGATAAATACTGAATAACGACCAACACATTTGCCATGCAAAATTAAAAAACAAGGCACACAATATGAAATATAAAAATGGTTTATATTTAAATACAGAAAATGATATTAATGGTGTGGCTTTTTTTATTTTTATAACTTCTTTCTTAGGTTCCTTATGTTTCTTTAGATAGTATATTTCCACTAATCCACAACCAAATGCAAGTAAATATAAAAGCACATACGGAATAGGATTTGAAGCTTCAAAGAATTGTAAAAATAAACCGATAAAGAATGTGGAAATCATTCCGATTAAAGTCATCATTCTGTTTCTTGAGCTAAAAAAAGTATTTCGTCGATTTTCTGGAATAATATCTCCAATTAATGCTTGCCAGCTCAGATTTGCAAATGAAAAGGGAAAATTCATTAGGCCAACTAATAAGATAAAAACAATACTCTGATACGTTTCTGGTATAAAAATAACCAATGCAATCCCAACTAAAAAAAGACGAGCAATTAAGAAAGAATACACCGTAAAAATCTTTTTCTCTTGTAGTCTATTCATAATCACAGATCCGATAATCATTGCAAACATACCAATGAATTGTGGCAAGGAGCTTATTAATCCTACTTGATAATTAGAAGCTCCTAAAACACTTATGGCAAAGAGTGGAAAATAATTACTTGATATATTTTGTATGACCGTTGTGAAGATTCCATTCCTAATACTCAACTTTTCATTTTCAAGGTTCAGTTGTTCTGGCTCTTGCATTAAAGTATCATCCTTTTTTCAATATATTTCTATTTCTGAAATATTCCATTGATATCATACTCTCATCCAATAAAACCTGCAATAGTTTTTTTTAGCAATTCTATAAAATTTTAAAATTATCATACTTGTAATAAATCAGATAATTTAATTGAATATTTTACCTATATATAACTAGATAAATAGAAAAAAGTACTTAGGGCAATTGCCCTAAGTACTTTTAATTAGTTTCATCTTCTGAAACAGTATCATTACTTGATTTAGTATCCTTAGACTCTCCACCTTTGATGTAGTTATAATCATTTCGATTAATCGGAGTGAAGTCCTTCGGAGTATGGAATCTTAATAAATCTTTCGTAACAATACTATCAGATATGCTTAATTCTGCAGCTGCTGCTTCTGTTTGCTCTTTTCCTTCTGCAGCATCCACTAATTCACCAGATTCTGTATTATAGTAATTATCACCGACTTTAGTAATCGTCGGAGAAACAAAATCACCATTTCGGAATGGGACAGTTTCACGATGTTCTTCAGATAATAAATCAGAACCCACTTGTAAATAATCTCTTGTGTCTACACCCAACAAATGAAGAACAGTTGGCATTACATCCACATCTCCACCAAACTCACTTACAACATTTCCTTCCACTCCAGGAATATGAATAAATAGAGGTACACGTTGTAATTGACTATTCATAAAGGATGTAACTTCATCTACTCCTAAAACCTCAGCCATTGCTTTATTATGATTTTCTGAGATTCCGTAGTGATCACCATACATAACAATCATCGTATTATCATATAGACCAGATTCCTTTAACTCGTCAAAGAATAATTTAATAGATTGATCTAAATAATGAGCTGTTTGAAAATATCCATCTACTGCTGAATCCCCTGTTTCCCCAGCAGGGAAATCTGTATCTCCCTCATCCAAAATAAACGGATGATGGTTAGATAAAGTTAAGAATTTTGTATAGAACGGCTGACTTAACCCTTCTAATAAAGGCATACTTTCTTCAAAGAATGGAATATCTTTTAATCCATAGTTAATCGTGTTTTCATCTGTCATATTATAATACTCAGCATCAAAGAAAGAATCATATCCAATTGTTTTGTACATTTCATTTCGATTCCAGAACGTCTTATAATTTCCGTGAAATGCTGCTGAAGTATAGCCTTGAGATTTTAATATGGCTGGAGTTGCTTGTAAAGTATTCTGAGCTTTATTTACAAATACCGCTCCTTGAGATAAGCCATACAATGAATTATCCATCATAAATTCAGCATCAGAGGTTTTCCCTTGCCCTGTTTGATGGAAGAAATTCTCAAAGTAAAATGTGTTTTGATCTTTTAATAAAGAATTTAGAAATGGAGTTACTTCTTGACCATCAAGCTTGTAATCAATAATAAATGATTGTAGAGATTCTAAAGAAATAAACACTACATTCTTACCCTTTGCAGCTCCAAAGTAACTTTCGTTAGGTTCCGCGTAGTTTGCATTAATATAGTTTTGTACTTCTGTAATATCACTACTATCAGCAAGTGCTCTTTGACTCTCTGATCGAGCATTTTGCACGACATCATAGATAGTAAAGTTATACGCACCAAGATATTTAACTAAATAGTTTCTGTCAAAAGATCGACTTAACAATTGTGGACGATCCGCTTCAGCTAAACCAAGGTTGATAATAAAAATTAGGATTGCTAATGCAAAAACTGATTTTGCCGCTCGTCTATTTTTCTGCACTTTAGGTTTATATGCTTTTGTAACTAGTAATACTATTAGTACAATAACATCAAGGAAATAAATAAGGTCATAAAGCTTAAATAGTGACATTATACTATCACTTAATTGTCCACCGTTCACTTTTACCTGCATCAGAACAGGAACTGTTATGAAGTCAGTGAAGAATCGGTAATAGACAATGTTTGCATAAAGTAAAAAAGACATAATAAAGGTCATGATTGTAATCATGATAGGCTGAATTTTCCCTTTAACAAATAGTGCAAGTCCGATAAAGAGTAAAGCAGAGCTTAAGGGATTTAAAAAAAGTAGAAACTCTTGTAAAGCCCCTTTTACCCCAAGACTAAATTCTACTTTATACGCAATATACGTTTTCATCCAAAATAAAAAAATAGCGATTAAAAAGAAAGAAGAATGTTTGGACATAACTTTACGAAATAATTCCGCTGCACCTTTCAATCACGTTCACCTCAATTCAATTAGTTCAAAAATTTTTCATTTTACCCTTTTTAAATAATAAATAAATTCATACATGACGAATGATCCTTCTAAATATTTATCTCTTATTAGAAGTGATCCTTGAAAAGCACAAAATAGATTATAACATATAGCCGTAAGAAAGGTCATATTTTTTTATTCCTATTTCTGTCAATTCATCATTTGTCGCTTTCCAAATTAAAAATATCTTACATGAATTTTAGGAAATTTACCAGTAAAATATATAACATTTACGAAAAAAGGATATTAAAGAACATATTAATATTTTTTTCGACAAATAACTACATTATCATATTTTTTTATATTAGCTACTGGTATTTTATTGAAACTGTTTATTCACATAAGATCTCAACCTTTATGTAGTATTTAATAGTATAATGAAACTATTATGAAAGGAGATATTTATTATATGGTACATATTAATCAAGAAGAATATTTACAATTATTAGAGGAAATTTTATCTATACCAAGTCCATCTGGTAACACAGAAGCTATTATAAAAAGAATAGAAAGTTATTTACAGCAGTTAAATATAGAAACAAAGCAAAATAATAAGGGTGGTCTTATCGCAACCATTCCAGGTAGGGATTCTAGTAAACAACGGATGGTTACAGCTCATGTAGATACTCTAGGTGCCATGGTCAAGGAAATTAAGCCTAACGGCAGACTTCGTTTAGATTTAATCGGCGGTTTTACATACAATAGTATTGAAGGAGAAAATTGTACGATTGAAACGGCTTCAGGTGAAACTTATACAGGAACCATTCTTTTACATCAAGGTTCTGTGCATGTTTATAAAGACGCCAGAACTGCTGAAAGAAATCAAGCTAATATGGAAGTCCGGATTGATGAGATTGTAAGAAATAAAGAGGATGTTGTGAAGCTTGGTATTTCAGTAGGTGATTTTGTTTCTTTTTACCCTCGCATTGAGATGACTCCTTCTGGGTTTATTAAATCGAGACATTTAGATGACAAAGCAAGTGTTGCTATTCTTTTACTAGTATTAAAACAAGTAAAGGAACAGCAAATAGAACTACCATACACAACTAGCTTCTTAATATCCAATAACGAAGAAATTGGATATGGAGGTAACTCTAATATTCCGATTGAAACAGTGGAATACTTAGCAGTCGATATGGGTGCTATGGGAGATGGGCAATCTACAGATGAATATACGGTTTCTATCTGTGTAAAAGATGGTAGTGGACCATATCATTACGGATTGAGAAAGAGCTTAGTGCAATTAGCAGAAAAAAATTCTATTCCTTACCAATTAGACATTTATCCTTATTATGGTTCAGATGCATCTGCTGCTATTCGATCAGGGCATGATATTAAACACGCATTAATTGGACCAGGGATTGATTCTTCTCATGCATATGAGCGCACACACTTCCGATCCATTGAAGCAACAGGAAACTTAATTTACCAATACTTATTAAGTGATTTGATTAAATAATATAACAATAATAAAGAAGGTGTAAATTTTCAATACACCTTCTTTATTATTGTTATTCAGGTGGTCTCTCTCCCCTTTGAAGTTCTTCGATACTTAAGTCAAAATCTATTTGTAAGTGAGGATAATCCTTAAAATTAGCCCAATCTCCTCCCCATTCAAACCCTAGTTTTTTTGCCGTATTAACGACTTCTATCCAGTCTGCTTTCCCATTTCCATTTCCATCATAATTCATATCCCAAATTACATTACCATTTATATCAAGCAAAGCAAAATCTATAGCAAGTCCATAGTTATGATACGATTCTCCACCTTTTGCATTCGTAACTATGTTTCCTTCTGTAGATCTCCCTTGTTCATAAAGTCTATCTTGTTCTTCTATACTTCTATAGTCTTCTGTAATGATAATTCGTATCCCCACTTCTTCCACTTGTTCAATTAAGCTATTCATTTTATTTTTTACCGTCTCATTCAACTCTTGAGGCAACGGTGTTATTGATTTCTCTTCTGTATTAGATTTCCAATAGTAAAAGAGAATGAAAAAAAAGGAAAGGAGAATAATAAAATTGGTAATGAAGTGCTTCTTTTTTCGTTTTGTTTTCATGCTCAAGTGATAATCTCCCAACATGTTTTTTGCGATGTATATAAACTAAAAATGAGTGTACACTAATGCATAATACTTTTTCATTGTTAGTTCTCCTTCTATAGTACAGCATCTCTTACAATCCTTCCATTTATATGCGAAAAAAATAGAGCCAACCATGAATGGTTAACTCTATTTTAATGATAGCACTTATAGATTAGAAACTGCTTTAGCTCCAAGATAACGCGGCTTCCAGTAGCTGTTATTCATATCTGTAATAGCAACACCTGTAGAGGAACCTGCATGAATGAATTTATTGTCTCCAAGATAAATTCCCGCATGAGAAGGTCCTGTAGTAGTTTCATAATAAACGATATCTCCCACACTTGGTGATGATACCGGAGTTGTAGCATTCCAAATAGAAGCGACTGTTCTTGGAATTGATACACCTACTTTATTATAAACATAGTTAAGGAATCCACTACAATCAAATCCGTTAGGTGTACTACCTCCCCATACATATGGTACGCCAATATATTTCTTAGCTTCTGTTATTAATGCTTGTACTTTGTCAGATTCATTTACATTTGTAGTTGTCTCTGTTGTTGCTGTTAATTTTAATACTTGTCCTACGTAAATAGTATTCGATGTTAAACCGTTCATTTGTTTTAATTGATCAACAGTCAAATTACTCTTCACGCTGATTCCCCATAAAGAATCTCCACTTACTACTGTATACGTATTTGCATTATTTATTGAAGTGCTTGTAGGAGGTGAACTTATTGATGCAGTTGAATTAACTGGAATTTGTAAGTCTTGTCCAACTTTAATAAGATCAGATGTTAGTTGATTCATTTCCTTCAATTGAATTACAGTTGTATTATTATCTTTTGCGATTCTAGATAAACTATCACCTGACCTGACTGTATAATGACTATGCTGTGGAATTAACGTTAATTCTTGTCCAACTTTAATGATATCGCTGTTCAGGTTATTAAAGCTTCTAATATTACTCAAAGATACTTTTGTTTCTTGTGATATTTTCCATAGTGTATCACCATTTTTAACTGTGTACTTTTGTTCATGAGCACTTACACTAATAGAAAAAGAGCTTAATAGAATTCCTGATACAGCCACTACCGTTAATAGTTGTTTTTTCATCGAAGTAATCTCCCTTTGTAAGAAAAGTTTTTTCTGGCTAACTATTATTCTAAGTGGCTATCATTTTAATTCCAATCCTTAGAAAATGGATATTCATCCAAAATCTACTAATATGTTAAAATGTTTTCCATATTCTCTTTTTTCTTCTAGTAAATTACGAGTTTATGCTCACCATTTCTTCATGATTTTTCCATTATATACATGTATTTGTAGGAAAATAGGAAAATTACATGATATTTCTTATTTCTCCATGTGTTTTGATGGTTATAGGAAAAAACTAGTAAATATAGATGAAGTTCAAAATACCATACTAAATAAGAGGATGACTTCCGTTACAGGCTCGCGCTGAGCCGCTGTCTGCCTTTCACCTGTAGGGTCTCAGCTGTCTCGGAGATCCCACAGTCTCACCCCTTAAACACTACAATCATCTGCAGAAAAATTAGTTTATCTTTCTATATTACTTTTATACTAGCTGAACATGTAACTCTATTAACTAGTTTATATTAGCCTAGCTTACAAACTTTATTTCCTTTTCAAATTTAGTACAGACGTCTACTGTTTTGCACTAAATTCATTTTGTTAGTGAATAATTGTCTAGCTTAAATACTCAAATCTTGTAGTGCTTCCAGTTTGACTTGCAATAACCTCTAAACGAACTTCCATTCTATCTTTTAATTCTGGGACGTGTGAAATAACTCCTACTAATCTTCCAGAACTTTGTATATCCATTAATGTTTCAATTGCTTGATCTAGTGATTCTGGATCTAAAGTTCCAAATCCTTCATCAATAAACATGGTTTCAAGTGATATTCCACCTGCATGCTGTTGCACCACATCTGCCAAACCTAATGCAAGTGATAGTGATGCTTTAAAGCTTTCGCCACCTGATAATGTCTTAACATGTCTTTCCTGACCTGTATATTGATCAAAAACTAATAGTTCTAATCCACTTTGTACATTACCTTTTGATCGATCACTTTTTCTTAGCAGCATATAACGGCCACTTGTCATTTTACTCAGTCTTGTATTCGCTTCTAGTAAGATATCATCTAAAAATGATGCTAGAACATAACGTTCAAAAGTTATTCGCTGTACATTTTGACCTCTAGAAATGTCATATAAATGGCCAACTAGCTTATATTGCTCTTCTAGTTTCTTCACTTCCAAATTAATTGTTGTTACTTGTTGATAAATTCCCTTGTTTTCTTTTAGCATCAATAATAGGTTCGTCATTTCTTGTTGTAATGTGTTAATTTTTTCCGTAATCGCTGCTAAAGATTCATTTAACTCTTCTATATTCGGTATTTCTACTCCTTGTAAACCTTGTTGTAATTCATTTAAGCGATCAATAATCGAGCGGCATTCTTCTTTATAACCTTGAAGATTTTTTTTGAATTGATCTATTTCATGATCTGGCCTTTTACTATTCGCATAGTCACGATAAGTAGAGAATCCTTGATTACTCATTCTGTCCAAAAAGATGTCTCTTTCCTTTTCTAGTGATTCTTTTAACTGTACTACCTGTCTCTCCATAGACTCTAATCGAATAGATTCACTCTGCATTTTTTCTTTTGTGAACAATAGATGATTTTGCGTTTTTTCCCATATTTGTTCCATTTCTTCTAACGTCTTTTTACTATCATTGCATGTCTTATTATAGTGTTCTATGTTACGGAGTTCCTCTGGAATACTATCCTTCATTTTTTGGAGTGTTGTATTATATTCAGTAAAATGTATGGTTAAACTCTGTATCTTTTTTCGCAATTCGTCTAATTGTTCTAGGCTTGTAACCAAATGTGCCTCTATACTTTCAATCCTATTACTAATAGGTACAAGTTCTTTTATATTTTCTTCTATTTGTGCTTTTTCTTTGTTGCACTGCTTCAATTGATCTTCAATTGTATTGATTATGATGGAACTATTTTCATGTGTAAAACTAGTATCTAGCGCCTTAATTTTTACTAACCTTTCATTAACATCTTGTTCCAAAACAGTAGCTTGTGATTTTACTTCAAACCATTTTCTTTCAATAGATGCCTTTTCTTGCTCCATTTTGGTTAAATCTGCTTTGGCACTTTTTCTATCCTCTTCTGAAACACCATGAACATTTTCTTGGATTGATGCAGGTTCTGGATGATGAGTACTGCCACAGACTGGACATGCTTCATTTTTTTTCAATTGCAATGCTAAAAAATAAGATTGATTGGTTAGCCACTTTTCTTCTACCTTTTCAACTACGTCTTTAGCATCTTGATACCTTTGGCTTACCTTTTCCATCTCTTTTTGTTTGGAAATGGCCTCTTCACTTACTTTTGCCCATTTAGTACCTGCTCTTTCGTATTCCTTTAGCTTATCAAGAAAAATGGTTAAATCACTAATTTTTTCTTTTAGTTGTAAAAACTGTTCTCTTTGATTTTCAAGGTCTTTTTTCTTTTCTTTAAATGTCATTACTTTTACTTCAAATTCTCTTCTTTCTTCCATTAGCACTTTTTCTTTTTTACTATAGCTTTTCAATTCGCTATTCGTATGTGCTAACTGTTCCTCCAATTTGGCATATTTTCGAACATCTTGTTCCATATTTTTTAACCACGTGATTTTATCCGCTATTTGTTTTCTATCTTTTTCTTTATCTTTTTGGATATTATATTGTTCTTCAGCATGTGCTAATTTTTCTTGCCATTGAGATAGAGATGTCGTGATTTGCTTTTTCTCTAGTTCTCCTTGATCTATTTGTCTTTTTAAATGATGACAAATCTCCTCTTGCTGAGCTAGAATTGCTGCTTTTTGAGCTAACTCGATTTTCTCTTCTAAATCCTTGTAATCATTTTCTTGGTTTTTTAATTGATTTAATCTATTCTGAAGTTCATCCTTCATATTCATTTGCTTAAGAACTACTTCTGCTTCATAGAGACGTTTTTTTAAGTTATCTCTTTCTACATTTTGCTGTACCAGATTATTCTCTTTGATACTTATTTCATTCTCCATCTTCTGGATTTCTTTCTCTAGTAATGGCAAAATGACAACATCATTATCACTGGACTGCTCGATAAGTTCTGTTAATTCTTCTGTAAATAAGCTAGAGATATTGGAAAGCGCATTGTTTCTTACTAATACTTTTTGTTCAACCGTTTTCTTAAGGTTTTGCGCTTGGTCTTTTAATCTCTCTTCTATTCGCTTATACATTTCTGTATGAAATAGCCGTTGTAAAATGTTCTCTTTTTCTTTACTATCAGAAGTTAGCAATTTCCTAAACTCACCTTGTGGTATCATCAGGATTTGCCTGAATTGATTGCTATCTATTTGGATGATTTCTTTTATCTTTTCCTCCACATCTCGAATGGAGGAGGCGATGATTTCTTGTTCGCCCTCTTCATTAAATGAATAAAGCTCTGCTTTTGCACCAATTGTAGTCGTACCGTCTCCTCTTTCTTTTTTCTTCTCTTGTTGTGGAGATCGTGTAATTAAGTATCGCTTTTCCTTTAGCTTAAACTCAAAGCTTACTTCTGTTAAAAGGGAAGGAGGAGCAAATTGACTTCGAAGCTCTGGTCCGTTTCTATCTTCCCCACTTGCTTTTCCATAAATAGCATAGCTAATCGCATCGAATATGGTTGTTTTACCTGATCCAGTTTTACCAGAAATAACAAACATCGTTCGATTACCTAAAACAGTAAAATCAATCGTTTCTTTTTGGGCATATGGACCAAATGCTTGCATCGTTATTTTCAAAGGTCTCATTTAGAACTCTCCCCTCTTAAAACTTCATTAATCACAGAACTCATCCAATCCTGTTTTTCTTGAGAAAAGGACGCAGTTGTCATTTCTTCATAAAACGCCGTAAATAAATCAAGTTCATTTCTTTTCTTTTCCTGACGCATTTCCATCGCCACTTTTTTCTTTCGATCAACTAACTCTATTTTTCTCTCTAAATGAAGAACATTAGGATATACTTGTCTTAATTTTTGTATAGGATCCATTAAGGCTCCTTCATCAAGCAAGGTAATTTTTAAATAGTCATCTACTTTTTGCTGTTGGTAAAAGGAAAGATCTAAAAGCTCTTCTAAATATCCTTCCATTTCTCTCATGTCTTTTTGTGGGATTAGAGTATGAAACCGTTCCGTAAAGCTACCATCTTCTTGCATCTCAATGATAGAAACAGATTTTTTTTGCTTTGCCTCAGAGAAGGAATATTTCATTAAAGACCCGGAATACTTGACTGTTTGGTGCTTGATAGCATCTGGACTGTGTAAATGCCCTAATGCTGTATAGGAAAATGATGTAAATACTTCTGCACCAACACATCCAGACCCACCAACTGAAAGGATTCTCTCAGAATCAGTTGTTTTTCCTCCTAGTACAAAACTATGTCCAACAAAAACATTCGGTTCGTTCATATTCAAACTATCTTCTATTTTCCCAACAATTGCTTTCATTGCATCATGATGACTTACTATCGATTCATCTCCTAGTACCTTTCTAACAATAACTGGTTCACAGTAAGGTACTAAATAAAAATTAACTCCTTTTATTTGAATAGGAGTAAAACTATTTTCTATTTTACCGTTTAAAAAGAAGCGATTCTTTTGATACCAGGAGCTACCGAAAGAAAGTCTTTCTGCACTGTCATGATTTCCCGATATAGCTAAAACAGGAGTATTAAGTTCTACATTAATGGTATAAAGAACTTCATCCAATAGATTAACTGCTTCTGTAGGAGGAATGGATCGATCATATAAGTCACCGGCGATTATAACAGCATCTGGCTGTTCAACCTTGACTAACTCTATAAATTGCTGGAGCATGATTCTTTGGTCTTCTGTCATATACAATCCATGTACCAATTTTCCTAAATGCCAATCTGCTGTATGAATAAATTTCACAATAGACACCTCTTTTAAAATAATTAATCTAATTAGGTTAGAAATTTTTATGATATTTTATTCCGATTTTATTCTAACATTATATCAAACTATGTAATAGGCTAGGTATGGTAGAGGTAGCCAATTAACATTTTTTATAAACAAAAAATCAGACCCTTATCTTTGTTAAGAAAAGGGCCTGATTTTATTATATTATATGGCAATATCTTATTATGCTTTAACTACATTTGAAGCTTGAGGTCCACGAGCACCTTCAACTACTTCGAAAGATACTTCTTGACCTTCTTCAAGAGATTTAAAACCTTCTACTTGAATTGCTGAGTAGTGTACGAATACATCGTTACCATCTTCAGCTTCGATAAATCCAAAACCTTTTTCTGCGTTAAACCATTTCACTTTTCCGTTTTTCATGTAAATAAATCCTCCTAAAAAAGCTTTGCTAGCTTCATTAAATTACCATCTTCCGCATAAGCATTTTTACTATTACTCTCTCAAACAATTTGATAGAAATATACAATAAATACTAAATACGTGATGAACGGCTTGATATAAATTTAACATTATTAGGTAACTCTGTCAATAGAAAACCCTTTCATTTATCTGATAATTATCCTATTTTTTCTATACATAGATAGGTTTCTACTATTTTAATGATTCTGGTAAACTCTGAATGGATGTAATCATAACGTCTAGTTTTGTTTCAATTCTATTAAGTAAGTAGAAACTTATTACGATAGGAAAACCAACCTGACTTATAATGGTTACTAAATCCTCCATCGTTTCCCCTCCTCCATTCTACTTATAAGTAGATAATGCCATTAGAATGAATTACTAATGGCATTATCCTTTTCTTCTACCCTATCTTATAAATCAAAATCAGTTACATTACGTTCAATGAGACGTATTCCTTTTGCTGCAACTAAATCACCATTATTACCAGTAAAGATATTGGCAGAAATAACTGATTGCATAGCAGTTAACACTTTTTCTTGATCAATTGGTTCTACTGGACTTTCTAATGTGATTTTAGAAGATTTACCATTACTCGTTACAAAGGTGTTTATGGCATCATAAAAATGTAGGGTATGGCATTAAATTTGTGCAATAGGGCCGTAGGCCCTGCACAAATTAAAAAACCACTTGTCAACATTCCAAAATACACATACACTTCCTGTTGG
>NZ_WEHU01000049.1 GCF_009183415.1 Bacillus sp. B1-b2 | reverse complement strand
CCGCTCGACTTGCATGTATTAGGCACGCCGCCAGCGTTCGTCCTGAGCCAGGATCAAACTCTCCAATAAAGAGTAAGATTAGCTCATTGCTAAACTCTAGCTTTTGTATTACTTGTTTCGTTCTTTAAGAACGATTATTGTTGACGTTTATTGTTCAGTTTTCAAAGAGCAATTAGTTTTTATGGAGCGGGTGATGGGAATCGAACCCACGACATCAGCTTGGAAGGCTGAGGTTTTACCATTAAACTACACCCGCATATTATATTGTTCAACTTGATGATAATGGTCGGGAAGACAGGATTCGAACCTGCGACCCCTTGGTCCCAAACCAAGTGCTCTACCAAGCTGAGCTACTTCCCGCAAATATGGCGCGCCCGAAAGGAGTCGAACCCATAACCTTCTGATCCGTAGTCAGACGCTCTATCCAATTGAGCTACGGGCGCATATTTCCGAAAGAAAGCGACTTAATAATCATACAATATCTTTTGTTGGTTGTCAATACTTTTTTTGATGCGGCCGAGAGGACTTGAACCTCCACGGGGTTGCCCCCACTAGGCCCTCAACCTAGCGCGTCTGCCATTCCGCCACGACCGCACTATCAAGAGAATTCCATTGTATTATTCATTATAACTTTTTTCGTTTAATCTAAATGGTGCGGGTGAAGGGAGTCGAACCCCCACGCCTTGCGGCGCTAGATCCTAAGTCTAGTGCGTCTGCCAATTCCGCCACACCCGCATTTATATCAATATATAATCTCACAATCAAAATGGTGAGCCATGAAGGATTCGAACCTTCGACCCTCTGATTAAAAGTCAGATGCTCTACCGACTGAGCTAATGGCTCCTGGCTGGGCTAGCTGGATTCGAACCAACGAGTGACGGAGTCAAAGTCCGTTGCCTTACCGCTTGGCTATAGCCCAAAACAAAAATGTAAATAATGGCGGTCCGGACGGGACTCGAACCCGCGACCTCCTGCGTGACAGGCAGGCATTCTAACCAACTGAACTACCGGACCATATTTTTTCTAAAAACTAAAGTGACCCATACGGGATTCGAACCCGTGTTACCGCCGTGAAAGGGCGGTGTCTTAACCGCTTGACCAATGGGCCATATTTCTTAAAAGTTACTGGCGGAGAAGGAGGGATTTGAACCCTCGCGCCGCTCACGCGACCTACACCCTTAGCAGGGGCGCCTCTTCAGCCTCTTGAGTACTTCCCCAAAAATGGCTCCGCAGGTAGGACTCGAACCTACGACCGTTCGGTTAACAGCCGAATGCTCTACCACTGAGCTACTGCGGAATATTAAGATTAACCTTCGACACGAACCAAGTTAACATACTTCTAGACAACCTGTGCTCTCTTGTCGACTCTTCATATTATAGGGACTAATAAACAATAAGTCAAGCGCCTTTCTATTTTTTTTAAAAAGATTTTAGTTGAACAAAAATAATAAAGTAAAACCCCTATATAACAACACTTCTGATTTCTTCCAGTTCCAGCTTTCCTCTGCATTTTCCACAAACATACTTAGTAGTATTCATTCTTTTTCTTCTCGTATACCTTTGTTTACATCCCAAACATTTATAAATAATAATCTTCTTTTTTTGTTCCTTTTTCTGTTGCATAGGTAATGAAGAACAAAACCTCGGTCCGCCAACCATTTTTAAAAGATTCTTAAAATCAGCATCTTTATGCTGATACCCTCTATTGAGCAGATGAAGATGATAATGACATAACTCATGTTTGATAATACCTATTAACTCATCCTTTCCTAGAGCATCATAATAGGTTTTATTAATTTCTATATTATGAGTGTGTAATAAATACCTTCCTCCTGTAGTACGAAGTCTTCGGTTAAAGCTAGCTTTATGCTTAAAAGCTCTTTGAAAATACTGCAATGAAATTGTTTCAACCAAAACTTGTAGCTCTTCATTAGTCAATTTAATCCCTCCTCAACAAGACAAACCCTATTAGCATATAATAGAAGTAAATACATTTCACCTAACAATTCAATGGGAGTAATGAAATTAAAAGGAACACATAAATACAACTAAAAATAAAAATCCATTTATTACTTTTTCTTTTCTATAGAATTTCCGAAGCACTGAAAACAATTTTAATTGGTCTTCATACGCACGTACAAATAGTAATACTTTTTTTCCGTTCCCTCTACAATTTCCCTACCGAGTTAGAAGCTACTTTAAGCAACCATTACTAAATCATTTTAAAGGATAGGGAGTGAAATTATATGCCTAATTGGCTGCAAAATCAAATAAAAAAAGCCTTTTATGAGAAAAATACCACTCAAGTAAAATTATTAAATCAATGCTGGTATTACTATCTTCGCAAGAACCTTTCTTAATTAAACCATTAACGAATGAAAAAAAACTCATTCATTAGCGACAAAGCCACCAACTTGAATGAGTTTTCCCTAATTCTTATTCAGCAGCTTGTGGACTAAGCATGGTTAATGCAACTCTTCCTTTACCATGATCAACACTATCTACCCAAACAGTAACCACATCTCCTACGCTAACAATATCTAGCGGATGTTTAACAAATTTATTACTCAATTTAGAGATATGAACTAACCCATCTTGTTTAACACCAATATCTACAAAGGCTCCGAAATCTACAACATTTCTTACTGTTCCTTGTAGTTCCATCCCCGTTTGAAGATCTTCTAGTTTTAATACATCTGTTCGAAGTAAAGGAGCTGCTAGGTCTTCTCTTGGATCTCTTGAAGGGCGTACCAAAGCATCGATGATATCTTTTAATGTCAATTCACCAATAGTAAGTTCGTTAGCTATTTCTTTTACTTCTACCTTCCCGAGTGCTTCTCTCAGTTCTAGAGTTCCGATATTCCCACTATTAAATCCTATCTTTTTGAGTAATTTATTTACTTCTGCATAGTTTTCCGGATGAATGCCTGTTCGATCTAAAGGTTCCTCTCCATCTAATATTCGAAGAAACCCAATTGCTTGCTCATAAGTTTTTGCACCTAAACGAGGAATTTTTTTCAATTGCTTGCGATTCTCGAATTTCCCCTCTTCTTCTCTTTTCTTCACAATATTATTAGCGACAGCTTTCGAAAGACCTGCCACATATTGTAAGAGAGAAGAAGATGCTGTATTAACATTCACACCTACTTGGTTAACAGCTGTTTCTACTACAAAGGTTAGTGATTCTGATAATTTCTTTTGAGAAACATCGTGTTGATATTGTCCTACCCCTACTGATTTAGGATCAATCTTTACTAATTCTGCAAGTGGATCTTGTAGCCTTCTTGCAATAGAAACCGCACTTCTCTCTTCTACTTGATAATTTGGAAACTCTTCTCTAGCTATTTCAGAGGCCGAATAAACACTAGCACCTGCTTCATTAACAATGAGATAATAAATTTGGCCAGTCTGCCTTTTAAGCATGTCTGCAACAAATTGTTCCGTCTCTCTAGATGCTGTTCCATTTCCGATTGCTACCATTTCTATTTTATGCCTATTAAGGATATCTTGAAACTTCGCTTCTGCCTCTTTTGTTTTATTAACAGGAGGATGGGGATAAATAACACCAATTTCAAGGACCTTCCCCGTTTCATCCACTACAGCTAATTTACATCCTGTACGGTAGGCAGGGTCAACACCCAAGACCATTCTCCCCTTCAATGGTGGTTGCAGTAATAGGTTCCTAAGATTCTCGGAGAAAATATGTATTGCTTGCCCCTCTGCTTTTTCCGTTAGTTCATTTCGTATTTCCCTCTCTATTGATGGCTGAATTAATCGTTTATATCCATCTTCAATAGCCACTTTGATAACCGGAGCTGAAGCAGCTTCCTTATTTAAAATCCACTTGTTCTCAAGATATTCTGTAATATAGTCGACAGGAGCTTCCATGCTTACCTTTAGCACTTCATCCTTTTCGCCTCTATTCATTGCTAATGTGCGGTGTGGAACAATCTTACTAATAGGTTCCTCATATTCGTAATACATTTCATATATGTTCTTTTCATCTTTCTCTTCGCTTTTAGCAGTCGTTCGTATTTTTCCTGTACTAGTTGTTTTCGTTCTAATCCATTTTCTACTTTCTGCATCATCAGAAATTCTTTCCGCTAATATATCCTGTGCTCCAGTGATTACTTCTTCTACAGTTAATACTTCTTTTTCCTCTGATAGGTATTTCTTCGCTTCTTCCTCAACCGTTATGTCATTTGAGAAAGTGAGTAACCAATCAGCAAAAGGCTCGAGTCCTTTTTCTTTCGCAACAGTAGCTTTTGTTCTTCTTTTTTGCTTGTATGGTCGATATAGATCTTCTACTTCTTGAAGCTTATTAGATTTCATTACGTTAGCTTGCAATTCAGCTGTCAGCTTGCCCTGTTCTTCTATCAGACGAATAACTTCTTCTTTTCGCTGATTTAGATTCTGTATGTATTGATAACGATCCATGATATCCTTTATTTGGACTTCATCTAGTGCTCCAGTTTGTTCTTTTCGATATCTGGCAATAAAAGGAACTGTATTCCCATCGTCTAATAAAGAAATAACACTCTTTACCTGTTTTGCTGTAACACTTTGCTCTTTAGCTATCAGCATGAAGTAGTCCTGTTGTTTTTCCATTACATTTTCCATTCCTTCACCATTCCTTTTTCTCCAGAATCCTACTTTATTTCCATCTTCCCTTTTTTTGTTTCTTCTTATCTTGTAAACGAAGTACTAACTTCTATCATTAATGCCTGTACATATAGTTTTTCCACTTTTACTAGCTGGAAGAAGTAAATATTTCTTCTATTTTATCATTTTATCAAATTATAGAAAAAAAGCATAAAAAGAAAAAGCTTACTTCTTAGAGCAAGCTTCCTAGAATAAAGGTCGAATCATCGTCCACATTATGGTATTTACCTATTATCTTATCTGCTATAGTATCTATGGGCAAATAACCTTTTAGTAAATTTTTAATTCCTTGTATATTAAACCCATCAGAGAAAACAAGAAATTTGGCATTTTCTTCGTATGAAAAAGTTTGTGTATGATATTGTTGTGGTCTGCCAGATAAATAACCTGTTACAGGTAAAGGATATGTGAGCTTACCAGAAGGAGAATAAAGAAAAAATCGAATATTACCTACACAGCTATATTCAAATGTCTGAGAAGAGTAATCTATCTTAAAGACGCACACTGCAGCACCGCGCTTTTTAATTAAAATCTGATTAGATAGCTCCATTAGCTCTTCTACAGATTGGGTATGATTTTCTTTTATAACTTCTGCAACCGCATTAGATGCTTCATACGCATATTCACCGCTGCCCAATCCATCAGCTAACATACAAAGAAAGTAGTCCTCTGTAGAAATGTAATAAAAACTATCTCCACACATCTCTTTCCCTTTTTTAGACGTTTGATAAGAAAGGACGTGTACCTTATGATCTTGTAATTCCATCATAGTATATACTCCGAATTACTCGACTCCGCTTGAATAGCTTCTTGGAGCTTTTTAATGGCTCTTCTCTGGAGCCTAGATACATGCATTTGGGAGATGCCAAGTTTTTCTCCAGTATCTTTCTGGCTAAGATTATCCAAGTATGTAAGTTGAATAATACTTTTCTCTCGCTCAGACAATACATGCAGTACCTTTTCAAGTACTAATTTCCGATTTACTTTCTCGAAGCCCTGGTCAACATCTCCTACTATATCAAGAAGTGTAACCGTGCCACCTTCAGAGTCAGCTTCTATAGAGTGATCTACAGATAATGCTTGATAGCTTCTTCCCATCTCCATAGCCTCTAATACTTCCTCTTCAGAGACTTCTAGATAATCCGCAATTTCATTTACTTTAGGGGAGCGTTGTAAATCTGTAGTAAGCTCTTCTACTGTTTTCTTTATCTTTGGACCAAGTTCTTTTATTCGTCTAGGAACATGAACACTCCAAGTTTTATCTCTTAAAAACCTCTTTATTTCTCCAATGACCGTTGGTACAGCAAAAGCTTCAAAGCTCTTGCCAAAGCTTTCATCATAGCGATGAATAGCACCTATTAACCCGATAATTCCAACTTGGCTAATATCTTCGTGAAACATTCTTCCTTTAGAGTATTTTCTCGCTAATGTTTCTACTAGATCACGATAATTTAACACAAGCTTTTCTTGTGCTTTTGCATCTTGCGAGTGTTGAAACTCTCTAATAAGTTCGTTTACTTCCTCTTTTGTTAAATGGCGCTTAGGTTGAGATTGTTTCTGCATCCCTCTCCACCTGCTCTCCTTCGAGGTACTTAGTCATAAATACAGTTACCCCGTTATTATGATGAATTTTCACTTCATCCATTAAAGTCTCGATTAAATACAGGCCAAGTCCTCCTTCGCGAAGAAATTCCACGGATTCATCCTGTTCATAAGGCCCCAAATCTTTTGTAGTAGAGTGAAAATCAAAGCTTTTTCCATTGTCTGCCACAATTACTTCTAGACGGTCATTGTATAGGCGAAACCCAATTAAGACTTCTCCTGCTTCTTTGTTTTTATAAGCGTGTTGGACAGCATTTGTACATGCCTCACTAGTAGCAATTTTTAAATCCTCAATTTCGTCATAACTAAAGCCCATTCTGCTAGCAATTCCCGATAAGGTTAATCGAATGATTCCAACGTATTCTGGCTTCGAAGGGATTTTCATTTCGATATACTCAAAATGACTCATTGTATGCCCCCTTCTATCTTGCTGTTTATATCAATAATATCTGCTAAACCAGTTATCTCAAATAATCGAATTAAACGACTAGATAAGCCTACTAATTTAAATTCTCCATTATTCGAACGCACATTCTTAAAGAGTCCTACAAATACCCCAAGACCTGTACTATCCATATAATTCACTTCAGAAAGATCAATAACCATTACGATACCTTCCTTTTCCGAATAAGAAAAAATTCTCTCTCTTAATTTCGGAGCTGTATATGCATCAATTTCACCAGTAATCTTAACTTCTACATTCATATCTTGTTCTTTAACATCTATAATAATATTCATCTCGACCCACCTTTAACATTTTTACGTTTTTGTTTAATACCCGCTATGTAAATATATTAAACTTCTCTTTTAAAAATAATTAAAGTAAAATCATCACGCAAATGAAAATCTTGAATTTTCTCTAGTTCTTTATATACTTGTTGAACAATACCTTGAGCATTTAAATGCATATGCTTTCTTATGTACCCAAGCAATACTTCCTTATCAAGAAATCCCTCTTCTGTTCTACATTCTGTTACGCCATCAGACATGAGAATAATCATATCACCAACAAAAATTTCTTTTTCGAATTGCTGATACTTTGCTTTTTTATCTACCCCAAGCAATAGTCCTTTTGTTTTCAGCTCACTGAATTCAGATGTTTTCGCTTCATAATATAAACCAGGCTCATGACCTGCAGATGCATAGTGAAATGTATGTGTAAGGATATCGTAAGCACCATAAAACATGGTAATAAACATACTTGGATCTACATTCTGCTCTACTACTCTATTTAAGTTTTCTAGAACATTACTTGGCATATTTCGATTTTCAGGCAGACTATCCATCGCATATTTTATCATGGACATACACATTGCCGCTGGAATTCCTTTCCCAATAACATCCGCAATGGCAATATTAATGAATTGATTATCATCATGAACAAAATGGTAATAATCACCATTCATCATTTTGGCAGGTACACTAATAGCTCCAATATCTAAACCTTCAGCAGAAGGTATTTCTGTACTCAATAGAGTCTGCTGTACATTTGCAGCAATCTCCATTTCACTTCTTAATTCTTCCTGAACATGGCGTAAACTTTGATGTTCTCTGTATGCAAATCCATAGCCAATCATTACTTCTAGTAGGATATCAAAGGATTTTGAAACATAATCGGGCATTTCAGGATAAAGCTCCATCATAATTGATTTATGTAAGCTAACGATGTCTTCTGGTGATATCTTTTGTTCAATTGATTTTCTACTAAACTTTTGCCCCTGATACAGTGCTTGTTCAGATTCATCTTTTATAAAATTCACAAGAAGATCTCGATACTTAGATTCCATGACTTCTCTGAAATCCATTATCTTCCCTCCTATCTAAGCCATTTTACTGCTTGTATGTCTGTTCCTTCTCCAAGAGTAGTTTTAATATCAAATTCATCCATCAATCTTTTCACACCTGGTAAACCTGCACCAAGACCTCCTGAAGTAGAAAAACCGTCTTGCATCACTTGTCTAATGTCTTTTATTCCCGGTCCACTATCAACTGCAATAAGCTTTAAGCCTGATTTTCCATTTTCATATAGTTTTTCAATACATATTTGTCCCTGTCCAGCATACAAGTATATATTTCTTGCCAATTCACTAATAGCAGTTGTAATTCGTGCTTGATCCACAGTGCCAAAGCCAAGTTCCTTGGCAATATTTCGGCCTAATTGTCTTGCTGCAACTATATCCCATTCATTAATGATTTTTACACAGGATTGGTCTCCCATTGGTCAGTCCTCCAATTCCTGTTGTAATTTCTCCAAACCCTTTTCTAGATCTAAGGCAGTTAACACATCGTTTAAACTAATACCTAGCTCTACTAAGGTAATAGCGACCGCAGGCTGAATCCCTGTTAGCACTACCTTGGCCCCCATCAACTTTGACATTCCGATAACATCGCCTAACACTTTAGCTATAAACGAATCAATAAAATCAATAGAAGTTAGATCAATAACTACTCCACTCGCACTTGTTTCATGTATTTTATTAAGTAAATCCTCTTGAAACTGGAGTGCCGTTTGATCATCTAGTTCCCATTGGATAGAGACTAGCAAATAGTCATACAATTTTAGAATTGGTATTCTTATTCTATTCACCGAAAAACAACCAACTTTCTTCCATAAATTCTTGAATTATAGTTCCCTTTTTTATTTCGTTTATATAAGTTCCTGTTTATAAAATATATCTTTCTTTTATTTTATCACATTAAGAGCAACTTTTTATTTTTCTCATCTGATTATAGATAACTTTTTTCCACAACTTCTTTATAGAATATAACTTTTTCTATTTACCCCTTTTAAAAGATTGTAAACCTATTCTTTAAAATTTTTGAGCATAGAAAAAAAGCCCCCGTTATTCTTATAAACAGGGGACAAACTCTTCGAATATACCTAAAAAAAAAGCGCTACATATGAGCGCATAATGTTTAATTAAAATTCAATAAGACCTAAACTAATTTGTAGAGCTTCATCGACTTTTTCCATCATTTCTTCATCGAGATGAGTAATTTTGTCCGTTAGCCTTTGTTTATCGATTGTACGAATTTGTTCCAAAAGAATTACTGAATCTCTTTCAAAACCATATCGTTTCGCATCAATTTCCACATGTGTAGGCAATTTAGCTTTTTGAATTTGAGCTGTAATTGCTGCAATAATAACTGTGGGACTGAACCGATTCCCGATGTCGTTTTGAATGACAAGTACAGGACGGACACCGCCTTGCTCTGAGCCAACAACTGGGGATAGGTCTGCAAAATAAACGTCACCACGTTTAACAATCAAAGGGTTACCCTCCGCTTACTAGACGTTCTACTGTATGCTCAGCTTCATATTCTGCAAGAAAACTTTCCGATGCAATGGATAAATTTAATTTAGCCATTTCCATGTATCCTCTTCTCATCGATTCGCGGATATGTCTCTTTTTCCGTTCACGAAGATACATTTTTGTTGCCTGATAGATAAACTCACTGCGGTTCACATTCTCTTGTTTCACGAAGCCGTCCAATTCAGTTAACAAATGCTTTGGTAATTTTATCATGATCTCTGTCGTTGCGCTGGATTCAGACACAAACATACACCTCCACCATCACTACACACCATATTTAGCTCTGCTTTTTTTAATCATACCATTAATAATACTTTCTGCAAAGTCCATTCAGCAATTCTACTGTATTATCCGCCAAAATTTGTCTCTTTTATGCATGTAAAACAGAAAATATTCCAAGTTTCAACATTTTCACAATGCAACTGTAACCAAATGATCCGGTTTTCTCCTATCACCCTATGATGCAATCATAATCCATAATTAATTTATTCCAATAAAACCAAATCAATACCTTTTTATTTTTTTCTCGTAAAAAATATTTAGTCCAATAAAGGATTTACCACATTCATATATTCTCCATCTTCCAGGTAGACGCGAGGAACTCTTGATGAAATCATACAAGTGATTTCGTAATTTATCGTTTCTAGTTTAGTGGCAACTTCGTTTACTGATATGCTTTGGTGTTTTTGAGAACCAATAAGTGTTACCTTTGTACCCGTCTTCATCTCATACGGTAGTCTTACCATGCATTGATCCATACATATTCGACCTACAATCGGAACTCTCATTCCATCTACTAGCACCTCAATCCCTTGAAGCTTTCTCAACCAGCCATCTGCATATCCTATAGGTAAAGTAGCGATCCATTGTTCTTCCTCTGCTTCATAGGTTGCACCATAGCTTACTTTATCTCCCTTATGCAGTTTTTTCACTTGTACTATTTTGGAGCGAAGAGAAAATGCTTCTTTTAATGGATAAGGTAAATCGTTTTCAATTTCAAGTGAAGGAGTTAATCCGTACATGGAGATTCCCATGCGCACAGCATTATATTGCAGCTCTGGATGAAGTAGACTTGCTGCACTATTACTGCAATGAATTATTTCAGGTAGTTGGGAGAAGCCATTCAGTAGCTCTCTAAAACGAGCTATTTGTTTATCTAAGTATGTCGTGTCCTTCTCGTCAGCTGTAGCAAAATGGGTGAACACTCCCTCCACCTTAATACGACTCTGAGCACATAATAAATCTTCTATCTTGCGTATATCCTCTTTTGTCCGAAATCCTATTCTTCCCATCCCAGTATCCAGTTTTAAATGGATAGGCAAATAAGTATTGTCCTCTAATATACATAGAGCTTCCTCAAGCCACTCTACCTGAAATACAGTTAAAGTTATCTTATATTCACAAGCAACTTTAACATCCCTAGCCCTAGATGCTCCTAATACAAGGATGGGCGCTTTTACCCCCTTTTCCCGAAGAGAAATTGCCTCGTCTAAAAAAGCTACTGCTAGGCTATCAGCACCTGCATTTAACGCAGTCTTTGCAACTTGCAAGGAGCCATGTCCATAGGCATTTGCTTTTACTACAGCTATTAGTTTATTTTTCTCATGAAGTCTGTTTCTTAAATGACTGATATTATATTTTATAGCGTCTAGATTTACTTCAACCCATGTATCACGATAAAAGGTATTTCTCACTACTCACACTTCCTTATATGTAAAAAGCTTCTGTATTTGTTGCGAATCATCTTCTAAATAGTTCATTTTACTCTTAGAATAAAAGTAGCATTCTGCTTACTGTGCCTTTTTCTTAATGTAAATTATTCTACTGTTTTCCTTCCTTGTCAATCGCAAACGAAGAGTGTGTTTTTCAAGAAAAAAAAACAGCTCCTAGTTGTAGAAGCTGTTTGTATATTACTATTTAATTGCTTCACCTTGCACTGATTGTGCGACAGTAATTAATTCCTCACGTGTTAAATCACTTGAAGCAATTGTATAATCAACTCCCTCAAATGTCCAGGAAACTTTCGAGTCCGTTAATTCTCCAATTGTAAATCCTAAATCTACAGGGTCTCCTTTACTTACAACCGGGCTTGCTGTTGCTGGAGCTACTTCTGCTTTTTCTTCAATGATTGTGTAGGACTTTCCGCCACCATCATAAGTAAGGATCACTCGATCTCCAGTTTCATTAGAAAGCTTTCTTTCTTCGACTAAGCTAACTCCCTCTAGCGTCTCTTGTGGATACTTCACGCTAAAGTCCTCATCCTTGATTTCTCCCATCACTGGAATAACCATTTTTGCAGCAGTCATACTCTTTTGTAAGTCAAAGTCTTTTTCGTCAAAATCAACATCAAATTTCACATTAGAGAATTTAACCGTTACTAATGCTACTCCATCTGTATCCTTTACTTCTACACTAACAGGTGTTAAATCCTTTTTATTAAATTTAATCACTTGTGTTGGAAGCAATTTGTTGTTTTGATAACGTGTTTTTGTTTCAAATACATAATGCTTATCAGTAGCAGAAAACTTTACATCCTTATCCTCTTCAATATCTTTTACTAAAGACTCATAGAGGTAGGCTTGACTACTATTTTCTGGCCATTCGCTTTGGAACTTAAAGCTTTTGTTTAATGCAGGTGTGATAACAAATACACCCTCACTATTTTTTAAAATCATTTGGCTTTGCTCTTTTTTAGAGTTCTTTAGGTTAACGCGATAAAAGTTTGGGTCCTTATGCCAAGTTTCCACCTCATAGGTTTGTGGCTCTGTTCCCATTTTAAGGGTCATTTCTGCATCTGCCTTATAGCCCTTCGTTTCCACCTTTTCTTTTAAATCTGCTAGAACATCCTCTTTCGACTTCGTTCCACATGCAGATAACAAAAGGATTACCGTCAACCCTACAAATAGCAACCAAATCTTCTTGTTCATCTCTTCAACTCCCTTATTCTCATTTCACGGTAACAGAGAAAAAATTAGGAAAGAATATTCTAATAGATTAGGTTCATACTGCTCATTCTATTAGAGCTTCTGTACTTCCAAACTTGTCTCCCCTATTTCTCTATGAATATATGAGACAAGGTATCGGAATATGCTAACTGGATGAACAAGTATTACTGATTGATTTTTCCAACAGGAATTTATTTAGGCATTAATACTTTCTTCTATTATCACTTGGGCAAGTGCGTATTCTTTGCTATGTGTAATAGATAGATGAACACCTGCATTAATTGGCTTTACGATGATCGGCTTTCCTGATGGCTCCTTTTCAATCTCTATGTCAAGAAAACTTAAGTGTGCACCAATACCAGTTCCATATGCCTTCGAAAAAGCCTCTTTTGCAGCAAACCTCCCTGCCAAGAATTCTGTTTTCCTTTTATTAGAAAGCTGAAAATAAGCTTGTTTCTCTTTCTGAGTTAAAATGCGGTTAATAAATGTCGGCTTTCTCTGAATAAGAGCTTCTATTCTATTCAGCTCTGTTATATCAATCCCAATACCTTTAATCATAGGACAACTCCTTCTATTTCAAAATGTATTAACATATAAATATTGTATCTTTTCATATTGATTGGCTATTATGGTAGTAAGAAGCTATTGGGGAGGTTCGCCATTTTGTTTACACGAAGAGAAAGCTTTAAAGAATATATTCGTTATTATCCTGTGGTTTCCATGATTTTACTCATTCATATCCTTTTGTTTCTAGCAACAAACCTACCTGTTTTTCCAACTAAATCTATTATGGAATACTTAATTGGGGTTAATCTCTATATCACCCAAGGAGAGTGGTGGAGACTAATTACTCCTATATTTATTCATGGCAGTTTTAGCCACCTTTTATTCAACAGCTTTAGTATTTTTCTTTTCGGACCTGGTCTTGAAAGATTAGTGGGTAAATCAAAGTTTCTATTGATTTATTTCATTACTGGTATCGCTGCTAACATCATTACTCTTATATTAGAACCATTAACATATGTCCATTTAGGTTCTAGTGGTGCTATCTTTGGTTTATTCGGCTATTATATTAGTATGGTTGTTTTCCGAAAAGATATGATTTCACAAAGTAATGCACAAATCATCATGACTATTGCAGCACTCAGTTTAATTATGACATTTCTGCAACCAAATATAAATATTGTTGCCCATATCTTTGGTTTCCTAGCCGGTCTTGTATTTGGAACCCTAACCGAATCAAAAGGCAAAAGCATTTTATCCAGTTATAAAGCCGAATGGTATGAGATTAAAAGAAACTTCCGTTCATCAAGAAAGCCCCCAGCAAGAAGCATTATCATATTATTAGTCATTGCTGTCCTAGCTGCAATTGGACTTTTCAGCTAAATAATACAAAATGAAGCTAGTTCCTCAGTTGAAAAGGGAACTAGCTTCATTTTATAGCCAAACTCTAAAATAAAGGTTACTAAGTTTGTATTAAAGTTATTTAATCAGACTTATGAATCGAGGGCTGATTTCCATTACAGGGGATCGCGTTGAGCCGCGGTCTGACTTTAGCCTGCTGGGTCTCAGCTGTCTCGCAGATCCCACAGTCTCACCCCTGGAACGTAGATGAGCTGCATAAAAATGCTTAGTAATCTACCTAAATCACTTTTGTCAACTAGCTTTCTTCATTTAATAGAATACCATTCATATATCCGTTGAACATCCTTTAATTCAAGTTCTTTCACGGCTCCTGAGGCTCCACCAATACCAGATGCTACCTCTCCATAAATAGATCCTAAATTACCCTTCCTTTGCCATGGCCCTTCTGAAGAGTACAGTGATTGAATTCGATTTCTTCTCATGAGAAGAGTTGTCTTATCTATTAATCGAAAAACCAAGGTTAGTTGCTTCACCGATAAATGATATCCTGCCGTTCGAAACTTTATATACCCCCATAATGGTAAAAGAATAAATAATAATAAAGACAACAAGCCCCATCCATGAAAAAAATAAATAAGTAATGCTGAAATAGGTATTGCTAACCAACTGTCTTTCACTATATATCTCCATAATGCTCTCTTAGGCGGAGGTGTCATAGTATCATACAATTCATAATCTGGCATGATTCTTTGACATATATCCCTTAATACGCTCTTTCTTGCGAGCGGAATGGCTACAACAGTTGCTGCTTCCATATCCGTTAAAGAGCCACCTGCACTAATGAAAGAAAGACTTGCCAATTTAAAAGGCTGTCTAAGAACACTTTCTGTAATCTTCACCGCTTGTATCCGTTCAATTGGAATCGTAATTTGCTTCTTTTCTAGTAGCCCTCTTGTAATCAAAATATCTTCATCTGTTCGACTTAGTGTAAAGTTTGCATATTTGAGCAAGGTAATCAGTAACGAACAAGCCCACAGTAATAAAAGAATTAAGAACACAACTAACGAAATGATTGCTATACCATTACTTACAAATGCGCGAAGATGAGAGAAGATTAATTTGTAAGGAATAAACTCCTCAAATTGAGAAGCAAATGCAATGCCAGCAGAAATGATAACACCTATTCCTCCAGAAGTAGCGGCTAGTGCTAATAACTGCTTAGTTGATATTTGATAGATTACTTCCTTTTCTTTATCCTTTTGTAAATCCTCTTCCTCTTCAATTGTAAGATTCTTATTAGATGCTATGTACTCTTTTAACTCCCTTGCCTGCACTTGGGATATAGCTGAAAATTCAGCCTCCGATTCCCCAGCTCCTCCTGCTGTTTCTATTTTCACCTTCACTAAACGAAATGGTCTATGTAATATCCCTTCTGTAAAATCCATGCTCTGAATTCTTTCGAATGGAATATAACGTTTTTTCTTCACAAAAACACCATGTTCTATCCTTAATTCTCTATCTTTCACATAATAAGAGAAATAATACCATGAGAGAAGCCCACCTAGAATAAGTGCTAGAAGAATAATACTTACTATTAAATAGGTAAACCACTCCCATTGGGTTGGATTTCCTCCGACTAATATTATCCCTATAAAAGGGAAAATAAGTTCCTTTAAGCTTTTTAATACATTATAAAAAATGGAGATAGGATGGAGTCTGCTTTTCTCATACATCCTCTTTCGCCACCTTTGCCTTATTAGAAATAAAATGGCGCATTTCAGTTGCCTCCTGCATTTCCAAAACAGGTATTTCATGCACAGTAGCTGCTGTAGAAACAGATATTGTTGCTAATTCATATTTACGGAGAAATGGACCTTGCTTCAAATCCACATGTTGAACTCTTATCATGGGAATAAGTGTTTTTTTAACAATGACAACTCCTTGTTGGATCTCAATTTCATCTTCTCTCACTTCATATCTCCATCTTAACCATTTTAATTTCGGTAGAAGTATAATCACTAAATAGCTATAAATAACTAAAAAAAGAACAGTTACTACTGTGATCCATTTATACCAATCAAAGATGATGGATAAAGTAATGTATCCTCCTCCCATTAAAAACAGAATGATGGATGACACAAGTCCAGTAAGACGCCAAACTTTAATTCCTCTTTTAGATAGTCTATTTTGCGGCTCTAAAATCAATAGTCCTCCCCCTTTTTCTTATTTCTTCTTCTATTTACGTAGACAAGGGAATTTGGTTTCAACTAATTAAAAAGTAAAGGTAGATTCATCTATAAATTGAATATCTGATTTCTTTTTTAGTTCTCCTACTAATTGAAACAAAGCTTCATCCTTTTTCTTGGCTTCAATCATACAATGCACCTCTGGTATAGACTTATCCACTTTTTTAGCAAAATCATAGAAAACTTCTGGATCTATATAATCAGCATGTGCTCTAGGATCTGCTTCTGATCTTGGACTAGAAATATGCATTTTTAAAGGCAGAGTGGAATGACTCCAACTACCACATATACGCTCCCAGCAATCTTCCCAGTCTGTATTATCATTATTCACCATATGATGATGTAGATCAAAGACACATGGAACTTGTAGCTTTTCACAAAGGTAAAGAGCATCATTCACTGTAAATGTAGTATCATCATTTTCTAATATAATCATCTTCTGAAGTGAAGGTGGAATAAAGCCCCAATTCGTTATAAACTGCTCCATAGCAAGCTCCTTGTCTTCATATGCTCCCCCAACATGCAGCACACATCTATGCTCTGGATCTATTCCCATTCCTTTTAATAACTTCTCATGCATAACTAAGGTTTTCAGAGAATTCTTTAATATATCCGATTGAGAGCTATTTAATATAACAAAGTGATCTGGATGAAAGTCTACTCTCATGGAGTATTTCTTCACCCATTCTCCAATCTCCTTTAAAATGGGCTTTAATGGCTTAATATAGTTCCAGGCCTCCACTTCAGGATGATTGACAAGAGGAATGATTTTTGAACTAAAACGAAAGAAATGTATATCATTAGCAACATTATGCTTTAACAAACGCAAACAGTTTTCCAGATTACTATAAGCAATTCTTTCTAGTCTTCTAATAGCTGCTTCTTTATCGGGTATAGCAGAGAATTGCTTAAAGGTCATTGTTTGAGAAGGCGAGGCATTTTGTAATTCCATACTCATCGCAACATATCCTAATTTAAATAGAGTCATCCAGCATCCTACTTTCTTTTTCTTACTAGTATATGCAAGAAATTAAATGTTAATAGAATTCTTTACCTAAACAAAAAACCTCAACAAAGTACATACTAAAATGTACCCTATAAAGTAGACATTAAAAAAAGTCTACCTGTAGGGTACTTTTTTGTATAATTAAGTAACACAAATAGACAGCTAAAGAATGACAACATGGGATTGGAGAAAGCGATGAGT
>NZ_WEHU01000048.1 GCF_009183415.1 Bacillus sp. B1-b2 | reverse complement strand
CAATATATGAAGGCTAAACATGAGAAGAAGTACAAAAGGGCTTTACAACGAGCAAAAGAAAGAGGAAAAGAGTATTTTACACGTGAAAGGGTTCGTAAAATAAACTGTGCACAGGGAAAATAAGAGTTCGATATAACACGTTGGTAAGCCGTATGCCTTAATAGGGCACGTGCGGTTTGATGAGGGGGTGGCCATGTGAATGGTCACCCTACTCTATTTTCTACTCTTTAAGATTGGACGAATGTAGCGCATCCTCTTCTGGTGTTTCCACCATGCCATATAGTCCATTCATTTCTTGCTCATCCATATCTAAACCTAATGAATCATTGTTCTTACTTTTTAATTGATTAGTTGTGTTGTCTTGTTTCATTGTACACATCTCCTATTTGTTTTTGACTAACTAAATATATAATGTGAAATTATTTCAAGTTTATGTAGATTTTTTTAAAATGTTAAGTAGGCAATTTATTTTTAATTCCTATAAAAATGCCTCTTAAAGTGATACCTAATAGAATAAATCCTAAAAAAGAATAAGTGTGTTTCCAGTAAACCCCCAGATAGAACATGCCTCGTAAGACAAATAAGGGTTCAATGATATAGGAAAATAAAATAGCCCACCCAATGGTAGTGATTATAAAAGTTTTCCATGTGCTTGTATATTGATATACAAGCATAGCCGTAATTGGTATTACAACAAAGTCTGCAGGTATTAATGGTGGAATCCAGGGGAGTAATTTATCTGGATAACCCCATGCAAGCATTTCGGTACCTATTACATCTAGTAGCATACTAAATCCAGCACATAATAATCCGTAGCTAAATATTTCATAAAAACGGTTTTTGTCTACAACTTTCCACCATAAAAAATAGGGAATAATCGTTGCACAAAATAATATCCACCAATTTAGTGAGAAAACATCATGTTCTAGCCAATGATGCATGGATAGGTGATTTAATTTATTTTTTTCCTCATTGATTTCCAAAAAGGTTGTAAAAAATAGTAACAAAACAGTTCACCACTTTTATGTAAGGATATATTCTTTTTCTTTAGTATGAACGTATAACTAGCATTCATTATCAATTTTTAAGAATACATAATTTTACCAAAAATGGAGAAGTTAATGGTATTACTCAAAGGTGGGATATAGATGAAGAAATTTATAAAGAAATACAAAGTATATTTAATGGGTGCCTTTTATATCGTTTTTATTAATAGCATTATAGCAGCTAGTTATATTATTGGGTTTAAAGATTTTAAAAAGCTTATTGGATTATAAATGATCGCTTGCTAGAATTTGATTGAATTTGGTAGCTAGATATTTTTTAGAATAGGATAAGTTTTTTAAAAATATGTTATTAGTAAATGGAGGTGTAAGGTATGCCAGTAGTAAAAGCGACAGATGCAGATATTGATTTATTAGCAAGACTTCTTAGAGCTGAGGCGGAAGGTGAAGGGGAGCAAGGTATGCTTATGGTTGGGAATGTTGGAATAAATAGAATGAGAGCAGATTGTTCGGACTTTAAAGGCATACGAACCGTATCAGACATGATCTATCAACCACATGCTTTTGAAGCAACAACCAAAGGATATTTTTATCAAAGAGCAAGAGAAAGTGAGAAAAGACTAGCTAAGCGGGCGATTAATGGAGAGCGGGTATGGCCATCAAAATATAGTCTATGGTATTTTCGCCCTCCTGGAGACTGTCCGCCAACATGGTACAATCAACCGCATGTAGGAAGATATAAACTTCACTGCTTTTATGAGCCAACAGCAGAAGAATGTCAAAATGTTTATAATACCTTTTAAGTTATGTTTATAAGTGATGCTAATATGCCTTTCATGCATATGACCAATGAGAGGATTTTTTCATAAACATCCTAATCTTAATTTATAGAGTAAGAGGATTACATAATTTAACACAAAAAAACCATCTATTTGGATGGTTTTTTAATTTATTATTGCAAATGACGATAAACGCCAATTACTTTCCCTAATATGCTTACATTGTTTAAGATAATTGGCTCCATTGTACTATTTTCAGGTTGTAAACGAATGAAATCTCTTTCTTTAAAGAATCGTTTTACTGTTGCTTCATCATCATCAGTCATGGCAACTACAATATCTCCATTGTTTGCAAAATGCTGTTGTCGGACTATTACATAGTCACCATCCAAAATACCTGCTTCTATCATACTTTCTCCCATAATTTCTAACATGAAAACTTGTTCATCACTAGGGGCAAGTCTTTCAGGAAGTGGGAAATACTCTTCCACATTTTCAATAGCTGTTATAGGTAAACCAGCTGTAACCTTCCCTACTACTGGAACATTAATAACATTGTATTTTGGTATGTTTGTTTCTTCTAAATCTAGTATTTCTATTGCTCTAGGCTTGGTAGGATCTCTGCGTATTAACCCTTTGCTTTCAAGTCTTGCTAAGTGGCCATGCACAGTAGAACTAGAGGCAAGTCCAACAGCTTCAGCAATTTCACGAACAGATGGTGGATACCCTTTTAAGCGAACTTCTTCTTTTATGTATTCTAATATATCTAGTTGTCTCTTAGATAGCTTTTGCATACTATGCACCTCGTCATTTTATTCTTACAATTAGTATAGCATGTACGTAATAATGATACAAACATAAGTTCTTATTTTTTCTTGACAGGAAACGTTTGTTCGTATTATTCTAATAGTAGAAACGAACGTATATTCTATATAAAGGGTGATTTATTTTATGTTAGCTAAACTATGGACAAAATTCTCTTATACTATTATTCTTTTAATTTGTAGTGCAATTGCTTGTTTTATTATAGTATGGAATACAGGTGAGCCAATTAAAGAAGAATATGTATCTATAACAATAGAAAAAGGGGAAACTCTATGGGAGATTTCCACTAAATATGATGGACACTATCATATGAGTAAGAAGGAATTTATTAATTGGGTAGAAAAACATAATGAAATAACTGCAAGTTATATGGAAGTAGGAAAGGAATTAGTTATTCCTGTTAAATTAAAAGATCATGAAATGCTATTAGCCTCAGAGTAGTAGTTAATTTGCAAGAATTTGGAGAAAATAATGAATGCGATTATATATTGTAGAGTAAGTACAGATAAAGAAGAACAAACTACCTCATTAAAAAGACAAGAAGAAGAATTAGTCGCTTTAGCCAAAAAAATGGATTTTCATGTTTCATCTATTATCTCTGAACGAGCAAGTGGCTACGAATTAGATCGGGACGGAATGATTGAGCTATTAGTCAAAATTAAGGAAGAAGATATTTCCGCTATTTTAATACAAGATGAAACAAGATTAGGTCGTGGAAATGCTAAAATGGCTATCCTTCATTGTATATTAAAGGAAAATGTAAAGCTTTATAGTATTTCTTCTTCTGGTGAATTAGTACTTTCAGATGCTGATTCCATGGTTTTACAAATAGTAAGTATAGTTGAAGAATACCAACGTAAAATTCATAATATAAAAATTAAACGTGGAATGAAACGTGCTGTAGAAAATGGGTATAAACCGCAAGAAAATTTAAGAAATCAAGGTTATTATTCTGGAAGGAAAAAGGTTGATGTTCCTATAGAAGAAGTAATAAAGCTTAAACAAAATGGTTTAACTTTTTCAGAGATTACTTCCTCTTTAAATGGACTCGGCTACCAATTCTCTAAGGCAACCATACATAGAAGATATCAAGAGTATATGGAAGAAAATAATAAATAAGAATGGATAAGCTATAATAATAGGAAGTATTTCTAGCTTATGCTATAATATCTTAAATTAAGCCAGTTTGCTTTTCATTTTCTAGTGTACAGTGGAAAATAGAGTAAATGAACATCATAATAAAGTAGATGTAGTCTATTATTAAAGGAGTATCTTATGTTTCCTACAAATAAATTAAATCGTATTAATGAATTAGCTAAAAAGAAGAAAGAACATGGACTTACTGACGAAGAAGGGAAAGAGCAAACGAAGTTAAGAGCTGAGTACCTAAAGCATTTTCGTTCTACTATGGTAAATACTATTGAAAATGTAAAAATTTATGACCCAAATGGAACAGATGTTACACCAGAAAAAGTCAAAGCTATTCAAAATAAAAAGAAGCTTCATTAATCCTTAACAATTCTTTGTTAAGGGTTTTTTTATGTTTTCTCCAAAGATTTATGGGTAGAATATGTAGTAATTGTCCAAATTATATGTTGGTGCTTATAGAAACAAATTTGGAAATTACTTAAATAGGAAAGGATGTTTATATTGAATACAAATTTAGATCATTTATCCATTGCTGCTATACGAACATTATCTATCGATATGATTGAAAAAGCGAAATCAGGTCATCCTGGCATGCCAATGGGTGCGGCTCCTATGGCTTATACCTTATGGACAAGTTTTATGAACCATAATCCTAAGAACCCAGAATGGTTTAACAGAGATCGATTTGTTTTATCAGCAGGACATGGCTCGGCATTATTATATAGCCTTCTTCATTTATCAGGATATGACTTAGCGTTAGATGATTTAAAGCAATTTCGACAATGGGGTAGTAAAACACCTGGGCATCCTGAATATCGACATACTGCAGGTGTGGATGCTACTACTGGTCCACTTGGACAGGGAATTGCCATGGCAGTTGGAATGGCCTTAGCAGAATCGCATTTAGCTGCTCTATATAATAAAGATGCTTACAAGATTATTGATCATTTTACATATAGTATATGTGGTGATGGTGATTTAATGGAAGGTGTATCTGGAGAAGCAGCATCATTAGCTGCACACCTGAAATTAGGACGATTAATTGTGATGTATGATTCTAATGATATCTCCCTTGATGGTGATTTAGATAAATCATTTTCTGAAAGTGTGGAGCAACGATTTAAAGCATATGGCTGGCAATACATCAAGGTGGAAGATGGCAATGATACAGATGCTATTGCTAATGCATTGGAACAAGCAAAAAGTGATGAATGGAGACCGACATTAATTGAAGTAAAAACGGTCATTGGTTTCGGTTCTCCAAATAAAGCAGGGAAATCAGCATCACATGGATCACCTCTTGGTTCAGATGAGCTAAAATTAACGAAAGAAGCATATAAATGGACATTTGAAGAAGATTTTCATGTTCCAGAAGAAGTTTATAAGCATTTTAAAAATCTAGTTGCAAACAAAGGAGAGCAAAAAGAAAAAGAGTGGAATCAACAATTGGAAGCCTATGAGAAAGATTATCCAGACTTGGCAAAACAGCTAAAAACGTCACTATCTGATGCTTTATTAGAAGGTTGGGATAAGGATATACCTATATATGAGGAAGGAACAAGTCTTGCAAGTCGAGCTTCATCTGGTGAAGTTATAAATGGCATTGCTAAAAATGTACCTTATTTAATAGGTGGATCTGCTGATTTGGCAGGAAGTAACAATACGATGATTAAAGGAGGACAAGACTTCACTCCAGATTGTCGTGAGGGCAGAAATGTCTGGTTCGGAGTACGAGAATTTGCAATGGGTGCAGCCTTAAATGGAATTGCTCTTCATGGTGGATTAAGAATTTTTGGAGGCACATTCTTTGTTTTCTCTGATTATTTACGACCAGCTATAAGACTTGCAGCATTAATGGGGCTTCCTGTTACGTATGTATTTACCCACGATAGTATTGCCGTTGGGGAAGATGGACCAACACATGAGCCTATTGAGCAACTAGCGAGTTTAAGAGCTATGCCAAATCTTTCGGTTATCCGCCCAGCAGATGGAAATGAAACGGCAGCTGCTTGGAGAATTGCTTTAGAATCTAAGAATAAGCCAACTGCCTTGGTATTAACTAGACAAAACTTATCTACAATCAGTAATTCAAAAAATAGTGCTTATGAAGGTGTTTCCAAAGGTGGATATGTTATCTCTTCTTCTAAGAAAGAAAGTGCAGATGCGTTACTCCTTGCTGCTGGTTCAGAGGTGAATTTAGCTATAAAAGCACAGGTAGAGCTTGAAAAAGAAGGAATTGATGTCGCAGTAATTAGTCTACCAGCATGGGATCGATTTGAACAACAGTCAGAAGAATACAAAAAGAGTATACTTCCATCAGCAGTAAAAAAACGACTAGCATTAGAAATGGGAAGTTCATTAGGATGGCATAAGTATACAGGTGATGAAGGAGAAGTTCTTTCTATTGACCAATTTGGTGCATCAGCTCCTGGAGAAAAAATAATGGAAGAGTACGGGTTTACCGTATCTAATGTAGTAAACAAAGTGAAAAACTTGTTGAACAAGTAAGGTAGTGTAAAGATAAGATATATAGAGGGAAGCAAGGAAGCCCTTTATATGTCTTATCATTAGAATTGTATTTGACAGAAAAAGTGAAAAAGAGTTATCTATTCGACAAAACTAGTCTGTTTTTTTTACACCTTGAGACACAACTTGAAATCTATCTTTTCTATAATAGAAGGAAAGATGTGACAGATAGGTGGAGAGAGCACTTTGAGAAGATATCATTTATATTTAATAAAGCAAGATATAGCACAACATTATAGTGGTAGAGAGAGAATGTTCTTTCAGTTATTTTCAGAGTATATGAAAACAGCAGATAACTTACAGAAAAACATTGTTAAAAAGCAAATCGAATACATAACTCTTCCCATTTCAAAGTGGTCCATGGAAAATCAATTGTATAATGCATTAAATAAGAATAAAACTTTTCAACTTGAAAAAGATATATTTAAGATAGAAAATGGTAATTTAAGTAGAGCAATATTAAAGATAGAATATAATCATTTAGTTATTGAAGCAGAAGGCTACTATGATGCAGAGTCCATATTTTTTGAAGTAATTCGAAAGCATGAACCTTCCTTTCTAGCAATAGACATTGAAAATGAAAGATTCGGCTGGTTAAAGCCTATTAAAGAAAGAAATTTTATCTAAAAGGGGAAGAAATTCTGTAACAGATATTGTATAATATTATCTGGTCTAGTACACTAAAGTATAGACAACATGAAGGAGGAAAAAATATGCCTTGGTATGCGTGGTTAAGTATTGTCGTTGCATTAATCGCCGGTGTTGTAATCGGATTCTTTATTGCACGTAAATACATGATGGATTATCTAAAGAAAAATCCACCAATTAATGAACAAATGTTAAAAATGATGATGATGCAAATGGGAATGAAACCATCTCAAAAGAAAATCAATCAAATGATGACATCAATGAACAAACAACAAGGAAAATAAACTCCTTTTGTATTAGGGATTTGACAGCATTTGATTCGCAATTATAGGACAAGTTCTAATAAAGATTTCGCTCATATAGTGAATCTTTCATCATACAATTGTTTTATCATTGGTTAATCTTTCATCAAAAACTTATCTTAAACCACTTTTTCTGTGAAAACAGATGGGTGGTTTTTTTCGTGTATGAACAGATGATGTTTAATTAAAGATAACTCATTTTTCTGAAGTGAGAAAACTAGTATTTTCATTCTTCTTATACTTTGTTATAATTGTTCTCAACAAAATGATTAAAAAGCCTACACTATTGTCTCCTAAATCTCTGTTTAGGAGTTATATAAAGTATTAGACATCTAATTATTTAAGATGTCTTTTTTACTTCTAGAAAAGACATCTCTGGTACATGCATAGGGTTCTTAAAAGCTTACAGTAAGGTAGGGAAATTATACTCTAATAATGTTTGGTTTACCAACCAATTCTTAGTGATCAGCGAATTAAATAAGCGGATAATTTCCGGTAAAATGCAGGTAGACGTTTAATTTGAGAATAATTAGGGTGTTTTTTCCGGTTAAGTAAGGAAAAATCCTCTTTTGTCATATGTTTTAAGGAAATAGTCGGAATTTCTCCGTCTATTGGATCTGTTTTTCATGGTAAAAACAAATAAGGGAATTTTCTCCGGCTATTTATCTAAAATGATGAAATGAGTTTTCTTAAGATTATTATTTGTCTGTACTTCTTAATGATAATAAATGATTCTAAATAGACACCAAGAGAATTAGACATAAATATTGTAAAATCAAATCGAAAAAGTCTAAGCCTACTATAATAATTTACTTAAAATGTATTTGCATCCTAAATAAGATAAATTATGCTTATCTTAAAAAATGTCGAGGTACTTTAAGTTGAATTATACAGATAGACTAGAGAATTTACTTTTAGATATGTCCTATTATCTTTATAAATCAAGAATGGTTGGGTATATTTCATTAAGTAAAGAAACAGGAATAACTACTGATAAAAAGCTCAGCCATTCTATTGCTTATGGAATAAATTTGTTACAAGAAGGATTAGGGAAAGAAAACTTTAACTTTCTATTAGAATTAAAAAGACTGGAGCTTATAAAAGTGCCGGATTTTACGGTAGATGATTTGAAGTTAATCACAATTTGCTTCAAGAGCTTGTCCTATATTCTTGAGGGTGACTATGAAGAAATGGAAACTTATGGTTCATTTATTTTAGACTATGAGGGTGGACATACGCATCAAGTATTTCATTCATAAATTGATATATTTAAAGATGCGGAAATAAAAGATCAACATTTATCTCGAACTGAATTTCAAAAGTTAAAAGAAAAACAAAAAAGGGAACAACCAATCCTTCATGCTAGAGAAAGAGGAAATAGTTAAGCTATTAGAATGTGAAATAGAGGTTTCAGTAAACAACAAAGGAGCACAAAAATGACAAAAGCAATCATATTCGATATGGATGGAACACTTTTTCAAACAGATAAAATATTAGAAATGTCCTTAGAAGATACGTTTCAATATTTACGAAGTATCAATAAATGGGAAGCAGAAACGCCATTAAATAAGTACCGTGAAATTATGGGAGTTCCTTTACCGAAAGTATGGGAAGCATTAATGCCTCATCACTCCATACATGATAGAAAGCTGACAGATCAGTACTTTTTAAAGAGATTAATAGAGAATATCTCTAATGGAAGAGGCGCACTATATCCTCATGTAAAAGAGACACTACAATACTTAGTGGAGCAAAAATACACTATATTTATAGCGAGTAATGGATTGATCGAATATCTAAAAGCAATTGTTGATTACTATCAACTAAACCAATGGATAACAGAGACCTTTAGTATTGAACAAATAGATTCATTAAATAAATCTGATCTTGTTAAATTAATCGTAGATACCTATCATATAACAAATGGAATGGTAATTGGTGATAGATTATCAGATATTAAAGCAGCAAAGGATAATGGATTAGTTTCTGTTGGTTGCTATTTTGATTTTGCTAAAGAAGAAGAACTAGCATTTGCTGATATGGTTATACATAATCTTAATGAGTTAACACAGATCGAGTTAATCAATAAATAATTCTATGAGCCACTCTGTTATAGAGTGGTTCAATGGAAATATTTCCTTCAATCATTTCCCTGGAAACCGCAAAAAGTGACATACCTCTACTTTTAGTGCAATTCTTGATATATTCACACTCCAATAAATATTTTGAAAATATAATAAAATTTCTTTCCAGTTCCTAAATATTTTGCTAAACTAATTTAGGTGTTTACATAGTTTTTTTATAGATAAGAGGTGTTTTAGTTTGAAGGTTTTTTTAGATTTGAAATGGTATTTTTTACAAGAGAAGAAAGCATATTTTGGGGGGATCTTGCTTTTACTTTTTGTAGCTTTTATCCAGCTTATACCGCCTAGAATTGTGGGAGTTGTAGTTGACCATATTCAAAGTAACACGTTAACAGGACCGATTCTATTAAAATGGATGGTAGTTCTTATTATTTCTGGATTTATGTTGTATGTATTGAGATATTATTGGAGAATCATGATATTTGGTTCTGCAGTAAAGCTAGGTAGATTAATGAGGAATCGATTATATGACCACTTTACAAGGATGAGTCAATCTTTTTATCAAAAAAAACGGATAGGTGACTTAATGGCACATGCTACAAATGATGTGCAAGCAATTCAACAAACAGCAGGTCAAGGAGTACTTACCTTTGTTGATTCACTAGCAACGGGTGGTTCTGTAATTATAGCGATGGCTACATTAATAAGTTGGAAATTAACACTTATCTGTTTATTACCACTTCCATTAATGGCTATCTTAACAAGCTGGTATGGTTCTTTAATACATAAGCATTTTCACAAAGCGCAAGCGGCGTTTTCTGATCTAAATGACAAGACACAAGAGAGTGTAACGGGGATAAAAGTGCTTAAAACATTTGGCCAGGATAAAGAGGATATAGAGGATTTTCGAAAATCTTCATTAGATGTAGTGGAGAAGAATATTAAAGTAGCAAAAGTGGACGCATTGTTTGATCCAACTATTACTATTATTGTCAGCATCTCTTTTTTCTTAGCAATCATTTTCGGATCACGCTATGTTATTAGCGGAGACCTTACGTTAGGAGAGTTAGTTTCCTTTACAACGTATCTAGGGTTACTTGTATGGCCGATGCTAGCTTTTGGTTGGCTTTTTAATATTGTAGAAAGAGGAAGAGCGTCATATGACAGAGTAACTGCTCTTTTACAAACAAAAGTAGATATAGTGAATGATGTGAATGCCATTAAAGTACCACCTTGTGGGGATATAGAGTATCGATTAGATTCATATTCTTATAATCAACAAGTAGAGGTTCTACAAAATATTCACTTTCAATTAAAAAGAGGTCAAACGTTAGGAATTGTTGGGAAAACTGGTGCGGGAAAAACAACGCTGCTAAAGCTACTATTTCGAGAATATGATCAATATATTGGAGAAATTTCCATTAATCATCAGAATATTAAGAGAGTAAATATAGAAGCATTACGTTCTTCTATTGGCTATGTTCCTCAAGAGCATTTTCTCTTTTCCGCAAGCATTAGAGAGAATATAACCTTTGCAAATCCACAAGCAAAAGAAGAGGATATTTATCAAGCCGCTAAGCTTGCAGATATACACGAGGATATAATGAGCTTTACCAACGGTTATGATACGATAGTTGGTGAACGAGGGGTTTCTTTATCTGGTGGACAAAAACAGAGGATTTCAATAGCGAGAGCATTATTAATGGATCCTGAAATACTTATTTTAGATGACTCCTTGTCAGCTGTTGATGCAAAAACAGAAGAGACTATTTTAAATGCTTTAAGAGGAGTAAGACAGGAGAAAACAACTATTATTACAGCACACAGATTAAGTGCAATTGAACATGCAGAACTTATCCTTGTATTAGAAGAAGGGAAAATTATTCAAAGTGGAAACCATGAAAAGCTTATGAGGGAAAACGGTTGGTATAAAGAAATGTATCATCGTCAAGCTTTAGAAGTAATGGTTAGCATGGGGGATACAAATGGATAAAACAATAAAGTTAACTAGCAAAGAGCAGCGGAAGGTACTTTTACGTTTGCTGCAATATATAAAACCACATAAAAAAAGTGTAATTCTCGCTTTTTTGTTATTATTTTTATCAACACTTGGAGAACTGGCAGGACCATATTTAATCAAGGTGTTTATTGATGATTATTTAACTCCGAGAAACCTAGAAGTAACGCCACTCACTGTCTTAGGAATTACTTATATGGTTATACAAATCTTAAATGTATTAATTATGTATTTTCAGCTATACAAGTTTCAAGAAATTGCTTTATATATCATTCAACAAATTAGAGTGGATGTGTTTACAAAGGTTCATTCTTTAGGTTTAAAGTATTTTGATAAAGTTCCTGCCGGTTCGATTGTATCAAGAGTTACTAACGATACCGAAGCTATTAAAGATATGTTTGTAAGTGTGCTAGCAACCTTTGTCCAAAGTGGTTTTATGATTATAGGCATACTTATAGCCATGTTTGTATTAAATGTAAAACTTGGTGCATTTTGTTTAGTGTTATTACCAATTCTAGCTTATATTGTCTCTCTATATAGAAAGTATAGCTCTACCTTTTACCAAGATATGCGGGAAAGACTGAGTCAATTAAATGCCAAACTTAGCGAGTCTCTTCAAGGTATGGGAATCATACAGGTTTTTAGACAGGAGAAAAGATTAAGACAAGAATTTGATGATATTAATACAAAGCATTATTCTGCTGGGATGCGAAATATAAAACTAGAAGGTTTATTATTACGTCCAGCCATAGATCTAGTATATGTATTTGCGCTTATCCTTGTTTTAAGTTATTTCGGTATTTCCTCCTTTGCTAATCCGATAGAAATAGGTGTTCTATATGCCTTTGTTAGTTATTTAGATAGATTCTTTGAGCCAGTAAATAATTTAATGCAAAGACTGTCTCTCTATCAACAAGCTATCGTATCTGCATTTAGGGTATTTTCTTTGTTAGATGAAGAAGAATTAGAACCTAAACTAGCAGCCGATAATCGTCATTCGATTACAGATGGAGAGATTGAGTTTAAGAATGTATCATTTTCCTATGATGGCAAGCAAAATGTTCTTAACCATATTTCCTTTAAGGCAAGGAAAGGGGAAACAGTTGCTTTAGTGGGGCATACGGGCAGTGGGAAAAGTTCTATTATCAACATACTGATGAGATTTTATGATTTTCATCAAGGAGAAATTTTAATTGACGGTAAGTCATTAAAGTCATTCAGTAAAAAAGAACTGCGTGAACATCTTGGATTAGTTCTTCAAGATCCTTTCCTTTTCTATGGAACAATAGAAGAGAATATTCGGCTATATGATCAAACAAAAGGAATAGAAGATGTAAAGAAAGCAGCAGAATTTGTGCAAGCAGATAATTTTATAGAAAAATTAGACATGAGCTATGAACATCAAGTGGTGGAGAGAGGGTCAGGCTTCTCGAGTGGTCAGCGCCAATTAATTGCTTTTGCTCGTACCATTTTAACAAATCCTAAAGTTTTAATTTTAGATGAAGCAACAGCCAATATTGATACAGAAACAGAGGAAGGTATTCAAATGGCTCTTTCTAAAATGCGAGCAGGTCGTACTACAATAGCAATTGCCCATCGACTTTCTACCATTCAGGATGCCAATTTAATTCTTGTGCTTCACAAGGGAGAAATTGTGGAAAGAGGGAATCACCAAGAACTTTTACAACAAAAAGGTTTGTATTATAAAATGTATTTATTACAAAATGGTGCAGCTGATTCTATCGAAAAAACAGCAAGTACGCATTAAAATAAAGGATGTCAGACATTCGCCGATAAAGTTAGCTTTAGTAACTTAGTCCTGAATGGTTTGACATCCTTTCTTTATTAATATATTGCTATAAAATTAATGAAACATACATTCCTTTTAATATTGTTTAATAGGAATAATTTTTTTTGGTAGATGAATGATTAAATTTATTTAAAAGTTCATCTAATTCTTGGCTACATATAATGGCAAGAGTGGAGGAAAAGCCATGTTTCATAGCAATTTCAATAAGTTCTGCTCGTTTTGTTTCAATTTGGATTAGTAATTGCTCTTTTCCCATGGCCACTTGTCCCTTCTATATGTGATGAATACCATGTATTATATAAAGTTTGCAACATGTATTTCATTTATGCAGGATAAATGGTAAACCATCTACCATAATACTTCCTGAAAGTAGAGTTTCCATCTATTATACTATATTTGGAAGGAAATGCAAAAAACAACGATATCATAAAAATATATATCTAGCATATAGTAAAAAGGGAAAAAGGGAGTGTGAGTAGATGCCTGATATAAATACCTTTATTTCTCTAGGTGCTGGTTTTCTAAGTTTTATTTCGCCTTGTTGTTTACCGCTTTATCCTGCGTATTTATCTTATATAACGGGAATGTCCATTGGAGATATGGAAAAAGAAAGTATTTTTAAAAGTGTCAGTTTCCTACATACTATTCTATTTTTAGCAGGATTTTCTACTATTTTTCTTGCCTTAGGCTATAGTGCTTCCTTTATTGGGGTATGGTTCCAAAACTATCAAGAAGAGCTTAGATATATTGGAGCTATTACAATTACTCTATTTGGATTAGTCACAATAGGAGCTGTTAAAAAGAAATGGTTAATGAAGGAATACCGATTTTCTTTTAAAAATAGACCAAGTGGCTATATTGGTTCCTATCTTATTGGTTTAAGCTTTGCTGCAGGCTGGACTCCTTGTAGTGGGCCTATACTCGGGGCTGTATTATCATTAGCTGCACTAAATCCAAAAGAGAGTATTATTTATCTGGGGGCTTATATAGTAGGATTTTCTATACCTTTCTTATTATTATCTTTTTTTGTAACTTCTATGGTCACTCTAAAAAAACACAGTTTGAGATTTATGAAGATAGGCGGCTATTGTATGATTTTAATGGGGGTCATTCTGTTTTTTGATGGGATGAAATGGCTGACAAGAGTAATTTCTCCTATATTTGGTGATTTTCAAGGTTTTTAAACGAATATTATTAAGGTATAATAATAATACATCTTTTTATAGATAATTGAAAAAAGAATTGAAATTATTGTAAAAATTAGATATATTGGTAAAGATGTTAGTCAACATAGTAAAATGGTAGGATTAAAATGCTATGTGTTTGTGGTTGAGGAGGAAGCAAAAATGGCCCGTATATTAATTGTGGATGATGCTAAATTTATGAGAATGACTCTATCTAATATTTTAACAAAAGCAAACCATGAAATTGTTGGAGAAGGGGAAAATGGAAAGGAAGCAATACGTTTATATCGTGAATTAGATCCAGATTTAGTTACTTTAGATATAACAATGCCAGAAATGAGTGGGCTAGATGCTGTTAAAGAAATAAAAAAAGAATTCCCTTTAGCAAAAGTAATTATGTGTTCAGCTATGGGGCAACAGAAGATGGTAGTAGAAGCAATTGAAGCAGGAGCAAAGGATTTCATTGTAAAGCCTTTCGATGAGCCAAGAGTGTTAGATGCTATTAATCGCCTTATAAGATAATGGATAGTAGTAAAGATACGAGATTATTTCGTATCTTTTTTTAATTATAATAGAGGTAAAAACAACGACACGCTTATGGAAATAGACACTATTCTCGTTTAGTGATATTATTATCCATGGTATTAGAATTCGGTTTAACACTAGGAAGTAAAGGCGGTTATAGTAATGATTTCTGTAATCATTTCCACATTGATAGCAATAGTTATGGGGCTCTTTTTTATGTTCGTAAGGTTAAAAGCAGCGAAAACGCCAGTATCACCAAAAAAAATTATTTTACCACCTCTTTTTATGAGTACGGGATCGTTAATGTTTCTTTTTCCTTATTTTCGCATAACTGGACAAGAGATTTTGGAAGCAGCTATTATAGGTATGATTTTTTCCATTATCTTAATAAAAACAACGAAATTTGAAATAAAAGGAAATGATATTTATCTTATTAATTCGAAAGCTTTTATATACATTTTATTTATATTATTAGGTATTAGAATTATTGCAAAAATAATACTTAGTAGCACTATTGATGTAGGGACACTTGGCGGAATGTTTTGGTTCCTAGCATTTTGCATGATTGTACCATGGAGAATTGCTATGTACTTTAATTATCAAAAATTGAATAAAGAAATTCAAGCAGTATAAAAAGCCATTTGAATTCAAATGGCTTTTTTCCAAAGAAGTAAACTAATTATGAAAAATGTACTGGTTAATAGGTCATGTTTATTTGTATAATAAAGTATAAAATAATAGTTTATCTGGTTAAGAGAAATGAAGTACTGTGATTAACGCAGAAGGGACGACTCTATGAAATTTACCATCACGAAGAAAATAGGCTTTGGATTTACTCTATTAATTATATGTATAATTATTCTTTCTGTGCTATCAAGTAGCCAAATTGCACGAGTAGACAGAAATTATTCTCATACAATGGAAGCGCAAAATAATAAAGTTTTTATACTGAAAAATATGAAAATAGACATGCTTCTCCAATCTGATGGCATTAACGGTTACTTATTAACAGGGGAAACCTCTTATTTAACCGATTATGATAGCAGTTCTAAAAGATTGCTCAATGACTTTGAACAATTTGCTGCTCTTTCAAATGATGAAGAAAGTGCGAAATTATTAGAAAGTATAAAAAAATTACAGGCAGAATTTATTGTAAGTGGAGATCGAGCAGTACAAGAGAAAATATTAGAGAACGAAGAGCAATATTTAACATTAATCAATAGTGCAAACGATATTCGTTCAGAATTTAATGAGCAAACAGATCAATTAATTAAGAAGGAAGAACTGGAAATTAAAGATATTAAGGTAAGTATATCTAAAGAAACAAAGGAATATATTTATTTTGTTATAGGAATTAGTATATTTGCCATAATTTCTGCAATACTTCTTGCTTTATGGATTGGAAGAACCATGGCAAGCGGGATGAAACAGTCTTCTGCTATTATTAAGAAAGTAAGTAATGGTAATTTATCGGAACAAATTGCAAGCAAGAGAAGAAAAGATGAATTCGGTGAAATGATTACATCATTGAATAAAATGAATGATGAACTACGGGTGATAGTGGAAGATGTTAGGCTAACAGCTAACACGGTTGCTAGTAGTAGTGAGGAAATGAAACAAAATGCAAATGAATCAAGCATAATTGCAGAGCAAGTTTCTCTTATTTCTGAAAAAACAGCAAAACAAGTGGAAAGTCAAATACTTCAATTTGAGGTAGCTTTCGATAATTATGATGTTATGACAAGTAGTATGGAAGAAATAACAGATAAAAGTATAGAAATGAAGAGTAGAATGAATGAAGTTACCAACAAAGCTGATTTTGGTAGTGAAACACTTCAAGATGTAGTAAATAAGATGAAACAAATAAATCTTTCAGTAGAAGATACATCTAAGATTATCAGATTATTAGACGAAAAATCAAAAGAAATAAAAGAAATTGCTAGCTTAATAACAAGAGTATCAGAACAAACAAATTTACTAGCCTTAAATGCAGCTATAGAAGCAGCAAGAGCAGGAGAACATGGCAAAGGCTTCTCTGTTGTCGCAGAAGAAGTAAGAAACTTAGCTGAAGAAAGTAAGAACTCGGCAGATTTAATCCAGACTGTGACAGAAACAATCCAAAAAGAGATTACTAAAGCGGTTGAGGGAATGGATTCCACAAACATAATTGTACATCAAGGGCTTTCAGGCACAGAAAAAACCAGTGCGGCATTTCTAGATATTTTACAATCTATTGGTCAAATGTCTGAGAATGTAGAAGATGTTACAAAAGAGATGGAAGGACTCTCTATTAGTAGTAAGGAAATCAAACGAATTATGGAAAGTGTGAATACGATTAGTGCAAATAGTATTTCTTTTACTCAAGAAGCATCTGCACAAACAGAAGAACAACTTGCTTCTATGCAAGAGCTCTCCTTATCCACTCAAAAGCTTTCTAATCTTGCTAATAGGCTACAAAAATCTGTATCTCATTTTGAATTATAAATTAGCGAATATATACAACAATAATTGGATTTAAATTATGCATTACACTTAAAAGTAAAAAATAGTGTCTAGAAAGATCATCCAATCTTTTTAGACACTATTTTTTTATTTAGCAAAAAACGTTATTTTTGTCTAAAATTGATGGTCTGCTTCGCCATCTGATGTCCAAGTACAGCTACCCCTGTTGCAATAATTCCATTTGTCACGACCTCAAATGTAAATCCATATGCAAAAACACCTAATATTATTGCTACTATCAATAAAATCCATATTATTTTCCAATCTGCAACCTTGGGAGTTTGTTTTAATGCATAACCAATGATCCAAAGAACAGGTACTAAAATATAATAATGATCAAGTAAAAAGGTTTGCAACCATTCCATTTTAAGTATCCCCCCTTTTTTCCTGCTATCGTTTTATCATATGATTCAAGAGAATAAATTGCCTGTTTGCATAACTATATATTTTAGGTAAATGATTTTTATTAAACCTGTCCTTTTAAACCTCTACTTTCTATTTATAGAGTGAGGGGAGGTGATATATATGGCACAGGCAATATGGAATGAAGCTTCCATGAAATTATTGTTTATGAATGGAATGAAAGAAAATGGGGAACCAAACCTTGTAAGCAAAACACTAAATGATGTGAAAGAAACAGCTACGCCAGAACAAGTATTGACAGTAGCTGATGCTTTGTCGTCCATTGTCTCTTACACGCTATATTCCGTTATTAGAAATGATAGTGTAGAAATTAATCAATAATAAGAAAGGAGAATACTAAATGGCAAAAACACTAGAACTAACCTTTGTTGTATTTGGCAAGCAAAAAATGCATAAAACGGCAATCAAAAATGTAACCACTTGCCAACGAAATTTAATTCTGAATAATTGACTCCTTATAACGATAACTATCGCCTTTAAATACAATCAAAT